>PNKX01000011.1 GCA_013822725.1 Pirellula sp.
GCCCAATCGGCAAGCATCGGAGCAGTGAAGTTGCGGGCGGCCTCGGTCGAAGCGAGGCTTGAACGGGCTGTCACAGTGTTTGCAGCGAGGGAACGCTTCGTCGATTTCGGTGCTTGGGGGGACGGGGATTAGTTCCATGGGAATCGGTCCTGGAGGTGGGACGGGGCGAACCAAAAGATCTGCGAGCGGCCAAAGGGGGCCCCTTTAGCGCCTTGGCTGCAAATGTTAAGCTTCTCCCTCCAGGAGAGAGACGATTTGCGCACGCAACGCTTGAGTGAGGATGGGCCAACGATCGATCACGAGGGCAAGATCGGACGGTGGAGAGGGGGAATCGGGCGGAATTGCACCGGAATATGCAGCGCCCTTTCCACTCTTGGAAGGATTTCCCGACGAATTAGGAGCCACTTCGAGTCCTACCGGGGGAGCTCAAATTTGGCCTGTAGAAACTACAGGCCGTCTGGTTAACGCGCAATGCCGGGGCGAGAGTCGCCTCGGCATTTTTCGTTTCTCGGCCTATTGGCTGGGTTTTTGAACTCGTCGGGCTACTTGAACTATGGTTGGAGCCCGATTGAAGAGTCGTCGCGCTGGTTTTTTGGACCGTACCGCGCTCGCTGGTTAACAGACTCTCTGCACTCT
Organism: Pirellula sp.; assembly: GCA_013822725.1. Lineage (GTDB taxonomy): Bacteria > Planctomycetota > Planctomycetia > Pirellulales > Lacipirellulaceae > Lacipirellula. The sequence continues at coordinate 637 of PNKX01000011.1, forward strand.
CTGCCTTAAACGTTGTTACAGTAATCTTTTGCATCGTTTGGATTCTGAAAGCAAAGCGAAGCAAATCTACTTCGCAAGCGCGAGCTAGCAGGCAACCATGAGTGACTTCAACCCGATCCAACGAATGCTTCGCTGGTCTTTCACAGCAACATTCTGCATCAGCCTAGTCATTGCCTCAGATTCCGAGGCATTCTCAGCAGAGCCGATTCGAGGCGTCGTGCCCCGCGCCGCAGCATCCCTGCACATAGACGGTCGGCTCAATGAGGCAGACTACCGCCGCGCACTATGTACGCCGATTGAGTACTTCCACCGCGATGCGGCTAATCGAGCGGCGCAGTTCTACTACCTGTGGGACGACGAAGCGTTTTACGTCGGGTTGCGAACGCTTGATCAAGCGGCTTACTCGCCTGAGGCGCCGCTGTGGGAGGGCGATGCGGTCGAGTGGTATTTCGATGTTCGTCGAGGCGACGATTTTCGGAGTCGAAGCTGGCCGAAGGAGCGGCAGGCCTGGGCCGTCCATTGTTTTTTTACGCCGATGACGTTGGCGGAATTGGCGCCGCGGTTCACCCTTCGGCCAGGGTTTGAGGAGGCGATTTCGCGCGAAGGGGTCGAAGTGGCGGCCCAACGAACGGAGCACGGTCTGGAAGTTGAGTTCAAACTGCCATGGAAGAACTTTCCAGAGTTCACGCCGCGCGCGGGCGAGGTCATCGGACTCGATGCGGAACTCTCGTACAGCGACGGCGGGCCGCGCTCGTACCGTTCGTTCGTCTTCGGCAGCCCCCTCTCGGTGCAGCAGCCGGCGAACTTGGCGCGCGTAAAGCTCGTCTACGAAATTGATCAACACGGGTGGGAAATCGGCGGACCGGTGATGATGCCGATGCGGATCGACGTTCCCTGGTCGCAGGAAGGCGAGCCGCAAGTGGTCGCGCAAATCGCGGCGCCGCCGAATGGCTTGGAACATGTGGGGCGAATTGTCTTCCAGGTCAGCGATTTGGCGGGGAAAGTTCTGGGCGAATTCGAGGCCAGCGAACGGCGCGAATTAGCGTCGGCAGGGAACTTTGTCGTACGGGAGGCCCGGTGGCCGTCGGCGCTGGCGGCGCCTGGCCGTTTTCAGGTCCAGGCGATTGTTTACGACCCGCAGGGAGCGGAATTGACCCGCGTTGCGCCGCGCATGGTCAGCGTCAACATGGAGCCAGGTTATTAATAGGCTCTGGCTACCAAACGCCGCGGCATGCTTCGACCGGGCGTCGGTTCGGTTATAATGAACCGCCTCCTCGGGCCAACGGTTGGCCCCCTTTTCTTTTCTCAGCATGAGTGCGATGTCTGATTTCGACAACCACCTGCCTCGCCGCGCTTTTGGCTGGCTGACGTGTCTGCTCGCCATGCTTTCCGGACCCGCGTTCGCGAACGGAGCCGACGCCTCGCGTGCTTCCAGCGAAGTCGGTGGCAAGACGGCTCCCCTGCGCTTTAGCCGCGACGTCAGACCAATCTTGTCGCAGAACTGTTTTCTGTGCCACGGGCAAGACGAAAAGCGGCGCGGCGCCGGCCTGCGTCTCGACGAGCGCGAGCAGGCCCTGGCGGAGCTGGAATCTGGTTTGCGGGCGATCGTACCGGGCAATCTGGAGGAGAGCGAACTGATCGCCCGCATCACTGCGGAGGACGAAAGTTTGCGGATGCCGCCGGCTGATTCACACAAGACGCTGACTGCCGAGCAGATTGAAATTCTAAAACGCTGGATCATCGAAGGAGCGGAGTACGAGCCCCACTGGTCGTTTATCGCACCGCAGCAGGTTGATCCGCCCGCTGACGGCGGGGCGAACACAGTAAGCAATCCGATCGATGCGTTCGTCCGCGCGCGGCTCACTCGCGACGGTCTAGCCATCGGCCCCGAGGCCGATCGCCGCACGCTGATTCGTCGGGTGACGCTCGACCTCACGGGACTGCCCCCGACGCTTGCCGAGATCGCCGAGTTTTTAGCTGACGAGCGGCCGGATGCTTACGAACGACTCGTTGATCGGCTCCTCGCGTCGCCGCGCTACGGCGAACGGATGGCGCTCGATTGGCTGGACGCCGCACGATACGCCGACACGCATGGCTACCACATCGATTCGCAACGCGATATGTGGGCGTGGCGAGATTGGGTGATCAAGGCCTTCAACGACAACATGCCGTTCGATCAGTTCACCGTCTGGCAGTTGGCCGGCGATCTTCTGCCCGATGCGACGACCGAGCAACAGATCGCCTCAGGCTTCAATCGCAACCACCCCGTGAACTTCGAGGGGGGCGCGATTCCGGAAGAGTACCATGTGGAATATGTGGTCGATCGCGCGACGACGACCGCCACGGTGTGGTTGGGGCTAACGATCGGGTGTGCGCGCTGCCACGACCATAAGTACGATCCGATCACGCAGAAGGAATTCTTCCAGTTTTTCGCCTTCTTCAACAACGTCGACGAAGAGGGGCTCGACGGCTACCGCGGCAACGCGAAGCCGATGCTGGAGTTGCCCAGCGACGAACAGCAGCAGCGACGCACGCAGCTGACCGGCGAGATTGCCGAGCTGGAGAAACAGCTCAAAGAGCGCGAGGTGGCCGCCGACGAATCGCAAGCGGCTTGGGAGTCGGTCTGGCGCGATCGCCAGGCCAATGCGAAGGTGCGGCCTGGCGACTGGTTCATCTTTGGGCCTGTCTCGCTCGACACGCCGGCGATAGCGAGGGCGGAAACGTTCGGCATCTCTGCACCAGTCAATCTAGAGACGACTTACGCCAACCAGGATGGCTCGTTCCGCTGGCTGCCGGGGCCGCAGTTTGTCGACGGGAATGAAATCTCACTGTCAGGCGACTCAGCGGCGGCCTACCTCATGCGGCAGATCGGTTCGGCGGAGGCAAAAACAGTCCGCGCTCAGCTCGGCACGAGCGACGGCGTCCAGGTCTGGCTCAACGGCGAGTTAATCTGGGATCGCGAAGCGCAGGAGACGTTTTCGCCGACGCAGCAGGAACTCGAACTCCACCTGCGCGAAGGGGCGAACGAGTTGCTCATCAAGCTCGTCAACTATGCGTGGGAATGGCAGTTTCAGTTCGCACTCGATCCACAGCTGGAGGCGTCGGCGCCCGCCAACGTCGAGGCGCTGCTGGAGATCGCCAAGGAACAGCGGACGGAGGAGCAAGCCGCTTCGCTCCGAAATTACTTTCGTGCGAATCAGTTTGTTAATGACGACTATCGGGCGTTGGTCGCCTCGCTCAGCGAGAAACGGGCCGAACTTGCTGAACTGAAAGCTCAGGTTTCGTCGACGATGGTGATGCGGGAGCGCGAGGAGCTCCGCAAGACGTTCCTGTTGGATCGCGGCCAATATACGAATCCGACCGAAGAATTATCCCCAGGCACGCCCCGCGCGTTGCCGCCGCTGCCGACTGAAGGGGCTGTGGATCGATTAGCGCTGGCGCGCTGGCTAACCGCTCCGGGGCACCCTCTCACGGCGCGCGTCACGGTCAATCGGCTTTGGCAATCGCTGTTTGGCACGGGACTGGTGAAGACGGCCGAGGACTTTGGCCTACAAGGCCCGTGGCCGGCTAATCCCGATCTGCTCGACTGGTTAGCCGTCGAGTTCATCGATAGCGGTTGGGATGTGAAGCAGATGTTGCGGTTGATGGTCACTTCTGACGCCTATCGGCAATCGTCGGCGTCGTCTCCCGAGTTGTTTGCTCGCGATCCAGACAATCAACTTTTAGCTCGGGGACCGCGCTTCCGGATGCCGGCGGAGCTGATTCGCGATCAAGCGCTTGCCGCGGGCGACATGCTCGATTCGCGGATTGGCGGGGCAAGCGTTAAGCCGTATCAACCGGGGGATCTCTGGGGCGAATTGGCCCACCAAAAGACGAATTACAAATTCACGGCCCAGTTGTTCGAACAAGATCATGGCGCCGATCTCTACCGTCGCAGCATGTACACGTTCTGGAAGCGCTCGGTTCCGCCGGTGAACCTGGTGGCGCTCGACGCGCCGAGTCGCGAAACCTGCACCGTCCGTCGCGAGCGGACGAACACGCCGCTGCAGGCGCTGGTGCTGCTGAACGATCCGACGTTCGTCGAAGCGGCCCGCCATTTGGCCGAACGCATGGTCGCGGCTGGGCAGGGGGATGCTGCGGCCACAATTGCGCATGGATTCGAACTCGTCACCGCTCGCCTGCCGACGGAGGAGGAAGCGGCGATCCTCCTCGCTGAGTTTGAAAAGCAGCGTGCGTCGTTCGGCGCCGATGACGGCGCGGCTGAGGCGTTGCTGTCGGTAGGCGAATCGTCGCGCGACGAGACGCTGGATGCCGCCACTCAAGCCGCGTGGACAAACGTGGCGCTAGTGATTCTGAATCTCGACGAAGCGATCACCAGAAACTAACCTTCAGGCGATACTGAATAGAGCGTACGAGCATGGATCCTTCACGACTATCGACCGGCGCCGAGCAGGCCCACCGGCAGATGACGCGCCGTTATCTGCTGGGTCGGACGGCCGGCTGTCTCGGGGCGGCGGCGTTCGCCTCGCTGGCGGGCCGCGGCGCGGCGCACGCGGCGATGAGCAGCACTCCCCCCGCGCCGGGACTCGGGCTCAGCGGGCTGCCTCACTTTCCGCCCACGGCCAAGCGCGTAATCTACCTGTTCCAATCGGGCGGACCGTCGCACGTCGATTTGTTTGACTACCACCCGCGGCTTCGAGAACTGCACGGCACTGAGCTCCCCGATTCAATTCGCCAGGGGCAGCGGATCACCGGGATGACGAGCGGGCAATCAAATTTTCCCGTTACCGCACCAATGTTCAAGTTCGCCCGGCATGGCCAAGTCGGCACGTGGGTTAGCGAGTTGCTGCCGCATACGGCGAAAGTCGTCGACGAGCTGACCATCGTGAAGTCGCTGCACACCGAGGCGATCAATCACGATCCGGCGATCACGTTCATCAACACCGGCACGCAGCAGCTGGGCAAGCCGAGCATGGGGGCGTGGCTTAGCTACGGCCTGGGGTGCGAGACGCAGAATCTGCCGGCGTATGTCGTGCTGATTTCCAAAGCGAATCGCCCCAATATGCAGCCACTGTTCGCGAGGTTGTGGGGAAGCGGATTTTTGCCTTCAAGCCATCAAGGCGTGCGCTTTCGCGCTGGCAAGGACCCGGTGCTTTATCTGAGCAACCCGCCGGGCGTCACGCCCGACCGACGACGCAGCATGCTCGACTCGCTGGCGGCGCTCAACGAGATTCAGTTCCAGCAGTCGAAAGACCCCGAGACCGAAACCCGCATTCAGCAGTACGAAATGGCGTACCGCATGCAGACTTCGGTCCCCGACCTGATGGATCTTTCTGACGAGTCGGAGCATACATTCAAGCTCTACGGTGAGGCGGCGCGGCGTCCCGGCACTTACGCCGCCAATTGTTTGCTCGCACGAAGGCTCGCGGAGCGAGGCGTGAGGTTCATTCAACTCTTCCACCGTGATTGGGATCAGCACTTCCGCCTTCCGCGCGACATTAGCGAACAGTGTCGCGACACCGATCAGGCGAGCGCGGGCCTTGTGATGGATCTCAAAGAACGCGGTTTGCTCGACGATACGCTCGTCATTTGGGGGGGCGAGTTCGGGCGGACAATTTATTCGCAAGGCGCGCTCACCGCAACCGATCATGGCCGCGACCATCACGGCCGTTGCTTCACCGCCTGGATGGCGGGGGGCGGCGCCCGCGCCGGATACGAGCATGGCGAGACCGACGACTACTGCTACAACGTCGTCCGCGATCCGGTCCACATCAACGATCTGAACGCGACGATTTTGCACGCGATGGGGATCGACCACGAGCGGTTCACGTTTCCGTACCAGGGGCTGGATCAACGGTTGACCGGCGTCGAAGGAGCCCGCGTCGAGCGGCGACTTTTGTCATGAGCAGTCTTCGCATCGCCATCGCCGTGCTGGCAGTTTTATCGGTAGGAACGCCGCGCACGTTTGCCGACGTGTTCCAGATTAAGGTCGTCGATTCCCAAACGGGACGCGGCGTGCCGCTCGTCGAATTGCAGCCCACCGGCGGTACGAAACTCATCACCGACAGCAACGGCATCGTCGCTCTCGACGATCCTGCGCTGCTCAACAAGAACGTCCCGTTCGGGTTTCAGAGCTACGGATACTCCGGTTGGGGGCAGACCGTGCAAACCACCGCTGGCGGCAGCGTGCAGATCGCGATCGATCGCCGCAACGTCGCGGAGCGGCTTTATCGCGTCACCGGCCCGGGGATTTACGCCGACAGCGTCGAGACGGGCGTCACGGCGCCGATCATCAATCCGCTCCACAACGCGAACGTGAAGGGGCAGGACTCGGTGCAGGCGACCGTTTACAGGAACCAAATCTACTGGTTCTGGGGCGATACGCTCTACGAGGTCGGCTTTGGCAACTTCCGCACGGCGGGCGCCCGCTCAAAACTGCCGGACCAAGGAGGGCTCGATCCGTCGGTTGGGGTCAATCTCAGTTACTTCGTCGACTCCAGCGGCTCAGCGCGGCAAATGATGCCGCTATCCGATCCTGGGCCGGTGTGGGTTGACGGTCTCTTCACGGTGAACGACGACGGCAACGAGCGGATGCTGACGCACTACTCGCGGATGAACGCCGATCCGGCCCACGCCTTCGAGGTGTTGGAACACGGACTCGCGCTCTACAGCGATGCGACCAATTCCTTTTTGCGGCATCGCATCTACGCAGCCAACGCTCCCATCACGCCTAAAGGGCACGCCTTTCGGCAGACGGTCGATGGCCAGGACTACATTTACTTCGCCGAGGATTACCCCAACGTCCGCGTGAAGGCCGACTGGAGCAGCGTCACCGACCTCACGCAGTGGGAAGCCTACACGCCGCTGCAAGCGAACACGAGATTCAACGCCGCGGCCCCGCCGCTAGAAACCGACGCCGCCGGCAACGTCGTCTTCGGTTGGAAAAAGAACTCCGACCCGCTTAGCGCCGACATGGTCAGCAAGCTTGTGCAGCAGGGCTTCATCGAGCGGGACGATTCACCGTTTCGCCTGGAGGATCACGCCACCGGTCGGCCGATTCAGTTGCACCGCGCATCGGTCCACTGGAACGATTATCGTCAAAACTATGTGATGATCGGCACGGAGTCGTTCGGCGCCAGCTTCCTGGGCGAGGTCTGGTTCTCTGAGGCGCCGACGCCGGAAGGACCCTGGGCCGACGCCGTAAAAGTCGCCACGCACGACCGCGGCTCCAGCAACGACTACACCTTCTACAACCCAACGTCGCATCCCTTCTTCGACCAGGAGGGGGGACGTTTCATCTACTTCGAAGGGACGTACGCCAACACCTTTTCGGGCAACAATTCGCCGACGCCGGTCTACGACTACAACCAGATGATGTACCGGCTCGATCTGGCGACGATTCCGGCGCTCACGCCGCTCGGCGGCGACTTCGACGACGATGGCGACGTCGACGGGGCCGACTTCCTGGTATGGCAACGCTCGTTGGGAACCGCCGTTCCTTCAGGAACTGGAGCGGACGCCGACGGCAATGGCCGCGTGGAGTCATTTGACCTGGCGCCGTGGAAGTTGCGATTCGGACGTTCTGCGGCGAGCGGTGGTGCGCAGGCAGCCATTCCAGAGCCCGCTGGCGCGACGCTCCTAGCTATCGCCATCGTCGCCACGCTTCACAAAGCTCGCAGAGCGTACTTTGCAGCCCCCGGCTTCGCCGGGGAGTAACGCGCCGCAGGACGATGCCAACCGGCATCGTGACCGACCCCCCGCGGAGCCGGGGGTACTTATCGGCCAGCACGAACTGTACGTTTGGATTGCCGCTCTCGGTCTCGTAGCCGAGTTCCGTCGCCGTATTGTAGCGGGCCGGCAACGCGATTGTGGGGTGAGTCACGCGGACCTTGAACGTGCCGTAGTGCAACGCCTTCAAACGATGGAGATGCTCCGGCAAGAACTCGGGCGGGATCCCCATCGCGGCGACTCCCGCGGCGTCGGTCACGCCCCGCGCCGCTTGAATCTCCTCACCGAGGTACGCTTCCGGTTCAAAGACCACTTCGGCGCCGGCGAGCGGTCGGCCGCGGTAAGTGACGGCGCAGTTGAGTTGCGTCGCTCCAGGACTGTGCTTGTACAGTTCGCCCAGCCGAGCGGCGATTTCGGCTTGCTCGACCGATCCGTTCTTGTCGGCGTCGTACGCCGCCAGCTTCACGACCATCCCCGGACACTTCGCCAGTTCGTCGGGCCCAAGGGCGGCGTCGCCATTGCCATCGTATGTTTTGATCGCCTCCGCGCCAGCCGCGACGGGATCGACCTCGGGGACTTCAACGGCGCTCGGACCGCCCGCGCAGCCAAGGGCGATCAGCGAGCACAGACCGGCAGTCGGACGGAAACGCTTCGCAGAGATCATCATCGCGCTCAAGTGGTCTGTACAGGAAGAAATCAGGGCGAGTCGTCGCACGGCCGTTCAATTCGCGATCGTTTGCCCATCGAAGCGACTGGCGTACCGGCGATGAGTTAGTTCATCGATGTCGTACGATAACACGCGCACCGAACCGTCGCAGAAGACGACATGCCATCCGCCGGGATGGGCGCTGCCGAATCCTTGGTAACTGAAGAAGCCGGGGGTATCAGGCAGCGGCGGCCATGTTTTGGAAGCGAAGCGGTGAGTATCCCAATCGAAGCCTTGGAAGTAGCCGTGATTGTCGCCGCCGTCGGCTGTACCGTCCGTTTCATACTCGTTCGAGTTCATGTACTTCTCGCCGACGAGATATGTGTTGCTCGCGCCGTCGCTGATCTGCTGCAGTTCGATCTGCGACCCGGAGAAATTGACGCCGCTTTGCGCCGTAAGAGGGGGGTACTTGCCGACGTCGCTTGCTCCGTAGGGCTTCAAGCCGACGGTAATCCATTCGAGGAGCATCGGAGCGTTGTCGCTTGGCCACTTATCGTCCTCAGTCGTCTCAGACGTATCGAGTCCTTCCAATTGATGCGTGCAGCCTTTCACATTGTCGCCAGCGTTGGCGGCGTAGTCGCCGCGCGCCACTTTGGTCATCATATCGGAGTTGGTTGGCTTCCAACCCGCCGCCGATCCGAAGGCCAGGCTTTGAGCCGCTCGGCGCGAGGGACAGTTGAAGGTATCTACCGGCGCAATTTGCAACTTCACTGCATTGGCTTTTTGTTGAGCGGTGATCTTCGATCGATCGCCGTCGCTGGGGATTCGGTGAAGGCCTTGCTGCTCGATGTAGGGCAGGATCTGGTACATCCAACCGCCGGGTTGAGTTCTTCCAACGCCCATCTCCGCGTCGCCGACGTGCCAGGGACTCCAGCCTGAGCTGGGCAGGAACTTGTGCGTGCTTTCGTGGTTGAGAAAGCCGAGCCCGATTTGCTTCAAATTGTTCGTACACTGGCTCCGCCGCGCCGACTCGCGCGCGGCCTGGACGGCTGGCAGCAGCAAGGCGACTAGCACCCCAATGATGGCGATCACCACCAGGAGTTCGACAAGCGTGAATCCGCTCCGAAGCGCGTAAAAGCGATGCCGTCTCATGGACGCCTCAAGTAAGATAAGATGGCCGAGAAGCCGCAGAAGAGCGGGGCGAGTCGGAATGCGTCTCGCCTCAGTCTTTACGTTCTAATCCCGTATGAAACCCGCGTCAATTCTGCCAGACGATTGGCACAGCCAGGGCGACATTGCCGTGACGGCACTCCCACTTTTCGACATCTCTGCCGACGGCTTTTCTCTGCGGACCGCTCAGGCGAGCGACGCACAGGCCTGCCGCATGCTGCTGCCCGCGGTGAACGCCGAAGCCAGCTACGTCGTGGCCGTCGACGGCCGTCATGGTTTGGTCGTCGGCGCCGCGGCGGTCACCGCTGCCTGCCGCCAGTGGCCCGTCCCAGGGCCTGGCGCCATGCTTCATGTCATCCCGCCCTGCCGCCGCTTCGGCATCGGCTCCGCGCTATGCTCTGCATTGCTGGCAGCCGTCCGCCGCCAGGGAATGGGAGCGATCTACGCTGCGCGCCGCTCGCTTGACGAAGGCGAGGAGACGCTCGGCTGGCGACGCCTCGGATTTACTCCTTGCGAAACCGTGCAAGAACATCAGTTGCCGCTGGACAAGTTCGTACCCCGACTCGCACCGGTGATCGAGAGTTGCCGCCGCCTCGGCCGCATTCCGCCGGAAGCCCGCATCGTGCCGCTCTACGCCGCCGATCGCGAGCAAGTGCTGCAGCTTCATCTCGACCATCTCGGCGGCGAGCGCGACTCGCTCGCGCAAAGAATCTCCGGCCGTGGGCCCGGCGCCTTTCATCCGCGCTACTCGCGCGTCTTGTACGTCGGCGAACAGCTGGTCGGCTGCCTGCTCGCCCATCGCGAGTCGTCGACCGTGGCGTCGGTCGACGCCAATATCGTCATTCCTGAGTTCCGCAACGGCTGGGCCAATTTATGGCTCAAGCTGGAAGCGACGCAGGGGGCGCTCGCGCTGGGGATCACTTATTTTCATTTTACTTCGTTCGACCACTACGAAGATACGCGGAGCTTCACCGCCAAGCTGGGCGGCGTGGTGACGAAAACGATGGTCCTGATGCATCGTCGGCTGACGTAAGCGGCGCCTATCCCCAAAAGTCTTCTTCGGCGTCACGAACCTGACGGCGTCGTTTCAGGGCCGCTCGGCCAAGTTGCCGATACTTCTCGGCCGCAGCGAGATCGCCTTCCGTAGTAGCAATCGTTGCGAGCCACCGATAAGGACCTGCCAACTGAGCGTTGAGCGCCGCGGCCGTCACCAGCGCAGCGGTCGCTTCCCGCGGGCGCTGGAGGCGCCACAGCGCCAACCCGAGTCGATAGTGCGCCGTTGTCATCTTGGGGTCCTGCTCAATCGCCTGCAGTGACCAATCAATCGCCTCCGCCAGCTCCCCCCGCCGCAACGTGACGGCCGCCAACCCCGCCAAGGCTGTTGCATGCGGCCCCTGAACCTCCACCGCCCCGCGATAAGCAGTCTCGGCTGCCGCGAGATCTCCCAACCGAAATTCGACGTCGCCGATCAGCACGTCGGCCGCCGCCAGCGGCTGATGCAGCGCTTTCGCGTAGGCCGCATGATCACGCGCCGCCTCCAGCGATCGCGCTCGCAGCGCCAGCCGGGCCCGCAGCAGCGCCAACTCGGCATGTTCGACGCCGTGGCTTTCCAGCCACTCCAGCCGCTCTCCAGCCGCCCGCCAGCGCCCCGTGCGAAAGTAGGCTCGCGCCAGCAACTGGTGCGGCGCAGACCAATCCGCCGCGGCGTCGATCATCGACTCCAGCGCCGCGATCGCCCCCGTCGCGTCGCCCGCTTTCAGCAGTTCCTCGGCGCTTGCCAGTTGCGCCCGCTGCGAGCGCTCAACGGCTGCCTGCCGCGTCGCTGCTTCCAGCGGATCTTCATACCCCAGGGCCACGAGATGTCGCACGGCCGTCGACTCAGCGGCGAAGTTCGCTTCGTTTTCAAGCATGCGAACCTCAACCGCTCTAGGTCCGCCGCGTCCACCGTTGCGCGGCAAACCGACCAACCAACAGCAATCCGCCCAGTCCCCCGAGCAAGGCGGATCCCGGTTCCGGCACGACCGCCGTGGCGACCTGACCAGCTACAGTCGCCGATCCAAAGCCACCCTTCCAGAGCGTCAGGTCCGGACCGTCGACGACGCCGTTGCCGTTGCCGTCGGCGCCGCTGAACGCCGTGACGGAGTTGCCGAATGTCCGCTGCCACAACAGGAAGTCGGCGCCGTCGATCTTGCCGTCGTCGTTGTAGTCGGCGCTCGGCGCGACGGGCCCAGTATCACCGGCAACGATATCAAGGCCTGGCTCGGTCTCATATCCCCAACCGACGACAGCGCCGGTCGCGTCCGCTTCGTTGTCGATGCGAATGCCGATCCACCCGTAGTTGATCAGGTCGGCGCCGTTGAGTTCCATCTTCACGCCCAGGTAACGCACCTCGCCGCCCAATCCCAGGAAATTAGGACCGTTGGTGGGAAGGGTCACTTTTTCAGGGGGCAGGCCGCCCACGACCTGGTCAATCTGCGTTTGGTCTTCATCAATCAAACGATTAGCTCGAATCGTGGTCCCGCCGCCAAAAAAATTGTCGCCTTCTTGCCAATCAAATGTAGAAGACGCGCCGATCAACGTGCCATTCGTCAATGCGGCTGGATACGATCCCCCCGAGCCTTCGATGACATAGGACGAAACTCCGCCATCGTTCGCCGCCCCAATGCCAGGCGCGAAGGTGGCGAAGCCGTCAATAGGAAGCGGATTCTCAGCGCTGCTGACGTCATTCTTGTCGATCTGCAAATAGTCGAGATTGCTGCCGTTGAGGTTGTAGCGATCGTGATCGATCTGGAAATCAATTTGCCCGTCGCTGTTGAAGTCGACGCTGACTTCCCCGTTGATGCCAAACGGCTGCACCGCCGTACTGCCGACGACGGCGCCTTCCGCCTCAGAACTGAGCAAGGCGACTCCGCCTGCCGTCGCTAGGTAGGCGGCGAGTCGAGCCTCCATGTTGCTCGGCGATCGCTTCGGCGTCGCATCGGAAACTTTCTCGTTCATGATCAGACTTTCATCCATTCGAAGAGTTACAAGCCGAACGGCCACCTTGATTTGAAAAGCGTCAGGCACAGCAGATCAGGCGGGTCTTAGCCGCCGGCGGGCGGCGGCGCCAATCAACGCCAAACCACCCAGTGCGGCGAGCAACGCCGAACCTGGTTCGGGCACCACGCCGGCGTTCACTGGCGCGCCAGGAATCGTTTCGTAGGCGTAACCGACGACGGCGCCAGTAGCGTCGGCCTGATTGTCGATACGGATGCCGACCCAGCCGTAGTTGTATGCGGCCGAGCCGTTGAGCTTCATGCGAAGACCCAGGTAATCAACATCGCCCACGACGCTGCCGAAGTTCGGCCCATTGGTCGGAATCTGAACTTGCGCGGCCGTGCGACCGCCGAGAACCTGATCGATCTGGGTCGCATCCTCATCCATCATTCGATTGGCGCGAATCCACTTGCCGGTGCCGTTGAAATTATTCCCTTCCTGAAAATCGAAGAACGACGCCGGGCCAACGACGTCGTTGAGGTTCAACGCGGAAGGATAGGAACCCTGCGCTTGCGCCACATATCCTGCGGCAGCTGCGTCGTTGGCTACCGTCGCACCTAGCGGAAAGGTTTCGGTCCCCGCCGGCATCACCAGCGGATTGGCGGCGCCGTTGACGTCATTCTTATCGATCTGCAGATAGTCGAGGACGCTCCCGTTGGCGTCGACCCGATCGTGATCTACTTGGAAATCAATCTGCCCGTCGTTGTTGAAGTCGATGTTGACTTCCTGATTGACGCCGAAGGGCTGCACCGCGGCATTGCCGACGACGGCCGCTTCGGCGTCGGCGGCGAGTCCGACGCCTGCGCCGACAGCCGCCAGATACGCAGCCAAACGTCCTTCATTGATCAAACTGTTGCTGCGCTGCGAAGAGACTTGCGGAAGTTCTGCGTTCATGAGCTGTACCTCTCGATGAGTGCTAGTCGCGCAACGGAAACGTTGGCGCTACTTCAAATAACGACGTCGCACTGAACGGGGGAGTTCGAGTACGCAATCCGACTTAGGAGAAAAGAAATGCTGCCCTGCTGCCGGCCGGGGAATGAGTCGATTGCTATTGATTCGAGGAGAAAGTGCGCGGCCGCAACAAAAATTCAGAATGGCCTCCCGCTCCTCAAAAGTCAAACCGAATGCGGTCGAGCCGCTCCGACGGCGAATTCTCACAAAGACTATGCGACAAATCGTAACAGTCCTCTGCAAGAACCGTCAGTCGTTGAAGGGCAACTAAACTCAATGACGACGATCGACTTTCGATGAAGGCGTTATGCTGATTGAGCCGCGTGTGCGCGATAAGTCTGCGATGCATCCCTATCCATGTACGTATTCGATAACAGGGAGTAACGGCTGCAGCAAGAAATGGCAACCGTTCAGGTATCGAATAAACGACCTCGCAGTCGGCCACCGCTGAAATCAGCCGCGGTAATGCAGAAAAGAGCCGTTCCTAACAATTCTCGCTGACTACTACGCCAATTGCAAACGAGCGGCGAACGCTATTCTGCCCCTGATAAAGACGTCTACCCATCGCCAGGCATATTCAGCCTTCAACCCTGTTCTTCACAGGCATACAGCCGTGCGGCGGTTCCAGTGGTGACTGCATTTCGGACAGATTCCGGATAGCCGGCCAACCAGTCGTTTAGGACGCCCATCCATACTCCAAAGGATGTGCGCAGGTTCAACACCGGCCAGTCGGAACCGATCATGAGTCGGTTAGCGCCAAAGATGTCAAGCACTGTTTCAAAGCAAGGGCGCATCAGGTCGACGTCCCAGTCGCTTACCGGGTCGCGCAGCTCAGTGACGAGGCCGGAAAGTTTGCAGGCGACGTGCGGGCGGCGTGCGAGTTCCGTTAACTGACGACGCCACTCCGCAGGCGGCCGCGGACCGTAGATTGGCGGTTTGGCGCAGTGATCGAGGATGAACTGCTGGTCGGGATGCTGATCGACGAAGGCGGTCGCCGCTGGGAGTTGATTGGCGAAGATCAGCAAGTCGTAGGTGAGTCCGCGTCGCGTCAACTCGCGGACGCCATGGTGGAAGGAGTCGTTCGTGAAGAACTGCTCATCGGGCGCGCCCTGGCAGATCTCGCGAACCCCTTTGAACTTTGGATGCTGCGCGTAGCGATCGAGATCGACTCCGACAGTTGGCGATTTCAAGTCGATCCAGCCAACGACGCCCAGGATGAACTGGTGCGCTTCGGCGGCCTTCAAGAGGAAGTCCGTTTCCTGCAGCGATGTTCTGGCTTGCACGCTAATGGCGCCGCTGACGCCGGCGGCGCGCATTTCTCTCTGCAGGTCGTCGGGGCCGAAGTCTCGACGGAGCGCTGCCATCTCCGGAGTGATCCAGGAAAACTCCGCTTCGTCAAATCGCCAGAAGTGGTGATGGGCGTCAATCACCTGAAGCCGCCGCCAGTGATGCCTACCGTTTGCATCCTATCGATAACCTTCTTCGCAAAGTTGCTTGACTTGTTTAACGTTTTCTCGATCAATCACCCCGGCCCCGGCGTCGAGCGATGCCGGGGACAAGCCATAGCGAAGGTTGAGCACAAGCTGCATCACTGGATAAAAGCCCTGGGCGTATGGCTGTTGATCGAGCGTGAAACGAATGTGGCCAGCTTCGATCAGCTGCAGCGTCTTCGGCGACATGTCGAAACCAGCGGCCCAATACTCTCGGCTGGAGAAGTCGGCCTCCAACGCGCGGCCGGCAGCCTCCGTATCCGCTTGGCCGGAGCTGAGGATAACGCGAATTTCCGGGTGCTGACGGAGCGCATCGGCGACAATCTTCGCGCCGGCAACGGCGTCGTTGCCGGTGATGACAGTGGTCCAAGTGACGCCCTTCGACTTCAACTCTTCCTGAATCCCGCGGCTGCGCTCATCGAGGGCCGAAACCCCCTCGTCATGCTTGGTCATCAGGACGTTAGCCCCTTGCGGAATCTCCGACAGGGCGAGCGCCGCCAACTTTTTCCCAGCTGCTTCGAACTGCTGGCTGACCGAGGCCAGTCGCGCATTGGGCGTGGCGTGATCGTCGATATTGAAGCTGACGACCGGCACCCCCTTCGCGATGGCTTCAGCGACGACTTCGTCGAAGGCTTCGGCATCGATGATATTCAGCGCAATCCCGTCATAGCCGTCGGCCACGGCCTGGCGAACCATTCCAATCTGGGCGGGAACGTCGACGCCAGGCGTGCCGAGAAAGTCGCACTCGACGTTCATCGCCGCGGCGGCGTCCCGCATGCCCTGCTTAACCGGGTCGAAGAACTTTTGGTCTACGGCGCAGGTGATGAACGCCAATCGGAGCGGCTTGGCGCTGACGCTTCTGTTGGCCGAATTAGCTGGCGTTTCAGCGAATGCCGGCTTTTCGCCCAATGGCGCCGCCGCTAAAGCGATGACCACGAGCGTATGAATGCTGAATATTCGCATGGGAATTTTTTGCGGACTACGCGAGAAGAATGTAAACCACCGCTAACCAGGCTGCGAGGAGAGCCGTCAGCCATTTGTAGTTCATCATCCCTGACCAGCCGCGAAATTCCAACGGCTCCCATGGCGTTCTCCAAACGAGTCGCTCGCTCTCGATAGTATGAACTTGTGGCCGAGCCAGCGAGACGCTCACCATGATGGCGGTGCAGAACACGAACAATAATACGCCGACGAGCAGGAAGTCGATGCGCTCCGTTTTCAACAGGTCAGTCCACCATGCCACCTGGAACTTTTCCAGCATGAACAGGGTCACGCCGGCAAGCGAACCGAGCGTCAACGTCGCGAACGAAGCGGCCGCGGAGGCGCGCCGCCAAAAGACGCCGAAGAGGAACACGCAGGTGATCGGAGGCGCCAGGTAGGTGATCATCGCATTGATCGATTGAAAGATGCCTTCGGGATTCAGCGTCAGTGACCAACCGATGGCGAGCAACAACGCGATGAACGACGACCAGCGCCCGACGGAGACGAGCGCTCGGTCGCTGGTCTGCGGGCGCCAGCGTTGTAGCATATCGTAACTGATCAGCGTGCCGATTGAATTGAGAGCGCCCGAAACAGTCGACATCACGGCGGCGAGCAACGCGGCCCCCATCAATCCTTTGACGCCGACTGGCAGCAGCTCTCGCACCAGCACCGCGTAGGTCTGTTCGGTGTGGGCAAGCTTCTCCGGGGAGATCGCCCCCTGTTGGACCAACGAGTAGCACGCTATGCCGGGAAGCACGAAGATAAACAGCGGCAGAATCTTGATGAACCCCGCGAAGAGCGAGCCGACGCGGGCGTGATTTTCATCCTTCGCTCCGAGCACGCGCTGCACAATTGTTTGGTCGGTGCACCAGTACCAGATGCCGATGACCGGGTAGCCGAGGGCGAGCGAATACCACGGCAGGCCGCCGGGATCGTCGGCGCCTCGAATTAATGAGAGATGCATCGGTGGAGCGTGCGCAACGATTCCTTCCCATCCCCCCGCCTTCACCCAGGCAACGGCACTGATGAGGATCGCTCCCGCCAGCAACACGAGCGTTTGCAGCGACTCGGTCACCACGACGGCAGTCAACCCGCCGAGGATTGTATAGAGCCCCGTCAGCAGTGCGATGGCGACGACGCTCCAGACGAGAGAGATGTCGACGCCGATGATGCCGTTCATTACGACGGCGCCTGTATAGAGCGAGAAGCCGATATGCACGAACACGGCGGAAACGACGGAGACGATCGCCAACACGTCGCGCGAGGGCCGCGAATAGCGCTTCTCAAGAAAATCGGGCAGCGTCACGACTCGCGAGCGAATGTAGAGGGGCGCGAAGAAGTTAGCGAGCAAAATCAGCGTGAAGCCGGCCAGCAATTCGAAGTTGCCCATCAACAGGCCCGACTTGTAGCCGGCCTCGGCGAGGCCGACGACGTGAACGGTCGAGATGTTCGTCGCGAAGAGCGCCATGCCGATGACAGGCCAACGGAGCGTTCCGCCGGCGAGGAAGTACTCGCTCGCTTCTCCCGCACCGTTGCCGTCGCTCGGTTTGCGCAGGCTCGACCAACAGCCGATCGCGACGACGGCAATCAGGTAGATCGCGACGATGACAAGATCGATCGAACCCATAAATGCCAATCAACTGAGCGAGCGAAGATCGCAACTCGCCCCGATCTCCTGCGGCGTCCGGTAGACGCCTTGCTCGATGCGACAGGGATGGCGGAAGTGTTGCTGCAGATGAGGAATGTATTCGAGGAAGAGGGCGTCGTGTCCGAGGCCAATGTGATTGAACAGCACGAGATGCTGGTGCAACTGGCCCATATCGCCGACGTGGGGCGCAACCGGAACGCCGAATTTCTTCGCCAGCATGCTAACGACGATGAACTCGCTGACGCCGGCGACGCGCAACGCGTCGACTTGGCAGAAACCGAGGCTGCCGGCCTGCAGGTAGTTCTTGAACACAATGCGGTTGGGAACATGCTCGCCGGCGGCAATCTTGTGGGCGCCCAACTCGCGGGCCAGCGTCTGGTGGGCGAAGACGTCGTCGGGGTGAGTCGGCTCTTCGATCCAGTAAAGGTAGAAGCCTGTCGTGCGACGCCCAAAATCGAGCGCTCGCGGCAATGACCACTGTTGATTCGCGTCGACCATGAAGCGGACGTCGCCGCCTGCCGCCTCGCGGACAATTTCGACGCGGCGCAGATCACGCTCCATTTCTGCGGAGCCGACCTTGAGCTTGAGCGCGCGAAACCCGCAATCGAGCGACCGCCGGCAATTGTCGCGCAGCTTTTCATCGTCGTAGCCAAACCAACCGACCGACGTGTCGTAGCCAGGGTAGCCCCGTTCGAGGACGCCGTCTCGTTCTGGTCTCGTGACCTGCTGCGAGCGGACCAGTTCCATAGCCTCGGCGGGCGTGAGAACGTCGTCGAGGTACGACAGATCGAGCGTGGCGACCAATTCCTCCGGCGAGAGATTGAGCAACAATCGCCACAGCGGCATGCCGCGACGCTTGGCCCACAGATCCCAGCAGGCATTGGTGATCGACGCCAACGCGAGGTGGACGACCCCTTTGTGCGGGCCGAGCCAGCGGTACTTCTCGTCGTTCGCGAGCGAACGCTGCAGGGCGCCGAAGTCGGCCATCACCTCTTCAATATCGCGGCCACGCAACTCGCGTGAGAGATGTTCGGCCGCGCGGCAGACCAAGTCGTTGCCGTCGCCCAGCGTGAACGCCAATCCGACGCCCGTCTCGCTCGCGGTCGCCAATTCCGTGACGGCGTACGAATAGACAGGCGTGCGATGGATCGCGTCGGATCCCATGCCCTCGCCAAATGGAAAGCGGGCGTCCGTGACCTTGATGCGTTCGATGGTCACCTTCGATATCCCAACTCGGCGCCGCCGGAGAGGTGCATGAGATGCCCAGTCATGAAGCGGGCTTGATCGGAGAGTAAAAACAACGCCGCGTCGGCCACGACGTCTCCCTCGGGGCAGGGGCCGAGCGGGTGGATGGCGTCGAGGTACGCCGACATCGCCGCTGGATCGGGATGATCAGCGACCCATTGCCGCAGCATCGGAGTCCAGACGCCTGCCGGGCAGATGGCGTTCACGCGGATCCCCAGTGGGGCGTAGTCGAGTGCCATGGATTTGGTGAGGGCGTTGATCGCCCCTTTCGTCGCGGCGTACGCCGCGTGCGCCGCCTGCCCAATGACGCCAGCCATGCTGGAAGTGTTTAAGATGACGCCGCGAGATTGCGTGAGCGCGGCGATGCCATGTTTGGTCGTGAAATAGATGCTCTTTAAGTTGACCCGCAGCAGTTCGTCCCACTCGGCTTCGGCGGTTTCGTGCAACGGCGTCGACGGTCCGGCGATCCCGGCGTTGTTGTGGATGGCGTCGAGCCGGCCGTAGGTCTGCAGCACTTGCTCGATCGCGGCGGCAACCTGTTCGCCCTGCGAGACGTCGCATTTCAGGCTCAAATGGCCGGCTGCCAACGTGGCCGCCGCCTCGCTCCCCTTGATGTCCGACAGGTCGGCGATCGCAACCTTCGCCCCGGCGGCGGCATACGCCTCCGTACACCTGCGGCCGATACCGTCAGCGCCGCCAGTCAGCAGGATGACTCGATTCGTTAACAACATGGTTGCAAAACCTGTAGGACAGGTTTAGGATGAGCGGAGAAGTAGAGCAGCCGTCAGAATAGGCATTGCTCGACTAACTTGTCAACAAAACAGCTACTCAGCACCTACTCAGACTTGATTCCGAATTCTCGCCGCCGCGGCGAGGAGCATTTACCTATGCTACAGGATCGCGCCAACACGCTTGCCCCGAGTGCCAGCCAGCCGATCGAGGAGTTCCTCAATCAGCGAATTCTCTCGGGAGAGTGGCCGACTGGTTTCAAGCTTCCTTCCGAGGACAGCCTGCGGAAACAGTTCGGCGCGAGTCGCACGCTCGTCCGCGAGGCCATTCGTCGGCTGCAGGGCCGCGGGTTGATCAAAACCGTCAACGGCAGCGGCAGCTATGTCGCCGGGGGCGAGTTGCAGCATGTGTCGATGGCGCTCAACGCTTATTCCGTTCTGGCCGCCGATCACCGCACGTTCGCTGACCTGCTCGAGCTGCGTATGGCGATTGAAGGGGACGCCGCAGCGAAGGCGGCCGCCGATCGCGAAGGCCGCGGCTGGCGCTTATTGGAAGCGAAGCTGCAGGTGATGAGCGCCGCGCGAATCATCGAAGAATTCGCGATTCTCGACATCGATTTCCATATGGAGTTGCTGCGCACCTCCGGCAATGAACTGTTCGCCTCGCTGGGAGCGGCGCTCCGCGACCGTTACGTGCGATTTGCGATCGACTCCTATCGCTCCAGCGAACATCTGCGGAACGAAACGATGATCGAACACCGCGTCATCGTCGACTCGATCAAGTCAGGCCGTCCTGAAGTGGCGCGTGAAGCGGCGCGGAGCCACGTGTCGCGGTCGCGCGGCCGTTGGGAAGAATTGCACTGCCTCGCCACGACGTCAGCCGCGGGCGATGCGAACAAGCCTGCCGAAGGCGGCGCGGGGAAAGACGATTCGAACAAGCTGCGCACGCACCAGCCGCATGGACGCCGAGCGCTGCAGTCGAATCAGCGGAAGGGGGCGTCATGACGCCTCGCCTTGGCAGCGGACGATTGCTCTGGTCTTGCGTGATGGCCCTCCTGGCGATCGCGCTGCCGGCGAGTGATGCGCGTTTACGCGCCGCGGAGAAATCTCCCGCCGCTCAGGCGTCGCCGGGTCCGCAGGATGAAGTGACGTCCGACGCGATCAAGGCGTGGCAGGACAAGCGTTTCGGCATGTTCATCCATTGGGGGCCGGTCGCGCTCAAGGGAACCGAAATCGGTTGGTCACGGGGAAAAGAGGTTCCCGCGGAGGAATACGACCAGCTCTACAAACAATTCAATCCCACTGAGTTCGACGCCGCCGCTTGGGCCAAAATCGCCAAGGCCGCCGGGATGAAGTATCTGGTTCTGACGACCAAGCATCACGACGGCTTTTGCCTCTGGCCGTCGAAGTACGACGATTACAACATCAGCGCCACCCCCTTCAAGCGGGACGTTGTCGGCGAACTCGCAGCGGCGTGCCGGACCGAGGGAATTCAGTTCTGCGCGTATTACTCGCTACCCGATTGGCGCGGGATTGATTATCCGCTGGCGTCGCCGGGGGGCTCCGTGAAGAGCGCGATCCCCGACATGCCCAGGCACTATCAGCTCATCAAGGATCAGACGAAGGAGCTGATCGACGACTACGGTCCGCTGGGGGTGATGTGGTTCGACGGCGACTGGGAAGAGCCTTGGACGCTGGAGTATGGCAACGGCCTCTACGACTATCTGAAGGCGATTCAGCCTGACCTGATCATCAACAACCGTGTGAGCAAGACGCGAATCTCGCCTGAAGAGAAAGCGGCGCGCGGCCTGCACATCGCCGGCGACTACGACACTCCCGAGCAGCGGATCGGCGGCTTCGACCGCGACATGCCTTGGGAAACGTGCATGACGATCTGCGAGCAATGGGCGTGGAAACCTAACGACCATCTCAAACCGCTCAAGCAATGCCTGCAGTCGCTGATTCAAACGGCTGGCGGCGACGGCAACTTTCTGTTCAACGTCGGCCCCATGCCCGACGGTCGGATCGAACCGCGGCAAGTCGAGCGGCTAGAAGAGATGGGAGCATGGCTCGCCAAGTATGGCGACGGCATCTACGCCACGCGCGGCGGGCCGTACATGCCGGGAGATTGGGGCGCTTCGACCTGCAAAGGGAACAGCCTCTTTTTGTTCGTGATGAACTGGCCCGACGTCGGTCCGCTGCGGTTGCCGGCGATCGGTCGGACGATCACCGCCTCGAAGATTCGCAGCGGCGGGCAAGCCGTCGTCACGCAAACGCGCGACGGCGTCGAGATTGACGTTCCGCCCGCCGACCATGCGGAAATTGCCACGGTCATCGAACTGACTCTCGACGGCCCCGCCCTGTCGGTGACGCCAGTCGCGGTGCGGTTGCAGAGCGGTTCGCTCGCCTGCAATCAGCAGGCGACGGCATCGAACGTCTTTCAGAACGAGAGCGACTACGACGCGAGCCGGGCGTTCGACGACAATTCCAAGACGCGCTGGGCGACGGATGGAAACGTCCACAGCGCTTGGCTGCAAGTCGATTTCGCTCGGCCGACGATGATCAACCAAGCCAAGATTGACGAGCCCGAACATTTGCAGCGCGTGGAGAAGTTTGAACTGCAGTACGACGACGGCGACGGTGGCGGATGGAAGACCTTTCACCGCGGTTCGACGATCGGGCCGCAACGAACGATCAAATTTGCACCGATCACTGCCCGCCGGGTACGTCTGCAAATTCTCGCTGCCGCCGATGGTCCGACGATCAACGAATTTCGCCTGTTTTCCCCGCAGACCGCAGCACCTTCGCCATCGTCATGAGTCTTCAAGCGCGAGCCCTCGTGGCCGGCGAGTGAACGCAACTTTGACGAAGCAGACGCCCTTGTTTATGAACCACCTGACGACCGAACTCGCTTTATCGCCGTTGGCGCACGTTCCGTGCCTGTCGCCGCGCGAGCATGCAGTTCAGGGTGGAGCGCAGGCAGGAAGCGAGGGAGCGCCTGCGTCAGCTGCCGAGACGCCAATGAAAAACATCGCCCTGGCACTCCAGGAATCCGTTGTGCTGCGGTTTTCGATTCTGCAGGGGGTGCAGAATTTCGCGCGGACGTCGCCCGACTGGAAACTGTTGCGATCCGCGGGGTCGCCCGTGCTGTCGTGGGAAGAAGCCTTCGCGTCGAACCCTGACGGCATCATTGGCTTCATCGGCGAGGAGGGGCTTCCTGGCGATCTTCCAGATTCGACGCCCGTCGTCTGCGTCAACAGCATTCATGATTGCCCGAACGTCGTGCGCGTTCGTTCCGACGCCATCGCGGTCGGAGCGTTGGCCGCACGGTACTTTCTGGGGCTGGGCTTCCGTTCGTTCGCCTACTGCACGGATGTGCCGACTCATTATTACTCCCAGAATCGTTTACGCGGCTATCGCGACGCGCTGCACGAAGCAGGGTTCACGCCACGCGAATTGACGCTCAGTTCGCTGCGGAGCGATGCCGCCGTCGCCGAGCTCGCGGCACTGAAACTCCTGCCCGCCAAGACAGCGATGTTCTGCGTCACCGACTCATGCGCGCGGCGGGTGCTCAACTACTGCGAGGATCAGGCGATCCAGGTTCCGCAGGACTTGGCCGTGCTGGGAACGGATAACGATCCCTTCCACTGTGAAGGCGGACGAACGCTGCTTTCGAGCATCGAAGTCAACCATCGCAAGATCGGAATGCAGGCCGCGCAGTTGCTCAGCCGCATCTTGCTCGGGGAGCCCGCGCCAACCGAAGCAGTGCTGATCTCGCCGGGCGACGTCGTGACTCGCTCCAGCACCGAACCAACGTCTACCGCGTCTCACCCCGTCGTGTCCCGCGCGCTTGAGGCGATTGAACAACACTTTCAGATTCGCGAGTTCACGGTCGAGCGGCTGGCATCGGCCTGCGGCGTTTCGTCGCGGACGATCGGCAGGCTGTTTCGCCAGCATGGCATGGCGTCGCCGTACCAGGTGTTGTTGAACTATCGCATAAGCGCGGCGAAGCGATTGCTCGAAGAGACGCCGCTCACGGCTGATGAAATCGCTTTTCAATGCGGTTTCGCCGATTACTCCACCTTTTACCGAGCGTTTAAGAGCCATGTCGGCATCGCTCCGTCGGCATATCGGTGACGTTAGACCCGTCTGCGGTAAGCCGCGGCGAAACAACTACTTGAACTAACGAGGCAGCGAACAAAACAAGCATTGTGTCCGAAAGTGCAATCTCTGTCGCCCTCACTGCAATGGACGACTTTCGCCAGGAGAATTGCAATGAATATGTAGAGTCTTTGGCAGGGCAAGCGGCCAAAGCAGCGACTTTTCCCGGAATGACGTTCTCTGCAGGCGAACGAAGTTCCACGGTTGGCGGTTTCTTTTCTTCAAGTTTTTCTTTTTTGGGGGTGACTCGTGAACAGGCATCTTTTGAGTTCGATGGCAGCATTGCTGGGCGTCTGTGCGATCGCTGCGCCAGCGGTGCAAGGGGCGGCGTTCAACGGCAGTTCGAGCGACATCACCGATTTCGCCAACGGCAGCGAAGTCTCGACGGCCGGCGCGCTGGTCGACGCGGTCAACTTGCTCAACGCGAACGTCGGCGGCGTCGGCGTCAGCACCACCATCAACGGCGTACTATTCAAGGGATCGCAGCCTGGGTCGTACCACGAAGGGGCTGAACCGTTTGCCAACGCTTCGTTCGTGTACCACGGCGGCGACGGTTACGCCGACGGCGGCTTGTGGTCTTCCGGCGGCGCTTACGACACGCTAGCCGATTCGCAGATTTACGGCATCGACAACGGCAATGTGAACGTCGGCGACGGCTACGGGGTGACCAACCTCGTCCCCGGCCAGCATTATCAGTTGCAGGTGTTCATGCTCGACGATCGGTCGGGAGTCAGCAAAACGTTTCCGCTGCAGTTTCAGCAAGCGGCGTTCACCGGCAACTTTGACGAACTCGACGGAAACGTCCCCGCGGTTGAAATCGGTTACATCGGCGGCATTTCGATCGGCGGTAATGGCGTGACGCAAGCGAACGGCGAAATCGCGACGGTCAACTTCGTCATCGACGCCGGGTTCAACGGATTGCTGGTCAACACATGGGACAACGGCGCCATCAACGGCATGCAACTTCGCGCGATTCCGGAACCGTCGACGCTCGCCTTGGGCGGCCTGGCGGCCATCGGCTTCGCGCTGCGGAAGCGGCTGACGCGAAAGGCGTAAGTTAGCGAGGATGCCTCTCGGTCGGTGCTGGCCTGCCGAGAGGCGCGGGGGCAGCGGCGTCCAGCGACGGCCGCCGTATGGTGCGGTCGTCGCTGGCGTCGGGTATGGCGGCTTTTTTTACGGAACTTTAGGCAAGTCGTCGTTCAAGGCGACGAGAGCTTGGCGGCTCTTTTCATCATGGCGGCGCCTGTAGCAGGCCCCGCCGTTCATCGAGTCTTCATTTGATGCACCACGGCAACCGGCCACGCATTGACTTATTTGAGGCCATGCCTTCGCGCATAGCCTCCGCATGGCTCCGCGCCATTGTGGTGGCGTGGGCCGTCTGCAGCGCAACGGCATCGTCGGCGATGGCAGATCCGACGTACATCGAGAACCTTGTGTTCGCCGATCGCAGCCCGGGCAGTCCGCGGGCCAATTCTTTCGAACCGACGCTCCGCCTCGATGCGAATGACGCATCGTTCGCGGGCCCGGCCGGCTGGGGCGGCGGCTTCAACACCTGGCAAAAGCAGTTCGACCATACCAAGTCTCTTGGCGCCGAACGCCCCTACTCCGGGTTAGTCTTCATCGGCGATTCCGTGACGCAAGGCTGGGGCGCCGTCGGCGGGCGGCAAGTGAACAGCATCGGCGCCAATGCTTGGAAATCGCCCGAGCACAACTTCGGCAAGTATGGCGCGCTGAATTTCGGCATCGCCGGCGATCAGACGCAAAATCTCATCTACCGAGTTGAGAATGGCGAGCTCGACAACCTCGATCCGGGTCTGATCGTGCTGATGATCGGCACGAACAACCTGTTCGCGCCGACGGGCAATCCTGGCTTTCCCGCCGCCAATTACGTCGGCCCGGCCCACACGGCCGCAGAAGTCGCCGACGGCGTGCTCGCTGCCGTCCAAACGATTCGCCAGCACGCGCCGAACGCGAACATTCTCACGCTGAGCACGCTCCGCGGATTGAACAACGCCGATCCCGATCGCATCGCCGCCGATGCCGCCAACGTGCTGGTCAAGCAGGCGTTCGACCTCGATACGAATCCTCAGCTCCACTATCTCGACTTCGCCGGCTTGTTCCGCAACGCCAACGGCACGATCAACGCCAACATGAACGGCGACGGCGTCCATTTCACCGCTGCCGGGTACGAAACCTGGGCCGACGCGATTCAACCCTTCGGCAATCAGTACGCCACGACTGTCGCCGACGCCTTCCTGCCGAACGTCGCCCCGCGTGGCGTCGCCTCCTGGACGAATTCCGTCGACGGCTCCTTCGGCCACTATGCTTACGGCGCGATTGACGGCGACCTGACGACGATGAACCATGGCGACTTCAACGGCAGTTCCGGCGGCAACGCCGCGACGCCCGACGTGTTCACCCTCGAGTTGGACAAGACGTACAATTTAGCCAACGTTGAGATCGTCAATCGCGGCACGCTCGACGGCGGAGCGGCGGTCGCGGACGCCCGCCTGACCGGAACGATTCTCGAAGTCATCGGCGCTAACGGAACCGACGTTCTGTTCACGACGACGCTCGCCGACGACCCGACCCAATTGGGCGAAACGTTGGCCTTCGACAACGGCGGCGCGGGCTTTGCCGGCGCGAAGTTCATCCGCCTCACGGCCCACAACTTTCTCCATATTCGCGAACTCCGCGCCAATGTAGCGGCCCTCCCCGAACCTTCAATGGGGGTTTCGATCAGCGCCGCCCTGTTCGGCCTCGGCGCCATGGTGCGATCGCATACCAAATCAATCCTCTCACTTAGACAGCCCCAATAGAAAGCGAGTTTCAGCATGAAACGGCTCCCCATCGCCAGCTTGGCTTGTAGCGTCGCCCTGTTCGCTTCCACCGTTGGAGCCGCGTCATTCAATGGCGTCTCGGCTGACATCACTGATTTCGCGAATGGCTCAGAAGTGTCGACCCGCGGCACGCTGGTCGACGCCGTGAACCTGCTCAACGACAACGTCGACGGATTGGGCGTCAGCACGACGATCAACGGCGTGTTGTTCAAGGGGACGCAGCCTGGCGCCTTTCACGAAGGGGCCGAGTCGTTCGGCGAAGCGTCGTTCGTCTATCACGGCGGCGACCCGTACTCCGACGCCAACCTCTGGACTTCGGGCGGGGCGTACGACGTCCTGGCCGACTCGCAGATCTACAACATCGATAACGGCAACGTCAACACGGGCGATGGATTCGGCGTCGTCAATCTCCTCCCTGGCCAACTTTACGAGTTGCAAATCTTCATGCTCGACGACCGTTCCGGCGTCAGCAAGACGTTCCCGCTGCAATTTCAGCAAGCGGCCTTCACAGGCAACGCCGATGAGCTTGACGCCAACATGCCTGCCGTCGAATTCGGCTACATGACCGGCATCACGATCGGCGGCAACGGCGTCACTCAGGCCAACGGCGAAATCGCGACGATCACCTTTTCGATCGACGACGGCTTCAACGGCTTGCTCGTGAATACTTGGGACAACGGCGCGTTCAACGGCATACAGCTCCGCACCGTCGATTCGACCCCCGGCGATTTGGACTTCAACGGCATCGTCGACGGCAACGACTTCCTGGTGTGGCAGCGCGGCTTCGGCGCGCCATATTCCAGCGCGGAATTGGAAGCGATCAAAGCGAACTTCGGGATGCCTCAGGGTGCGATCGCAGTGGCCAGCGTCCCGGAGCCGACTGCGGCGGCGCTACTCGCGACCGCTGGCGTTGTGGGCTGGTTGGCGCGTCGTCGGCGGTAGCTATCGCAGCGGCCGACCATAGCCCGGGATGACGCTTGCGCAAATTCAGGCGCTCGAAAAAGTTCCCGTAAGCTACACCATGCCCGATACTTCCGAACTGCATAAGGAAGTGAAGGCGGTCGAGAACGTCGTCGATTTGGAATTGACGTCAAAAAAGTAGGCCGCGGCATGTTGAGCAGCCGTTCCACGTCCCTGGCCCACGCAATGGGCCAGGGACGTGGAACGCCGCCTCGACTCGACCGCACGACAGGCGATTCCGCAACCAGCGTTCTGCTAACGACTTCCAACACGCTCACTTGGCGGTTTCTCGAGAAAACTCGGAAACCGTCCTCGCTGGGGAGCTTTGCCTACGAGTTCGCTGCCCACCTAACGGGTCAGCAGCGAATTCTTCTTTAGGCCCGTTCCTGCGACGTTTCATCACGCTAGTTACTTGGGCGCCCGCCTGCGCCAGTCCTGCCCGCTTGAACCAAGACTCACGCGTCGCACCGCGGTTCGCTAGAATCATCGCGGTCGAGCGGATGGCGTGCATCCGTCGCCCCGCCATCAGGTCGGAGATCCCCACGATGCGTGTTACCGTTTATGGCACGAAGCCGTATGATCGCCGCTTTCTCGACGCCGCCAACCGCGACGCCGGACATGAAGTCATTTACTTTGAAGAACGGCTCAGCGAGCACACGGCCATCCTGCAAGGCGATGCGCCGGCCGCCTGTCTCTTCGTGAACGATCAGTGCGATGAACGAGCGCTCGAAGCCTTGGCTCGTCAAGGTTGCCGGCTCATCGCTCTGCGCTGCGCGGGATTCAACAACGTCGACTTGCGTGCGGCCGACCGACTGGGACTCAAGGTCGTTCGCGTCCCGGCCTATTCGCCTTACGCCGTCGCCGAGCATGCGCTCGCGCTGATCCTCTGCCTGAACCGCAAGATCCATCGCGCGCACAATCGGGTGCGCGAAGGGAATTTTGCGCTCCATGGCTTGCTCGGTTTCGATCTGCACGGGAAGACAGTCGGCATCATCGGCACTGGCAAGATCGGCTTGCTGCTCGCGCGGACGCTCGCTGCGATGGGTTGCCGCGTGCTCGGCCACGATCCGTTTCCGTCGTCCGAGTTCGAACAGATCGGAGCATACGTCGATCTCCACGAGATCTGGAAGTCCGCCGACGTCATCAGCCTTCACTGCCCGCTGACCCCGGATTCCTATCACCTGATTAACTCCGGATCGATCGCGCACATGAAGCATGGCGTGATGATCGTCAACACCAGTCGCGGCGGGTTGATCGACACCGAGGCGGTGATCCACGCACTGAAGTGCCGACAGATCGGCCATCTCGCACTCGACGTCTACGAGCAGGAAGCCGATCTGTTCTTCGAGAATCTTTCCGACACGATCATTCAGGACGATCAATTTCAACGCTTGCTCACCTTTCCTAACGTGCTGATCACGGGGCACCAGGCCTACTTCACCGATCAGGCCCTGAAAAATATCGCCGAAACCACGATCGCCAACCTCACCGCGTTCGAGCAAGGGGCTCCGCTGCCCAACGAAGTGACCGCCGACCGCATCAAATAGCCGCGGGTCAACGACCCGCCGGAGCGGGGGAAGAAGTTAACCACCAAGACACGAAGACACAAAGGAAGCACGAAGCAGGAAAGAAATTCGGGAACTGCCCCATCGGTGCCATCAACGTCCATTAGCGGTGCAAGATTCCCCAACTTCCTTCTCTCTCCCTCTCTTTACTACGTGCGTTTTCGTGCCTTCGTGTCTTGGTGGTTAGCCTTTTCCTCCACCCTCGCCGAACAACGACGCTTGCAGGTCAGCGCTGTAGCCCAGGGCAACGACCCGCCGGAGCGAAGATTAGGGATGCATGATTTAAAATTTCTGATCGGCGGCGAGGGGCGGTTACCCTCTCAAATCAGAAATCCCAAATTCAAAATCAGAAATTTGGCGTCTCCGCCGGGTCATTAATCCGCGACCAAACCGACTCCGGGCCGGCCTCGCCGCCGAATGTCACTCTACTCCCGGCGAAATTCGCCTTCCAAGGTTGCCGCTCCCGCAACGAATTCCTTCGGTTATGATGACAGCTTGCCTGTACATCGTTACCCTATTGGGACTCCCATCCACACTTCGTCGTTCGACGCCTGCCGCCATGTCTTCACCCTCGACTACCGCCCCCCCCGTCCGTCCCGGCGCCAAAGCTGGAGCGCTGCGCGACGAGCTTTCCTCCCTTCGCATCGACCGCAGTCAGGCCCGCAAGAGTTCTCCCCTGGCGTTGCTGGCATGGTTGCTGCTCGCCTTGCTCATCATTGGCGGCATCGGCGGCGCCGGCTATTTCGCGCTCAAGGATAAGCTCTTCCCGCTGCCCGAGGTGACTGTCGAGTCGGTTCGCGTGATGACGCTCGGCCAGGCCCAAACCGAACTCACCTGCACCGGCTATCTCGAATCGCGCTGGCAGGCCGCCGTCGGCGCCAAGGTCCCCGGCCGCATCGCCGAGATCCCCGTCGAAGAGGGAACCGAAGTGAAGGCGGGCGACGTCCTCGCTGAACTGGAACACGCCGACCTCGATGCGATGCTCGGCTCGCGCAAAGTCGCCGTCGACCTTGCCGAGGCGCAACTTGCCGAAGCGCGGTTTACCGCCGCTCAGTCCGAACGCGACTATGCGCGCCAACAAGATTTGTTGAAGCGCAAGGCCGGCGTCACGGCCGATCTCGAAAAGGCCCAAACCGCCCGCGACGCCAACAAAACAATCCTGCTGGCCCGCGAAGCCTCCGTCGCCGCCGCGAAGAACGCCGTCCGCGAAGCCGAAGAGGCGATCCGCAACATGTTCATCTACGCTCCCTTCGACGGCACCGTCGTCACCAAGGACGCCGAGAAGGGCGAGTCGATCATGCCCGGCGGCATGGGCGCCAGTTCCGGCCGCGGCTCGGTGATCACCCTCGCCAAGCTCGATGAACTCGAAGTCGACACCGACGTCAAAGAGGACTTTCTAGGTCAGATCCGCAAGGGCCAGCCGACCGAAGTCGAAGTCGACGCCGTCCCCGATCGCCACTATCGCGGCAAGCTCCGCGAAATCATCCCGATGGGCGACCGCACTCGCGGCATCGTCAAAGTGAAGGTCGCCATCCTCAACCCCGACGAGCGACTTTTCCCTGAACTGAGCGCCACCGTCCGCTTCCTTCCCGACCAAAAGGAAGGCGAAGCGAACCTTTCCGAACGGAAAGCGGTTTTCGCGCCCATGGCGGCCATCCAGGGCGAAGGCGCAGAAAAGTTCGCCTGGGTCGTCGAAGGCGACCGCATTCGCAAAGTCGCCGTCACCACCAAGGGCGAACCCGAAGACAACCTGATCGAAATCGCCTCCCCCTTCACCGGCGGCGAATCGCTCGTCACCGCCCCGCCTCCGGGGCTGAAGGATGGCGAGCAAGTGAAAATGGCGGAGTAAAGCAGAAGAATTGAACCGCCAAGGACGCCAAGGAATACGCGGAAGAGAGAGCGTCACGCATCACCACATCATTATCGCTCGCCCAATTTTTTTCATCCGTTTTGAAGTCACTTCATTCGCCAACGATCGCGCGTTCGCCAGGCTCCCCCTTGGCGTCCTTGGCGTCCTTGGCGGTTAAATCCCCAACCGTAAGGGATCAAAACCCGTCATGTCCGACTATCACGACGCAGTCGTCCAGCTTCTCGACGTCACCAAAGGCTTCCGCCGCGACAAGATCGAGATCCCCGTCCTCACCAATACGACGCTCCACATCCCCCGTGGCGACTTCGTCGCGGTGATGGGCCCGTCAGGCTCCGGCAAGTCGACGCTGCTCAACCTCTGCGCCGGCCTCGACCGTCCCACCACGGGCCAGGTGATCGTCAACGGCCAGAATCTCGGCCAACTTTCCGAAGCCGGCCTCTCGAAGTGGCGCAGCCAAAACCTCGGCTTCGTCTTCCAGATGTACAACCTAATGCCGGTCCTCACGGCGCTAGAGAACGTCGAACTCCCGCTGCTGCTCACCCCTCTCTCGCGCAGCGAACGCCGCAAGCACGCCGCCGCCGCCCTCCGCATCGTCGGCCTCGAAGACCGGGCCGACCACTACCCGCGCCAACTCTCCGGCGGTCAGGAACAACGCGTCTCGATCGCCCGCGCCCTGGCGAACGACCCCGTCCTACTGCTCGCCGACGAGCCGACCGGCAACCTCGACGCCCATAGCGCCGAGGAAGTCCTCGAACTGATGCAGTCGCTCAACGAACAGTTCGGCACCACGGTCGTCATGGTCACCCACGACCCGAAGGCCGCCCGCAGCGCCAAACGTCTCCTCCATCTTGAAAAGGGAACCTTCGTCCAGGCCGACATCGAAGCCCTGGAGGCGTCCCGATGAAGTATCTGCCGCTCATCCTCCGCAACGTCTTCCGCAACAAGGTCCGCTCGATCTTCACCGGAATATCGATCGCGATCAGCCTCTTCCCGCTGATGCTGCTCTATGCGTTTCTAGATTTGCAGGACGACATGGCCTCTAGCACGGCGCAGTACAACCGCGTCGCCGTCCTCCACGAAGGGGGACTCGCCGGCCAACTGCCGATCGCCTACGTTGATCGCGTTCGCCGTCAGCCCGGCGTCAAGGACGCCATCCCTCTCTCGTGGTTCGGCGGCAACTACCGCGAGGAGAAAACCCAGTTCGCTCAGTTCGCGACAGACCCTAAAGTCTTCTTTGAGATTTATCCTGAATACGCCTGTCCGCCCGATCAGATCGCCGCGTGGCAAAGCGATAAGACCGGCTGCCTCGTCGGCTCCGTCATCGCCGAGAACAAAGGATGGAAGATCGGCGATAAGATCCCGTTGCAAGGCAACATTTACCCGGTGGATCTCGAACTCACGGTCCGCGGCATCTACGACGGTCCCGACACGGCCGATCGCTCCTGGCTCGTCTTCCACTTCGATTATTTCGACGAGTCGCTCAAGGAGGCTCGCACGCCGAATTCCGGAAACGCGGGCATTATTATGCTCCGTACCGAATCGGCGTCGAAGATGTCGCCCGTGATGCAATCGATCGAAAGCGCGTTCGCCAGCTCCGACGCGCCCGTGAAACCGATGACCGAGAAGGAATTTGGCGCGTCGTTTCTCGAAATGATGGGCAACGTGCGAGGCTTCATTCGGATGACGGCTACGGCGATTGTCATCGCACTGATCTGCGTCGCCGCCAACACGATGGCGATGGCCGTTCGCGAACGAACGCGTGAAATCGCCCTCTTCAAGGCGATCGGCTTCAATCGAAACACCATCTTGGGGATGTTCCTCGCCGAGTCAATCGCCATCGGTCTCTTGGGCGGCCTGATCGGCGGCATCGGCACCAAATTCCTATTCTCGTTGATTGACCTCAGTTCCGTCGACCCAGGGCTCGGCATGTTTTACGTCCCCTGGAGAACGGCGCTGTGGGGCGTCGCGCTCGCCGCCGCCATCGGCCTATTCAGCGGCCTGATCCCCGCCTGGCGGGCCGCCAACGTCAGCGTCATTGAAGGCCTACGCAAGGTGGTGTAAGCATTCAGCTATTGCAGAGGAAGATGCACTGCCTCAGCGACCGTCCGCCGACTTTCAAATCTCAGATTTCAAATCTCAAATCTTAAATCCCTCCATGGTCCCCCTCAAATACAACATTCGCAGTCTTCGCGCTCGCAAAGTCGGCTCGCTGATGACCATCTTCGGCATCGGCATGGTCGTCTGGGCCAGCATCTTCGCGTTCGGACTGTCGTCCGGTTTGGACAAAACGCTGGAAATCGCAGCGGAGCCGCTCGACGTCATCGTCCTGCGCAAGGGCTCGACGTCGGAGGCAGTCAGCGCGGTGACCGAAAAAGCTGCTCGCGATATCAAGGCTCTCCCTGGCATCGCCACCGGTTCCGACGGCCAACCGCTCGCTGCCTCGGAACTCGTCGTTTTCGCCTACCTCCCGCGCCGCGGCGCCGACATCAAAGTGAACGTCTCGGTGCGCGGCGTTGACGCCGTCTCGCGGGCGCTGCGTAAAGAAATGACGATCGTCGAAGGCAGGGAGTTGAAGCCAGGCGTGCGCGAAGCGATTGTCAGCCGCGCCATGTCGAACCGCTTCCAAAACCTTGGCCTCGGTGACAAGTTCAAAGTCGACGGGGGCGAGTTCGAGGTCGTCGGCATCTTCGAAGCAGGCGGCGGAGCAGTTGAATCCGAAATCTGGACCGATCAACGCGTCCTCGCGCAAATCGCGAAACGGACCGGCGCGATGTCGAGCCTCCAGTTCCGCGCCGCCAGCGTCGCCGATCAGGAGCGACTGATCGAACGCATCAAGAATGACGAACAGATCGATCTCGGCGCTCTGACGGAGAAGCAATACTACGCTGAACAAGCTGCTCAAAGTGGTCTCATCAAGTTCGTCGGCTACATCATTGCCTTCGTGCTGACGATCGGCGCGATGTTCGCCGTGGCGAACACCATGTATGGCGCCATCGCGTCGCGCGCCCGCGAGATTGGCACGCTCCGCGCCCTAGGCTTCGGACGTTTCAGCATCCTCACCGCGTTCATGCTCGAATCGCTCCTGCTGTGTCTTGCCGGGGCCGCCCTGGGCTGTCTCGCCGCTCTGGCCGTCAACTTCCTGTTGGGCGGCATCCAAACCGGCACAATGAACCCCGGCACCTTTACAGAGGTTGCCTTCTCCTTCGATTTTGGGCCCAAGATCCTCCTCCAAGGCATCTTCCTGGCCATCGTCATGGGCCTCATCGGCGGTTTCCTCCCCGCCTTCCGCGCCGTCCGCATGAAGGTCGTCGACGCCCTCCGCGAAGTGTAGCGCTGTGCGGAAACCGCGGGTCAACGACCCGCCGGAGCGGGAAGCCAAATGCTGAAGGATGAATGCGGAATGGGAATAATTCCCCTTCAGCATTCCGCATTCATCCTTCAGCATTCCCCCTTTTCCCCTACAATGCCCCGCGGCTAGCGATCGCCCCTCCCCCGCCCGCAAGACGTGAGGCCCGCTTTGAATCTCCACTACGTCGACTGGACCGTCATCGCCCTCTACTTCGTCGTGACGCTCGCCATCGGCCTCTACTACTCCCGCCGGGCCAGCGGCGACACGAGCGAGTTCTTCCTCTCCGGCCGCAACGCCCCCTGGTGGCTCGCCGGCACCTCGATGGTCGCCACCACGTTCGCCGCCGACACGCCGCTCGCCGTCACCGGCCTCGTCGCCAAGAACGGCATCGCTGGCAACTGGCTCTGGTGGAGCCTCGTGATGAGCGGCATGATGACCGTCTTTTTCTACGCCCGCCTCTGGCGCCGCGCCGACGTGATGACCGACGTCGAGTTTGCCGAACTCCGCTACTCGGGCCGCCCCGCCGCCTTCCTCCGCGGCTTCCGCGCGCTTTACCTCGGCGTACCGATGAACTGCATCGTCCTCGCCTGGGTCAACCTCGCGATGATCAAGATTCTGCAGAACACCCTCGGCGTCACGCATTTGCAATCGGTCTTCATCCTCATCGGCCTCCTCCTCTTCACGGCGTTCTACACGACGCTCGCTGGCCTCTGGGGCGTCCTCGTCACCGACCTGTTCCAGTTCGTCTTGATGATGGCGATGATCATCGTCCTCGCTTACTTCGCGGTCGACAGCGTCGGCGGCATCGATGAGCTGGTGATGAAAGTCACCGAGCGAGACGCCGTCACTGGCGTCGATGGCTCACGACTCGACTTTCTCCCGCCGCTCGACTCGGTCTGGATGCCGCTAATCGCCCTCTGCACCTACCTCGCCGTCAATTGGTGGGCCAGTTGGTACCCCGGCTCCGAGCCGGGCGGCGGCGGCTACGTCGCCCAGCGCATTTTCTCCGCGAAAGACGAACGTCACGGCGTCCTCGCTACCCTCTGGTTCAACGTCGCCCACTACGCGCTGCGCCCCTGGCCCTGGATTCTCACGGCCCTCGCCACGATCGTCCTCTATCCCGAGTTAAAAGATCCCGAGTCGGGCTACATCCTCATCTTCATGGACGAGAAAGTCTTCCCCTGGTATCTCCGCGGTTTCATCATCGCCGGCTTCGCGGCCGCCTACATGTCGACGATCGCCACGCAGCTCAATTGGGGCGCCTCGTACATCATCAACGATTTCTACCGTCGCTTCTTGGTCCGCGAGGGGAGCGAGCGCCACTACGTCCTCGCCTCGCAAGTCGCCACGGTGCTGCTCGTCGCAGTGTCGATCGTCGCCACCCAATATTTCGACTCCATCAGCGGCGCCTGGAAGCTGATGATGCTCACCGGCGCCGGCACCGGCACGGTCTACTTGCTGCGTTGGTATTGGTGGCGGATCAACGCCTGGTCCGAAGTCGTCGCGATGATCGTCGCCGCGGCCGTGTCCATCGGCCTGCAACTGAAGTGGGGCTCGTGGAGCGGCTGGAGCAGCGACGACCCCTCGCAGTTCGCGTACCTCATGCTCACCACCGTCGCCGTGACGTCGCTCGCCTGGATCGCCGCCACCTACCTCACCCCCGCCGAACCACTCGACAAGCTCACGGCGTTCTACCATCGAGCCCGCCCCGCCGGCCCCGGCTGGCGCCCCGTCCGCCACGCCCTCGGCGCCGCCGCTCCCGAGCCGACCGAAAGCCTCGGCTCCCAATTCGCCAACTGGCTCCTCGGCTGCACCCTGATCTACGCCTCCCTCTTCGGCATCGGCCACCTCGTCTTCAAAAACTGGCTCCCCGGCGCCGGCCTGTTAGCCCTCGCCCTCATCTGCGGCGCCGTCATTTCTCGTAACCTAAACTTTCAAAACAATGCGGAAGGATGAATGCTGAATGCGGAATAGCAAGCACCGGCATTTCCACTTTCCCATTTGTTCTTCCTTCAGCATTCCGCATTCATCCTTCGACCTTTCCCCATGCAACTCCAACTCCTCTTCCCCAACGCCGCGCAAGTCCTCCCCAGCATCAGCGCCTTCACGCGCGAAACGCTCCGCCAATACCCCTTCGATGACGCAACAGCCGACCAAGTCGCTCAGTGCGTTCTCGCCGCCGCGCAAAACGCCGTCGATCACGCCTACCCCGCCGGCGAGCAAGGCGAGATCAAGCTCAGCGTCAGCGAAGTTCACGGCAAACTTGAGTTCCTCATCCGTGACGACGGCTTGCCGCAGGATATCGACGCTCTCGAACGCCGCCTACACGAACCGCAACTCGCCGCCGGCGCGCACGCCCTCGATTGGCCCGGCCTCGAAGCCGTCGACGAAATCCACTGGATCGGCTACGGCCGCGAGGGCAAGGCGATTCAAATCGTCAAATGGCTCCATGACAATCACATCGCCGAAGATAAAGCCGCCACCGAGCTGACGCCCTTCAACGATGAGGCCCCTCTCGCCCCGCCGCAAGCCTACGAAGTTCGCCGCATGCGCGCGGGCGAAGCAGTCCAAGTCTCGCAGCTGATGTACCGCGCCTACGGCAACACCTACCTCAACGAAGACGTCTACTATCCCGAACGGGTCGCCGCGCAAGACGCCGCCGGTACGGTGATCTCCTTCGTCGCCGTCGGCGCCGGCGGCCAGGTCGCCGGCCACTATGCCTGGGAGCGGAGCGTCGCCGGCCCCGTCGTCGAAGGGGGCCAAGCCGTCGTCGACCCCTCCCACCGCGGCCGCGGCCTGCTCGATCGCATGAAGGAAGCGGCCCTCGAAGAGGCCGCGCGGCTAGAACTCCTCGGCTGGTACGCCGACGCCGTCGCCGTTCACACCCGCACGCAGCAATCGAACATCAGCCACGGCGGCCATCTGACCTGCGTCGATCTGGCAATCGCTCCCCGCACGCAAGAGTTCCGCAACATCTCGACGAACCTGCCGCAGCGCATCACCTGTCTCTTCTTCTTCCACTGGCTCACCGCACCGACGCGCCGCACGATCTTCGTCCCCGAGCGCCATCGTTCGCTCGTGGCCGAGATCTACGCGAAGCTCGACGCCCCCATGGAATTCGGCCACCCCGCCCCCGCCGCCGGGCACGGCGCGATCCGCATTTCGATCTCCGCCGACCGCGCCACGATCCGCGCCGAACAACTCGGCGGCGACACGGCCCACCAGATTCGCCACGCCAAGCGCGAGATCGTCGAACGCTCCCACGCCGAGGTCGTCTACGCCGAACTCCCGCTCAGCGACCCCGCAACCCCATCGGTCGCCGAAGCCCTCGAAGCCGAAGGCTTCGGCTTCCTCGGCGTCGCCCCCTGCTGCGCCCCAGGCGGCGACGACCTCCTCCGCCTGGCCTACATCGTCGAACCGCTCCAGCGCGACCCGATCAAGACCGCCGACGAATTCTGCGCCAAACTCGTCGACTACGCCCTCGCCGAACAACAACGCGTGCAGTCAGCGCTGTAACCCCTCTTCACCGCAACACGTTAGCCGCAACGCGCCAGCGGAGCGCGCGTAAATCGCCGAGCCGCCGAACCCTTGTCAAGATGGCCAAAAGTGCCACCTCGAAAAACCGCCCCATCCATGCGACAATCACGCCAACGCTGTGGCGTGCCGCTCAAGCTGCCGCATGCGTCTCAAGAATGCGCGGCGAGTTTCCGAAGACTCGCTTCTGTCCACGAAATGTCCAAACGCCTCGGTTTTGTCCATCAAACAGTGACAAAACAATGGTTCCGAAAAATGCTCGATTTCTCGACCAATACCGAACTAGCCGCCGCGCCAACGCCTAGTTTTGTCCACTCCAATCAACATTAGCAATCTGACAAAACGTCTCTTCGCCACATGAAACAAATCCGCAGACTTCTCGCAGCCAACCGTAGTGAAATCGCCATCCGCGTATTCCGGAGCGCTCACGAGCTTGGCATCCGCACCGTGGCGATGTATTCCCACGAAGACCGCTACGCCCTCCACCGTTTCAAGGCCGACGAGGCCTACCCGGTCGGCAAGGAAGGGCAGCCGCTGCAGTCGTACCTCAACATCGAGGGGGTGATCGCGCTCGCCAAGCAACACGACATCGACGCGATCCATCCCGGCTACGGGTTCCTGTCGGAGAATCCGAAGTTCGCTAAGGCGTGCGAAGAGGCGGGGATCATCTTCGTCGGCCCTCGCGTAGAACTCTTGGAAGGGCTCGGCGACAAGATCAAGGCCCGCGAGCTTGCCATCAAGGTCGGCGTTCCGGTCCTCGGCGGCAGCGACACTCCCATCGTCGACGTGGCGGAGGGGTTGAAGACCGCGGAGAAGCTTGGCTTCCCGATCATTCTCAAGGCGGCCCACGGCGGCGGCGGCCGCGGGATGCGCGTCGTCAACGATCCGAAGGATTTCGTCGACTCCTACGAATCGGCCAAACGCGAGTCGCTCACGGCGTTCGGCAGTCCCGAGATCTTCGTGGAGAAATTCATCCAGCGGGCCCGCCACATCGAGGTCCAACTCCTCGGCGACCGCCACGGCAACCTCGTCCACCTCTTCGAACGCGACTGCTCGGTGCAGCGTCGGCATCAGAAGGTCGTCGAGATCGCTCCGGCGCCGAACCTCCCCGGCGAGGTGCGGAGCCGGCTCTGCGAAGCGGCGGTCCAGATCGGCGCTGCGGTGAAGTACGACAACGCGGGCACGGTCGAGTTTCTAGTCGACGCCGACACGAACGAGTTTTACTTCATCGAGGTGAATCCTCGCATTCAGGTCGAGCATACGGTCACCGAGGAGGTGACTGGCATCGACATCGTCCGTTCGCAGATTCTGATCGCTCAGGGCGAGCCCCTCAGCAGCCCGGCGATCGGCATCCCGTCGCAGGCGGCGGTCGAGACGACCGGCTTTGCCATCCAGTCGCGGGTGACGACCGAAGACCCATCGAACCGGTTCATGCCCGACTATGGCCGCGTGACCCACTACCGCTCGGCCGGCGGCATGGGGGTCCGGCTCGACGCGGGGACGGCGTTTTCCGGCGCCGTGGTCTTCCCCTACTACGACTCGCTGTTGGTAAAGGTTAGCGCGTGGGGCCGCACATTCGTCGACTCGGCGGAGAGGATGGAACGCTGCCTCCAAGAGTTCCGCATCCGCGGCGTGAAGACGAACATCCCGTTCCTCACCCGGCTGATCACCGACCCCACCTTCATGGCGGGCAACTGCACGACGCGGTTCATCGACGAGACGCCGTCGCTGTTCGACTTCGTCCCCCGCCGCGACCGGGCGACGAAGCTCCTCACCTACATCGGCGATACGATCGTCAACGGCAACGCGATCGTGAAGGGCCAACCCCGCGCCAAACGGCGCGAACCGGCCGTGCTGCCGGCGGTCGACACGCAGTCGCCGTTGCCCAAAGGAACCCGCGACAGGTTGAAGGAACTGGGAGTCAAAGGGTTCACCCAGTGGGTCAAGGAGCAAAAACCGCTCCTCTGGACCGACACGACGATGCGCGACGCCCACCAGTCGCTGCTGGCGACTCGGTTCCGCACCTACGACCTCGCGGTCATCGCTGACGCTTACGCGCGGAACGCGGCGGACCTCTTCTCGATCGAGATGTGGGGCGGGGCGACGTTCGATACGTCGATGCGGTTCCTGAAAGAATCCCCCTGGCTGCGGCTGGAGGTCCTGCGTGAAAAGATCCCGAACGTCTTGTTCCAGATGCTGCTGCGGGCCTCCAGCGCGATGGGCTACGCGAACTATCCCGATAACGTCGTCGCCGAGTGTGTTCGCGAGTCGGCCGCGGCGGGGATCGACGTCTTTCGCATCTTCGACGCGCTGAACTGGACCCCCAACATGCGGGTAGCCATGGAGGCGGTCCAGCAAACCGACGCCATCTGCGAGGCGGCCATCTGCTACACCGGCGACATTCTGAATCCCCAGCGGACGAAGTACAGCTTGCAGTACTACGTCGACTTGGCAAAAGAGTTGGAGCAAATGGGGGCTCATATCCTGGCGATCAAGGATATGGCGGGGCTGCTCAAGCCGCATGCGGCGGCGGTACTGGTGAAGGCGCTCAAGGAAGAGATCGGCATCCCGATTCACTTTCACACGCACGACACGGGCGGCGTCCAGGCGGCGTCGATCCTGAACGCCGCCGAGGCGGGACTCGACATCGCTGACGGGGCGCTTGCCTCAATGTCGGGCGGTACCTCGCAGCCGAACCTCAACACGATGGTTGAAGGACTGCGGTTCACGCCGCGGGCGTCGAACCTTGACGCGGCCTCGCTCGATGCCATCTCCGAATACTGGCGCGAGGCGCGCGAGTTCTATACCCCGTTCGAAAGTCCCGTGTTGGCCGCTGGCGCCGACCTCTACCAGCACGAGATGCCCGGCGGACAGTACACGAACCTGTTCCAACAGGCCCAGGCGCTCGGCTTAGCGTCGCGGTGGCTGGAAGTCTGCCGCGTCTACGCCG
This sequence comes from Pirellula sp., assembly GCA_013822725.1. Taxonomy (GTDB): domain Bacteria; phylum Planctomycetota; class Planctomycetia; order Pirellulales; family Lacipirellulaceae; genus Lacipirellula. The sequence continues at coordinate 41,489 of PNKX01000011.1, forward strand.
ACGTGAACCAGCTCTTTGGCGATATCGTCAAAGTGACGCCGACGTCGAAGGCCGTGGGCGATATGGCTCTGTTCCTCGTGGCGAACGACCTGAGTTGTGCGGAGTTGATGGCGACCGACCGCGAGTTGGCGTTCCCGCGGTCGGTGCTCGACCTCCTGGGCGGCAAGATGGGGCAGACCGTCTTCGGCTTCCCGCAGGAAGTGCAGAAGCGCATTCTGCGTGACGAGAAACCAGTCGAAGGCCGCCCCGGCGACACGCTGCCGCCGGCGGATTTCGCCGCGGCGAAGGAGAAGATCACTCCGCTTACCGAAGGCGAACCGACGCCACAGGACGTCGTCTCGCACTTCATGTACCCGCAGGTCTTCGAGCAGTTCGCTCAGCACCAGCAGCACTACGGCGACACTGGCGTCCTGCCGACGTCCGTCTTTCTCTACGGCATGGAGTCGCAGGAGGAAATTGCCGTCGACATCGAGCCGGGCAAGACGCTCATCATCAAGTTCCTCACGGTCGGGGAGCCGCATGCTGACGGGACGAGAGGCGTTTTCTTCGAACTCAACGGCCAGCCGCGCGAGGTGACGGTGACCGATCGTTCGCTCGTGAACGAAGCGACCGTCGCCGCGAAGGCCGACCCGAACAATCCGAAGCAGATCGGCGCGAGCATGCCCGGCATGGTGGTATTGGTCGCCGTCCAGGCCGGCGAGAAGGTCGCCAAGGGCCAAAAGCTGATGACGCTCGAAGCGATGAAGATGGAGACCACCATCGCCGCCGAGGCCGACGGCATGGTGGCGACGATTCACGTCGGCACGGGGGGACAAGTCGAGGCGGGCGACTTGCTGATCACGCTGGAGTGAGAGAAGAATATGGAACCGCCGATGAACGCAGATAGACGCAAATGATTGAAATGTTTATTCAATCTCTTGCTTAGATCTGCGTTCATCGGCGCTTATCTGCGGTTCCTTCTTCATTTGCTTCTTCGTCCTCCTCGGTATCGAGGTGAAACCGATGCATCACGCGATGGAGCAGGGGTGCCAGGATCAGTCCGCTCACCAGGATGAGGGCGAGGCCGCTATAGAGCGCGTACCACCCGGCGAAGCACTTGCCGCCCCAGGTCTGCAACGGCCCCATCGGCCCCATGCCGGAAAGGATCATCGAGGCGTTGATAAACGCATCGATCCACGACATCGACTCGAAATAATGATACCCGGCCATGCCGGCTAGCAACGACAAACCAATGAGCAGGGCGGCCGCCACTAGATTGCCGCCCAATCGACGAGCAAACGAGCTCTTCGAGAGCAACGGTTCGTGTTTCGATTCGTAGTTGAAGAGTCGCGGCATAGCGAATCGGCCTGAATGATCGCGTTTACCCGACGAATGCCCCAGTCTTGTCGCCTGGGTTCTCGGTAACGATCAAACATACCGTTTTCATCGCTACGCGAAATGGCAGTCTCTTAAACTAACGCGGCGGATTGGGGCCATTCGACGTCGATTGCGGCGCCGCCAACATAATACGGCTGGCTTGCGCTCCGCAAGCCAGCCGTACCTGATATCGAGTAATACAGTTTTCCTAGCGCAGTCTCTTAATTCCGTTGTCGTCGACGCGACAGACGCCCCACGGCCGCGACGCCGATGGCGAGCAGGCTAAGCGATTGAGGTTCGGGCACGCCGATCACATCGAGTTCCCAAATCAATGGCGAAGAGACCGGCGCGTTTTTCAGATCGTTGACCCCGGTGAATGGATTGACGCCGTCGAACGGATCTCGCATTTCGCCCTGCGTGTTGTCGACCGCATAGAGATCGAAGATGACGTGCGTCACTCCAGTCGCGAGCGGACCGCCGCCGTCGTTCGTGACGGAAACCAACGTCGATCCCCACTGTCCCAAATTCACCGTCCCCGAGAGATCAGACTGAAAATATCCCAGCGTCGAGAAGCTGCCGCCGCCGTTGGTGGAGAGGCTGATGACCGTCGTCGAGAAGACGCGGCCATCCTTGCCGTTATTGCCTGAGAGGATCTGGATTTTCTGAATGTCCTGCGGCGAACCCAGGGAATACTGGACGCGCTTAGCCGGCGCTCCCGCAGCAGGAAAATCATTCAGCAGGCCGTTAAGTCCCGTGTTGTTGACGTCATCGGTGAAGGTCGGCAATCCCTCGGGCAGCAAGGTGTTTCCGGAAGCCGGATTTGCGGGGTGCCAGCCGGTATCGCCAGCCAATTCGGTCGCGATCAGACCGGAGATCAAATCGTTGACTGCAATATTTGCAGCCAGCGAAGTGTTCTCGGCGCCATGGAGCGTCACCGCCGTTGGGGCGGCCGACGCCTGCTGAAGCCCGAGCGCCGCCGCCATCGCGGCGGCAATGCCGAATGCAATCTTCATTAGTCAATTCCTCGTGGTGAGAGAAGCCGAAAAGCGAATAGAGAAGTTTGAGAACGTCGCTTCAAGTAACGCGACGGCGTTCATTTCGTCCGCGACGAGTTGCTACGACGGCAACGGCCGCTGCCATGCAGAGCGCCAGCGACGCCGGTTCCGGAACGGCTGCAATCGGCGCGGGCGAACCAAACTGATTCTTCCATGCCGCCAAATCGAGGCTATCGACGTTGTGGTCGCCGTTAGCGTCGCCCGTCGCTTGGGTTCCCGTTCCGAGAGCGCCGAAGCCGCGCTGCCAGATCAGAAAATCGGCGCCGTCAATGCGATGATCGCCGTTGAAGTCTGCCGAAGAGGGCGTCGCCGACTGAGCCAAAACGTCGATTTCCCAGATGAGCGGCGAAGAGAAGGCGGCCGTCAGCTGATCGTCGAGCCCTGTAAAGGGATTCTCGCCGTCGAAGGGGTCGCGGTATTGTCCTTGCGTGTTGTCGACCGCGTAGAAATCGAACTGCAAGTTCGTGACGCCGTTCGCTAGCGTCGCCGCGGCATCGTCTGAAATCGTCAACAGCAAGGCTTGGTCGATGGTCGTACCAGAGTTGCCGGATTCGTTGTTGATCGAACCAAGAGGCGCCGATTCGAAATAGCCGAGGTCAAGGAAGTTGAACCCGCCGTCGATCGAATACCGGATGACCGTTGTGGTGAAGATGCGGCCGTCGGAGTTGTTCTTGTTGCCGGACAGGATGGCGATCTGCTGAATATCCGTGGCGCTGGGGAGGTCATATTGAATGACCTTCACCGGAGTTCCCAGTGGATTGGGAAAATCATTGAGCAGCCCAGTTACTCCGGAGACGGCTCCCACGCCGTCCGTGAATGCAGGAAGGCCATTGGGATCGTCTGGATCAAACTTGGCGGGATTCGCCGGATGCCATCCACGATCGCCTGCCAACTCCAAGGGAATAAGACCGTCGATGACGTCGGTGGTCGAAATCATCGCGTCGAAATCATTGAAATTAGCGTCGCGAGTCGGCACGGCCGTTACGGCGGCGTGTGAGACGGCCGAGACGGCAGGCATCAAAATGCCCACGATGCTGAGCCGAAGAATGGAACTCCACATGATAATCACCGCACTTCGTTAACGTGTGAGCAGCGACGTGCCTGACGTGACAGCGGACTCGCTGCCGCAGCGAACCGACGCTTAAAGAAGATATTGAAGAGACTGACGACGAGCGATCAGAGACAAAACTATGTGCGGAGTGTAGCAAATGAAAGCTTGAGAAAGATTGTAAACGATTTTCGTTTGCTTGCAGATGGGCCTGCCACTGGCGGGCTTCGCAGGCGATTCGATCCGGCCATCGGCGCAAAGTCTTGCGAACGCTAGAATTGCGCGTTTTCCACTCCTGCGAATTGCCGTGTCATGAAAATCGCCATCGGCTCCGATCACGCTGGATTTCGTTACAAGGAGCTCATCAAGGCGCATCTAATCGCCTTGGGGCACGAGGTTCACGACTACGGCACTGACTCGCCGGAGGCGGTGGACTATCCCCTCTTCATTCGCCCGGTGGCGGAGGCGGTCGCGCGTGGCGAGTTTGAGCGTGGGATCGTCCTAGGCGGCTCTGGCAACGGCGAGGCGATTGTCGCCAACCGCGTGAAGGGAGTCCGTTGCGCCCTGTGCTGGAACGTCGATTCGGCCCAGCTCGGTCGTCAACATAACAATGCCAACGTCATTTCGCTCGGCGAACGGATGATGTCGGAAGAAACGGCGCTGGCAATCGTCGACACGTGGCTGGCGACGCCGTTCGAGGGAGGACGGCACCAGCGGCGGATTGATTTGATCGACGCGGTTTAAGCCGATTTCCACTGACGGAGGCCGCTGAACGCAACACTTCCTGAGACGAGCCTTCGGGCCCCCAATCAGTTAGAATGCTTGCCGGCGTGAAATCGTCACTCCGCCGACCGCTGTGTCGGTGATCCAATCGCACCGCCGGAGAATTGCCATCATGCCTTCAAATCGTCGCCAATTTCTCGCCCGCGCAGCCGTCGCCGCAGGAGCCGGCGCAACGATGACAACAGCAGCTGCCGAGCCTCAGTCGGCTGCCCCGCAACTTCCCGCGCGCGGGAACCCAATCGCCGTGTCGACCTATTCCTTCTGGCGATTCAAGGATGATGCGAAGCTGCCGATCGAAACCTGCATCGATGAGGCGGCCCGGATGGGATTCGACGCCGTGGAAATATTGCAGATGCAGATGGATAATGAAGAGCCGGCCTATTTGCAGCGACTTAAACAGCGTGCCCTCGTCAACGGCGTGAGCCTCTGCGGATTCAGCACGCATCAAGGTTTTCTCTCGCCCGATCCGGCAATTCGCCAGAAGAACATTGATCACACGAACCGTGCCATCGAAATTGCGTACGCTCTCGGCATCCCCACGATGCGTGTCAACACGGGACGCTGGGGAACGAGCAAAGACTTCGACGAGCTCATGGCCAATCGCGGCATCGAGCCTAGGCTGGAAGGGTATTCCGACGACGATGGTTTTAAATGGGTCATTGACTCGTTCGAGAAGTGCGTGCCGACGGCAGAAAAGTGCGGCGTGACGCTCGGGCTGGAGAACCATTGGGGACTGGGTCTGACGCCGGAAGGCGTATTGCGGATCGTCAACGCGATCAACTCGCCATGGCTGCGCGTGACGCTCGACACGGGCAATTTTCTTGAGGATCCTTACGACCGGCTCGAAATGCTGGCTCCGGAGGCGGTTTTTGTCCAGGCAAAAACCTACTACGGCGGCGGCGTGTGGTACTCATTGGAACTCGATTACCCGCGAATTGCTGAGATGTTGCGACGCCACGATTATCGCGGTTACGTGTCGCTGGAGTTCGAGGGAAACGAGGATTGGCGAACCGCGATTCCGAAAAGTTTGTCATTGTTGAGAAATGCATTCCAAAGCGCGCAGTCGTAGAATCCAACAGGCAGATCGCACAAGATGAGCAGCGAAACGGAATCGACGGTCGTGCCAGGCTGTCAATTCGCCAGCGACAACACGGCAGGCGCTTGCCCGGAGGCGCTCAACGCTCTCATCGAAGCGAATGCAGGTTCGCAAGCCTCCTACGGCAACGATCGCTACACATCCGTCGTCGCCGACCGTCTCCGCGAGTTGTTTGCCGCCGACTGCGACGTCTTCTTCGTCTTCAACGGGACGGCCGCCAATTCGCTTGCCGTTTCGACCTGCTGCCAGCCGTACCATAGCGTCATCTGTGCGGATGTGGCGCATCTGGAGACTGACGAATGCGGCGGCCCTGAATTCTTCTCCGGCGGCGCCAAGCTGCTGCTCGCCGAATCGTCGCACGGCAAGCTCAACGTGGCGTCCGTGGAGGAATTAGTCACGCGGCGGTCCGATATCCACTACCCCAAGCCGCATGTCCTCAGCGTCACGCAATCGACGGAAATGGGGACGGTCTACACACTCGCGGAACTCGCCGAATTAGGCGGCGTCGCGAAGCGATTGGGCCTGCGGGTCCACATGGACGGGGCGCGCTTCGCCAACGCGGTCGCTGCGCTCGACGCGCCTCCCGGCGAGATTGTCCGCGCAGCTCAGGTCGACGTCCTTTGCTTCGGTGGAGCCAAGATCGGCTTGCCCGTGGGCGAAGCGGTCCTGTTCTTTGACCGGCGACTCGCTGCCGACTTCGCTTACCGCTGCAAGCAGGCGGGACAACTCGCCTCGAAGATGAGATTTCTCACCGCCCCCTGGCTCGGCTTGCTCGCCGAGTCGGCATGGCTGAAGCACGCCCGGCACGGCAACGCGATGGCCGCCCGCCTAGCTGCCGGTTTGCAAGCGATTCCTGGAGTGACGCTTCTGCACGCGACCGATGCGAACGCCGTCTTTGCATCGCTCCCCGACGCGGTCCATCAGCGTCTCGCCGCACGCGGCTGGCGATACTACACTTTCATCGGCCTTGGTTCGGCCCGCTTTATGTGCTCCTGGGCGACGACTCCGGCTGAGGTCGACGCCTTACTGAGCGACGTCCGCGCCGCAATGGACGGCCGCTCGACGAGCTAATTGCGTAAGTTAGATCGCCTGACGCGGACCGCGTTCCCGAGCAGTCCCATCGCAGCGAGCAGCAACGCTGCGCTCGACGGCTCCGGCACGGCGCTGATCGCGAACGACGCCGAGGCCGCCGCAGGAGTGATAGCGGTGAGTTTCTCGATGTTGAAATTGAAATTGGAGAACAAGTCGTAGTTCAGATTTTTCGCCGAGCCAATCAGGACGTAGACCGTGTCGCCGACGGCCAGCTGCCCCAGGTCGCGGTAGAAGCCCTTCAAAGAACCGTCAGTGAGAACGGTCTCAATGCCGGCCATGCGGATGTTGTTGACGTAGACGAGCAACTCGAGCCCATCTTCATCGCCAGTCTTCGCCCCGTCGGACTTCGAGATGAACCCGCTGTCCAGTCGATAAATTCCGGCTCCGTCGTCGGCCTGAATGGTGTAGCCAGCGATCGTGTAGTAACCGGCGCGGCCAGGATGCCCGCTGTCGAGGCCCAGCATCAGATAGTCGTCACTGTGGGCCTTGCCGTTCCACACCGTGGTCGCGCCGCCGGTGGTGTTGTAGGCGCCGACTGTGGCGCTCCATTTCAGATTCGCATACTTGCTGGCGTCGCCGGCTTTGCCAGTCGCGCTCCACTGGTATTTCCAACCTGCCGCCGGACCGCCCGTCTGGAAGTCGTTGCGGAAACCGGCGACGGCCACCCATTGCTGTTCAACCGGCTGCTGCGGATTTGGGATCGGATCTGGGTTCGGGTTGGTTGGCGGAATGGTCGCCATCGACGTCCGCTGGAGCGAGAAGTCGAAGCTCTTGAACAAATCAAAGTTCTGGTTCTTCCCGGCGCCGATCATCACGTACACCGTGTCGCCCACGGCTAGCTGTCCCAGGTCGCGATCGAACGACAGCAATGAGCCGGTCGTCGATACGCTTTGAAGCGCGCCGAGCTTCGTGTTGTTGATGTACAACAGCAAATCGAGTCCGTCTTCGTCGCCCGTCTTGATCGTATCGCTCTTCATGATCGAGCTGCCGATCAGCGAGTAGAGCCCGGCTCCGTCGTCGGTTTGGATCGTGTAGCCGGTGATCGCGTAGTAACCGGGCCGTCCAGGGTGCCCGCTATCGGCGCCCAGCATCAGGTAGTCGTCGTTGTGCGACTTGCCGTTCCAGACGGTCGTGGCGCCGCCGGTGGTGTTGTATGCGCCGACGGCGGAACTCCATTTGAGCGGCGCGTACTTGCTGGCGTCGCCGAGCTTGCCGTTGGAGTTCCACATGTACTTCCACCCCTTGGCGGGCCCGCCCGCTTGGAAGTCGGACTGAAAATCGGCGACGACGTTCGCCGCCGGAGTCGGCGTCGGGGTCGGCTCCGGATCAGGCGGCGGCACGCTGCCGTTGTTCAACGTGATCAACCGCCGGACCAACTTGGCGTCGTTCCAGCGATTCCACGCGCCCGTGGCGCTGTCAGTGTAGTAGGCATAGAACGATTGGCCGGTGTGAGTCGGATCGGCGCCTGTGCCGATGAGCGTCGGGTACATCTGCTCGCCGGCGTCGGCGACGATCGTTTGACGGGGAGTCCAATTAATGCCATCCATGGAGGACGACATGTAGAGATCGTTATTTCCTGACGGATCGGCCCATGCCGACGACATCATGACGAGCCCGCCGAGATAGTCGTTGTAGGAAACTGACGACCAGGCGTTGCCGGGATTGCCCGTTTCCAGCGACGAAGAACGTCCGCCGAGGCCAGGCTGCGTCCAACCGCCGTTGTAGTACTTGGTGAAGCTCGTCCCCTGGTTGCTCATCGCGTTGGCGAGAATCGTGGAGATAGGGGCCTTCGCCACCGCCAGTTCGCTGCTGCCCCCCCCTTCCAGGTAGTCGCGATAGTAGACGTACATGTCGCCGTTCATCACGGCAAACGAACCGCCGCCGACTTCGATCGAGTGGGGGCGCTGCGCCATCGGCACGTCAGGCTCGACGATCACGCCAAGATCGCGGAAATTGAGGCCTTGCGAGTCGGTGGAGATCGCCATGCCGAGGACGCTGTAATAGTCCTGGCCGCTGCTCGCGTGGCGTTCGGCGTGATAGATCATCAGCCGAGCGCCTGTCGTGGCGTCGAAGTAGGTCGGCCCTCCCGCGACGTAGTTGAAGTAGTTGCTGGGCAGGCCCGTGATGCTGACGTTGCTGCGCGACTGGGCCGGATCAGCCAACGTCCCCGTCGTTCGCACGGGCGTCGGACCGTTGGCGCCGTAAAAATGATACTGACCGTTGCCGATCGGCACGACGCCGAGATTGCCGTCGACCCAGTAATCGAGCCCCTTGTTGCGGCGTTGCGACGCGGTGTAGATCACCTCCGTCTGCCCCACGTTGTAAACGAGCGCCGCCTGCGTCGCGGCCGTCGACAGCGCGAGGAACGCGAGCGTCAGCACTGCAGCGAAGCAGCGCTGAACGTTGAACTGAAATGGGCGCCAAGCGCCGACAGGCGCGGAAGCAGTCACATTCATAGCGGCCAATCGTGGTCGTGAGCGAGAGCAGGAACTTCGAGAGTTCGACGCCGTTCGAGTGCGGCATCCTCACGCCCCGACGAGAAGTGGAGCCAAAGCTCCGGTCGGGGGGCCGACTACTTCAGTCTGATTGGGGGGATGGGCGTGTCCAGAATTCGGCCGGCCGATTGGCTCGAAAACGAGTCGGCCGGGGCCGCTGAAGAGGGTCGCGCGGGTCCACTCCGCGCGACGAGGTCCGGTTATCCGGATCGTGCGGACCAGCTCGCATCCGAGCCGGCGTTTCAAGAACGCGATCCCGTTCAGCCCCCGGCTCCGCCGGGGGGTCGCGCCGCCAACCAGTTCGGCATGGATCACCTCTCGATTCGATCCCGGGGCAAAGCTCGAGGTTCAAATCGCGATCGGCGGCGCCGCTTACGGGACGAACTTGACGGCCGCTTCCCACAGGAACTGCGGAGCGATGAAGAGCAGGATACTGGCGATGGAACAAAGCGCTCCTGCCACAGCCGGGGCAAGCGTCAACTTCGCTGGCTCGCCCGCCGGCGCCGAGTCGAAGAACATCACGCCGATGATCCGCAGGTAATACCAAGCCGAGATCGCCGCGTTGGCGGCGAGCACGATCGCCAGCGAACGGCCCAGCGTCGTTCCCTCGCCCCAACTGGCGAAGAACAGGTTCAGCTTGCCGAGCATTCCGACAGTCGGCGGCAAACCGGTCAGGCTAAATAAGCAGACGGCCAGCGCCAGTGCGACAGCCGGATGGATGCGGCTCATGCCAGCCAAGTCGCTGACGACGCGCACCGGCGACTTCTCGCTGCTGATGCCGGCGAACAAGGCGAAGACGCCGATCGTGATCAAGCCGTAGGTAGCTAGGTAAAACAGCAAAGCGCCGACGCCGCTGACGTCGTCGTTCCCGCCTTCGACCACCAAGCCGATCATCATGTAGCCGGCGTGCGCGACGCTGGAGTAGGCCATCAAGCGATAGAGATTGTCTTGTCGGAAGGCCAGAAGATTGCCAATGGTCATCGTCGCGATCGCCAGAGCGGCGAGCAAGATGCGCGCCGACGGTCCGTCGACGGCCTCAGCCACTCCCAAACCGCCAACCAGCGGCAACAGTCGCAGCAAGGCGACGAAGCCGACGACTTTGGGCACGTACGACAACATGGCCGCCGCCGCGGAAGGGATCCCTTGGAAAACGTCGGGGGCGTAGAAGTGGAACGGTACGGCGCCGAGGCGGAAGGAGAGCCCGGCGATCAACATCGCCACCGACAGCCGAATCAAGGTGGTTGAATCCTCGGGCATGCCGTCGGCAAACTTCTCGGCAATGCCGGCGAGATTCGTCGTCCCCGCAGCGCCATACAGCATGCTCATGCCGTAGAGGACGATCGCGGACGAGAAAATGCTCAGCAGCATGTACTTGATCGCCGCTTCCTGGTTCGCCTCGCCCCGCCGTGGCAGGTAAAGGAGGACGTAGGTCGGAACGCTGACGAGTTCTAAGGCGAGGAACAGCACGACTAAATCGTTCGCGAGCGCTGTGAGATTCACGCCGACTAGGATCGCCAAGAGGCAGGCCTGTGATTCAGCGGAGTGCCCATCGTCGATCTGGTCGACCAGGATGATCGAGATGATCGCCCCGAGGGCGAGCGTCAAGCCGCGGACGTACCAAGTGAGGGCGTCGGCGCGGAACGGTCCCGTATCGAGCGGCCTAGCGGCGTCGGACGTCCACCAAACGAAGCCGGCGCAACCGATTGCGACCAAGGCGAGGGCGCCCCAACGCTTGCGTAAGCCAGGGGCTCCGACGCCGGCTTCGGTCACGAAGAAGGGACCGGTGAGGAACATCACGCAAACTGTCACCACCAGAATCAATTCCGGGGCGAGAAAGTGAACGCCGTTGGTTAGTTGCTCTATGGCGGTGGCCATCGTTACTGCTCCTGCCGCGGACGGCTCTTCACTTCGGCGACAGCCTGCGCCTCGAACTCAACGGGACTTCGTCCTTCGTACAATTTCGCCACGGCTTCGATATCGGGCCGGATGACGTCGATCAGCGGTTGCGGCTTGACGCCGATCCACAAGCAAGCGGCCGCCAGCGGGATGAGCGCTGCCAACTCACGGAGCGAGATGTCGCGAATCGGACCATGGTGGCCTTGATCGTGGTCGTGGACGGCAGGTTCCTTTAACGAGCCGAAGAACACGAACTGCAGCATCGACAACAGATACCAGGCGCCGAGCACCAGTCCAGTCGCGCCGGCCGCCGCGTAGTAGGGGTTTCGCTTAAACATGCCGGCGAGCGATAACATTTCACCGGGGAAACCGTTGAGGCCCGGCAAGCCGACGCTCGCCATGGCGATGAATACCATGCCGGCCGCCATCAGCGGCAGTCGACTCGCGAGACCGCCGAGGTCATCCATCATGCGAGTGTGATAACGCTCGTAGAACATGCCGACGATGAGGAACAACGCTCCGGTCGAGAGGCCATGGTTGACCATCTGCAAGACGCCGCCCGTCATTCCTTCGACGTTCAGGGCGAAGAGACCCAACATGCAGAAGCCCAAGTGGGCGACGCTGGAATACGCGACAAGTTTCTTCACGTCACGTTGGATCAACGCACAGAGCGAACCGTAGACGATGCCGATCACCGACAGAATCGCCGCCGCCGGCAGGCCGACCGTAAGACAGGCGTCGGGGAGCATCGGCAAGCAGAATCGCAGGAATCCGTAGGTGCCGAGCTTCAGCAACACGCCGGCGAGCAGGATGCTGCCCGCGGTCGCCGCCTCGACGTGGGCGAGTGGCAACCAAGTGTGGAACGGAAAGACCGGCACCTTGATCAGGAAGCCGACCGAAAGCGCCAGGAACGTCGCCACTTGCAGCGAGAAGGGCATCGGGTTCGCTTTGTACCAAGCCGCCAGTTCAGGCAGCGAGCAAGGCGAGGTGAGCCCTCCCTTGGCCGCGTAGCCGATTAGCGTAATCAATCCCAACAACGTCACCAAGCTACCGGCGAGCGTGTAAAGGAAGAACTTCACGGCCGCATAACGCCGCTGCGGCCCGCCCCAGATCGCGATCAGGAAAAAGAGCGGGATGAGCGTGAATTCGAAGAAGACGTAGAACAATACCGCGTCGAACGCGCAGAAGACGCCGATGACGCCGCTCTGCAGAATGAGCAGCGCGGCGTAGAACTCCGATTCGCGTTCGGTAATCGCATCCCAAGAACTCAGCACGCAGACGACGCCCAGTAGCGTCGTGAGCACGATCATCACGACGCTGACGCCGTCGAGGCCGAAGTGAAACTCGAGCTTGATCGCATCGGCGGCCGCTTCCGGAGTCGACGTGTCGCCGATGATTTCCCAGGTACGGCGATACTCGACCCGCGGGGCGATCGGCGAATCGCTGGCCGTGGCCCCCTGCTCAGCTTGCAACGTGCGGTAGTCGGCCGCCAACTGCAGCGACAAGGCAAGCGCAACTAGCGATCCCCCCAGCGCGATCCAGCGTGCGGAGCGTTGCTGAGAGACGCCTGAAAACAGGAGCAACAGCCCCCCGGCGCCCAGCGGGACCAGCAGCAAGATGAACAGGAGTTGGATCATTCAGCCGTCGCTATCGTGAATTGAACTTATTTTATTCGAATCGTATGCGTCGCGTTCGTCGGCGTTTATTTGCAGAAGCTCAACAAACGACTACTGATGAAAAAGCCCCAACATGTAACCCATACAAGCCAAAGCGCCGACCCACATCATCAAGGCGTAGTTCGAGACGTAACCAGTTTGCAACAACCGCGGGGCGGCGCTCAACAGTCGCGGCAAGGCGCCGACGCCGTCGACGATGCGGTCGATCACGTGAGTGTCGAACAGAAAACAGAGGTGGGCCAAGCCTCGCAGCGGCATCACCAGGATCGCCGTGAAGATCTCGTCTAGGAAAAACTTCCGTGACGACAAGTCGTACAGAAAGTTCGCTCCCTGGCTCACCTTCGCCGGAAGTCCAGGATTCTTCACGTACATGAACCACGCGACCGCGATGCCGAAGAGGGCGATCAAGCCGCTCTGCACCATCAGGCCGATGTGGAAGACATGCTGCTCGATGGGCGTGAACCCGGGGGTATGTTCGAAGTAATGAGCAAAGAGGTGCGTCACGGCGACGGCGGCGCCGACGGTGAGGGCGCCAATCGCCAGGATCCGCAGCGGCCAGGCCATCGCCGGCGGCGCGTCGTGGGGATGGTGCCCCGCTTCGGGCGGCGTTCGCTCCGGGCCCCAGAACGTCATGAAGTACGCGCGGAACGTGTAAAACGCCGTCAGCAACGCGGTGAACGTCGCGATCCAATAGACCGCGGTAAAGATCGTGCCGTACTTCTCGCTGTGATGCCCCGCTTCGTGGAGGACGGCGAGAATCTCGTCCTTACTCCAGAAGCCGGCCAACAGCGGCACGCCTGCCAGCGCCCCGGCGCCGCAGAGGAAGGTCCAGTGCGTGACGGGGATCACCTTGCGTAGGCCGCTAAAGCGACGCATGTCGATGACGTCGCCCATCGAGTGCATCACGCTGCCAGCCGAGAGGAATAACAGCGCCTTGAAGACGCCGTGCGTCACGAGGTGGAACATGCCCGCCGTGGCGCCGGCGGTCGCCAGTTCCGCTCCAGCGGCGCCAACCCCGAGGGCCATGAACATGTACCCTAGTTGGCTGACCGTCGAATAGGCCAGCACGCGCTTGAGGTCCGTTTGCGTCAGGGCAATTAACGCGGCCACCAAGGCGGTGGTCGCTCCGATGCAGGAAATAAAAACCTGAGCCTGCGGGGCGTACATAAACAGCGGCGTGCTGCGGGCCACCAGGTAGACGCCGGCGGTGACCATCGTCGCGGCATGGATGAGGGCGCTCACCGGAGTGGGGCCTTCCATCGCGTCGGGAAGCCACACATGCAGCGGGAACTGAGCGCTTTTGCCCATCGCTCCCACGAGCAGGAGAAAGCAAATCGCGATCATGCGCGTCGGATGATCTTGGGCGATCAGCGACAAATTGTCGGCGTCGAACAGCACCTTAGAGAAATCCATCGACCCGAAGGTATCCCAGATCAAAAAGATGCCGAGGATCAACCCCATGTCGCCGATGCGATTGACGACGAACGCCTTCTTCGCGGCGGCCGCCGCGCTTGGCTTCTGGAACCAGAACCCAATCAGCAGGTAGCTGCAGAGGCCGACTAATTCCCAGAAGATGAACAGTTGCAGGAAGTTAGCCGACAGGACCAGCATCACCATCGAAAAAACGAACAACGACACGGCCCCGAAGAATCGCGGATAGCCTTTGTCGCCGTGCATGTAGCCGGCGGCGAAGATCGACACCAGGAAGCTGACGCTGGTGACCATCGTCAGCATGAGCGCGCTCATCGCATCGGCCCGCAGGTCGATCCGCACGTCGATCGTACCGACTTTCAGCCACGAGTAGCCGGTCGCCATCGCGCCCATGACCGTCTCGTCGGCATTCTCGAACGTCGACGGCACGAGCTTCGTCACCAGCAGAATGGCGCAGACCATCGACGTGGCGAGCGCCAACCAACAGGGCCAGTGGCTCCGCTCATGAAGCACAGTCTTGCCGAGCAGCGCGATCGCCAGCGCCGCCACGAGAGGAGCGCCCGGAATCAGCCACAGCACGAGATGTTGAGTCGCAGGAGACATGCAGTTGATCTGGTCGGTGATCGGTGTCTGGTGATCGGTCTAGACGAAACTGAGCCAGCGGCGTGAACCGCCAAGCAGCCCAATTTCTCAATAATCGTCATCCGGCGGCGAGGGGGTCAGCACCTTGCGGGGATCGGTCGTCGTCGCAAGTTCGACCGGAAAATCATCGTCGATCTCCGGCAAACCGCCCGCCTTCGTCAGCCGCGGCGACGCCGGATGCTCTTCACGAACCACACGACTTTCCAACGGCTGAACTGGCTTGTCCCACTTCGGGAGGTCAGGCTCGCTCAGCTTGCTCCAAATGTCGACGTCGAGCGACTTTGTCCGCTGGTACAGCGACAACACGAGCGACAGCCCGAGGGCCGCTTCGCACGCGGCGACGGTCAGCATGAAGATCGTGAACGACTGCCCTTCGAGGTTATTGTGCATCCGCCCAAAGGTAAGCAGCGTCAGCGAGACGCCGTGAAGCATCAACTCCACCGACAGGAAAATCAAAATCAAATTGCGGCGCGTGACGAAGCCGATGCCGCCCAAGACGAACAGCGCGGCGCCAACCGCCAAATAACAACCCGAATCAGCGGTCATATCGTTCCTTCGGCCCTCCGCGGCGCGATCGCGATGGCGCCAATGCCGGCCACGAGGAGCAGCGTTCCTGCAATTTCTACGGCGTAGAGATAGTCGCCGAACAGCGAGAGACCCAGCGCCCGCAGCGAATCGACTTTGTTGAGTTCACTGGGCTGGCTAAATGGATTCGCCGCCGCCTCGGCGGTCAGCGCGGGCCCCGTCTCGGGAGCCGGCGCACTCTTTTGCCAAACCTGAAAGTTCCAGAGCAACGCCGCGAGCATCAGCCAACTGGCGACGATCGACATGATCGGCGTCCGGGCGCGGTAGTCGTAAAAGCTCCGCCCCTGCTGTTGAGCGAGCATGATCACGAACAGGAACGTCACGATGATGGCGCCGGCGTAAACGATGATCGTCGCCGCGGCCAGAAACGGCGCCGCTTGCATCATGAACAAGCCGCAAGTGCCCAGCGTGGCGAGCGCGAACCACAAAGCCGCATACACCGGCTCGCGGCTGGTGACCATCAATACGCCGCTAAGCAGCGCCGAGGCGGCGAACATCCAGAACAGAATCTTGTTGGTGACGTCGCCTCCCGGACCGCTAAACATCGCCACGGCAGCGATCAGTCCAGCCGAAGCGAGAAACGAGCCGAGGACGCGCAGCGCCCCGGTTCGCGGCGACGTGGCGAGCCACATGCCGACCGCGCCGGCGGCCAGCGATCCGTACAACATTCCTTGAACAGCCGAGTCGCTCATCGTTGGTTATCGCGCCGTCCCGGGATCGTCGAAGGGATTGGGATTGTTATAGGTGTGGATGGTACCGGGCGCCGTCGACTGCGCCGAGCGGTCGCCCGGAGTCACTTGCGTCGCCGGCGCGACGGTTGGCAGCGAACCAAATTCGGCCGCCGGACCGAGCTTGCCGCGACGGGTCCGGAGCGGGTCGCGCGGGTCGTCTTTCGTCTTGTCGTAGACGTCGAGCAACTTCTCGCGGTCGTACATCAGTTCGGCGCGGGTCTCGCCCGTCAGATCGTAGATGTGCGTCAGTTCGATCGCATCGACAGGGCACGCCTCTTCGCACATGCCGCAGTAGATGCAACGGAGTTCATCGAGCACGAACGTCGCCGGAAACTTATCGCGGTCGGGCCAATCGGGCGGCGCCGCCGACGCTTCGATCGAAATGCAGTCGGCCGGGCAGGCGGTTGCGCAGAGCATGCAGGCGACGCACTTCACGCGGCCTTTCTCGTCCCGATTGAGCCGATGGACGCCGCGGTAATGCAGCGGCAACACCGGCTTCTCTTCCGGGTATTGCTGCGTCACCGGTTGGTAGTTCGTGACGTGCTTGATGGTCGTCTTCAGACCGTCGAAGATCGCCGGGAGAAACGTCATCTCCCAGAAGCCCATTTCGGGCTCCTCGATCCAAATCACGTCTTCTTTTGCAACAGCCATGGCGTCTGCGGTTTATGTCTTGAGTCGTTGAGGCGAAAGCGGTCGATCGTTTAGGTCACCAAGTGATGCGACAACTCCACGGCGCTCGGCCGATGGCGGATCTCCGCTCGCTTGAACCCGACGCTGATGACGCCGGCTATCACGAACAAGCCAATCGAAATCGGCCCGAGCAGCCAGCGATCCCAACCGAATTGCAACACCGTCATCACCGCGAGCATATTCGCCAGCGACAGTGGAATGAGGGCCTTCCACGACAGGTTCATCAGTTGATCAAAGCGGAACCGCGGAATCGTCCAGCGGAGCAGCATGATCAACACGATCACCATGAAGACCTTGGTGAGCAGCACCAGCAGCATGACGATCCAGGCGCCAGTGTAGGTCGACTCCGGAGTGGCGATCCAAGGAAAATGCCAGCCGCCGAAGAACAAGATGACCGTCAGGAAGCTCGTCGTGATGACGTGCGTGTATTCGCCCAGGAAGAACAGCGCGAACTTCATCGCGCTATACTCGGTATGGAAACCGCCGACCAATTCTTGTTCGCACTCAGAGAGGTCGAACGGCAGCCGGTTGGCTTCGGCCATCGCGCTGGTGAAAAAAATCAAACAGGCAAGCGGTTGGGTCCAGAAATACCAGTTCCAGAACCCGCCCGTGGCCTGCTGCGTCAGAATCTTCTCGATGTCGAGCGTGCTGCCGAGCAGGGCGATGCCAAGGACCGACATGCCGAGCGGAATTTCGTAGCTGATCACCTGGGCGCTGGCCCGCAACGAACCGAGCGCACTGTATTTATTGTTCGAAGCCCACCCGCCGAGGATCACGCCGTACACGGCAAGGCTCGTCACGGCAAAGATGAAGACGATGCCGATGTCGACGCCAGGGGCGATAATGAACCGCAGGAACCAGGGGACGCCCTCGACGCCGACAGGGCCGTACGGCACCACCGCGAAGGCTAGCATCGTGGTGAGCAGCCCAATGCCCGGCGCCGCGAGGAAGAGGACCTTGTCGGCGTTCGCCGGAATGACGTCTTCCTTCAGCAAAAACTTGGCGCCGTCGGCAAAGGGCTGAAAGATGCCCATCGGGCCGACGCGATTCGGACCGCGGCGATCTTGCATCCATGCCGACAGCTTACGCTCGAGCAGAATCAAATACGAAATCACCCCCAGCATGGCGCCCACCGCGGCCACAATGGCCACGAGGGTGATGAGCAGGTTTTCCGGGATGTATTCGAAAATCTTGTCCATACGTCCGTCAGGCATTCAACCTGACACGCCTTCAATTTCTAAAGTGCGAACCCGAAATTCTGCTCTATGCCTTCACGACCACGTGGGGTTCCGGCGCGCCATGCTCGTTCAGCAACACGCCAAAGTCACTCAGCGAGCCTTGGGCGAAGGCTGCAAATGCCGGAATCTTCTCCGCCATTTCCTTCCGCACCGCGGCCGCGTTAAACAACCCGCGACGACCAGTGAGGTCCCACAGAATCCGGCCATCAGGCCGCGTTCCATCGGGTCCGCGAATCGCTCGACCAATTTCTTGGGCGAGTCCCTTATAGTTCACAAAGCTCCCGTCTCGCTCGGCGAATGAACCGCCGGTGAGCATGAAGTCGGCCCGGTCGCTGATCGCCGACGGCATGAAGTCTTGCAGGATCACCAGCGCCGCTTTGCCGAGGCCCGTCGCTTGCTGCGGTTCGAGCCAGCCAGTCGGATCGCCGCCGACGAGGTAAATCGCTTCGAGTTTGCCCGCGGCCCCGTCGGCCGCCAGATCGCCGAGCGTCGTCGCCGCGCCGGCAAAGTGATTCAGCACCATCTGCACGCCGCGACGATTCGGCGCCTTCTCGGCGCGAATCGTGAACTTCACCGGCTCCATCGGTTTGCCGTAGAAGTCCTTCGGGTAGGTGTCGTCTTCGCCGACCGTCTTCACTGGCCCCAGGGCGAGTTTCACCTTCGGCGACAGGCCGCGGAGGTAGCTCGCCAGCATGTAGGCTTCTTCGACCGTCATCCACGGCGAGAATACGGCCGCGCACTTTTCAGGAGCCTTGGCCACCGCCTTCGTCAGCGCCTTTTGCAGCGACGGAATAATATCGTCCCAGTCGCGTGTGCGGACTTCGCCATTCTTGCGGCGAGCCGGGAACGTGAGCCGCTGATCGCTGTGGATGTACTTCCAGCCGAACCGGCCTTCGTCGCACATGAAATCGCCCTGCGACATCGGATTCGACCGCGGCGTCAGGCGATAGAGTTGATCTTCGTTCTGGTCGACGTCGACGCTGCAGCCGGTGCTGCAACCGGGGCAGACGCTTTTGGTCGTCTTCAGCCACCAGACGCGCTGCTGATACAAGAAGTCCTTGCTGCAGAGGGCGCCGACCGGGCAGAGATCGACGACGTTGCCCGCAAGCTTGTTGTCGCACGGGATACCGGGGAAGATGTCGATCTGCTCCGCCGAACCGCGCGACACGACCTGCAGCTCCGACGTGCCGCTCACCTCGCGGGTGAAGCGGACGCAACGGGTGCACATGATGCAACGATCGGTGAAGAGCGTAATGTTCTCGCCGATGTGATCCTTGTCGGGCTTGATATTCTTCGGCTCTTGCAGCCGGCTGTAGCCGCGACCGTACTTGTAGCTGTAATCCTGCAGAAAGCACTCGCCCGCTTGATCGCAGGTGGGGCAATCGAGCGGGTGGTTCAGTAACAGGTATTCGAGCGTCGCCTTCTGAGCCGCCTTCACCTTTTCGCTGTCGGCGATGACGACCGTTCCCTCTTTCACCGGCGTCTGGCAGCCGGGAACGAGCTTCGGCTGCATCACCACGGTGCCGTCCGGCTTCGTGTCGCCCACCTCGACCAGGCACATGCGGCAACTCGCCACGACCGACAACGCCGGGTGCCAGCAGTAGGAGGGAATCTCGTAGCCGATCCGCTGCGCCGCCTGGATGCAGTTGAGCTGCTCCCCGGGCTTCAGTTCGAGCGGTTGGTTGTTGATGATCGCCGTGGGCATTACAAACTCCTCGCCCGCATGGGGAGAGGCTGCGTGGTTGGTGTCTCGTTCGGTCTCGGTCCGGCTACAAAACTTGCTTGGTGAACGTGGCTGCTAGTGCGCGCCCGCCATTAACTCTTGGGCGCTCGTTACTGACCGCCGGCCGCTGCTGATGTACTCTTCAAAGTCGCCGCGAAACTTCTTGATCGCGTTCTTCACTGGCCACGCGGCCCCGTCAGACAGGCCGCAGATCGTCGTGCCGGGGATGATCCCCATCGACCCGGCGACTTCGGTCAGCGTGTCGAGGTCTTCCATCTTGCCGTGACCCGCGCGGATCCGTTCGAGGATCTTCGTCATCCAAGAAGTTCCTTCGCGGCACGGCGTACACTGGCCGCATGATTCATGCGACATGAAGCGGCAACAGTTGTAGAGGACGTCGACCATGCTCGTCTGATCATCGACGACGACGACCGCCGCGGTGCCAAGGCCGAGGCAGCCAGCCTTGCCCGGACCGTTAAAGTCGAGCGGCGTGTCGAGTTCATCAGCCGACAGAAAACCCATGCTGATGCCGCCCGGAACCACCGCTTTTGCCTTGCGGCCTTTCCAAACGCCGCCCGCATGTTCGTCGATCAGTTCGCGAGCGGTGACGCCCAGCGGCAATTCGACGCAGCCGGGCTTATTAACATGGCCGCTGATGCAGTAGAGCTTCGGGCCGTAGCTTCCCAGGTCGCGAGGATTGGCCGGATCAGGCGGGACGCCGATCGACTTAAACCACTCCGAACCGCGATTGAGAATATGCGTGACGCAGCACAGCGTCTCGACATTATTGACGATCGTCGGCTTGCGAAATAAGCCTTCAATGGCGGGGAACGGCGGTTTGATACGCGGCCAAGCCCGTTTGCCTTCGAGGCTTTCGATCAACCCTGTCTCTTCGCCGCAAATGTAGGCGGCCGCCCCGCGGTGGAGCACGATGTCGAGGTTAAAGCCCGTCCCGAGAATGTTCTTGCCGAGCAAACCAGCGGCGTAACATTCCTTGATGGCCGCATCGAGCACCCGGTAGCTCCGACCATACTCGTAGCGAAGGTACAGATACGCCTTCTCCGACTTGATCGCATAACAAGCGATCGCAATTCCTTCGATCAACTGATGGGGGTCGAGTTCCATCAGGATCCGATTGTTGAACGTCCCCGGCTCGCTCTCATCCGCGTTGACGCAGAGATAGATCGGGCCCGGATGATCCTTCGGCAGGAAGGTCCACTTCAATCCCGCTGGGAAACCAGCGCCGCCGCGACCGCGGAGGACCGAGTCCTTCACAAGCGTCGTCACGTCGACCGGCGTCATCGCCAGCGCCTTCTTCAGCGCCTCGTAGCCGCCGTCGGCGCGATACGTTTCCAGCTTCGCGCTGTTCGGCTTGGCAATACGGGCCAACAGGACTGGTTCGAAGGAAGGCATTGGGGAGGGTTCAGGGTTCGGGGTTCAGGAGGGGGCAGAAATTTAGGGATTCAATCTTTACTGAACCCTGAACCCTGAACCCTCGGCTAGCTAATTCGTTTGAGGCATGCGCCTCGAGCACGGCACTCCTGCGGACTACTGCTTGCCCACGATCCTCTCCACGTCTTCCTCCGAGACGTTCATGTGGCACTCATCGTCCACGAGGATGCAGGGCGCTCCTTCGCACGCTCCCAGACACTCGGCGTATTCGAGCGACACCGATCCATCGGCCGACGTTTGGCCAGGACCAACGTGCCACTTATGGGACAGGTTTTCCAGCAGTTCCTCGCCGCCACGAAGCATACAGGAAATGCTTCGACAGACCCAGACCCGCCGCTTTCCCAGCGGGCGGTCAGGCTCACGGAAAAAGTTGTAGAACGACATCGTGTCGTGGATCTCGGCCGGATGGATTTCGAGCAGTTCCGAAATCTCCCGAATCGCCTCGGGCGAGACCTGACGCAACTCGTCATGAACGATATGCAGCGCCGGCAACGTCACCGCCCGACGGTCGGGATACTTCGGGAACTCGGCCCGAATCCGCTCGCGAATTTGTTCTGAAAGTACTGGCATCGTTTTAAATGCTTGGGCGCGAGTTAGCGATCCAACTCCGCTGCGATAATGTTAAGACTTCCCAACACCGCCACCACGTCGCTGAGCTGATGCCCGCGGATCAGATGGGGGAAAATCGAAAAATGAATGTAGGACGGCGGTCGCGTCCGGCAGCGATAAGCGCGATTGCTGCCGTCGCCCACCAGGTAGAAGCCGAGTTCGCCGTTGGGCGATTCCGTGGCCCCGTAGACTTCGTCCGTCGGCACCGGGAAGCCGCGGTTCGGCATCAGCACTTCGAAGTGCTGAATCAATCCTTCGATGCTGCGATACACGGCTGGCTTCGTCGGCAACACGACGTCGGTTACCGAGTCGACGTTCACCGGGCCGGCCGGGATGTTCTCGATCGCCTGCTCGATGATCTTGATGCTCTCCATCATCTCGGCCATCCGCACCATGTAGCGCGAATAGACGTCGCCACCTTTGGCGCAGACAACTTTGAAGTCGAGATCCGCGTACGCGAGATATGGCTCATCCTTGCGAAGATCGCGAACCACGCCGCTCGCGCGGGCCAGCGGGCCCGTGACGCTCATGTTGATCGCGTCTTCCGGCGTAAGGACGCCGATTCCCTTGCAGCGGTCGATGAAAATACGATTGCGCGTCAGCAGCCGATGGAGTTCCGCGTGGACCGGCTTGAATCCTTCGGTGAACCGCTTCACCTGGGCGGCCCAGTCGGCGTTCACGTCGAACATCACGCCGCCGACGCGGGTGTAGCTCGCATGAAACCGTTGGCCCGAAGCGTACTCAGCGAGATCGTAGATCTTTTCTCGCTGCGTGAAGCCGTACAAAAACGCCGTAAACGCCCCCAGATCAAGCGCCTGGGCGCCAACGCAGAGCAAGTGATCGTGCAACCGCATCAATTCAGCGAGGATCGTGCGGAGATACTTGCACCGCGGCGTCAGCTCGATGCCGAGCAGCTTCTCGACCGTGTGATGCCAGGCGATTTCGTTGGCCATCGGCGAGATGTAATTCATCCGGTCGACGATGGTCACATACTGGTTGAAGTCGAGGTCCTCGCCCAGCTTCTCGAACCCGCTATGCAGGTAGCCGATGTGGGGGACCGCGTCGACGACCTTCTCGCCGTCGAGCTTCAGCACCAGGCGCAGCGTCGTGTGGGTCGCCGGATGTTGCGGGCCGAAGTTCAGCGTCCACAGGTATTCCTGATCGACGGAATCGACTTCAGCGGCGTCTGATACTGCGAGCGGCATTGTTTATAAGTCAGGCGTTCCGGCCCGACGGCGTCACGTTGTAGGCCGGGCCTTTCAGCCCGGCGTTGTCCCATTCCAACTCAGCGACGAACTGCGGGCGAAACAGCCCGCTCGACCGCTAACTCTCCGACCGCGTGATCACCGGGAAATTGTGCCGCTCCCCATACCCCTTGCGCGGATAATCCTTCCGCAGCGGGTACGCGGTGAATTCATCCGGCATCAAAATGCGACGCAAGTCGGGATGTCCCGCGAAGACGATCCCGTACATGTCGTACACTTCCCGTTCCATCCAATCGGCGCCCTTCCAGAGCGTCGTGACCGTCGGCAAATCCAACTCCGGCGGGTTGAGCGGCGTCTTCACCACCAGCCGTTCGCCGCTGTCGACGTTCAACAGCACGTAGACGACGTGGAACCGATCAACCGCTTTGGGGTACTCCAAATAGTCGACCGCCGTGAGGTCGACCAACATGTTGAAGCCCTGCTCCTTCAGCCAAGCGAGCAGCGTAAACGCCTTCTCCGCCGGCACGATGACGCGCCGATTGTCGCGGAACGACGATTCGTCGATCTCCGCTCCGACTTTCGCTCGAATTTCTTCCAGGCTTGGCATGTCTTTGCTTCTGAAAACTCACCACGACGACACAACGATCACAACGAAGAAGACGGGGATAAAACCCGGTCATCCCTACTTCATTCGCATTTCCGTCGTGTCCTTCGTGCCGTTGTGGTTCAATTATTTAGCAGCTACTGGCGGTTGCCCGTAAATCTCTAACCCCGGCACCGGCGTCACTTCGCGGCGGCGGCGGAGCTCGTCGATGTCGAACGGCTGCGGCCCCATGGCCGTCGTTCGCTGCAAGAACTCTTTGCCGGTGATCGTGCCGGTCCGCTTGATCTTTTCCTGCATCTCCATCACCGCGGCGATCAGTTGCTCGGGCCGCGGGGGGCAGCCTGGCACGTACATGTCGACGGGGATGAACCGATCGACGCCCTGCACCACCGCGTAGGTGTCGAACACCCCGCCGGTACACGCACAGGCGCCCATTGAGATGCTCCACTTCGGCTCCGGCATTTGGAGCCAAATCCGCTGCAGCACGGGCAACATTTTCATCGCCACGCGGCCGGCGACAATCAGCAGATCGCATTGCCGCGGGCTGAAGCGCATCACCTCGGCGCCGAAGCGGGCGATGTCGTGCCGCGACGAAGCGGTCGCCATCAATTCGATGCCGCAGCAAGCGGTCGCGAACGGCATCGGCCACAGACTGTTCGTCCGGGCCCAGTTGGCCGCCGCGTCGAGCTTCGTCACGAAGACGTTTTCAGGCAGTCCTACCGCCATTTGAAGACCCCCTTCCGCCACGCATAGATGTAAGCAATCACCAACGTGGCGATGAAGGCCAGCATGATGCCGAAGACCGTCCCCCGCAGTTCGACCGGAATTCCCCCGTCGTCGCTGAACGCACTCACCGCCCAGGGATAGAGGAACAGCAGTTCAACGTCGAACACCAGGTACAGGATGGCCACCAGGCAGAACCGCACGTTGAACGGTTGCCGAGCGTCGCCCACCGGGTCCATGCCCGACTCATAGGGCATGTCCTTAACGGGCGTTCGCTTCTTGGGGCCAATCAGATGCGTCAGCGCCAAATTCGTCAGCACGAAGCCGACCAGAATAATGGCGTAGACGAACAGCGGAGGGAATTCGGGCATGTTCTTGAGGTGGGACGACGTTGGCTAGGAGCCAGGACCATCCAATCGCCTGACGCCTGCATTACTGAAGCGGGCTATTCTAGACGGAAGTCGCGAACCGCCACAAGCCGCGTCCGGCGCATCGGTTTCACGCAATCAGCCACCGGTCAACGACCGGCCGGAGGCGACTTCAAATGCTGAAGGTTGAATGCGGAAGGCGGAAAAGCAGCCGGGCTCATCGCTGTGGGAGGTTACCTGACCTTTCCCCTCAGCATTCAGCATTCTTCCTTCTGCACTCCCCCTTCTATTTCAATTCCTTAATCCGCACGTTGCGGAAGGCCACCGGGTCGTTATGGCCCGCAAATCCAAAGTGCCCCTTCTTCCGCAGGGCTCCCGGGTGGGGCTGATGGTCGACCGGCTCCTTGGCCACTTCTGCCAAGTTGGTGTCGAGAATCTTGTGGCCGTTGAGGTGGACCTCAATATGGTCGCCGTCGACGATCGTCTCCTGGTAATTCCACTCTCCTACCGGCTTGAGATACCCCCTCGCAGCGGGGGCTAAGCCGTAGGCGCTGCCGTGGGATTGGTAAGGCTGCAGATCCGGATAATGCTCCGGCGAGTCATCAAGCACCTGCAGTTCGACGGCGTTGAAGGCCGGGTTGGCGTCCGGACCAGGCGACCGAATCGCCAAGCCATTGTTCCCTGCCGGCGGGAGCTTGAACTCCATCCGCACGATGAAATTGTCGTATTCCTTCTCCGTCAGCAGATTGCCGCCCGCGCCCTTCTTCACCTGAACGGCCCCGTCGACCATCTCGTGTTCGTTAGTCGCGCCGATCCACCCGGTAAAGTCTTTGCCGTTGAATAGTTCCACAAAACCGTCTTCGCCGCCGCCGATCTCCGACAACAGCTTCGCCGCCTCATCCGCCGGAATTTCCCGCACGAAGACGTTCTTGAACCGCGTCTCGCTCCCATGCGTCTGCAGCTGAATCGTTCCCTTGGGGAACACCGGCAGCGAACGGTCGAAGTAGTTCTCCAGCACCACGTTGTCGACGACCTTCTTGTCGTTCAACACGACCGTCACCTTGTCGCCCACCATCCGGACGTACATCCGGTTCCACTCGCCAATCGGCTGGTCAGCCACTTCGCTCGGCCAGCGGTCGGCCTTCTCGTTGTTCCACAGGCCGCCTGAACCTTTGTCAGAACCATGCTGGTGGGCTTCTTCGTTGGTCGGGTCCCACAACTGCACCTGCGGCGTATCGCGGATGTAGATGCCGCTGTCCCCCTTCGGCGAAAGCTTCCAGTCGACCCACAGCTCAAAGTCGCCGTAGTCTTTGTCGGTCACCAAATGCGGCCCGTGGCCGTCGCTCACCAGTTGCCCATCCTCCACCTTCCAATGCTCGGGAACTTCCTTATCCCAAGTCGCCTGTTGCTCGGGCGTGATCTTCCGCGGGTCGGCCGTCGAGCCCCCCTTCCACCCCTTGAGGTCCTTGCCGTCGAACAGGGCGGTAAAACCCTTGGGCGGTTGGTTCTCTTCAGCCGAGGTTGCGACGGAAACGAACATCAACAAACAGGCCATCGCGGCAGAAAGTCTTGCAACCATCTCAGCAATTACTCCAAGGTTAGGCGGGCGAACCAACCGGCCAATATACCCCCACCCGCTAGCGGGGCGAAAGCGGCGGCGGATCTCGCCACCCCGTGCAACGCGGCCTCGAGGCCCGCCCTTACTGCAAAATTGCCAGCCGCTCACGCTCCGCCGGGAGCCACCGCTCCAGCAAATCGCGGGCGTTCAGCACTTTTTCCGCGAGATCCAGCGGCGTGAAGAAGTAATGATTCGTCGCCTCGAACCCAATGCGTGAATCGTTCGTCTGAATGGCGTACAGCCGTCGAGCGAGCTCGATTTCCGCCCGCAACAACGCTTCGAGCTCCTGCAGCGTCGGCCCCGCATCGTCCCCCGGGCCGAGCGCCGCCAAGCGATCGCGGGCCAGCACGAACCGCGTCTGGTTAGCAGCGCTCCGAAACAGAATCGCCGTTGCCTCCCCAACGCTCTCCTCCCGCCGCAATGCTTCGTCGAACTCATCCTCCTCTGGCGTCACTCGCTCAGCGCGTAGTTCGCTCACCCCGCGGTCGAACCCGTCGGCAACCAGCGCGAATTGATTGGCCAGCGTTTCCGCCGGATAGGGGCCGCGCCAGCCCGTCACATCGTCGTAGGGAATTCCCACCATCGTCGCGCGGTAGCCGGTCGGCCGCTCCCACAGCAGGTTCGCCGGCCCCACATGATGCGGCCCGTTGTAAACCACGGCGCCGTCGTAGGGGTACTGCTTGAGCCCCTCGCTAAACTCTCGCCAAGCCCGTAACACCCCCGCGGCGTGCGCCGCCCCGAACCGCCGCGTCGCCGTCGCCTGCAGCGCGTCGTTGGGCGCTTCCCCTTGGAGAACTCGTGACGCCGTTTCCAGATTGGGCGAGGGGTATCCCCCCAGCGTCCAACCCAACATGACGCCATCGACGTTCGCCGCCCGCAACCGCCCCATATGCTCAGCCACGTTCATCATCGCCGGCAGATAGGGGACGGAACCAAGTTCCCAAGTGGTCCCGACCTGCAACTTCGCAAAGGCCGGCATGCCGCGTTCCTTCGCCGCCTTCCATTGCCGCTCCGCTCGCGGCCCCGGCCCAATCGCCGAGATTGAATACTCCCCCACTCTCGCTTTCACGCCGCCGCGCTCGATCGGCAGGCTCCATTCGCTCACGCTCATCACGGCGTTCTCCACGGGCATCGCCGCGACCGCCGCCTCGGCCCACTCATCTTGCCACCCCCAATCCCAAGCAATCATGCGCGTCGACGACCCCGCCGACCGCACTCCCGCGCCGATCAGCGCGTTCACCTCCGCGATCACCTCGCCGGCAGGCCGCCCGCTGCAGCGGGGACAAGCCTTCCCCTGATAGTGCGACCAGCAGCTGGTGAGGTTCTCCGACGCCGAGATCGTGAACACTCCCGCCAAGTCAGGCACGCGGCGGACAATCGACGCGACCCCGTCGCGCAGGTACTGCTGCACTTCGGGATGGCTCGTGCAGAGCGCCGCAAACTCCCCCTCGGTCACCCCCTTCAATTCGGGGTGCGTCTCGAACCAAGCGACCGGCATGGACCGTGGCTCGTTCAGATAGAGATAGACGCCAATGCCGTGGCGCTTCGCCCGCGCTACGAGCGCCGCCAGATTCTTCAAACGAGTCTCGTACCCCGCACTCAGCGCAGGATCCCACGGAAACGGCGTCAGCTTCGGCAATACGCCCTGCAGCCAAACGCCGTTCACGCCGGTCGCCCGCAGCCGATCGAGGTAGCCGTCGGGATAGGGATCGAGATTGTCGTCGAGCAATGGGTCGCCGTAGAGGGCGAAGTAGGAGTAGCAATATCGCGGCGCTTCCGCGGCTGGGGACGCCTCGGCCGTCGCCTCTCCCGCGACCGGGGTCGATAGTTCCTCGATAAAGTGAAAGAGCGGCTCGCGCAACTCGCCGACCTGTTCTGGAAAAGTTTCAGCCAAGATCGCGGCGATCTCCTTGGTCCGCGCGCGAGTCGCCTCATCCGGCGGCGTGTACGCCAGCGGCTCGCAGCGAGGTTTCAGGTTTCCCAACTTCACCATCAGGAAATCATCCTCACGCAACGTGAAGGCGAGTTCCTCGGGCGACCAATCGAGCAACTTCAGCAACTGGTCGTAGGGGAGCAGGTGCCAATTGGCGCGGATCACCGTCACGTACGACCGGCGCCATTGATCCGCTGAGATCGGCGGCGCCGGGGCCAGCCCCATCGACTCGCCGACGGTGCGTATCTCTGCGGGCGTTGCTCCCGTCACTGCGGCCATCCGCTCGATCGGCGTGATTTGCCAATTCCGCCAGACGAAGGCGTGGAAGCGGTCAGGAAAGTGTTGCAGCGGCAGCGCCTCAGGCGATTCGCCCACGGGCAAGACAACGGCAAGCAACAGCGTCGAGAAGAGATTGAGCATCGCATCGCTCTCCAACAAATCGCAATTTCAGCCCCCGGCTCCGCCGGGGGGTCGGTTACATACCGGCAAGCGTCGCCCCGTGGAGTGCTACCCCCCGGCAGAGCCGGGGGCTGCAAGGCGCCTAACAGCATGCCAGTCTGTCAGGTGACGAGTCCCTTGTCGATCAGCGCCTGCGGCGACATGATCCGTTCACAGACGCGCTCGCGCAGCTGGAGCAACTGCGAGCGGAACGACCCCCGCGCGTAATGCCGAAAGGAATAGGCATGCCGCATCTCGGTCGCAAAGCGATCCTTATACGGCTGCCGCCCCGGCCCGAAGCAGTATTCCACGTCGCCGCGGCGGAACGAGTCTTCGATCATCTGATAGAGCAAAATCTTCCCGGCGCCGGCGAGTTCTGCAGCTGGATCGTATCCCATCCGCAATCCATAAACGTGCCCGCGGGCCGCATAGTTGTAGAAGAACGCCGCCGGCCGCTCGCCGACCAGCAGCACCGCCACGTCGAGCATCCCGAGCGCCGCCGCTTGCCGATGGAGCGGCAACAGCACTTGGCGGACTCGCGGCGAGCAAAGCGTGCTCTGCGACTCGGCGTCGGCTTGCCAACTCTTCTTGGCGATCTCTTCGCAGAGCTGATAGATCTCAAAGTGTTCGGGCTCGGCGCCGGAGCCGCCGGCCTCGGGCCGGTAGCGCAGCAGCCGGACTTCGCCCGCTGCTTCGAGCTGATGGAGGTCGCGCCGCATCTGCCGGCGCCAGTTGTGCGACTTGCCGTCGACGAACGACTTCCAATCGCCGTTCATGCGACAGATTCGCACTTCCATCCGCGGGCGCGCGAGAAACCCGCATCTCGCTTCGCGCATCGCGAGACCGACTTCTAGAAACTCACTCGCCGCCTCGTCGACCCAACACAGATCGATGAGATCCCAATCGCGCGGCGTCGAGCGAATGTGCCGCAACGCGACGCGAAACGCCGTCCCCGGTTGCGGACCGATCGGCCCGAAGAACGTCCCCCAGTCGTTGAGCGGGTATGTCAGCATCCGCAACGACCCGACCTTGCGTCGCACGGTACGAACGCAAAACGGTACGATCCCGATGATTTCTCCCCGGCGTTCCACCAGAATCACGCGTAGCTTCTGCGGACCGTGATAGTGCGCCCAAACGGTTTCGATCCACTCGGGCGTTTGAAAGAATGTCGCCCGCGCGGTCTGGGCCCAAAGCTGATGCCAAGTCGCCCGCACCGCGTCGAAATCTTCGATCCGATTGAGTTCAGTCGTCGTGAGCATGCGAGCGCAATCACAGCCGCGTCAGTAGATGTTTCCCGCCTCGTGGTGAGGATCAGAGAAACCTAGCCCGACCGCACGCTCGCCCATTGGGGCCAACGCTCTACGTCTATCCGCAACGGAAGGGCGAGGCTCCCGCCGAGCCGCCGCGGAGGGTCGCTTAGCGCAGACAGAGCGACCGTCATCGGGAGCGAAGGCCTGTAAGGCCGCGCTATGATAGCCCAGGGCGCAGCCCTGGGCTGAGCGATGAAGAGACAACCCCTAGCCCTGAAAGGGCGCGCTTGCGCGCCCTTTCAGGGCTAGGACACCGTCCGTGCGGTTCGTTCCCAGGGCTGCGCCCTGGGCTATCATGGCGCGGCCCGTTGGGCCTGAACACATCACGGCCGATGGGCCTATAGATGGGTTCCTCAAACGTAAACGCTTTTTCCAGCGGCGGCTCGGCGGGAGCCTTGCCCTCCCGGGCCACTAGTCGACAAGACTCTTCTCAATCAAATCCTTCTCCGAATACAAGCTGTCCGCAATCCATTCCCGCCACTGCAACACCCGCGACTTGACCGTCGCGGTCGAGTAGCTCC
The DNA here is from genome assembly GCA_013822725.1 of Pirellula sp. GTDB lineage: Bacteria > Planctomycetota > Planctomycetia > Pirellulales > Lacipirellulaceae > Lacipirellula. Next base: position 71,807 of record PNKX01000011.1, read on the forward strand.
GAAACGTATAGGCGTATCGCATTTCGGTCGCAAACCGATCTTTGTAGGCCTGTCGCCCCGGCCCGAAGCTGTACTCCTCATCGCCGCGAGCGAACGAGTTTTCGAGCATCTTATAGAGCAGGATCCGCCCGCAATGCTCCATTTCAGCCGTCGGATCAAAACCGGCTCGCAAGCCATAAGTCCGCCCGTCGGCGACGTAGTTATAATTGAATGCCACCGGTTGCCCGGCGACGGTCAGAATGTTCGTATCAAGCATCCCCAGCGCCGCCGCCCGGCAATGGAATTCCAGCAGCAAGTCCCGCACCCGTGGCGACGAGAGCGTGCTTTGCGATTCCGCCTCAGCTTGCCAGCTCTTCGTCGCGATCTGCTCGCAAATCTCGTAGATTTCCACGGTGCGCGCGTCCCGACCCGTGCCCCCTGCTTCCGGCCGATACCGCAGGAGCTCGACCGGCCCGGCCTTTTCCAAGACCTCGATGTCGCGCCGCATCTGCCGTCGCCAATTCCGCGAGCGGCTCTCGACGTACGGTTCCCACCCCTCAGCCATGCTGCAAAAGCGGACTTCCATCCGGGGGCGAACGAAGAAACGGCAGCCAAGCTCGCGGAAAGTCTCGCCGATCGTCGAATACTCCGCCGCCGATTGGTCGACGTATCGCAGATCAATGAACTCCCAATCGTGAGGCGTCGCCTGAATGTGCTTCAGCGCCGCCTTCATCACGACGACCGGCTCGGCGCTGATCGGACCATAAAACGTCGACCAATCGTCGAGCGGGTAGGTCAGCACTCGGACGGCGCCAATCCGCCGCTGCTCCGTACGGACGCAAAACGGCACGATGCCGATGATTTCGCCGTCGCGCTCCACGACCACGGCCCGCAGTCGCTGCTGCGGGTAGTGGGGCCACGCCGCTTCGAGCCATTCCAGCGTCTGAAAGAACGAGTAGCGCGGAGTCGCGCGCAGCAGCCGACTCCACATATCGCGCAGCGCAGCGAGCTCAGAAAGCTGATTGATCTCACGGACTTGGAGCATATCGGCGGCGCGCAACGGAGATGCGTGGTGCTAATCCTTCACTAGCCCAAAGGATAGCTCGCCGCTCAGATTACTTCTCCGCAAACAAGTCGGACGCTACAGCCGGAATAACCGCTCCCCTTCAAAAAACCTGTGGCTCCCTTCCCATTGAGAGAAAGGAGCCACAAGGTCAGTCTTTGGCAGCTCCGAGTTTCAGCCTACTCGTCAGCAATGACCAGCGTCTCGATCTTATCGCCTTGCTTGATCTTGTTGACGACGTCTTGCCCCTTGTCCAGAACCTTGCCGAAGACGGTGTGCTTGCCGTCGAGCCAAGGGGTGGCGACGTGGGTGATAAAAAACTGCGAGCCGTTGGTGTTCGGCCCCGAGTTGGCCATCGACAGAACGCCGGGGCCCGAGTGCTTCAGTTCCGAAACGAACTCATCGGCAAACTTGTATCCCGGGCCGCCGGTGCCGGTACCTTCGGGGCAGCCTCCCTGGATCATGAAGTCTTCGATCACGCGGTGAAACTTCAGTCCGTCGTAAAAGCCCTTCTTGGCGAGCGTTTCGAAATTCTCGACCGTCTTGGGGGTCTTGTCGGCGAACAGTTCGATGCGGATAACGCCCTTGTTCGTGGTCATCGTGGCGACTTTCATGGCAGCTCCGAGGTCAATTGTCCGTAAGTTAGGGTCGCTGCCGGGATCGTCACGCGCAGCTACGAAATGGAAGGAGAACCAGCCTATCTTTCGCCGCACGGATTCTCAACCCACCCGATCGCAGGTTAGGCCTTCAGCTTGAGTGACCGATCGCTGTGGCGACCGAGCCGTTTGACGCTGCCGTTGGGCTAGAAAGCCCAACTTACGCGGCGCTACGTCCGCAGCGTCTGGCTCATCCCAGCCGCCACTGGCACGAAGATCAGCAGCGGCAACCACGCTGCCAGCGAGGGCCGCAGCATGTTCATGGCGCCGAGGGATTGGCAGCTCAGGGCGATCAGCGTGAACGCCGTCGCCACGCCCATGCAGATGCCGATCGACAAGAAGATGTTTCGATTGCTTCGTGACAACATCAACGGCAAGCCGAGCATCAGCAGCGTTCCGTCCATCAGCGGCTGCACCAGCCGCGTGTGAACGGTCACGCGCACGTCGGCGCCGAGGTCGGCGCCGGGGTCGTTCAGTTCGTGAATCAGCTCGCCAATGGAGGCGTACTTCCGCCAGTTCGAGCCGCTCGCCAGGACCGGGAAGGGCAAGTCGCTCACGACGAACAAATCGTTCGACCCCAGCCACGGCACATCTTGGGGCGTCACAATCACCGGCTGATCGCCGATCAAGACCGACGCCATCTTGTCGACCCGTGACGGCGCGGTGACGCCGGTGAGGACAAACCCTGCCGGTCGCCCCTCTTCAGCATCTTTGTAATAAGCCTCCGCCGCGACAAGCTGTTGGCCGCTCTTCGCCAGTTCGGCCGGCAAGACGAACGCCGGCTTCAGGATCTTGCGCTCGCCGAGAATGATCTTCTCGCCGCCGATGAGGATGCCGTTGCGATCGAACCGTGGCTCCAGATCGCGCGCCGCATCGCCGCCGAGGTCCTTCGTATCGCGGGTCAATTCATCGCGCACGCGCGGGATCACGAGCTCGCGATTCGCGACGCCGAGCAAACTGACGCTCGCTGCCGCGAACAAAATCGGCTTCATGATCCGCATCTTCGAGATGCCGGCCGCCATGATCGCCGTCAGTTCCTGATGCCGCTGCAGCCAGGTGACGGTGAACATCGCCGAGATCATCGCCAAGATGCCGCTCGTCCCGTCGAAGAACGCGAGACTGTGGTAGGCGTAGTACTGGGTCATGATGCCGAACAGGCTCCCCCCCTTCTCGGCGTATGACGAGAAGTGGTCGAGATGCCCGAAGGCGTCGATGACGATGTAGAGCCCGGTAAGACTCAAAAAACAGATGAGAAAGACCTGCAAAAATTGCCGCAGCAGATATCGATTGAGAATGAACATCGCGTCGGGCGCCGGCATGCTGCGGGAATGAAGCCGCGGAGGGTAGTTTAAGGCGGCAGCTAGCGTCAAGCTCGGCCGCTCAGGGCGCGACTCCGCCCAGCCCCTGCCACCCCGAGGTACTCCGAGGGGTCCGCTCCGCCAGCCAAAATGCTTGCACCGCCCACTCCGACATCCCAGAATATCCACCCAGAGACTACTCAATCGAGCCGCCGCTTGGATCGCCTCCCATGCCAGCATCGCCAACTCAGCGAACTCGATGGTGGCGCGACGCGGTAAGCGCCGGCCTCGACCTCCTCTTCCCCGCCAAGTGCATCGCCTGCCACGGCGACCTCAGCGAAGAGCAGCGAGAGTCAGCCATCTGCCGAGAGTGCGAAGAGCGACTCGAATTCATCGACTGGCCCGTCTGCCCCCGCTGCGCCGCGCCGGTTCCCTCGACAAACGGCGTCGACCTCGCCTGCAACCATTGCCGCGGCGACAAGCTGCGCTTCCAGCGCGCGATCGCGCTCGGCAGCTACGAGGGGCTTCTCCGGCAACTCGTGATGCGGACCAAAGCCGATCGCCAAGGGGTCGTGACGCACGCCCTCGCCGAATTGGCGTGGCAACGGCTCCGAGACCAACTGCTCGCATTGCAGATCGACGTCGTCACCGCCGTCCCCATGCACCGGTGGCGCCGATGGCAACGAGGCGCGAACGCACCGCAGCTGATCGCGCGCCGCCTCGCTGAAAAGCTAAACATCCCCTGCGCGGGGGAGATGCTGCGGCTTGTGCGGAATGTGCCGCCCCAGGTCGGGTTATCACGCCCCGCACGATTTCGCAATTTGGCGGGAGAAATGGCTGTAGGTGCGTCCTATCATTTAGACGTCAATGTTGTCCTGAATTAAGCTGCAAGCATAGGCAACAGTCTGCAATTACCGAGGATTCGCAGGCGTCGCCTTGCTCTCTTGCTGCTCGTTATCTGTCGTTGCGGGCGTGTGCTGCGTTGCTTTGCGCGTTGCATTTGCAAAGTCGAGTTCCCGCACCATCAGGTAGTGAGCATCGGCGACGGCAACGGTATTTCCCTGCCAACTCGCGACGACGTGCGCCGGGAAATCCGCGGCGAGCTCCGTCTGTCGGGTCGCGCGGCAGCTGTGCCAAAGTCGCGGCCACGGTTCGACGCCGGCCCGCTTCACTGCTTGCTTGAGCGTTTGGGTCGGCTTCGAGTAGATCGCGTGGCAGTAGTTCGGGAGAACGTAGACGGCGCCGTCGGCGGCCTTCTCGAACATTTCCCGGAACAGCGGCGCCAACGGCGCGTAGATCGGCACCCAACGCCCTTCCCTGCCCTCGTGGCGCTCAGTTTTGGGGCTGCGGGTATAGAAACGCTCCCTTTCCCAATCGACGTCCTGCCAGCGCAGCTGCGTCCCCTCAGAGGGCATCCGGAGCCCTCCCCAGCGCCCCAGAGCGAACAGCAGCTTATCCTCGGTGTTCTGCAGCGAATCGAGCACGGCAAGGCTGGCGGCCTCGCAGACGTTGACGTTGTTCCCCTTACGGGCCTTCCGCGGCAAAACCTTGAAGACATTCCGGTCGACCAGCTCGGCGTCGATCGCGAAGCTCACCAGGGCGAACAGCGTCGAAGCAGTTTGGTTGGCCGTGGCGGCGGCGAAGTCGTGGCCACCCTTAGCCTCGGGAAGCTGCAGCATCGCGTAGAACGCTTTGGCGTCAGCCTTGGTGATCGATTCGACCGGCTTGTCAGCGCCGTAGAACGCCAGGGCCAGCTTGAAGTGACGGAGCTTGTTCTTGATCGTCTTGGGCTTCAGCTGCTGCCACTCCGGCCGAAGCTGGTACAGGTCGACCAGCGTGCCGAGCGTCACCGCCTCGGGTGCTTCGACCGTGCGAGCCGACGCCAACCCGAACTTCGTGAGTCGGTCCCGCACGTCGTCACCGGCCGTCGTCAGCCACGCGAGCGCGAAGTCTGCGGCCGAGTGGCCGTAGCGTGCTGCGCGCTCAAGCTCGGTGATGGCGCGTTGGACGCCTTCGGCCGTTCTCTTGGGGATGCGATCGAGGTAGATCGTCTGCCGCTTGCCGGTGGGGTCAGTGAACAGGATACGATGCCGGCCTTTTTTTTTGCCGCCCTTGTAAGTTGACAGTGATGCCATTTCATTTCTCCAGGATTAAGCTAAAACACCCGCCCGATAACTGGGCGATGGAAACTCACAATGCAAGAACGGCGATACGACGCTTTTGACAACCTTGTCTATCTCGCGATGAGGCACTTTCAAAAGCACGGAGCGCCGCCTACCCGGGTAATACTGCCTCTAGATGAAGCGGAACTACTCATTCGCTGCCGCCACTCCGGCGTCCGAACCCTCCAGCAATTGAGAACTGTCGGCGTCGCTGGGCTTGTCGTAGAAATCGACGGCGACCCAGACGCGAAGATTCTTTTGCTCAAGTAACCGGCACGTTTCCGGCAAGTTCCGTATGCCACTTCGACAATCTTTGTTGCAGCAATCGACGCCTGTCGAAATAATCACCACTCGCATTGGGTATGGCCTACCCTCGATGCGATGACGCTAGCAACACGCCGGAGGCTGCCCCTCCGGCGTGTCGCCTTTTGCGGTTCAGTCGTTATCCAGCCAGTTCTCTCAAGCAGAGATGCTGCAGCGTCCACCGCGCTGCCGATGGCGCCCGTGAGCGTTTCTCTCGCTCGCTCCAAGTGGCTTGGATTGCTTCGCGGGCCGCGGCGATCTCTTCCTTGTGGGGTAAATACGACGGTTGCTTCCAGCCGCGGCCGACTCGCGGTGGCTTTCGCGGGGTCTAAGAATTCTTGGCGGCCGGTTTCTTTTACTAGGGTTTCGATTGCTTCGCTCCGATGGCTTTGGATTGGCACGAAACTCGCGTTCTGCAGTCGTTCGAGATCGCAACGAGCAGTTCGCGCTGCTCGAGTTAACGGCGATGACGATTGCAACGGGCGGTGCGAACGCCCCACGACCGAATCGACGTTCGCAGCCCACCACGCTGATCATTTGCAAACCAATGAGTCTTCACATTGCATTTCGCGGCGGCCCGCTCGACGGCTCGGTGATGGCGGCCGCCGATCAGCAACCGACAACAGACGTCTGGTTAAACCTCCCCCGATACGTCTTTCGCTCGACGCGCCACGGTCGGGTTGGAGCTAGCTTCGATATTTTCAACCCTCGCGAGTTGCCCAGTGCGGTCCCCTTCGGACGCGAGATCCAACTTCATCAGTACCGAATCGACGAGCGTCACATTACAGACGACGCAACGATCTTGATTAAGACGCAGTATGTAGGGCCGACAGGTCGAGCATTGCCGCCGACGCTACAAGCAATTAGCAATTGGTCCGGTTTTGCTCCTTCGCAATGAAATCTAAAACAGCTTGCGGCTGGCCGGCTCATGGCGAAATCGCGTGCTACACTTCGGCAATCTGCCGTGATGGCGGCCCCTACCGTGGTGCAAAACTGGTCTCGGGGCCGCCGTCACGCTTTCGACTCAACTGGTAACGGCGGCGGGCTCTGGATTCGTTGGGTTGCCAGGGCTCGCCGCCTACTTAACGCTCAAACTAGTAGTGGCGGCGACCTCGGCTGACTTGCAGAGACAGGCCGGGTCGCCGTCACTGCTTTTCTGATTGCCCTCATGTCGCATCTCCGCGGCCTTCTGAAAGGGTAGCGCTTGTTGGGGTCTCTAACGGGGTAGGGTAAAAGCATTATTAGGCACGCCGGTGTGCGACTTGCGTTGCCAGCCGCTGCTTTCGTTCGCCGGCTGCCCGTCGACTCGTCGAGAAGCTGCCCCTTCGTTGGTCGGCGGCGGTCGGCACATTTTCATTGGCACGGGCGTTGCATTCGCTGCGATCAAACGCTGACAGCCTTCAATTCCGCTGCAGCGTCTCTTGGACTAACGGGCTCACGTCGCCGTATCTGTTGGAGTGAGTTTCACGCTAATTCGCTTATCAGAGCGGCGGCGTCCCCGATTGTTTACTAGCCACATTGATTGACTTTTGAGCGACGTGTTACCGATCGGATCAGGAGAATAAAGTAGGGGGCCAAGCCGATGGATTTGCTCGCACTCTTCCGCAGGGCCGAACTCCTCAGAGAACGAAACCGCGAGCTGCGCGAAGCTATCGGGCTGAGCATCGAGAGGGCCAAGGCCGCCGAAGCGGAGCGGCCCGATTACGATTCGATCGCTAGGGAAACGGATCTCTACGCCGATCGCAGAGCACACGTCTGCGAGGACGAATAATCCCGGCGCGCACTTCAACTGCCCCCCAGTTCGGGGGATTTATGACCCCTCCCATTGGTTTTAAATTCCGACAGGAGTGGCGCGGCGGTCCCGCGACACGTCACCTTCTTTCCTGCCTCGCCGGCCGGCCGCCGCTTTCTGCTGTACCCTTGCGGCGGCGGCCGGCGAACTGGGTTGTCTAGGGTTGAAAGATGGGCGTCGAAAGCATTCCGTACATTCAATTTCAATCGCTCACCGGCTCGACGAATGGTGCTGAAGAGCGCGGCAATCCAGGCTGCAGCTGGTACGCTTCTACCGATCGCCAAGTAGTTGGGCAGATCCTGATCGACGTGGAAACGGAAGCTTGGCATTACGCGACCACAGATCTCAGACTTTCGCGGCAGCGGACGAAGCGCTCGACGGGGTTTGTTTCTTTTGAAGCGGCCGAACAATCGTTGATCGCCACAATGCGGCGTTTGGTCGGGCAACCATCGAAACAAGTAACCTGCGTGGATGCGCCGCCTCGGTTGAAGTACTGACGACGGCCGCGCGCGGGCTCGTGAGTTTCTACGTCCGCACACTGCCGCGTGCCTGACGTCCCATCTACCCGCGCGGCCGCGGTAGATCCACCTGACCGGCGTGGCCTCCATTTCGAATGAAGCCGGCCGCCGCCTCCCTGCGGCGAGCCAGGGAAAGGATTTAGTCCCCCATCGCCTTCTCAACCACCCATGCGGGCAGGCAGCGAGCAGCGAAGCCAGCAGATCCCTCGCAAAACTCGTCGCCGTCGCGCATGTCAGTGCCGTGCGAGATAACGGCCATCACATCGCCGTTCTTATCAAGAATTGGCGATCCCGAAGTGCCGCCAATAATCTGCTGGCTTGTTTCACAGAAAAGCAAGCGGCGCAATGGTTCACAGAACTGGCCGTAACCAGAGTTCCATTCCCCGGTGTGCGTGCGAACTCTCAGTGGGATCTTCGCGAAAAGGTCCGGATTAACAGTCGAAAGTTTTAATCCCGAGACCGATTCGCTGAAGTCGCAAAAGCTCGCATAGTGACTTCTGAGACTGGGTTGTTGGTCATCGACCGGTCCCAGCACTGCAATGTCTGCGATTGGATCAATGAAGATCGGCGACGTGAAGAATCTCACGCCGGAAGCCGTTTCAATCTCCTCATGGTAGGTGTCCCCAAGAGCCATTCCGCCTTCGAGCGACCAGCCAATACAGTGAGCGGCGGTGATCACCATTTCACCAGCAAGCAAAGCACCGAGCCCATTGAGCTTCGGCAGTTTTACTATGGCTCGAACGATTTCTTCGTCAGTCATGCTAAGCGTTCCTCAAAAGGGTTGAAAAGCCGGCCGCCGCCTCCCTGCGGCAGTCCGGCGCCAACGGCTAAGCCACCTCACGGGTGGTTAGCCAATTCGAGCCGCAATGTCACTCGCCTTCTGCAGGTCGCGCTCGGCGTAAATTTGCGTGACGTCCGCCCTCGAGTGGCCGAGAATCACCTGCGCCGCTTCAAGGCCGAACGCTCTTCGGATCTCCGTCGCCGCCGCGTGCCGCAGCTGATTCGGGGTCCATTCGTGCTGCTTCTTCCATTGCCGCAGCTGCTCCGCGAATTCGTCGAGCAAAAACGGGCTCGGCTTGATCGTCGGATGAGGGAAGGCCTTGGCGCACGCTCGCACAATCGCCCGCCTGTAGCTATCGCTCGAATAACGATCGCGAGGGGCGGATCCGCGTCGTCCCCGCCGCTTGGCGGTCTCCGGGCGATTGCCTTGATTCAAAGACGTGACGCGTTCGGCGCTTCGCCGCTCGCGCACGGCCACCCACGTCTCTCTGGATTGGAAGCAGTGGCTCTCGGCGTCCCTATCCAAATAGGGCTCGAGAATCTTCTGGGCGCCGGGGCCGATAAAGATCACTCGAGTTTTGCCATGGCCCTCAGTCTTATGCGTTCGAGGGATGTATCGCCAAACCTCCTCGCCGCGATCGACGTCGCAGGGCCGCATCATGCAAACCTCCGCCGGTCGCATGCCGGTCAACCGTTGGATCCGCACCATGTCGGCGACGATCTTCGGCAAGTGAGGGAGCGTGGCGTCAACGACGTCGTCGGCGACGGGGAGGACTGGAGCCGTCTCGCGTGCGGCCGATCGATGTTTCCGGAGCCCGGTCACAGCTTGTAGAGCATGCCAGACTGCCGGGGCGACCAGCTCATTCGCGGCGCCCCACTTGAAGACGCTCCGGGCCCGCTGCGTGATATCGTTGATGTATCCCCGACTGCGGCCGTTATCGATCATTCGTTGTTGAAGCGTCTTCAGGCCCAAGGGGCCAAACTCGGCGGCGGGCCGGTGGCCGTATAATTCGCAGAGCCATCGAGCGGCGACGCGATAGGCGTAAATAGACTTCGTCGGCTCGCCGTCTTTTCTGTAATACCCGTCGGCGAAGACAAGGAATCGCTCGCATAGGTCGGCGACCGAGACCAACTCGGAATCCTCGATCGGACTTCGGCCCGACAGCAGCCACTCGGCGACAATCCGGTCGTATTCGAGCTTACTTAGCTCCGATCCATATTTGCCCAAATAGAATCTCTGGCCGCTAATCTCTACGAGCGCTTGACCTGTAGCCTTGTGCAAACGGTACTTCGGGTGGTGATTCGTTCGTTTTCCCATTATGAGCGTCCCCCTTTCGTCGCTTCGACGAGATACGGGGAATCGTCCAAAAACGCGTGCATCGTCTCGAGGGCGCTCGCGATCGTCGACGGCTTCACCATCACGAGGCGGGCGGCTTTATTGCACGTCTCGATTAGCTCGCACACCCACTCGAAAGCGATCGGCGTACAATGCCCAGCTTTCTTCAGCGCTCGCGCCAAAGCCTTTGGCGACGGCGGTCGCCTCAGCCTGGGAGCGCAGCCGAAATACTCGCATTCCGCCACCAGCCAACGCCTAATCGCTTCCTTAAGCTTGCAGCCCGCGGCGATGGCGTCGCCGCGATCGAGCGACGCTTGCGCGGAGAAGACTAAGGGCCGGGCGTTGCACTGCACCGGCTTTTGCCAAAAGTAACGAACCGCTAGAGCAACCATTTAAAAAGTCCCTTCCGGGCGTCGCCAGAATGGCGAGAAGGGAGAGCGGCCTGCAGGGGCCAGGCCGCCTCCGACAATCCGACGACGCCTCAAATGGCAACAGGCCCGGAAACGCGGTAGTAAAGGAGCTCAAAGACTCCCGCCGACGCCTCGCTAGCCCGCTGCCGGGATCAGAGCTTGTGCGTCGGCCCGCGCGTCCGGGCCTGTTGCCAGATGTTGCAATCATCGAATTGTCCTTTGAGACGGGTTTACTAGGCCCGGTCGGCCCTTCTGGGGTCGACGGGGCCTATTGTGCCTATGGTCCGGGAAATTGCAAGGCGGGATTACTCCCGCGACGTTTCTCCAGCCTCTACAATTGCTAGCAACAATCTCGTTTGATCTCCTAAGTGGCCGCATAATCATGGATGAATTTCAACAGAAATCCCTTTACGCAACTCGGCTAACGGCATGGACCGGTTTTGCGTTAGCAATCATCGGCTGGCTCACACTTCAGGACGGAATTAAGACGAACCTGGCAACATTGCAGCAGTTGGATGCCACCCTCAATCGCATGGACCGCGAACGATCGGACTCGATCCGCCCGCACGTGGGTTTCAACGTTGGTAACTTCAAAGTCGAGCTCGGGCCGGCGAACGCTGTTAAAGCCAAAAAAGGCGAGCTCGGAAGTACTCGGCCATATCTGTTTGCACGCAACGTGGGCAACGGCTCTGCCGTTAACGCCGAGATTGAATGGAAGCCCACACTTGTTTGGACTACACGCAACTTTAATGCGCCGGATGAGACCGTATCGCTCGCCTCGGACCGCTCATCGCTCGACCCCACGATGGTCGCCGCAAAAGAATCGTGTGGCACGTTCTCGCTGCCCCAGTTCATTCTTGACGATCACGAGAAGCACGACATCTGGGCCGTTCGAGGACTTCTCATCGTCCACTGCAAAGATCTTGCCGGCGTGAGTTATGCGTCGTCGCAAGACTTCGAAATCGTCCTGTCGTACGATGCCAAGCCCCCAACAGCAATCATTAGGGTAAAGCCACTCAGCTCTCCGGATTTGTGGCCATCAGAGCCTCTGCGCATGTTTGCCGACTAATCGACGACGACGCGATTGTTTAGTTGTCAAAGATCTCAGGTCACAACTGTCGTGACCTAACGCCCCATGGTCGACGTCGCCGAAGAGCTCGGCGGATCCCACGCCACCGGCTCCATCCAACCGCCCCGTCGTCGCCGCTCCCCCGGTGACCAGCCTTGCCGAATACGGGCGCACGCCGCCTTAATCTCTGCTGGCGGCGGGTCGTACGGGTGATTGCTTGCCGTCGCCGATCGCTCGATCGAGCCGCCCATAAAAGTCAGCCTCCGAACCGCGGATCCAATGCAAGGCCCGCCACTTGAACGCCGTCAGGTCCTCGCCCCGTCGCTATTGACGGCATACGCTACGTGCGCGACGCCGTTTGCGTTGACTGAGACGCCGGCCGTCACCCAAGCTACCCTCGCTGTCGTCGACGTCCACCTCGGCGATCGTCACCCGCTCTGCGTAGGCCCACGCGCAGCGCCGCCGCCGCTCGCCCGGCGACCAGGTCGCTCTAAATTTAGCGGTCTCGGCCGCGATCTCCTCCGCCGTCGGTTCCCAGCGCGGCAGGCCGTGAACATGCGTTTGCATCATGCGTTTTCTTCCTCCATCCAGCCTAACGCGTCGCAGCGGTAACGCTACGTCGGGCGGCTAGGTCGTCGCGCCCACTGCCGCCCTCGCACGGTTTGCGATTCCGCGCGAGGGCTAGGGTTAAATTGTCAAAGAGCGGTCTGCCGGGGCCGCCGGCCGCGGGTGGGCCCGTATAAATCAAACTGGCCCGCGAAACAGCGGCTTCAGGGCGCCGACGTCATTCTCGTCACGGCCGCTCACCAGGCCTTTGCCGACGGGAAGCGGCGGGGGCCCAATCTCGGCGCGCTTCTTCATGTCGGATCGGATTCGATCCCGTACGAGAACGAACTCGTCGGCAAATGCGGCAACCTGCTCATCGGCGACGAGGTCGTCGTCACGCCCCACCGTTTCGATGACCAGACGCCGGAGTGTTTTCGCGTCGGCGACGATGCGCGGGTCACGGACCGCGTAGAAAACGTTTCCGCGAATCGTGCTTCCCGATTCAATCTTCCCGTCGGCCAGAAACGGCAGAAAGCACGCCTGCGTCCAACCGATCGCGTTCCCGAGGTTGGAGCCCCACGCGCAACCGGCGATGAAAGTTTCGGGGACGAATTCGCCATCGATGAAGTCGCCCCGTGCCTTTGCCTCAGCCAACCGCTTCAGCGCCTTCACCGCCTCGCCGATAGTGAACGACCAGCTCGCCGCGCGAGCGTACGCCTTGCCCGCCGTCGTCAAGCGGCCACGCTCGAGCAGGCCGGCGACGACGAGCTCGTCGCGTTCGCGTTCTCGCCGCTTACGCTCTGCAGCGGAGCCGCCCCCTCGCGCATCGTCGGGGTTGTGACGCGCCGCGTGGCGGGCGGAAGCCGACGGCCAGTCTGCAGCTCGCAGCGGCGACCAGGGGCCGTCATTTCGGGCCAATAATCGGCTGAGAAGCAACCTAGATGAAGTGGGTAATTTACGCATGTCACAAAATCTCGGTGTCCTTTACCGGCACTCTTCCGTAGGTCCCTTCGGAGAGACAAAGTTAAAGTCCCTACGCCTCTCCGGCCGTCTCGTCGCTTCGGCGCCTCGGTCGACTATTCATCGCCCGGGTGGCGAAGACGAACGCAGGCAGCGAGCCTTTCCGCGTCTCAACGGCTATTAAGTCCTGCCTGCGGGGCGGCCGCAGTTCCTCGGCCGCCCCGCTCGCCGTCTCAATCCGGCGATGGCAGGATGAGTTTGTCTGTCGTCGCTCTACCCGGTCATCTCGTCGCTTCGGTCTGTGTTCGCATGTTCGTTCATGTAGAGGCCGCAACGCCCACTAGCGGGGAGCTGGGGCCCTCAGCCTTCAGCCTGGAGCGTCAATCAGCTTTGCCGCCGCGGCGTGGATGCGGTCGGCTTCCGCCATCAACTGCAGCTGCTCGATGCGCCACCGCTTACGCCGCTTCAGCATCTTCTGAAAACTGCGACGCAAAAGCTGGCGCTCGAGCTCCTCGATCCGCAAAGAGAGAGCGATGCGTTGCTCTAAAGCTTCGCACCTACGAGCGAGTTCTGGATAGTTGTCCATGATTGAATCCTGAAAGGCCTGCCTGCGAGGCGGCCCGCCTCGAAACGGGCCGCCCCGCTCGCCGACCCCATACGGCGCTGGCAGGCAAAGGGGGCTACGTCGATCGCCGCTCGCTTGGGAGTCGCAGCTTCGCCGCGAAGCCGCTGAGGGGCGCCGGCGCGTCTGCTGGCGGCGGCGTACGATTCTGCATGCAGCGCGACCGGCCGACGAAAGCCTCGAAGCCGCCGCGTTGCTGAGGATGGCGCGCGTCTTCAGCGTTCGCCTGGTCGAAGGTCAATCCTCGATTGAAGTAATCCCCGCCGATCGCTGGCCCGAAGTGATTGATGAGCGCGGCGGCCAACTCGCGACTTCCAATGGCAGCGAGCCGGTTCGGCATGACAGTTCGCCTGGTTGGTGTTAGCATTCTCATGGCGCAAATCCTTTTTCACTGAAGAAACCACGCCGCCGCCTCAACCGGACGGACGGCCCACGCCGGCCCCGGATCAACGTCCGGGGCCGGCCAATTCCTCATCAGCCGGTGAGAGCCCGCTTGGCGATCCCGACGAGCGTTTCGCGGGCCGCGTTGAGCTCGTGACGAGCCGCACTAGCAACCTGCCGAGCGATCTGGAGTTCGGCTTCCGCGGCAGTCACTGCTGCGAGCGCCTGGCGTGAACGCAAATTTGTCGTCCGCGCGAGAATGTCAAACTGACGCTCAGCGGCCCCCTTATTGCCGTGAATAGCCGCCTGCTGCGCCGCGACTCCGCACCCCAGCTCCTCCAGGGATTTTTTGATTTCGGCGACGACGGCTTCCGCCTCCGCGCGGCGTTCGGCCGGAAGGATTTTAAGGTCGGCTACTACCTTTTCCGCCAGCTCGAGCTTCCGGGCTGCAAGACTTACAGCCCGCTCTGCGAGCCAAGGTGCGTTAAACAACGCGGCGTCGCACGCCGAGACGAAGTTGCCGACTGTGTCCGTCGCGCTAGCCTCCTCGACAGAGGCTATTAGATCGGCGTCGTTCTTGTCGCATTCGCGAATTCCTTCCTCGACAAGAGGTTGGAACTCGGCGACCTCCGCGGCGACCGATTCGCTAGTTCCGGACCGATCATGGAGGCGAGCGGCGACCATATGCCGCCGCGCACGTTTCGCAGTCGCATCTAAGCCGTCGAACGCCCGCTTCAGTCCCGGGCCGATGGGGTTCAAGGTAGTTTGCATCTTTCTTCTTTCGCTTGGAGTGACGCCGCCTCTAGGGCTGGCTTGCTGGTGATCGAACCACAAAGCCCGATCAAGTTGGATTCTGGGATCCGATCTTGGGATCCTCGGTCGAACATCGTTGTTCAGCGGCCGGCACTTCGCCGCCGCCAGTTGCTAGCGGCTCAACAGCGAGCCGCTCGTCGTCGAAGCCGTCGGGCCACGGCGAGGCGCTGCAGACGCCGTCGCCGTACCCTACGGCACTTAGGCGGCTAGAAAGGGATCTCGTCGTCGGGACCGAAGTCTCGCGGCGCCGTCGCCGTAGGCATCGCCGGCGGCTCCGGCGCCGCCATGCGCGCCGCCGGCATCGCCGGTGGGGCTAACGCAACGCGCACGCAGGGCACGATCGAGCCTTTGAACTCCGTTTCCGATCGTTGCAGGTAAATCAACTTTCCGGGCCACGTGCTGTAGTCGGGGCCGATCTGATCGGCGATGCGCTGACCGTTTGTCTTATTGCACATCAGGCACCGTTGCTTTCCGCGGAACGTCAGCTTCAGTTTGCCGCCGTCGTCGAATCGCATCGGCGTCGCCGATTCGATCACGCACGGGACCGGCACGCCGGCCGGCAAATGGTCGGCGCGGAGCGTCTCGTCAGATCCGAAAACTTCAAGAATGGATGGCATGGTTTAGGTTCCTTGGTCACTTGGGGTGGGTCGGGTGGAGACGGGCCACGCGGCACGACTCCGGTTCGGGTTCGGGACTGGTCTGGTTAGGGGCAGGGCTTGACCGCGGCGGGGCTGGGGCGGCTGGCCGTGGCGGCTTCGAATCGGGTCAACTCGAGCGGTGCTTTTCTGGTGCGGTTTCGACCCCATCAGGGGCGAACGCCGCTTATGCCCTTATGGGATGCGCCACCCGTAGGTGCACAGTCCCAGGCTCTGTAGGTGCATGGTGCTGTGCACCCGTAGGTGTCTGGTTCACTGGCCACCTACGGGTGTCTGGCGGCGACCGTCGGTCAACGCGTTTGACTGTGCACCTACGGGTGTCTGGTTTGTTTACCTCCATTGGGGAGAGAGCGGACGCGGTAGACGGCGGCGCCTTGGTTGAGAGCGCCGGAGCGAACTCGTTCAAGCAGGGAACGGTCAATGAGCTTGCCTATGGCCTTACACGTGTGGTGGCGACTCACCCCCGCTCGCTCCGCGATGTTTTCAACGCTGGCCTGCACGACGCCGTGGCGGGTGTCGCGGTAGAGCACGAGCCAGACGGCGAGCTCGGCGCGCGTCAGACGGGCCATGGCGAAGTCGACGAAGGCGTTCAAGGTTGCAAACCGATCGCTAGTGACGGTCGATTTCCTCGAGGGTTTTGATTTGTTAGGTTGGCCCGCCCGTGCCGGACGCAGTTCGGATGGGTGGGGCGGGTACGGGTCAAGTTTCTCGGCGGCTATGGTCATTCGTCCGGAAATCCCCCATCCCAAACTTCACTGCGGCGGTCATCACTAAACGCCTGGAGGGATCCGTCAAACAGAAGTGGGAAGTCAGTTAGTTGGCCGCTGCGGTTCTTCAAGCAGCGTAAGGTGACGACGCCGCGGTCGTCCGGGTCGGCTGCCAGGAGCCAGGCGGAGTCCGCGCCGTACTCGAGTTCGCTGCTCTCGCGGAAAGACCCGAGACCGGCTTCCTTGCCATAGCTAGCCCGGTTAAGCGCGCTGATCACGACGACGGCGCGCCCCTGGTCGGCGATCCGGCGGCATATGTCCATCAGCGCACCGGTCTGCGCGCGGGGGTCAGGGCTCCGGTCGGCAAAGTCGAAGCGCTGTGCGTAATCGACGACAACGATGTCGGCCGCAAACGCGATCGCCCGCTCGGCAAGTCGCTCGAGATTGAAGGGCGGCCCCATGAGCTCGAGGCGCGGCATCACGGCCCGCAATTCGTCGAGGGCCTCGCGAATTCGAGATGTCGCCGATTCGTCGTAGTCGCGATGCAATAACCACGCGTGGCCAACTCCACTCAAACGCGCGAGTTGTCGCGTTAAAAGTGCCTCTGGTGACATTTCAACGTTGGCTACAAGCGCCTTCAGTTGCGTCTGATTCGGGTCTCGGAGTGCGTCGACGACGAGTTGTAGCGCTAAAGCGGTCTTGCCGTTACCCGCCACCGCTCCAATGAGTACGACCTGTCCGGCGCCGACCTTCACTTCCCGGAGCTTTGATCCGTAAGGGGCGCATTCCCAAAAAATTGGCTTCTCGCGATCGAGAATACTTTTTTCGAATCGGTCGAACATCGAAGTTGGCGACGGTTGTCGCGAATCGTGGTCGACAACTAGCGCGCTAACTTCGTTTTGCACACGCCTCATCGCATCGACTGCGCTTGGCGACGCGGCCAAAATTCGCGCGGCATCGTGGAGAATCAGGCGGCCACGACGTGCATGCGAAGCCTCGATCACTTGTTGCGCGTAGAAGGCGGCGTCGGTCGTCGTAATGGCTCGATAGACGCCAGTAAGCGCCTCGCCAAGTATCGCCCCGACGTCCCTCACGTTCGGCCGCACAAGGCTCGTCACGCGGTCGGGAGTTATGGGCTCGCCACGCCCGTGGATGGCCTTCAACGCGGACCAAATTTCGCCAAGCGCGGGGTCGGCAAAGTCGTCTGGCCTCACGCGTTCTAGAGCTGAAATGCGGTTGAGCATGTCGCCATTGATTTCTGAAAGGAAAACGATGCCTATCAGCTTGAGGCCAGCGGCGTCGATCGCGGGCAGTCCCGCTGTCGGCGCCGATTGGCGATTTCTCCGGTCGCCGCCGGCTATTCCGCGGCCGGCTTGCCGAGTATTGCTAGGTGCGCCTACCATGGCGTTAGTCTCCAAGTTTTGGCCGGTTCCCACTCTGATTGGCGTCGTGGTGGGGCCGGCCTGTTTCACTTCTAGCCGTTTGCCGCCACTTCATTGGCCTTCGAGTACCGCTCGAGCTCGTCGAGGCGATACATGATGCGATTGCCATCGCGGACAAAAGCGATTTTTTTCGCCTTACGCCGATTGAACAGCGTTTTCGGGCAGAGGCCCAGAATGCGAGAAGCTTTGATCTCGCTCACCTGGATCGGCTTCGGTTCGTTGATCGTTGCTTCCATCGTTCACCCTCAGATTCGTTTCCTTGCCGCATGTTGCGGAACAAACGAATGTTAGAGTCATGATGGTCAGCGTTGAGCAATCGACGAACACGTTGGTGTTCGTGTTCGCGAACAATGTTCGCGATCATTTGCTCGACTTTGCCTTCCGTTGGCGTCGAGCGATTTCGGCAAGCAACGACTTTGCTTTTCCGTCCTCGCCTTTATTCTCGCCCGTAAATTCGCGGGCGATTTGAATTTTTGGCTTTCTAGAGTTCGTCGTGGCGTCGAGTATCGCCATTAAGTCGCGAACGTCAGGATTTGAAGGGAGACCGCCATGAAAAACTTTTGGGATGTTCGCGTTGTTCGTGGTGTTCGTGCTGCTTGCAGCATCGGAAGCTGCACGTTTCTCGCTCTCGACTGCTGCGAAAATCTCGATTTCCAATTCGGACGCCGCGAGGTCGTAGTTGACAGGTGGAATGCGAGAATCGATTTGTCTGGCATCGTGGTTCCACCAAAAGCCCGTTGACGCCGACCATGGGGCAATTAGCGCATCGGCTTGCGGCGCAGAGCTCGTGCAGAAGTTCACCAGATCCTGCGGCTGCTTCCCAAGGACTGCACAAAGTTGATTGACTGCAGAATGCGCCAATTGTCTCGACAGTTGAATCCAAGAACTAGCCGTTTCGCCGCCAAATGAAATCGGTGTTCCCCGCTCTACGATGAGGCGCTTGATCGAAACGGGCAGTGTCAATTCTCTGCCCATTTGGTTTCCAAAGGGCGCTAATTTGGGGGCTGTTTCGACGATCAATAGCTCGCGGCGAGAATCTTCAATCAGAAACAGCTCGCGAATAAGCCGGTGGCAGTTGAGATTCGCCAGACTTTCGCGCAACAACTCATCTTCAACGGCCATGTTCTCATACCCTTTCAACTGGGCCGGCTTCGGCCGTCGCGGGGGTATGAGTCCGCGAAACGGCCGAAACCTTTGAGGGGGATCAGCCCTCGAGCCCAGCAACGAATATTCTAGCAAACTAACCCTAACGACCGGCGCGCGTTGCTTTGCGCGTTGCGTCCGGCCGAAATCCTTCAAAAGTCACTACCGTTTAACGTTTCCCGTCCTATCATTTAGCGGCCGCCCGGGTGCTGATCGTCGATGATATTCTGACGACCGGCGCCACTTGCAGCGAAGCCGCCCGCGTCCTGCGCCGCGCCGGCGCCGCCGACGTCACCGTGCTGGTCCTCGCCCGCACCCCCGCCGGCGGCTAAAGCAAGTTAGTACCCGCCAAAAAATCCCGCCCACTCAACCTTCCCCCCTCCCCCTTCGACCTTCCTCCTTCCTTCATGTCCTCCCCCCAGCCAACGACGAAGACAGCGAGCGCCCTCGACCCGTTTCGTCGGGCCATCGTGCGCGGCTTGGGCATCTTGCTCCCGCCGCTGCTGACGATCGTCATCATTCTGTGGGTCTGGAACACAGTCGCCGAGTACCTACTTGTCCCCTTAGAAAACGGCGCGCGGACGCTGCTCGTCGACTACCACGAAAAGAGCATCATCCCCGCTGACCTCGTCCCCGCCGACCAACCGGTCAAGGGCCGGGCGCTGATCGAAGGGGTCGCCTACCGCCAAACCGCCGACGGCCAGTACATCCCCGCCGCCGACTACGACGAAGTGGCTGAGGTCGTCGGCAAGGGCCCGATGCCCGTCACCGCCGACGGCGTTTATCAGATTTACGTTCAGAACAAATATCTGCAGCGGCGGATCGTTGTGCCGATCTTCCTCTGCGTTTTCATCCTGACGCTCTACCTGCTCGGCAAGTTCCTCGCTGCCGGCATCGGCCGCTTCTTCTGGACGCAGTTCGAGCGCGGCGTCACGCGGCTGCCGCTGATTCGCAACGTCTACTCGTCGGTCAAGCAGGTGACCGACTTCATGTTCAACGAAACCGAGATCGCCTACACCCGCATCGTCGCGATCGAATACCCGCGCAAGGGGATCTGGCAGCTCGCCTTCGTCACCGGCGAGAGCCTGCTCGACATTGCCTGCGCCGCCAACGAGCCAGTGCTGGCCGTGTTGGTGCCGACCTCGCCGATGCCCTTCACCGGCTTCACGGCGACCGTCAAACGAAGCGAAACGATCGACCTCAACATCACGATGGAACAGGCGTTACAATATATTATGAGTTGCGGCGTCGTGACCCCGCCGCAGCAAGGATACAAAGCAACGTCGTTCCGCCAGCTTCCCGCAGCGCCCCCATTGCCGGCCCCCAGTCCGGAAACGTGATGCCTTCTGACCGTCCGCTCCGCATCGGCACCCGCGCCAGCAAGCTGGCCCGTTGGCAGAGCGAATGGGTCGCCGCCGAACTGACGCGGCTGGGCGCCCAGGTTGAAATCGTCGAGATCACCACCCGCGGCGACGTCGAGCAACTCGGGCCCGTCGCCGGCATCGGCGTGCAGGGGGTCTTCACCAAAGAGATCCAAGCGGCGGTCCTGGCGGGCGAAGTCGACATCGCCGTCCATAGCCTCAAGGATCTGCCCACCGAGCAGGTGAGCGGCTTGGTCCTCGCCGCGACGCCGCCACGCGAAAACGTCGCCGACGCGTTGGTGACGAACGCCGCGTCGTCGCTCGGCGAACTTCCCGCCGGCGCACGCATCGGCACCGGCAGCCTCCGCCGTCGGGCGCAAGTCCTCCACCTACGGCCCGATCTCCACGTCGCCGGCATCCGCGGCAATGTCGACACGCGACTCCGCAAACTCGACGCAGGTGAGTACGACGCGATCATCCTCGCCGCCGCCGGCCTCACTCGGCTCGGCTGGGCGTCGCGCATTGCCGATTACCTCGAACCGCCCCGTATGCTGCCGGCGCCGGGCCAAGGCTCGCTGGCGCTGGAGTGCCGTGCCGACGACCTCGCCACGCAAGCCATCGTCGGCCAATTGAACGACCCCGACACCCGCATTGGCATCGTCGCTGAACGAACGATCCTCGCCGCCCTCCACGGCGGCTGCTCCGCCCCGATTGCCGCCTGGGGCCGCGTCGACGGCGAGCTGTTGCGGGTCGATGGGCTCGTCGCCAGCCTCGACGGACGTGAAGTCTTGCGCGCGTCGACCCTGGTGAAACTCTCCGCCGCAACGAGCAGCAACGCCGCCGGGCTCGCCGCCGCCGAACTAGCGGGCCACGACGTGGCCGCAACGCTTCGGAGCCTCGGCGCCGAGGCGATCATTCTCGCGGCTCGCCAAGGCTAACTCTTCCCCCCCTTCCTAACCGGCAACACCTGCCGATTAGCGCTGCCGAACGATCGGCGCCTTCTGCCGCTGGCGCCGCTAGCGGCGTTGGCGCCTGCTCGGACGCCGACGAACGAATCCACAGTCAATTTCCATGATTCGTCCACGAGCACCTACCGACATGACATTCCCACTTCTCGGCACGCCGCGTGCATTGAGCCAGTCCACCGACATGCAGGGGGGCAACGCCTGCACTACGGTCGAACGATGCCTTACGGCATGTACATCTCCGCCGAAGGGGCCCAAGCTCAACAGCAACGGCTCGAAGTGATCGCCAATAACATGGCGAACATGGAGACGGTCGGCTTCAAGCGCGACATCCCCGTCTTCCAGGCGCGCTTCGCTCAGGCGATCCAGCAGCAAAGCGACTATCCGCACAGCGGCACGCAGAACGACATCGGCGGCGGCGTCAAAATCATCGACGTCGAAACCGACTTCGAATCGAAAAGCCTCCGCCAGACCGACATCCCGACCGACTTCACGGTCAACGGCGAAGGCTACTTCCAGGTCCAGGCGCCGGACGGCAACGTCTATCTCACGCGGGCCGGCAACTTCACGATCGACGCCAACGGTCGACTGATCACGCAGGATGATATGCCGGTTCTGAGCACCGACGGCAACGAAATCCTCATCGACAACACCCGCCGCTGGGAGATCTATCCCGGCGGCAACATTGTTCAGGACGGCGAATGGACCGAGATCGGCCTCGCCAAGCCGCAATCGAACGGCGACCTCGTGAAGATGGGCAACAACCTCTTCCGTCCCCTGGCGCCCGTAACGCCCGTGGGCGAAGGCGAGCGCGACGTCCGCCAAGGTTATCTCGAACAATCGGGCGTCAATCCGACCCGCGAAATGATGGCGATGATCGAAACCTCCCGGGCCTACGAAGCCAACACCCGGATGATTCAACACCAAGACAACATGATCAGCGGCTTAGTGAATCGACTCCTCTCGACGCGATCCTAAAACTGTAGCCCCGGGCTCCGCCCGGGGGTAGGCAACCATTCCGACAATCGTCGCCCCAAGAGGCGTCACCCCCCGGCGGAGCCGGGGGCTACTTCAAAACTCCTCAATTCTCGACACTGCCATGAGCGTTCAAACCCTTTACACCGCCGCCACCGGCATGGACGCCCTCGAGACCAAGCTCGACGTCATTGCCAATAATCTGGCGAACGTTAACACCACGGCGTTCAAGGAAGATCGGGCCAACTTCCAGGACCTCTTCTACCGCCAGATTCGCTACCCCGGCGCCCTCGACGCCGACGGCAACATCACCTCGACCGGCGTCGAAGTCGGTCTCGGCGCCCGGGTCTCCAGCACGCAGACCAACTACGAGCAGGGCGCCTTCGAAACCACCAACCGCCCGCTCGACCTCGCCATCGAAGGAGACGGGTTTTTCCGCGTTACCGACGCCACCAACGGCGGCACCCTCTATTCGCGGGCCGGCAACTTCGGCATCAACGCCAACAACCAAGTCGTGCTGGGCTCGGCTCAGAACGGCCTCGTGATCGATCCCCCGATCTCGATTCCGATCGAAGCGACCAACATCGTCATCACCACCGATGGCCAGGTGCAGTACAGCACCGCCTCGGATCCGTCGCTGCAGAACGCCGGGCAAATACTTCTCTCCCAATTCCTCAACCCCGACGGCCTCATCAAGCTCGGCGACAACTTGTACCGCCAGACCGACGCCTCCAGCTTCCCCGTCGACGGGCTCCCCGGCTCCAACGGCATGGGCACCGTCCGCCAGGGCGTGCTCGAAGCCTCCAACGTCCAGCCGGTGCAGGAACTGATCGACCTGATCACCACCCAACGGGCGTTCGAGCTTAACTCCCAGGTCGTCCAAACCGGCGACCAGATCATGCAAGTCGCCTCCAATCTCCGCCGCTACTAGCAGAACGAAGCCATGCCACGCTTGCTCATCATGCTTGCCGCCCTGCTCGCCGCGGCGCCGGCGTTTGCGACGGAAGTCGTCCTCCGCCCCCGCGTCGAGGCCCGCGGATCGGTCGTCCTGCTGGGCGACGTCGCCGACATCAAGTCGGAAGACGAAGCGCTCCGCAGCCAACTCGCCGCGACGCCCCTCATTCCGACGCCAGCTGCTGGCACGCAGCAGTACCTGCGACTCGCGGAGATCCGCGATCTGGTCGCCTCGCGCGGACTCGACGTTAGCGACGTCCGTTTCGGCGGTACGGTCGTTGTCTCCGTCATGCCCGAACCGGTTGCTGGCGCCGAGACGACGACGCGACGTGCGCCGAGTCGCCCCGCCATTCATACGGAACAGGAAGTTCAGCTCGCCACTGAGCGGCTGGCCGTCGCCGTGAAGCAATACATCCAGGCCCAATCGGGGCATGACCTCTGGAACGTCAAAGTTGAAGGGGACGCGAAACTCGTCGATTTGACGGAGAAGCTCGGCGATAGCATCCGCCTCAGCGGCGGCGAAGCGCCGTGGAGCGGCCGGCAACGTCTCACCATCCTTGGTCCCGCCAACGAGCCGCTGACGCTTGTGTATGCCAAGCTCGACCGTCTCGAGATGGCCGTCTATGCCGTCCAGCCGATCAAGGGAGGCGACCTCATCCGTCGCAGCGAAGTCGAACTGCGTCCCTGCCTGGGCGCCCTCCCCTCGCAATCGGCGCTCACGCTCGAAGCCGTCATCGGCCAAGAGGCAGTCCAAGGCATCCGTCCCGATTCGATCGTGCAGACGAACCAGATCCGCACGCCAGTCATCGTCCGCCGTAACGAGCGCGTCAGCGTCCGTGCCCGCGCCGCTGGCGTCTCGGTGCGAACCTACGCGATGGCTCAGCAAGATGGCGGGATGGGCGATCTGGTCATGGTCCAATCGATCGCTAGCAAGGAACGGTACGCCGCTCGCGTCATCGGCGTCCGCGAACTCGAAATCTTTACGGCGGGCGCCTCTGCCGCCGAACTCGCCGCCAATCCAGCTCCGGCCCAGTAATTGCTTCTCCACCGGAAACTCTTCCATGCTTAACTCATCAGCCATCCGCCGCACGTCGTTCCTCGCCGCCTTCGTCGCTGGTCCGACGCTCGGCCTGGGCTTCGCGTCGGCCCAAGACAGCAGCCTCCTGCTCGAGCCAGTGCGATCGCAAGAACAACAAGCGCTGACGATGGAAAACGGCTCGTTCATGTTCCGTGAACTCCCCGCCGACCACCGTCCCCGCGAGGTGCAGTTGCACGACACGCTGGTCGTGATCGTCGACTACCGCACCCGCATGATCAGCGAAGGCGACGCGGAACAGCGGAAGAACTCGTTCCTCAACCAGGCCCTCACCAGCTGGCTGGCCTTCGACGGCAAGTCGATTCGCCTCGCCCCTCAATTCGCCGGCGATCCACGCATCTCAGGCATCAACAACAGCCAGTATCGGGCTGAGTCGGACCTCGAACTTCGCGATGCGATGTCGTTCAAGATCGCCGCGGAAGTGATTGATATTCGCCCTAACGGCAACCTTTACATCGAAGCCGACTGGGACGTCGAGAACAACGAAGAAAACTGGAAGACGTTCCTTTCGGGCGAAGTGAGCCGCGAGTCGATCCAGCCCGACCGGACCGTCACCAGCGAATCGATCGTCCGGCTGAAGATTAAGGCGAAACAAGTCGGCATGGTGCGCGAGGGTTACGAACGAGGTTGGTTCTCAAAGTTCTACGATCGCTACAAGGCCTTCTAACGCGGTTCGCCCCACGACGAACCAACCCCTACGGCAATCGACTGAATCACATGACTCTTCAACGCACGCTCCTGACTTTGCTCGCCTTCGCCGCCCTCTTCGGCGGCGTCGCCGACTGCTACGGCCGCACGGTTCTGCGCAACATCGTTCGCGTCAAAGGGCAGGAGACGAACACGCTCCGCGGCGTCGGCCTCGTCGTCGGCCTCAACGGGACCGGCGAAGCGAACGACCCCGCCACGATGCGAGCGCTCGCCCGGGCGATGGAGATCATGGGCGCCCCCGTCCCCGAAGTTCCCCTTGGCGGCCGCAGCGGCCTGAAAGACCTCGAGAAAGTCAAAAACGTCGCCATGGTGATGGTCACCGCGACGGTTCCCGCTACCGGCGCCCGCCGCGGCGACCAGATCGATTGCTACGTCATGGGCATCAACGGGAAAAGTCTAGCCGGCGGCCGGCTCGCCTTCGCCGCCCTCCAAGGCCCTCACACGCAGGACCGCCGCGTTTACGGTCTCTGTGAAGGCGCCGTCCATCTACAAGATCCTGAATCCCCCAACGTCGGCTTCATCAAAGGGGGCTGCCAGATGGAGGAAGACATCTTCACCCCCTTCGTCCACAACGGCTGCATCACGTTGATCCTCGAAGAGCACCACGCCAACTTCCAAACCGCCACGGAAGTCGTCGACTCGATCCACAAACTTTATTCCCGCGAGGGAGACGGTTTCGTCCAGGCGGTGAACGCCTCGAACATCGTCGTTCGCATTCCGCAGGAATATCAGGGCACCCCGGTGGCGTTCGTCGCCGACATCCTCGATGTCGACATCTACTCCGCCGAACCCGAAGCCCGCGTGATCATCAACCAACGCACCGGCACGATCGTCATCAGCGGCGACGTCACGATCGGCGACGTCGTCGTCTCGCACAACAACGTCGTCATTGAAGCGGGCGATCCTCCCGGGTTCACGCCGATCGGCACCGAGCAGGTCAATTCCACCAAACTCGACGCCCTGGTCGACGCTCTCAACTCGATCAAAGTCCCGAACCAGGATCGGATTGAAATCATCAAGGAAATCGCCCGCAGCGGCAAACTTCATGGGCGTTTGATTGTTGAGTAATGCGAGCAGGAAAAACAAACCGCGAATCACGCGAATCGTCGCGAATAAGACGAAGACCATTCCCTAAAGAGCAGGCAACCAACTCTTGACCCGTGAATCCAGCAATCAATTCTCCTCAGCATTTCCTTATTCGCGACGATTCGCGTGATTCGCGGTTAAAGAATTTTTAAGCTATGAACATCAACCTCAACAGCACCGCGAACATCAAGCCGCTCCGGCAGACGACGTCGTCCGCCGATCAGCAGCTCGACAACGCCCGCGAACTGCAGGGGGCGTTTCAAGACTTCGTCGGCAAGAGCTTTTACGGCGAGATGCTCAAGTCGATGCGGAGCACCGTCGGCGAGCCCGCCTACTTCCATGGCGGCAACGCCGAAAAGATATTTCAGCAGCAACTCGATCATCAAATTGGCGATGAAATGTCGAAGTCAAACGGCGGCGAGCTCTCGGCCGCGATGTTCCGCCGCCAGTTTCCGAAAGAGGCGAGCCTCATCGCCAACGCCGAGAAAAAGGCCTCGGCGTCGCTCACCGACCTCTCATCGCTTCGTCGTCGCTAAGTCTTGTTTTTAGAAGCCACCGGCTCCGCCGGTGGACGATGTGCCATCAAGCGTAGCCCAGTGCAACGCGTCCACCGGCGGAGCCGGTGGCTTCAATGAGGATTCCGCTCGTGACCGCCGCCACGCCGCTCCACTGGGAATCGGAACTCGCCGCCCTGCTCAAGCGGCTCTCGACCGCGCAGCAAGAGTTGCTGTCGCTGCTATCGACGAAGCGCGAGCTCATCGTGCGCCGCGACCATCAAGGGCTCTCCGATCTCGTCACGCGCGAAGGCCAACTCGCCGCCGAACTGCAAGCATGCCAGCAGCGCCGACAAGAATTGTTGCGGCAAGCCGATGCGGAAGGATTGCCCTCGCGATCCCTTGAGGAACTAGCCACCGCATTACCCCATGCGGCCGCTTACTCCCTGAAAACGCCGGTCGCCGAAGCCCGCCAGCGCGCCGAACTCATTCGTCACGAGTGCCTCGCGCAGTGGGTTGCCGTGCAACGCACCGTGCTCCATCTCTCTCAATTACTGGAGATCATTGCTACTGGAGGCCGATCGCAGCCGACATATGGAAAGGGCCGCGTCGTTGAACGAGGCGGCGCCCTCATCGATCAGGCAGTCTAGGAAGCGCCGCGAGTTTAGGGGCGTCGACGAACGAACTGCGACGTAAGTCGCGGAGCGCACGTCGGCGTCGCGCTAGAGCTCTGCTGGCGCTTCGTCCTAACCTCGTCGGCCGCTTCTCATGTCGATCTTCGGCTCCATCCAGATGGCGGGCAACACGCTGCAGGCGATGGAAATCGGCCTGCACGTCGTCGGCAACAACATTGCCAACGCCAACACGCCCGGTTACATCCGCGAGCGCGTCCTCTACGCCCCGGCGCCGGTCCAAAAGCTCGGCAATCTCACGCTCGGCCTGGGCGTCGAGATCGCCGGCATCGTCCAGAACATCGACACGTTCATCGAGGACCGCCTCCGCGGCGTCGCCGGCGACCGGGCGAGCTCCGAGATCCAGGAGAAGGTCTACCGCGATCTCGAGTCGATCATCGGCGAGCTCTCCGACACCGACGTCAGCACGCAACTCACCAATTTCTTCAATAGCATCGAAGAAGTGGTCGATCAGCCCGAGGAAATGTCGGTCCGGAACCTCGCGGTCCAGGCCGGCAAGTCGCTGGCGACGACGATCAACACGCTGAATCGCCGCGTGACGACGGCCTACGAAGAGTTCGGCCTTGAGGTGAACAACCTCACGACCGAGATCAACACGCTGACGGAACAAGTTCGTAAGCTCAACGTTCAGATCGTATCGCTGGAGGGAGGCAATCCGACCGCCAGCCAGGCCGGCGCCTTGCGCAGCCAGCGCGGCGTCGCGCTGAAGCGCCTCGCGGAAATCGCCGACGTTTCGGTCACTGAGAATCCCGTCGGCGCCGTCAACGTCACCGTCGGTGGCGAATTGCTCGTCTTCGAGGGGACCGCTCGACCGGTCAAAACCGACTACGCCACCACCAACGGCCGCCCCACCGCCTCGATCCAGTTCGTCGAGAACAATAGCCCGCTCCAGGTTTCCGGCGGCGAATTGCACGGCATTTACGAATCACGCGACCGCATCGTCGGCGGCTTTCTCGATCGACTCGACAACTTCGCGTCGGCCCTGGCGTTCGAGTTCAACAAGGTCTACTCGCAAGGCCAGGGCGCCACAGGTTTTCAAAGCGTCACCAGCCAAGAATCGGTCAGCGATCCGGCGCTCACGCTCGACGCCGCGGGGCTGCCGTTCACCCCGGTCAACGGGCAGTTCAAGCTGCTAGTCTACAACACGGCCACCAAGCTGACCGAAACGCATACGATCAACGTCGACTTGGACGGACTGCAGGACGACACGACGCTCGCGTCGCTGGTCAGTCAGCTCAACAGCGTGGGGGGCGTCAACGCCCAGGTCACTTCTGATAACAAGCTGAAAATCACCGCCGCCAGCGCCGAAACCCGGCTCGCCTTTGCCGACGACAGCAGCGGTCTGTTAGCGGCGATCGGCGTCAACACGTTCTTCACCGGGTCGAGCGCCGCAACGCTCGCGGTCAACGACGTCGTCGCCGCCGACGGTTCAAAGTTCGCCGCCTCCAGCGCCGGTGTCGGCGTCAACGTCGAAAACGGCCTCCGGCTGATCGCGCTGCACGACGAAGGGCTCGCCAGCCTCAGCGGCAACTCCATCACCGGCCTGTACGACCAGTTGATCAACGAAACGGCTCAGGGCGCGACGGTCGCCGGGTCGCTCACTGATGGCTTCAAGGTCTTCGAACAAACGCTCGAAGCCAACGCCCAAGCCGTCAGCGGCGTCAACCTCGATGAAGAAGCGATTGACATGATCATGCTGCAGCGGACGTACCAGGCGTCGGCTCGTTACATCTCCACGTTATCAGAACTAATGGACATCCTCGTTTCGCTCTAAGCGGCAGCGCCAAGCGAGCCGGGTCGTCCCGACCACGGCGCCGCAGGAAACACTTGAAGGCGGCGAGTCGCGTCGCATTGCGGTTATGGCCAGCATCATTCCACTCCCGACGACCCGCGTCAGCGGCATGCTGGTCCGCCAGCGGCTGCTCGCGCAACTACAGGGCGATCAGCTCGATCTCTTCCGCCTGCAGAACCAGGTCAGCACCGGCCAGCGCTTCACGCTCCCCAGCGAAGACGCCCCCGCCGCCCGCCGCGCGATGACGTTGCAGCGACTACTGGAACGCAAGACCCAGATCCGCTCGAACATCGATACCGGACAAACGTTCCTCAAAAGCACCGACGTCGCCCTCAACAACGTCGCCGGGCTCCTCGGCGACATCCGCGGCGTCGCGCTCGGCGTCTCCGGCACGACGTCGACCGATTCCGAGCGCCAAGCCGCGATCACCGAAATCAATCGCGCCATCGAACAACTCGTCTCCGTCGGCAACACGCAGTTTCGCGGTCGCTACCTGTTCGCCGGCTCGCAGACCAACGTCGAACCTTACTCCTACAACGGCGCCTACGTCACCTACCATGGCGACGATCAGTCGATTCGCAGTCATTCCGATCTCGGCGTTCTCTTCTCAACGAACGCCACGGGCCAGGACGTCTTCGGCGGCATCTCCAGCGAAGTTCTCGGCGGCGTCGACTTGAACCCGGAAGTCACCGCCGACACGCCGCTCAGCTCGCTCCGCGGCGGCCGCGGCATCAGTCCCAACGGGGCCCTGCAAATCTCCGACGGCACGAACTCGGTCATTGTCGACATCAGCCACGCCGCCACCGTCGGCGACGTCGCCCGGCTGATCGAGGCCAACTCCCCGCTCGGGCGGCAGGTGACTGCCAGCATTACCGGCCAAGGCCTGACCCTGCAGCTCGACTCTGCCGGCGGCGGCAACCTCACCGTTAAAGAAGTCGCCAGCGGCAAGGCAGCCAGCGAGCTCGGCATCCTCAACCCGCTCGGCGTCCTCACCAACCCATTGGTCGGCGGCGATCTGAATCCCCTCGTCACCAAAACTACGCCCCTCGACGACCTCCTCGGAGCGAAGGCGCGAACGCGACTTGTCTCGCCCGGCGACAACAACGACCTCCTGATTCAAGCCGCCGTCAATGGCGCTCAATACAACGGCGCGACGATCCAGATCGTCGACGACGAATTGCTCCGTGCGTCGCCCGGCGTAGCGCCCGGATCAGAGTATGCCCAATACTCGACGACCGCGCGACAGGCTCAGGCCTCGCTCCGCTTCAGCGGCGGCGGCAACGACTTGACGATCACTGCGAACGCCGCCGGCACGGCGTTCAACAACGTCGACGTCGTCGTCGTTGGCGCCACCGGCCTCGGCAATGCGGCCAACGCCAGCTACAGCAGCACGACGAAGCAGCTCACCATCACTGTCGACGACGCCGGCGCCACCTCGCTCGACGCAGTCGTCAACGCCGTCAACGCTACCGGCACGTTCACGGCCACGTCCGATGAAAGCGCCGAAGGCCCCGCGTCGTACAACGGCGCCTCGCTCATCACGGCGTCGGACATTTCCAACGTTCAGGGCGACACCGGCAACAGCGGCGGCGCCGCCAACACGCTCTACGTCTATGTTCGCGCCAACGCCTCGAGCGCCGACAACGTCGCCGCGGCGATCAACGCCGAGGGAACCTTCACCACAACGCTCGACTCGCTCGACACCACCAACGGTTCGCAAGCCGGTACGCAGCCGGTGTCGATTAGCGCCGCCGCAACGACCTCCGGCGGCAGCGGCGCCCAGTTCGACGCCGCCAGCGGACTCCGCGTCGTCAGCGGCCAATCGACGTACACGCTGACGTTCGACGACGCGGAAACGGTCGAAGACCTGCTGAACATCATCAATGGCTCCGAAGCCGGCCTGCACGCCGAGATCAACGCCGACGGCAGCGGCGTCAACGTCCGCTCGCGGCTCAGCGGCGCCGACCTCCAAATCGGCGAGAACGGCGGCCAAACCGCCACGCAGCTCGGCATTCGCTCGTTGACGGGCGAGACGCGGCTCGACGCTCTTAACCGCGGCGTCGGCGTCCCCGCCAAGCGCGATTCGTACCAGGAAAACCCGCCGCCGTTCGTCACCGACTTCACGATCACCGCCAGCGACGGCGTCGGCACGGTCGACCTGCCGATCGACGTCTCTAGCGCGGAAACCGTTCAAGACGTCATCGACCTCATCAACAACCACACGCTCAACAACACGGCCGGCGTCGCCGTGACGGCACGGCTTAACGTCACCGGCAACGGCATTGAACTCGTCGACGGCGCCAGCCGGCCCCTCACGATTGCTTCGGCCGAAGGGAGCCAAGCCGCCGAATACCTCGGCCTCCTCCCTGCCGATACGACGACCGTCACCAGCGCGACCGGCGTCCTCTCCGGCGCCGATAAGAACTATCTTGAAACGCCCAGCGTCTTCACGACGCTGATTCGCCTGCGCGACGCCCTCGCGGCGAACGACATCACGGCGATCGAAGACGCCATTGCCGGCATCGACGTCGATCTCGACCGCGTCACCTTTTCGCGTTCCGAAGTCGGCGCCCGTCAGCAGGCCCTCGACGTCACGCAGCAAAACCTCGAAGACGAAGACGTCCAGCTCCGCTCGGCCCTCTCCGAGGAACTCGAAGTCGATCTCGTCGAAGCCATCTCCAACCTCACCGCGCGACAGGTCTCGCTGGAAGCTTCGCTCAAAGCGACCGCGAGCATTCTACAAATGTCGTTGCTGAGCTATCTGTAGCAGACGATGCCTGGGGAACTGCAAGGTCTGAAAGATTAACCGCCAAGGACGCCAAGGTTCGCCAAGGGAAGACCAAGAATGCTGGAACCGCGGATGAACGCAGATGAACGCCAATAAAACCTATCTGCGTTCATCTGCGGTTCCCTCTTCCTCTTTTCTTCCGTCGTGCCCGTCGTGTCGTCGTGGTTCAATCCTTCCCCGCATTACCTTGGCGAACCTTGGCGTCCTTGGCGGTTGCCTTTAGTCTTGTAGCACCGCCAGCCGCCAAATCTTACCCCGCCCTCCACATCGCAAGAAGCTGCGCATTTTTACTGTTCCCCCCCGCCTCACTGCGCCGATGCTAAGGGTGCCGTGGGATAGCAGCGGCGACCTCGAGATTGTCTCGAGTCAGAGATCCGCCTCAGGGAAGGTGCGGGTGGCGATATGGAAATCACGACATCACGATTTGGCGTCCTTGCCGTTCAGCCGTCGGACATTCTGACGTTCGACCAAGGTCTGATCGGACTTCGCGCCTGCCGCCGCTGGGTGGTTTTGGCCGACGGGCATAACTCTGCGCTCGGTTGGCTACAATCAATTGACGAGCCCGAGTCTGCGCTCGGCGTCGTCAGCCCGCGCCGCTTCGTCTCTGATTATCAGCTGCGCGTCGCCCGTCAGGATCTGGCTCCGCTGCAACTGGTCCACGCCACCGACGCGCAAGTCGTCGTCATCGTGAGCCGTCATCCGGAAGGCCTCGCCCTCAACCTGCGGGCGCCGCTGGTCATCAACGTTGATGGTCGCAAGGGTCGCCAAGTCATTGCGAAAGATCCCCTCCCCGTGCGGTTGATCTTGCCGACTGACGGCGAGATGCGGCTCACGGCTTAAGAAGTTCGGAGTTGCAAGGCGCGAATTGCGAGTTGACTGGGCGAACTTTTCGCTCGCCACTCGAAAAAGCGCGACTCGCGACTCCCCCCTACCGATAACCACCTCGCGCGTCGACTCCATCGACAGCGCGATCGCCAGATACACATTCAGCAGCGCGGTTCCGGCCGCGATAGGGAGACGCCGCCATGCTTGTTCTATCCAGAACTCGCGACGAGAGCATCATCATCGGCGACAACGTGGTGGTGACGGTCGTCGACGTCCGCGGCGACAAAGTGAAGCTCGGCATCGAAGCCCCGCAGGACGTTTCCGTCCATCGCCGGGAAGTCTACGAAGCGATTCGCCGCGAGAATCAACAAGCGGCCAAGCTCCGCCCCGAAGACGCCCGCGGCCTCGGTCGGCCTTCGACCGAGCGCCCCTAGTCTCACTCGTGGGGTGGCACGCCCTAAGGTACTCCGCAGGGCGTGGTAGCGCCGTTATCGGGTTCGCCACGCCCATCGGAGTACCTCTGGGCGTGCCACCCTGGTATGCAATTCGACTTTAACGATCGTACCGATCACGTCATCCAGAACGCTACGCTCCTCGCTGGCTGATCTTGCCGCCTATTCCGGCCGCGCTTAGCGAGGCCCCTACGGAATCCTGCATTCCTGGGTAAAGGTGCTGTCACTCCCTCAAGCCCTTTCTTTCGCCCCGTCGATATTTCGCCCTAGACGGTGAGTCGGAAAACACTGCGGTCGCTGCACAAGCGGAGCGGAGTCGGTCCGACGGCGAGGGACTGCAACGTCGCCCAGAAATTTTTCCGCCACAGCGCAGGACTGCAACCTACGCTTGGCGCGACGGACTCTGGCGAGCGCTTGCGATAGGGCGAGGATTCGCCAGGACCGTCGAGATACCGAACAACGGTGATACAACGCGAGGCGGGTGACCTCGGCGCCGTGCGATCGACCAAAAGACTGGCCAGAACTGAGCCGCTCCCCCAGCGCTCTGGCCCGCGTCCGAAAAGTGGCTCTTACCTGACAGGGGTTTGAAGAATGACTCGTATCAATACAAACGTGAGTTCGCTGGTCGCTCGCAATACGCTGCGCCAGTCCAACGCTTCGTTGGAGCAATCGCTCACGCGTCTCAGCACCGGTCTCCGCATCAACACCGGCAAGGACGATCCGGCCGGTTTGATCGCCAGCGAAAACCTTCGCTCGGACATCACCAGCATTCAACGGGCCATCACGAACACCGACCGGGCCAACCAGGTCATCGCCACCGCCGACTCCGCCCTCGGCCGGGTGAGCTCGCTGCTCAACGACATCCGCGGCCTCGTGACGGAAAGCGCCAACTCGGGCGCCCTCAGCGACGAGCAACTCGCCGCTAACCAGCTCCAGGTCGACAGCTCGCTCGAAGCCCTCAACCGCATCGCCCAAACGACCACCTTCCAAGGTCGTCGTCTGCTCGACGGCAGCCTCGACTTCCTCACGACGGCCGGTTCGAATTTCTCGAACATCGCCGACCTGAAGATTGATCAGGCCAACCTCGGCGCCACTGGCAGCGTGTCGGTCTCGGTCAACGTCACCGCCGCCGCCACCCAAGGCCAGGTCGACGTCGCGGCCATCCCCGTCGCGGTCGCGGGCGTTGCCGCCAGCACCACGGCTACGTTCACGAACACGGCGACGCAGGCCACCGGCGGTACGGTCACCATCGGCTCGGAAACGTTCAGCATTGTCGCCGATGCAGCCGGCGCCGCCGATGGGGCGGAAGGCAACCAGGCTGTCAACGTCGCCATTACCTACGGCGCCGGCGGCGCCGCGACGAGCTACACGGCCGCCACCAACACGCTCAATGTGAGCGTCACCCAGGCCTCTGG
The DNA here is from genome assembly GCA_013822725.1 of Pirellula sp. Classification (GTDB taxonomy): domain Bacteria; phylum Planctomycetota; class Planctomycetia; order Pirellulales; family Lacipirellulaceae; genus Lacipirellula. Next base: position 106,046 of record PNKX01000011.1, read on the forward strand.
CGCCGCAACCATCGCCAATATCCAAGCGGCCATCAACGGTGGCAGCGACTTCACCGCTTCGGGCGGTACTGGCGCCAACTTGACCGGCGGTGGTACGACCGGCACGATTGCTGGTTTGGCCGGCGGTCGTGACGCGGGTACCCGCGTGATCACGGTCAATGCCGCGACGGCGTCCGCCGCCTTCAATGCGAAGACGGTGACGATTGTCGAATCAGCCGTGCCCCCCGCCGGCGCCCCGACGGCCGTCGATGACGGATCGGGCAACATCACGGTCACGGTCAACGATACCGCTGCTACCGACCTTGATGACATCGCCACGGCCATCAACGCCCTGGACGACTACAACGCCACGATCGACGTCGGCACGGGCGACGGGTTGTACAACCCGACCACCCAGACCCCGCCAGTCGTCGCCAACACCTCGGGCGGCGTCACCGCCTCGGGCGGCATCTCGGGAGACGTGGTTCTCGAACTCGCCGGCTCGAACGGCGCCGAAGTCCTCTCCTTCGGAGCTGGTACCAGCGTCCAAGGCTTGGCCGACGGCATCAACCTGGTGAAAGACGCCACCGGCGTCGAAGCGATCGTCAACGGCACCACACTCGAGTTGGTCTCCACCAGCTACGGCACCGATTCGGTCGTCGACCTCCGCGTCATTAGCGAAGGGGCGGGCGCTACGCCAGCCGGCACGTTCACGACCGCCATCGGCGTTCGTTCACGCGACACCGGCACCGACGTCGCCGCCTCGATCAACGGCGTCGTGGTCAACGGCAAGGGTAACCAGTTCTCGATCAACACGGCCAGCCTCGACCTCAGCGGTTCGTTGACGGCCGGGTTCACCGGTACGGCCGCCTTCACGATCGACGGCGGCGGCGCCTTGTTCCAACTTGGCCCGGACGTCGTGTCGAACCAACAGGCTCGCCTCGGCATCGCCAGCGTCAATACCGCTCGCCTGGGCGGCGTCAGCGGCAAGCTGTTCCAACTCGGCGACGGCAAAGACGCCTCGCTCGCTAACGACTCGACGACGGCTGCCGCCATCGTCGGCGAAGCGATCGACCAGGTGACTTCGCTCCGCGGTCGATTGGGCGCCTTCCAACGGACGACGCTCGAAACCAACAAGAACGCCCTCAACGACGTGCTTGTGAACCTGAGCGAAGCCGAAAGCTCGATCCGCGACGCCGACTTCGCGGCTGAATCGGCGAACCTGACGCGTGCTCAGATTCTGGTTCAGTCTGGCACCACGGTGCTCCAGATCTCGAACCAGAACCCGCAGAACGTCCTGTCGCTGCTCCGTGGTTAAGCCTAACCGCGGTTAATTGAAACCTAACGCAAGCCGGCTCGGTCCTAGAATGACCGAGCCGGCTTTTTTGTTGATGAATGATTGCCTGCCCCTTCAGCCCACCTGCTCTAAAGCGTCTGAAGCCACGAGTCTAAAGTCCCGAAGGGACGCGCTATGAAAGCCCAGGGCAAAGCCCTGGGTCAAAACGCGCCGAAGGATCAATAGCCCTGTAGGGGCGCGCCTGACTCAACGACCACGGTCGGGCCACGCGCGCCCTTTCAGGGCTTATTGTCGGTTTAATCCTTAAGTTATCCAGGGCTTCGCCCTGGGCTTTCACGGCGCGTCCCTTCGGGACTTCGGACTCGGCCTTCACGGCCTCCTGGCGCCCCCGGACAAACTCGCATGCTAGCAACCCGCCTAACAACATGTAGGAACTAGCGGAACTCTGCCGATAACTCCCGATACGCCGTCGACCTCGGTCGGCGGCCGCCCGCGCTGCTCTGCGACGTATTCTTTCCCGTGGCAATTCGCACGGGACGCCGGCTCGAAGCTTTGAATCTGCGACCGAAAGTCTGACTGTATGGCAAGAATCTCCTCCAGCGTCGGCTTGGTGACGGGCCTCAAGATCGAGGACACCGTCAAGCAATTGATGGCCGTCGCAGGTCGCTCGCGCGACATGCTGAAGACGCGGACCGACGACCTCAAGAAGGAACAGGTCGCCTACGACACCCTCGGCTCGAAGCTCCTCAGCTTCCAGTTCTCCGCCAACAAGCTCAAAGCCAATTCCGTCTTCAACACCCGGACGGCGACCTCCAGTAATGAAGACCTGCTGAAAGTCTCCATCCCGACCGGCGCGACGCCCTCCGTGGGAACGTTCCAGGTCCGCCCCGTGCAAGCCGCCTCCGCTCAACAGGTCGTGAGCCAGGCTTTCCAGGGAACGAATGCCAACCTCGGCAGCGGCACGTTCTCCTTTGGCTTCGGCGGGTTCCTCGATCAAGGGATCTCGCTCGACCAACTCAACGAAGGCGCCGGTGTCCAACGGGGCAAGATCCGCATCACGGATCGCAGCGGCGTCACCGCCGTCATTGATCTCAGCTTCGCCCGCAACGTCGACGACGTCCTCGCAGCAATTAACAACAACAGCGACATCGCCGTCACGGCCACGACCGACGGCGACTCCTTCATCCTCACCGACACGTCGGGCGGCAGCGGAAACCTGACGGTCGGTGAAAGCGCCGGCGGCACGACCGCCGCCAGTCTCGGCCTCGCCGGCATCAGCGTCGCTGCCAACACGGCCACTGGCTCCGATCTGCTGCGACTCCATTCCGGCACGAAGCTCTCGACGCTCAACGACGGCAACGGCGTCACCATTAATAAGCAAGGGGTCGTCGACCTCGACGTCACCCTCTCCGACGGCTCGTCGCTGGGGATCGATCTGCACGACGCCGACACTCTCGGCACGGTGATTGAACAAATCAACGCCGCCGGAACCGGCAAGTTGACCGCGGCCATCTCGGGCGACGGCAATCGACTGGTGCTGACCGATCTCACCACCGGTTCCACCGACTTCAGCGTCGAGAACGGGTCGACCGGCACGGCCGCCGCGGATCTCGGCATCGCGACGACCACGCCCGGCGCAGCAATCACCGGCAAGCGATTGATCTCTGGCCTACGCGATACGCTCCTGACCAGCCTTAACGGCGGCCAAGGCGTCGGCACGCTCGGCCTGCTGCAAGTCACAGATCGCAGCGGCGGATCGGCTAGCGTCAATCTCGCCACTGCCGAAACGCTCGACGACGTCATCGACCTAATCAACGCCTCGGCGGCGAACGTCACCGCGTCGATCAACTCCGCCCGCAACGGCCTGTTGATCGCCGACGACTCGAACGGCGGCGGCAACCTGATCATCGCCAACGGCGACGCCAACAACTCGGCGACCAAGCTCGGCCTCGTCGCCAATGTGGCGTCCTCATCGAAAAGCTCCGGCGCCCTGAAACGCCAGACGATCAGCGAGGCGACGCTCCTCTCCTCGCTGAACGGCGGCAAGGGAGTCGTTTTCGGCGACGTCCGCATCACCGACACCAAAGGCATCACCAAAACGGCCGACTTCAACACCTCGGGCCTCGAACCGAAAACGGTCGGCGACGTCATCAACTCGATCAACGCCCTGAGCAACGGCGTCGAAGCCCGTATTAACGAGGCCGGCGACGGCGTCATCCTGACCGACACCGCCGGCGGCACGGGGACGCTCGGCGTCACCGACTCCAGCGGCGACATCGCCAAGTCGCTCAACCTCACCCGCGCCAGCAAGACGATCGACGTCAACGGCACGCCGACGAAGGTGATCGACGGCTCGAACTCCTACACGATCGACCTCTCGAATCTGCAAAGTTCGAGTGCGGCGATTCCCCTCTCGTCGCTCAACGGCGGCAGCGGCATCGGCACGGGGGACATTCGCATCACCGACGCCACCGGCAAAGTGATCGCCCTCGACCTCAACGGCAGCGACGCCGGCATCACGACCGTCGGTCAGTTGATCGACGCCATCAATACCAAGGCGACCGCCGGCGAAGTCGGCGTCGTCGCTCGGCTCAACTCCGCCAAGACCGGCATTGAGCTGGAAGACACCAGCGGCGGCGCCGGCAAACTGAAGGTCGAAGACGTCGGCTCCGGCACCGCCGCCAAGGACCTCAAGATCCTCGGCGAAGCGACCAAAATCGGCGGCAAGCAAATCATCAACGGCGCCGGCGCCTTTACCGCCGCGTCAGGGACTCAAACCGGCCTCTCGGCACTTGCCGCCAGCATCAACGACCTCAAGGCGGGCGTCACCGCCTCCACCGTCTTCGACGGAACCGGCTACCGCCTCACGTTAGCCGTCAACGCCACCGGCGCCGCCAACCAGTTGCTCATTGACTCCGGCACCTCGGCGATGAACTTCGAGGAAACCGCCAAGGCCCAAGACGCCGTCATTCTCTACGGCAACAGCAGCACCCCTGGCGGCGGCGTGCTCGTCAGCTCGCAGACCAACACGTTCACTGGGACCGTCGGCGGCGTGAATCTTACCGTCGCCGGGCCCAGCGACACGGCGATCACCGTTTCGGTCGCACAATCGGACGAATCGCTGGTCACCGCCGTCGAAGATTTCGTCGAGTCCTACAACTCACTCCGCGACGATCTCGACAAGCTCACCGCGTTCGACGACGCCGCCCTCACCACCGGCCTCCTGTTCGGCACGAACGAGGCGCTGCAAATCGACACGCGCATGGGACGCGCGATGACCGACCGCTACGCCGGCCTGGGGAACTTCCATTCGCTGGAGCAGATTGGCCTCAGCCTCGCTCCCGACGGCAAGCTGGAACTCAACAAGACCAAGCTCAAGGCGGCGTTCGAAAACGACTCCGCCGGCGTGCAGGAGTTTCTCTCCAACGCTCAAACTGGCGTTGCGGTGAAAATTTCCAAAGTCGTCGACAGCCTCGCCGGCGACGAGAACTCGCTCCTCGGCTCCAGCAGCGAAGCCTTGCAAGACACGATCGAATCGAACGAACTTCGTCTCGATCAATTCGAAACGCAACTCAAATCGCAAGAAGACCGACTGCTGAATCAGTTCTATCAGCTGGAACTTATCATCGCCAAGCTTCAACAAAGCCAATCGGCGCTCAATGACCTGCAACCGCTAGCCCCCTACACCGGCGCCAGCGGCTAAACATCGTTGAAACTGCTGCGGCGGCGCTCGCAACGCCGATATAGTAAGCCGATGGAGTAAAGAGTGAAGTGACGAGACGTCTCTCACGGAGGGGGAAATCATGAGCTACGCCGCCCAAGCCAATTCGCGCTATCTCGACGGCCGCGTCCATACCGCCTCGCAGCCTGAGCTCCAGCTCATCCTGCTCGACGGCGCGCTTCGCTTTGGCCGGCAGGCCGAGCAGCTTTGGAACGACGCCAGCCAGCGCGCTGAGTGCGACCATCTGTTGACGCGCACCAATGATATCGTTGAGACCCTGATCCAAGGACTCGTCATCACCGAGTCTGAAATCTCACGCCGCTTGGCCGACGAATACGCCTTCGCCTTTCGGCAAATCGCGCTCGCCCAGCTGAACCACGACTCGGCGTCCCTGGCCGCCGCGCTCCACTTGCTGCAATACGAGCGAGAAACCTGGCAACTCGCCTGCGAGCAACTCAAAGCCTCCGCCCCGGCCCCCACGCCGATCGCCCCCCTCGCCGGCCTCCACTACGAATCCGCGGGCCTCTCCCTGCAAGGGTAGCCGCCGGTCAACGACCGGCCGGAGCAGCACAAATTGATGATTTGGGATTTAGGATTTCTGATTTGCCTGCCGGAGAACCGGCGCCCCTCCCCACATCAGAAATCATAAATCCCAAATCATAAATCCCCCCCTCGCTCCGGCGGCTCGTTGAGCCGCGGCTACCGCGTGCCGGCCCAAATCGGTAGGATGGATTGCTACCCCAACCCGCTAAACAGCCCGCCACTGCCGAGGTCCGCACGTGTCCGCCACCCAAGCCAAGCAGCTCATCCGCGTCGGTCATAGCCCCGATCCCGATGACGCCTTCATGTTCCACGCCTTGGCGAACGACTGCATCGACACCGGCAAGTACCAATTCACGCACGAGCTGGTCGACATCGAGACCCTCAACCGCCGCGCGTTCCAAGGCGAGCTCGAGCTGACCGCCGTCAGCATTCACGCCTACGCCTTCCTGCACGACAAGTACGACCTCTGCTCCTGCGGCGCAAGCATGGGCGACGGCTACGGCCCGATGGTGATCGCCAAAGAGTTGTGCACGATCGACGATCTCAGAACGCAAACGATCGCCGTCCCCGGCACGCTCACCAGCGCCTTCCTCGCCCTGCGGCTCTGCCTCGACAAGGACTTCGACCATGTCGTCGTCCCGTTCGATGAAATCATCGAAGTCGTCAACCGCGGCGAATACAACGGTAAGCGGATCGACGCCGGCCTGATCATCCACGAAGGCCAGCTCACCTACGGCCAGAGCAACCTGAAGCTGATCGTCGACCTCGGCGTCTGGTGGAAGGAACTCACCGGCCTGCCCCTCCCGCTCGGCGCCAACGCGATCCGCAAGGACCTCGGCCCCGAAGCAACGCAAGAAGTCCAGCGGCTCCTCTACGAGAGCATCAAGTACGGCCTCGACCACCGCGAAGCCGCGCTCGAACACGCCCTGCAATACGGCCGCGATCTCGATCGCAGCCAGGCCGACAAGTTCGTCGGCATGTACGTCAACGACTGGACTCTCGACTTCGGCGCCCGCGGCCGCGACGCCGTGACGCAGTTCCTCGCGATGGGCTACGAACGCGGTGTCCTGCCGGAACTCGTGACGCCGGTATTCGTGTAAACACCCGTCTCACGCAACGAATGGGGTATACTTGCGGACGCAACGCCGCAAATACTCCCCAGCGAGCCCCTCCCTTCATGGGAGGGGTCTTCCGCCCCGATGCCCAACTGGCAACAAACCCTCGACGCCATCGTCGCCAACGCGACGCCCGATCTCATCGCACTGCGCCGTCGCCTCCACGCGAACCCCGAACCCAGCGGCGCCGAACTCCAAACCAGCCTCACCCTCTACCAGGCGCTCGACCAACCCGGCATCGCCCTCCGCATGGGCCCCGACGGCTGCGGCGTCCTCGCCGACAATCGCGTTGATTCACCCGGCCAGCGCATCGCCTTCCGCGGCGACATCGACGCCCTCCTCATCCACGAAGCGAACGACGTCCCCTACTGCAGCACCCGCGACGGCGTGATGCACGCCTGCGGCCACGACGCCCACGCCGCTATCGCCACGCACGTCGCCCTCGCGCTGCACAAGCTCGAAGCCAGCGGCGCAGCCCCGTGGCCGCTTCGCTGGCGGGCGATCCTGCAACCCGCCGAAGAAACCGCCGCCGGCGCACGCAGCCTGATCGCCGCCGGCGCCCTCGACGGCGTCAGCTCGATCTTCGCCCTCCACGTCGACCCGCCCCGCCCCACCGGCGAGATCGGCCTCTGCGTCGGCCCCTTCACCGCCAACTGCAACGACGTGACGATCATCGTCCGCGGCCGCGGCGGCCATGGCGCCCGCCCCCACGAGTCGCGCGACCCGATCGCCGCCGCCGCGCAGCTTGTCAGCAGCCTCTACCAGTTCATCCCCCGCACCACCGATAGCTTCGACGCGGTCGTCCTCAGCTTCGGCCGCATCGCCGGCGGGCAAAACGCCAACGTCATCCCGGAAGAGGTCGAACTCGACGGCACGCTCCGCACGCTCGACGCCGCCGTCCTCGCCCAAACAATCGAGCAGATCCACCAGATCGCCCGCGGCGTCGAAGAGATCACCGCGACGCAAATCGAAGTCCGCGTTGACGGCGGCATCCCGTCCGTTCGCAACGACGCAGCCGCCAACCGCATCCTCGAAGAAGCCGCGGAAACTACCGCCGGCGTCATCGCCCGCGTCATCCCCCGCCCGAGCATGGGGGGCGAAGACTTCGCCTGTTACCTCGACCACGTCCCCGGCGCCATGTTCCGCCTCGGCATCGCCGCCGGCGACGGCGTCGTCCGCCCGCTGCACACCCCCACGTTCAACGTCAACGAAACCGCCCTCCCCATGGGAGTGAAGATCCTAGCGAGAGCCGTGATCCTCGCCTGCGAACCAACCGCCGCCGGCGCGTGAATTGCAGGAGATGGAACCGCAGATCAACGCCAATCACCGTCATTCTGAGCAGAGCGAAGAATCTAGAGTCTCAAACGAGCTTCCAGATTCTTCGCTGAGTTTACCCTGAGCAGGCGAAGGGCTCAGAATGACAAACATACGGGCGCCACTACTGACTAGTCGAGCAGTGCCCCATCCAGCAACAAGCATCCAGCATCCCCCGCATGCCCATCATCGAGTTCACCTCCAACCGCCACCCCTCCATCGGCATCGAGCTCGAACTCGGCCTCGTCGATCTCCAAACATCCAACCTCAGCAACTCCTTCAATCAACTCGTCGAGCGCCTCCCCGATCGCGGCGGCAATCGCTTCAAGCCTGAAATCATCCAATCAGTCGTCGAGATCAACACCGACGTCTGCCAATCGATCGGCGAAGCCGAACGTGATCTCCGCGGCAGGCTCGGCGTCGTCGAAGCGGCCGCCGACGCGCTCGGCCTCGGCCTCTGGTGGGGCGGCGTCCACCCCTTCGCCCGCTGCGACGAACAACAAGTCACGCCCGACGAGCGCTATCTGAAACTCGTCGACCTGCTGCAAGTCCTCGCCCGCCGAATGATGACCTTCGGCCTGCACGTCCACGTCGGCGTCGACAGCGGCGACAAAGCGGTGATGATCTGCGACCGCATCATGCGGCATCTGCCCACCCTGCTCGCCCTCTCCAGCAGCAGCCCGTTCTGGGAAGGCGAAGCGACCGGCCTCCACTCCTACCGCTCGAAGGTGATGGAAGGCCTCCCCACCGCCGGCCTCCCGCCGCTGATGCGCAACTGGAGCGAATACGTCTGGCTGGTGAACCACATGGTCGGCACCGGCTTCATCAACACGATCCGCGAGCTGTGGTGGGACGTCCGCCCCCACCACAACTTCGGCACCGTCGAAATCCGCATGTGCGACATGCCAGGCAACCTCAGCGACGTCCTTTCGCTCGCCGCACTGATGCAGTGTCTCGTGAAGGCGCTCTCCGACGAAATCGACCACGGCGCCTACCAACACGACTGCCACCCGCTGCTCGTCGCGCAAAACAAGTGGCGGGCCGCCCGCTACGGCAACAAAGCGCAACTCGTCGACGCCTCGACTTACCAAGTCCAAACGCTGCCGCAGATCGTCGACAACTTAGTCGAACGCTTGTCGCCCACCGCCGAAGACCTCGGCTGCGTCGACTATCTAAATCGCTGCCGCACGCTCGCCGCCGGTCCGTCATGGGCCGAACGCCAGCTAATGCTCGCCGAGCAAAAGGGCGGGCTCCCCGCCGCCGTGAGCGCGCTGCTCCAACAATCGCGCACCACCTAAACGCCGCCGCACCGCATTCCACCCCCGCGCCCCGCCAACCCACTCCCCACACCACCACGCCCATTTAGCCCCGTCCGCTCGCGGCGGGCGTTCGGCGTGCCACTAGCGGATCGCGTCACCGAACACGTCATCAACGCGCAGCCAACGGCCTCGGCTTTATGGTCCAACGGCATGGACCATCCCGCGCGCCACCTACTCACCCACTCACCGCCGCTACCCAAAATACTCCGGCTCGTTCCCCGCCTTCCACTTAATATTGCACCCCAAACTCGCCCGCTGTTCGCTTATTGGCACCGCTCCCGCGAGCGTGGCATCTAGCGCCGCACGCAAATCCTTCCCCGTCACCGGCACGCCGCTCCCCGGCCGGCTGTCATCCAACTGCCCCCGGTAGACGAGCTTCCGATCTTGATCGAAAAGAAAAAAGTCAGGCGTGCACGCCGCTCGGTAGGCCTTCGCCACCGCTTGCGTTTCATCGAACAAATACGGGAACGCGTACCCGCGATCTTCTGCCTCGGCCACCATCCGCTCGGGAGAGTCGGCCGGGTGGGTCGCCGTATCGTTCGAGTTGATCCCCACCACCGCGACGCCGCGGCCGATGTACTCGGCCCCAAGCCGGGCCAATTCGTCGGCCACATGGACTACGAACGGACAGTGATTGCACATAAACATCACCAGCAGCGCCGGCTTGCCCGCAAAGTCGGCGAGCGCCACCTCGCGGCCATCCACATTCATCAACTTGAAGTCGGGCGCCGCCGTGCCGAGGGGCAACATCGTGCTGGGAGTCCGAGCCATCGCAATTCTCCAATCTCTTTTGATTAATCGAGCGGCCCCGTATCGAGCGCCGAACCAAGAGTATCGAACAACCCACCGCCGTCGACAACCGCCCCAATCCCGCCGCGAGCCAGAGGCAACGCCTATCACACCAATCGCCCGATTGTCTGAACCAATCGCCGCGGCCAACCGTCTGAGGAAACAGGAAAACAGCCCGCGAATCACGCAAATCGCCGCGAATAAGAAACAGATCCCTGCCTTTCATTCGCGCCCATTCGCGTGATTCGCGGGCTCTCCCCCCACTGCCATTCGTTGACAGTCCCCGCCACTCCCCAGATAATCGCGGATCAGCGAAAACAGCCTGAATTGAACCAACGCACTGGCCAATCCGTACACTGGCCAGTGAAATATCGAGATCATCACACTGAGCCGTTGCCAGCCGACGGCCACGAGGAACCGGAGGAAACCATGGGCGCCATCCAAGAAATCACCGACGTCAACTTCGACAGCGAAGTGCTCCAATCCGCTCAACCTGTGCTGGTCGACTTCTGGGCGCCCTGGTGCGGCCCATGCCGTCAGATTGCTCCGCTGATCGAGCAGCTCGCCGGCGAGAACTCCGGTTCGGCCAAGGTCGTGAAGCTCAACGTCGACGACGCGCCGCAAAGCGCTCAAAGCTACGGCGTCAGCAGCATTCCGACCCTGATGGTCTTCAAAGGCGGCGAAGTCGTCGACCGCTTCGTCGGCGTCCAACCGAAGACCCGCCTGCAACAAGCAATCGACTCGGCGAAGGGTTAACCCCTTTAGCCCCCGGTTTAAAGAACCGGGGGCTAAACGTTAACTCCTGGCTTCCCGCAACGGGACCGACGCCAACCTCCCCCAATGCCATAACGCCATGATCCACGTCATCGCCGCCATCGAACTCGCCCCAGGAACCCGCGAAAAGTTCCTCACCGAGTTCCATCGCATCATCGACATCGTCCGCGACGAAGACGGCTGCATCGAATACGGCCCCGCGATTGACGTGGCGACTAGCGTTTCTTCCGCACCCGTGCGTGAGAGCGTCGTCACCGTCGTCGAAAAATGGACGAACGTGGCGTCGCTCGAAGCCCACTTGAAGGCCCCGCACATGGACAGCTACCGGTCGATGGTCAAAGACATCGTCCGCAGCGTCAACATCCAAGTGCTGGCCCCCGCGTAGCGCAAGACGTCGACGTACCACAACGACCCATTTAGCCCCCGGTTCTTCAAACCGGGGGCACTTTCATGTGCCACCGCCGTCAATCAACAAACTCCCCAAACGCCACCCGATACCCGTTCAAATCCTCCACCACCATCTCCCGCAGCCCATACGGCATCACGATCGGCGACTGCAAAACAACCGCGCCGCGACGCTGCAGATCCGCATACAAGCCGTCGACGTCGTCAACGTACACGTAAGCGTCGAGTTCAATCTTCACGCGAACTCGCGGCGGCGACTTCTCTCGCCGGATCTGAAAATGGATCCACGCCCCCGGCCGTTTAACGATCGCGTAAACGCCCCCCGGCTCCTCCGGCGACGGCTGAAAAACGTCAGCCGGATCAAGCCCGAACCCCAACACGTCCCGATAATACTCCGCCGCCTCGCGTACGCTAGGAACCCCGAACACCGGCGACGCACTCCACTCACGCTGATTCATGCGAAGTCTCCCGAACCCGCCAAGCGGCTAAACAACAAGACCCTCTTAGCCCCCGGTTCTTCAAACCGGGGGTTGTCGTTGCGACATACTCACTTGCGTCGGTGCGCCCCGCACGCGACACAATAAATAGCACGAGGTGTGCGATAAGGCTTACCGCAGGCTTCGCAACGCGGACCAAACTGATTCACGCGATGGTGCCACAAAGCATCCGCATTCGTTTCACGGTAGCCGGTGAGTTGCTCGTAAACCCGCAATGCTTCCTGGCCATACCCATTCGCTCGGGCAACAGCTAACGAGCATCCGTGCTCCTGGCGATACTTTTGTATTTGCTGAATCGCATTGAACAGGTGCGGCGCCACGATCTCCCATTCGCTCTTTTCCAACATTGGGATATCAGCACGACACCGCCAGCAATACATCGTTCGAGCCATGCTATCGCGTACCTCGCCAATCGCTCATCCAAAACCCGAATAACGCCCTTTATACATCCTCTGCCTTCTGGGCTCTTCCTTTGCGCCTCTGCGAGAAACACATTCTCCTCAGCCCACATATTGAAAATGGCCACCGAATCTAATACTATACAATTGACCACATCCGTTCTTTGACAACTAACCGCACCGCACGCCGCGCGATGAGCCAATCGTCGCGACTGCGCCGCCCCGCCGAGCGACAGAGACTAGGGTCTTTACCCCATCGGTTCGTCCATGTCGGCCAAATCGATTTGGCCGACATGGCCGAGTTGGCCGATTAGCGATCTCGACAGCAAGAACAGCAAATTCCGCCCCTCCAAGTCAGCGAATTCTGTCGCGACAGAACGTTTTTGTCGCCCCAAATTCGATACTTAAACCACTGACGTAAAAGCACTTAGCCTTCTGTCGCCAAAAATCGCTCCACGACCAATCGACGACAGAACGCGACAGATTGGAAGGGTCCGCCATCAGCACCGACGCTTGCCAACGCCGCTAGCACGCCGCCGGCAAAATCTCATTCCAGGCAATTCCGCCAAACTTTGCCGGCTCGGCGCGCCGATCGTTCCTACTAGGCAATCTTTGCGGGTTGTAGGGGTCGTACGCCCTTGCGCCCCGCGACAACTCAGCAGCGCACTTTCGATCTCTTCATGGCCAGCGACCGACACGACCAGAGCGACGACGAGCCCCGCGAGCAGCCGCTCCGCGAGATGCGGCTCGACGCCCCTCACCCCGTCCGCCGGGCCGGCGGCGAGGCTCGGCCGCGGTCTGGCGTCATGGCCATGGCCGGCGCCTCCGACGAGATGGTCGGCGCCGAACAAGCGACCGAAAAAGCATTCGACGACGCCGATCCGCAACTCGAAGCGGTTCCGGAGATCGACGCCGACGCCCTCCCTGCTTGGCTAGGGATCGAGGCCGACGACGCTCCCCTCACCGGTTCGCCGACGATGCTAGCCCAGCATGCGGCCAATCTCGCCCAACGGCTCCAAGGTCGCCTCTCCGAAGTCGACCGCCGCGAAGCCCGACTCAATTCGCAGGAAGCGGAGTTCGACTCCCGCATCCGCAACGCCCGGCTCTGGATCGACCAACGCGAAACCGAACTCGCGGAGCTGCAAGATCGGCTCGAAAAGTGGGACGAAGATCTCACCGAGCGTCAAAGCATCGCGGCCTCGCAGCTCGAGGAAGCCGATGAGCTGATGCAGCGGCTCAAGGAGCTCGGCGAGCGCGAGCGGAAAATCGCCACGCGCGAGATGGAACTGGAGCTCGGCGTCACCGAGCAGCAGACGAAGATCGACGCCCTCGACTTCGAAACGGCCGGCTGCCGGACGCGACAGCTGGAACTCGACGACGCCCGGCAGAAGTTCGAAAAACGCCAACGCGAGCTCGACTCGCGCGAAGCGAAGCTCTACGTCGAACACGAGCGGGCGAGCCATGAACGGCTGGCGCTCGATGCTCGCCAAAAGGAACTCGACGCCCGCGAAACGCGCGTTATCACGCAAGAAGCGAGCCTCGCTGACTGCGAGCGCCGGCTGGCCGAAACGGCCGGCGAACTCGAGTTCAAGCGTGCCGAGTTGCATCAACTCCGCACCTCAGCCGAAGAGCGAGCGTCGGCCCTTGTGGCCGACGAACGCCGCCTAGAATTCCGCCAACGCGAAATCGAAACGGCCCTCAAGCGGTTCGAACGGCTCGGCATCGTCGAGCAGCGGATCGCCGAGGTCCAGCAGCAGGCCGATCAGGTGGCGATGCGCAGCGGCTACCTCGACCACGCCGAGACGATGCTCGCCGAGCGGCAACTGCAGCTCAGCGAGCAACAGCGCGAGTTGCAACACGACCAGCTGGCGTTTGAGAACCAGGTGACGCGGGAGCGGCGTTCATTGGTGGCCGAAGGCGAATCGGTTCGCACCGCCGCCGAGGAGCAAACCCGCGCCCTGCAACGACGCGAAGCGGAGCTCGACAAGCGCGAACAAGCGCTGGAGCAAGTTGCCGAGCAGCTTCGCCATACGCAACGCGAGGCGTTGGAATTGCGACTCGCCACGGAAGAAACCTGGCTGCAGCTGCAAGGCGTCCTCGCGCCCGCAACGCTTGCGCGGTCGGTTGCCCAGATCCGCGGCCGGCTAACCGAGCAGTTCCAGCTCACCAGCGACGAACTCAAACGCCGCCGCGGCGACCTGGAAACGGCCCGGCTCGAAATCACCGAGCAGTTCAACGCCCTGCAACAGCAGCGGCAGGAACTCGATCGCTGGGCGCAGAGCCGCGACAAAGACATCGAGAACCGTGCGGCCCATCTGGTCGCCCGCGAGCAGGAACTCGACGCCCAGGAGCGGGCCTACCAGCAGGAAGCCCAGCGCTGGAACCACCAGCGCACCGAGTACCAGCAGGAAATCCAGCGGCTGCTCGCCGAAATCCGCGGCTTGTTCCGCACCGCGGCATAGCGGCACGCCTATAGCCCCTGGCTCCGCCAGGGGGTAGCACAACGCGCGATAACGCCGACCGAAAGGGCAACCAACCCCCTGGCGGAGCCAGGGGCTAAAAGGATACTAAGCACCCTTGGTCTCGACGGCCTCTTCCTCAGCAGGAGCTTCGGCAGCCGGAACGGCCGGGTTCGAAGAATCGATCTTTTCTTCGGTCGCTTCTTCCTCAGTCGCCTTCGCGTCGTCGGCTTCCTCGGAAGCCTTCTTCTCTTGCTCGCTCGCAGGAACTTCGTCGCCGGGAGACGTCACCGCTTCTTCAAAGACTTCCTTCGCCTGCTCTTCGCCTGGCATGGGGAAGTCGCGCGGCACGACCTCTCGGCCAGCCGTCACCTCGCGAGATTCGTTCACGATCGCCATCGCGGTCTGAATCTCGTCACGGCTGAAGTACGGCTCGCGAACGATGCTCCGCGCGGTGCCGGTCAGCTTCTGGCTCAGCTCTTGGAAGCTAACTTCACTGTTCATGTTCCAAATGGCCGCCTGAGCAGCGCCGGTAGGCAGATCGCCATTGGCATAGGCCGCGATGACCTCGATCACGGCCGGGTCTTTGATCACGTTTTCAATCGGTACGATCGCATAGGGCTTGCTCGACGAAGGCTCGCGCAAGCCATGGTCCATGCAGAGCAACGGCACGTCGATGCGTACCGTCTTTTCCGGAGGAATGCTGAAGCCACCGCGACCGCCGCCACCCCCACCGCGACCGCCGCCGCCACCCCCGCCTCGACCACCGCCACCGCCCCCACCGCCGCCGCCAACGCTTTGCTGACCGCCGCCCATGCCGCCGCCACCCATACCGCCGCCCATGCCGCCGCCCATACCGCCCATCTGAGCGAGGGGGACGCCAATGAACGCGTCAGGAATAATTACCGACATCGGCTGGTCGGTTTTGTTCTGCATGATGATCCGGCCACGCTTCGAGCTCTTTGCGACGAAGGTAGCGTCAACCGAGCCCGACTTCATCGCGTCGAACAGGTCGACCGATTGTGGAGGAGGACTCGGAGCGCCTTCGCCGCGAGCGACGCCAAGCGGAGCGGCGACCTCAACGGCCAAAAACAGCAGAGCAAACCACGACGCAGCGGAGCGTTTCATAGCGATATTCACAGCGTGAAGGAAGGCAACGCCGCCGAGCCGATTCGGGACCCTCCCGCGGACGCAGGGCGACCCCTCCAGCATAAACAACCGACCGGCGGAAATCCAAGGAAAACAGCCGACCGAGCCAATCGAGCTGCTCGAAAATAGGGGCTGTAACCTGCCGCTTGCCTCGCCCGAGCCGCAATTCCCCGCGAATGCGGGGCGCCCTTCCCGGCCCCGGACGCCATACTTAGGGAAGTACGCCCGCCTGAGGCCTGCGTTCCTCGCCCCGCCCCCGACGATAAACCGCCGCTGGTGTCTACAACCGCCGCCAATTCCGCCCCACGTCGCCCGTGGATCGTCTCCCCCGCGTGGGACCTGTTCTACCTGGTCCTGACGCCGCTGCTGATCGTCCCCGCCGTCCTCGTCGCCGCTCGGCAATGGCTCCGGCCGGAAGAGATTTACCTCGCCGTCATCTCGTTCGCCTCCTTGGGTCATCACCTCCCCGGGTTCATGCGAGCCTACGGCGATCGCGAGCTGTTCGACCGCTTCCGTTGGCGTTTTCTGTTGGCGCCGCCGCTGATTTTCGCCCTGGCCCTGGTCTTTACCCCGCCGACTTCGGTCGCCCGGGCGCTCGACCTTCCCTGGACTCATCTCCATGGGCTTGAGTTGATTCTCCTCGCCTGGGGAACCTGGCATGGCTTGATGCAGACCTACGGGTTCATGCGCATCTACGACATCCGCCGCGGCGAAAATGACCGGTACGTCGCCCGCCTCGACCACGCTCTCTGCCTGATGATCTTCGTCGCCGGCGTCGTCTTCAGCGACACGCGCATGTTCGGCGTCGCGAGCGCGATGTGGCAATGCGGGCTGCCGATTTTTGGCCCCGAAACGCTCGCGGTCGTTCGGTGGATTGTCGGCGGCCTCAGCGCCATGGTCGTTGGCCTCTACGCCGTTCATCTACTCGGGCGAGCCTGGCAAGGCGCGCCGATCAACTGGATCAAGCTCCTCCTCGTCGCTTCGACCGGCTGGTTCTACTGGTACTGCGGCCGACTGTCGACGAACCTGCTAATAGGCATCGCGATGTTCGAGATCTACCACGCCGTCCAGTACAACGCGATCGTCTGGATCTACAACCGCCGCTTGTTGGAGAAGGCGGGCGAGCGCTTCGGCCCGCTCGGCTTTCTATTCCGTGACCGGGCGACAATGCTCGGCGTCTACCTCGCCGCCATCGCCGCCTACAGCTCGATTCGCTTCGTTACTGCCACAGCGGGCGACCGCATGTTTAGCGGCGATCTCGACAACGCCCGTCAGTGGCTGATCGCCGCATTCGTCACGTCGTCGTTCCTCCATTTCTACTATGACGGCTTCATCTGGAAGGTCAGCGAACGGAAGACGCAAGACAACCTGATCGACGTCCCGGCCCCGTCTTTTGATCGCTTCGTGCCCAGCTTCATTCATGCCGGCAAGTGGGCTACCCTGCTGGCCATCGTGGCGATGTTACTCGGCTCCGAGCGGATGTACGCTTCCGGCGGTGCTCGGCAGCAGGCGATGCTGGTCGCGATGACTAAGTTGACGCCGAGCGTCCCCGAGGCCCGGGCGATTGCCGCCCAGCTGGATAGCGCCGACGCCGACGCACAATATCAACGAGGGTTGGCCGCACTTCAGCGCGGCGATGCAGCCGTGGCCCTCGGGCCGCTTCGCGCCGCAATCAAACTCGACCCGCAGCACTTGCTCGCCCACCTGCAGTTAGGCGACGCCCTCCTGGCCCTCAACCAGCCGGCGGCCGCGACCGAGATCTACCGGCAGGCGATGGCGTTGCAGCCAGACGTTCCTGAAGCCCGCGTCGCCTTGGCCGAGGCGCTCCTCAAATCAGACCGACTTGACGAAGCCGAAAAAACGCTCCGTGAGGGGCTGGCTCGCTCGCCGGACTCAGCGGAATTGAATCTCACGCTCGCGATTCTTCTGGAATCAACGGGCAAATCGGCTGAAGCCGATGCCTATAGGCGGCGAGCCCAAGAGCTTGGACTGAGCCGTTGATTTCGCCAGTCTGACGTCGCCGTCGGGCGACGCGAAGCCCTTGTCTGGTTAATGTGGAAGTCCGTTGGCGCCCATTCCACCATACAAATGGTGGCATTTCTCGGAGACGCTGTGTACTCTGGTCGCATACGTTTGAACCAAGCCAATGACCTTAACAAGCGCTTCTGTGATCAAGTTTGTCTAACGTTCGCCGTAGCTTTGCTCCGCGGCGTTGACTGCACATCATTGAGATACTCCCACATGCTCGTCCGCCATTTAACTGCTCTTTTCCTTGTCGGAACTCTCGCCACCCAAGCCTCCGCCGCGATTCGAATCGTGGCCGCCAGCGGCCAAGCGGCTCCGAATACCACCGGCAGGTTCTCGCAGCTCTATCACTCGGGCGACGGACCGGCGCCTCCCGTCATTAACAGCGCCGGTCGCGTCGCTTTTGCCGCGACCCTGGAAATCGGCGTCGGCGTGACGGCGCTCGACGATACGGGCATGTGGTCTGACGGGGGCGGAGCGATGGCACTGGTGGGCCGCGAAGGGTTCGCCGCTCCGACAGGGCCAGCCGGCGCGCTCTACCGTCGCCTGGCCAATCCCGTGCTTAACGACACCGGCGCCATCGCATTCGGAGGGGCGATGCGAGAAGGCGTCGCGGGAGTCACCGTCGATGACAACGGCGGCCTCTGGTCGAGCGGCGGCGGCGCGACCGCTCTCGTGGCGCGCGAAGGAAATCAGGCCGTCGGAACCGCGGCCGGCGTCGAATTTGCGGGGCTCATCGACCCCACTTTCAACAACAGCGGCCAATCGGCCTTTCGATCAACGCTTAGCGGCGCCGGCGTCACCGCCGCCAACGACGACGGAGTCTGGTCGCAGAAGCTTGGTTTGCTCGGATTGATCGCCCGCGCCGGCAATGCCGCGCCGGGGACGCCGGCCGGACTCAATTTTGCCAGTTTCACGGCAGGGCTTCCCTCGATCAACGATGCAGGCAACGTTTCATTCCGGGCGATCGTTGCCGGCGCTGGGGTGACAACCGCAAACGATACCGGCCTCTGGGTCGAGCGCGGCGGCGCAGTGGCACTTGTCGCGCGCGAAGGGAGCCCGGCAGCTGGATTAGAGGCGGGCACCAACTACGGCAGCTTCTCCGAGCCTGTGCTGAACTCTGCCGGACAAACGGCCTTCGTTGCGACGCTTGTCGGCGGCGTCAATGCGAAGAACGTGGCCCTTTTCGCCGAAACCGGGAACGCGTCGGCGGTTGTCGTCAGAAAAGGGGACGCAGCCCCGAACGTCGCGGCTGGATCCGTCTTCGCCAACTTCGCTTCACCGCTGTTCAACGCATCGAATGACTTCGCCTTCCAGGCGACCATCAGCGGCCCGAACGTCATCACCAGCAACAACGACGGCGTCTGGATCAAGCAGGACGGCGCGCTGAAACCAATCGCCTTGGAAGGGGCTCCTGCTCCTGGCGCTGGGGCCAGCGAACTTTTCAGCAGCTTTACTGAACTTGCACTGAACGCGAGTGGCCAAATCGCCTTCTTCGGCACGCTCACTGGCGCCGGCGTTACGGCCGCCAACGATGGCGGCATCTGGGCCACTACGGCGACGGGGGAACTTCGGCTTGTTGCACGCGAAGGAAGCCCGTTGGCCCCCGGTCAAGTCGGTGACGTCAGCGGGCTCTATTTCGCCGGCGGATCGAACAACGAGGATGGGCAGCGCAGCGGTTTCAATGATCGAGGCGAGCTTGCCTTCCTGGCCACTTTGGTAGGCGGCGGCAGCCGCATCGCTGTTTCAGACGTCGTGGTCCAGTCGTCGGCGGACTTCAACGGCGATTCATTGGTCAACGGCAGCGATTTTCTAATCTGGCAGAAAAATCTCGGCATGACCGTCGGCGCGCAGAAGTCTAACGGCGACGCCGACGGCGACGGCGATGTTGACGCCGCTGACCTCGCTAGCTGGAAGGGTGGCTTCGGCGTCATGGCTGCGACCGCGGCTTCGGTCGCAGCCGTTCCGGAACCAGGCGCCGTGGCATTGGCCTTGAGCGCCGTCGCCTGTCTACTGGCCACGCGCCGATCTGCCCATCGCGAGAGCTGTGAAGACTAACGGCGGCGCTTCGCCGTCTCGCTCTTCATGAACGCCAGCGCATCGCTCGCGAGTTGATCTTCGCTCTCGTACATCCGCCGCCAGATCTTCGTGGCGGCGGCGACTTCGGGCATCGCCAGGCCGAACGCCTCGACGACCATCCAGCCGTCGTAGCCGCTCTTGGCGATCGCATCGAAGTTTTCGGCCCAGCGAATGTTCCCCTGGCCGGGCGTGCTGCGATCGTTCTCCGAAATGTGGATATGCACCATGGAAGGGGTCGCCGTGGCGATCGCCTCGGCGATGTTCTTCTCTTCGATGTTCGAGTGGAACGTGTCGTACATCAACTTGCAGCGAGGGTGGTTGACGTCCTGCACGAACCGCGCGGCGTCCTTCATGCAGTTCATCATGTAGCACTCGAACCGATTGACCGCTTCGAGGGCAAGGGTCACGCCGGTCTTCGCCGCGTGTTCGGCGACCTCCCGCATCGTCTCCACGCCCCATTTCCATTCGTCTTTGCTCGGTCCGGCGCCGCTGAAGCTGCCGAGCGCCGAGTGATACGGCCCGCACAGGGTCACGGCGCCGAGCGCCTCGCAGCAGTCGACCGCCAGCTTGTTCCCCGCCACGCCCTTCGCGCGAATCGCCGCGTCAGGACTGATCGGGTTGTCAGCGTCGGTCCGCACCGTGACGGCGGTTCGCTCGAGCCCGGCGTCGTCGAGCCGCTTGCCCCACTTGCCGTAGAAGGCTTCGTCGAGTTCGAACATCGGGATCTCGACGCCGTCGTAGCCCATCGCCTTGAGCCGATCGAGCACCGGCAAGATCGAATCATCGAGGTGAGCGGTCCAGAGCAACAGGTTCATGCCGAACTTCATCGGGCGTCTCCACGCGGGAAGAGGGGAAAAGTCTGAGATGGCCGAGCGGCACGGGACGCCTGCTCGTGACCCATAACTTAATAGGGCCGGCCAATAAAAGCCACCGGCTTTGCCGGTGGACGCGGTTAGTCAACGCTCGCCATTTGCGTGATTCGTCCACCGGCAAAGCCGGTGGCTTCTAGCGCCGCACGCCGTCAACGTCGAGCAGCAGTGAGTTCGACATCGAGTTGCCAAACTCTTCATGCCCGTCGAATTGCCACACGACCTTCTTGGTCTTCGGCTCAACCTCGACTAGCGTCGGGTTCTCGGGCCCCGCATGGCAATTGCCGATGACGTAGTTGCCGTTAGGCAAGACTTCGAGCGTGGTGACCCAAGCGAGCGAGATCCCCGGCAGTTCGTTCTGCTCCAGCTTCCAGACAATCTCCTTCGCCGGGGTCACTTCGATGACGCTATGGCCGTTGCCAGTCGAGATGAGCATGTTCCCGTTCTTCAGTCGCACGGCGGCGAAGCACTTGTTGCCGAACGCCTCGGGGCCGTGGCCGTCGGCTGGTTTCTTGCCGAACATCGGAACGTCGTATTCCCACACAACTTTGCCGTCGCCATCGTACTCGCGGACCTTGCCGTCCCCCTCGTGGCAGACGAGGTAGTGGCCATCGTCGAGTTTGCGGACCAGCCGCGTATCGGTATGGGGATGAGGATGTTCGACCTTGAGCGGAATCGTCTTCTGAATCTTGCCGTCGCGAGTGATCTCGATGATCCGCGCCGGCCCCGATTCGGCGATCATCACGCCGCCGTCCGCCAACGGCTGGAACGAGTGAACCTCCACCGGCTTGCCGTCGTTGCCGCCTTGCTTGCCGGAATTATAAGACCACACGACCTGGCCGTTCTCCGGCTCAATCTCCACGATCTCCGCTCCGCCGCGCTGAACCATGAAGTGACCGTTCGGCAGGCGGTGAATGTCGTGAATGCCGCCCCACGGCATCTCCCGCTCGACGGCGCCGTCGGTTCCGACGATCGCGAGGCGGTTTTCGCCTTGGGTGGCGAAGCGATGACCAGCGGCTTGGCTAGTAGCTGCCCACGTCATCAATAGCCCGAAAGCGATCGTCCAAGATAGCCGCATGATGTCAGTCTCGCTGTAGTTTCGATGAGGTGCGATTCAAGTGAGCTCGCAGCAGTTGGGGACAGGACGCTTACTCCTCCTCGTCCTCGCCGCCCCCAATCCGATCCTTCCCAACCCACTTCCGCAGCACTTCGGGAATCAGAATCGAACCGTCAGGCTGCTGGCAGTTCTCGAGGATCGCGATGAGCGCCCGGCTGATCGCCACCGCGGTGCCGTTGAGGGTGTGAACGAAGTTCGTCCCCTTCTCGCCCTTCACCTTGTAGCGAATATCGAGCCGCCGCGCCTGGTAGTCGGTGCAGTTCGACGTGCTGGTGACTTCACCATACTCGCCGCTGTCGCCGCGGCCCGGCATCCAGGCTTCGAGGTCGAATTTGCGATAGGCTGGCCCGCCGAGGTCGCCCGATGCGATGTCGAGCACGCGGTACGGAATGCCGAGACCGTCGAAGATCTCGCACTCGAGTTCGCAGAAGTAATTGTGCATGTCCTCGCTTTGCTCGGGGAGCGTGAACGCGAACATCTCGACCTTCGTGAACTGATGGACGCGGTAGAGCCCGCGCGACGCGCGGCCGGCGGCGCCCGCCTCGGTCCGGAAGCAATGGCTGATGCCGCAGAGCTTGATCGGCAAGTCTTCGGCGTCGATCGTGATCCCGGCGTACAAGCCGCCGAGGGTGATCTCGGAAGTGGCGACTAGATTCAGATCGAAATTTTCGACCGTATAAATCTGCGTCTCCGGCCCGCGCGGGATGTAGCCGACGCCAGCCAAAATCTCACCGCGAGCGAGGTCAGGCGTGATCGTCGGAGTAAATCCTTCCTTGACCAGCAGCTCGACCGCGTACTGTTGCAGTGCCATTTCCAGGAGGGCTGCTTCGTTCCGCAAAAAGTAAAAGCCGTGGCCAGCGATCCGCGCAGCGCCGGCGAAGTCGATCAGGTCGTGCTGCTCGCCAAGCTGGACGTGATCGAGCACCGGGAACCGCATCGGCGTCACCTGCATGGCGCCTTTTCGCAGTTCGCGACTCGCGTCTTCGCCGCCGCGCGGCGACTCAGCGTGCGTCATGTTTGGCAGGCTGCGATAAATCGCTCCCGCCTCGGCGTCGATTCGCTCATGGTCGGCTTGCTTCGCTTCCTTCAGTTCGCGAAGCTTCCGGCCCTCTTCCTTGCGGGCCTCGCGCTCGGCGTCGTCCTTCGCTTGGCCGATCGACTTGCTGACGACGTTCGCCTGCCGCGAGAGTTCTTCGATCTCCTGCTGCAGCGAGCGGCACTCGGTCTCCAGCTTTACAAACCGGGCGACGTCGGCCTTCATGCCGCGGGCGGCGCAGTTCTGCTGCACCAACTCGGCGTTCTCAAGAATAAAGCGCTTATCAAGCATTGGGGGGGATGCTTTCTGGGCGTGTCGATG
Organism: Pirellula sp.; assembly: GCA_013822725.1. Classification (GTDB taxonomy): domain Bacteria; phylum Planctomycetota; class Planctomycetia; order Pirellulales; family Lacipirellulaceae; genus Lacipirellula. The sequence goes on from PNKX01000011.1 coordinate 129,252, forward strand.
GACTGAAAAAAATGCTTAACCACGAAGGCACTAAGACACGAAGAAAGCACCAAGGAATGATGGAAAGCTGCCCACGTGAACGACCAACATCCAGTCGTAATGTGCGGAACTCTTGCCCTCTATACCCTCTTCTTCGTGCTTTCCTTAGTGTCTTTGTGCCTTGGTGGTTAACTGAATTGAGTTTGATTACTTCTTAATCGCCGCCAACTCTTGCCACAGTGCCGCGCTCGCGCGGATGCCGCGGTGGTAGTCGTCGAGCGAAAACTTCTCGTTGGGGCTGTGGGGATTGTCGTCGTTTTGCCCCCAGCCCAACAGCAGCACGTCGGCGTTGAGGACCGACGCGAATTTGTTGACGATCGGGATCGACCCCCCTTCGCGGATGAAAACCGGCCGGCGTTCGAAGCCCTTCTCCACGGCGATCGCCGCCGCCTGCAGGTAGGGGCTATCGAGCGGCATCACGATGCCCGGTGCGCCGTGGTGTTCCACCAACTTCATGCGAATCCCGGGGGGCAGCAGCTCTTCGAGCCGCTTCTTCAGACCCGCCGCCACCTTGTGCGGATCTTGGTTCGGCACCAGTCGGCAACTCAGCTTCGCGGTCGCCTTCGCAGGCAGCACCGTCTTGGCGCCAGCGCCCTGGTAGCCGCTCGTGAGGCCGTTGACGTCGAGCGTCGGCCGGGCCCAACGGCGTTCGATCGTGCTGAACCCCTTCTCGCCGGCCAGATGCTCGACGCCGAGTTGGGCTTTGAACCCCTCCTCGTCGAACGGCAGCGCCGCGAACTCCGCCCGCTCCCGTTCGGTGAGGTCGGCCACGTCGTCGTAGAATCCGGGAATCGTTACTCGACCGTCGGCGTCGACCAGGGCGCCGAGCATCTTCGCCATCGCGTTGGCCGGATTCGCCACGCCGCCGCCGAAGACGCCCGAGTGCAAATCTTGTTTGGGGCCAAGCAGCTTCAGTTCGAAGTAGGCAATTCCCCGCAAGCCGTAAGTAATCGCCGGCACGCCAGGAGCGAATTGGCTGGTATCGCTGATGACGACGCAGTCGCACGCCAATTGCTCGGCGTTGTCTTTGAGAAACGCCTCCAAATGCTCGCTGCCGACCTCCTCCTCGCCTTCGATCAGTAGTTTCACTTGCAGAGGCAACTCGCCCGCGGTCGCCAGCCACGATTCGATGCTCTTCACGTGGGTCAGCATCTGCCCTTTGTCGTCGGTCGCCCCGCGGGCAAAAACCTTGCCGTCGCGGATCTCCGGCTCAAACGGCGGAGTCTTCCATTCCTCTAACGGATCGGGCGGCTGGACGTCGTAATGGCCGTAGACCAGTGCGACGGGCGCCCCGGGAACGGGGGGCGATTCGGCGTAAACGATCGGATGACCGCCTGTTTCGATCAGGTGGACGGTCAGGCCAAGCTTCGCCAGATGATCCCGCAACCACTCGGCAGCGTGGCGAACATCGCCCTTGAAAGCTGGATCGGCGCTGACGCTCGGGATGCGGAGCAGTGCCAGCAAATCGCCCTCGAACTGCCGGCGACGGTCGTCGATATACTGGAGGGTTTGATCAAGCACGGCAGTTATGGCGGTGGATTGGTGCGATTGCCCGGGCCGTTTGGCCAGGGGGAACGCAACCAATATAATGGGCCCACTCCCCCTGCACTACGCCCATCCAGGCCGCTTCGACCTGGCAAAACGACGCGAGTAGAACCATGTTCCCCGAACCTGATGACGAAACCGTCGTCGTTGTGGCGCCAAAAAAGCAAACCACGCCCACCCGCCAAAGCCAGCGGCAGCCCCGTTACAACGTCCTCCTCTGGGACAGCGACGGCCATACGTTCGACTACGTCGAAAAGATGCTTCGCGAGCTCTTCGGCCACGAAAAGCAGCAGTGCGAGGTGATCGCCAAGTCGGTCGACGCCGACGGCAAGGCGGTCGTCCTGACCACGACGATGGAGCACGCCGAGTTGAAGCGAGACCAGATCCACGCCTACGGCAAAGACAATCTGGAAGGTAGCAAGGGGTCGATGTGGAGCACCATCGAGCCGGTGGAGTAGCGATGAAGCTGAAGACGGTCACGCTCGGTTGCAAGGTCAACCAATACGAAACGGAGTTCGTCCGCGAGGGATTGCTCGGCATTGGCTACGAAGACGCCGTCGACGAGCAGGCCGCTGACCTTTGCATCGTCAACACCTGCACGGTAACCAACGAGGGCGACTCGAAAAGCCGGCAAGTGATTCGCCGGCTGGCGCGTGAGAACCCGGCGTCCAAGATCGTCGTGATGGGCTGCTATGCCACTCGCGCCCCGGAAGAAGTCGCCGCTCTGCCGAACGTCTCGGAAGTCGTCACCGACAAGCGCGAACTCCCCGATCTGCTTGGCCGCTTCGGCGTCATCGACGTCCCCACCGGCATCAGCGGCTTCGCCCGCCGGCAGCGGGCGTATGTGAAGGTGCAGGATGGCTGCATGCTCCGCTGTAGCTTTTGCATTATCCCCTACGTGCGGCCGAACCTCGCCAGCCGCCCCGCAGCCCACATCGTCGACGAAGTCCGCCGCTTGGTCGACGCCGGTCACCGCGAGGTCGTCCTCACCGGCATTCACCTCGGCCACTACGGCGTCGATTGGAATCGCAATTTGCCGAAGGAGGAGTGGACCCGCCTCTCGCATCTGGTTCGCGACTTGGCCACTCTTCCCGGCGACTTCCGCATTCGGATGTCGAGCATCGAGGCGACCGAGGTGACTCGCGAGTTGATCGACGTGATGGCCGACCATCCCGAGAAGGTCGCGCCGCATCTCCATATCTCCATGCAGTCAGGCAGTGACGGCGTCCTCCGCCGCATGCGACGCCGCTGGGGCGCCCAGCGTTTCGTCGACCGCTGCGGTCTGCTGAAAGAACGCCTCGATCGCCCGGCGATCACGACCGACATTATCGTCGGCTTCCCCGGCGAGACCGACGCCGAGTTCGCCGAGACGGTCGACGTCTGCCGCCAAGCTGGCTTCTCAAAGATCCACATCTTCCCGTTCAGCCCCCGCCGCGGCACGCCGGCAGCGGAAATGGCCGACCAAATCTCCAAGCAAACCAAACACGACCGCGGCGTCGAACTCGCCCGCGTCGAAACCGAACTGCGAGCCGAATACTACGCGTCGCTAGAAGGGATGCCGCTCCGCGTCCTGGTGGAATCTCCCCTGGAGCAACAAGAATCCAACCAGCGAGCCGAGGGGTTCATCCCCTCGGCCCCCCAACACATCGGCACCTCCTGCCGCTACGCCCCGGTGGCGCTCCCAGCAGACCTCGCTCCTCTCGGCGAATTCGTCAACGTCATCGCCGGCCCCGCGCAAGGCAGCCACCTGACGGCAGAACTAGCCGCCGCACCGCCCGCCCTCACACGGTAATCGCCCGCGCCGCCTCCTCGCACAGTTCGCGCGCCTCGGCCAGCGTCGGCGCCTCGGCGATCGCCCGCACGATCGGCTCCGTATTGCTCGGCCGCACGAGCAGCCACGCCCCGTTAGGCCAATCGAGCCGCAGCCCGTCGAGCGTATCGGTCGCCACGCCAGCAAAATGTCGCTCCAGCGTCATTAAAGCCGCTGGAATCTCCGCACTCGGCACGGCGATCGTCGTCTTGTGAATCGCATACGCCGGCAATTCGTCGGCCAACTGACTCACCGGCAGCTCACGCGCCGCCATCGCGTCGAGGACCAGCGCCATCCCGACGAAGCTGTCGCGCACCAAGACAACGCGCGGGTCGATGACGCCGCCGTTCCCCTCAGCGCCGAGCAACGCCCCCTGCTCCAGCATCAGGTCAACGACGTTCGCTTCGCCCACCTTTGAGCGGAAAAAGGGCACGCCATACTTGGCCGCCAAGTCTTCGCTCATGCGACTCGTGGAGCAGTTCGTCACGATCGGGCCGCGCAACCCGCTGCGCAGCACATGCTCAACGCAAAGCGCAGGCGTCTTTTCCTCGCCGATGTAACGGCCCCGCTCGTCGATGATTGCCAATCGATCAGCGTCGGGATCTTGGCAGAACCCAATCGCCGCTTGTCGATCGACGACGCTCTTCAACACGCCGGCGAGATTCGCTTCAGTCGGCTCGGGCGTATGAGCAAACGCCCCATCCGGCGTGGCGCCGAGAATGACCGCCTCGCAGCCGAGACGATCAAGCAAGACTTTGCCAAGGACCGCGCCGGCGCCGTGATTCGCATCGAGCAGCACGCGGAATCGCTTGCTGCGAATGCGGTCGACGTTGCAGATTTGCTCGATGAGACGAAGGTGAGCGCTGGTGGTGTCCGTGAGTGGTTCGATCTTGGTTGGCGTCGCTCCGGCCGGTCGTTGACCGGCGGCTACTGGCATCGTGCGATAGCGATCAAGCACCCGCTGCCCGGCGACGGCGGGCATGACTCGCCCCTCGGCGCTGAAGAGTTTAATCCCGTTATACTGCGGCGGATTATGGCTCGCGGAAATCTGCACGCCCCCCGCCGCCTTCAAGTCACGCACCAGCACGCCCACGGTCGGCGTCGACGCCGGCCCTGCGTCGAACACCCGCCGCCCGCCGCCGGTCGCCGCGGTCGCGGCGCCAATCACTTCGGCAAACATCGCCCCCGACGCGCGGCCATCCCGCCCAATCACCACCGGACCCGCCGGCAGTTCCTCCGCGAAGGCCGTCGCGTATCGCCGCGCCACTTCCTCGGTGAGCGACTCGCCCACAATGCCACGGAGGCCGGAAACGCTGATGATTGGTTCAGGGGCCATAGTCTCTGTCATTCCGAGCGGAGCGAGGAATCTAAGCGGACTCTTCGGAGTACCTCAGAGTGACAGGGTTCTAGCTCCTCCCCCCACTCCAACTCGTCGCCGTTATAATGGAACCATGTCCGACAAGAAACCGACCTCCCGACGCGACTTCCTCCGCGGCCACGGCATCGCCCGGACACTGCTCGACGCCGCGCGCGGGGTGGCCGGCACGGCCGCGTCGTCGTTCGACAAGAAAGAACTTGCGGCCTCCAGCGGCAATCCCGCCGCCGTCCGCCATCGCTCCTCTGCCGACGTGGCCCACATCCAAACGAGCCGCCGGGCAATGGCCTGCGAGTTTGCCATCGAATACCACGCCGCCGACGGGGCCGACGCGGCGGCCGCTGCGCTGGAAGGGCTCGATCTCATCGAGCAGTTGGAGGATCAACTCTCCGTCTACCGCGACCACACCGAAGTCGCCGCGATCAACCGCCTGGCCGCCGAATGCGCGGTGAAAGTCGAATCCCGACTTTTTTCGTTGTTGGAACTGTGCGATTGGATTCATGCTAGCACTCACGGGTCCTTCGATATCACCAGCGGACCTCTCTCGCGGATCTGGGGCTTTCACAAACGCGAAGGGCGCCTTCCCTCGCAAGACGAGATCGACGCAGCGCTCCGCTCGGTTGGTTTTCAGCATTTGCAATTCGAACCGACCAATCAAACGATTCGCTTCGACCGAGCTGGCGTCGAAATCAACTTCAACTCCATCGGCAAAGGATACGCCCTCGACCGCGTCGCCGAGTTGATGTCTAAGCGCGGCGTCGCCGACTATCTCGCCCATGGCGGCCGCAGCAGCGTGCTGACCCGCGGCCGCGATCGTGGGGGCGACACGACGGGCTGGAGCGTTTCGATCCCTCACCCGCATGAACGCGAGCGCTCGGTTGGCGACATCGTGCTCCGCAACCAGGCGCTCGGCACCTCGGGCTCCGGCACTCAATTCTTCGAAATCGAAGGCCGCCGCTTCGGTCACCTCATCGATCCGCGCACTGGCTGGCCCGCCAGCGGCGTCTACACCGCGACCGCCGTCGCCGCTACCGCGGCGGAAGCCGACGCCCTCGCTACGGCGTTCTACATTCTCGGCCCCGGCGGCGCGTCGGAATATTGCGCGTCGCATCCCGAAACGGGCGCCGTGCTCGTTTGCCCGCGCGATGAAACCGGCGCTGGCCAAGAGTTCGACGTCCACACGTTCAACCTGAACGACGGACGCTGGCTGCCCGCGAGTTCTCGGTAGGTTCGCTCTCTCGAAGACTGGACAGGATGACAGGATTTCACGGATCTACAGGATTGGGTCCGGAAGCGCGAGAGAGACGTTTAGCACCCACGATCTCTACGAGTCCAATCAGCAGTTCATCCCGTCAATCCGCGCAATCCTGTGATCCTGTCAAAAAAACAATCAGCCGGGCCTAAGCTGATCTCGACTTCAGAATCTCCCCCCGTGCGACCGACGAAACTAATGCACGCGCCCCGTTCGCACCGCGCGGGTATACTACCTCACCCTCTTCAGCAAACCATGACCAACCGCTGCGAGGCCGCGTGCTTGCGACGCTTCTCCATCCCGGCAGCTACTTTGGCATCTTCCTCCTGATGGTGCTTACCGGGTGCGGTCTGCCGGTGCCCGAGGAAGTCTTCATCATCGGCGCCGGCGTCCTCAGCGCGAACGGCGAGTTGCGGCCCGAATTCGCGTTCCCCGCCGCTCTCCTGGGAGCCCTGGTCGGCGACGCGGCGATGTACGGCATCGGCTACCGGTTTGGCCGACTGCTGCACCGCTATCCCAAACTGTCCAAACTCTTTGGCGCCGATCGCGAAGAGTATTTTGAGCGGGCCGTCGAGCGTCACGGCTTCAAGGTGCTGCTGCTCGCCCGCTTCATGGTCGGCGTCCGCGGCCCCGTCTATCTCGCCGCCGGCGTCGTGCGGATGCCGTTTCTCAAGTTCTTGCTGTGGGACCTCGTCTGCGCCACGTTGGTCGTCGGCGCCTTTTTTTCGCTCGCCTTTTTCTTCGGCGAAGAGATCGCCGATCTCCTCACCGACGCCGAAGTCGGCCTCACGGTGATCGTCATCGGGGTCGCCGCGGCAGTCGCCTTCGTCGCCCTCCGCCGCCATCGTCAACGCGTCCTGGAGCAGGTGATCGTTACCGCCGGCGAAGCCCCGACGGCCGCGGAAGTGAAAGCGGATGCTGTAACTGAAATCGAAACGCCCCAGCGAGAAGCGTCGTAGCCCGGGAGGGCGAGGCTCCCGCCGAGCCGCCGATTGACGCGACGCCGTCACCAGGGCCCGGCTCAGCAGAAGCTTCGCCCTCCCCTCATGCGCTAAGCCAACGCATCAATCCCACCACCAAACAATCGCATCCGCAGCCGCCTTGATTGGCTCTTTCTTCGCCGCGGTCAATTTGTCGACTGCTTGCCCCGCGACAGACGCGACCTGCAAGCTCTTCCCCCCATCCACCCACACGCCGCCGCTGACGCCGGCGATAATCTGCCGACCGCCGATCACCCGGTGATTGATCACCGTCTCCACCGCTTTCGGCGCCGGCGACTTCGGCAGTCGCAGCCGCTGTTCGTCGAGCAGCAAGTTCGGCGACCAGCCGACCTTCTCGGCCAGCCCTTCGCGCTCGATGACCGCGAGCGCCAGCGCGACTTCAAACACCCGCTCCAACTCGCCATACACCGGGTATTTGAGCGCCAACGCATCGAACTCCTGCGTGAACGACTCCGCAAACTTCCGATTGAGATCGTCCGACTGCCCCGTGTGCACCCGCTCGCCTCGAGCGGCGAGCATTTCGTTCTCGCTTAGCACGCAAATGCAGCGTTGCGGCAGGGCGAACGCATCGTGGGCGTCGCTCGCCTCCACGGTCGAAGCCGGCATCGAGAACCACCACCGCAGGACCGCCATCGGCGGTGGCGAACCATCGGCGCCATTGCGCACCGTCGCCAGGTAGTTTTTCACGCCGGGCACGCCTTCAGCGAGCCCCATGCCGATCAGCTTCATGTGGTAATCGGCCGCGAGCAACAGCGACGCAATCCGCGATCCTTCGTCAATGTTGTAATATTCGACGTCCTGAATCCCGAGCGTATCGCGTAGTTCCGCGAGCCACTTCCGCCGCCCGCTCGGCTCCAACGGCTGGGCCGCCGAAGCATTCAAGAATTCCTGCGTCTGAGCCAGCGCTTCCTGCCGCGGCACGATCGAGCAGCCAAACGCCGTCGATTTTTCGCTCCGCTGCCGCCGCCAGAGCGTGAGTAAATCGTCAAGCCGCACCACCGGTCGGCCCGTCTCCAACGACACGAGCCCTCCCTGCGGCGAGCCGGCCCAATCGCCCGCTGGCCCCGCCAGTACGAGGTCGCCCGTTTCGGGATAAGCGAACACATAGCTCACCCGCTGCAACCCGGCGAGCGACAGCATCGCCGCATCGAGCGGGACATGCCGCTCCTGGCAATCGGCAATCGCCGCTTCAAGCTTCGAGAGCGACACGAAGCGCAACTCGCTCGCCTGCCGCGCCCGATCGAGTTCGTCCACGCCATCCGATTTCGCCGCCGCCGCTTGCGGCTTAGCGGCTGACACAGCGGCCGTCGCGGCAGCGTTGGTCGCACCTTCGCTAGAACGCAGCCCGCGACCGCGCGCAGCGGCCAAACCCGCTTGTTTCGACGGCTCCCCGCGAAACTTCAACGCGCTGGCCGCATCAACGTAGACGCCGTTTGGAAAGGGCTGAATATCCCCTTCGCCCGTGCCATTCTCCAACCACGACTCGTTCTCGACCGTCGACGTGATCAGGTCGATCAACGAGTCGAAGTCGGCCATCGCCGCACCGCCGCCGTTGGTCGCCGTGGCCCCGTTATTCGCATTGCCTCCGGCCGGCAGCCCATTGCCAACCGCCGCATTGGGAGGCTGCCCGCGTCCGATATTCGCTCCGGGCAATTGTCCCGCGGGTTGCCCCGGTTGTTGGGAGTACCCCACCGGCTGAAAGAGAAGGAAGTGCAACGACGCCGCGATCAGCGCAAGCGTCCACTTCAGCCGTAAAAATGTCGCCATGGTTAGCCTCGCTCGTGAACTGTTCCAAATCTCGAGCCCGTTCCGAACGTCGATTCTCGCCCAACATGGCAGCGGCCGCAAGCAACCACGCCAATCACGGCACGTTTTGGCGATCCAATCCCCACCGCTAGAATAGAACCCGCCACCTCACAACGCCCATTTAGCCGCGGGGCTCGCCCCGCGCCCGCCGCCAGCGGCGGGGCTAAATGGCCGCTGCGGCTACGAAGCCCACATCCAGCATCCAGCATCCAGCATCCAGAGCAACGCCATGCCCGCGTCAAAACTCCTCTCCATTGCAATTGCAACGCTCGCATTAGCCGTCGCCCCGTCGCTCCACGCCATCGAGTTCACTGAAGACTCGCTGAAGACCGTCAAAAAAGCCGTCGACGCCGAGAAGGCGACGCTGGTCGACGTCCGCTCGCAGAAGGAGTGGGACAAGGGCCACGTCGACGGCGCGATCTTCCTGCCGGTGACGTCGCTCACCGACGAACTCGACGAGAAAACCCTCGCCAAGACGCTCCCCAAAAAAGGCCGCTATTACATCCACTGCGCCGTCGGCATCCGCGCCACCCGCGCCGGCGAGTATTTAGAAGAACGAGGTTACGAGGTGAAGGTCCTCAAGCCCGGCTACCAGCAGCTGATTGAAGCAGGCTTCAAGAAAGCGGAAGAAAAAGAGAAGCCGAAATAAGTCGAATCGCGTGGCGCTTCCTTGCAACTGACAACGGCCCACTGACGACGGACAACCCAAACAAAAAAAACGGCCCCCTGCCTACATCGCAGGGGGCCGTTTCGATTTTCTCGCAGACTCATCGCACTTCGCTGGCGACGCCTAATGATGGCGTCAAGTCAGCTCAGTTGCAGCCGCAGCTCGGGGCAGCTTCGCAGCCGCACGAGGCTTCGCAACCGCAGCTGGCTTCGCAACCGCACGAGGCTTCGCAGCCGCAAGCGTGCTTGGCGGCCCAACGGGCCTTGATGCGAGCGAAGATGCAGTGCTTCTTGCAGGGCGAGCAGCAATCATCGGCGCAACCGCACGAGGCTTCGCAACCGCAGCTGGCTTCGCAGCCGCAAGAGGGCTCAGCGGCGCAACCGCAGCTCGGCTCAACCGCACAGCCGCACGAGGGCTCGCAACCGCAGCTCGCTTCGCAGCACGAAGGAGCGCAGCAATGCTTCGCAGCCATGCGGGCCTTCAGGCGGGAGAAGATGCAGCACTTCTTCGGCGCACAACACGGGTCGCAACACGACGGCTCGCAGCCGCAGCTCGGTTCGACGCAGCCGCAGCTTGGCTCGGCCGCGCAACCACAGCCGCCCATGCCCCAGGCATGAGCGTTGGTCGCGAAAGCCAACGCCATAGCGACGCCCAGCGTCGACAACAGGTAACGTTTCATCGGGAGGCTCCTGAAAAACTGGTGGGGAGGACAATGGTTGCGTCGGGGCTTGGCTCCGTCGTCTCGCCTGCGCCCCTGGTTAGGTGGGATGGCGCCAAGGCGATAGGAACGACGTGAAGGCCCTCTCACGCAACGAAAACTCACGTGAGTACTGCTGATATCGTCGGTGCTAGCGGCAAGCCTTCACCCGTTTCGCTAAATCACTTAAGCGAAAAACCCAACGCAGTCCGGATTTTCTCACACTAACGGACGCGCCCGTCTTAACGCCGTGACGGGTGAGAACGATTGCGCAGCCGTAGGCTGGGACAACGTCCCACCTGATGTGGAAATCCGCTCGGCGATTCAGGTGGGACGCTGTCCCAGCCTACGCGACTCAATTTGCGGTCACTTGATGAGCGAGCATTGGGCTTGTTGTGCAGCTAGAATGCCCACTACACGACGGTAACGATGTTCGCCGAAGACGCTGTACTAGGGGGGGACAATGAGCACTGACGGCCAAGACGATGGCATAATTCGAGTCGAGGCGATTGAAGCCAAGGCGATCTACCTTGTTGATAGTTCTGGGTCGCCGCGTGCTAGTCTCACTTGCTCTGAGGGAGGGGGGCAGAATCACGGACACGTGGTGATCCATCTGCATGATCAGAACGGCATACGACTGTCGCTTCAGGTCGATGACAAAGAAGGCGCCAGCATATCGATGTTCAACCAATCTGCATCGCCGTGTATCTCGTTGTCCGTGTTCAATTCTCGCGGAAATGGCATCACGATTTGTGATAGTGAAGGTAGGCCTAGAATCAACGCCGGTGTCGACGACGTCGATTCCTTAGCGGATATCTCCGTGCTCAATCCGACCGACGACTGAGACAACTTCCCCCGCGCCGCCGCTCCAGGTGAGCGCGGTTCCAGCAGCGTTCGCCCCGCGCTTGACCATCCCCATCGCTTGCGGCTTAGCGCAGCGCGGCGACCAGCAAGAACTCGTCACGCTCCCGACGACTTGCTCCCCTTGCAACAACTCCGCTCCAATCTCCGGCACGGCATCCCCCTCAAAGCGAACCGCCACGAGCTGTTTGTTCACATGCCCCAGCGCATCAATCCGTGCGACGGTTTCCTGTCCCAGATAACATCCCTTCCGAAAGCTAATCGCCGCCGCGTCGCGGGAAACTTCCTGCGGCAGGTTCGATTCATCGAAGTCGACGCCCCACAGCGGCCAACTCGATTCGACGCGCACTGTATTCCACCGCGACTCGCTGCCCAGCGTCGCTCCCGCCGCAACCAGTTGCGCTTCAATCGCGGGAACCGATTCCGCGGGGCAGCCTAACAAATACCCGCCCATCCACGGCAGTTCGCACCGCACTGCTTCAACCGCAACGCCAGCAATATCAAACGTCCGATGGGCCCAAGCCGCCGACAACTCTCCAACGCCGGCGCCGACAACCTGCTCCAAGACCGCGCCCGCTCGTTCGCCAAACGCCAGCAGCCACGCCACGTCCCCCGACTTGTCGCTTAGCGCCACATCTTCCCGAATGATGTACCGATCAAGCTGCCCCATCAGCCGCCCCGCCGTCCCCGGAACCATCACGATCTCAATCGCGTCGCTCCCGGCCAGCAGGAACCCGTGCGCAACAACCTTTCCTTTCACATCAGTAAAAAACGCCTCGCACCCCTCTCCTGCCGACAGGCGCTTCACGTCGTTCGTACACATATTGTGCAGAAAAGTCGCCCGGTCGTTCCCCGCCGCGCGCACGGTCGACCAATCGCGCAACCGCACGACGCCCGCCCCCGCGATCGCCGCGTCATACTCAAGTTGCAGAGCTTCGTCGTTCATCCTCACCACTCTTCCCGTACAATCGGCTTCGGCACGAGCCGCTGCGCCTCTTCAATGATGACGCAATGCTCCCGCCCTGCCGCCAACCGCGCGAGTTCCGCATCGCTCTCGATCGGCGTCATCCCGAGCGACTCCACGACCTCGCTCGGCAATTTGCTGCGCAAGTAAACCGGCCCCTCTTCGAGCGCCTTCGCCAGCACGAGCGCCGGATGGGCCTCGTTCGCTTCGTCGCGCGACAGCTCCCGCTGCACCTCGCCGAAGTCGACCGCCTCTCGCAACCGCTGCAACGGCCCCGTCGGTAGCGTGGTCAGCTCGCTGCAAACCGCGATCGCCCCGCTTGGCGCCACGACCAAACTCGCCGCCGCCACGGCCCGGGCCAAATTGTCCCACGTCTGCTCGCGCTCATCTCCCGCCACGGCGGCGATCACCAAATCCCCCTGCTCAGCCGCCGTCCGCTCCCAGATCTCGCGCGTTAGTTCGCTGCCAACTCGCCGCACTTCATCCGGATCGCCCGCCCACACCGCCGCGACGCCCCCATGGGCGCCTGGCACGACGCTCACCGTCATCTGCACTCCCAGCAGCCACCCCGCCTCGTCCGCCTCGGCTCGCAATCGCTTCTGCACCTTCGGCGATTCGTTCCCCGACTCCAGCCGTACGCGGGCCGTCGTCTCGCGATTGGAAAACTGCGGGAACAGTCCGACAAACTTGCTCTCTTCGTGCTGCCCACCCTCGGGCAACCGCTGCGCCGACACCGGCAGCACGAGATCGGCCTCCGCGAGCGTCCGGTTCAGCCGCAGCGGTTCCTTCGCGGCATTCACTCCGACCATCGCGATCTTCTGCTCGTCGTCGGGATCGTGCAGTTCGAACTTCACCCCTTCGGCGTTCAGTGCCGCGAGGTCATTCTCCAGCGCCTCGCGCTCTTCGATCTTTTGCAGCGATACGATCGTGATCATCGCCGGCGGCACGCCCGCTTCGAGCAGCGCCTCAACGGTCCCGCGCAGCACGCTGTTCGCATGCGGTACATCGCCCGCAAAAGCGATCGCCACGACGTCTCCCGGCGCCGTCGCCGCCAAGAGCGGGGGAAACCCCAGCGGCGCCGCCAGCGCAGCGCGTACCCCAGCCGCCGGATCGGCAAGCGTCGGATGCTCGTCGCTCTCCGCCGACAGCAGCGTGTAATCCTCCAGCGGCAACTCACATTGCGCCGCCATCCCAAACCGAAAGGTCGCCATCAATTACCTGAATTAAAGCCCACGAATTAAGAATGCCTAACTCTGCTCACTCACACCGGAGAACAACAAAGTCGTTCTTTTTGAACCGCCAAGGACGCCAAGAGCGCCAAGGAAATGCGGGGAGATTTACCGCGAAACACACGAAGCACACAAAAAATTAGCAAGCGTGGCAGCGCTCATTCTCTTCCTTTTGGTGTGCTTCGTGTGTTTCGTGGCAGAAAGCATTTCCCCTTGGCGTCCTTGGCGTCCTTGGCGGTTAGTCTTTGAACTCTGCAGTTACCCTCGCCGCCTACCCCGCGGGGTTTATGGCCCCACCGTCATTTGGTAGGTTGCCAAGTGACGACACGGACGTGCAACTCCCTGCCAATTATCAGTTTATCCCCTCCGCCGCCCAGTGGGCTCGCGGACCAATCTTCGAGACCCTGCCATGGATGTCCCCGGCGTCTCCCGCCAACCGCTCCGCGGCTTAGCGCTTCCCTACGCCTGCGTTTTCGCCCTCGCGCTCGTCACCACGCTCGCTCTCCTACCCGGCTGCAGCAGTTCCAGCGCCCCCGCCGGCGACGACCCCGCCGAAGTCCGCGGCGCCGAAATCGCCGACAAAATGCTCGCCGCCTACCGCGACGCCCGCAGCTACACCGACAGCGCCACCTACGTCCAGTCGTACTCCTACCGCGGCGAAGGGGTCGAGCGCGAACTCCCCTTCTTCGAAATGTCGCTCGCCTACCAGCAGCCGAACTTCATCCGCCTGCGCTTCGACGAAGCCCTCCGCACCGACGAGGGAACCGCCCGCGGCTTCGACATCGCCGCCAACGGCACGGTGATGCGTGCCTCCGCCGTCGAACTCCCCGGCCAACTTCTGGAAGCCAAAGCCCCCGCCGCAATCACGATCGAAAACTTCCTCCCTGATCCGCTCATCCGCGAAGTCTTCAATAACCGCTCCGTCGGCGACGTCTTCCCTCAACTCGCGATGCTGCTCAACGATGACGAAGAAACGCTCGTCTTCCCCGAGGACGAAGCCCCGCGGCTTCTCGACGAACAGATGCTCGGCGACCGCAACTGCTACCGCGTCGCCACGACGAGCCCTAAAGGCAAACGCATTTTCTGGATCGACGCCAGCAGCTACATCCTCCGCCGCATGGAGCTCCCCATCGAGGGCGACCGCCGGCAGTTCGATCCCGAGAACCAGTACACCAATCTCGCCGTCTGGATCGACTTCAAGGATCCGACGTTCAACGCCAAGATCGACGAGGAAACCTTCGTCAAGGATCTCGCCGCAGGCGACCAACTCGTCCGTCGCCTCATCCCCGCCCCGCCGGCCGCCCCCTCCGAGCGACTCGGCGAAGCACTCACCGAGTTCAAGTTCGAAACCCTCGACGGCAAACCCGTCGTACCCGACGACCTCAAAGGCAAAACGGTCTTTCTCGACTTCTGGCAAGTCGACTGCGCCCCCTGCAAGGCCCACACGCCCGATCTCGAAAAGGTCTACCAACAACTCAAGGACAACGACAAATTCGCCTTCTACGCGGTGAGCGTCGACGGCGTGAACCGCGTCCCGAACGAAATCGCCGACCGCACGCTGAAAAACTGGGGCGGCACGTTCCCGATCCTCCGCGATCCCGATTTCACGGCCGAAAAGCTGCAAGTCACCGGCACGCCGACGCTGATGCTCCTGGGCCCCGACGGCCGGCTCCAATACCTCCACATTCGCCAGCATCGCGAACCTAAGCAACTCGCCGAGTTGATCCAAAAAGTCGTCGATGGCGCCGACCTCGCCGACGAAGCTCGCGCCGAGCACGAGCAGCTCATCAAGAAGTACGAGTCAGACCTCGCAGCCGCTGCAGGCAGCGGCGACGTTCTCCAAATCAATGTCGCCCGTCCTGAATTCGGCGAGCGTGCTCTCCCCGCAAAGGTCGCCGTCAGCAAGCTCTGGCAAGCGAAGCCCGAGGAAATCAAAGCCCCCGGCAACTTCCTGATCATCGCTGGTGACGCCGCCGACGCCTCCGCTCCGCCCCGCATCCTCACCCTCGACGGCGGCCAGGCGATTGTCGAGTTCGACCCCGCCGGCAACGTCGTCGCCCGCCACGAGATCCCCGCCAACGACGCCGTCGCCGGCGGCTTCCTCCGCACCGCCGTCGATAAGGCGGGTCACCGTCTCATCGCCGCCAGCGGGGTCGGTTGGCAGCAGCTGCATCTGTTCGATCACGACTGGAAGCCGACGCTCGCCTTCCCGAAAGACAAGAACCCTGGCATTGCCGACGTGCAGCTCGCGGCGCTAACGCCCGACGGCGAGCCGCAGCTCTACGTTGGCTACTGGGGCGGCGTCGGCGTCCAAGGGGTCGGCCTCGACGGCAAACGCCGCTGGGCCATCCGCTCCTTCAACCAAGTGGTGCAGCTCACCGTCGCCCCAGCCGACTTGCCCAACTCAGCCGACCCAAGCGCCCAAACGCTCTGGGGCACCAGCGACCGCGGCACCATCTTCGTCCTCGGCCCCGACGGCAAACCGCAGCCTGAAATCGTCGTCGGCCTCCGCGAGATCATGCACCTCGCCATCCGCTCCGAGGCGATCGAGGACGCCGCCCGATGCGCCGGCCTCGCCGTCGAAACCGTCGGCCACTACGACGTCGTCGGCTTCGACCCCGACGGCGAAGTCCGCTGGCAGTACGAACTCCCGGCCGGCGAATACGCCCAACAAGTCGAGCGCATCCAACCGGTCAACCTCCCCGGCCACGGCCCCGCCTGGATGATCGCCGCCCCCAACGGCTCGATCATCTGGCTCGACCCGCAGGGCCAACTAATCGACCAATTCCGCTACGCCCAGCCCCTCACCGGCCTCTCCCTGACAAACACGCCCGAGGGTGCAATACTGTTGGTCTCCACGCCCGAGAGCCTGACAGCTTGGGAATTCGGAGATTCAACCGCCAAGGACGCCAAGAGCGCCAAGGAAGAGCAACAGCAGTAGGGTTGCCTATCAATGACCGAACCAGATCCGGCCGTCGATGCCTTGGCTAAAACGGCGATCGGCGCAGCGATCGAAGTTCACTCATTGCTTGGTGCGGGTTTCTTGGAGTCTGTTTACGAGCAGGCGTTGGCGGTTGAGTTTGGGCTGCGCGGCGTTCCTTTCCAACGTCAACACCCAATCGCTCTCACCTATAAAAGCGAGCTGGTTGGCGAAGCGAGATTAGATTTCCTAATTGGCGGCAAACTAGTCATCGAACTAAAAGCCGTTGATGCCATCCATCCGATCCACCACGCCCAAGTACTGAACTACCTAAAAGCGACTGGCCTCCAGCTCGGCCTCCTGATGAATTTCAACGTCGAACAAATGAAGGACGGCATTAAACGCATCGTATTGACGCGTTGACCTTCTTCCTTGGCGTCCTTGGCGGTTCAGTCTTCCAAAACTAAAACAAACCTCCCACCTACATACAGACCTCCCCTTGGCGTCCTTGGCGTCCTTGGCGGTTCAAAAATGAATTTCTAGGAACCACGACCAATGCCCACCACCACCGAAAAAGTCCAAGCCGTCATCACCACGCTCCTTGCCGGACGCGAAGCGAACCCCTCGCTGGAGCTGGTCGACTACCTCAACGCCATCCCCCGCCTTGATTCGCTCGCCAGCGTCCCCAGCGGCACGCCGGTCCTCATCCGCGGCGACGTCGACGCGAAGCCCGGCGCCACAATTGGCGAAGGCGATATCCGCCTGCGCTCGATGGTTGACACGCTGAAGTACGGCATCGAGCGCGGCTGGAAGCAAATCATCTTCGGCCACATCGGCCGCGAGCCCGAAAAGTCGCTCAACAAGGTCGCCGCCCGCTTGAGCGAAATCATCGGCCAACCCGTCGAACTCATCACCGACTGGTTCGACGCGACGACCGGCGCGATCCCCGACGCCGTCAAAGCAAAGATCGACGCCGCGAAGCCCGGCAGCGTGCTGATGCTCGAAAACACCCGCCGCTACGACATCGAGCGCGTCCTCTGGAAGGCGAAGCCCGCCGACGCCGCGAAGCTGGCTGAGCCGCTCGCCAAGTTCTCCAACGAACTTGCCGCGAAGGTCGCCAAGATTTACATCAACGAGGCTTTATCGGCCGGCAGCCTCGACGCCAGCTCGACGATCGTCCCCGCCGCGATGGACAAGGTCGCCCTCGGCAAATACGTCGCCGGCGAGTTCGACGGCCCGATGCGGCAATGCCTCAAGACCCAGCTGGTCGTCTTCAGCGGTCTGAAGATCGACAAGCTCGACGACCTCGAAGCGATGATCGGCCGCGGCACAATCCGCACCGTCTTCGCCGCCGGCTCGCTCGCCATGGCCCTCCGCAAGGCGATCGGTGAACTCGACGGCAAAGAAGTCTGCATCGGCGCCGCTGAAGAAGCCTCGCACGCCGACAAACCTTACTTCATCCCCCGTGATCGCGTCGAGCAAGCCAAGAAGATGGTCAGCGACGGCCGCGCGAAGGGGATCGAATTCATCGTCCCCGTCGACTCGGTGATCGAAGATGGCACGACCGTCGACGCGTTGAAGCCCGGCCAACAGCAATTCGACATCGGCCCGAAGAGCAGCAAGCTCTTCGAAGAAAAGATCGGCGCGTTCTGCGCATCGGCTCCCAAAGGCGCCGTCGCCTTCCACAACGGCGTCTTTGGCATGTTCGAAGACCCGCGGTTTGAAGCCGGCACGAAGAACTTCATCCCGCAGCTCAAGCGGATGAAGGACGCCGGCGTCGAGGTCTACATCGGCGGTGGCGAAGGGGGCACCTCCCTCGAACGCTACGGCAAGCCCGACTGGGTCACCCACACCTTCACCGCCGGCGGCACCGTGCTGAACGCCCTCGGCCGCGAACCGGTGCCGTACCTGGTCACCCTCCGCGAAGCCGCGAAGAAGTAACACCGCTGGTAGCCGCGGGTCAACGACCCGCCGGAGCGGGAATAAGAGAAGAAGTTAACCACCAAGGGCCTCAGCAACACATTGCTGAGGCCCTTACTTTTTGCGTCATGCGCCGCCCAGAATGCGCCGGTCCTGCCATTTGCGCACCACACCAGTTCTAGTGCGCACCGAATTCACACCGGCTTCACCCTCTCTTCATATCGACGCCTCACAATCTGCCAGCACTTCGATCGTGGTTCTCTCGCGGCCAGCCAACATTCGGCAGCCTCGCCCCGATCGGCCAGCGTTGAAAGGCAGTTGTCCATGTCGTCGAGCCCCTCGACCGCCTCTCTCACTCGCGACGCCGCTCCCAGCCGTCGCTCCGCATTCACGCTCGTGGAACTCCTCGTCGTGATCGCCATCATCGGCGTCCTCGTCGCCCTGCTCCTCCCCGCAGTGCAGGCGGCCCGCGAAGCCGCCCGTCGCGCGCAGTGCACCAACAACATGAAACAACTCGGCCTCGGCGCCCTCAACTACGAGTCATCACGCAAGCAACTCCCTCCCAGTGGCCAATGCGATTCCACCGGCGGCGCTTCGACGACCTATATGATCCACTCGGTCGCCACCGTCATCCTCCCGTACATCGAACAAGCGCCAGTCTATGCCATGTTCGATCACAGCGCTGACCCGAGAATCGTCTACTCGGCCACACTCAGCGGCGATGCGCTGACCACCTCCACCGGCTGCAAACTGCACCCCACGGCCAAAGGTCGCAACTACGACGATCCGGCTCATCCGTCAGGCCAGGTGGCCGCCAAAACAAAGATCGAAGCCTTTATCTGCCCCTCGACTCCTGTCCCCAACGAAGCTCGCGATCCGATTCACGGCTACGGCGGCATCGACTACATGATCGTCGCCCTGTCCGACGTCGATAGCCGCGTCGGCTCAGCCACCTATGGCATGCGGACGCAACCGAGCGGTTCTCCGGAGTGGCTGAGCCAGGTCGTCGCCCCGATGCTCAATTGCGAGGGAGCCGGCATGGAGCGTGTCATCGACGGCTCCAGCAACACGATCATGTGGATCGAAGACGCCGGCCGCTCGCATCCCGACGTCTCTCTCTACGGCGCGTACTCGTCCCGCTTTACGCCCGTGTCTGGCGCCGCCGATCCGATCAATATGGAAAGCGGCGGCAATGGTCGGCGCGTCTTCGCTTGGGCCGACGCCGACGCCGCCGGCAACGGCTTTTCAGGCCCCCACAAAGCCATCGCCCCCGGCTCGCGTGCGGCCAAGCTCAACAATCACTCCACGCCCGAAGGCGGTCCCGCCGAATGCCTCTGGCAGAACAACAATTGTGGTCCAAACGACGAACCGTTTTCGTTCCACTCCGGCGGCCTGAACGCCACGATGGGCGACGGCTCGGTTCGATTCATGGCCGACAGCATGGACGGCGTCGCCATCAAGTGGCTGGTCGGCGCCGACGACGGCCAGACCAACGAAGGAACTCTCTAAAACGAGTCTCCCCAATGCAGCCCCTGGCTCCGCCAGGGGGTCGGCCACCACACCGGTCGGCATCGTCCCAAGTAACGCTACCCCCCGGCGGAGCCGGGGGCTTAAACACGACATTCGTTTTCCATTCTCCTTCGAATCAGGAATGGCTCAGATGAAACTGTTCGCACTCACATTGGCTGTCTTCACGCTGTCCGTCAGCGGCTGCTCGCAGCCGACGCGGCTCAACGAAGCGCCGATGAGCGTCAACGGAAAGGTCTCGCAAGGCGGACAGCCCCTCGGCGACGTCCAGGTCTCTTTCCAACCCCTTGAGCAAGGTCACCCCGTCAGCCTTACCGTTAATGCCGATGGAACATTCCAGGGGGAGCTGATTCCGGGCAACTACGCCTACTTCGTCGCGAAGTCGGCCACCCCGAAATCAGAGGCGGCCATCAAGAAAATCGATCCCAAGTATCTCGAAGCCAACCTGACGCGATCAATCGACGTGCAGCCCGGCCAGGAACTCGCCATCGCGCTCGACTGATTCAAGGGAGGGCGAGGCTCCCGCCGAGCCGCCGCAACAGCAAGAACCCTAATCCTCACAACGAGGGCCCTGCGGAACATCCGCCGGGCCCTTTCCTATGCCAGAACGATGCGAACGCCAACCGCGTCCTCTTCCAGAACCTTCCGGCTTCCTCCCCCTTGAGGAGAGGGGACCAAAAGGGTTAATTTTTGGCAACGCTGAGCGAGAGCATATGCACAATCCTGACTCCCCTTGGCGTCGTGAATCTTATCCACGTCTCATTCCGTTTCCCCTCTTTGCATTTCTCTGCGCCCTTTGCGCCTCTGCGAGAGAAATAATCTTCCCGCTACACTACAGAAAATGGCCACCTAACCGGCTACATTGCCAGTAGAAAGCGTCAGTGCTTTGGCGTTCGGCCGGGATAGCGTGGAACATCCGCCCCTACTGTCCGCCGCCGCTGGCGATGCGCGCATGCTGCCAGGTTTTGTCCATTTTGTCACTTTTCCCCATGTCTGCCAAAAACTGTTGGCAGACATGGCAGACTTGGCACGCATGGCAGAATAGCGTTTTCTCGATGTTTTTCGCCGGCTTAGTACGCCAGACGCGACCAACCGTATGATTCCACCATGTTCGAACACTCTGTAGTCTTCGACCGACCAGCCTACCTCGCCCTGCTGGCCCTCATCCCAGTGCTGGCTTGGCTCGGCCACCGCAGTCTCGCCAGCCTCGGCTCTTGGCGTCGGTGGACGACGCTGACCCTCCGCTCGCTGGTCGCCCTGGGAATTATCCTCGCCCTGGCCGACGCCCAGTACCGTCGGGAAAGCGATGAGCTCACGGTCGTCTACCTCCTTGACCAATCGCTCAGCATCCCCGCTACCGACCGCCAGGCGATGCTTAAGTACGTCGAGACGTCGCTCGAAGGCGAGCGGAGCACGGTCCTCGACGACCGCTTCGCCGTGATCGCCTTCGGTCGCGACGCGGCCGTCGAGGTACCCCCGACGGCGACCGAACATGGCGTCCCGGGTCGGCTTGAATCGCTCCCCGATCCCGAATACACCGACCTCGCCTCTGCGATTCAACGCGCCAAGGCCCTCTTCCCTCCCAACGCTGCCAAGCGGATCGTCCTCCTCACCGACGGCAACCAGAACCTCGGCGACGCCTATCGGGAGGCCCGCGGCGCGGCCGACGGCGGCGTGAGCATCGACGTCGTTCCCGTCTACCTCGAACCGCGCCACGAGATCTCGATTGAGAAGGTCGACCTTCCCGCGAACATCCGCCGCAGCCAGCCGTTCGATATGCGCGTCGTCCTCCGCAACGACGCCCCCGCAGGATCGAACGACGCCATCGCCGGCAAGCTCGTCGTCATCCGCAAGTCGGGCCAGCGTGAAGAGACCGTCGCCGAAGAGGAGGTGACGATTCCTCCCGGCAAGCAGGTCCTCACGATTCAGCAGGAAATCGACCAGTCTGACTTTTACACCTACGAGGCCCGCTTCGTCCCGACCGACCCCGTGGCGGACGGCATGGCGCAGAACAACATTGCCTCGGCCTTCACCCACATCCGCGGCAAGGGCAACGTCCTGCTGATCGAGAATGCGGATGATCGCGGGCAGTTCGATTTCCTCGTCGAGCGACTCCGCTCGCAAGATTTGGAAGTCGAGGTGACCGCCACCGACAACCTCTTCAACTCACTGGCCGAACTCCAGCGCTACGACGCGGTGATCCTGGCCAACGTCTCACGCAGCTCGGTGAGCGACGCCGACAGCGGGGCCAGCTTCAGTGACGAGCAAATCAAAATGCTCGTCCGGAACACCCGCGAGCTCGGCTGCGGGTTGATCATGATCGGCGGCCCCGACAGCTACGGCGCCGGCGGCTGGGCGAATACCGAACTCGAAGAGGCGATGCCGGTCGACTTCCAAATCAAGAACGCCGAAGTCGTCCCCGTTGGTGCCCTTGCCATCGTGATCGACCGTTCCGGCTCGATGGATGGCGAAAAGCTCGCGATGAGTAAAGCGGCCGCCATCGCTGCCGTTCGCACGATGGGTAAACGAGATTTTATCTCCGTTACGGCGTTCGACTCGTTCCCCACCAAGACGGTTCCGCTGCGGCAGGTCGGCGACTATCGCACCGTCGCTCGGCGGATCGACACGATCGCCTCCGCCGGCGGCACCGACATGTACCCTGGCATGGTCGAGGGTTTTAAGGACCTGCAGAAGGCCGAGGCCGCCGTAAAGCACATGATCGTGCTCACCGACGGCCAGACCCCCGACGCCAAGTTCGACGAGCTCGTCCGCCGCATGCGACAGGCGAAGGTGACGGTCACCACCGTCGCCGTCGGCAACGATGCGAACGTCCCGCTCCTCACCGGGATCGCCACCCGCGGCGGCGGCAAGTTTTACTACGTGCAGAACCCGCGCGCCCTACCGCGGATCTTCCTGCGCGAAGTCCGTCGCGTCGCCCGGCCGCTCGTCTACGAGCCGCCGCAACCCGTGACGCCGCTGGTAATCGACCCCGACAACGAAATCCTCCGCGGCCTCGACGGCGGCGTCCCGCCAATCTCGGGACTGGTCCTTACTGACGTGAAAGAGAATCCGCTCGTCGAGGTACTGCTTCGCAGCCCGTTGCCGGCGACCCCGAACAACGCGACGCTACTGGCGACCTGGACCTACGGTTCCGGCAAAGCCGTGGCGCTCACCACGGATTCCGGAAATCGCTGGGCGAAAGCATGGACCGAATGGGAGGGGTACGACAAATTCTTCGCTCAGATCGTCCGCTGGGCGATGCGGCCGACCGGCGATACCGGCAACGTCACCGTCGCGACGAGCACGCGCGACGGCAAGACCGAGATTGTCGTCACTGCCCTCGACGCCGAGGAAAACTTTGCGAATCAACAAACCATCACCGCGGCGGCGATCGCCCCTGATATGTCGACCATCCCGGTGCAAGTGGAGCAGGTCGCCCCGGGCCGTTACGTCGGCGAGTTCACTTCCGAGCAAGCGGGCAGCTACCTCGTCGTCGTCAATCCCGGCGGCGGCGCGGCGCCGATTCGGACCGGCGTGAACATCGGCTATTCGTCGGAGTACCGCGATCAAGAGACAAATCTCGCGTTGCTCAAGTCGCTTGCCAGTCTCCCGGCCGGCGACGGCCCCAGCGGAGCGCTGGTCGAACAGGGCCTCGCCGCCGCAAATGGTCCGCTGGCGGAAGGACAAAACCCATTCCGCCGCGATCTTCCGCGGGCGGCGTCGAACCAACCGATCTGGCCCTGGCTTGTCGTAGCTAGCGCGTGCCTCTTCTGGGGTGACGTCTTTGTTCGCCGCGTGCAGTTCGATCCGACGTGGCTGTTGGCGTTGTTGGCAACTGCTCGCGACAAGGTCCTTCGACGGCAGCGCGTCGCTGAAGCTCCGGAAACGATGTCGCGTCTCCAAACTCGTAAGGCTCAAATCAGCGAACAGCTCGACGAGCGGCGTTCGGCGACTCGCTTCGAGTGGGACGAAAGCGCAGCGAGTACCGTGGCCGCTGCGCCGGTTGTTGAGCAGCCGGCCTCAGTCAAGCCGACAACTCTAGAGCCCCCTTCGCTCAAGCCCGAGACCGACGCTCCTGCGGAGTCGTACACCGAACGGCTTCTCAAAGCGAAGAAGCAGGTCTGGAACGATACGCCCGATGGAGGTCAAAAGTAATGGCCGTTCGCCGTTCAACCAACGCGCGGCGAAGCGGCCAACTCGATCGGGCCGCGGCGAGCGGTCAGCCACGCCCTCAGGCGATCCACGGCGCCGCCATCCGCCGGAACCTCGCCCACGACATGGTATGCTTCCCCGGCAAAGGCGTCAGCAAGCTCGCGCAACCGTCCCTCCAAGTCAACAAGCAGCGATCGTTCCGACCCTGGCTCCAACAGTCGACTCACAAGCGACACCTCTGTAGGGCTGCGATCCCGCCGCATCGCAATCAAACGTCCCTGATCGGCCTTCAACAATTGATCGGCGACATAAGCACGTCGCAGTTGACCGCCGTCGTTGAAGTGAAAGACCAAGTCCTGACCAAAGTAAAGGCTCAGCGACTCGCCGCGGAAACCGGCGAAGAGTTCGCTCACGCCGTTGGCCGTCGTCACCTCGAGTTGAACTCGCGGCGACAATCCCCGCGCGTCGCGGAGCAAGTCTTCACGATCGTGGGCGTCGCGAGCCAAGAGAAATCAGCCGCCGAGGCGCGGATGCAAGTTGGAAAGAAGTTGTCGAGTGCCGTCGACTCAGTCTATCCACCGCAACGGGTCGATGGGAACCGCGCCAATGAGTTGATCGTGAGCCGCCCGACGAATCTGGTCGCGGCAGGCAAAAAAAGCGTCGACGACGTTCGGGTCCCACTGTCGCCCGGCCCCGGCACGGATCACTTCGTCAAGCTGTTCATCGGCCATGCCCCGGCGATAGGGGCGATCGCTCGACATCGCGTCGAAGGCGTCGGCCACCGCGGCGATGCGCGCCACCAGGGGGGTCGCCTCGGCCTTCAGACCGTGCGGATACCCGGAGCCGTCCCACGACTCGTGGTGATGGAGCACGATCGGCAGAATTTTTTGCAGCTGCGTCACGCCGCGGAGAATGTCGTACCCCAGCTGCGGATGCCTCTTGATGTGGTCGTGTTCCTCAGGCGTGAGGGGCCCCGCCTTCTTGAGAATGTTGTCGTCGATCCCAATCTTGCCGATGTCGTGGAGCAACCCGCCAAGATAGATCGTGTCGAGCAGTTCCTTGTCGAGATCCAACTCCTGCGCGATGCAGACGGCGACGCGGGCCACGCGCTCGCTATGGCCGTGCGTGTATGGGTCTTTGGCGTCGATCGCCGACGTGAGCGCCCGCACCGACGCGGCGAACAAGTCACCCTGCCGAGCGAACAGGTGCGTATTGTGTCGGTGAACGCCGAGGATGGTGCTGACGCTCTCCAGCAATCGAATTTCAGCGGTGCCGAACTCGCAGAACTCGTCACCGTCGGCGCCGGCGTGATTGATGGCCAGCAGCCACCCTTCCAGCCGCGTCCCTTGCAGCACGGGCACGCTGGCGAGTTCCCGGATCGTCGGGAAATCCCAGGTCGGCGCCGAGGTGTGGGCCCGGTTCATCACCAGCGAACGGCGAGCGGCGGCTCCGACCCGTTCCATCATGTCGCACAGGGCCCTTGGTTCGACGGGGTACTCGCCAAAGTAAAGCTCGGCGGGACCATTGTCGCCAAACAGCGCCGACTGAATTCCCTCAGCGTCGCGTCGGGCGACGGCGACGATGCACTGCGCCGGCACCGCCTCGGCGAGCCAAGCGACGGCGCTTCGCCACAAGTCATCGGGGCCCTGCGAAACGTCAAGTCCGCGAGCCAACCGATGGAGCAAGCCAAGCTCAACGCACGAGTCGCGCGCGTGGCCGACCGCTTCGGTGATTTCGTGTTCGAGGTGAGCGAGTTTCGTCCGCTGACGAATGTTCTCGACGGTCGACTCGGCCAGGTGGAGCGCAACGCGAGGGTTCCACGCTTCGTTGCGCTGCGACCATTCGAACGCCCGGCGAGCATCGATGCCGAACAGTCGCGCAGCGGAAGCGATCTCCGCTTCATTCGCCACGCTGGTCGTCAGAATCAAGCCGACTGCCGCCAGCGTGGGACCTTGCTCCAGTTGCCGCAACGGGACGGCGATCATCGACAACGGCGACTCTTCTTCGATGACTTCAGGAACGCCGCGGCTGGCGACTTCTTGAATCACCGCAAGTCGAGAGTAGAAATCGCAGACCAAGCCGTGCGGGGCGGCGTAGTTGAGGTCGCCGCATTCGACGTCGACCAGCAGAAACGGTTGATTGAACGCCGCTTCCAACGCCCGCAACGCGGCGCGCGACAATCCGGGCTCGGGGCGCGGACGCAGCGTCGCGGCCGCCGAGAAGTCGGCGCCGTCGATGCTCGTCTCGAGTTCTGGCAGGGTCAGATTCAACGTCGTCTGTCGCGATTCGGAAAGCCTTCAGTGGGCGCGCTCCGCGGGAAAAACCCGCTGCAGCGCATGGAGATGCAGGCATTCCAAACATACGATGGTCTAAGGCAACGCGAACTGCGGGAGACCACCCGCCGAAAAGTCCTTCGATTGCCGCTTTTGAGCGTGACGCCGACGATGCCGGCTTTAACGACGGCAAATCGATGCAATTCGGCCGAAAGGCGGTCGTGGTCCCGCGCCGTGGTGCTTTGCCAAGGGCGTCGGCAGATGCGGGAAACCCGCTTAGATAGCGCCAGGGCGCCCGGGCACGTCCTCAACCCGCTGCTGGCGTTGCCGGTAACGACGGCTCGCCCGCTTCAGCACCGCTTGTTCCTCGTCGCTCAGTTGGTCGAAGCCAACCTCGTGCATACGGGCCAGAATATCGTCGACGCGAGCATCTTCGCGATCTTCCCGCTCCCGGCGTTTGCGATCGATCGTCTCCTGCTGCTTTTGGTGGAGATGCTCCACCAGAACGGCGGTGCGATCGTCGTCAATCCAATCGGCGCTGAGCCACTGCTCGTCGTCCGACTCCCATTGGTCGATATCGAGTCCAACGTCGTACCGCCGCTGCCGGGCCGCACGGTTGCCGCCGTACAGCAGCAAGATGGAAAGGATCGCCAGGGGGAACCACTGCGGAACGATCCTCGCCACGAAATATTGATGTTGAAACGTCACTGCTAAGATCGCAGCGACAGCAGCGGCGCCATAAGCAATATGAGCTGACGTCGCCGAGGCGGAGGCGCGGCCCACCACCGGCCACAGGATGCTGCGGAGGACTTCAGCTCCGTCGCACGGCTGGATCGGCAATAAGTTAATAAGCAGCAACCACGTGTTAACCCACACCGTAAGCTGCGCGACAAGCATCCCTACCGAATCTGTCTTCGGAAAAACCGGCTGGAACGGCGAAAACAAATGCAGCAAATTGTCTTGGCCGGCAGCAGCCAGACAGCAGGCGGCTGTGACAATAATTGCCAGATAGGTCAACGGTCCGGAAATGGCCGTCACTAAGTGGGCCGGCGGATCGGACGGCAGGTGGGGCTGAGACCAGCCGCCTGTCGGCCCGAGAACGATTAAGTTGGTCCGCCCGCCGACGCGACGCGCCACGAGAACGCGCACCGCCTCATGGACGACGACGCTGGCAAACAGAACGCCCAGGGCGATGAGCGTATGGCGCACGCTGAAGAAGTTTTGCGGCTCGGTCAAATCGCGCGGGACGTACTCGGCTGAAAGCTGAGCCAACCAGATGACGGTGAGCGCCAAGAGCGGAAAGTGGACGTGCAAACGAAATTCGACGCCGCGCCAACGGCCGAGACTGAAGCTCCAACTACCAGCGGCGCTGCGATTCATCTTGCCTCTCGCCTCCTCCGGCGCGTCGACCAGCGGCGTGGTTCGACAGCGGCGGCCCGATCAGGCTATCCTAACAATCCAGCCGCAACGTGGCAAACAATGTTCGGGTTTTACCGGCTGCGCTAGGCTCTGCGTCGCGGCTGGAAACACCCCCCACGCCACCGTCGCGAATGCTAGCGAATCTACCCATCCTTCCTGGTCTGCGGGGTCAAAACCCATGGGGAGTGAAATGGCCGAGCCACGAGTGCTGCTCAAGACGCCTCGATTTGACGTGGTGGAGATCGACCAACAGACGCGGGACGGCGGATCGCGGGCTAGACAGGTGGTACTCCACCCCGGGGCGGTCGTGATCGTGCCGATGGTCGACGCCGAGCATGTTTGTCTGATTCGTAATGAACGGGTCGCGGTCGGCAAGACCCTGATCGAACTCCCCGCCGGGACGATGGAGCCGCCCGCGACGCCTCAGGCGATGGCGATCCGGGAACTCAAGGAAGAGACCGGCTACACAGCCGAGCGTTGGCGGGAACTGCCGGCCTTTTACATGTCGCCCGGCATCTTGCGAGAGCGGATGCACGCCTTCGTCGCCGAGGGACTGACCGCCGGCGCGCATGCTCGCGAGGCGGGGGAGAACATCGACAATCTCGTCGTCCCTTGGAGCGAGGCGATTGCCATGGTTGATCGCGGTGAGATCGAAGACGCGAAAACGATTTGCGCGCTACTGATGTGGGAGCGACTGCGAAACAATTAATTCCCTTCCTCTTCTTCTTTTGCGAACCCTTTGCGCCTTCGCGTCTTGGCGAGAAAGTTGACGCGATAAGTCTCACGCAAAGGCGCGAAGGCGCAAAGTAAACGCAAAGAAGAAAAAGAGGGGAAAGGAAGTTGGAGAAGCCCTGTTCATGCGAAGCGTTGGCCCGCGACAGTGAACTTAGGATTCTGATAGAGGACTTCGGACAGCAGTTGAGGTGAACCTCTCTCCGGGCCGCGCTGGTGGTGCCAGTCGAGATCAGTTGGGACGAGCGACTCGTCGTAGGGCCAAGGAGTGAAAGGATCTGCGCCGAGTGCTGTGGTCAGCTTCGACGAGTCCATCGCCACGTTCCCCGCGCGGGGTGGAATGGGCCCCGCCGCGTGTCTCAGGCAGCCCATCAATAGCTTCGGATCATAGCCGCCGACGCGATTGACGATTTGAGCGATTTCATAGAGCGACAATCGCCGCGGCCCGCCCGCGTGGTAGAGGCCCGTCAGGTCGCTCGCCAGCAGTCGCTCGAAGAGTCGATTGAGGCAATCGGTATAGGTCGGCGTCCGCACTTCGTCGAAGTAGAGCGTCGCGGGCCGCCCCTTCTTGAACCGCGACTGAATCCAATCGATGGCCCCGGCGTGGCCGTTGAAGCTGACGCCCATTGGCAACGAAATCCGCACCGTGCAGGCCTGAGGCAACCAATCGAACAGTACCTGCTCGGCGGCGACCATCGTCTTTCCGTAAACGGTCACGGGGTCGGTCGGTTCCCCTTCGACATAGCTGCCACCGTCGCGGCCGGCGAAGACGAGGTCGATCGAAGCGTGAACCAGCCGCACGTCACGCTCGGCGATGATCGAGGCCAGATTGATTAGCCCCTCAACGTTGGTGCGCCATGCGAGCCGCGTGTCAAGTTCGCAGGCGCGGAGCGCACAGTTACCGGCGCAATCGAGCACCGAGCGGAACTGCCAACGATCGAAGAGGCGCGTCAGTTCATCACGATCTTCGGCGTCGCAGGCAACAATGTTCGGCGCCGTCAACTTCCAATTGTCGGCCTGCCGAATGCCGACGACGCGCCCTGGATAGCGCTGCGAGAAGTAATCGAAGGCGTTGTAGCCCGCAACGCCGGCGACGCCGGTAATCAGCAGCGGGAAGGGAATGTCGCGAGTGAGGTCGGCGGCGGGCATCGGTCCATTTTACGGGGTCGACGCTGCGGACGCCACGACGCGGGCACCCACTAGGCCACCCGCCGGGCGACAAAATCGGCGAAATCCTCCGGCGTATCGATGCCGCGGGTCGCTTGGGCCGTCACCGCGACGAGAATCGCCTCGCCATTTTCGAGGACGCGAAGTTGCTCAAGCTTCTCAATTTGCTCCAGCCGCCCAACCGGCCACTGCGGCATCTGCATGAGCAGCGAGCGGCGGTAGCCGTAGATGCCGATGTGCTGGTGGAACGTCGCCGGCTCGGCGGCGAGCAACCGATCGTCCCACTCGCGGGCGTGCGGGATCGGGCTGCGCGAGAAGTAGAGGGCCCGGCCCGCGCCGTCGAACGTCACCTTGACGCAGGAAAGATCTTCGAGCTTGTGACGATCGCGGATCGGCGTCGCCAGCGTCGCCATCGCGGCCGTCGGCGTCGCTTCAAGCAGTTCGAACAAGCGGTCAATCGCGGCGGGGTCGGCTTCAGGTTCGTCGCCTTGGAGGTTGACGATCACTTCGGCGGCGGGATAGCCGGCGACCGCTTCGGCGACGCGATCTGTGCCGCTCGGGCAATCGGGGCTCGTCATCACCACCGGGGCGCCAAAGCGGCGGCACTCGGCGGCAATCTCTTCGTCGTCGGTCGCGATCAGGATCAGTTCAGCCCGCTTCACGTTGACGGCCGCTTCGTAGGTGTGTTGGAGGATCGACTTGCCGGCGGCGCGGAGCAGCATCTTGTCGGGGAGCCGCGTCGAACGGCGGCGGGCGGGAATTACCAAGATGCGGCGGATGGCGGAGCGAACGGTCGACATGGCAAGCGGGCCTCGCGAGAGAATCGGTACGGGCGAGTAAAGTAACTGGTTTCCCCGACTCCCCCAAGAGCGAATCGCCGCGGCGGACATTCGCGTAGTCGAGTTTTTCAGGCCGTGCTACGCTTGCTGGCAGTGGCGCAATCGGTTGGCGGCCGGCGTCAGCTAGCATCGCTCGCGGTTCGAATCGAGGAAGGGACAACGCATGTGCGGCATCGTCGGCTACATCGGGCCTGATCAGGCTGCTGACTTCCTGGTGGCGGGATTGCGCCGGCTCGAATACCGCGGTTATGACAGCGCGGGGATCGTCACTGCCGAACGCGGCAACCTGACCATCGCCAAAAGCGCCGGTCGCGTTGACGAGCTGGCTGCGCTTTTGAAACGGATGCCGGTGCGCGGATCGCTCGGGGTCGGCCACACGCGGTGGGCGACGCACGGCCCGGCGACCGACGAGAATGCTCACCCTCATGTCGGCGGCAACGGCGTACTGGCGCTCGTCCACAACGGCGTCATCGAAAACTTCCGTCCGATCAAGGAACGACTCCTGACAAAGGGGTATGAATTCCGCAGCGCGACCGATAGCGAGGTGGTGGCCCATCTCATCGCCGACGAATTGGCCATGCTGCCGCCGTCATTCGACGACTCGGCCGATCCTTACGCCCCGCTGATTGCGGCCGTGCAGGCGGCGCTCGCTCAGCTGCGCGGTACTTACGGACTCGCCATCGTCTTCCGCGATTGGCCCGACGTGATCGTCGCCGCCCGACTCGGCAGCCCGCTGGTGATCGGCGTCGGCGATCACGAAAAGTACATCGCGAGCGACGGTTCGCCGCTCGCCGGGCATACCGACCAGATCGTCTACTTGGCCGATCACGAAATGGCCGTCATTTCGGCCGACTCGATCCGCGTGATCCACCGCGATCAGGGCGACGTCGAACACGACGTGAAGCTGCTCAACATCGAATCGAGCGACGTCGAACTGGGCGGCTTTCCGCACTACATGCTCAAGGAAATCTTCGAGCAGCCAGAGACGGTGCGAAACGCGATGCGCGGCCGGCTCGATCGCGACGCGGCCACCGCGAAGTTTGGCGGGTTGAACCTGACTCCTCAGCAATTGCGGTCGATCGACCGGTTCGTCCTCACTGCCTGCGGCACAAGTTGGCACTCAGCGCTCGTGGGTGAATACATGATCGAGACGCTGGCGCGCATCCCGGTCGAAGTGGAATACGCGAGCGAACTACGGTACCGCAATCCGCCGCTGACGCCGACGACGCTGCTCTTCGCGCTCACCCAAAGCGGCGAAACGATCGACACGCTGGCCGCCCTGCGCGAAATGAAGCGCAAGGGGCACCCGACGATGGCGATTTGCAACGTCGTCGGCAGCACAATCGCGCGTGAGGCCGACGGCGGCGTCTATCTGCACGCCGGTCCGGAAATCGGCGTCGCGTCGACAAAGGCCTACACGTCGCAGTGCGTCGTGATGGCGCTGCTCGCCCTTCACTTCGGCCGGCTGCATCATTTGAGTTACGAAGCGGGCCTGCGGATCATTGATGATTTGGAGAAATTGCCCTCACAAGTCGAGAAGGCCCTCGAAACGAACGCCGAATGCCGCCGCATCGCGGGCAAGTACGCCGGCTGCGATAACTTCCTCTACCTTGGTCGGCTATACAATTTTCCGACGGCTCTCGAAGGAGCGCTGAAACTCAAAGAAATTAGCTACGTCCATGCCGAGGGGTATCCGGCGGCCGAAATGAAGCACGGCCCCATCGCGCTAGTCGACGAACACACGCCGAGCGTCTTCATCGTGCCGCGCTGCGGCGTCTACGATAAAATCGTGGCGAACGTCGAAGAGATCAAGGCCCGCGGCGGGCCGGTGATTGCGATCGTCGAAGAGGGGGATCGCGAAGTGGCGGAGATTGCCGACGACGTACTGGAAATTCCCGCGACGGCCGACTTCCTGCAGCCGGTGGTGGCGGCGATTCCGCTGCAGCTGTTGGCGTATCACATTGCGGTCCTGCGCGGCTGCGACGTCGACAAGCCGCGGAACCTAGCGAAGAGCGTGACGGTCGAGTGACGGCTGACCACGTTGAATTTTGACAGGATAACAGGATTTCGCGGATGAACTGGATGGAATGCGCTCTCGCCAGAGTCTTCATCCTGTCGATCCGCGAAATCCTGTTATCCCGTCTAGTCTTCTAAAAAAACGGACCTTCCAAATCAGCCTCATGCTGCTCGTCGCGATCGCCACCTACAACGAGATCGAGAATCTGCCGACGCTCGTCGCGGCGATTCGCGAGCGGTTACCCGACGCCGACCTGCTGGTGGTCGATGACAATTCGCCCGACGGCACGGGCCGCTGGTGCGATGAAGAAGCGGCGCGCTCGCCATGGTTCTCCGTCATACACCGCGAGGGGAAGTTGGGCCTCGGCTCGGCATCGTGGACCGCGATGCAAGCCGCCATCGAGCGCGGCTACGAGTGGCTCATCACGCTCGACGCCGATTGGAGCCATCCGCCCGAAGCGCTGCCGCGACTCGTGGCCGCCTCCGCGAACGCCGACGTCGTCATCGGTTCGCGCTACTGCCCCGGCGGCGAGATTCATGGCTGGCCGCCGAGTCGGCGCGTCGTTAGTAAAATGATGAACGCCGCGACGCGACTGGCGCTGGGCATCCCGGTGCGCGACGCGAGTACGGCTTGCCGTCTCTACCGCGTGGCCAAGCTCGCGGAGCTCGACTTCAACGACCTGCACGCCACCGGCTACGCCTACTTGGAGGAAATCCTCTGGCAGCTGCACCGTAGCGGCGCACGGTTTGCTGAAATACCGATCGCCTTCACCGATCGCCGGGCCGGCGCCTCGAAAGTGGGCGTGGGCGAAGCGGTCGGAAAAGCCAAGGTGCTCGCGCGTTTGGCCGGGCGGCGATTGAGCGGAAAGTAACTCACTTCGACGTTCTCCGGAGTCGCCGAGAGACGATGACGACGCCGGAATTCTCGGGATTCGCCTAAAGTTTTCCAGTGCCTTGGGAAAGAGCAGTCACGCCCAAACAATTCGCAAATTCGACCCTAACAATCGCGGCAACTTGCGCGGCTGGAGCGATTTGACTCAAGTTTCTCTCGCACTACCGGCCGCAACCTATCCTTTTCCTGTTCGCAGTATCTAGCACAGGATTTTCGCCATGAGCAAACGGATCGGCATTCTTACCAGCGGCGGCGATTGCCCCGGATTGAACGCGGTCATTCGCGGCGTCGTCAAGGCGTCGTGGCAACTCGGCTACGAGTGCCTCGGTTTTCTCAAAGGCTATGAGGGCCTCTACGACCCCGTCCGCTACATCACGCTCACCCCGAAGAACACCGCCGGCATCCTCACGCAAGGCGGCACGATTCTCGGTTCGACGAACA
This sequence comes from Pirellula sp., assembly GCA_013822725.1. Lineage (GTDB taxonomy): Bacteria > Planctomycetota > Planctomycetia > Pirellulales > Lacipirellulaceae > Lacipirellula. The sequence continues at coordinate 162,796 of PNKX01000011.1, forward strand.
AGGGGCGCTTCGCCGCCACGGTCGGCGTGCAAGATCGCGTCGACCTTGACCCCGACTTGCTCGAGGGCGTCGCGACGACGATCGATCAATTGGGAATCGAAGGCCTCGTCTGCATCGGCGGCGACGGCTCGCTCGCCGTCGCGCAGCAATTTCACGAACATGGCATTCCAGTCGTCGGCGTCCCGAAGACGATCGACAACGACCTTTCGGCCACGGCGTTCACGTTCGGATTCTCCAGCGCCGTCGCCTGCGCGACCGACGCGCTCGATCGCCTCCATACCACAGCCGCTGCCCATGAGCGGATCATGGTACTTGAGGTGATGGGCCGTCACGCTGGTTGGATTGCGCTCCACGCCGGCATCGCCGGCGGCGGCGACGTGATTCTGATTCCCGAAATCCCGTGGACGTTCGACAACGTCTGCCACAAAATTCTGGATCGCGAAGTCCACGGCAAGCATTTCACGCTCGTCGTCGTCGCCGAAGGCGCTCACTTGCCGACCGGCGAGATGGTGGGCGAAGAACGACGCGGCGCGCAAAAGAAACTCGGCGGCATCGGCCCGCTGATCGCCCGAGAACTTGAAGAACGGCTCCACCGCGAAGCCCGCACCGTGGTCCTCGGCCACTTGCAACGGGGCGGGGCGCCGACGACCTTCGATCGCGTCCTCGCCACGCAGTACGGCGCCCACGCGGTCCGGCTGATCGTCGAAAAGAAGTTCGGCCAAATGATCTGCTACAACCCGCCAGACATGGGGAGCGTCCCGATCATCGAGGCGGTGCACCAGATCCGCCTGGTCGATAGCGAAGGCGCCGCCGTGCAAGCGGCCCGGGCGCTTGGCATCAGCTTCGGAGACTGCGAGGCGGGCCTCAGCCCTTTCGCTTGTAGCGTGGACTCCGCCGACGTTCAGACCGCCGAGGACGTCGAGATGGACGCTGAGTTCACGCTTGATCTGGCGGACGCCGCGACCGAGGAAGCGTTGCAGCCATAGTTCGATTCGCTTCCGCGAAGTCTCAAAGCAAAGTTCGACGCGACCGCTTTTACGGCCGCGCCGCGTTTGCTCCCGGCTACCCCAGTCGGTTACCATGGACGCCAAGTCGCAACGGCGGCGGGCGGCGTCTATGGTCTGAATCGGGGAGCAGGGTTCATGAGGCTTCGAGTAGCAGGCGTCTGGTTGTTCTTATTGGCGCTGAGCGTCGCGACGAACGCCGTCGCCGGCGAATTCAAGTGGCAGGCGCCCGACGGTGATCACGTCGTCCTCGACTTCGACGGTAAGCCGGTGCTCAGCTACATGATGCCGAAGCTTGACGAGTCGAGTGAAGAGAAGCGTAACGATACGTTCAAGCCGTACCATCACGTCTTCAGCCCCGGCGGCGAGACGCTTCTCACCAAGGGCCCGGGCGGACTCTTCCCGCATCATCGGGGGCTCTTCTTCGGCTTCAACAAGATCACCTACGGCGACGGCAAGAAGTGCGATACGTGGCACTGCACGGGCAAGACGTTCCAGTCGCATGAAGAGGTGATCGAGCAGGAAGCCGACGAGGATGGCGCTTCTCAAATCGTCGCCATCGACTGGCACGGCCAGGATGGCGAAGTCTTTGCCCATGAGAAGCGCGAAGTTGACGTTCAAAGGGCCGAACACGACGGCGTCGCAGGGTGGCAGATCGACTTTTCCTCGCACCTCGAAACGGCCGACGGCCAGCCGATCCATCTGGACGGCGATCCGCAGCATGCCGGCTTTCAGTTCCGCGCGACGCAACAGGTTCCTGATAAAACAGCGGCCGAGACTTACTATGTCCGGACCGATGGCAAAGGAAAGCCGGGCGACTACCGGAACTGGAATCACGACGACCCGACGGCCGAAGGGAACGCCGAGAATGAGAACCGGCCATGGAACGCCCTGAGCTTCGTCGTCGACGGCCAGCGTTACACCGTCGTCTATCTCGACCATCCGTCGAACCCCAAGCCGTCTCGCTACAGCGAACGCGATTACGGACGGTTTGGATCGTATTTCGTCGCCGACGTGACGAAGGACCAACCGCTCGATGTGAAGTACCGCATTTGGGTGCAGCCGGGCGAGATGACGGTCGAGGAATGCGCCGCCCTTTCGCAGCAATTCATTAGCAAGTAGATCAATAAAAGCCACCGGCTCCGCCCGTGGACGAAGCGCCCCAAAGCGTCATGACAATTCGTCCACCGGCAAAGCCGGTGGCTTCTATTTACGCCCAAGATCCAATCCATCGCAGCACAGGACGCACGATGCCCGCTCTCCCCCCGCTCAACCCGCCGATCCGCACGCTTCTCGGCCCCGGTCCCAGCGACATTCACCCCCGCGTCCTGGCGGCAATGGCCAGGCCGACCGTCGGCCATCTCGATCCCTACTATCTGCAAGTGATGGACAAAGTGCAGGGAGGCCTGCGGGAACTCTTCCGCACGACCAACCGGATGACGTTCGCCGTCAGCGGCACCGGCTCGGCCGGCATGGAGGCGACGGTCGTCAACTTGATCGAGCCGGGTGATTCGATGGTGATCGGCGTCAACGGCGTCTTCGGCGGCCGGATGACCGACGTCGCCGCGCGAGCTGGCGCCAACGTCACCAAAGTTGAGCGTCCGTGGGGCGAGGTGTTCACGCCCGAGGAAATCAAGAAAGCAGTCGACGCGGCGAAGCCGAAAGTCGTGGGCATCGTGATGGCCGAGACCTCGACCGGCGCCTATCAGCCGATCGAAGAAATTGCCAAGATCGTCCACGACGCCGGTGCACTGCTGCTGGTCGACGCGGTCACCTCGCTCGGCGGCGTCCCGGTCGAAGTCGACAAGTGGGGGATCGACGCGATCTACTCCGGCACGCAGAAGTGCCTCAGCTGCCCGCCGGGCCTCGCGCCAGTCTCGTTCAACCAACGGGCGATGGACGTCATCATGGCCCGCAAGTCGAAGGTCCAAAGCTGGTATCTCGACGTGACCATGCTCGCCAACTACTGGGGATCGGACCGCGTCTATCACCACACGGCGCCGATCAACATGAGCTACGGCCTGTACGAAGCCGTGTCGATCATTCTCGAAGAAGGGCTCGACGCCTGTTTTGCGCGCCACGCGCTGAACCACCGCGCACTCAAGGCGGGCCTTGCCGCCATCGGCATTCAGTACGCCGCGCAAGAGGGGCATCAGCTGCCAATGCTCAACGCGGTTCATATTCCGGCCGGGATTGACGAAGCCAAGGTTCGCAGTGACTTGCTGAACCGGTTTGGCATCGAGATCGGCGCCGGACTGGGGGCGTTCAAGGGGAAGGTCTGGCGCATCGGGTTGATGGGCTACGGCGCGCGCCCGGCGAACGTTTATCTTGTGCTCTCGGCGCTGGAGCAACTGCTCGCCGAGCAAGGGTATAAGTTCACGCACGGCGCGAGCGTCGCCGCGGCGGCCGAAGCCTACGCGACCTAACGAATCGGCCCGGACGCTCCATGTCAAGCAGCGATGCCGCCTTAGCGGTGGTTCTCCGCGCCACTTTAAGGCCCCGCGCCCGTCGACTACAATCGCCAGTCGGCGGCGCCCTCTGAAGCGTCGCCGTCTCGTCGGCTCTTATCGACGCCGTCTTGTTTGTTCATTCGCGGAGATTCCCAATGGGGCAGCAGTCCACCGGCCAACTCGATACCGTCATGCAGGAATCTCGCGTGTTTCCGCCAACTGCGGAAACGTCGGCCCGGGCGCGGATCAAGTCGATGGCCGAGTATCAACAACTGTGGGATGAAGCGGCCGCCGATCCGCCGGCGTTCTGGGCCAAGCTCGCCAAGGACGAACTCCATTGGTTCGAGCCGTTCACCAAGGCGCTCAACTGGAACGAACCGCACGCCGAGTGGTTCGTCGGCGGCAAGACCAACGCCTCCTATAACTGCCTCGACAAGCACGTGGCGGCCGGCAACGGCGACCGCGTCGCGCTGATCTGGGAAGGCGAACCGGGCGACCAGCGGCAGTACACCTACGCCGAATTGCTCCGCGAAGTCTGCAAATTTGCGAACGTGCTGAAGTCGCTGGGGACGCATCAGGGCGACGTCGTCTCGATCTACATGCCGCTGACGCCGGAGCTCGTGATCTCGATGCTCGCCTGCGCACGGATCGGCGCGATTCACTCCGTGATCTTCGCTGGCTTCTCGGCTGAAGCGATTGCCGACCGCAACAACGACGCGAAGGCAAAGATTCAAATTACCGCCGACGCCGCATGGCGCCGCGGCAAGGTGCTGGCGCTGAAGCAAACCGTCGACGAAGCGTTGAAGAAATCGCCGACTGTGGAAAAGTGCGTCGTTCTCGATCGCGTCAACGAAGCGATCCACATGGAGCCGGGCCGCGATTTTTGGTGGCGCGAGCTGATGGCTAAGGCCTCAAGCGATTGCCCCGCCGAACCGCTCGACAGCGAAACGACGCTCTTCATCCTTTACACCAGCGGCTCGACCGGCAAGCCGAAGGGGATCCGCCACACGACCGCCGGCTACAACCTCTTCGCGAAAAAGACGTTCGAGTGGGTTTTCGACCACAACGAACAAGACGTCTACTGGTGCACCGCCGACTGCGGCTGGGTCACCGGCCACACCTACGTCACCTACGGCCCACTCTCGGCCGGCGCGACCGTCTTGATCTACGAAGGGGCGCCGAACTTCCCGCACGAGGGCCGGTTCTGGGGACTGATTGAAAAGTATAAAGTCTCGCTCTTCTACACGGCGCCGACGGCGATTCGCGCGTTCATGAAGTGGGGCGACCATCACGTCGAGAAGTATGACCTGTCGAGCCTGCGCGTCCTAGGCACAGTCGGCGAAGGGATCAATCCCGAAGCCTGGATGTGGTACCACCGCATGATCGGCCACGAACGCTGTCCGATCGTCGACACCTGGTGGCAGACCGAAACGGGCGGCATCATGATGAGCCCCCTCCCCGGCGCCACGCCGACGAAGCCGGGCAGCTGCACCATGCCGCTCCCCGGCATCATCCCCAAAATCGTCGATTCGTCGGGCGCCGAGGTCGACGCCACGCACGGCGGTTGGCTCACCATCGCCCACCCCTGGCCCGGCATGCTCCGCGGCATCTGGGGCGACGAAGAGCGATTCAAGGAAGTCTATTGGGAAAAGGTCCCGGGCAAGTATCTCGCCGGCGACAACGCCCGCCGCGACGCCGACGGCTACTACTGGATCATGGGCCGCATCGACGACGTTCTGAACGTCTCGGGCCACCGGCTCAGCACGATCGAGATCGAGAGCGCCCTGGTCAGCCACCCGAACGTCGCTGAAGCGGCGGCGGTCGGCCGGCCCGATCCGCTCAAGGGCGAAGCGGTCGCCGTCTTCGTCACCCTCCGTGGCGCCGAGCCGAGTGAAGAACTGCGCAAGGAACTGATCAAGCACGTCCGCACGCAAATCGGCGCGCTCGCTCAGCCCGACGACGTCCGCTTCACCAACACGCTGCCGAAGACGCGCAGCGGAAAGATCATGCGACGACTGCTGCGCGACATTGCCGCCGGCAAGGAGACGGTCGGCGACACCAGCACGCTGGAGGATTACAGCGTGTTGGCGGGCCTCCGCACGGAAGAGGAATAGCCGAGGTGCTACCCGCCAAGTTGTCATCCTGAGCCCTTCGGCCTCTCAGGGTAAATGCAGCGAAGGATCTGGCGTCTCCATCGAGATTCTAGATTTTTCGCTTCGCTCAGAATGACGCGCTCGCCAGATTGCGGTTCAACGGCTCTTGAACTCCCGCACCGCATCGACCGTCACTTGCGGGTAATCAGTCGCGAACGATTCCGCGCCGAGTTCGAGCAACCGGCGATAGACGGCGGGATCGGCGTTCTCCCACGGCAGCACTTGGAAGACGATGTCGCGCGACTTCAGTTCGTCGCGCACCTTCTCCAGGAACGCGATCGACGGGACGAACGGCTCGGCATCGACCGGGTCGCCGACAACTTTGACGTGGATCTGCAGGTGGGTGATTCCCTCGAAATTCTTCGCGCGAATTGCCGCGAGACGCTTTTCTAGTTCCGCCTCGGTTCCGCCGTTCCAGATGAGCGTGAGCGACTCCGGCACGCGCTCTTTCCATTGCCGAATGAGATCGTGGTGCTTGGTCGTGAATATGATCTGCTTCTGCAGGCCCGCGTTGACGACCTGCTTCTGCAGTTGATCGAGGTCTACGTTCTCCGTCTTGATGTCAAGGTAAACGAGCCGATCGGGATGGCCCTGCATGGCGTCGAATAGCTCAGCGAGCGTCGGTACGCGTTGCCCGGCGTACTGCTGGCCGCGAAACGAGCCGACTTCCAACTTCTGCACTTCGTCGGCCGTCAGGTTTTCGACCCCCTCCCCTTGCTTCGCTTTCTCGACGTTACTGACGACGCGGCGAAGGTCGACGTCGTGAAAGCAGACGATGACGCCGTCTTTGGTCGTACGCAGATCAGCTTCCGGAGTGACGCCGACGTCCCACATCGCTTGGAAAGATTCCAGCGTATTCTCCGGCATGTCGATACCGGCGCCGCGATGGGCCTGGATGTGGAAGTTCAGTCTGGGCTCAGCGGAAACAGCGGCGCCCACTGCCAACGCTGCTGCGATGCATCCAGTAATGTTAGCCAGCCATCGCTTTGAACGAACGTCCATTCCTGCCGCCCCTCTTGGAGATGTTCTTTCATTTTACGTAGCGTGCCGCCGTCCACCGGAGCCGCACTGCCTGTGAATATAAACCCGCTGCGTACGAGCCGACTACCGCCAGGCGAAGTATGAGAAGCGATAATACTTATTCGCGAATACTGATTCGAGCTTGGGGTGAAGCATGCCAAATAGCCCACCGCTAACGAAGGCATCGTGAGCAGTAAACTGCGTCGGCACTTACCTACCCACGAAAGCGCTGAATGATACGTTGAGGACGATGACTCTCGCGAAATTCCCGGTCCGCGTATTAAGCGCCTACAACGCCACAGCCATTCCCAGCAACGCGGCGACGATGCTCAACGCCAGGAGGGCAGAGCGAATCGAGAACTGGCGGCGGAAGCGAAGCGCGGCGACGCCGGCGAGGGCGAAGATGAGGGCGGGGTACCAGAGGGGAAAGAGCAACTCAGTGTCTGAGACTCCAAACCGGCCCCATTGTTCAAGTTTCAATTGCAGATTCGCGTCGTGATAAGCGTTGCGTGGTTCAGTGACGAACACACTGCTTAATTGACCGCCGCCGCTTCCTTGATATCTAAATACAGTCACGTACCCACATTCGCAGATTACACCCCTCCTATCGGGGGGAGTGGTCGTGCGAAAGATCACACGGCGAGATTCACTTCGTAGCCACAACGCCAAGCAGCCGACGCTCGCCGCGAAGCAAACGGACGCCAGCGCGTAGCGGATGAACTTGGCCATATTGGGCGTTGTACTAGTCGGCGGCGGGCGTCGGATCATTCGATGACGGCGAGGGCATCGTCAACGCTGGCGTTGGAACCGGCAGAGGATTTTGAACCGCTTGCGGATTCAACGCAGGCGCCACGACTTGCGGCGGTTGTCCGTTGGCGACATGCCAAGTGCGTCCAGTCATCGTGTCGACGATGTAGCAACCGTGGCCGCTAGGGGAGCCGTAGGCCGAGACTTGGAATCGCCCCAATAGACCGGCCCCGGGAACCGCACCGCGAGTCGGTTCGACCATAGGCTCGCCGAGTTCTTCCATGTCGAGGCTCGGCCCCTGCTGGGAATCGAAGCCCGGCGGGACGTAGGGCCTGGGCTCGACGTTACTGTTCGGGTCGTACGGCGGCGCGTCGGTCCCTGGAGTCGGCGCGGACGATTCGCGCGGCGGCAACAGCCCGCGACGCCTCAACACGCCGCCTCGCTCACGGCGAATCGATCGTTCCGCACCGGCGGCGGGTGCTGCAACCTCTTGCCCTACCGCCTCTCGACTCCAATCCACGCCAGACGTAGTCCACCAGACGTAGTCCAACCGACGACGACTCCAACGAGTAGCAGGCAGAGTGTTCGCATGGGGGGAACCTCCTCATCGAGATCAGGGGCGAAAAAGGAGGGCGGAAGAGGGTCGAGCGGATGCGGTATTGCCCAGCTTCCCGCCATCGGAGTAGTCCGGCTAGGATTCGCTAGACCGGACGTAACCTATCGTAGCGATAAGAACTTAGGTGATGCAACCGAATCGCGCGCTGCATATTCCGGTGCAGTTGAGCCCGATTCCCCCTCTCCACCCTCCGATCTCGCCCGCGTGATCGATCGCTGGCCCATGCTCACGCCAGCGGTTCGTGCGCAGATCGTCTCTCTCGTAGGGGCTGAAGATTGAGGCCCAAGCCTAGCCGTTAAAGGGTCCCCCTTTGGCCGCTCGCAGATCTTTTGGTTCGCCCCGTCCCACCTCCAGGACCGATTCCCGTGGAACTAATCTCCGCCTCCCCAATCACCGATATCGACGAAACGCTCCCTCGCTGCAAACACTGCGATCGCCCGTTCAAACCTCGCTTCGATCACGGCCGCCCGCAGCTTCACTGCTCGGATGCGTGCCGACTGGGCTATCGCAAGGCGAGCGGTTCCGAGTCGCTGGCCGCGTGGAAGTACCGCAACACCGAGTCAGGTCGCGAGCATCGCCGGCTGCAGAAGCGGCGTAAGCACGTCAAGGCGCCATCGGAACTGCGCGACGCATCGTTCGATCGCCTGAAGATCTTCGCTCGTGACGCGTGGCGTTGCCAGCTGTGCGGACAGACGGTCCAAGACGCGGACTCCACGGCGATGGATTCGGCAACGATTCGGTTGCGAGTTCCCATCCAACACGGCGGGCGATACTCGTTCGACAACTGCGAGACGGCGTGCCGCCAGTGCAATGGCCGCGCGGCGGCGCTCGTAGCCAAGTCGCTCAACGATCCGAGCTTCACGCTCCCGAGGTCCCTTCGATTCGACGAGTATGGCGCAGCGCCATCGTTGGGACCCCTATCGAGCGTAGGCGAATCTTTTGGTTCGCCCCCTGCCACTTCTGAGGGTGAGAGAGCGAGTCTAGTCGCCACGTCGCCGCAGAGCCTCCAGGATGGCGTCTAGCGCGCGTTCATGACCTTCCGAGTGTGTTGAGTCGGACCACGCGCGAAACGCAACAGCGCGCGTGGCAGGGGCCATAGAAGCGATTTCCGCGCCTTACATCACCATACATTTAGCCATTTGGACGGCAAGAAAGAAGCACTCCTACTCGTCGTTGCGTGCAGATGCTACTGAATCGAAGATCTGTACTAACGTCGAAACCGAAATGGGTTTCACAAGGTGATAGTCAAATCCCGCTTCAGCTGAGCGCCTGCGATCTTCTTCTTGTCCCCATCCGGTCGTTGCGATTAGGGTAAGGCCTCGCCCCCACGGCTCCCTACGCAGCCGCCGAGCGGCCTGGTAGCCGTCGAGGTTTGGCATACCTAAATCCATCAGCACCACGTCTGGCGCGAACGTGGCGCCAACTTTTAGTGCTTCGAAGCCGTCAGTTGCACGACACACGTCGTTGCCCATCGATGAGATCAGGCGGCTGAGTGATTCAAGCGCATCGGCGTTATCATCGACGACTAGGATTCGCTTGCACTGTGAAGTTGGCAAAGGGGTGTCTTGAGGAGCGTGCACCGAAGCTTCACGTCTCGTTGACGGGAGGCATGGAAATCTTAAGACGAACGTCGTTCCGAGGTTTATTCCCTCTGAGCGTACCTCGATCGTACCGTCGTGCATTTCCACAAGGCGCTTCACGAGCGTGAGCCCGATTCCTAGGCCTCCGCCGTCGATATTGTTGCGATCGTGGATCTGGACGAATAACTCGAACACCTGTTCCAGTTTATCGGCGGGGATGCCCACTCCTGAATCGGTAACCGTCGCGACAACATCGTCGCCCGAACGCTCTGCTGACACGACTATGCGGCCGTTAGCGGGCGTGAATTTCGCGGCATTATTGAGCAGATTGCTGAACACCTGGGTCAAGCGAGCGGCGTCGACATTGAGGAACAGCGGCTCATCTGGCAGCTGAATCATAAGTTGGTGCTGAGCTGCATCGAACAGTGATTGCGTCGCCTCAACGGCAGTGCGTACTACAGTAGCCAGGTCGACGTCTGCCTTCCGCAACTCAAGCTTGCCTCTGGTGATCCGAGAAACGTCGAGCAGATCGTCGATCAAACGCACCATATGCTGCGTCTGTCGTTGCATGATTAGCCGAATCTCCTCAGATTCTTGCATATTGCCGGCAGAGAGCTTGAGCAACTCGAGGCCAGCGGTAATCGGGGCCAAGGGATTGCGAAGCTCATGCGCCAACGTCGCTAGAAACTCATCCTTGCGGCGGTCGGCTTCCTTCAAATCTAGCTCGGCGCGACGGCGCTGAGACTCGTCCCTGAAGATCAAAACGACGCCTGAGACTTCCCCTTCGGCGTTCGCGACCGGCGCAGCGCTGTAGGAGACTGGAATCGTTTGATTGGTCTTCGAAGCGAGGATGAGCGGAGCCGTTTCATGAACGACGCTGTCAGTGTGCAGGGCGCGATCAATTGGGTTCTCGACTTCTTCCTTTCCGCCCTCTCGGCGGATGGAGAAGACGACACCCCAGAGTTTTCCTTTCGCTTCGGCAAGACTCCATCCAGTTGCTGCTTCTGCAGCACGGTTCATCAATTCCAACTGACCGTCGATATTCGTCACGATCACCCCGTCGGCGATGCAAGCAAGCGTAGCGCGCAATTGCTCGCGTTGTGCTATCGACTCCGACTGCTGAGCGCGTTCGCGAGCCGTTGCAGCAGCATGCTTCTGGCTGAGCACTCCGACAATGATGCCCACTAGATAATAGCCGCCGGTCGAAATGAACCACGCTAGGTTATACTGCCACAGCCCAGGTGGAACGCTAAACCAGTAGCCGTGGGCGACATGGAGCACAGCTAGAGATAGGAGAGCGGGTCCGACCCCGCCCATCCAAGCCGAGATGATAATTGCCGCAAGAAAGATAATCGCGCTCTGCTGACCCATCATTGGATTCAGCAATGAACGGAGACAAACTGCAGCAATCACCAAAACGAGGGTTTGGATATATCGACGCCACAATCTTGGCGTCGCCTCTCCGCTCGAAGATAAAAATCTAGCGCGGTACGACATCGGCTGGCGGCTCGCGTTGAAAGTGCTTTCGGATAAAGTCCGCGACTGTGGTTCGATCCATCCCTCGCTCATTCGCAGTATAGGCATGCGCGGGTCGGCTTGCGACTTGCCGGAGAGTGGCAGGCCGAAATGGAAATTGCCGGCATCGCTCCGGCATGATCGTTTCGGTCGAAGCCTACAAGTAGCGGCGAAACGTTCGAGCAGTTTCCACCATGCGTCAATAATTTGTGTAACAACTCTAAAAGAGATTTCGCTCCCCACGCTGTGACGCGACGGCGCCGTCGCGCAGGGCAACTATTTTGAGGGGAGCGAGGTCAGAAAATGTCAGCTAAGGGAATCACCAATCGAGCAGCGTTGGCCATGATTGCAATCGTGGCCATTGTCACTCCAGCACACGCGGGTCCATTCAGCGACATGGTCGGAGGAGGCCTCAACGCCGCCCGTTCGGTCGGAGGAAGCGTCGTCAATCGCGCTTCGCAGGGAGTGGGCGCCGCCCGGAGCGCCGCCCGGAGCGTCGCCCGTCGCGGTACGGACGTGGCGCGGGTTACCGCGAGTCGCAGCGTGGGCGTCGCTCGGAGCGCGGCCAGCCAGGGCGCGGTGGTGGCCCGGAGTGCTGCCAGTCGTGGAGTCGGCGCAGCTCAGAACGTCACCGCACGCGGCGTCGGCGTGGCGCAAAACGTCGGCGCGCGTGGAGTGATCGCAGCGGGGTCAGCCGTCAATCGTGCGCGGCTTGCGCAGAACACCGTTCAAAATCGGCTGAACGTCGGCGGCGCCTTGCAGAACGCGGCCGGCGCAGGAGGCAACGGGGCCGTGGCAGCGGGGGTGGCCCGCTTTGCCGGAGCGACGCAGATTGCTGCGGGGGCTCCCCAGGGAATCGTCGCGGGCAATGGCGTGCGTGTTGAACAGTTAAAGGCTGGTGTGGCGAATCGCACACAGGGCGCCTTGAACGCCGTCGCCGCCATCCCGCCGAGAGTCGTCGGAGAAGTCGGACGCGTAGCGCAGGCGACAGGGTTGCCGACGCTGCCGCCACGGTTGAAGCAAGCCGTCGACAATGCAGCCGCACTCCCGCAGCTCGCGGCGAACATCCCCGTCGGTGCAATCGTGAAATTGAAAGTCCGCGAGGTAGGCGCCGCAGCAGGCCAGGGTCAAGTGATCAACAACGTTGCGACGGCGGGACAGCAGGCGCTAACGGGGAACGGCCTGGCGGGAGACGCGCTCAACGTGGCTCAAGAAATTCAGCAAACGGCGACCAATCCGGCTAACGGGGTCGCCACCGACGGTGGAGTGATCGACGCAGCGCTCGCTGCTAATGATCTTGCCGTCGGCATCGTGGAAACGGTCGAAGCCGCTCAGCATGACCTGTCGGCAGTGGCAGCCCTCCCGATTCCAACCGGCGTGCGATCGATTATCGCGAACCGGCCGGTGAATGGCGGTGGAACAGCTGCGTCGGCTCCGTCAATTGACTACGCTGCGGCGGACTATGCCTCCGAGGAGTATTTTGGGGCGGACGCCGCACCTAGCGAAGACACTCCGGCGGAGACATTCGTAGCGGAGCTTTCCAATGCTGACCTAGTACTTGAAGATATGCAGCTCTCGGCTCACGCGACGGCGATTGCCGGGCCGGCGTATCGCGTACAGTTCCGCAATCAGGGTTCATCCGCGGCGAGTGATTTTTACGTCGTGCTGCTCGCCGGCGTTGGCGCCAATCCCGCCGAGGACGCTCCGCGGGCCGTGTTCCACGTGGCGAACGTAGCTCCAGGCGAGGCCATGGAAGCCATCCTGCGACTTCCGGCGGCGGCCATGCAGGTGGTCGATGCCAACGGCGATCGAACCGAAATGACCCACGCGTTCGTGTCGCTCGACTTCACCGACGCGATTGCGGAGGTTGACGAAACGAACAATCTGGCGATTATCGAAGTTACTGCGCTGACCACGGCAATGCAGTAACTGGGTGTGATCGCTATTTCCAACAACCGAAGGCGTCCGCCGGCATTGGTCTGCGGACGCTTATCTATTTTAACCAGAGCACGACTCAGCGCGGGCGGTCAGCGAGCGTGTGACAGTGTCGGAAGTTGGCGAACCTCCGGACTCTGAAGTTGAATCGTCGCGGCTTTCGAATCGGAGTGAACATCTTTGACAACTTACCTTGTAGCCTCGCCGGCGTGACAAGTAATCCCCGGCGAGGCGTTAGGGTCGTGACTATCCTCGGTTGGGCGTTTTCTGCGGCGTCTTCTGCTGACTAACCTCTTCGCGACTCTGGCTGTTCTCCCTGGTCTTTTGGAGACCATCCTTGGTCGACTTGCCGGCTGCTTTTTGCTCTGACGGCGTTGCTGGTTTGTTCGTTTCCGGGTTGCTGGTGCGTTCTTTGGGCATGACTGCCTCCTTCAAGAGTTGCCGGGCGAAATGGACCTCCGTTAGCCATCGCAACTGCCACGCCCGCGAACCGCTCGTCGACGATCCCCAGTATCCAGAATCTGCTGTTGGCTCAATGGGCTGCGGAGATCCACGACGATTCCTAATCGGCGATTCGCAAAGCGAAACTGCGCCGCGACGGCCATCAACTCTCCCTTAATGGCTGCAGCGAATACAGGTTGGCGGCTGAACTGGCACCTGCACCCCTGTCGCAAGTTCATGCATGCCTGATGGGGGAAGGGAGTGCAGCTCAATAACTTGAGCAACCACCGCATGTTAGTGCGACCGACGCCGTGTCGGTTCAATCGACGGCACGCCTCGTGCTTAGTTTCCCAACCTTTGCAGACCTTCAGAGTGGGAGGCGAAACAACGGACACCTATATTCCCTGGAGACGAGAGCGATGAAGAAATCATTCTTTTGGGCGGTAACAGCCCTAGCACTGTTGCCCGGTGTCGTCGAGCGTGCGGCAGCGCAGGCTACTGCGGAGACCGACGCGAGTGCAGAGACATCTGTGCTGAGTGACGGAACCTCAGCGAGTGAGGCCGCGACGGGCGCTGCTGATGCAGCAACGGATTCGGTCAGCGAAACAGCGACTGGTCAGAACGACTCCCAGACAGCGCCGGCGACTCCTGCGCCGGCCGATGCAACGTCGCCAGATTCGCAGCCACTGCCCGAAGCGTCAGTTAATCCGGATCTCAATGCTGCAGCCCCGCCATCGATGGATGCAGATGCAGCAGCGAACGCGAAAGCAGGTAGAACCGCGGCGGGCGGAGCGGGATTGGATGCTCGCACGAATCCAGCGAACATCAGCGCAGGATTGCAGTTCGGACAGGCGACAGAGCGTGGCCTAACGCTGAATCGCGTGGCGAACGATAGCTTCTTCTACAATAGCGGACTTCGCCAGGGCGATGTATTGATCTCCTACGGCGGTCGGCCTGTCCGTAGCCAGGCTGATTTTAGTCGCTGGGCAATTTATCAACCCGGCCAGCGAATCCCTATCGTCGTAATGCGTGACGGCCGCGAAGAAACAATCTTCGTCACCTACGACGACAATCAACGGAATCCCATGCAGCGTCAAGCAGGGTACGCCCCGCAATCGGGAGGCGCCTATCTCGGCGTGACGTTCGATCCACAGTCTAACCGGGGTGCGCTGGTGCGCTCGGTAGCACCGGGTAGCCCCGCAGAGAATGCAGGAATCCGGCCTGGCAATGTGATCGTTGCGGTTAACGATCGCCGTGTTAGCAACTATCGTGACGTCATTGACAGTGTGGCGACAATCTCACCGGGACAGGAACTGGACTTGGTAGTTGTTCATCATCTGGCGGTAACTGCTCGACCTGCGCAGGCGAATTACGCTCCCCGGTCTGCAGTCGGCGTTGAATCGACAGTGATTGACCAATCGCCGCCGGTGGGTGAAGCCACCGACGTGGTTCCGGCAACGAGGGTCGTGCCGGGGGCCGTGACTAGGCCGGGCGACGCGGATGGTGACGGGCGCGTTCTAGACGGCGATGGACGGATTGGTCCGTTGGAAAGAGCCGGTCGCCGGTAGATGGCCCCGAGTTCGCTTCCGTAGTGAGCGGCTCCGAGCGTTCAATAGCGTTCGGGGCCGTTCTTTTTTCGGGATAGCTGGCCAAAGGCGTCAATCCCGGTATGCGACGTGCACGGAACTTCTTTCGCCGCACCTAACTCTCCTTTGAAGGAGGATGAACGATGAGATCGCTACTTTATCCACTGATTCTGAGCATGATTGCCGGCACAGTTGCAACGACGGCTCAAGCTCAATTTGTCCAAGTTGTGTCACCCACCTCTTATGCGGCTCCAAACAACTACGTGGTGCCAACACCTGTTTACGCGGCACCTACGACAGCTTACTACGGGGGTACAACCTACTCATATGCAACGCGGCCGTATATCACGAACTACGCTTACGTGCCTCCAACTACATTCACGCCGTCCTACCCATATCAGACCTGGTCCGCGGCTCGGCCAATCTATCATGGAGCCATGCGCCCTGTGGCCCCGCTGCGAGTTTACGCTTGGTAAGAGATGGCACGGCTCCGCTGGCAGGTTGGAATACCGATACTTTGGCGGCTACACTGGCCGCCATGCTCAAGGCCCTCCGCTACGCCCTGGCGACGATCTGCTTCGCGGCGAGCGTCGGGTGCTTGACCCTATGGTGGCGTAGCATGTCCACTTGGGATGGCATGCATGGTGACAGTTTTTTGATAACTGGGAGGTTTCTAAACCTGCAATCGTTCTCGGGTACTATGGAAGTCGACTTGCTTTCAAAAGCGTTTTTTAAGCAGCACTCCCCGACCGTCCCTTTAACTTGGGCACGTGCATCGAATAACGTCACTCTGAAACACGAAAACTTTGAACCGATTCGAGTAGAGTACGGCAGTTTCGGCACCCTAAGTGATATGGTGTTTTTTCCAATCTGGTATCCCGCCCTCATCTTCGCCCTAGCTGGTGTTGCCTCCCTGAGATTTGGCCGCCGCTTCACCCTCCGCTCGGCGCTCATTGCCATGACGGTCGTGATTGGGCTGCTGGGGATGGCGGTGGCGCTGTGAGATGTCGACATGCGTCTCAACATCAATCGCGACCCCGCCTTCCGCGAAAGAGATCAGCGACCGACATCGAAACGTAGACCAACACGAAGCTGAGCAGGTAGCCGACTATCAATCCTGGAATGAAGCCGACTGCGGCGGAGACGAGCAGCGACCAGCCAAGAAACTTGTGAATGCCCGCAATCGTCACCGCGCATACGGCCGGGGCGAACACATTCGGGAAAATGTCGGGAAGGTTCATACTTCTGAATATAGGCGCATCGATGCCGAGCGGCGGACCGCACTCCATAGCGCGGCGCGCGACTAAGGCGACGCTTGGCGATGCCAGCGTCCGGAAATCAAGGCCGGCAACAATCACCGGCACTATACCGGCAAGAGTTGCGGAAATGATGGTTGCTTGCGGATCGTTCCGGTCGCAGGGAATGCACCCTTTGCGCCATGTGGTCACCCCGTCTGAAGCGACTAGAATACAGGACATGACCGCGATCTTGAAATGCCTCAGTTGTGGCGACACGGAGATGGAGCCTGGCGAATTGAGCAAATCTGCAATTACTCCACGTGCACGCCAGTCATTCGTTCGCCGGCGACCTTCGCGGGCGGTCGTCAGAGACTTTGTGTGCCGCGGTTGCGGAACCGTGACGCTGAAGTTGGAGCGAATCAAGCTACTTGCGAGGCTGGATCGGTCCGAAGCGTAGTGCTTACGCCGCCTTCGCTGGCCGCAGGGATGAGAGGGTGAAGGGGGGGCTATGGGAAGGCGATCGGACGTTGCTCCTCTAGCCATGATCGCGGCCGCGGTTGCAACTTCTTAACGATTGCTTCCGGGAATAGGGTTGAAAACGAATCTACTTCGTCTTGAGGCAGATCGTTCGGAACGTAGAGGATGCGGACCGATTCGTCGCCCATTAGTTTCCGAATGGGATTCAGGCGCGCCTGCAGATCAACCGCCGCGTTGCCGGGATGCGTGTGTACACCGCGCGCGCATTCGTTCGATAGCAGCTCTCCGCTGGTAGACGAGGCCTCCCTGCTATGCCAGTAACGCCACGATCACCGTGACGGCCAGTGCTGCACGGA
>PNKX01000012.1 GCA_013822725.1 Pirellula sp.
TTTCCCGCACCGGCTCGGTGTGCTCGACGCCGACGAGCTTCTGGTCGAGGCCGCGGAAGAAGTAGCTCAGCGCGTTGGGATCGAGCCCCAGCTGATGGAGGACGGTCGCGTGCAGCCGCCGCACGTGCATTGGCTCCTCGACGGCGACGCTGCCGATTTCGTCGGTTGCCCCGACGCTGACGCCCCCTTTGACGCCGCCGCCGGCCATCCACATCGTGAAGCCCATCGAGTTGTGGTCGCGGCCGGTGCCGACGTCGTACTCGGCGGTCGGCTGCCGGCCGAACTCGCCGCCCCAGACGACGAGCGTCTCCTCGAGGAGCCCGCGCTGCTTGAGGTCCTGGAGCAGCCCCGCGATCGGCAGGTCGGTTGCGCCGGCGTGCTTCGTGTGGTTGGCCACCAGGTCGCCGTGGGCGTCCCAGTTGTCGTCGTTGTGCGAACCGCCCGAATAGACCTGAATGAACCGGACGCCTCGCTCCACTAACCGTCGGGCCAAGAGACACCGCGTGCCGAAGGGCCGCGTCGACTCGCTGTCGAGGCCGTAGAGCTTCTTCGTATGCTCACTCTCCTGGCTGAGATCAACCGCCTCGGGCGCATGTTCCTGCATCTTGTACGCCAACTCGTACGTGGCGATCCGCGACGCGAGATCGGCCTGATCGAGCCGCGTCTGCCGGTGCCGTTCGTTCATCTTCGCGAGCGTGTCGAGCAGGTCACGCTGCAGCGGCCGTGTCGTCCCCTCGGGCAATTGAAGGTCGTTGATCGGCGAACCCTCGGGCCGAAACACGGTCCCGGCGTAGGTCGCCGGCATGTAGCCGCTCGACCAGTTCTTCGCGCCGCTGATCGGGCCGCCGGTGTGGTCGAGCATCACGACGTAGCCCGGCATGTTTTCGTTCACGGAGCCGAGGCCGTAGTTCACCCACGAGCCCAGCGACGGGCTGCCGCTTTGCAGCTTGCCAGAGTTCATCATCAGCATCGCCGAGCCGTGGATCGGCGACTCGGCCGTCATCGAATGCATGAACGCGATGTCGTCGACTTGAGTGGCGAGGTTCGGGAAGAGATCGCTCACCCACTTGCCGCTTTGGCCGTACTGCTTGAACTTCCACCGCGGCTCGACGATGCGGCCTTCGTTCTTGTGCCCGCCGCGGCCGTGGGTTTTGACGGCAATCGTCTTGCCGTCCATCCCGACCATCGACGGCTTGTAGTCAAAGGTGTCGATGTGGCTCGGGCCGCCGTACATGAACAGGAAGATGACGCTTTTGGCCTTGGCGGCGCGCGGCGCCGCCTGCGGGGCGAGCGGATTGGCCGCCGCCCCGAGCGCCCCGTCGGCCGACAGCAGCGACGCCAAAGCCGCGGCGCCGAACCCGCACCCGCTCTCCCACAAAAACTCCCGCCGCGTCCGTCCGCAGAAGTTATGGATGTGATTGGTCATCTTCAAGTCCATCTACTTGTCTTCGTCTTCTTCTTTGCGCTTCCTTTGCGCCTTCGCGGCTTTGCGTGAGACATCATCGGGATGATTCTCGCAAAGGCGCGAAGACGCAAAGACGACGCAAAGAAAACACAAGCAGTAAGTTAGTTAATCGAGGTACATGAATTCGTTTTGGTTGAGTGCGACCAGGCACCAGTAGCGCAAGGCTTCTTGCGGGTCGCGGTCGTGCTCTTCCAGCAGTTGTTTCATCAGGTCGAGGCCGTCGGCGATTTCTTCGTTGGTCGCCTGCCGGCCTAAGGTGATTTCGATGGCGCGGGCCACTTGCTCGCGAGGATCGTCGCCCGCTTCGGCCCGCACGCGCTTGGCCAAGTGCTGCGCCTGCTCGTTGGCGAACTGGCCGTTGAGCATGGACAGCGCCTGCCCCGGCTGCGTCGTGTTGAATCGCGCTTCGCAGCTCGCGTCGACGTCGGGGAAGTCAAAGGCCGTCAGCAGCGGCGTCAGCAGCGAGCGCTTCACGAAGATGTAGACGCTCCGTCGCGACCGCTCCGCGGCCGACGATTCTTCCCAGCCTTGGCCCGGCTGCGACTGCGTCGCCAGCACTTCCGCCGACATCTCGGGGTAAAAGCTCGGGCCGTAGAGCGCGAGATTCAGCTGCCCGCTGGCGGCGAGCGTCGCGTCTCGCAGCTCCTCCGCGCCGAGCCTGCGGAGGTCGAACCGCCACAAGTTGTCGTTCAGCGGATCGACGGCGAGCGCCGCTTCGTCGGCTTGGCTCGACATCTGGTAGGCGCTACTGGTCATGATCAGCCTGTGCAAAGGCTTCAGCTTCCACTCGTGTTCGGTGAGCCAGATGGCGAGCCAGTCGAGCAGCTCGGGGTGCGTCGGCACGTCGCCGAGCTCGCCAAAATTGTTCGCCGAGCGAACGATCCCCCGCCCGAAGTGATGTTGCCAGACCCGATTGGCGATCACCCGCGACGTGAGTAGGTTCTCGTTCGAGGCGATCCAGTCGGCGAGCACCTTGCGGCGGCCCGCGCTGCGGGCGCCTGCCGAAGCCTCTGGAATCGCCGGCGTCTCGGCGCCGAACAGCTGCGGGAAGTGGGGCTCGACGACGTCGCCCGGCACGTGTGGATTGCCGCGCACGTTCAAGTGCGTCGGCGCGGGATGAGCCTCGCACTTCGCCAGCGCCAGCGCCGACTCCGGCTCGCCGAGCTTCCGCAGTTCTTCCCGCGCCGCCTCGAGCCGCGCCCGCGTCTCGTCGTAGAGCGCCTGCTCCGACGCGTTGAGATAATCCGGCAGCTTCTCCTCCAGCAGCGCCTCGCGCTCGTGCGTCTCGCTCCGCCGCTGGTCGGGGGCCTCCATCCGCTTCACGCCGACCTCTTCCATCGAGATCTTCTCACGCTCGATGAGCTGTTCCTGTTCCTTGAGCCGCCGCCGCTCGGCCGCCGCCTCCGGGGAACTGAGATCCCACTGGTTGTTGCCCATCTGATCGCCCCGGTCGCCGTAGGACGTGACGTCGCCGAAGAAGGCCGCCATCCCGTAGTAGTCGACCTGCGGAATCGGATCGATCTTGTGATCGTGGCACCGCGCGCAGCCGACGGTGAGTCCTAAAAACGCCTGGCTCGTCGTGGCGATGAGGTCGTCCATCTCGTCCGAGCGCGACTGGACGGCGTCGGCCGGCTCGTCGTCCCAGATCCCGAGCCGATAGTAGCCGGTCGCCAGGATCGAGTCGTGCGTCACCTCGTCGAGCTCGTCACCGGCCAGCTGTTCCTTGACGAACTGATCGTACGGCTTGTCGTCGTTGAAACTTCGGATGACATAGTCGCGATATTTCCAGGCGTTCGGCTTGCCGCCGTCCCGCTCAAAGCTGTTCGTCTCGGCGAAGCGAACCAGATCGAGCCAGTGCCGGCCCCAGCGCTCACCGTAGTGGGACGAGGCGAGGAGCTGGTCGATGAGCCGCTCCCACGCGTCCGGCGCGTCGTCGCTGACGAACTCTTCGAGCTGTTGTTCGGTCGGCGGCAGGCCGGTGAGGTCGAAGTACGCGCGGCGGCAGAGCGCCCGCTTGTCGGCCTGAGGTGCAGGCTGGAGATTGTTCGCTGCGAGTTGAGCCAGCACAAACGCGTCGATCGGCGTCTGGACCCATGACTGGTTCGCGCCTGCAAGGCTCGGCGGCTCGCGTTTCACCGGCGGCACAAACGCCCAGTGCTTCTGATAGTGCGCTCCTTCGTCGATCCAACGCCGCAGCACGTCGACTTCGTGTTCGGTGAGCGCCTTCCCTTCGGGAGGCATCCGCAGCGACTCGTCCTCCGCCGTCACCCGCGCGATCAACTCGCTCGACTCGGCATCCTCCGGCACGATGGCCAGCAGCCCCGAATCGAGCTCCGCCAAGGCATGCTCCCGCCCATCCAGCCGCAGACCACCCTCCCCCGACTCCGGACCATGGCACGCAAAACAACGACGAGCCAGGATCGGCTTCACCTCCCGCGAGAAGTCGACCGGCTTTGCCAACGCCACCGAACCAAAGAGCGACGCGTCGCCGACGAGCAGCGCCAGCGACGTCAACGCGCAGCGAGAGACAAGCCGTGATGAGAGCAAGCGGGGGGGCATCCCTACAGTTTACTCATTTGGGGGCCACATGGGAAAATGGGCCCAACCGCACGACGGGAAACCGCGAGACAGCCAGGGGCCGAGTTGAGCGATTTGTGGCGCTCCGGCGGGTCGTTGACCCACGGCTCCGGCGGAACGTTGAGTTCTTTTGGCGGCCTTAAGCGATGATTGAATCGATCACGCGGGCCGGTTTGACGCCGGTCAGTTTTTGGTCGAGGCCCTGGAACGGGAAGACCAGCCGCTCGTGATCGATCCCGAGCAGGCGGAGCATCGTCGCCTGCAGATCGCGAACCTCGACGCGATCAGTGATCGGAGCGTAACCGATCGGATCGGTCTCGCCATGCGCGTATCCCGCACGGACGCCGCCGCCGGCGAGCCAGACGGTGAAGGCGTGGGGATGGTGGTCGCGGCCAATGAGTTTCATCTCCTGGCCGCCGCGGTTTTCGCGCATCGGCGTCCGGCCGAACTCGCCCGACCAAACGACCAGCGTTTCGTCGAGCAATCCGCGTTGCTCCAGATCAAGCAGCAGCGCCGTCACCGGTTGGTCGAGTTCCCGGCACTTATCCTTGAAGCCGTGATGGAGCGCCTCGTTCTCGCCGGCGCCGTGAGAGTCCCAACCCCAATCGTACAGCTGCACATAGCGCACGCCGCGCTCGACCAGCCGTCGCGCGAGCAGGCAGTTATTCGCCAGGCTCTCTTGCCCCGGCTGCGTACCGTACATTTGGTGAATGTGGGCCGGTTCCTGGTTGAGGTCCATCGCGTCGGTCGCCGACATCTGCATGCGGTACGCCAACTCGTACTGCGAGATGCGCGTCAGCGTTTCAGGGTCGGCCGCCTCGTTGTAGGTCTGGCGGTTGACGTCGGCGATCGCCTCGACCATCTTGCCGCGCAGGCTGCGGTCGATTCCCGCGGGGTTGGAGAGGAAGAGGACGGGGTCGCCGCTGGAGCGACACTGCACCCCTTGATACACCGACGGCAGGTAGCCGGAGCCCCAGACGCTCTTGCCGGCGTCGGGGAACTTGCCGCCGGAAAGCAGCACGACGAAGCCTGGCAGATTCTGATTCTCCGAACCGAGGCCGTACGTCGCCCACGACCCTATCGAAGCGTTGCCTAGGTTCTGGTTGCCGGTATGAACGAGCAACTGGGCGGGGCCGTGGTTGAACTGGTCGGTGACCATCGTGCGGACGAAGCAAAGCTTGTCGGCGACGCTCGCCAAGTGGGGCAATCGATCGCTCAGCCAAGCGCCCGATTCGCCATGTTGCTGGAAGGGAAATTGCGGCCCCAGCAACTTCGGCACGCCGCGAATGAACGCGAAGCGTTTGCCGGCGATGAACTCCTGCGGGCAATCTTGGCCGTCAAGCTTCTGGAGTTCCGGTTTGTAGTCGAACAGGTCCAGCTGGCTCGGCGAGCCGGCCATGTGAAGGTAAATGACTCGCTTCGCCTTCGCCGGCAGCGGCGGCATGATCGGTGCGAGAGGTCGCGCAGCGTCGCGAACTGCTTGAACGCCCGAGGCGCCCGCCGCATTGGAAGCCGCCGACGCCAGCCACGCCGCGCCGAGACCAGCGGCGCATTCCTGGAGGAAGAGCCGCCGCGTGGTGTGCGAGAGCTGAGCGTGTTGCAATTCTTGAATGAGATTCATAAAGGCTGAATACGAATTAGGAACACTAATCGACGCTAATCGGGGATTTCATTAGCGTCTATTAGCGAAGATTAGCGTTCTCCCACATGTCGTTGCTTCACAACTATCAGGAATTCACTTCGTTAGTAAGTCGTCGAGGTTCAACATCGCGTTCGCCACGATTGCCAGAGCGTACGTCGCGCGATCAGCGGCGAGCGGCTGAGCGGCAGCTGGATCGGCGTCGAACGCAGCGGCGGCGGCTTCGTAGAGTTCAAGCAAACGCCGGAGCTTGGCGGCATGCAAGGCTTGCCCCGTCGCCAAGCGATAGCCGGCGGCAATCTGCGCCGCCGGATTGTCGGCCGCGGCGGCCATGCGACTGGCAAAACCTTGAGCCAGCTCGACGTACGCCGCGTCGTTCAACGTCGCCAGCGCCTGCAGCGGCGTGTTCGTTGCGATGCGGCGGACGACGCAAACGTCGCGGCTTGGCATATCGAACGTCGCCAGCGCGGGGTAACCGCTGGTCCTCTTCCAGTAGGTATAGACCGCGCGGCGGTAACGGTCTTCGCCTTCGGCCGTAATCCAAGACTCGCCGTTGTAAGCGCTCCGCCAGACGCCGTCAGGCTGCGGGGGCATCACTGGCTTGCCGTACATTTTTTCGGACAGCTTGCCGGAGAGGGTCAGCGCCTGATCTCGCACCATCTCGGCCGTGAGCCGCGTTCGGGGACCGCGGGCCACGAGGCGGTTGCGCGGATCGAGCGCGAGCTTGTCCGACGTCGCCACGCCCGCTTGGCGGTAAGCCGACGACAACACGATATCCCGCAGCATCCGCTTCACGCTCCAGCCATGCTCGCCCTGGAAACGGAGGGCGAGATGGTCGAGAAGCTCCGGATGCGACGGCAACTCCCCCGACGTGCCAAAGTCTTCCGCTGTTTCGACGATGCCAATGCCAAAGAGCTCCTGCCACAGTCGATTGACCATCACCCGCGCCGTGAGCGGGTTCTCCGGCGACGCCAGCCAGCGGGCCATCGCGAGCCGATCGACCGGCGCACCTCCCGGCAGCGGCGGCATTACTTCCGGCACGCCGGGAGTCACGGCCGTCTCGCGGTCGAGCCAATTGCCGCGGGCGAAGACTTGCGTCTGCCGCGCGAACTCGGCCGGCTGCTCCGCCATGATTGGCACGGCGACGGCGGCGATCTCGGCGCGGGCTTTCTTCAATTCCGTTAACTGCAGCTTCAGCTGCGCATAACGGGAGTCGTTGGCAAACGGAATCCAATCGTCGCTCGACGAAGCGGCGAAGCGACCCCGCTCAATGACGAGCGCGCCGCCCCCCGTATCGCCATGACCGAAATTCATCGACAACCGCAACCGGGCCCCGCTGGGAACTTCGACGGCCCGCGCTGGTACGAACACCGCAAACCGCCGCCGCGACATCCGCGTGTAGTCGCCCCAACCTTCAAGACCCTCGCGGAGGCTTTCCTGCGGATCGAACAGCGGCGCCGGTTCGTCGCAGAACGCCGCGGCGAATGGAACCTCCCCCACCACCGCGCCAGCCGCGTCGAGAAGCTCGCCCTTCAACTGCGACAGCACGAACCCATCTTCCGGAATCTTCAGCGCCTGCGCGGGATCTTTCGGCAAGGCGTCGATCCGCACCGCCGTGAGCCGCTCCAGACCGGCCAAATCGAGATCGATCGTAAACGTGCTGCCGGCGGTGATTGTTCCTTCAGCGCGTACTTCAGAAATGGCCTCGCCATTTTCCGCAACGTTCTGGATCGTCATCGTCGCATTGCCGGTGGCGCTCGCCGCCACCGCAGGCAACGCCTGCCAACGCGCCGGGTCTCGGGTTAGCGGCGATTGCAGTTCGAAGAGCTGACGTTCGAGTTCCCGGACGTGCTCGTCGAGTTGCTCCGCCTCAGCCCACTTCCCCGCTTCCTGGGGAATTTTGAGCAACGGTTCGTCGCCATTCAGATCGGCGTCGCGACTCGTGTTGAAGAACGCGACGAATTTGTAGTACTCCTCATGCCGGAACGGGTCGTACGGATGCGAGTGACACTGCGTGCAGCGGAACGTCGAGGCTTGCCACACCTGCCAAGTGGTGCTCACCCGGTCGAGCACCGCGGCGAGACGATACTCCTCATCGTCGGTTCCCCCCTCGGTATTCATCTGCGTGTTGCGATGGAAGGCCGTCGCCAGCCGATCGTCCAGCGTCGCATTCGGCAGCAAATCGCCCGCGAGTTGCCGAACCGTGAATTCATCGAACGGCATGTCATCGTTGAGCGTCCGAATCAGCCAATCGCGATAGGGCCAAATATCGCGATGCGGGTCTTTCTCAAAACCGACGGTGTCGGCATAGCGAGCCAGATCGAGCCACATTGACGCCCAGCGTTCGCCATAGCGCGGCGAGGCGAGCAAGCGCGCGACCACGCGTTCGTACGCGTCGGGGCGATTGTCGAGTTCAAACTCAGCAAACTCCGCCGCCGTCGGCGGCAAGCCAATGAGGTCGAGCGACACGCGCCGGAGCCATTCTGCCCGCGCGGCGTCGGGCGCCGGCGCGAGGCCCGCTGCTTCGATGCGAGCCAGCACAAACTGATCGAGCGGATCGCGCGGCCAATTCGTACGCGCCACTGCCGGCAACGGATGACTCTGCGGCGGGACAAACGACCAATGCTCCTCCCACTCAGCGCCTTGATCGATCCACCGCTTCAGCGCGTCGATCTGTTGCGGATCGAGCGCCGGCCCGTGGTCGCCCGGCGGCATGCGACTCTCTGGATCGGGATCGGTGATGCGAGCCATCAAATTCGAGTCGGTCGCGTTGCCCGCAATAATGGCCGCCAATCCCGATTCGGCCTCCGCGAGCGCCGACTCGCGATAGATAAATGACAGCCCGCTCGCCTCTTTCACGCCGCCATGGCAACCGACGCAATGTTTGGCGAAGATCGGGCGAATTTCCTTGTTGAACGAAACTCGCGGCGAACTCTCAGCGGACTTCGCGTCGTCGGCGCAGGCGTTCGTCACGCCGAAGCAACTGGCAACGACGAGCGCCGCCAATGTTCCCGCAAGTCGCGACGACGTCAGTGCGAAGAGTGAAGCGAGATCGTTGGGCATGCCGACTCCGCGGAGGTGAAAAGTTTGAGTGAATATCGTCAGCAACGCGGACCGAGATTCGCTACCTCCGATTATGTCAGAATTTGCTTTGCCGATCACGCAAAGCCACGTCGCCGAATTGACAAATCTTACGAAAAATTGCCTCCTGCATAGCGCGCAATCAAGGCCACCGGCCCTTTCTCAGGAGGCTGCAAAGTTGCTTTTTACCGCCAAGGACGCCAAGAGCGCCAAGGAAAGACAAGAAGAATCATTTGGAACCGCCGATAAACGCAGTTTAATGCCAATAGAATTCGTCTGCGTCTATTTGCGTCCATCGGCGATTCCTTCCCTATCTTGCGCCGCATATTGCCGTCGTGGTTCAATTCCTCCCCCCATTTCCTTGGCGCTCTTGGCGTCCTTGGCGGTTAGATCGTTGTCTTTCCCGTTCTCATGACAACTAACAGATGAGCAGACATGCCATTGCAACGAGGGCAATTTTAGTTCGTGCGCAGAATCGGCTTAGAGATTACGCAACTTAGGCAGGAGCGGCGAAATTGGCCCCAAAACCGATTGGCGGAGTTTAAGATAAGGGCCGACGACCCCACAGGGGGCGTTGGCGCTTTTCAGTATTGCGCACGGCTGTTAGGCTGCGAATTCTCTTCTCCAACGCTTCCCTTCTCCTTCCTTTCCTAGCACATGGCACAGCAGTTTGCGATCGGGGTCGATTACGGCACCAACAGTGCGCGAGCGCTTGTGGTCGACATTGCCAACGGCGCCGAGATCGCCGCCGATGTCTACGACTATCGTCGCGGCGACGCCGGCGTGTTGCTCGATTCGTCTGATCCGAATCTCGCCCGGCAGAGCCCTGCTGATTACATCGAAGGATTCTTGACCGCTGTAGCAGGCGCGGTGGCGAAGGCTCGGGAGACCGCTGGCTTCGACCCTCAGCGCGTCGTCGGGATCGGCGTCGACACCACCGGCTCGACGCCGATCCCGGTGAATGCCGAAGGGGCCGCCCTCGCGCTGTTGGATGAATTCAAGGACGACCTCGCTGCGCAAGCGTGGCTCTGGAAAGACCACACCGCTCATCGCGAAGCGGAGGAGATTACCCGCAAGGCCCGCGACGGCGAGTATCCCTATCTCGCTAAGTGCGGCGGCGCTTACTCCTCGGAATGGTATTGGTCGAAGATCGCCCACTGCATGCGCACTGCGCCCCACGTTGCGCGAGCGGCGGGGGCGTGGGTTGAGCTTGCCGACTACGTGCCGGCCTACGTTACCGGCAATTTTCATCCCTCCAAACTCGCCCGCGGCATTTGCGGCGCTGGCCACAAGGCGATGTACCACGAGGAGTGGGGCGGCCTGCCGAGCGCCGAGTTCCTCGAATCGATCGAACCGGGCCTGTCACGCTTCCGCTTCGAGACGAAGGCTGTGCCGTCGAATCACCAAGCGGGCCTCCTCTGCGCCGAAATCGCCGAGCAGGTCGGCCTCCCCGCCGGCATCCCGGTCGCGGTCGGCGCCTTCGATGCCCACATGGGCGCCGTCGGTTCGGGCTGCGGCGAAGGGACGCTCGTAAAAATCATGGGGACCAGCACCTGCGACTGCATGGTAGCGCCCCTGTCGAAGCGACTCCCCGACGTCCCCGGCCTCTGCGGCATCGTCCCCGAGTCGATCATCCCCGGCATGTACGGTCTCGAAGCAGGCCAAAGCGCCGTCGGCGACATTTTTAACTGGTTCGTGAAGCGCCTCACCCCGGGCGAGTTCGGCACGGGGGCCGAGGCCCACGCCAAACTCACCGACGCCGCCGCGAAGCTTCGCCCCGGCGAGTCGGGACTCGTCGCCCTCGACTGGAACAACGGCAACCGCACGATTCTCACCGATCCGCTGCTGACTGGCCTCCTCATCGGTCAAACGCTCCACACGACGGCGCCGGAGGTTTATCGGGCCCTCGTCGAAGCGACCGCGTTCGGCGCACTCACCATCATTAACCGGATGGAAGAGTATGGCGTCCACGTCGCCGAGGTGATCGTCTGCGGCGGCATCGCCGAGAAGAACCCGCTCGTCATGCAGATCTACGCCGACGTCTGCAAGCGGCCGATGAAGATCAGCCGCAGCGGCCAGACGTGCGCTTTGGGGGCGGCCATCTTCGGCGCCGTGGCGGCAGGGGCGTATCAAACAGTCGAAGCGGCCCAAGCGAACATGACCGGTGTCAAATCAACTGTCTACGAGCCGATCGCCGCCAACGTCGCCGTCTACTCCAAACTTTATGGCGTCTACAAAACGCTGCACGACGCCTTCGGCACGACAGGGTTCCATGGATCGCTTGCCGGCGTGATGAAGGAACTGGTCGCCATTCGCCACGACGTCCGCCGCGGAGCGAAGTGACGACCCATGCTGGAAGAACTGAAACAACAAGTCTGCCAGGCGAATCTTGATTTGGTCGCGCACGGTCTAGTGACGCTCACTTGGGGAAACGTCAGCGGACTGTCGAATGACAGACAATTCCTGGTGATCAAGCCAAGCGGCGTCGCGTACGACGGCATGTCCCCGGCACAGATGGTCGTGGTGAGCGTCGAGACTGGCGAAGTCGTCGAGGGCGCGCTCAAACCCTCGTCCGACATGGTGACCCATCGCCTGCTCTACCAAAAGTTCAGCGGGATTGGCGGGATCACCCACACCCACAGCCCGAAGGCGACGGCGTTCGCCCAGGCCCATCGCGAGATTCCCTGCTTCGGGACGACCCACGCTGACCACTTCTACGGCACGATCCCCCTGACGCGATTGCTGACGGCAGAGGAAATCGACGCCGGTTACGAGATCAACACCGGGCATGTGATCATCGAACGTTTCGCGAACTTGGATCCGGTCGCGATGCCGGGCGTTTTGGTAGCAAGCCACGCCCCGTTCGCCTGGGGGAAAGATGCCGCCGACTCGGTGAAGAACGCCGTCGCCCTCGAAGCGGTCGCCGCGATGGCGCTCGATACGCTCGCCCTCGCTCAAGAGACGGGGCCGGTCGATCAGTTCCTCCTCGACAAGCATTACTTTCGCAAGCATGGCCAGGACGCCTACTACGGCCAGCAATAAATGCCCCCACGCAACACGCACCACACTGCCCCGCCCATTTAGCCCCGCCCGCTCGCGGCGGGAACGCGGGCTACCGCCCGCGGCTAAATGCTTCCAGCGGTATCGAACATCTATCGCGACAGCAGCCTCTACGAAAAACTTCGGTATCAAAAAACGCAATCGCCATGTCCGCCATCAATCTCAAAACATTCGAAGTCTGGTTCATCACCGGGAGCCAAGACCTCTACGGCGACGAAACGCTCCGCGAAGTCGCTCGGCATGCGCAAGAAGTCGCCGCCGCGCTCGACGCTTCACCGCAGATTCCCGTGCGGATCGTCTTCAAACCAGTGCTGACGACGCCGGAACAGATTCGCGACGTCGTCCTCGCCGCCAATGCCGCACCGAACTGCATCGGCCTCGCCGCCTGGATGCATACTTTCTCACCCGCCAAGATGTGGATCGCGGGACTGAAGCTGCTGCAGAAGCCGCTCCTGCATCTCCACACGCAATTCAACCGCGAAATCCCCTGGTCGACGATCGATATGGATTTCATGAACACGAACCAGTCGGCCCACGGCGGCCGCGAGTTCGGATTCATCGGCGCCCGCATGAGGATTGCCCGCAAAGTGGTCGTCGGCCACTGGCAAGATCAAGATGTCATCACCGACGTGGCGACCTGGACCCGCGCGGCGGCCGCCCGTCACGACGCCCTCACCGCCCGCATCGCCCGCATCGGCGACAACATGCGCGAAGTCGCCGTCACCGAAGGCGATAAGGTCGCTGCCCAGATCTGCCTCGGCTACTCAGTGAACGGCTACGGTCTCGGCGACGTCGTGAAGCACATCGACGCCGCCAGCGACGCCGATGTCGATCGGCTCTGCGACCAGTACGAAGAACAATACGCCATGGCGCCTGCGCTCCGCCGCGGCGGCCAGCGGCGCGAGTCTCTCCGCGACGCCGCGCGCATCGAGATCGGCTTGCGGCGGTTCCTCGAAGCGAAGGGTTTCGTCGGCTACACGAACACCTTCGAGAATCTCTACGGCATGAAGCAGCTCCCCGGCATCGCCTCGCAACGACTGATGGCCGACGGCTACGGTTTCGGCGCCGAGGGGGACTGGAAGGCGGCCGCCATGCTCCGCGCGGCGAAGGTGATGGCCGTGGGCCTACCGGGCGGCACGTCGTTCATGGAGGATTACACCTACCACCTTAAGAACGACAATCCGCAGGTCCTCGGCTCTCACATGCTGGAGATCTGCCCCTCGATCGCCGCGGCCCAGCCCTCGTGCGAGATTCACCCCCTAGGCATCGGCGGTAAGGAAGATCCGGTGCGACTTGTGTTCGACGCTCCCCCCGGCCCGGCCGTGAATGCGACCGTGGTTGACCTGGGCGACCGCTTCCGCATGGTGCTGAGCGAAGTCGACGTCTTCGCCCCTGAGCAGCCGATGGAGAAACTCCCCGTCGCCCGAGCGATGTGGAAGCCGCGTCCCGATCTGAAAACGGCCGCTGCGGCATGGATCCAGGCGGGCGGCTCGCACCATCCAACGTTCAGTCAGGCCCTCACCACCGAGCACTGGGAAGACCTCGCCGAGATGTGGGGGGTCGAGTTCGTGGTGATCGACGGCGATACCCGGTTGCGCGATTTCAAAAATATTTTGCGGTGGAACGACGCTGGCGTCTTTCGTCGCGCGTAGCGACGATCTAAGATTCGGCGACGGCCGCTAGGCTGTTTTACTCATCGCCTTTTCCAATTCGCTTCTCCTCTCTCGACGCGCGGGATCCCTGCATGGAAACGCTCGACTGGGTCGTCATCGCCGGCTATTTTGCCCTGTTGCTCGGCCTTTCCTGGTGGGTCATCCTCCAGAAGAACGACACCTCCCAAGACTTTTTCCTCGCGGCGCACAGCCTCGGCTGGTTCGTCGTCGGGGCGTCGATCTTCGCTTCGAACATCGGTTCGGAGCATCTCGTCGGTCTCGCCGGCTCCGGCGCCACCGACGGCGTCGCGATGGCCCACTACGAGCTTCACGCCTGGTGCCTGCTCGTTCTCGGCTGGATGCTCGTGCCGTTCTACATGCGGTCGCGGGTCTTCACGATGCCGC
This sequence comes from Pirellula sp., assembly GCA_013822725.1. Classification (GTDB taxonomy): domain Bacteria; phylum Planctomycetota; class Planctomycetia; order Pirellulales; family Lacipirellulaceae; genus Lacipirellula. Next base: position 13,880 of record PNKX01000012.1, read on the forward strand.
AGTTCCTCGAGCGCCGCTTTTCGCCCGCGTCACGTTACGTCCTCTCGATCATCTCGTTGATCGCCTACGTGGTCACGAAGATCGCCGTCGGCATCTTCGCCGGCGGCGTCGTGTTCGAAGCCTTGCTCCCCGAGATGCACTTCGCCGGACTCGACGGCTTTTGGATCGGTTCGATCCTCGTACTCGCCGTTACTGGCCTCTACACCACACTCGGCGGCTTCCGCGCCGTGGCCTACACCGAAGCACTGCAGACCATCATCCTCATCATCGGCTCAGCTCTCGTCACTTACTACGGCTTGGAAAAGCTCGGCGGCTGGCAGGAGTTGCGCCAGACGGTCGACAGCGACATGTTCAATCTCTGGAAGCCGATCGTTCCCCCCGGGATCGAATCGACCTGGTCCCCCGTCTCGGTGAAGAACGACGCGGGCGAAATCGTCAAGCAAGCCTGGTACTTCAGCTTCCCCAGTCACTATCCCTGGATCGGCATGTTGCTCTGCGCGCCGATCATCGGCCTCTGGTACTGGTGCACCGATCAGTACATCGTGCAGCGCGCGCTCGGCGCCCCCAACCAAACCGAAGCTCGTCGCGGCACCATCTTTGCCGGCTACCTCAAGTTATTGCCCGTGTTCATTTTCATCATTCCTGGCCTGATCTGTTGGGCGCTGATCAACAAGGTCAACGCCGGCGAAATCACCGACATGAACTTCGCCGGCATGATGAACGACGACGGCTCGATCCGCGACAGCGGACAAGCCTTCCCGATGATGGTGAAGAACGTCCTCCCCGTCGGCATCCGCGGCCTCGTCGTCGCCGGCTTGCTGGCGGCGCTGATGAGTTCGCTCGCCGGCGTCTTCAACGCCTGCGCTACCCTCTTCACGATCGACCTCTACGCCAAGTACAAGCCCCACGCGAGCGAGGCGCAACTTGTCCGCACCGGCCGCATCGCCACCGTCGTCATGGTGTTGATCGGCATGGCCTGGATTCCGATCATCCGCGGCCACCACGGCCTCTACGATTACCTGCAGTCGGTCCAGGGCTACCTGGCGCCGCCGATTTTCGTCGTCTTCTTCCTCGGCGTCTTCTGGAAGCGGATGAACGCCCAGGGTTGCTTGGCGGCCCTGCTCGTCGGTTTCGCCGTCGGCCTCTTCCGGCTCGGCGTCGATACGCCGGCCAAGATCGACCCGGAATTCACCTACGAAACCGGTTCCTTCCTCTGGATCGTCAACCAAATCTACTTTCAGTATTTCAGCATTCTCATCTTCTTCATCAGCACGGCCACGATGATCCTCGTCAGCTACATGACGCGCGAGCCAGATTATGCAAGAATCAGCGGCCTGACGTTTGGCACGCTGACTGACGAAGACCGCGAGAGCACCCGCAGCAGTTGGAGCGGACTCGACCTGGCCGCGTCGGTCGGCTTGATGGTTCTGATCGTCGCCGCTTACCTCTACTTCCGCGGGTAGGCGTCGACGCCGACTCGCAGAGGATGGTATTGCGACAATGAAGGTGCTTCTCACCGGCGGGGCCGGGTATGTCGGTTCGCACGCGGCCCGAGTGCTCGCGAAATCGGGACACGACGTTTGGGTCTTCGACAACTTGGCGAACGGCTACAAGGCCGCCGTCGCGCCAGGCCGGTTGCTCGAAGGCGACCTTCTCGACGAAGCTCGCCTCGCGCAGGTCTTCAGCGAGCAGAAGTTCGACGCCGTGATGCACTTCGCGGCGCTGGCGTATGTGGGGGTCTCGGTCACTGACCCGGCGACCTATTACCGCAACAACGTCGTCGGCACGCTCAACCTGCTCGACGCGATGCGGGCGGCCGACGTCAACCGCATTGTCTTCAGCAGCACCTGTGCCACCTACGGGACGCCCGAGAAGGTGCCGATCACCGAAGCCGAAAAACAAGATCCGATCAATCCCTACGGCTACACAAAGCTGGTGATCGAGCGCGCGATGGACGACTACGCCCATGCCTACGGCCTCGGCTTCGCCGCGCTCCGTTACTTCAACGCCAGCGGCGCCGCCGAGGATGGCACGATCGGCGAAGATCATAAGCCCGAGACGCATCTCATCCCGCTAATCCTGCAAGTCGCCCTCGGCCAGCGGCCGGAGATCACCGTCTTCGGCGACGATTACCCGACGCCCGACGGCACCTGCGTTCGCGACTACATCCATGTCGATGATCTCGCGACGGCACACCTCGCCGCGCTCGAACGTCTGCAACCCGGCAAGGGCTTGAAGCTAAACCTCGGCACCGGCGCCGGCGCAAGCGTCATGGAAGTGATCGACGCCTGCCGCCGCGAAACGGGTCATGCGATTCCGCACAAAGTCGCCCCGCGCCGCGCGGGCGATCCGGCAGAGCTGGTGGCCGACGCCTCGCTCGCGCGGAAGACGCTCGACTGGACGCCCAAATACGTCGGCATCGAGCCCATCGTCAACAGCGCCTGGCGCTGGCATAAATCCCACCCCCACGGTTACAACGGCTAACAATGTCCATGGAACGGCAGCTCACCACCGCCGCGCATGGCCATCTTCTGACCAACGCCAACGTTTGGTCCCCCGACGGCGCGTGGATCGTCTACGACGTCCGCAGCGACGCCGCCGGCTCTCTGTTCGACGGCACGCGCATCGAACGCGTCCACGTCGAAACTGGCCGCGTCGAGGTCCTCTACGAAAGCCAACGCGGCGCCTGTTGCGGCGTCGCCAGTTGCAACCCGGTTGACGATCGCGTCGCCTTCATCCTCGGCCCCGAAAACCCCACGCCCGACTGGCAGTACGCGTTCCATCACCGTCAGGGAGTGTTCGTCGACGCCGCCCGCCCTGGCGAAGCCAAGAACCTCGACGCTCGCGATATCGTGCCCCCTTACACGCCCGGCGCGCTCCGCGGCGGGTCGCACGTCCACATCTTCAGCGGCGACGGTCAGTGGGTCAGCTTCACCTACGACGATCACGTCCTGACGATTCGCGAGTCGACAGGGCAGGGCGATCTCAACCAACGCAACGTCGGCGTCGCCGTGCCGCTCAGCGCCGTCACTGTCCCGCGCACGCATCCGCGCAACCATGACGGCGCCCTGTTCTCGACGCTTGTCACGCGCACCGTCCGTCATCCCCGCCCCGGTTCGGATGAAATCGCGAAGGCCTACGAAGACGCCTGGGTCGGCGCAGCCGGCTACGTCCGCGCCGACCGTTCCCGACAAGAGCGCGCGCTCGCCTTCCTCGGCGACGCGATCGATCTCCAGGGAAACCCTATCACCGAGCTCTTCATCGCCGATCTCCCGCCGCTCCACGCCATGAAAAAGCCCGGCGACGGTCCGCTCCAGGGAACGCCGACCACCCGGCCGCAGCCGCCGCTCGCCGTTCTACAGCGCCGCCTCACCTTCACCGCCGACCGCAAACACCCCGGCATCCAAGGCCCGCGGCATTGGCCGCGCAGTTCGCCCGACGGCTCGCGCATCGCTTGCCTGATGCGCGACGACGCCGGCGTCGTCCAACTCTGGACCGTCTCCCCCAACGGCGGCCCGCCGCGACAAATTACCCGCGACCCCTGGGACGTCGCCTCCGCCTTTACTTGGAACAAGGGCGGCACGGCCATCGCCTACGTCGCCGAAGGGAGCGTGATGGTCGTCAACGCGGCGATGGGCGAATCGCGCCGGCTCACCCCCGCCGACGCCGCCGGATCGGCCCCGCGCCCCGAGGCCTGCGTCTTCTCCCCCGACGGCCGGCAGATCGCCTATGTCCGATCAATTCCGGACGCCGACGGGACGCTCTTCAACCAGCTTTTCGTCGTCACCGCCACGGAGTGACAATTGTCCTGACCGCCGGCCGGCCCTCTCCAACTCCCCGCCCAGGGCCGGTTTTTCCGGTAAAACGGGCCCCGCCCGACCAATTCGTCGGCAATTTGCCGGACGCTTTTCCGGAGCCCAACTATAATCAAAACTCTCGGCGCCCCTTTTCTGATCGGGCGCCCACGCGGAACAACTTCGATTCACTACTCACGAGAGCGGCGCAGAGGCATGCTTACCCGAATTGGCCTGGCTACGGTTCTAGCCCTTCTGACCACCACCGGCGCATTCGCTCAGACGATGCGGTTCACGACCAACGTTGGCAGCTTCGACATGGAGCTGAACCCCAACAACGACGCGAACCTCCAGCCGCTGGTCGACAACATCGTCGCCTACATCGGCCTCGGCAAGTATCACTTCAGCGCGGTCAACCGCGCCGCCGACGGCAACGCCGGCACGGCCGACGACTTCGTCCTGCAAATGGGCGGCTTCATGGGCTTTCCGACGACCCCTGATCTTTGGGCCTCGCTCCACACGCCGGTGGAAAAACTGAACGATGGCGTCGTCGTCGACGGCAACGGCGATGGCACGGTCGACTTCAGCGCCATCTCGAACACCCGCGGCACCATTTCGCTCGCCCTCCAATCGGGCCAGCCGAACAGCGGCACGAGCAGCTTCTTCATCAACCTCGGCGACAACAACTTCCTCGACAGCCAAGGCTTCGTCCCCTTCGCTCGCATCAGCGACATGACGACGATCGACAAGATCATGCAGCTGACACAGCGCGATCTAAGCGGCCAGATCGGCCAGAGCGGCAACCTCGCCTACACCGACGTCCCCATCACTGAAGATGGTCGCATCGTCGTTGTGAAGAGCGTACAGGTCGTCGACGCCGCGGAAGACTTTTCGTTCGTCGGCCCGATCATGAATCATCTGAAGCTCGTCGCCGACAACGAGGCTGCGGCGGCTGCCGCCGCATTGGCTGCCCAAACGCAAGTCGCCGTCGATCCACTCGCCGTCGAAGCCGCCACCCCCGCTGTCTCGGCGGTGCCGGAGCCGTCGACCGTGGCCCTGGGAGCGCTGGGCCTCTTGGGCGCCTTCCTCGCCGCGCGTCGCAAACCGCAGGCGTAGTCGTCGGGCTTTCTCAATACACTCCGTTAAACGAATAACGGCCGTCCATCGCAGTGCGATGGACGGCCGTTTTGCATTCACTCATACCGCAGCCAACCCGATCAACTTAGTCCTCCAATTATGGAGGGGTCGGGATGCCGCCCGGATCGTCGCCGAAGGCCGCCTGGTTGGGCGTGAAGTTGATGATGCCGGTGTTGTCCGTAGCCACGTCAGCAATATCAACCACGCTGAAGGCGCCCGAGTTCTCCTCCAAAAAGAAGGCGGCGCCGCTGGTGGCATTGCCGGTGTTGCCGTTCAGGTTCAGGCGAACAATCGCACCGTTATTGGCAGCCATCTCAAAGGGCCTACCAGGCGCCACATTAGTGTTGGTGAACTGATTATTCAGCACCGTAGCGTTGAGCGTCGTGCTCGATCCTGCCTGGAAGTTGGCGGCCGGAGCCGTCGCGCTGTTGTTCGAGACGTTGCTACCTTGCACCAGCAAGTTCACCGTCTTCGAGCCGGCGCCCGAAGTCGTCAGGAAGATCGACTCGTCGTCGCTCGCGTTGCTGATCGTGCTGTTGACGATGCGAATGTTCGCCGTAGCGGCGCCTGAGGCGGTGTTGATGTCGGCGCTGACCCCCTCAAGCTGAGTATTGCTGATATTCACGCCCGTTAGAGCAAGCCGCGACGTCATGTCAGTCGTCAGGTTATAGTCGATCCCTTCGAAGTCGCCGCCGCTGATAACAACTCCATTGAGGGCCAGATTCGACGAGTTCGTCATGACGATACCTGCGCCAGTCGAGCCTTGGATCGTGCCGCCATTGATCGTCACTGCGCCGCCCGTCACGTCGTTAAGCGCCACGCCATTGACGGCGCCGTTCGACGAGACCGTCGCGAACTGGACGCCCGCAGATCCGACTTCCACATTGTTGAGGCTGAGCGCCGTTCCAGTCGTCGTGGTAATGGTGTTCGCCGTTCCTTGGACGGTCACATTGTCCGAAGCGGTGGCGACAAACCCGTCGCCGGTCGTCGTCGTAATCTGCAGATTATCAAACCGCACGCCGCCGTTTGTATTGCTGGTTAGCGTAACGGCGTCGTTCGTCGTCGTAGTCAGCTGAGTCTGGCCGGCAAACCGAATCGTGGTATCGGTGTTCCCGGTGACTAGGATGCCCTGCTGATCGCTGGAGATGGTCGTGTTGAACGTAATGCTGCCGCCAGTGTTGTTGTTGATCAACACCGGCCGCCCGCCGGCGCCGCCCGTCACGTCGATGTCGCCGCTGATGGTGAACGTTTGAAGGTCGCTGTTGGAAATTGTGACCGCCGCCCCTGGCGAGGCGCCAGTGTAATCGATGTCAACTTCCGCAAAGTTGAACGTTGCCGTGTCTGCCGAGCTGTTCACGCTGATGACAGGCGTCGCTCCGGCAAGCTTCACTTGGTCATTGAAGGTATAGGCGCCGTCGGCGTTGTCAAACTGTAAGCCGTTGCCGTTCGTCGCCGAAATCACCCCTTGGTTGGCGGTTTTCTCGTTGAAGACCAACGTCCCGGCATGGCCGTTGGTGACGTTCAACACAGTCTGAGCAGTCGCTTGCACGATTCGACCAGTGAGGGTCATGTTGGCGTCGCCGCCATTGAACGTAAAGGCGGTGCCCGTCGTATCCGTCACTTCGATATCCTGGAAAGTCAACACGGCGGCAGAATCGCCTTGCACGTTGACGGCGGCGGACGTTCCCGTGAAGTCTACCAAGTCGTTGAAGGTATACACGCCGTCCGCATCGTTGAACTGCAGGCCGTCACCGCTAGTGGCAATGATGACGCCTTCGTTTGCCGTCAATTCAGTGAACGTCAAGGCGCCGGTGTGGCCGCCCGTGACGCTCAAAATCGAGTTGACGTTAGCGACGTCACGCGTGATCTGTCCCGTGAAGTTCAGATTCGCGGCGCCATCGTTGACGACGATCGAGTCGCCGCCGGTATTCAGAATCTCCGTACCGGTCACCGTGTGAGTGCCAGCGCTGTTCTGAATATTGATCGCGTACGCCGCGCCGACGGTCCCGCCTTGGAAGAGGTTGTCATCGTTAGCATCGCTGTTGCTTAGCGTCACGCCGCCCTGCGTGCCCGCCTCGGTGATCAGCAAGGCGCCGAGACCAGTCGTCCCGCCGTTCCAGTCGTAGTTGTTGATCGTGACAGCCCGCTGGTTCTCGATCAGGTTGATGCCGACGCCCTCGCCGTTGGTGCTCACGATGTTCGAGATCGCCGTCGTGTGCGAAATTGTCGTTTCGGTCGTGCCGGCGTCGAGCTGGATATCATCATCCGCGTCGACGGTGCCGACGTTGTCGAACGTGATTTCGTCGATCGTCACAGCGAACCGGGACCGCGTCGTATTGTTGGCAAGCGTCTGCGTCATGGCGGCCAGTTCGATCGCGCCGCCCGCCGTATTGCTGATGTTGAGGTTATTGATGTCGACGGTCGCCACGCCGTTGGTGTCGGAAATGACGGCGTTTGTGCCGCCGGTGATCACGAAGTTCGATACTTCCATCCCGGAGAACCCGTCCGACTCGTCCGTGATGCCCGCCAGCGTGACGGCCGAGCCCGAAGCGTTCTGCATCGTCGGTCGCGTCGCATTGAGGGCGCCGGCAAACGTTTCCGGCAAATCGATCTCGCCCAGCTGCTGCGTCACGACGGTGTGTTGAATGCCGCCGCCTTCACCGAGGAATCGTTGCTCATCCTTCAGCGTGACCGACTGGCCGTTGTAGATGTTGGCGCCGTTCTGAGCGTGAACCAAGATAATGTCGCCTTGCTGCGACCCGTCGTCGTTCACGCTGTCGATCGACGTATACGGATTCTCAAACGTACCGTCCCCAGGCGCCGAACTCGTGAAGTCGACGTGGACGACGCGAATGTCCTGCCCGTCGACGTTCGTCAGGTTATCTGCACCAGTCCGATTGACCTGCGTCGTCGCCACGTACGTATTGCGGTAAACCTGTTCCCGCATCCGGTCGGCCAGGGTGTGGATCCACGAGGTCGGCCCGGCGCCGGTGCGGCCCGGCGTCCAGATAATCTGGAACACCGTGTTCGTGCCGAACGTGTCGTCGTTCTGCACGCCGAGGTCGACCGCCAAGTCGTTGGTGACGTAACCGCGGACGCCGCCCTTGGCGCCCATGTCGCTCACGTCGTTGCCGTCCATCTGGTAGCCGCCGGCGTAGACCCAGGCGTTCAGATCAAAAATACGCGGCGCAACTTCGAAGTCGACGATCCGCAACGACACGTCGCTCGGAATGAGCGTCCCGATACTCAAGAAGTTCTGGAAGTACGTCACCTCGCCGGTGTCGATCACGATGTCGCCCGACTTCTCATTCTCAAGCGGAATGTTCGCGTTGGCGCGGAAGTCGATCTGCTCGCCGAGGCTTTCGAAGCTGACGCCGATCTGATTGAAGTAGTTGTTGAGGTTCGTCTCCTGGCCGTCGTACCAGCCAGTGAGGCCATAGACGCGGGTGTCGCCCGTCAGCAAGCTTGGCGCCATCCAGCGGAAGCCGCCGCCGAAGTCGAGGCCGAACTGGCTCTCGTTCGAAACGCGGAACTGGCCGTCCATGAAGCCGATCGCGTCGACCAGATCGACCGCGAGCCGGCCGCCGAAGGCCGTCTGCGAGGCCTCCATACCGTAGCCGCGCGTCTGGTGCCAAAGCCGCAGGGGCGTGGTGCCGTTGTAGACCCGTCCGCTGGCGGACGACTCGAAGGGCAGATTGTCTGACACGCTCTGCGCGTTCGCCGAGCCGCATGCCAGCACTGCGAGCAGCGCCGCGACAATACCCAGCTGGCGTCCATGCCAATCGCCGTTGAAACAACTCGACACGACAGACTCCTTATGCCCTGGCCGTCCGATCCGCACTCGACTTGGCCGCTCTTTCAGGCCGTACGATCCGTACAATCCGCAAAGTCGGTGCAGCTTATGGGTCTGTATCGGCCTCCCCTCCGGCCATCAACAGTCGAAGTCTCTCAAAATTGGTTGTTTGGGAAGGAAATTCCGGCGCCGGCGCCAATTCGAAAGTGGTCTGCCGAAAATTGGCGCGGTTTCCTATTCTCCGCGTGGCGCGGGGCCCGCCGAGAGGCCTGAGAGAAGCGGTCGAGCGGTAAAAACATTGATTTGAACCGCCGAGGACGCCAAGTGCGCCAAGGGAATACGGCGGTAACTGACCGACGCCGAAGCGAAGGGAATTGCGAAACGAGGCAGACAAACCGCGAATCACGCAAATAGACGCGAATGGAAAACGAGAATTCAATTCTTCATTCGCGCCGATTCGCGGTTAACTTCCCCGCATTCCCTTGGCGCTCTTGGCGTCCTTGGCGGTTAGGTTTTTGAGAATTCAAGTTTGGCTGAAAGCTGACGGCTGATAGCTGACAGCCTTTGATTAACCGTATCTACGGAAGGATGCGACGATGCGAGTGACTGGACGTTGGATGGCGATCGCCTGGTTGGGTCTTGGACTAACGGCTGGCTGCAATCAAGCTGCCAGCACTTCGACCCCGCACGGCGCCGGCGCCGTCGCCGTGATCGACCTCGACGCCATCGCCAGCCGCCTCGGCAGCGACAAGCAGATCGTCGATTCGATCTCGCAACGTCAAACGTCGCTCAGCCAGCAGCTCGTCGACCTCGCCAAGTCGTACAACCAGCAGATCGAAGAAAAGAAAAAGACGCTCACCGAAGCGCCGCCGGAACAGGCGGACGTCACCGTCGCCAGCTGGCAGAAGCAAGCGAACGCCAACCTTAACAAGGTAAAGCAGCAGGCCGAGGCCGATCTGAAGAAGCATCAGGCCCAGCTGGTCGCCCAGTTCCGCGAGCAGATCAAACCGGTCGCCCGCCGCGTCGCCCAAAAGCGCGGCCTGACCGTCATCGTCACGCGGAACGACAACGTCCTCTACGACGTCGCCCCCGGCGCCGACATCACCGACGAGGTCATCGCCGACCTGATCGCCGCCAGCCCCGTCGCCTCCGCAGCCGCCGCCAAGCCGCTGCAAGCGGCCGCCGCGCCTGCGGAAACAACGCCGCCCGCGACGCAACAGCGCTAGCGCCCCATCTAGCCCCCGGCTCCGCCGGGGGGTCGGTCACCATGCCGGAAGGCGTTGTCGCGCCATGCGCTAATCTCTGGAAGACTACACGCCACGGTGTGCACACGACTCTTTAGAGCAAAGCACGGGCGCTGAAAGTCGGTAACACCGATCCTCTATTCCGCAGATCCTTGCTTGAGTCTGCCGGCACGCTCTAATTCTGTGATAGGGGTCTCCGACCCCGAAGCGACTTTGAGGAGCCGCACCGCCTTGTGGTGGTGAACGAAATCGGCGTAAAGCCTCCCCAACGGCGTCCGCGACGTCGACTGGGTTCGCCCTGAAGACCGCCGACAACAACGCCTATCGAAAGCAGCACCGTGATGAAGAAGGCCAAGAGCGGAGCGCAGAAAGCAACAGACGTTTCGACCCGACTGATCGCTGCCGAAATCGCTAGCCCAAGCGACTGGCGCACCGCAACCCTCGCCCGCCTCCGCGAGCTCATCCAAGCAGCCGCCCCCGACGCCGTCGAGGAGGTGAAGTGGCGCAAACCCTCCAATCCCGCCGGCGTCCCCGCCTGGTCGCTCCACGGCCTCCTCTGCACCGGCGAAACATACAAAGACAAGGTGAAGATCACCTTCGCCAAAGGCGCCGCCCTCCCCGACCCCGCCGGCCTCTTCAACGCCAGCCTCGACGGCAACGCCCGCCGCGCCATCGACTTCCACGAAGGCGACAAGATCAAGGCCGCCCCCTTCAAAGCCCTCCTCCGCGCCGCCGTGGCATTAAACGCCAAAGGCAAGTAACCATTCACCCTCGGCCTGAGTCGCTTCAGCGACCAGGCGAACCCACGCTATACTCCGCCTCCCATCCAAGGTCACTGCACCTCTGCAGTGAAAACAATGGCGAAGAAGCCCTCCCCTCTGCCCGACCCGCTGCGTTACTTGCAGCCGTTCGCCAACTCGCTAGCAAAGTTGCCGCCGGAGGACTTGAACGAAGACATCGATGCGTCGCGGCTCGATGCGGCACTTCGGAAGCGCGTCCACAGTTTCGATGAAGAAGCTGCCGCCGCGGAACTGGCCAGAGATTGCGATCTGCTGGAGAGTTGGCTGAAGGACAAACCGGATCATCCGGCTCACTGGATTCGCGGATTCCTCTTGTCGCCCGATCTCGCGACACACCTCACGCAGCCCGCCGAGCCGCCTCCGCGCGGCCCCGAGATTAGCTTCGTAGCGCCCGCAGGTTGGAAGGTGAAAGTGGTTCCTTTTCGCCTCGACTTGAAGAAGGGGAAGCTTATCGGCACGGTCATGGCGATCAACCAACTCTCGTTCGATATGATGCAGCGGCAGCAGGAGTATTGGGTCGCGCCACCGGGATTAGAGGCGACGCGCGAGGTGCAGGATGTTCGACATGGCGATGTCTCAGGAAAGAAGTGTGTTTACCGGCAGGTTTCGCCTGTGCCTTGGAAGAGTGTGGACTATCTCTTAAGCGTACCAGGAGGATTCGTGCAGGTCGTACTTGACGCGCTGGTCGCGGATTTTGATGAAGCGCCGTTCGACGCCAACTTACACACGCTGCGGCTGTCGGCGTCGGCATAATCAAGTCGCTGGGTGCCACTGGCAAATCCCCCGTCCATTTCCGGCCTTCCAAATTCCCCCCTCCGCCTTCCCCCTTTTTTTCCGCACCCCCTCTCCCTCTTCCCGTCACTACAGCTTTCATGACCGCTGTGAGTGATCCGCCCCAACAAGCGTTTGATCTCGCCCGACTGGTGCAGGAGCATCAGGCCGACGTCTGGCGTTATCTTCGCTTCCTCGGCGCCAGCGCCGAAGACGCCGACGATCTCACCCAGGAAACGTTCCTCGCCGTCGGCCGCACGCCGTTCGAGGAGCGGAGTCGCGCCGAGACGGCGGGCTACCTCCGCACGGCAGCTCGCAACCAACTGCTGATGTTACGCCGCCGCCAGGGGCGGCAGATCGGCACCGTCGATCTCGCCGCGGCCGAAGAGGTCTGGGCCGCGGCGACGACCGACGGCGCGCTGAACGAGTTCCTCGACGCGCTCGGCCAATGTTACGAAACCCTCGTCGGCCGCTCGCGGGAGGCGATCGACCGGTTTTACCGCGACGACAAAACCCGCGACCAACTGGCCGCGGAATTTGAGATGAGCGTCGACGGCGTGAAATCGCTGCTGCGACGAACGCGCGCGGCGCTCCGCGACTGCATCGAGCGCCGCCTCGGCCGCCAGCCGACCGCTGCGAATGAAACTGAAGTGACATGAGTGATCGCATGAACCAACACGACCATCAACCGCCCGACCGCGACGAGCTGCGCGATCGCCTGATCGACGCCGCTCTCCGCGAACGCCTCGGCGGCGAAACGCCGCCTGATCTCAGCGAAGCGATTCTCACGCGTGCATCCACCGACCCCGCAATTCGTCCTTCTACCAGCGAGGCGACCATGGCGACTCCACTAATGCCCCGGAAGCAACGCGTTTCTTGGCGGTTCTACGCGGTCGCCGCCACGCTGCTAATCGCCACGGGCGTGTTTGCCATTCCGGCATTGACGGTGAACGGCCTCCGGACCGCACGGAGATCGACGCAAACTCCTCTCGCCTCCGAGGCGGCCAGCGCTCCGCGTCCCTCCGGCAACGAAACGCTCAACTCGCTGTCGAATGATTCAACCAAGCTGCTCCCAGCTCAAAGCGAGCAAGGCGAATCGCTCATGATGAAGGTGACGCCGCGCATCATTATCCAGGAAGAAGAGGAAGATCGACTCGGCGTCGAGGGATCCGAGAGTCTTGCTAAGGATCCAACCATAGCCTCCGAAGAAAAGGGCGTGGCTAACACGTTCCTAGACACTCGTTCGTTGCACGGACAGGCAAGCGAGCCTCAGCTGCAAGACGGGATGACTGCCACCGCTGCAGCGACTGCCGGCTCAGTACCGACGCAACAGAATTTCGCGCCAATTCAGCCCTACCCTCAGACCTCACCTTCGACATTCTCGAAATTCTCGACTGACGCGCCGCCGTACGCTGCTACGGCAGCGATCGGCGTTCCAGCCGTTAGCCCGGCAACAGCTCCAGCTTACAGCGAGCACAAGCTTCAATGGAACGCGGCATATCAGGTTGAGCAGTCTCAAGGCCAAGCCGCCGGTCAACCCACGTCGGGAAGGCTCTATGCCGGCATCGCGTCAGATCGCTATGGATATCCTGCTCAAGAGGGAAAAGCGAATGTCAATGCGTCCGGCAAAGAGGTAGGCCTGCAAGGATTGGTGAACGATGCCTACAGCACCGAAGGCATCGCATTGCACGCTCAATTTGCCAACCGCGACCAATACGCCCGCATCCACGACAACCCCTTCCTCCCCGTCACCGCCGCCAACACCGACCATCGCCTCAGCACTTTCTCGATCGACGTCGACACCGCCAGCTACGCCAACGTCCGCCAGTTTCTCACGCAGTCGCACCAGCTTCCCCCGCCCGACGCCGTGCGGATCGAGGAACTGGTCAACTACTTCGACTACGACTACACCCCGCCGACCGGCGACGTTCCCTTCGCCGCCAACGTCGAGGTCGCCGGCTGCCCCTGGGCGCCCGACCATCGCCTCGTCCGCGTCGGCATCAAGGGCCGCGAAATGGAGCGGACCCAACGCCCGCTGTCGAATCTCGTCTTCCTCATCGACGTCTCTGGCTCGATGGACGAACCGAACAAACTGCCGCTGCTGGTCGAGGGAATGAAGCAACTCACCCGTGAGCTCGGCGAGAACGACCGCGTGGCGATCGTCGTTTACGCCTCCAGCGAAGGACTGGCGCTGGAGAGCACGCCCGGCACGGATCAATCAAAAATCCTCGCCGCCCTCGATCAGTTGCGGGCCGGCGGCTCGACCGCCGGCGGCGCGGGCATCCAGCTCGCCTACCAAGTCGCCCAGCAGAATTTCATCAAGGGCGCCGTCAACCGCGTCATCCTCTGCACCGACGGCGACTTCAACGTCGGCGTCACCAGTCCCGCAGACTTGGAACGGATGGCCGAGACGAACGCGAAGGAAACCGGCGTCTTCCTCACCGTCCTCGGCTTCGGCCGCGGCAACCTCAACGACGCGATGATGGAGCAAGTCGCCGACAAAGGGAACGGCAACTACCACTACATCGATACGCAACGAGAAGCCAAAAAAGTCCTCGTCGAAGAGATGACCGGCACGCTGGTCGCCATCGCCAAGGACGTGAAGATCCAGGTCGAGTTCAATCCTGCCAAAGTCGCGGGCTACCGCCTCATCGGCTACGAAAACCGCGTCCTCGCCGCCGAGGACTTCAACGACGACAAGAAAGACGCCGGCGAGATCGGCGCCGGCCACACCGTCACCGCCCTCTACGAAATCGTCCCCGTCGGCGAGCCGGTCGCGTCAGCGCCCGTCGACGAACTCAAATACGCCCCTGGCGAGGACCCGCTTCAGCGGTCCGGGAACTCCGGTGAAGGCGCCAAATCGAAGTCGGCAAGCAATGCGTCCGCCAGCGATGAGCTCCTCACGCTCAAAATCCGCTACAAAGCCCCCGACGGCGACGTGAGTTCAAAGTTAGAATTCCCCATCAACGACGCCGGCGGCAGCTTCGCCCAAGCAACCGACGATTTCAAATTCGCCTCCGCCGTCGCCAGCTTCGGCATGCTCCTGCGGAACTCTGAACACAAAGGCAACGCCACCTACGCCGCCGCCGCCGAAATCGCAGAAGCCGCGAGCAACAACCACGACCCCCACGGCTACCGCCGCGAGTTCGTCGAGATCATCAAACGAGCGAAAGAACTCTCCGGCGAATGATTGGGGAAATTAACCACCAAGCCCCCAAGGCACGAAGGAAGCACCAAGAAGAGATGGCGAGAATCTCATCGGCCTGAGTCGCTTCAGCGACCAGGCGAACCCGCCCCACGCCCCGCCTACTCTCTCTGCGCCTCCGCGTCTCTGCGAGAGACTCCTTCTCAAAGCAGAACACGCACGAAATCGGCGTCACAAAAATTCTCGCCGCTACCCTACAGAAAATGGCCGCGCAACCTGCTAGGTTCGAGTAGGTCAGGCATTCCAGCCAACCTACGTTCTTTGACAATCCAACCCCCTCTCAATCCACGCTCCACCGGTGCGTCGGCCCGCGCACGCTCGCTAAGCGCGCATCGCAAATCGTCTGCGTTCGCCGGAAATAGAGACGCATTGCTCAAGTCTGCCAACAAAAACAACATGCCGCACTTGGCAGACATGGCACACATGGCCGACAAGCAAAAACTAGGCTTTTTATGATTGGCGATTTTCCTGCGCATCAAAAACCCGGGGAAAACGCCATCCTGCTAGAAAGCCCAGCCGATGAAGCGACCCGACGCAATACGTCTGCAAACTACGCCATCGGCAACGCATTCAATCAGACGCCGCCTGACAACGGCAATTCCTTGGTGCGTCCTTCGTGCCTTAGGGTCTTCGTGGTTAGGAATTTTGCGTCTAGCATTTCGCTAACCAACGTCGCCAAGTTCCAGCGCCTTGCCATACCGCGTCAGCATCTGCTGCCGCAGCCGCGAGTTGTCGGCATGCTTGAGTCCCGGGTCGGCGGCGACCAGTAGTTGCGCCTCGCGCCGGGCCTCTTCCAGAATGTCGCGATCAGTCATCAGGTTGGCGATCCGCAGCGGCGGCATGCCATGTTGCTGAGTGCCAAAGAGATCGCCCGGCCCGCGCGAGGCGAAGTCGAGTTCCGCGAGCGCGAACCCATCGGTCGACTTCGCGAAGGCGTCGAGCCGCTCGCGGGCCGCTTCGTTCGTCTCGCCGAGCAGGATGCCGCAGTAACCGGCGCGACTGCCGCGGCCGACGCGCCCGCGCAGCTGATGGAGTTGTGCGAGCCCGAAGCGATCGGCGCCGACGACGGTCATCACCGAGGCGTTCGGCACGTCGACGCCGACTTCGATCACTGTCGTGCTGATGAGGACCTGGATCTCGCCGCCGTGAAAGCGTTCCATCACGTCCTGCTTCTCCGCCGAGGTCATCCGGCCATGCAGCAGCGCGACGCGAAACGCTGCGAGTTCGCCGTTGGTGAGCCGCTCGAACGCTGCGGCGACGCTTGGCGCTGGAACGTTCTCCGACTCGTCGACGAGCGGCGCGACGACAAACGCTTGGCGACCTTCGTTGAGCCGTTCGCGGACGAAGTGCCACCACTTCGCCTCCTGGTCCGCTTCGACGAGATAGGTGTTGATCGGCTGCCGCCCAGCCGGCGCCGATTGGAGCGTCGAGATATCGAGATCGCCGAACAGCGTCATGCTGAGCGTCCGCGGGATCGGCGTCGCCGTCATTACCAAGTAGTGAGGCGCCACGTCGCCCTGCCGCAGGGCCGAACGCTGCCGCACGCCGAACTTGTGCTGTTCGTCGACGACCACGAGGCCGAGTTCCTTGAACTTCACATCCTCCTGGACGACCGCATGCGTGCCAATGACGAGCCTCAACGTTCCGTCAGCCAGTCGTCGCAGCACGTCGTCGCGCTCGGCGCGAGTGTTCCCGCCGGTTAACAGGTCCCATTCCACGCGGCTCTCTTCAAGCAGCTTGGCCAACGTATCAGCGTGTTGCCGAGCGAGGATTTCGGTCGGCGCCATCAGCGCCGCCTGTCGGCCGTTCGCCACGCAAACGAGCATCGCGTAGAGCGCCACAATCGTCTTACCGCTGCCAACGTCGCCTTGGAGCAGCCGGTTCATCGGCCGATCGAGAGCCAAATCGGCCGAAATCTCCGCGATCGCCTTCGTTTGGCTCTCGGTCAGCTCGAACGGCAACAGCCGGCGGATCCGCGCATCGACCCGCGGCGTCGCGGGGAGTTCATACGCCTTCAGTTGTCGCTGGTCGCTCCGCCGAATCGACAGCGCCAACTGCAACACGAACAGCTCTTGGAAAACAAACCGCCGCCGCGCCCGCTCCATTTCGTCTCGATCGCTCGGCTGATGAATCGCCCGCACTGCTTCGACCAACGGCATCAGTTGAAAACGTTTGAGCAGCGCCGCCGGGAAGACCTCTTCCAGTTGATCGGCGAACTCCACAACCGCCGCCTGCTCGATCCGCCGCATGTGATACTGCGACAACCCCTCGGTGAGACTGTACACCGGCAGCAGCTTCGCTTCGACCTTCGCCTCCTCGTCGGCGAGCGTCGTCACCAGCGGGTGCGACATCTCCCACATCAGACCCTTCATCTTCGGCATGGCCGTGAGGAGGACCGTCATCCCCTCGCGAAATCGATCCTTCATGAACGGCTGGTTGTACCAAACGCCGCGAACATGCCCCGTCCCGTCGGAGATGAGGATCGCCACGCGGCTCTTGCCAAAGCCGCTCGACGTCGCGGCGACTTCCGCAATCACGCCACGCACGCTTTGAAGCTGCCCCTCTTCGAGATTGTCGATCGTTCGTTCGTCCGACAGATCCTGATAGTCGCGCGGGAAGTTAAAGAGGAGATGATTCGCCGTGCGAAGTCCGAGCCGTTCCAGCAGCTGCGCCCGTCCCGGCCCGATGCCGCGAATAAACTCCACCGGCGTCGCCAGGCGACGTTTCACGTCGTCCGACGGGGCAGGGGAGGGCGGCGGGTTCGAAGGCGGCTCCATGCCCCACATATTAACGCATGTACACGCATTAATTTAGCCCCCGGTTCTTCAAACCGGGGGCAGGAACGAACCGAAGCTTATGCCCAACTCAAAACTACCGCCCGAGCAACTTCCGGTACGCCTCAACCGCCATGCCATCGACCCGGTCATTCTCCGTATGCCCGCTATGCCCGGCGACGCGGGTGTATTTCACCTGATGGGTCGCGAGGAGCTGGTCGAGCCGTTGCCAAAGCTCCGCGTTCTTCAGCTCGGCGAACTTCGTCCCCTCCTTGCGCCGCCAGCCGTTGGCCTTCCACTTCGGCATGTATTCGGAGATTCCCTTGCCAACGTAAACGCTGTCGGTGAAGACCTCGACCCGCGTCGGTCGTTTGAGAACCGCCAGCCCTTCAATGACGGCCTGCAGTTCCATCCGATTGTTCGTCGTTTCGCGTTCGGCGCCCGACCGTTCGAGCTCCTTCCCCGTGGAGGGATGGATCATCAAGAAGGCCCAGCCGCCGGGGCCAGGATTGCCGCTGCAAGCGCCATCGGTGTACAGGAGAACTTCAGGAGGCTTGGTCATGGCGCGGGGAGTGGCAGAGGCTGGCGCGAGGGCGAATTGAAAGCCGGGATAGCTTCTCCGCAAATCGCCGGAGAGTCAATTAAAGGTTGTCGCCATCCCCATTGGGACCGCCGACCACTGCCAGCGGGCTCTCGCTGCGCGACTTCGCGAGTTGCCGCAGTTCGTCGGCCAGCGGCGACTCGATGCGGTTCGGTTCGGCGACGCTCCAGGGAAGAATCACCGTGAACTCGCTTCCCTTGCCTAGCTCACTCTCCAGCGTGACGTCGCCCCCGAGCAGTCGGCAAAGCTCGCGGACGATCGACAAGCCGAGCCCGCTGCCGGAATACTCCCGCGTCATCGCGTTGCCGCCGGCCAGGACGTTGGAGCCCTGGCGGAACTTTTCGAACACGGTCACCTGCTCCGAATCGTTGATGCCGACGCCCGTATCGGCAACGCTCAGGCGCAAGTCCTCGCGACGATCACGCCGGGCGGAAACGTGGATGCGGCCGCCGTCGGGGGTGAACTTGATCGCATTTGACAACAGGTTGTTGAGAACCTGCTCGATCTTGCCCCGATCTTGGCGGATCGGCGGCAACCCCGGAGCGATTTCGCAATCGAGCTCGATATGCTTCTTTTCGCTCAGCGGTCGGGCCAGGTCGCATTGCGTGAGGACGACGGCGCCGATGTCAAACTCGGTGGCTCGCACTTCCATGCGACCGCTCTCGATCTTCGCCAGGTCGAGAATGTCGTTGATCATGTCGAGCAATTGCCGACCGGAACGTTCGATGTTGCCGGCGTATCGCCGCTGCTTGTCGTCGAGAGCCTTTCCCTTGGCCAGCAAATCGCTGAAACCAAGGATGCTATTCAAGGGAGTGCGAAGCTCATGACTCACCGTCGCCAGGAAGTCGCTCTTCACCTGGTTCATTTCGAAGAGCCGCATGTTCACCTGCGCGAGCTCGTCGATCTTGCCGTCGAGTTCGTCATTGACGCTGCGGAGCTGGTCTTGTTGACGCAGCAACTGCCGCAACATCCGGTTGAACGCGGCGCCGAGCTCTTCGAATTCATCGCCCGTGTGAATAACGGCCCGTTGTTCGACGTCGCCGCGGCGAATGGCGTCGGCCACCTCGCGGAGATGTGCCAGCGGTTTGACGATGATGTAGCGGACGATCACATAGAGCGCCGCCATCGCCAGGAAGACGGTGATGACGCCGAGCGTGATCAGCAGCGAGCGATTCTTCGCCTGGGCGTACTGGGTGTCTTTCGTGTCCATCGTCACGCGGAAGATGGCCATCAGGTCGCCCTGCTTCAAATCGGGCAGCACCAATTCACTGAGCCCTTTTTGGTTATGACAAGCAACGCAATCTTTCTTCGCAAAGACGGGCTGATAGTAAACGTACGAGCCGCCGACGCTGGCGGGACTTTCATGCCACAGCTGATTGTCGGGGTCGCTGTACGCCTGCACAATTCCTGCGTCATCGAAGGCGCCTTTGGCGCGCATCTCATCAGCGAAGTCGGTCCACTCGTTCATCCATACGTACTCGAACTGCTCGTCAGGTTGCTTGGCCTTTGCCGGATTGGTCGGATAGCGAGTCTCCCACGTAATCTGATTACTTCGAAACAAATCGGCCAACGATTCGTTGGTCTGATTATCCAGGTCGTCCAACGGGGGCGCACTTTCGGACAGCGTCGTGCCGACGATTCCCTTGTGCGCATCGAGCATGGCATAGTCAACCAGCGCCTTGCCCACGAACCGATTCAGGTACTCGTACACGATCCGATCGGTCGCCGTGCTGTACCACCAGAAGCTGCCGGAGATCAGCACCAACAGGCACGTGCCGAAGAGGAGCCGGCACTTCCGCTCCAGATTCGTCTCGCCGAGAGCGCGTTTGAAACTGCGGTAGCTCATGGCGATGGAGCGAAGGAAAGGGAACGTCGACGGGTGATAGCGAAGCTGGAGAAACCTTGCGGCGTCGGCTTCATTGTAGGGCCGGGTCGCGCCACGGGCCAAGATCAAGCCGCCCAGCCTCTGGCAGCCCTCAATTCCACAGCATTACTGCATATCCCACGGGTCAACGTCGGCGATCCAGCGCACCCCTTCGGGAGCGGCGAAGCCCGTGGCCGCCTCGCGCACCGCCTGCCGCAACAGGGCCCCGTCGGGTCCCTGGATCTGCAGGTGAAAGCGGAACTCGCCGCGGAGCCGTGCGATCGGCGCCGTCCCTGGGCCAACGACGCGCAAGCCCGCGGCGTCCATGCTGGCGACGGCGCTCCGCAACCGCTCGCCGAGACTATTGGCCGTCTCCCGCGCAGTCGCTTCCGCCGGGCCACGGACGATGAGGCGAATCATCGACGCGAACGGCGGATAGTGAGCCGCCCGTCGCGTCGCCAATTCGTGGTCGGCGAATCGCGGGTAATCGTGCCGCACCGCCGCCATGATAGCGGGATGTTCGGGATTGAGCGTTTGCACCAGCACGCGCCCCCCCTTTTTGCCGCGCCCGGTGCGACCCGCGACTTGAGCGACAAGCTGAAACGTCCGCTCCGACGCCCGAAAGTCGGGCAGGTGCAAAGCCGTATCGGCGTTGATGACGCCGACAAGCGTGACGTTCGGGAAGTCGAGCCCCTTGGCGATCATCTGCGTGCCGAGCAAGATTTGGAACTCGCCGCGCTGGAAGGCCGACAAGACGTTGTCGTGACTGCCGCGCTGCCGCATCGAATCGACGTCCATCCGCGCGCATTTGTAGTCGGGGAATCGCGAGCGGACTTCT
Source organism: Pirellula sp. (assembly GCA_013822725.1). Lineage (GTDB taxonomy): Bacteria > Planctomycetota > Planctomycetia > Pirellulales > Lacipirellulaceae > Lacipirellula. The sequence continues at coordinate 34,701 of PNKX01000012.1, forward strand.
TCTTCAAGCTTCTGCGTGCCAACGCCGCCGTAGCGGATCGCCGGCGATTTGCAGTCGGGGCAAGCGCGCGGCGGCGGGGCTTCGTGGTCGCAGTAGTGGCAGAGGGCTGTGTTGTGCTGGCGATGGTAGGTGAGAGCCAGATCGCAATGCTCACACTTCAGCACGAAGCCGCAGGCCGGACACTGGATGTGAGTCGAGAAGCCGCGTCGGTTGAGCAGCAAGATCACCTGCCCGCCGCCGCGCAGCGCCTCGACCATCGCCTGGTGCAGTGGCCGCGTGATCGCTCCGCGGCCGAAACGCGTTTGCGCCGGATCGCGCATATCGATTGTCATCACGTCCGGGAGCGGCAGATTCATCACCCGCTTCGGCAGCGAGATCTTTTCGAACTCGCCTCGCTGCGCGCGGACCCACGCTTCGAGCGACGGCGTGGCGCTGCCGAGCACCAGCGGAATCTGCTCCGCCTGCGCCCGCTGCCAGGCGACGTCGCGGGCGTGATAGCGCGGCGCCTGATCTTGCTTGAAAGTCGTCTCGTGCTCTTCGTCGATCACGATCAGCCCCAGATGGGGCGTCGGGGCGAAGATGGCGCTGCGGGCGCCGACGATGACCTCGACGTCGCCCCGCGCAATGCTTTGCCAGTGCTGATGGCGTTCGGCGTCGGTGAGATGGCTGTGCAGCACCGCCACGCGATCAAAACGGGCGCGGAAGCGTCGCACCGTTTGCGGCGTCAGGCTGATCTCCGGCACCAGCACGATCGCCTGCCGGCGAAAGCTGGCGACATGCTCGATTGCCTGCAGATAGACTTCGGTCTTGCCGCTGCCGGTGACGCCATGCAGCACGATTCCTGCGGCTTTTCCCGCATCGAGCTTGGACTTGATGGTGCTCAGAGCGGCGGCCTGATCGCTATTCAGCTCCAACGGCGACTCGCGCTGAAAGACTTCCGCCGCATCGCGATTGGTCGCTACCCGCGCCGCCACGGCCTCGATAAGACCCTGCTTGACCAACGACTTGATCGGGGCCAACGAGCAGTCGGCCGACTCGGCCAATTCTGGCGCGGTGAGCGGGCGCTCGCTCGCCGTCAACGTTTCCAACGCCTTTCGCTGCTGCGGCGAGCGAAGTTTGAGCGCCGCAAATTTCTGCAGCGCATCAGGAACAGCGGTAAGAAACTTCACCTCCCGCGTCCCCGCCATCCCACGGACACCGGCCGGCACGACGGCCTCCAGCACTTGGCCCCAGGGGCAGAGGTAATAGTCGGCCATCCATTGCGTCAGGCGCAACATCGCGGCGGAGAGGAGGGCGCGCGAATCGACGACGCCGGCGATCGACTTCAAACGTTGAGAGTCGACCCGTTTGACCCCGACTTCGACGCAGTAGCCAGTGACCGCTCGATCGCCACGACCAAAGGGGACGCGGACGCGCCGCCCTTGCTCGACAAGCTGCTCCGCATCTTGCGGATCGGCCAGCGACGCGGGAACCAGGTAGTCGAACGGCCCCTTCGGTCCGGTCGGCAGCACCACCGACGCTACGGTGTGCAACTCCGCGGCGTCAACTTCCCAAGCCTCAGGCTCGGCGTCGAACAGGCTTTGTTGGTTCCGCGGCATATTCGTTCGATCCATCGATGGCGTTTGATTGAGATCCCTCTCGCGGCTATGCGAACGCTGACGCGATTAACTCGCGGGCGGAGCGTCTGGCAATTCGTTCGCTGGAGGGGACTGCTCAGTCGACGGTGGAACTGGCTCGCTGTCTGGCGCCGCTGCGGGAGCACCCTCACTTCCAGCGGCCGGCTGTCTCACGACGTTCAGCGTCCCCCCTGCAGCCTCGACCGCCTGCTTCACGCGCAGGAAAATTCCCTTCCAGTCCTCAGCCTCGGGACGCAGCTGGGCCATCCGTTGCAGCGCGCTGACCGACTGCTCCCAACGCTCTTGTTTCTCGCAGATCAAGGCGAGCCACATCCAATAATCATACTTATTCGGGGCTAGTTCGCATGCCTCGATGAACGCCTGCCGCGCCTCGTCTTGCCGATCAAGCAGGTAGAGGAGCCGGCCGCGCATGTAACGCACTGTGGCATCCGTGGGAAGCAGCTTGGCGTCGCGAGCCAGCAAGTCGGCTTCCTCCTCGCGCAACCGTCGGATTTCCTCAGGAGTCGCTATCGCCTTTTCTGCAATCGCGGCCTGGGCGGGATCGGAAGCGAGCTGGTCGAGCAGTTGCGACAGTTCCGTCCGCGGACCGGTCAGATAGGGTTCGATTCGAATCGCCGTGCGTAACGACTCTGCGGCGGTCAACGGATCGCCCAACTGCAAGGCGAGATTCCCCAGATTGCGATTCGACTGGGCGCGATCTAGTTGAATATTCTGCCCGGCGCGGAATTCTTTCACCGCCTCGTCAAGCGAACTGCTGAAAGGGCTGGCGGCAAGGTCGCCGGCATCCGCCACAAGCCGATTCGCAGCGGCCAAGCGAACCGCTCGGCTGCGGTCATCGAGCCTAGGACCAATATCTTTGACTAGCTTCGCGGAGAGATCTTCCGAACTCGACGCATCGGCGGCAAACGAGCGCACCGCGGAGGCGCGCACCAAAGGACTGGAGTCGCTGAGCGCGTCACGACGTAGTTTGGCGCTCTCGGCCGTGGGATAGTGCTGCAGTAATTCGACGGCCGTGGCACGGACGATGTCCGAGCTCTCCGGACGCTCGATGGCCTCCTTGAGGAGTTCGAACCCGGCTGGTTCGCCCCGGCGAGCCAACGCAAACGCCGCCGCGTAGTGCGGATCGTCCGGGCGTTTTGGGCCGAACCATTCCACAATGCGATCGGCGGCCCACTGAGGGTTCTCGTGCGGTTTGGTGTGGCAACGATTGCAGACGTTCGGCGTTCCGTACTTCACCGTCAGGTCAGGACGCGGCACGCGAATGCTGTGGTCGCGACGTTCGTCGATCCCCATGTAGGTCGTATGGGGCATGTGGCAGGTGACGCATTGCGTCTCGGGCGAGCCAGGCGCCGCGTTAGGGTGACGATTGTGCCCTGCCCCGTCGTACTTGCCCGGCTCGTGACATTGAGCGCACAGCCGATTCCCCTCGTACTTTAGCTTGAGCGAGTGAGGATCGTGGCAATCGCTGCAACGAACCCCCTTGTGATACATCTTACTCTGCGTGAAGGATCCATACTCATAGACCTCGTCGAGGATCTGGCCATCATCGTGATAGAGGCCCGCGTCGAGCAGCAGCGGTTGGAAGGCGTCGAGAAAGGAGTCGCCCGGCCGATAGTCGGGGTGAATGATCGAGCGACGGGCGTGGCACGGCGCACATGTTTCAACTTGCCGAGAGTTGGGTGCGCCCTTCATGACGTTCGTGAGACCGTAGTGAACGTTCCGGTCCCAAAACAATCCGCGACGATTGGCCAGCTCGACATGCAAACTGCCAGGCCCGTGGCACGCTTCGCAGCTGACGTCGATTTCGAAAAAGTCGGATTTGTAGGTGTTGGTCGCGAGGTCGTAGTTCTTGTGGTAGTCGGTCGAGTGGCACTCGGCGCACATCGTATTCCAGTTTTGCGCGAGGCCCGTCCAGTGCAGCGGGTCGCCTGCCTCGATCCGTTCCTCCGACGCATCGGTCGGCGCCACGTAGAACCATTCCTTCTTGTCGACGTCCCAGGAGACGCGCAACACCTGCACGCGACCATCAGGAAACTCAACCATGTACTGTTGCAAGGGTCGCACGCCGAACGTGTATTTGATTTCGTAGTCGTGGTACTCGCCGTCGGGGCCTTCGGCGTTGACCATGAACTTCTTGCCGTCGCGGAAGAACTTCGTCTTCTCATCGAAACGGGTGAACTCGGCGTTGTTGAAGTCGCCGAGGACCGTCTCGTCCGTCGCCAGTTCCATGGCGCGATCGTGATCAGAATCCTTCCACAGGTCATACTCGGTCTGATGGCAGGCGATGCATGCCTCGCGCCCCACATAGGTGGCATGCTGCAGGGCGTCGTCGGGAACGGTGCGGTACCAATCGGCCGCCGCCCAGGCGGTAAACGCTGTCAACAACAAGCCAAGGCCGATGATGGCGGGACGGCGGAGAATTCCGAGATGCCTGGGCATAGACGAAAACTGGGGACGAGCCACGGGATGCGATGACGTTTCACTTAAGAATGGGTCATGGCTCGTGCGGCGCCCTCCCACTGAGGGTCATTCTACCGGTCCCTCTCCGGCAAGCTATTCCACGAATCGAAAGTTCGTCCGTCCCGACCGTCGCAACCCGCAAAATCGCCGAATCGCTTCACTTCGCGGGACTAATCGCCCGCTCCGGGCCGGATGACATTACCTCCGCGTCCCGCCCCTTTGGCACGCGGTCGGCCCCGACGTCGGCCGCAAGACAAGTGATCTCGACGCCCGCGATTCCTTCCGTTGGCGCGAGCCGTCAGATATGATCGCAACATGCAGGAGTCGCCTCCTCAGTGGGAGGTTGCCAGCCATCATCCACCATTCGCAGAGCATCACGCATGGTCACTTTTCGGCGCTCGCTACCATTCTTGCAAATCGGTTTGATTGGCTTCGTCGCTACATGGCAAGCGGCGATGGCCTCTCAAGCCTGCGCCGAAGCGGCCGGCAAGATTTCGCTGCCTCCAGGGTTCAAGGCCGAGCTAGTCCATGAGGTGCCCGCTGAGACGGAAGGCTCATGGGTTTCCCTGACGCCTGACGACAAAGGCCGCCTCATCGCTTCGGATCAAGATGGCGCGCTTTTTCGCATCACGCCGTCGCCAATCGGGGCCGATCCCTCGAAGACGAAGGTTGAGAAGCTCAGCACTCAGCTCGGCATGGCGCAAGGACTGCTTTTCCATAAGGGGCAACTCTATGTCGTGGTGAATGGCCAGGTCGGAAGCTTTACCTCCGGCCTCTATCGTTTAACCGATACGAACAAGGACGATCAGTTCGATCGCATCGAACAACTGCGAGTCTTCGGCGGCGCCGGCGAACATGGGCCGCACGGCATCGTCTTGGGTCCCGATGGGAAAAGTCTCTACGTCGTTTGCGGCAACCACACCGATCCGCCGCTATTCAGCAGTTCGGCCGTACCGACGCGCTGGCAAGAAGACCAACTACTGCCGCTCATCGGCGATCCGAACGGACACGCCACCGACATCAGAGCCCCGGGCGGCTGGTTCGCGAAGATGGATCTCGACGGAGGCAATCTCGAACTGTTCTCGATCGGTTACCGCAATTCCTACGACTTGGCGTTCAACGAAGCGGGCGATCTTTTCACCTTCGATTCCGATATGGAGTGGGATATCGGCACGCCGTGGTATCGCCCGACGCGCATCTGTCATGTCACCAGCGGCAGCGACTTTGGTTGGCGCACGGGCAACAGCGTCTGGCCGACCTACTACATCGATTCCGTCCCCGCCGCCGCCGACGCCGGTCCGGGCTCGCCGACAGGCGTGGCGTTCGGGACCGGGTCGAAGTTTCCCGAAAAGTACCAGAAGGCCCTCTTCGCCGCCGATTGGAGCTATGGCAACATCTACGCGGTGCACCTGTCGCCTGCGGGTTCGTCGTACACCGGAGAAATTGAGCGATTCGCGTTTGCGATGCCGTTGGGCGTGACCGACATGGCGGTGCTGCCGCAAGATGGCGCGCTCTACTTCGCTGTCGGCGGCCGTAAGAGCGCGTCGGCTCTCTACCGGATTGTTTGGACCGGCGAAGGCGTCACGGCCGATTCGCCTCAACCCGAAGTCGTCGCCGCGAATGATCCGCAGCGCGTTTTCGGTAGCGGCTCCCCGGCGCTGCCGCCCGCTGAAGCCCACGCGCTGCGCCGTTCGCTGGAGAAGTTGAATCGGCCCGCTGGCCCCGACGCGATCAAACAGATTTGGCCTCACTTGGGCAGTTCCGACCGGTTCATTAAGAACGTCGCTCGCACAGCGCTGGAACATCAGCCATTCTCCGAATGGCGAGCCAAGGCCTTGGCCGAGACGAACGTCGACGCGAAGCTGAACGCCCTCGCCGCATTCGCGCGGACGGCTGACTCGGGTCAACAGGAGGCGTGGGTCGCCGCACTGACGTCGATTAGCTTCCCCGAGCTGTCGCTTCAGCAGCAGCTCGACTATCTGCGCGTCGCCTCGCTCGGCGTCATGCGGCTCGAACCTTTGCAGAGCAGCACGCGCCAGAAGCTCGTCTCGGCCCTCGATGCGTACTTGCCCTCGAAAAATCACTATGTAAATCGCGATTTGGCCAACCTGCTCATCCGGCTGCGCGACCCCGGGGTCGTCAATCGTTTGATTCCGCTTCTCGAGAACGCAGCCACTCCCGAAGACGCGATTGACTTTGCCGTGAGCCTGAGCGCCGTCCAAAGCGGGTGGACGACTGAATCGCGTCTCAAACTGCTCGATTGGTTTGATCGGGCCGCGCACCTCGGCGGCGGCCATTCGTTTTTTGGCTATCTCGTCGCGGCGCGCGATCGGTTCATCGTGAACATTCCCAGCGCCGAGAAGGCGCCGATCGCCGAGCGCATTTCCAAGCCGCTCGTCGAACAGACGGCGTCGATTGAAGTCCATTCGCGTCCGCTAGTGAAGGAATGGACCCTTGATGAAGCGACGAAACTGGTCGCTGACGATAAGGGTCCGCGCAGCTTTGAGAATGGCCGTAAGATGTTCTCCGCCGCCGGCTGCTACAACTGCCATCGCGTCGCCGGCGCCGGCTCGTCCATCGGCCCCGACCTCACCGGCCTCGGCGGGCGCTTCGGCGCTCCCGACATCATGCGATCGGTCATCGATCCGAACCACACGATCTCCGACCAGTATCAGCAGATGGTCTTCGAGACCAACGGTCGCACGATCGTCGGCCGCGTTTCGAACATCGATAAGGACAACATTATGGTCAGCACGAACATGCTTGACCCGAAGAAGACCGAGTCGATCCCGCGCGACGAACTCGACGATCAGTATCCTTCCGACGTCTCGATGATGCCGAGCGGACTGCTCAATACGCTGACCGCCGAGGAGATTCTCGATCTGACGGCGTTCCTCCGTTCGGGCGGGAAGGCGGATCACGAATTCTTCCGCGCCGCCGAGGGCCAATAGTCGGCCAACCGCCCGCTATCGCCATGATCTGCTAGCACCCGTCCCCCCGCTCGACTTCAGTCGCATGGCGGCGCCGGCCGATATCTGCGGATAGCCGGCAGACTTTGCGCTCTTCGTACGCTTTTCCAGCGAGCTGCGAGCCTGGCCTCCCGCCGCCGGCGTCGGGACCGACTCGTCGCCGTTGCGAGCGAAGGCAATGCTCACGCTATTTTTGCGGCCTGTCCGCATGCTGCTTCAGGCGCTCATCGGCAACGATACGCCCCGACAAACGGCCTGGGGATTCTCCCTCGGCATGATGGTCGGCCTGTTGCCTAAGGGAAATCTCACCGCGATCGCCATCGCGATGGTTCTCTGCTCGCTGCGCGTGAACCGGGCGGCGGGATTTCTCGCCATCGCGATCTTCTCCTATGTCGGAGCCTTCTTCGACGGCACGGCGCACCGTCTTGGTTCGCTTTTGCTCACGTCGCCGACGCTCCAACCGATGTTCGCGGCGATCTATGACAAGCCGCTGGGGCCGTTCTCCGGCCTCAACAACACGGCGGTCTTGGGGCAGTTGTTCATCGGGCTCTATCTGTTCTACCCGGTCTATCGCGCGGCCCGCGTCGCCACGACCTATCTGCGTCCTCGTCTGCAGCACTACCTCATGCGGTACAAACTCGTGCGTTGGATCATGGGGGCTGAAATCGGCGCTCAATGGGGGCTCGAATGATGAGGTTGAAGCGTCCCAAGTTGCCGCCAATCTTCCGCTGGCAGTATGTCGTGCCGCGGCTGGCCGTCGTCGTCGTCGTCGTCTTGACGGTGCGATTCTGTCTCGATCCGGCCATCCGTTGGGCGATCGTCTTCTCCGGCGAATCGGCGATCGGCGCCAAGGTCGAGGTCGCCGACGTGAACACGTCGCTCCGCGGCGGCGAGTTGACGATCACCGGGCTGGCGGCCGCCAATCCCGGCAAGCCGATGCGCAACCTGATCGAGTCATCACAAATTCGGCTCGAAATCGACGGCGCGCAGCTGCTGCGCAAGCGAGTCGTCGTTCACAACGGCCGGATTGAGGGGCTGAAGTTTGATTCGGAGCGCACCACCTCAGGCGCTTTGGAGATTCTGCCCGACGCAGTCGACGAACCTTCGGCGCTCGATCCCATGTTCGCGGCCGCCCAAGAGACGGCCGCCGGCTGGTTCGACGACCTCACTGGCCGCATGGAGCAAGACCTGCTCGGCTCACTGGCGACGCCCCAGATGGTCGAGGAACTTCAACGCCGCTGGCCAGAACAATACAAAGCGCTGAAATCGCGGGCCGACGACCTGAAAGCTAAGTCTAAGCAGATTGAAGCAACCTTCCGCGAGGCGAAGAAGAACCCGCTCCGCGGCATGCAGCAAGTCGAGGAGCTGCGCAAGCAACTGGCCGCAACGGAAGCGGAGCTTCGTACCACGCTGGCCGAGATCAAGGCGCTGCCCGACCAGGCAAAAGCCGACCGCGCCGCGATCGACGTCGCGCGCAAGCAAGACGAGCAGTTTCTGCGCGAGCACCTGAAGCTCTCAGGCATCGATCCGGACGAGTTGAATCGCTACCTTCTTGGCGAGACGGCCAGCGGCTACCTGGAGCAAAGCGCCTGGTGGATCGACCAGGCTCAGAGGTTCATTCCGAAGAACCGCGTCGCCGCGCCGACGCGCACGCGCGGAACCAATGTGCTCTTCGGCGGCCGTCGCCAACCGGCGATGTTGATCGAACGCGTTGAGCTCGCCGGCGACGCCCGGCTCGACGGCCAGGCCATGGCTTTCACAGGGCTGCTGACTGACGTGGCCTCGGAGCCGCAGCTTCACCAGCGGCCGCTGCAACTTAGCATTCGAACGACCGGCGCCGTCGATGGAGTGCTGACCGTCGAGCTCGATCGTCGCACCGAAATCGCCCACGATTCGTTGGTGATCGATGTGCCGAAGCTCAACCTCGCCCACCGCACGCTCGGCCGCGCCGATAAACTTGCGGTCACCGTAGCGCCCGGCGCGGCGAGCCTGAAGGCCGACATCCGCCTCGACGGCGATCAACTCATCGGCACGATCGAACTCAACCAATCGTCGACGTTGGCGGCCCAAACGCCTGCTTTGCGCGATGATCGGATCGCCGCGGTCATTCAGGAATCGCTCACTGGCGTCGACCGGCTCGAGGCGAAGATCGCCCTCGCGGGGACGCTCAAGCGGCCTTCGATTAAAATCGAATCGAACATTGGCCCGCAGCTCGCCGCCGGCGTCAGCGGTGCGGTCAAGAAGTACCTTACCGACCGCAAAGACCGGCTGATGGCCAAGGTCCAGGGGCAAGTCGACGAGCAACTCGGCAAGCTCCAAGCCGAACGGGACAAGGCTCAGGAGGAGCTGACCGCCGCATTGGGCGAGAATCAGCAGCTGGTAACCCAACTCGCCTCGCTGATGGGAGGCAACTCGCCATTAGAAGTCGACGTCACGAAAATCGGCAAGTCGCTCGACCTGAGCAAGTTCAAGCGGTAGTGAGATACACGAGATTAACCGCGAATCACGCGAATCGACGCGAATGAAGCAAATGGCGGCGAGTGGACCACGAAAGCGTGAACGGTCCGCTCCTATCTTCTAATTCGCGTGATTCGCGGTCTGTATTCTCCTCGTCTTTACTTTTATGATGGGGCGATTCCGACTTGATCAGTTCGCCCTTGCTTGCCGACGCTCTCCAGTGAATCTCAACGCCCGCGCCGCCGCTCTGTGCCGCACCTTGGCCGATGACGCCGAAAGGCTGCGCATTGAACTCCACCTGCAAGACTGCGGCGCCACGGTCGTCGACTGCGGCGTGAAGACCGTCGGCGGCTTCGACGCGGGGCTGCTGTTAGCGAGACTCTGCCTCGCTGACTTGGCAACGGTGGAACTGGAACCCAGCGGCGACGGGCTTGGTCCGATCATCCAGGTGCATACCGATCACCCGCTGCTCGCCTGCATGGCGTCGCAATACGCCGGGTGGGAAGTGAAGGGCGAAAAATTCTTTGCGATGGGCTCGGGGCCAATGCGAGCCGCGGCGGCGCGCGAGCCGTTGTTTGAGGACCTGAAATATCGCGAGAGCGCGTCGGCCTGCGTCGGCATTTTAGAGAGCGGCAAGTTGCCGACGGACGAAGTCTGCCGCGACGTGGCGGCAAAATGCGGCATCGCTCCCGCGGAACTGACGCTGCTGGTCGCGCCCACGCGGAGCATCGCGGGAACGCTGCAGGTCGTGGCCCGCAGCGTCGAGACGGCGCTCCACAAGCTGCACGAGTTGAAGTTCGATCTCCACCGCATCGTCAGCGGTTGGGGTTCGGCGCCGCTGCCGCCGCCGGCGAAGAACGACGTCGCCGCGATCGGCCGGACGAACGACGCCATTCTCTACGGCGGCCATGCCGTGCTTTATGTGCGCGGCGACGACGCATCGCTCCAGGAGATTGGTGCCCTGACGCCTAGTTCGGCGTCGAAGGACTACGGTCGGCCGTTCGCGGAAATCTTTGCCGGCTACGACCACGATTTCTACAAGATCGATCCGCACCTCTTCAGCCCGGCGGTGGTGACGTTCGTGAACATCGAGACCGGCAACAGCTTCCGATTCGGTAAGTTTGACGACGCGGTGCTGGCACGGTCGTTCGGCATCGCTTAGTCTCCGCCCCTCGCCCCGCACGCGGCCGCCATGGACATCGCCATCCTCGCCGCTCGTGATAGCTGGTACTTCCGCGACTTGGCTCGCGCCGCCGGTTCACGTCATCGGTTGACGGCCGTTTCGTACAAGTCGCTTGGTTCGCACGTCGCTGGCGCTAACCTTTCGATCGACGGCGGCAACCTTTCGCTCAACTCGCTCGACGGGGTGCTGGTGCGATCGATGCCGCCGGGGAGTTTGGAGCAGGTCGTCTTTCGGATGGATGCCCTCGCTCGGCTCGAAGCGGCCGGCGTGCGGGTCGTCAATCCGGCGCGAGCGATTGAGGCGGCGGTTGATAAGTTTTTGACGACCGCGAAGCTGCAAGCAGCGGGGTTATTGGTTCCGCCGACAATCGTTTGCCAGACGGCGGCCGACGGGCTGGCCGCGTTTGAGACGCTTGGCGGCGACGTCGTGGTAAAGCCACTCTTCGGCGGCGAGGGGCGCGGCATCACGCGGGTGACCGACGCTGCGATCGCACGGCGGGTCTTCTCGTCGCTCGAGCAGATCGGCGCCGTGTTGTACCTCCAGCAGTTCGTGCCGCACGATGGCGTCGACTGGCGGCTGCTCGTGATCGGCGACGAAGTGCTGGGGATGAAGCGGATTAATCCCGACGACTGGCGGACGAACATCAGCCTCGGCGCCCGCCCTGCCCCGCTGGAGGTGACGGTCGAGCTCGCCCAACTCGCCCGCCGGGCCGCGGCCTCCGTCGGGGCGACGGTCGCTGGCGTCGATCTGCTGCCGGCCCGCGACGGGCGACTTTATGCGATCGAAGTGAACGCCGTGCCGGGTTGGCGGGCGCTTGGCGAGGTGACCGGCGTTGATGTGGCGGAGCGGGTGCTGGGGCTGGTTGCTCGATGTGAGGAAAATTGAGTGCCACTGGCGTGTCGCCAGTGCTGAAGTGTGTACACGTTTGCTACCGCCAACGAGGAAAAAACTGCCTGATTTTGGCGGCTACTTGCCAGTCAAACGGCAACCATGCCGTTGCGGTACTTCCACACTGGCGACACGCCAGTGGCGCCCGTTTGACTTACCTGATCGGGACCGCTTCGCCACAATGGGGCCATGCCGCTCGCTAGCTCGCCATCCCGCACGAACGTCGCTGATCGTTTGACGACGGTCGCTGCGCGAATGCCCGACTCCGTGGCCATCGCCACGCCCGGCAACGGCGACGTCGCTGGCAAGCACGCTTATGCGACCTGCACCTTCGGCGAACTCGAAGCCGATTCTCAGGCCCTCGCTCGCGGTTTGGTTGATCTTGGCGTCCGCCCCGGCCAACGGCTGGTGCTGCTGGTGAAGCCGGGGATCGAGTTCGTCAAACTGGTCTTCGCCTTGTTGCGGACCGGTGCGGTGACGGTGCTCGTCGATCCTGGGATGGGTCGCAAACACTTGGTGAACTGCCTCGCGGCCGCGGAGCCCGACGGGTTCATCGCGATCAGCCCCGCTCAAGCGGTGCGGACGGTGCTGCGAGGGCGGTTCCCGAAGGCGACGCTGAACGTCACCGTCGGCCGCCGCTGGTTTTGGGGGGGCGCCACCTATCGTCAGTTGCTGGCTCGCGGTCGTGGTAGTCATACGAAACTTCCGGACACTAATGCGAATGATGCCGCCGCGATCATCTTCACCTCCGGCAGCACGGGGCCGCCGAAGGGGGTGCTCTACACGCAGCAGATGTTCGATACGCAAGCGGCCGAGATCCAGCGGCAATACGGCATCGTTCCCGGCGGCGCCGACTTGGCCTGTTTTGCTCTATTCGGCCTCTTCAATTCGGCGATGGGGGTGACGACCGTTTTCCCACAGATGGATTTCTCGCGACCGGCGTCGGCCGATCCTAAACGACTGCTCGCGGCAGCGAACGACTGGCAGGTGTCGCAGGCCTTCGCGTCGCCGGCAGTGTGGGAGCGGTTGAGCCGTCACTGCCAAGTGACGGGCGAGCGGATCCCAACGCTGCGGAAGGTCTTCTCCTGCGGCGCCCCGGTGCCGGCGTCGGTGCTGGAGCGGACGCTGGCCATGGTGCATCCCGAAGCAGAGATGCACACGCCGTACGGCGCCACCGAAAGCCTGCCGGTGGCGACGATCGAGGCCCGCGAGGTACTCGGCGAAACGGCAGCGAAGACGGCTCAAGGCGCCGGCGTCTGCGTCGGGCGGAAGTTCGACACGATCGATTGGCGGGTGATTCGGATCAGCGACGAACCGATCGCGTCGATCGACGACGCCGAAGATCTCCCCACCGGCGAGATCGGCGAACTAATCGTCCGCGGCCCGCAAGTTTCCCCCATGTACTTGCATCCTGGTTGGACTGGTCGCTTAAGCGACCAGTCCGAAGCGAGGTCTGGTTCGCTGCCACCGGGCGGGGGGACGAATCATGATGCAAAAATCCGCGACGGCGATACTATCTGGCATCGCATCGGCGACGTTGGCTACCTCGACGATCAAGGGCGTTTCTGGTACTGCGGTCGGAAATCACATCGCGTCGAAACAGCCCACGGCACACTCTACACCGAATGCAGCGAAGCCGTCTTCAATGAGTTGCCAGACGTGAAACGGACGGCGCTTGTCGGCGTTGGTCCGCGCGGTGAGCAGACGCCGGTGATCATGTATGAACCGTTCACACAAGATGTTGATCAAGAATCAGTCGAGAAGCAATTAGCAGACATTGCCTCTCGATTCTCTCATGCACACCGGATTCGCCACTTCTTATCATACCGGCCGTTCCCGGTTGATGTTCGGCACAATGCAAAGATCAATCGAGAACAGCTAGCCATCGCGGCCGCCTACAGAATTCCGAGCTAAGCGAATTTCATGCATGTACTTGTCACTGGCGGCGGCGGGTTCCTCGGGCGCTACATCGTCGAGCAGCTCGTCGCGCGCGGTGATCGCGTTCGCAGCTTCGGCCGCGGCAAATATCCGGAACTGGCGACACTCGGCGTTGAAGTGGTCCGCGGCGACGTCACGAACCGTGACGCCGTGATCGCCGCCTGCGCTGGCGTCGATGCGGTAATCCATGCGGCCGCGCTCCCCGGCATCGCCGTGCAGTGGGCGCCGTTCGAGCAGGCCAACGTTCGCGGGACGGAACATGTGCTCGCCGGTTGTCGCACGCAGGGCGTTTCGCGACTCGTCTACACGAGCAGCCCCAGCGTCGTCTTTGCGGGCGTCGATCAATGCGGCGTCGACGAACGGGCGCCGTATGACTTCGCCTGGATGAATGCGAACGGCGCTAACTATTCGCAGAGCAAGGCGCTCGCCGAGCAAGCGGTGCTGGCCGCAAGCGACGCGACGCTACGGACGTGTGCGCTGCGTCCTCATCTCATCTGGGGACCGCGGGACAACCATCTCATTCCGCGGTTGATCGACCGCGCCCGCTCCGGCCGCCTCCGTCGCGTCGGCGACGGCGGGAATCATATCGATACGATCTACGTCGAGAACGCGGCTGTCGCTCACTTACAGGCGCTCGACGCCTTGAACGCCGAGAACTCGCCGGTGGCAGGGAAAGCTTACTTTCTCAGCCAGGGGAGTTCGGTTAACTGCTGGGATTGGATCGACGAGATCCTCGCGCTCGTCGAACTGCCGCCGGTGGCAAAGTCGATCTCCTACGCCTCGGCCCGCCGCGCCGGTAGCCTGTGCGAAACGATCTTCCGGCTCTTCCACATCAAGGCCGAGCCGGCGATGTCGCGGTTCCTGGCCGCGCAGTTGGCGACGTCCCACTGGTACGACGTCTCGGCGGCGCGGCGCGATTTCAGCTACGCGCCGGCCATCTCAACGACCGAGGGGATGAAGCGACTGGGAGCTTGGCTGCGTTCGTAGAAGTTACTCATTGGGAATCTGATGCGTCGCTCCCCCTAAATCGCTTTTCGAGCATTACCCCCTGCGGCCACGCGTCATTCATGGCCGTGCTGGGTTTCTCCCATCTCTTCAAGAGAGGGGTGATTTTTGCATCTTTTGATTTCGATTTTTGGCCCGTGAGACCTCGATGAAAACGGTGCAAAAGTCGGTGGCCTTAAATCACCGCTTGACCAGAGTTGACACGACGTTTCTCGAGCTGTTTCGAGATTGAAGCGGCCAAAATCGGGTCGGACTTTTGCGTTTTCCCGAAATCGTTTTTGAGACGCAAAAAATCGGCGCCGAACAAGGCGCACCGCCCCCGCCCCGCCGCGCGTGAGGCGTCAATGATTTCGAATTGTCAAAGAACAACCACGGACCGGCCTAGAAGCCGTTCTCAGCGCATCCTAGCGAAGTGCGCGGCCATTTTCTGCAAGGTAGCTTTGAGATTCTGTACGACGAAATGGCCCATTAGCACAAAAAAGATTTGCTTTATGAAATACGAATCGTTACGTTGACGATCGTCTGCCGTTCGGAACAACGGCGACCCTTTTCCTTGGAACGGAGATTGGGCCATGCGTTCTCTCGCTTCTGCGATGGCGTGCGTTATTGCGCCGTCAGTCGGGTCGGCTGAATCTTGCTCGCCGACCGCCAAGTCTTGCCGGCGGGCAATCTCTCCTTGCCGATCTTCGGCCAAGTGGTCTCAATCAACGAGACCTTCGAAGTCGCCTCATCCGCCAGATGGCGTCTCGGTCGTGAGACCAACAAACACAGGCGGGCCGATTTCGCTGATTAGGCGCGTGCATATGCAACTTCTGTCGCTGCTTGGTCGCTGACTCTCGCAAGCGTCCCGACTTCGCCATAGCGCCTTCAGCCCCTGGCTTCGCCAGGGGGCCGGTCGCCATATCTGTAGGCATTGTCCCACATAGCGCTACCCCCCGGCGGAGCCGGGGGATGCAGGCGCTGCATGGAGTTGAGAAAAGCTCTAGGCAAACGGAAACGAGGACTTCGATGGCTTCTTCCGATCTCCGACGGGGCGTCACGCTGATCGAACTGCTCGTCACGATGGCAATCATGGCGATCATCGCGGCCGCTATCCTCGGCACGGCGTCCGCGGCGATAGAGAGTGCGCGGAAAAGGAAAACACAGAGCACAATCTCGAAGATTCACGAACTGATCGTAGAGCGCTATACAAGCTACGAGACGCGCCGCATCGACGTTGATCCCAGCATCGTTCAAGCGATTGACAGTTGGGCCGCGGAGGCGACCACGCCGGTAGAGCGCCGAGTCCGCTCGATCGCGCGGGGACAGATGCTCGCCGATGCCCGGTTGCTGGGTCTGCGAGAATTAATGAAGCTAGAAATGCCTGAGCGTTGGATGGACGTGACGTACGTTCCTCAGATTCTCTCCAAGTCGCCGCCGCTGGCGGAGAAGTACTATCGCTACTATCAACAATCGCAGGCGACGGTCGTCGATGAGTATGTCAGCGAACGAGCCGAAACCCTGTACATGGTGGTCATGATGGCGACAGGCGACGGCGAGGCGCGAACGCATTTCTCCAAGCTGGAGATCGGCGACATCGACGGGGACGGGGCGTATGAATTCATCGATGGCTGGGGAACTCCAATTGCGTGGCTACGTTGGCCGGCGGGCGTCGTCTCCGACCTGCAGCCGCTGGGCGCCGACGGCCAACGCCCCAGCGAGACCGATCATGATCCGTTCGATCCCTTCCGACGCGATTCGCCGACCGTGACCTGGCCGCCGCTCGACTACTACCCGGAGGTCGGTCCGCGAAACGGCAACTTTCGCATGATCTACTACAGGAACCTACGTGAGCGAATTGAGAAATCGCAAGCAGCGGACAAGTCGCACCTGACCGCCTTCCGCATGGTACCTTGGATCGTTTCCCGTCGCGGCAGACACAGGTATTTCATTCTGATTCCGGAAGAAGAGGCGGTCGCCAACCATCCTCTCGATCCCTACCTGGGGATGACCTTCGACCAATATCAGAATGGTTGTCCAGATCCTGGTTTTCTAGATGAGTACAAGGAGAACATCACGAACCATCGGGTGGATTACTGAGGGGGGACGGAGTGAAAACTTGAGTCGTCTGAGCGGGGTCGACTGGTCGCTAAAGCTACCAGTCTAAGGCGAAACCACAATTCACCTACTGCGGTCGATTTGATAGAGTTGCCGGCTGCTACCTGCCAATACTACCTGACGAGAATCGCGTGGATCAGAATCCGAGGGCTAAGTGGATGCTGGCGGCGCTCTCGTTGTTGTGGGGCGCGCTCGGTCTCTTAGGGGCGATCCCGGCGATGTTCGCCGTGATGATGTTCGACGCGCCGGGGTCGGAAACGAATCTGCCGACGATTGCTGCGGCGGCGAGTAGCTTCACGTTCCCGCTGGTTTGCCTGTTCACGATCGTCGCGTCTTGGGCGGCTTATTCGAGCGGGACTTCTCAGCGAGCGCTGCAAATCACGGCGTTACCGTTGATTAATTTGGTTGTTGGCAGCGGGGCGTTTGCTTGGATCGAATGGATGCAGGGCGGCAAGTTCACGGGATAGGTACGGCACAGGCCCCTCCCCAAGTTCTCGAACTATTACAACGCCTGCAGCGGATCGCGCTCACTACGGCTCGCCCAGACATGGGCGTCAGACCGCTGATCCGTGAGGTAATCGGCCAGCGACAGCAGCGCAAAGCGTTCGCTCGCGAAGTGGCCGGTGATCAAGAGGCCCATCTCGCGGGCCTCGGCTTCGAGGCAGTCGTGGAACGTCGCTTCGCCGGTCACGAGGACGTCGCACTCGGCGGCGATTGCCGCGTCGAGGAACGAGCCGCCGCTGCCGCAGGCGATGGCGACGCGGGCGATGGGCAAGTTCGGATCTCCAGCAAGGCGGACCCCTTCGATATTGAGGAACGCTTTCGTCCGCTCCGCGAGTTCGCGGCGGGTCAGCGGTTCGCCGATGAGACCGTAGCGGCCGGCGCCCTCTTCGGGATCGCCGCTGGGGGCCGGTTTGAGCGGCGCGATTTCTTGCAGGCCGAGGCCAATCGCCAGATGTTGGTTGATGCCTGCCGAGGCGGAATCAAACGCGGTGTGGGGGCTGTAGACGGCGATCGAATTGCGGATCAGGTCGAGCAGCAGCCGCCCGACGGTGGTGGCGGGGGTGATCGTCCGCACCGGGCGGAAGGGGAGGGGGTGGTGCGAGACGATCAGGTTGGCGCGCTGGTCGATCGCTTCCTTGACTGTCGCCGGGGTGACGGTGAGGCAGGTCATCACGCGCGCAGCGGGCCAACTCTCGTCGCCAACGAGCAGGCCGACGTTGTCCCACTCCTCAGCGAGGGCGAGGGGGGCGAGTTGCTTGAGGACTTGGGCGATGTCACCGACCGTTGGCATCTGTGACTTTCTATGGGGCTGGGCTACAGGAATTGAACCGCCAAGGACGCCATGGGACGCCAAGGAATACGGGGATTTTAGCATGGCGGTGCGATGGGCACGACAGGCATGGTTGTGAGTTGGTAGGAGGAATCGCCCGCGAATGACGCGAATTGGCGCGAATGAAAGACGCGAATAAAAATGAATTCCATTCGCGTGATTCGCGGGCAGGTATTCTCCTCCCGGCAATTCCTTGGCGCTCTTGGCGTCCTTGGCGGTTGCCTTCCAGAACGCAGAGAAAAAGCCTGCCCCGCCGCTCGATGCTACTGCTCCACCTTAAACCGATGGTTTAGGACGCGACCGCCGTCGATTTCTTGGGCCCGGAGCCAGAACTCGGCGCCGATCAGTTCCGAGCCGTTGGGGTAGCGGTAGATTTTCACGTCAGGGCTGGCGCCGAGGCGGGTCACCTGGGCCCGTTGGCGGCGGCGGCCCGGGGCGTAGAGCTGGCATTTAAAGTCGAGCTGCGCGGCGTTGAAGTTGACCATCCGCTGCTCGACGACCAGCGTGCCGTCTTCCTCCAAACGGGTGTAGGTGTCGAGTTCCAACTGGCCGTCGCCGACGGTCAGGTCGCGGTAGACGCTGAAGCGGTACTGGCGTTCGCCGTCGACGACAAAGTCGATCCGCACCGGCGAGGCGCCGCCGGTCGCGTCGAAGGGGAGGGTGACTTGGATCGGCTTCGCAAACGTCTCGCCGGCGGCGAGTTTGAAGTCGCTACGCGCCGGGGTAATTTGCCACCCTTCGGGCCCGACAATTTCGATCGTCCCGCTCACGCCTTGCGGGAAGGAGTTGTGGAGTTGCAGCTTGTTGTTGTGGGCGGCGCCGAAGACGCTGGGAACGTGCTTCACGGCGAACCGCGCGTCCATTCGCCACTGGGCCACGGCCGGGTTGAGGCCGAGGACGAACCGTGGGAGCCGATCGACCTTGATCACCTGACGTTCGCCCTGCGCGTCGGCCAACTCTTCGCGGCCCCAGACGTCGATGACGCGGACGTCGTCGCCGAGGTAAGCGGCCTCTTCGCAAGGTTCGTCGCCCCAGACGACCATGAGGAACTCGCCCTGCTTCGTTTCGAAGATGCGATTGTGGCTGCCGCTGGGCAGGTCGATGCTGCCGACGAACTTGGCGCCGCCGAGGAGCGACGCAGCGGTGCGCCACGGCAGGAACAGATCGGTCGGAGCGCCAGCGTCGTTCATCAGGCCCCGCTCGTCGTCGAACGGGCGGGCGACGAAGATGGCGTCGGCGCCTTTGATTTTGCCGGCGAGCATTTGCTCGACCATGTCGCAGGCGCGTGATTCGAGATCATATTCGCTGCGGGGGAGCGGTTCGACGAGGATCCAGCGGCGCGTCCCGGCGCGATTGGGAAGGTCGAGATAGGCGGCCAGTTCAGAGCCAGTAAGCGCGGGCGTGGCGCTCATTTGTTCGAAGTTCCAGGGCAACGCAACGCCGGTGAGGGCTTCTTGCGTCCAGTCCCAACCGATGCCGAGGTTCACTTCCTGGCCGAACCGGAAAAGCTTTTCGCGAAGGTCAAGGACCTTGGCCTGGAGGTTTCCGTCGGCAGCGAGACTGGCGTCGTCGTCGGCGCCGAGTTGCCACCACCGGACGCGCATCGATAGTCGCGTCAGCACCGGATCGAGCAGCGGCAGCCAGGCCGAAGAATCGACGGCGAAAGTGTCGGCGATCGCCGCATCGGGGCTGAGGCGGCGGGCAAACTCAGTACCGGCGGGGGGACGATCGAGGACGCCAACCGTTTCGATGTCGGCGGCGGCGAGCTTTTCCGTCAGGATCACCAGATCGTCGCCCTGGCGCGGCTCGGCGGGATCGTACCAAACGGGAAGCTTCACCCAGTTGATCGAGGCTTGCGGCAGAAGTTGGGCGAGAGCGTTGAAATTCAGCGGAATCGCGTCGCCGGCCAGCGACCAGCCGAATTCGCCTTCGACGGGGCGGCTGAGTGGCGGCGCCACGATCAGGTTGATCACGTCGCGTTTGAGCATCCCCTGCTCGGTCTCCATCGTGACGCGCACTTTGTAGAAACCATGCTGGCGGATCACCGGCCGCCACGTGGTGCTGCCGGCGTAGGCGACGTGTTGATCGGGTTCGGGTTCGACGATTTCCGAGGCCTTGCTGCGACGCTCGGTAATCAGCCGACCTTCGAACTGGACGCGACGGCCGTCGAGCCGCTGCATGCTGGCGTCCAGCAGTTCAAACAAGATATCGGGGTCGCTGTCCATGATGCCCGAGAGGTCGCACTCGACTTCGACGTCGCCGGGATCGGTGTAGACGTTGTAAGCGCTGTTGCTTTGGACGGTCATGCGCGGCAGCCGACCGAGCCAGACTTGGGCCAGCGACGCCTCGCCCGTGAGATCGGTGAGCTTGCCGGGCTCGACGACCAGCGCCACCCGCGCGAGCTGTACCCGCGGATCGGTCGGGCTGATCGGACCGATGTGGCAATCAACCCAGCCGTTGGTGTTTTGGAACCAGAGGCTCTCGACCGTTTCGATCACCTGTTTTTGCTCGTCGCAAAACTCGACGCGAACCTGCACGCGGGCATGCTGCAAGCCGCGGACGCGGAGTCGCGACTCGACCTTGTAACTGAACTTTTCAGAGACCGACGCGCAGGGGCTCTGCAACATCGCCCCGCCGCCGTTCACTTTGATCGTGAGGCACTGACCGGTCGGCGCCGAAGGATCGGCGACGATACCGGCTTCGACGTACTTCGGCATGCCATCCTTGAAGACGCGTTGCCAACGGTCGGGCCAGTTGTCGTAGTTCAGATCCCATTCGCGGCCAAAGTCGCACGCAAAGACCTCGACCGTGTCGGGGTGGCGAGGCTGGCTCCCGGACGGCCCCAAAAGGGCTAGAATCAGGAAGTGGGATAGCAGCGACATATCGAACCAGAGGGAGCGGCAGTGATTGGCGTACGGATTGCCATACAGACGAAATGCCTGGCACAACCGCTGAAGCAAGCATTGCACACCGCCGGCCGATTGGAGGCGGATGGGGTGCAGATCGACCTTCGTCAGGAGCTGGCCGTCGCCGATCTTTCCGACACGGCCCTGCGGCAGCTGCGGAAAATGCTGGACGATCTGAATTTGCGGGTCGGATCGGTCGCCTTTCCAACGCGACGGGGGTTCGCTAATCCGGAGCAATTGGAGCGGCGTATCGAGGCGACGCTGCAGGCCATGCACGCCGCGTCACGACTCGGCTCGCGGGTGATGCTAATCATGCTCGGCCCCTGCCCTCCCCCGGAGACGGCGGAGCGAACAACGCTGCTCGAGGCGCTGGGGACGCTCAGCTCACACGGCAATCGGCTGGGCGTGGAGCTCGCGCTGCAAACGACGGCGACGCCCGAGGAGTTGGCAAACCTGCTGGGCGAACTGCCTGAAGGAGCGATGGGGCTCGATCTGAACCCGGCGGAGCTGGTGCTGAGCGGCGGCTCGCCACGAGAGTTCGTCGAACGGCTCGGCACACACGTGACGCATCTATTCGCGAACGATGCGGTGCGCGGATTTGGCTCGACCAGCGGCGGCGACGTCGAACTCGGTCGCGGCGCGGCCGACTTCCCGGAACTGCTCGCGGTTCTCGAAGAGCATGGCTACCGCGGCTGGGCGACGATTGAACGCCGGCACTCGCGTCAGCCGGAGGCCGACGTGGAGAATGCAGTGCGGTTTCTGCGGTCGCTCTGAGGGCCGCCGGCGTGAGGCAGAGGTACAGAGCGGGTTCGGACTGGTCGCTTAAGCGACCAGTCCTGCACAACGCGGTGGCACGCCATTCGAACCAGCGCAGCACACCGGGCGGAACGCTCCACTTGAAACCTGGAGCCGAGACGGTAGTGACCCTGCGGTACCCGACTACTTCTTGCGATGGCGGATCTTGGCGCGCATCCGTCGCTTCTTGCGACCTTGCTTCCGCCGACCCTTGCCTGACTTCTTGGTACCCAAAGGTAAACTCCGATAATGCTAAAAAATGCTGCGGACGGCGATCCGTCCGCGAGGCCACGTCGACTACGACGCGCGCCGCGAGAACTCGCGGCGAACCAGTGGGCGATACAGGGCTCGAACCTGTGACCCCCAGCTTGTCGAGCTGGTGCTCTAGCCAACTGAGCTAATCGCCCTCTGCTTCACTGCCGGTGGGCGGCGAAGCGGAAGTCCCGAATTTTAGCACGCGATCCTCCCCCGCGAAAGGGAGGTCGCGTGAGTCGGGATTTGAAACTTTTTTGACGCAAATGGCATGGAGGCCGTATCGGACTGGTCGCTTAAGCGACCAGTCCGGGAGTGGGGCGAGGTTTGCGTGCGAGACGAAGCGTTGAGCCTAGACACCTTCACCCAGCGCCCCTAGAATCTGGGATTCTCGGGGCGGTAGCTCAGTTGGGAGAGCGCTGCGTTCGCAATGCAGAGGTCGAGGGTTCGACTCCCTTTCGCTCCACTTTCGTTAAATCTTGCCCAAACAAGAGTTTCTGTTGCCTGCCGGTGTGCGGCAGCACGACGGTTCCCGGAGATGCAAAACGGCATCAACCGGCTTGCGGCCTCCATTCACGGGAGGGCCGCATCATGCCGCAACTCTTTTTTTATGCCCTTGGCTCTTGGGCGGTTCAATTCGCAGAACCTTCGCGCGGCGCCACATATCGCAGCCGCTCGGGATCGCCTTCGAACAGTTCTACCGCGCGCTTCACGAACGGGTCCGCCGCCGCGCTCGCCTGTTGCTGCTTGGGATTGGGTGGTGCAGGAGCGGCAGCGTTCACCGCAGAGTCTGCGGGATCGGGATGCGTCGCGAGTACGAGGATGACGCGGCCCCCGCAGACTTGTTCGAGCGCCGCTTCGAGGCGACTGAGGTTCTGCGGCCGCAGGCATGACTCGCGCATGAACTTCTTGCTCTCGGGAAAGCTGACGACCAGCCTCCCCTGCCCGTCCGCCGTGATCTGCGTCGCTTCATGGGCTGACGCCGCGACAACGCCCGAGATTGTCTCTAGCCGCTCCAACGCCTCCCGCCAAACCCGCTCCGCCGCAGCCGCCTCCACCAGCACCGGCCCCGAGCTCGCACTCCCCCGATTCGAAGTCAGACTGACCGCTTCAGCGGCCAGTCTCCCGGCGCCGTCAGAACCCTCTCCCCGCACGGCAGTCCCGGACTCCGCCCGGGGGTGATCGTCCGCCACGTTAGATTCTGACGACCGCGCAACATCACTCGTCGCGCCACCCCCCGGCAGAGCCGGGGGCTGCAAGACCGCCGTCCGCGCCGTAGGCGTCATCTCCGCCGCTTGCGGCTTAGCGCTAGCTATCTCGTTTTTTTTTGCGCCAATCCCCACAGCGCTGCCCATCACCGGACCGAGAGCAGCCGCCCGCACAGGCAGCGCCTCGCCCCCTTTAAGCTGCTCAATCAGCGCCGAAATCTCATCCAAATCCTGCAGATGACAAATCCGCACGAGCGCCATCTCCGCGAGCGTCCGCACCTGCGTGCTCACCCGCAACCGCGCCGCCGTCTGGTCGAGCACCTGCGCAATCGCCAGCAGCGTCTGAATCCCCAACCGCTGCCCGACGCTCAGAATCTCCTCCCGCTGCGTCGGCAAGGCGTAGAGCAGCTGGCTCGCGTTGCACCCGACAGCCTGCGTCATCGCATCGCGGAAGTACCCCAGCAGCTGATCGACCAACTGCCCCACTTCGGCGCCTTCGTTGATCGTCGCATCGAGCTCCTCCAGCGCCGCCGCCGCGTCGCGATTCACCAGCGGTTCAACCAGCCGGCTCAACCGTGCCGCCGGCGCCAGGCCCAAGAGCTCGGTGACGTCCTTCGCCGTGATCTGCTTGCTGCCGGTCGAGAGCAATTGCTCCAGCAGCGACTGGCTGTCGCGCATCGACCCCGCCGCCCGCATCGCAATGATCTGCAGCGCGTCCGACTCGACCTCGACCCCTTCGTTCGTCGCGATCTCGCTCAGCCGCTTGTGAATCGCCGTCGGCTCGATCCCTGCGAAGTCGTACCGCTGGCAGCGCGACAGGATCGTGATGGGGATCTTGTTCGCCTCGGTCGTGGCGAAGATGAACTTCACATGCTCGGGGGGCTCTTCGAGCGTCTTCAGGAGAGCGTTGAACGCCTCCTTGGTCAGCATGTGAACTTCGTCGATGATGTAGATCTTGAACCGCGCCCGCGCCGGCCGCACGGCGACGTTCTGGCGAAGCTGGCGGATTTCGTCGATGCCGCGGTTGCTGGCGCCGTCGATTTCGAGCACGTCGACGTCGTCGCCGCTGGCGATGCTCAGGCACGCCTCGCACTCGCCGCACGGATAGGCCGACGTGCCCCGCTCGCAGTTGAGGGCCTTCGCCAAGATGCGGGCCGAGGAAGTCTTGCCGACCCCGCGGGCGCCGGTGAAGAGATAGGCGTGCCCGACGCGGTCGCTCTCGATGGCGCCCTTGAGCGCCTTGGCGACATGCTCCTGCCCGACCAACTCGTCAAACGCCTGCGGCCGGTACCTCCGCGCGACGACGACATACTCGCCGCCGGCATGATCCGCATTCGAAGGTGGCAGCGACTCGTTCATGCAGCAGGGAGGGTTCGCGAAACGTTGCAGCGCCCTCACCGGTTAGCCGGAGGGCCACGCCCTCCGGGAGGCGCCAAGCCAGACTCGCCCCGCTACCACGGCCGTCGACGAGAGGCCCCCACACAAAGAGACGCAAACTTATGGCTGCTGCGTTTCCGCCCTGACCAGGTTCGTAAGGCCCCCATTGCAAGGGCCCCTCGTCGACGACCGCCGCGCCGGGCGATCAAGACCCTCAGTTGTACGCGCCCCATCCCCCCCCGTCAAAGCCTCGCTCTCGCGGTCCCCGCAGCCCAACGGACTGGTCGCTTAAGCGACCAGTCCAGCCCCAACGCGAAGGGCCGAATCCCAATCCACCCACCCGCATGTCAAGATGGCCAAAAAAGCCAAGTGGCGATCGCCCCACGAACCCGCTAGGCTGAACCGTTTGCAGTCGCGGCCTTTGACGTTCACATTGCCAATCGAAGGGGCGCCACCGCACCCAACAAGCAACCAGTATCTAGCATCCAGCTACCGTCCTCCCGGAACCACTTCTGTCGCCAAAAATGCGTGTCGCGACACTATTCGCCATGTCCGCCCTCACGACAACTCTCGACGCCGTCACCCTAAAGCCTTATGGGAACAAGCGTAACGTTACTTGTCGCGAAAATCCGCTCAACGCGACAGAGGCGACACGACAGCCCCAGCACCCGCGATCCAGCAGCTTGAGCATCCAACCCGCCGTCACCGACGCCGCTCCGCCCGACGCCCCCTGGCGGGCGCTCTACCCGTTCGAATCGCGTTGGCTGTTCGTCGACGGCCGCCGGCTCCACTACCTCGACGAAGGTCCCCGCGAAGCAGAACGGACCCTCCTCTTCGTCCACGGCAACCCCACCTGGTCGTTCCACTGGCGGCGGTTGATCGAGTCGCTCCGCGGCCAGTACCGCTGCATCGCTCCCGATCACATGGGGTGCGGGCTGAGCGACCTCCAACCGCGACCGCTACGGCTGGCCGACCACATTGCGAATCTGCAGAAGCTGGTCGAGACGCTCGACCTCCGGCGCGTCACCCTCGTCGCCCAGGACTGGGGCGGCGCGATTGGCCTGGGAACGCTGCTGGCCGAGCGCGAGCGATTCGAGCGGATCGTCCTGTTCAACACGGGCGCCTTCCGCCCCTGGTTTATCCCGTGGCGAATCCGCGCCTGCCGCGGCGCGCTGCTGGGCCGCGCGATGGTGCAAGGCGCCAACGCCTTTTCGCGGGCAGCGCTCACGATGACCCTCGCCCGCAAGGCGTCGCTCGAGCCGGCGGCGCGGTCCGGCTACCTCGCTCCCTACAACTCCTGGCGACGCCGTGCGGCGGTTTACCAGTTCGTGCGCGACATTCCGTCGAACGATCGCCATCCGACGTGGCAAACGCTCGAAGCGATCGAACGGAAGCTGCCGCAGATGGCCGACTTGCCGACATTGCTCGTCTGGGGCGAACGCGACTGGTGCTTCAACACCCGTTGCCTGACGCGGTTCGTCGAAGAATGGCCCGACGCCGACGTGGTGCGACTCCCCGACGTCGGCCACTGGGTCGTCGAGGACGCCCCCGAGGAGGCCGAGGAGGCGGTGCGGAGCTTTCTCCACCGCACCGACTCATGAGCGCGACGTCGCGACAACTTGTAGCGCCGCCCCTGACGCTAGGAGGCTGTGCCACGCTCGCCTGCATCTGGGAAGCGACTGCCGCGAAGCCTGGCAACGTCTACCGCGGCGCTGACTTCGACGATCTCACCTACGCCGACTTCCTGACGAGCGCCACGGTGATCGGTCCGATCATCGACCGCACGCCCGAGCAAGGTGTCGGCGTCACGATCCTCGCCGCCGTCACCGCCACCCGTGCCGCCGTCGCGACGAACACCAACCTCGGCATGCTCCTCCTCATCGCCCCCTTAGCGGCGGCCCCCAGCGGCTTGCCGCTTAGCGCGAACATCGACCCCATCCTCGCCGCGCTCGACTACAACGACACCTGCGCCGTCTACGAAGCGATCCCCCTCTCCCAACCCGGCGGCATGGGCGAAGTCGCCGAGGCCGACGTGAACGAACCGCCGCCGGCGGGGCTCACGCTTCGCGCCGCGATGGCGATGGCCGCCGATCGCGATGTGATCGCCCGCCAATACGTGAACGGCTTTGTGGAAGTCTTCCGCACGGCCGACCGCATTGAGCAGCACGTTGCCGACGGTCAGCCGCTCGGCGAGGCGATCGTCATCGCGTTCATGGAACTCCTCGCCGAGGAGCCCGATTCGCTGATCGCCCGCAAGGCCGGCCTCGACGCAGCTCGCGAGGTCTCTCAACACGCGGCGACGATCCTCGACTCCCGCCGCCACGGCGACGACGCGTTCCACGCGATGCGAGCCGAGTACGATTTCTGGCTCCGCGCCGACGGCCACCGCCGCAACCCCGGCACGACCGCCGACGTGATCGCCGCGGCGCTGTTTGTCCTCCTCCGCGAGAAGCGCCTCAACTGGCCAGTAAAATTCTACGCACAACAAACTTAGCCCCCGGTTCTTCAAACCGGGGGAGGTTCGCCATGACTGAAACCTACCGCGTCCGCATCCAAAAGGAGCGCCTCGTCTTCAGCGCCGCTCACTTCATCACCTACGGCGGCGACATCTGCGAGCCGATCCACGGGCATAATTACCACGTCTACTGCGAGGTCGAAGGCCCGCTCGACCAGAATCGCTACGTCATCGACTTCATCGCCCTCCGCGACGCGCTGCAGAAGATCGTCGACGGCCTCGACCACCGTGTCGTCCTGCCGCTACGGCATCCGACGATCAAGGTCGCCGGGCAGCCTGGCGGCGAGAATGGCGAAGTCGTCGCCACCCACGGCAAGCGGCGGTGGGTCTTCCCGCGACAAGACTGCGTGCTGCTCGACGTGGAGAACACCACGGCCGAGTTGCTCGCCAAGCACATCGCCGAATCGACCCTAGCCTCGCTCGACTCTGCCGCACGGTCGGCGCTCGTCTCGGTCGAACTCGGCGTCGACGAGTGCGACGGCCAATGGGGCGTCTATCTCTGGCGTCCGTGACTTTACGTCTATCGATCCGTGTCCCGGATTCTAGCCCCGGGCTCCGCCCGGGGGTCGGCTTCCATTTCGCGGGACAACGCCATTTGATGTGGTTCGCGACCCCCGGGCGAAGCCTGGGGCTGGAGAACTGCAAACTCTAACGATTATCCGACCTAGCAAGCCAACGCCCACTCCCCTCCCCGACCGTCAAGTCGCCCAGCGCCCCGTGACGATGGTAGCAATACGGCAACCTGCGCGCATCGAGGCGAGTTGCCGTGCGTGCCCCGTCGCTCCCGGCTTAAGTCGTTCGCTCCATGGGTGATATTCGCAAAGCGGCCGTGCTGCTCACCACGCTTCCCGAAGAGGAAGCGGCGGATATCCTCCAGCGTCTCGAGCCCAAGCAGGTCGAGATGGTCTCGATCGAGATCGCCAAACTCAAGTCGATCACCTCCGAGGAGCAGGAACAGATCATCCTGCAGTTCGCCGAGTCGAACCCCGGAGCGACCGCCGACGGCGGCGGTCTCGACCGCGCGAAGAACCTCGTCCAAAAGGCCTTCGGCAAGAACGCCAGCGGTACGCTCGACACGATTCGCCAGGCGATCGAGGAAGTCCCGTTTGCATTCCTGCGAACGGTGGATAGTCAGAACATCCTCACCTATGTCATCGACGAGCATCCCCAGACGATCGCCCTGGTGCTTTCCCATCTCCCCGCCGCCGCGGGGGCGGCGATCCTCGCCGGGCTCCCGCCCGAACGGCAGATTTCGGTCGTGCAACGGATCGCCCAGATGGGCCAGACAAGCCCCGACATCATCAAGGAGGTCGAGCTCGGCCTGGAACGCCGCATGTCGAGCGTCATGAGCCAAAGCTTCGAAAACGCCGGCGGCGTCGGGGCCGTGGCCGAGATGCTCAACGTCGCCGACCGGGCGACCGAGCGGCAGTTGATGGAACAGCTCTCCTTGGAAGACGCCGAACTGGTCGAGGAAATCCGGCGGCTGATGTTCGTCTTCGAAGATCTGTCAAAGTTCAACGACAAGGATCTGCAGATCGTCATGAAGAACGTCGAGACCTCTCAGTGGGCCACGGCCCTCAAGGGGTGCAGCAACGAGCTGCGCGACAAGGTCTTCAAAAACATGTCGACCCGCGCCGCGGACATGCTCAAGGAAGAAATTGGCTACCTCGGGCCGGTCAAACTCTCGGCAGTCGAGGCGAAGCAGCAGGAAATCGTCGACATCGTCCGCCGCCTGGAGGATTCGGGCGAGTTGGAGCTCAACCCCGGCGGCGAGCAAGAAGCGTTGGTGCAATAACCCGCCGGCGTGGCACCGTCCGGTCGTTCTTTTTTTGAACCGCCAAGGACGCCAAGAGCGCCAAGGAAATGCAGAGAATGTTGGAACCGCGGATGAACGCAGATAAACGCCAATAAGAATGATCTGCGTCCATCCGCGTTTATCGGCAGTTCCATCTTCTTGGTCGGTTCTTCCGTCGTGCCCGTTGTGCCATCGTGGTTCAATTCCCCTGTATTTCCTTGGCGCTCTTGGCGTCCTTGGCGGTTAGTTTTTCGCATTTTCGCTTCTTCGGGACCGCATCCTCCCCGTCAGCTGCTAGCAGCCTTCATCTTGTCCTTGCGGAACCTTAACGATTTCGCTCTACTTCCCGCTTGGTAGGATCATGCCGCCGGACGCGGCGATCTTGCATTCAGGTAGGCGGAGTTCGACGGAGCGAGTTGGACAAGGGTGTCCAGGCAAGGCGTTATGCGACAGGACTGGCGGGAGTATTCCGGATTCGGCGAATTGCTGTGCCTCGTGCTGGCCTGGACGGTCGGCCTCGGCGCCGTGTGGATCGACTACGCCACCAGCGACAACCAAAGCGGCGCCGCCAAAATGGCCGTCAGCGGCGAACGCCGCGGGTCGAACGCTTACTTCGATTGAGCGCCGGTTCTCCACCCGGGCTGCGTTCATCGTCCCGCGGTCATGCGCTCCATACCGTCACGCCCATTTAGCTCCGCCGCTTGCGGCGGGACGCGGGCTATCGCCCGCGGCTAAACGGCCGGACATGATATGCGTGCTCGGACGCGCTGCGGGCGGCTTGTTATGGGCGCCGACGCAACCCGCGCTCACTCGACGTGGATCGGTTGATCCTCGCCCAAGTCGACGATCGGACCAATCTCGTCCGCGCCCGTATCGTCTCGCGTGTCGCTTGCTTGGCGCCGGCGGAGATAAAGCTTGATCGGCACTTCTTCGAAGTGCATGTGCTCCCGTACCGCAGAGAGCAGGTACCGCTGATACGGCTTCGAAATCGACGCCGGATCGTTGCAGAAGAGGACGATCGTCGGCGGCTGAGAACTCACCTGGGTGGCGTAGTAAATCTTCGGGCGCCGGCCTTGGAACAGCGGCGGCGGCGTCCGCTGGAGCGCCTCTTTCAGCATCCGGTTGAGTTGCCCCGTCGTCACCCGCTGCCGCGACTGCTTGAACAGCATCTGGGCGTGGTTCAGCAGCGCCTTCATGTTCTTGCCGGTCTGCCCGGTGATAAACGCGATCGGCGCGTAGCGCTGGGCTCGAAAACTGTCGTTCAGGTAACGGACCCACTTCTCCGTCGGCATCGAGTTGACGAGCAAATCCCACTTATTCACGACGAAAATCACCGGCTTGTATTCCTCGCCAATGTATTCGCAGAGTTGCTTGTCGACCTTGCTGATCTTCTGCGTGGCGTCGAGAAACAGCAGCACCACGTCGGCTCGCCGGATGCTGCGGTGAGCACGATGGGCGCCGTAGAAGTCGATCGACGCTCCTTGGCTTTTCGTGCGGCGAATACCGGGGGTGTCGATCGCGACGAACCCTTTGCCGTCGAGTTCGAACCGCACGTCGACGCTGTCGCGCGTCGTGCCGGGGATCTCGCTGACGATCATCCGCTCGGCCTGAGCCAGCGTGTTGACGAACGTGCTCTTGCCGACATTGCGGCGGCCGACAATCGCGACCTTCATCTCCGGCTCTTCCGCCGGCCCCTCGTCGGCGCCTTCGGGCGGAAGTCGTTCGACGATCATGTTCAGCAGCACCGTCCGATTGCGGTTCTGCTTGGTGCTGACCGGCACGATTTTGCCGCGGCCGAGGCGGTAGAAGTCCGACGTTTGGACGTCCATCTTCTCGTCGTCGGTCTTGTTGGCGATGCAGAGTACCGGGACTTCGACGTCGCGCAGCCGGCGGCCGACTTCTTCGTCGAGCGGCATCAGCCCGGCGCGGGTGTCGACGACGAAGAGGATTACCGACGCCGAGTCGATGGCGGTCTGGATCTGCTCTTCGATATGCTTGGTGAGGTTGTCAACGTCTTGGATGCCGATGCCGCCTGTGTCGACCAGTTCGAAATAACGGTCTTCGTGGTCGGTGAGATAGTCGACGCGATCGCGCGTGACGCCAGGCTGATCTTCGACGATGGCCAGCCGGATACCGGCCAGCCAATTGAAGACGCTACTCTTGCCGACGTTGGGACGGCCGACGATGACAACTTTGGGGACGGCCATGGGGAACGACTTCTCAAACGGGGCAATGGAGCTTTCCATCATAGTCGATGGGGCGGGGAGCGAGTAGCGTCGCCGGCGACGCGCCGCCCCCTTTCAGCGGCCAATTTTGCCCCTATAACTGGCCTTAAGGAAATGTTAGGAGAATCGCCCCGATGACCAACACGCCGACGCCCGACGCCCGCCACGACCAGCTGCGGCATGCCCTGCGGCAGACGCTGGAGAGCCTCGCCGGGGCGGGCGTGCGGCAATTGCCTAGTGGTATCGAGACGCTTTCGCGGTGGCGCGAGGCGGCGGAGCGTCGTGAATTTGTTGCCGCGTCGGCGGCGGAAATGCCTGCGACAGCTGGGGCGACCGAAGCGTTATTCGCAGGAGAGGAACTCGAATTGGCGAAAAAGCGATCCAGTGACGTTCCCGCGGCGACAGGCGGCAAAAACGGTGCGGCGGCTGACGTTTCCTCTGCGAAGACGCTCAAGGTTCTGGCCCAGGAAGTCGCCGGCTGCACCCGCTGCGGCGAATTGGCCAGCACGCGGACGCAAACGGTGTTCGGCGTCGGCGATCCGCAGGCCCGCTTGGTATTCCTCGGCGAAGCCCCCGGGGCGGATGAAGACAAGCAGGGCGAGCCCTTTGTGGGCAGGGCAGGGCAACTGCTCAACAAGATCCTCGAAGCGTGCAAACTGCGGCGTGAGGATGTGTACATCCTGAATATTCTGAAGTGCCGCCCGCCGGGAAATCGCAATCCGCTCCCCGAAGAATCGCAGAACTGCCGCCGCTTTCTCCATCGGCAGTTGGAACTGATCAAGCCGGAATACATCTGCTGCCTCGGGTCGGTCGCCGCGCAGAATTTGCTCGAAACCACGGAAACGATCGGCAAGCTGCGTGGATCAGTGCATCAGTTTCACGGCGTGAAAGTGGTTTGTACTTATCATCCGGCTTATCTGCTGCGGAACCCCTCGGCGAAGAAGCAGACGTGGGAAGACATGAAGCTGCTGATGCGCGAGTTAGGCACGCCGGTGGACTAGGCGTCCCGGACTGGTCGCTTAAGCGACCAGTCCAATGCGGTCGCCAGCTTTCGTGGCGTTCCCGCCCGAACGACAAAAAGGACGCAACCCCTCCACTCGCCGATAGCATCCTCGGCAGGCTAGGGCAACATTACCGGTCGTAACGGTGATGATTTTCACCTTTCTTGAAGTCGGGCCGAAACAGGGTGCAGAACTATTCTCACGGCAGTTTGCCGTTGTTAGAGTCGATAACTTAGCCGCAACGCGCTGGACTTGTCCCTTGCCAAGCGGAACGGCGGGAATCTGCTTTTCGCCGAAATGCTGTGAAACCGGTTTGCTTTTGGGAATTCTTCGTTTCCGCGTGCGGCACGCCCTTGAATATGATGCTCCCCAACTCCCCACGCTCCGACGAAGTTGAGCACCTCCTGCGGAACGCCCAGCTGCGCGACGCCCTGGAGCCGTTGTTCGACGAATCGATTAATCGCGTCAACGTCCACATGATGACGACGGGGGCCGAGAACGACTTCCTGGAGTCGATGCTCGAATGGGAACGGGCGCCGATCCTGCCGATTTGCGAATGGTTTCAGCCGAAGCTCGAATTGCCGCATCCTGAGGATCTGACGGATCAACAAGTCCGCGATTATCTCTACCAGACGGTCGGTCGACTGTACGAGAAACATGTCGTGCTCGACTTCACCGATCATCTCACGGATCGGCAGCTTTACTGCCTGATCTACCGCGACATTCTGCCGTCGCACGAGAAAATGATCCGTCGGCAAAACAACTATCTTCATTGGGATTGCGCGAACACCGACGGCGATCCCGATCCGTGGCTCCGCTATTACGCGAACGAGGAAGAACGGCGGATGTGGGCAGAGGAGACGGAAGGCTACCTGCCGCCGATCGACGACCCGCCATTCCCTCGCGATCTGCCGCGCGCGCCGCTGTAGAAAACATTTGCCCGCGAATCACGCTAATAAGCGCGAATAAAAACTCAGAATCATCTGAATTCCATTCGCGCCTATTCGCGTGATTCGCGGGCTATCTTATGCTTCTCTTGTCAAAGCAGTTCGGGCCAAAGTCCGTCGCTAACGAATAAGCCTTCGCGAGTCAGCTTTACTCGCGAGCCATCGTCGCTGAGCAACCGCAGTTCGACGAACTTGCGAATTGCCTCCCCCGCGATCGCGTCGACCTCGTAACCCGCCTGCGCCGCGAAGTTCGCTCGATCGATCCCTTCGAGTCGCCGCAGCCCCAGTACAAGCAACTCGTGGGCGCGCTCCTCGGCCGTGAGTTCTTCTTGCTCGAAGATCGCCGACTCGCCCGCTTGAATCCGCTTCAAGTAAGTCGTCGTGCTGCGATGGTTTGTCGACCGGACGCCGCCGGCGTACCTTGCGGCGCCAGGGCCCGCGGCGAAATACTCGCTCCCCGCCCAGTAGACTTCGTTGTGCCGACTCCGCCGCCCGGGGATCGCGAAGTTCGACACCTCGTAATGCTCGAACCCGGCGGCGTTGAGGCGATCGATCGCCTCGCTGTACATCGTTCGCTCCAACTCCTCGTCGAGCGGCCGCAGCAGCCCTTTATCGCGGCGAATTGTGAACGCCGCCCCCGGCTCCCAGGTGAGGCCGTAGGTCGAAATATGGTCGGGCGCGAGTTCGATGGCCGCGGCGAGGTCTTCTCGCCACAGTTCCAACGTTTCGCCCGGCGCCGCGAACATCAGGTCGATTGATACCTGCATCCCCAGCGCGCGGGCATATTCCATCGAGCGGAGCACATCGGCGCGGGAATGGTTCCGCTCGAGCGCTCGCAGCTTCGCATCGTCGAGCGACTGGACGCCCAGGCTCAGCCGCGTAACGCAGTGCGCCGCCAGAATCTCGACTCGGTCTGCCGTGAGACTCTCGGGGTTCGCTTCGACCGTCCACTCATGCCCGGCCGCCAGCGGGTGCCACCGCCGCACCGTCTCGCAGAGCGTCGCGAGGCTCGCCGCTTCCAAATGGCTCGGCGTCCCGCCCCCGAAATAAAGCGTGTCGACCTCGCGCGGTTCGCCGAGCCAACTCAATTCCGTCGCGATCGCCTCGAGATAGGCGCCGACCAAATCGTCCCGATTCGCCACGATCGCGAAGTCGCAGTACCCGCACCGGTATTTGCAGAAGGGGACGTGGATGTAGGCCGAGCGGGGCGTCGATGGGGGCGAGGGCATACCTCAATCCTCGCTGCCGCGGCCAAACTTGTTGCCGTGACAAAAAAAGCGGCCGAAAAAATCGGCCGCCAGTGGAGCGGAAGGGAGTCGAACCCTCGACTTCTGGATTGCAAAACTAGCGCCGGCAATCGCTGAGGGGCGTTCGCTCAACGATTGCCGGCATTCTAAAGCAGTCGTCTTACGTTGCAAAGCTTGGCCTTGTGGAAGCTGGACTCAAGCCCAGCTTCCCCGACGAAAGACGCCATGTGAGATCCATCTTACGCAAAACGGCGCGTTCTTCCGGCTCCAATCGCCAGGAATGCAATCACGATCATGACGTAAGCCTTCGGTTCGGGAACTCCGCCAAGAGCCGCAACGCTCGTCGCAAGAAAACCATGCTGGCTTTTCCAGACGTCCAAGTCGCTTCCATTGACGACGCTATCCGCGTTGGCGTTTCCTTGCGTCCTGGTAGTTCCAACGCCGAAGCCGCGTTGCCACGTCAGGAAGTCGGCGCCGTCGACGTCGCCATCGGCATCGAAATCAGCGTTTCCAAACGTTGAGTTGCCAAAAAGCAAGTCGAACGAGAAGCCGGCTCCAGCGTCGTTTGTCGTGAGCGAGAGGCTAAATACGAGATTCAAATCCCCGCTAACGTTCAGAACGCCGTTAGATCCAAGGTTGATCACATTGTCGCTGAGGAACGCGTTGGCAGCGGCCACGGAATTGAACGTCTGATTGACGATCGGCGGATTGGCGCCCTCGCGCTGAATCTGAAACTGCATCGAGTCGAAGCCGACGCCCGTCACGTTGGTATCCAAAAATGCAACCAACAAGTCTTGCCGCGGATTGGCTAACGTCGCGAGATCGATCGCAAATGTCGCGGAACTCGTGTAGGTGCGGTTGCCTGTTGCGCCGGCGGCGTAGGCACCGCCCATCGTCACCAAGCCAAGGACCTCACTGGTGGCTCCTGTGATTGAGTCTCCCGCCAAGTTGAAATGCGGTTGCGAATTAGGATTTCCGGCAAAGAAATTAGCTATATCGACAGCAGCCGGACTCCCGACGGCGTAGGCGACCGACTCGACGCCGGCAGCTGCTGAAGCGTCGAGCGCCGCAGCGCCAACGCTGGCGCGAGCGGATGCCTGGCTTTCGCCAGATGTCGGCGCGGACGATTGCGATTGGAGCGAGGTGATCAGCCCGCCGCCCGACAATGCGGTCGCCGTCGTCGTGCCACTTGTGCCGTTGGCAGTAGCTTGGGCGATGGCCGCGCCTCGCAAACTTCGCTGTGAGAACGCTCCGCCCGTGGCAGTCGCGGTGGAGGTCGCCGCCGCCGTGCCGGATGCGTTCGCTGTCGCGGTGGCGTCGCCGCCCTTTCCGCCCGGACCAGAACTGGCGGCTCCCGCGTTGCCGCCAGTCGCTGTGGCGGTCGAATTCGCGGCGAAGGCGCCCATACTCGTTCCCGAACTGGTCGCCGTTGCCGCACCGCCGTCAGCGCCAAAGCCGGCACTGCCGGCGACGATCCCGCCGCCATTGCCGCCCGTGGCATTGGCGTTTGCGGTTGTCGCGACCGCGCCCGTCAGAGAAAGAGTCGAGTTAGCGGCCCCGCCGGCGCCCGTCGTGCCGCCGAGGCTGCCAGCGGCGCCATTGCCGCCCGTCGCATTCGTCGTGGCTGTCGTCGTCGTGCCGACTGCACGTGAGAACGTCAAGTTAGAAGTCGCCAGTCCTCCGCCGCCGGCGGCTGCACCCGTCCCCGCTCCGGCGCCGCCATTGCCGCCGATGGCCGTTTGATTGAGCGTGATCGCCGCGCTCGTCGCGCCGTCGGCGCGATTTACCAGCGACGCGGCGCCGCCTGCGCCGCCACTTGCGCCCAACGAACCGGCGCCGCCGTTCCCGCCGGTGGAGTTCGCATTCACGGTGACGGCGCCGCCGGCGGACGTGCCGCTCGTCAAGTTGAGAAGCGGCGTACCACCCGCGCCGCCAGAACTCCCAACGCCAATCCCCGCGCCGCCGTTGCCGCCGATACTCGTCGCCGTTGTGGAAACCGCGCTGGCTCCGCTAGAAGTCGAAGATCCGCCGGCTGTGGCTGCCCCGCCGGCTCCGCCATTTCCAGTGGAAGCTGCGGCGATTGCCCCGCCATTACCACCCGTTGCCGTTTGCGTTCCGGTCACTCCAGCGATGCCAGACAGAGACAAACCAGTCGTGGCCGTCCCACCCAGGCCGCCGGCTCCGCCCCCGCCCCCAGCGCCGCCATTGCCGCCGGTGGCGTTGATCGTCGATGTCGTTGTTCCGCCGATCAGTCGCGCGAAGTTCAATTGCGAAAGTGCATTACCGGCCGCGCCGCCGGCGGCTCCGGTGCTCGCTCCGCCGTTGCCGCCAATCGCTGCTTGCGTGTAGGTGAGGTTTCCCGCTGACGATGCCGTCGTCAGTTTGTCGAGCAGCGAAACCGAAGCTCCAGCGCCGCCCGCTGCATTGCTGCTCCCCGCTCCGCCGTTGCCGCCCGTCGCATTGACAGTCCCGGTCAGGTTGCCGGTGGTCGCGGTGAGGATAAGCCCAGAAATTGTCGGCACGCCGCCGCTGCCTCCGACAAATCCGCCACCCTGACCAGCCCCGCCGTTGCCGCCGACAGCGTTGATCGTGGCGGTCGTCGTTCCCGTTCCACCTGCAGTTGCGGCGCCGCCTGCCGTCGCGCTGCCGCCGTTGGCGCCGCTACCGAACGAGCCGGCGGCGATGGCGCCGCCGTTGCCGCCGGTCGCGGTTTGAGTCGTCGTGACGGCCGCTGCGCCAGTAAGCGACACTCCCGTCGTCGCCGATCCGCCCTGACCGGCTGGCGCGCCAGCGCCTACGCCGCCATTGCCGCCGGTGGCATTGATCGTGGTGGTCGTGGCCTGGCCACTCACGCGCGAAATGGTCGAGAGAGACGACGCATTCCCCGCGGCGCCGCCGCCCCCTGCTGCGCTGCCGGCGCCGCCATTGCCGCCGACGGCGGATTGCGTGAAGGTAAGCGTGCCTGTCGAGGTAGCGGGAGAGAGTTCGTCTAATAGCGACGTCGATGCGCCAGCGCCGCCGCTGGCGCTGTTACTGCCAGTACCGCCATTGCCGCCCGTCGCGTTGACCGTGCCGGTGAGATTACCGCTCAACGCGGTGAGCGTGAGCGCTGAAATTGTCGGCGCGCCGCCCGCTCCGCCGAAGAAGCCGCTGCCTTGCCCAGCGCCGCCGTTGCCGCCGACGACGTTTACCGTGGCAGTCGCGGTTCCCGTGCCGCCCGCTGTTGCTGATCCGCCGCCCGTGGCGGCGCCACCGGCCCCCCCCGTCCCGTTCGAACCGGCCGTGATCGCGCTGCCGTTGCCGCCAGTCGCGGTTTGCGTTGCCGTCACCGCCGCTGCGCCGGTCAGGTTGACGCCTGTCGTCGCCGTGCCTCCGGATGTCGCCGAGCCGCCGGCAGTTCCGCCGCCGTTGCCGCCAGTAGCGTTGATGGTCGTAGTGGTCGCGCCGCCGCTGATTCGCGTGAGAGTTTGCTGGGAGGATGCATTGCCGGCAACGCCGCCGCTGGCCCCAGTGCTCGCTCCGCCATTGCCGCCGACTGCAGATTGCGTGTAGGTAACTGTGCCGGACGTGGTCGCTGAAAACAATTCGTCGAGCAACGTGGCATTGGCGCCCGCGCCGCCATTAGCGCTCGCGCCGCCGGCGCCGCCATTGCCGCCCGTGGCGTTGACCGTGCCGGTAAGGTTTCCATCGACGCCAGCCAGAGTGAGCGACGAAACATTCGGCGCGCCGCCGGCGCCGCCGGCAAACCCGCCGCCTTGGCCGCCGCCGCCATTGCCGCCCACCGTGTTGATCGTAGCCGTCGCCGCGCTGGTGCCAGCCGCTGTTGCCGAGCCGCCGGTGCTTGCCGCGCCACCGACGCCGCCCGTGCCAGTTGACCCTCCAGTGATTGCGCCGCCATTTCCGCCGGTTGCGGTTTGAGTGCCCGTCACTGCCGCGGCGCCTGTCAGATTCAAGCTAGTCGTAGCAGCCGCTCCGATGCCTGCCGAACCGCCGCCGCTCGCGCCGCCGCCGTTACCGCCAGTCGCGTTCGCCGTTCCCGTCGTCGCGCCGCCCACGGCTCGTGAGAAGGTTAGATTCGAAGTCGCCACGCCGCCGTTGCCGCCGCCCGCACCAGTGCTCGCTCCGCCATTTCCTCCAATCGCAGACTGCGTCATCGTCGTCGCACCGGTCGTTGCCGCCGTCAGTTCATCGACCAGCGTCGCCGCGCCGCCAGCGCCACCGGCCGCATTGTCGTTGCCAATTCCGCCGTTGCCTCCAGTCCCATTGACGGTGCCAGTAACGGGACCGCTGCCGGAAATTAGATTGAGCTGGTTGACGGTCACCCCGCCGCCGATGCCGGCAGAGAACCCCCCGCCGCGTCCCGTGCCGCCATTCCCGCCGAACGCGTTCACAGTTCCCGAAACGGTGCCCGCACCGCTCGATGTTCCGGCGCCACCAACCGTCGCCGCGCCTCCTGCCGCGCCGCTTCCTGGAAACGAAGCGGCAATGTTTCCGCCCGCGCCACCGGTCGCCGTTTGCGTGAAGGTCACATTCGCAGCGCCGGTCAGAGCGATATTGGTCGTGGCGAAGCCGCCGATCCCTGCAGTTCCACCGCTGGCCTGCCCGCCGTTCCCGCCCGTTGCATTCAAGGTGCCAGTGGTATTTCCGCCGCTCAGTCGGCTGTAAGTCAGCGTGGAAGTCGCATTGCCGCCGATCCCCGCCGGTACGGCCCCGGCGCTGGCGCCCCCCGCGCCGCCGGTCGCCGATTGCGTGAGCGTAACGACGCCGGAGGTCGTTGCCGACACGGCGTTGTTCAGGACGACACTGCCGCCAGTTCCTGCCTGAGCGCCAAAATTGCCGGCGCCCCCAGCGCCGCCAGTCGCATTGGCGATGGCATTCGCCGGACCGTCAACGGAGACTGAAGTGGCCGTCGCATTGGCTGTGCCGCCTGATCCTCCAGCCCCGCCTGCGTCTCTACCGGAGCCGCCATTGCCGCCCGTTGCGGTCGCCGTCGATGCGGCGCTGCTTGTCGCCGCCGCCGTAGCACTGGCGTTGGAAGTGGCATTCCCGCCGCTTCCGCCAGCGCTTCCGACGCCGGGCGCTCCGCCCGCGCCGGGAGCCCCCGCGCTACCGCCGTTGCCGCCTGCACCGCCGCTCGATGTGGCGGAGGCAGTGGCATTTCCAGACGCCGGAGTGCCATTTGCCGTCGCGGCGGCGTCACCGCCGCCGCCGCCTGCGCCGCCGTTGCCGCCATTGGCTTCGCCGGCATTACCGGCGCCGCCGTTGCCGCCGCCGCCGCCGGTCCCGCCTGTGGCAGTTGCTGTGTTACTTGCGTCGGTTGAAGTCGCGTTAGCCGTTGCATCGCCGCCATCGACGCCAGTCCCGCCGTTGCCGCCTGGGTTGCCGGCAGAGCCGTTGGATCCCGTCGTGCCGTTTGTGCCTGTGTCGGTCGAGACGACCGCGTAAGACGCGACGCCGGAGGAAAGGAAGCATGCGACGATTAAAACAATCTGTCGTAGAGCACGAAAATGGCTTGTCCAGAAATACCCACCGGGTGTCACTGCCTGAGTTGCTGGATCCATGGTCGTTCCCTTTGGTGAATTGGAGTGCGGCGAGATGCAGACGCCATCCGACGAGGCTGTTTCCTGTTCCGAACTGGAAAACAGCCTCGTTCTCTCGTTAAAGCCTCGCTACGTATTCACTTACCGTCGAAGAAGCGCGAAGCGATCAAGGAAAGAGAGAGAGGAATGAATAGCGTCGTCGTGTCAATTCGGTGCGTAAAACCGCAACCGCGCACGAAGTATGGACGGTTGCAGTGGCACCGGTCAAGAACCTCAGCGATCCCCCAGATTCCACGGCGGCGAGTCTGGCCCGACCCAAGCGATGATCTGATCTGGGAAGCTGGATTGGCGCTAACTCGCGTACGTCGTCGACTGCTAGCAGCCTGCAGCCATGGCGAGACGCATCCCGACGGCGGCACGCGGCGCTATCACGCGCCGTTCCACCCGCAAGGCTTACCAACTTAGCGCACCGATTCCTGAATTTCTCACTGCGGCTTCCCGGCACGTCGACCTGCCGCGGGTAATGATTGCTAGGCGGTGACTCGCGGTTGAGTCTCGCCCGCAAGACATGCTCGCGCGAGATGCGCAGGAGGCTATTCGAATGAAACGGACATCGCTCGTCGCCCTGTTGGCACTGACACTTAGCTCGGCTGGTTGTACGTCGCTCTGTCGACGGACGCCGCCGGCGCCAGTCGCCCAGGCCTGCGTTCCCATGTGCCCGCAACCGTGTCCGCAGGTCTGCCCCCCCGGCACGGTTCCAGTCGGCGGCCAAGGAGTCAGCTACGGCATGCCGATGATGTACAGCCAGTAGCCCCTGGCTTCGCCAGGGGGTAGGCAACCATTCCGGTAGACGTCGCCCCGCATAGTGCTACCCCCCGGCGGAGCCGGGGGCTGCAAGGCCGCCCGCAGGTGGCTCGCGAAATCGATAGCCGACCCCTTGCTCCGTAATGAGCAACTCGGGTCGGCTCGGATTGCGCTCGAGCTTCTTGCGCAGGTTCGCCATGAAGACCCGCACATAGTGGGGTTCGTGGACGGCGTGAGGCCCCCACACCTCCTTGAGCAGCTGGCGGTGGGTGACGACCCTCCCTAAGTTGCGGGCGAGCGCCGCGAGCAGGTCGAACTCGATCTTGGTGAGTTTCACCTCGACGCCTCCCTTCGTCACCGTGCGGCCCGTCAAGTCGATCCGCAGGTCGCCCACGGTCAGCGGCGCGTCGAGCGCCCCGTCGCCTGACGGGCGCGAGGCATGCCGCAGCGCAACCCGCATCCGCGCCAGCAGTTCGCCGACGCCGAACGGCTTCGTCAGGTAGTCGTCGGCGCCCGCGTCGAGCGCGGCGATCTTCGACGCCTCTTCGCCGCGCGCGGAAATGACGACGATCGGCATCGGCGACCACTCGCGAACTTGGCGAATCACCTCGACGCCGTCGATGTCGGGCAGCCCCAAATCGAGCAACACCAGGGCCGGCAGTTGCTGGGTGATGACGCGCAACCCCTCGGTCGCCGTCGTCGCCTCGACCACGCGGAACCCCTCCACCGTGAGCGAGGCCCGCAGAAAACGCCGAATCGGCGTTTCGTCCTCGATCACCGCGATCAGTGGCTCGGATCCGCTCATACGGCAACAGCGTCTCCCGACCGATCGACAACAGCCGGCGGCGCACCGCCGCCGGGCAGCGTCACCCGCACGATCGCCCCGCCCCCGGGCCGATTACGGGCTTCGATGCGCCCACCATGAACGTCGACCACCGCGCGGCAGATCGCCAAGCCGATGCCCGTCCCCCGTCGATCGGGCTTCGCTCCGTTCCCGCGATAGAAGAGATCGAACACCTTCGCTTCGTCCCCTTCCATAAATCCCCGGCCGCGATCGGCGACTTCCAGTTCGACCCCGTCGCCATTGACGCGACCCGAGACCTCAATGGCTGACCCGTGTGGCGAATACTTCGCGGCGTTGTCGATCAGGTTCATCAGCAGCTGTTCGATTAGCGACGCATCAATGTGAACCATCGG
The DNA here is from genome assembly GCA_013822725.1 of Pirellula sp. GTDB lineage: Bacteria > Planctomycetota > Planctomycetia > Pirellulales > Lacipirellulaceae > Lacipirellula. The sequence goes on from PNKX01000012.1 coordinate 76,477, forward strand.
CAACGTCGCGTCGAGCCGAGTTTCGATCGTGCGGCCGACGAGCTGACGCTCCATGCGAGTCAGGGCCGAGCCGACTACTTCCTCCAGGAAATGCCATTGGCGATCGATCGCCACCTTCCCGCTGGAGAGGCGCGTCATGTGGAGCAAGTTGTCGACGACTCGCGAGAGGGCTTCGGCTTCCTCGCTGATCGTCTTGAGCAGATCGCCCCTCGTGGCCGCGTCGAGCGAATCGAACGACGCCGCGAGCGTGCTGCTCGCCCCGGCGATGCCGGCGAGGGGGGTACGGATGTCGTGCGACACCGCGCTGAGGAGCGAGTTACGGAGCTTTTCGGTCTCCACCTGAATTTGCGATTGCTGGGCATTGAGCACCGACTCATCCCGCTCCAGCGACAGCGCGAGGAGGCTGGCGCACGTCTCCAGCAACCGCTGCTGCTCAGGATCAAGGAAGCGATTCTGTTCGAGCGGTCGGACGCCGACCGCGCCGACCGTGTGCTGCGAACCGACGAGCGGGACGAACGTCGCGGTGGCGCTGGGCAACGTATCGGTCCCCGCGCCGGCGAGTTTGCCGTTATCGGCCACCCACCGCGCGACGTCTTGATTGATCGAAGCCGCCGCGATCGACGACGACTCGCCGTAGCGCAGCGACAGCTTCCCGTCGCTCTCGCGAACGAAGAGCACCGTCTCGCCGTCGAAGATTTCGTCCAGCTGCCGGCCGGCAGTGCGAACGAGAAATTCCGTCCCCGACAACTCGCTCAACTGCCGCGTCATGCGAAACAGCTGTCCGGTACGCCGCTCTTGCTGTTGCGAAGCGCTCAACTGCGAACGTTGTCGCGTCGTCAGTCCGCCGATCAAGAGGCCAATCCCCAACATGACCGCGAACGTAATCAGATACTCGCTGTCGCCGATCGCAAACGTGTAGTGAGGGGGGACAAAGCAGAAGTCGAAGACGAGGACGCTGACAACCGTCATCGCGATCGACGGGCCGCGACTGAGCCGCGTTGATGCCAACGCCACGCCGGCGAGAAAAAACATCACAATGTTCGTCTCGGCCAGCCCGAAAAAATGGGCAAGATACCCCAGTCCAGTGCACACGGCGACGATGGCGCCGGCCAGCAGGTATTCTCGCCACGGCGTCGGCGACTTGGCCTGCGTCCGGGGCGGCAAGGCAACCTCTTCGCCATCGCCGGAAACGACGTAGACGTCGATTTGACCGCAGCGCTTGATGAGTTCATCGACAATCGTGCCGTAGATGCGGCGCTTCCACCAGACCTGCGCCGTCTTCCCCACGACGATCTTCGAAACGTTGCGTTGCCGAGCGAAGTCGATGAGCGTCTCGGCGACGTTGCGGCCAATAAGCGTATGAGTTTCAGCGCCCAGTTTCTCCGCGAGGCGAAGATTCCGGCCAGTCGCCTCCTCGACAGCCCCCGTCCCGCCCCCCGTGTTCACGGCGACAGCGATCCACTCGGCGCCGATCGACGCCGCAAGTCGTTTGGCGGTACGCAAGATGCGCGCGCTCGTCGGACTTGGTCCGACGCACACCAAGAGTCGCTCCGTCGTCAACCATGGCGCCGCGGCCGACTGCGCGGTCCGCGCCGCCTCAACGTCTTGGTGCAACCGCTGGGCGGCCTGCCGCAGCGAAAGTTCGCGAAGCGCCGTGAGATTGCCCTTCTGAAAGAAGCTCTTGAGGGCACGTTCAACTTGCGATGGCAGGTAGATCTTGCCTTCCTGCAGACGCTCGACCAGCTCCGCCGGCGTGAGGTCGATGAGTTCAATCTCGTCGGCCTGCTCCAGCACGGCGTCGGGCAGCGTTTCGCGCACCACGACGCCGGTGATCTCGGAAATGACGTCGTTGAGACTCTCGATGTGCTGTACGTTGAGCGTCGTCCAGACGTCGATCCCCGCGTCAAGCAGTTCGAAGACGTCTTGCCAGCGCTTCGCGTGCCGCAGTCCTTCGGCATTGGTGTGCGCGAGCTCGTCGACCAGGAGCAAGCTGGGATGGCGTGCCAGCGCCGCATCGAGATTGAACTCTCGCAGTTCCACGCCGCGGTATGGCACGAACTGAAACGGCAGCGCCTCCAAACCCGCAAGCAACGCCTCGGTGTCGGCGCGTCCGTGCGGTTCGACGTAACCGACGACGACGTCGACCCCCTCCTTGCGCTCGCGCTGAGCAGCCGAAAGCATCGCGTACGTTTTGCCGACGCCCGCAGCGTACCCAAAGAAGATGCGCAGCTTCCCCCGCCGTGCGCGAGTTTCCTCGTGCTGCACGCGGGCGAGAAGCTGGTCGGGATTGGGTCGGGATTCGTTCACGCGATACTTACTATTCTATCATTTCCATCATTTGCCTTGTTGAGAGGCATCGAGGGCCAGATTCAGCCGCAAGACGTTGACGCCCGGCTCGCCCAGCAGTCCGAAAGTTCGCCCCTCCGTGGCGTCGACCACCGCCTGACGAACAGCGTCAGGAGTTATTCCGCGCTCGCGGGCTACGCGCCCCAGTTGGTATTCGGCGGCGGCGGGCGTGATGTGGGGGTCGAGCCCGCTTCCCGACGCGGTCACCAGATCAATCGGAACTGGCTTGTCGTCGCCATGAGCGGCGCGTAGATCAGCGATCCGCTGCCGCACGGCGTCGAGCTGCGCGGGATTCGTCGGGCCAAGATTGCTCCCAGTCGATGCAGCGCCGTTATAGCCGGCGGCCGACGGGCGACTCCAAAAATACTTGGAACCGGTGAAACCTTGGCCGATCAGTTCGGATCCAACGACATGACCGTCGCGCTCGATGAGGCTCCCTTGAGCCTGTCGACTGAACGCCACTTGGCTGACGCCAGTGATGAGCAGCGGATACGCCACGCCAGTGATGAGCGTTAACGCCAGGAACACGACGGCCGCCGGACGCAATTGAGACAACATGGAACTTCTCCTTACGCCAACCCGCAGGCGGCGATGAACATATCGATGGCTTTGATGCCGATAAACGGCACGAGCAACCCGCCGAGTCCGTAGATCAGCAAGTTGTCGCGCAGCAGCCGCGCGGCGCCGACGGCCCGATAGGGGACGCCGCGTAGCGCCAGCGGAACGAGTAGGATGATGACGATCGCGTTGAACACGACCGCCGACATGATCGCGCTCGACGGGCTCGCGAGCCCCATCACGTTCAGGCGATTGAGCACCGGGTAGGTGGTGGCGAACGCCGCGGGGATGATCGCAAAGTACTTCGCCACGTCGTTCGCCAGGCTAAACGTCGTCAGGGCGCCGCGGGTCATCAGCAATTGCTTGCCGATCTCGACGATCTCGATCAGCTTGGTCGGGTTCGAATCGAGGTCGACCATATTCCCCGCTTCTTTGGCGGCCTGCGTGCCCGAGTTCATCGCCACCGCGACGTCGGCCTGAGCGAGCGCCGGGGAATCGTTCGTACCGTCGCCGGTCATCGCGACGAGCCGCCCGCCCGCTTGGTACTCGCGGATCATCTTGAGCTTCGCTTCCGGCGTCGCCTCGGCAAGGAAATCGTCGACGCCTGCCTCGGCGGCGATGGCAGTCGCCGTGAGCGGGTTGTCGCCGGTGATCATCACCGTCCGGATGCCCATGCGGCGGAGTTCGCTGAACCGCTCCTTGATGCCGCCCTTGACGATGTCTTTCAAGTAGATGACGCCCAAGGCGCGGTCTCCCTCCGCGACGACGAGCGGCGTCCCGCCCAGCTTGGCGACCCGCTCGACGGTTTCGCGGAGCTCGTTCGACATCGAACCGCCGTTCTCGGCGATGAACTTCACAATGCTGTCGGTGGCACCTTTGCGTATCTGGCGACCGTCGATATCGACGCCGCTCACGCGAGTTTGCGCGGTGAAGGGGACAAACGTCGCGTGGTGGTCGTGAACGTTGCGACCGCGCAGGCCGTACTTCTCCTTCGCCAACACGACGACGCTGCGGCCCTCGGGCGTTTCATCAGCCAGCGACGCCAGTTGGGCCGCGTCGGCCAGCGCCTCGACCGCCACGCCCGACGCTGGAATGAACTCCACCGCCTGCCGATTTCCCATCGTGATCGTGCCGGTCTTGTCGAGCAGCAACACATCGACGTCGCCTGCCGCCTCGACGGCGCGCCCCGACATGGCAATGACGTTGGCCTGGATCATCCGATCCATCCCCGCAATGCCGATCGCAGAAAGTAGTCCGCCGATCGTGGTCGGGATGAGACAAACGAGCAAGGCGACGAGGACGGTCACCGTAATTGGGCTCCCTTGTCCCGCCGCTGCTACGCTGTACTTGGAAAACGGCAACAACGTCGTGCAAACAACCAAAAAGACAATCGTCATCGCCGCGAGCAAGATGTTCAGCGCGATCTCATTCGGCGTCTTCTGCCGCTTGGCGCCTTCGACAAGCGAGATCATCCGGTCGAGGAACGTCTCGCCGGGATTGGCCGTGACGCGGATCACCAGCCAATCAGAGAGCACCCGCGTGCCGCCGGTGACGCTGCTGCGATCACCGCCGCTCTCGCGGATCACGGGTGCGCTTTCACCGGTGATGGCGCTTTCGTCGACCGACGCGACCCCTTCGACCACTTCGCCGTCGCTCGGGATCAATTCGCCGGCTTCGACCAAAATGGCGTCGTCCTTTCGCAAACTCGATGCCAGCGCCGGGCGGTGCGTCGCGCCGTAGCGAGGTTCGTCCAGCTTCTTCGCCTGGACGTCGCGCCGCGTAGACCGCAGCGAGTCGGCCTGCGCCTTTCCGCGTCCCTCAGCCATCGCTTCGGCAAAGTTAGCGAACAGTACGGTGAACCAAAGCCATGCGGAGACGCCGAAGATAAACCCAGGCGACTCCTGTCCGCCTGTCGCCAGAGCGTGAAAGCCGAGCCCCGTCGTCAGGATGCTGCCGACGAAGACGGTGAACATCACCGGATTGCGCAGCTGTCGACGCGGGTCGAGTTTGAGAAACGAATCGATGATCGCTCGGCGAACAATCGCCGGGTCGAAGAGCGGACGCGATTTGGATGAAGTCGTCATTTTTTTCGGCCCCAATGGCCGTGAGATCTTTTGCGAAAGTGTGGGACTAAACCTCGTATTGAGGCGGCAACGTTCGGAAGGTCTAACCGCCGCTAGGGAGAGATCATTTGCAGGTGCTCGACGACTGGCCCCAGCGCCAGGGCGGGAACGAAGGTCAGCGCGCCGACGAGCAACACGGTGCTCACCAGCATCACCACGAACAACGGCTGGTGCGTCGGCAGCGTCCCGGCGCTCGGCGGCGAATACTTCTTCCGCGCCAACGACCCGGCGATGGCGAGCGTAGGAATGATCAACCAGTAACGGGCCGCAAACATCGCCACTCCCAGCAAGATATTGTAGAACGGCTCGTTCGCCGTCAGCCCCGCAAACGCACTGCCGTTGTTGTTGCCGGCAGACGAAAGGGCGTAGAGGACTTCGGAAAACCCATGGGCTCCTGGGTTGTTCAGATTCCCCTTCACTTCTTCGCCGACCGTGTACTCCAAGCCCGGTCCGACGACGGCGATGGCTGTGCCGATCAGCACGAACATCGACGGGATCAGAATCACCAGCGACGCCATCTTCATCTCGAACGCTTCGATCTTCTTGCCGAGATACTCCGGCGTCCGCCCCACCATCAAGCCGGCGATGAAGACGGCGATGATGGCGAACATCAGCATGCCGTACAGCCCGCTGCCGACGCCGCCGAAAATGACTTCGCCCAGCTGCATCAGCCACATCGGGATCAGCCCGCCCAGCGGCGTGTACGAATCGTGCATCGAGTTGACGCTGCCGTTCGACGCCGCGGTCGTCGCCGACGCCCAGATCGCCGAGTTGGCGATGCCGAAGCGAACCTCTTTCCCTTCCATGTTGCCGCCCGCCTGCGTCGCCGACGCGACGTCGTCGGCGCCCATTCCGGCGTACTGCGGAACCCCCGACTGTTCGGCCAGCATGACGCCAACCGTCAGCGGGATGAAAATGACCAACATCGCCGCGAGCACGGCCCAGCCCTGCCGCACGTCGCCGACCATCACGCCGAACGTGCAACAAAGCGCCGCTGGAATCAGCAGGATCGCCAGTAGTTCCAAGAAATTCGTCAGCGGCGTCGGGTTCTCAAACGGATGAGCCGAGTTGACGTTGAAGAAGCCGCCGCCGTTGGTGCCGAGTTGCTTGATCGCGAGTTGCGAAGCGACCGGGCCCATCGCCAGCGTTTGCGTCGTGGTCGGCTCGCCCTCCACGGCCACTGGCTCGACCAACTCCACCGTCTGATAGGCGTCGAAGTTCTGGATCACTCCCTGCGACACGAGCGCCACGGCCAAGACCGTCGACAGCGGCAACAAGATGTAAAGCGTCGAGCGAACGAGATCGACCCAAAAATTGCCGATCGTCGTCGCCGACCGCCGCACCAAACCGCGAATGAGCGCCGCCAGCACGGCGATGCCGGTCGCCGCCGAGACGAAGTTCTGCACCGTGAGCCCCAACATCTGCGCGAGGTAACCGAGCGTCGTCTCGCCGCCGTAGCTTTGCCAGTTGGTGTTCGAGGCGAAGCTCACCGCCGTGTTGAAGGCCAGATCAGGCGTCGTCCCCGGCAAGCCTTGCGGATTGAGCGGCAATGCACCCTGCAAACGCAGCACAAGATAAATGGCCGCGATGCCCAACAGGTTGAACGCCATCACGGCGAAGGCGTACGTCCGCCACCCCATTTCTTGCTGAGGATCGACGCCCGCAAGGCGATAGACGCCCCACTCGCACCAACCGAGCGCCCGGTCGAGGCCGCAAGGCTTCCCTTCCAGTACGCGAGCCATGTACGAACCGAGCGGCTTCGCGAGCGCCGCCAAGGCGCCAAGAAACAACGCCAATTGAATCCATGAATTTGCAGTCATTCGAACCACTCCGGCTTCACTAACGCTGCGGTGAGATAGACAAATAATCCGGCCGACAGAACCAAAGCAATGAGCTCGACGCCGTTCATCATTTGCCTCCCATCAACCGATCGCAGCCGGCAATCAGCAGCCAGGTCAATCCGGCGCAAACCGCGATGGCGAAGACCATCAAAAGATCGTTCATAGCACGTTCACCCTGAAAGCGATGATGACAAGCGATGAACTCGCTCGCCTTCCTAAGTATTGCGGTGAACGCGTCAAGCGCGCGTCAAGAGTCGCGCACGCCGCATCAAGATTCTATCAAAATGGCCTGAGAAGCAGGCTGATCGGCGAGAGATCGCGTGAGGGCGAACAGTTCATCTGGGCGGATCGGCTTAGCGAGATAACCGTCCATGCCAGCTTCTTGGCACTCTGCAGAGAAGCCGACCAGGGCATGCGCCGACAGCGCGATGATCGGCGTGCGCGTCGCAGCTCGCTCAGCCTCAATGGCTCGAATGCGACGAGCCGCGGCCAGTCCGTCGAGCTCGGGCATCTCGATGTCCATCAAGATTAAGTCGAACTCTTCGCGCTCGAATTGATCGACGGCTTGTTGGCCGTCGTCGGCCAACGAGACTTGATGGCCGCAAAGCTCCAGCAGTCCCCGCGCGACCTCTTGGTTCACCGGGCTATCGTCGGCCACTAGAATACGCAATGGACGCTGGGCGACCAAGCTTGCGGGAGTCGAGTTCGTACTAGGCCCGCCTTCGTTCGAGCCAAGCGCCGACTTCACCGCCGACCGTAGTTCCGAAAGCTTGGCCGGTTTGATAAGAACCTGCGTAATGCCCAGCGCGCGACAACGTTCGGCGGCGTCGACCTGCCCCGCCGGAATCAGCATGATGATAGCGGGACGGCGATCAGCTGGTTCTCTGGCAAGTTGCTCGGCAACGCTCCACTGAGCTTGCCCCGCAGCGGCGAGATCGATCACCGCCAGCGGCGCCAGCTCTCTCGGAAGCTCTTCATTCGTCGCGATGCACGTGGGCTCGACGTCGCACTGGGCTAACATCTCGGCGTATACAGCCCGTGCGTGAGCATTGCCGCCGACAAATAAAGCAGTTGGAAGCGGCGCCGAGTTGCGGCTTGGCTCTTCGCCATGAGTCTCACCCGCAAGCGCCAGCGGAATCTCGCAATGGAAGGTGCTTCCCTCGCCAACTTCGCTTTCCAACCAAATGCAACCCTCCATCAATTGGACGAGTTGCATCGAGATGGATAGCCCCAACCCGGTGCCGCCGTAGCGTCGGGTGGTCGAGCTATCCGACTGGCGGAACGCTTCAAAGACCGCGTCGATCTTATCTTTAGCGATGCCGATGCCCGTATCCTGCACGGCCAGATGGATCATCGCGCGCTCGCCGTCACGCTCCACGAGCGACACGTCGACGCAGACCTCGCCCTGGGCCGTGAACTTCACGGCATTGCTGACGAGGTTGACGACGATCTGCCGCAAACGGCTCGGATCGCCGAGGAGATTCGTCGGCACGTCGGGAGCGATACGGCAGAGCAATTCCAGCCCCTTACCGGTCGCGGCAACGCCCAGCAGCCGGGTCGCTTCCGCCACCGTCTCGCGCAGGTTAAGCGGAATGCTTTCCAACTCCATGCGCCCCGCTTCGATCTTCGACAAATCGAGAATGTCGTTCAGCAGCGTGAGCAGAGCGTTCGCAGAATCCTTCACCACGCCGACGTAGTTCCGCTGCTGTTCGCTCAAAGGCGTGTGCAGCACAAGTTCCGTCATGCCGAGCACGCCGTTCATGGGCGTACGGATTTCGTGGCTCATCGTCGCCAGGAAGCGGCTCTTAGCCTGATTGGCCGACTCAGCGGCCAGCTTAGCGCCGCGCAGCTCATCCTCGGCTTGCCGTAGCTCGTTGGCAGTCCGTTCGAGTTCGTTGTTCGAGATGGCCAACTCGCGCGCTCTCGATTCGGCCGCGGCGGTCCGCTCGGCGACGCGCTGTTCCAATGATGCGTTGAGTTGTTGCAACTCGGCGAAGCCTTCAGCGTTTTCAAGCGCGGCGCCGGCGATCGTCGCCACGAAGTCGGCCAGCCGCTCTTCGTCGGATCCGAACAGTCCGCGGATCTGTTCGTGCGTCACATACAAGCACGCAACCGCGCGGCCGCGGACATAGATCGGCACACAGAGAACCGAACGCTCGCCTCCTTCGGCCGCCGAATTGTCGTTCGCATCATCGACTAGGGCCAGCGCACGACGCGCGAGCAGTGCGCGGTCGATCGCCCGCTGGCAGGCGGCGGCGTGACTGGCGGGAATGCCCGTCAAATCGCCCGTCTGATCGACGGGATCGAGCGGAATCACAAAGCAGCGTTCGCCGCGCAGCAGCCGGAGCGCGGCGCCGCGGGCTGACTCGTGAATCGTCTCCGCGGCGAGCCCCGACGCGATCTTGCGGCCGGAGTCGAGAACATTGTCGAATCGATCAACTAGCGACAGGTTCACATTCTCGCGATCGCGGGACGAATCGCCGTCGAGGGCGTCCCCCGAAGCAAGCAACTCGGCGAGCAGCGTTTCGCCTTGCTTGGTTTGCTGCGCAGCTTCAGGCCACCCCGCCTCCAAGCCGATTTTGCCGGCGGCGAGCAGCGACTTGGCGAGTTCGTGCCGCTCCTTGAGCTTCGTCGCAGCGCGAATCGCCCAGGCGAACATCCGGCGCGATTTCCGCAACCGCCCCTGCATCGCCAAGATCAGCGCGTACTCTCTTAGCGCTTGCGGCACATCGTTGCTGCACAGGAAGCGAGCCCGAATCGCCCGGCGAGCGTAGCGGGCGCCTTCGCGTAGGACAGTCACGCGGCGTTGCGGCGTATGCTCGCGAAGTTGCTCGGCGAGAACCCGACGACCAGTCGCCGCCCAAGCGAGCGCCGGGAGCGTGTAGGCATTCTTCACGCCGACGTCGGCCGCGACGAACACCGCCTGATCGAACGCTTCGATGGCGCCATCGACGTTGTCGGTCGCAAGTCGGCAAACCCCTTCAGCCAAGAGAAGCTCGCAAGTCCCCTGCGCATCGGTCCGCGGTCGGGCGAACTCGGGTTCCATCACATGTCGCGGCACGGCGCCAGATGATGCACGACTCCACACGTCCAGAATAATTCCCGACGCCTGTTCGTCGCCCGTTTCAAGCCCCGACTTGTGGTTGAGTTGCGCCTCGTGGACCGCCCCGCGTAGATCGCCGAGATAGTAAAGCGACCCCGCAATCTGGTAGCGAGCCATGTGAATTTGCCAGTAGTCGCCCATTCGCTCAAGGATGCGGATCGCCATCCGGCACTTTTCGATGCACTCGTCGAAGCGCGAAGCGGCGAATAGCGTGATGCCGTAGAAGACCAGCGATTGGCCCTGCCCCCACAGGTCGCCAAGTTCCTTCCGGAGTTCCAGGGACTTCTGCGCATAAGCGGTCCCGCGGCTGTAGTAGCCGATCAGCGTCATCGCCGGCGCGTGTTCTGAGTATGCCTGCGCCAATTCGCTGCTCGGCAGGAAACGCTCGCCCATGTTCAATTCACGAACGTGCGCCCACAGGGCCTGCGGTTTGCTGCGTGAATACCAGCACGCCTGCGCCAGGTTGCTGAGCAACCGCATCGTCAGTCGCTCGGACTCGTCGGGCTGGCGATTGATGCGGTGCAGCAACTGCCGAGGAAAAGCCGTGTGCAGGATTTGAACGGCTCCTTCCCACGCCAGTAATAAGCAAGCGACCCAGCCGCGCCGAGGAACGTATCGACCGAGCAATCGCAACGCGTGCTCAAAGTCGCTGATAGCGGCGCCCATGTCGCCGCGCTTGAACGACAGCTCGCCGAGCTTGCTACGGATCTTCGCTTTAGTCAATCCGCAACTGGCGAGAGCATCAGCCGATTCGAAGAACTCGCCAGCCTGAGCATAGCGTCCTCGCAGCATCAGCACATCGCCCAGGCCCTCGACAATATTGAAGCGGGCGGCGTCGCCTCGAGCGCCCCGGAGAGCGATGCGATATTGCTGCTCGGCGACTTCGAGCGCGTATTGCGAGCGAGCCTGATCGGCCGCCTGCATGGCGTAAGGGAGGGCAGCCGCGGCGTCGCCGGCGGCGTCGAAGTGATACGCGAGGTCGGAAAATCGCTCCGGCGAATGCACGAGCAGATATCGAGCCGCGCGATCATGTTGGTGTTGGCGTTGCTCCATCGGCAATCGCTCGAGCAACGCCGCGCGAATCTTGTCGTGAATGTAAACGCATTGAGCGCCATCGGGGCGAATCCACACGAGTTGCCGCTGACGTGCTTCGTTGAGCGCCGCGATGGCGTCGGCTGGCGACATTTCGCACAGTTCGGTCGCCATCTCCAGCTCAAACTGCTTACCCAGCACGGCGCCGGCGGAAAGGAACTCGATGGTCTCCGGCGGCAGCAAGTCGAGTCGCCGGGTCAAGAACGACGCAGCGCGACTCGACGACCCGGCGTCGGCCATTGCTTCCGCATCTACGATCCAACCGTCAGCCCCGGGGATAAGGGCGCCGCACTCGACCAAGCCGCGCAACACGGCCGACGCCATGAACGGGCTTCCCTCCGCGAGCCGCGTGACTGCATCGACCGCATCGCCGGGCAGAGCGCCCGCCATCGACTCGATCAATTGCCGCACTTCGTCAGGACTGAGTGGCGGAAGCGTCAGGTGCGCCGCGGCGTTGAACTTGCGAAGCAGGTGATCCTCCGCGACCTCTTCGGCGCGGAAAGCGACGACCAGTAACACGTGCCGGCGGACGTCAGGGTGGATCTCGCCGTCGGTGTGCCAGCGACGGATGAGCTTGAACGTCAATTCATCAGCCCATTGGCAGTCGTCGAGCAGAATCAACGCCGGGCATTCGGCCGAGCCAAGCGCGTCGAGAAAGTGCGAAAGAGCCTGAATCGTGCGAGCTTCGCCGGTTTCTTCCGGAGCGGAAAGTGCGTCGCCTTCAATCTGCAGCGAGGGCGCGAGCGCCGGGAGCGCGGCAGCGACGGCGCTGCTGTAGCTGCCAAGTTGATCGCGCACGCGTTGCGAGAGATCAGGCCGCGACTGAATCGCCGCGAGGTACGCCTCGACGATGCCGTCAAGTAAGTTAAACGGTCGTTGTGCGACTTCGCTGGTTCCTTGCCCGCGCAGTACCCAGCAACCGCGGCGCGCCGCACGCCGCAACGTTTCGGCCAGCAGCCGCGACTTCCCCGCGCCCGACTCACCCTCGACGCGAGCCACCGCTCCGCGACCAGAAATGGCTCGCTCAATTTGCAAGTCGAGCGTCGCCACCTGCTGCGACCGAGCGACGAACGCCGGCTCCGTCAGCGTGATTCGCTTGTCGCAGGCGCCAATCACGACGGCTGGGTCGGAATCGCCTTGGGCCAACGCCTCGACAATCGTCTCCAGATCGGCCAGCGCCGCCTCAGCCGCTTGATAGCGATCGCGGGGATCCTTGCGGAGCAAACGCTCCACCAGCTCTTCCAGCGCCCTCGGCACGCTGCCACGACAGGTGCCGGTAGCGCTCATCTGCGGCACCGGCAGCGTCATGTGTTCGAACAGAATCGCCCCGACCGAGCTCCCCTGAAACGGCGGCTTTCCAGTCAGGCAGTGAAACAGCACCACCCCCGCCGAATAGAGGTCGGACGCCGCGGTGACGTCGTGGTCGATCGACCCCGCCTGTTCGGGCGAGGCGTAGAGCGCCACGTCGAGCGGCTGCCGATTGAGCGGAGCGTCGGGTTCTATTGCCCGCGTCGGACCGAAGTCGACAAGCGTCGCCCGCTGGAATGGCTGGCGTGGATCAAGAATAAGATTAGCCGGCCGCACGCTGCGGTGCAGCACTTGGCAGGCATGTAAATCGCGGAGGGCGGAGAGCAGCGACCGGGCGACTGCGATCGTCTCCTCAAGCGGCAAGGCGCCCTCGCGTAGCCTAATCTCCAAAGGCACGCCAGGAAAGTACTTCCAGGCGACGTAGACCTGCTCCCCATCGCGCCCGTAGTCAACCAGCGGCGCTACCCATTCGCTATGCAGTTGAAGCAGTAGCGACGCCTCATACTCCAATCGCATGAGCGCGCCGGGCGTGAACGCCTCGGCTGGAACGGACTTGAGCACGACGGTGTCGGAAGTTTCGACATCCAACGCCATGTGGATGTCGGCCCCCTGTCGATGTCCTAAGCATCGACCAAGCGCAAAGCGTCTCGCAACCAAGCGTTCAGCGCCGGCGTTGACATCGGAGTTTAGGGGGTCGGGCTTGGAAGTCGGCATCGTCGCAAGTCGAAAGCGTTGAGGCGTTTAACGCTCGGGCTGGTCACCTCTGTCGGGGTGGAGATCGCGCGCAGTCTCATCGCTTGCGCACGCATCAGCGCACCAATGCGAGCAATTGGGAGCTTCACTCGCGCAAAACCATACCTTTTTTCCAGCGAGGTAAGAGGCGCCGATTATGAGATGCGGACCGGTCGTACAATCTCGCGCGTTGGGACAATCGGCAATGTTGTGAAATTGCAACAATAAAAGTTGCGTCAATCAGCCCCCCTGTCAAAAATAGCGTTCGTGCTCTGACTAGGGTTTCCGCACGAAGCTCTCTCCTTTCGAACATTGCGTGCTGCAGGCGTTATGAACATCGAAAGAGATCTAGCTGCTGGCGAACGCCCCCTTGGCGACGCCGTCTATAGCTTCGAAGCACCGCAAGGCATTGCACAACCAGATTCGCACATCGGTTGTCATTTCGATCGACCGGACAATTGACCGTACCGTTTGGCGTTTTTTTGACGCGCATACTTGGCTCTTGAGCCGCAGTAGCGAGTCGCTGCGCCTGGAGAAGACGATGCAGGAACTCCGCTTTGACGATGCCCACGCGACGAAGTTGTTTGAGATTACTTGGGATCAAGATCAACAGTTTCGGATGAATCCCGAAGTCGTGACGAGCCTTCTCCGCGAGCAGGTGCCCGTCCTGGAGTTCGTCCAGTGGAAAGTGAACCAGATCGACTTTGGCGGCGCGGAAACGGTGCTGCCCCTTAATGCTCAGTCGACGAATCAACACTTCACCCATCAGGCGGCATTGCAAGTGCTGGCAGCCGACTACGCCGGTGGCGTCGCCCTGGCGTCGTTGCTCACCGGTTGGCCGGTGCTGGGCGTACACCCGGTGGCGTCTCGGAATTCAGTTTCGCTGTGGCTGCTGAAGGTCGACATCAAGTTCCTGCGGCCTAGCGTCGCGGATCTGATCGTGACGGCCAAAATCGACCCCGATCTTCACGAGCGCATCCAAAAGCGGTTCTTCGAGGGGAAGAGCGTCATCGAAACGATCAACATCGAGTTCCGCAACGGCGACGTGCCGGTGGCGGAAGCGACAGCCACTTATTTCGCCCGGCAGTCCGACAAGCTGCGCGCCGAAGGCATCTCCACCGAGCGCGTCAACACGCTCTACCAGCTCAAGCTTACGTCCTCCGCCGAAATGATCGCCGGCGTTCGCGCTCGGGAAACCGGCACGCTGTTTGAAGATCCGTACGCTTACCACATGGCAGGGCAGCATGGGGTCGCGATCGCCAATCGTTTCTGCGATCGCTCCCCGCAACTTGGCGGTATGGTCGCCGCGCGCACGCGGCATCTCGACGACGCGCTCCGCAACTTTGTCCGCGCCGGCGGCCGCCAAGTCGTCAACGTCGGCGTCGGCTGGGATATGCGCGCTTTCCGGCTCGACTTGCCGGCAGGGATGAAGCTGTACGAACTCGACTTTCCCACGACGCTTGAAGAACGCCGCCGTCGACTTGCCCAACAAGAAGTCGATGAACGTCCCGGCGTCACGCGCGTCGAACTCCCAATCGACCTGCGCACCATGTCGCTCGCCGAGGTCCTGGCTGGTCAAGTCGACCTCGACCAGCCGGTGTTCTTGGCCTGGGAGGGGATGAGCATGTACTTCAGCGAGGAGGAAGTCCTCGCGATTTTGGAAGGAATGCGTCCGCTGCTGCATCACTCCGACAGCCTCTTGTGGCTCGACCTGATGGATCGCGAGCCGGTCGAAGCTCCCGAACGATTCCCGAGTTCGATCCAACAATTCATGCGCGGGATGCAGGTCTTGGGCGAGCCCTTCACCTTCGGCGTCGACGACGCCGAGGAGTTCCTGCAATCGGCCGGATTACGTTGCCTCGAAGCGGTGACTTCGGACCTCTACTTGCCAGACAAGAACGATCCGGTCTACTCGGTCTATCAATTCTGCGTGGCCAGTCGGATAAACGAACAGGTCGACGAGTCGCCGCTGACGTTTCAAGCGGCTCGCTTTGACGGCGCCATGGCGACCGCGAAGACGCCCCACTTCGCCCTTAACGGGCACGCCAACGGTCACGCGAACGGCCAAACCAACGCCACGCATCCTGGCGCGAATGCCGAAGCATACCTCGCCGATTTCCCGCGTCAGCCGCGATAGAAGACGCAGCGGATTGTGCTGGCCGAAGCTTGCCTTGGACTACCGCACCGCCGTCGCGCACTCGCAGCCTTGCTTCGGCCCGAGCAGCTTCGTGAAGCTGATTGCCGCCGCGTGCGTCTGATCGTAGTGCTCGCTGTTGTCGTAGTCGCCGCCAATCAGCGCACTGTTGTCCTCGTACACATGCGACCCGAACGAGTACATGTACGCGAGATTGACGTTCCAATCGCGCCACATCCAGCCGTAGCCGAGCGACGTCGCCTGCTCCAAAGCCGCCGGGATGAAAACTGTCATCGTGTCGGCCGGACTCGGATTGCGATGGTAGACGTAACCGGCGCGAACGACCCGCCCGCCGTTGAAGTGGTATTCGTAGCCCAGGCGGGTCGAAACTGTGTCCCGCCAATTGAGCGGAAACTCTTCTCGCAGTTCAGGAAACCCGGGGTTCGAAGGGTTCGACAGCGTGATGTCGAATGAATCAAACGCCGCGGCCCAATTGAACCAGATGACGTCCAGCGACACGACTTGCCGCGACGTCAGTTGCTGCCGCACGCCGAGTCCGACCGACTGCGGCCAGACGATAGTCGCCTCAGTGTCGTAGCTGCTTGAGCCAATCGGCGTGTTGACGTTCGTCGTTCCCGAAGCGTCAATCTTACTCTGGCTCTGGTACGCGGCGCCAATCGTCGTGCTGTCGGTCAGTTGATACTGCACGCCCGCCGACCAGACGAGCGCGAAGCCGTCGACCTCCATATCAAGCAACGTCGGCAGGCCCGGAAATCCAGGTCCCTGCAGCGTGTAAGGCCCTTCGAAATTCGCGAACGATAGCGCCGGTCCAATCGTGGCGCCGAACGACAATCGATCGTCGGGCGTGTACGACGCTCCAAACAACAGTTTCGACAGCGAACCAAACGACTTATATCGCTGCGGTCCGGTGAACGGCGCTGGTCCGTTCAGATTGAAGATGGAGCCGAAGCCGGCTGGCGAAAAAATGCCGGCGCCGAATGCCCACTGGTCCGACATCTTGCGGATGTAGGAGATCTCCGGCATCACGTAAAACTGATGCTGGCCAACGACGTCGTTGTTGTCTGGATCGGAGTACTGGAACTCCGTCCACAACCCCGTGGCGCCCAACTGGAACATTCCCTCGCTCTCGATTTGCCCCATCGCGGCGGGATTATCGTGAAGGATGGAGCCGTTGTCGGCAAAGCCGATGTTCGTGCCGCCGCGGCCGATCGTGTAGGCCGAGACGCCGTCGAGAATAATGCCGTCGGCCAGCGCCGAACCGAAGCTCAGCAGGCTCAACGCCGCTCCGAACACGACTTGCGGCGGGCGTCGCACGGGCACTCCTTTACCGCCGGGGTAGCCGGCGCCGTTGGCGTGAACTGCGATCCATGCAGTTCTTTAGGGTAAAAGATCGGCTCGCGGGTCGACGCACTAGCAGGCAATTCGGGCGATGATGCTGCACCAATCGACAGTGATGGCGCCGACTATGCCGATTGCGAAAACCCTGTGCGGCCTCTGGTATCTAGACCAACGCCGGTTCGGGCGTCGTCGAAGGTAGTTCAGGCCGAGCGGCCGCAGTCTCCGCCGAACCTTCCAGCGACTCCGAGATTCGCACGACTTCATCCTCGCGCCGCAGGAAGGCCTCGACGACGTCGGGATCGAACTGCGTCCCGATCCCGTCGAGAATAATCTGGCGGGCCTTCTCATGGCTGAACTTCGGCTTGTAGACCCGCTGGCTGCGGAGCGCGTCGTAGACGTCCGCCAGTGCCGTCAGTCGGCCGCAGAGGGGGATCTGCTTGCCTTGCAATCCGAACGGGTAACCGGCGCCGTCGAACCGTTCGTGGTGAGTGAACGCGATGTCGCGCGCCATTGAGAGGAACTTCGCGTCGGGGTGAGCTTTCGTCGCCGCCGCCAGCGTTTCGCCGCCGATGTTGACGTGCTGCTTCATGATCTCGAACTCCTCCTTGGTGAGAGGGCCCGGTTTCAGGAGCACAGCATCGGGAATGCCGACCTTGCCGATGTCGTGCAAGGGGCTCGTGAGATACATCAACTGCACGTAGTCGCCGTCGACGACGTCTCGATATTTGTCCCACGTCGACAGTTCTTCAGAGAGGATGCGGCAGTACTCGCGGATCCGCTCAAGATGAAGTCCCGTGTCGGTATCGCGCGATTCGGCCAGCTTCGCCAGCGTGAAGAGCATGACGTCGCGGCTTTGCAGCGACAAAATCCGCTCGCCCGTGCGCAGCCGAACCCGCAGTTCGTTCGGCTGAAATGGCTTGGTCAGGAAATCGTCGGCGCCAGCCTTGAGACCTTCGACGACGTGCCCGGCTCCGTATGAAGTGATCAGAATGAAGAAGATGTAGCCGCTCCATTGCCGGCACCGAATCTGTCGGCAGAGTTCCGGCCCGTTCATCTCCGGCATCTCCCAATCGGAAATGACGATCGAAAACTTCCCGGAGCGAATCAGATGAAACGCCTCGCGCCCATTGGACGCGACGGTCACTTCGTAACCGAAGTGGACCAACGTGTTCGCGAGGAACTCGGCGGAGACGACGTCGTCGTCGACAACAAGTACGTGCATAGTTGAACTCGTCAAGTTGAGCGTCGAGGCGTCCTCGACTCGCTTAGGGCGTCGCCGCCAAAGAAGGTTGTGCATCTCGCGACTCATCGCCGGAGAGGATCGCGGCGCATTCGTTCCACTCTTGTCGAAACTGAGCGCAGCGCGCCGCCAGCACGTCCGTGAATTCCTTGTTCGCCGCCGTCCACAATTCGCTCGCTCGTGCGCTCAGATTGTTGGCGCCCGCGTTGGCGCACGCTCCTTTGAGTCGATGGGCAATCTGCTGCACCCGCGGCAGGTCGGCGGTTTGAATCGCGTCTTCCAGTGCTGCTAAGTCTTCTTCGCAGCGAGTTTGAAAGATCGTTAGAATCCTTTCCACGAAGTCTAAATTCCCCATGCAACGTCCCATCAAATCGTCGACGTTGATGACTTTGGCCAGCGCATCAAATTTGGTAGCTGTCATACGTCAATCTCGTGATTGGAAAGTTGCGTACCCGATCCCATCTGTTTTGCCGCTTTCGTAAGTTGACGATTGCCGCACTGGCCCGTACCGACGCGCGAGTGCGACATGATGACTCGCTCAATGCCGACGTACACCACCAAAATGCCATCTGCCGACTACGGCATGATCGTTGAAAGCGCGTCAATCGCTAAGAAACTCTAGCCCACTCCTCGGAGGCGGGGTCATAGGGCGCCGATCGTTACCTAATCAAGAGATTTCGCAACTGCGCAAGTCGTCGAGGCGCCAACGCGCATTGCCGCAGCATCTGATCTAAGATAAATCCGGTGCGAACGACACGGCCGATGATGCTTCGCATAGCGGTTGTAACGGCACTAACGGCTCTGCACATCGCACGGAAGAATTACCGAGGCGGCGGCGATCGGAGGGTCGTTGCGAACGGCGGGGAGATTATTCCCCCACGACCTGCACCGAAACTTCCAGACCGCGGAAGGCGGTCGAAGATCCCGACCAGGAACCAGCCAATGGCATCGCCTTCTCCTGCTCGCGGGCCACGGCGACAGAAACATGCTCGGCGCCCACAAGCTTGTTGTTCGTAGGGTCGTAGCCGCGCCATCCCGCGCCAGGGAGATAAATCTCCACCCAGGCGTGCGTCGCCCCATGCTGCCCTTCGCCCATCTGAATGTAGCCGGTGACAAACCGCGCCGCGAAGCCCCAGTGCCGCGCCGCCTCCATCATGAACACGGCATAATCGCGACAAGAGCCCGAGCCTATGGCCAGCGTCCGACACGGTAGCTGCACGCCTGCCGCCTCGCGCGCGATGTAAGTGAACGCCTCAAAGATCCGCGTATTCAGCGCCAGCAGGAGATCAGACGTGTTGACGAGTTGCCCCGGTCGATAAAGATCAAGCAGCCACGACTGCACCGCTGGTCCATCGTGGGGGTAGCTCGGAATCCGGTACGGTACGATCTCGATCTGCTCTTCAGCCCCGTACTGAAACGGGTAGGACGACGCCTGCGGATCGATCAGACAATCAATCGGCCTGTCGTCGTAAATCTCCGCGTCAATTTCTGAGTGGACTCGCAGCTGAGTCGCCGGTTCCAGGAAGTCGATCACCGCGATCGAGTTGCCATAGACGTCCCGCAGCCAGCGGACGTTCGCCGCCGGTTCGATCTGGAGGCTCATCGACGAAATATGCAGGTCGTGCCCTTCGCGCGGACGAATCATGGCCCGGTGCGTGCCGAACGTCACGGGTTCGTGGTAGGCGTAGCAGGTATCGTGGATGATGCGGATGCGTTTCATGGATGTCGCTAGGTTGAGAGTAGCGGCGAGACGCCCTGATTCTAAGGCGATTTCAGCAGGCTAGATACGGCTGACGTGCTCGCAACGACAATCCCCGAAATTATCTTACAGCCCTGATTCTGGCCCTGTTCCTGTCTTCCAGCCCGTCTTGCTGACTCAGCCGCCGACTTGAAGTAATATAAAGTTCTTCCTCCAAGTTGGTGATCATCCGAGCGGGAGCCTTGCTGTGCGTTTCCTGAGTACCGCCGTCGTGTTGTCGATTCATCTCTCGCTGTTCGCCGGCCTGGCCGCCGCCCGGCCATGGTCGGACAAGTCGGGCAAGTACGAACTCGACGCCGATTTGATTTCGTTCGACGACGAGTTCGTCATCCTCCGCCGCGCCGACAAGGAGTTGGCCGCCTTGGCGATCGCCCAACTTTCCGACGACGACCGCAAGTACCTCGAATCGCAGGAAGCCAAGGATGCCAAAACCAAGTCGTTCTCCGCGTCGCAAGAGTGGACCTTGCGGGGCGGGCAAACCGTCAAAGGGAAGGTCGTTGATTTCGCCGATCGCGACGTCACGATCGACCGCCGCCGTGGACGGATCTTCGTCAACGATCGGTTGATGAACAACCTCCCCGAGTTCTACCGCAATCTCATCCCGCAGATCGTCGCCCAAGAGAAGAAACTTCCTTTGACCGACGGTCGCGCCCTGCGACGCTGGCTTATCGATCAGGGCGACCAGCCGCAGACCTTCCACGTTCAGGGCGTCGTCATCGAGGACGAAAAAGGGGACGAGTTTGCAGTTCCGTTCTTCCTGTTCTCCGACGCCGACCTCAAGTTACTGCAGCCCGGTTGGAACGAATGGCTCGCCGCCCACGACAAGCGAGACTACGAATCGGAAGACGACCAAGGTTTTTTCCTCCGCTCACTCGCCGCCGCCCGGCAGCAAGATGCAGAGTTGCAGCGTGAAATTGCGTTGATGCAGCTCACGATGCAAACCATCCAAGCTGGCGTCACCTCGCTCTGGGAAGTGACGCTCTACCCAACCGCTGGCCAGGGAGGCCCGCCGCTGTGGGTGGTCGTCACCGGCCGCGATAGCAACCAGGCCACGTTCGCTGCCATGGAACAGAACCCTGGCTACGTCGCCGGCCCCGTCCGCCGCGTTTCGCGCCGCGGACGCTAATCTCTCTTACCGCCGTTTCTTCTTTACCGCCGACACCGGTTCGCGGATCCCGTAAAAGATCGCGAACAGCACCGGCGCGACCAGCAGCGTCAGCACGCAAGCGAACGACAAGCCGAACATAATCGCCACCGCCATCGACGCGAAGAACGGATCCTGCGTCAGCGGGATCATGCCGAGCACGGTCGTGATCGCCACCATCATCACGGGGCGCAGCTTCGCGACGCTCCCTTCGATAATCGCCTGGTGAGGATCGGTCCCAGCCTGGATCTCCTGAAAAATCTTGCTCAGCACGACGATCGAGTTCTTGATCTGCTCGCCGCCGAGCGACAGCACGCCGAGCAGGGCCATGAACCCGAACGGCATCCCGGTCAGCAGCAGCCCCGCCGTAACGCCAATGATCGCCAGCGGCGCGATCAGCCAGATCACGAGCGTCGTCCGAATCGAGTTGAACAGACAGACGACGATGAGCACCATCAACGCGAGCGCCGCCGGCAGCGATTTGGCGAGCGCCGCCCGGGCGTCGCGCGAGTCCTCGTACTCGCCCCCCCACTGCAGCGAGTAGCCGGCCGGGAGCTTGATCTTCTCGACGGCTCCTCGCACGCGGCTGAACAATTCGCTCGGCAACCCCGACCGCGGATCGGCGTGGATCGTGACCGTTGGAAAGCGATCACGACGCATCACGACTGGGTCTTCCCAGCTCACGTCGACCGACGACACGACCTGGCTGAGCGGAATCATCCGCCCCGCCACGGGACTCCATATCTGCATGCTTCGCAGCACGTCGACGTCGTTCCGCTCCGCAAGCGGCGGCCGGGCGACGATCGGCAGCAAGCGCGTCTCTTGCGGGAACATCCCGCGATCAGCCCCTGGCTCGCGGAAGAAGCCGACCGCGCGTCCTTCGAACCCCGTCTCCAATGCTTGAGCGACTTCCACCCGCGTGATGCCGTTCCGCCGGGCCTGCAGTTCGAACAGATCTGGCCGGATCACCTTCTCCCGTTCCCGCCAGTCGTGCCGCACGCCGATGGCGTTGCCGTCGTCTTCAATCGCGCGCACCGCGCGATCGGCCAACTGCCGCAGGATCGCCGGATCGGGTCCTTGGAAACGAGCTTGAATACGTCCGCCGGCCCCTGGGCCCAGCAGGAATTTCTTCGCGACCGCGTTCGCGTTGGGGAACCGCTCGTCGAGTTCCTGCTGGATGTCAACGATCAGCCGATCGATATCGTCCGCGTCCTTCACATCGACCAGAAACTGCACAAACGCCCGATTCTCTCGCTCCGGCGAGTAGACAAGCATGAACCGCAACCCGCCGCCGCCAACAAACGTGGTGACGTTGCTCACCCCCTTCTGCCGCTGGATGAATTCTTCGATCGCGGTCGCAGTCGATTCGGTGTTGCGAATGTGCGTCCCTGCCGGCAGGAAGACGTCGACCATGAACTGCGGTCGCGTCGCCGGCGGGAAGAAGCTCTGCGAGACGTAGCCGAAGCCGTAGAGCGCCGCGATGAACGCGACGATCGAGAGGACCATCACCGTCCCGCGCCAGCGGAGCGAGAGCGCCAGCAGCCGTCGGTACGCACTAAAGATCGGCCCGCCGTAGGGATCGTGGCTGACGCCCTCCACGACCGGTTTCGGCGAGAAGAGCATGCTGCTCAGCAGCGGGGTGATCGTGATCGCCGAGATCCAACTGAGCGTCAGCGAGATGAAGATCACCCAAAATAGCGAGTTACAGTACTCGCCCGTGCTGTCGTTCGAGAGCCCGATCGCCGCGAAGGCGATCACGGCGATCGCGGTCGCCCCGAAGAGCGACCACTGGTTGTTCGTCACCGCTTCGCGGACGACTTCCATCTTCTCGCGGCCCGCCTCGATGCCGACTTTGATCCCCTCGATGATGATGATCGCGTTGTCGGTCAGCATGCAGAGGGCGATGATGAGCGCCCCGAGCGAGATCCGCTCCATGAGAATGTCGCCGTCGAGGTACATCACCAGGAACGTCGCCATGATGGTGAGGAAGAGGACCATGCCGATGATCAACCCGGTCCGCAGCCCCATCGCGAACATCAGGACGATGACGACGATGCTCACCGCCTTGACGAGGTTGAACATGAAGTCGCTCGTCGCCGCGGTAACCGCCTCGGGTTGGAAGTTGATTTCCTCGATCTCGATGCCGATCGGTTGATTCCGCTTCAGCTGGTCGAGCTTCTGCCGGACCGCCTGGCCCATGGTGACGACGTTGCCCCCCTGGATCGTCGAGATCCCGAGGCCGATCGCTTCCTGCCCGTCGTACTTCAGAATCCGCCGCGGCGGATCACGGTCGGCGCGCTCGATCGTCGCGACGTCGCGGAGGACGAGTTGCCGCCCGGCGGAGTCATTGCCGACGACCAGTTCCAGCATCTCGTCCGCGGAGTTGAACCCTCCCTTGGGGTCGAGCGCCAGATGCTCGTCGCCGACCTGGACGCGGCCGCCGTCGGCGACGACGTTACGCGCCTGCAGCTGGGCATAGATCTCATCCTCGTTCAGCCCGAGCGTCGCGAGCCGCTGCCGCGAGATCTCCAGGTAGACGAGCTCCTGCTGCTCGCTGAAGAGGTCGACCTTTTTCACGTCGGTCGCCAATAGTAGCTCGCGGCGGAGGAACTCCGCGTAGCGACGCAGTTCCTGCTGCGAGTAACCGTCGCCGGTAATCGCCAGGAAGACGCCGTAGACGTCGCCGAAGTCGTCGACGACCATCGACTGGCCGCGGGCCGAGGGGGGGAGCTGCCGCTGGACGTCGGCGATCTTGCGACGGAGCTCGTCCCAGACCTGCGGGATCGAGTGTTTGTCGAATTCGTCCTTGATCACCACGGTCACCACCGAGCGGCCACGCGTCGACTCGGACTCGACTCGCTCAAGTTGGCCGAGCTGCTGGACGGCGATCTCGATCGGGTTGGTCACCTCGCGCGCCACGTCCTCGGCGCTCGCCCCGGGGTAGGGGGTGATGACGAGCGCTTCCTTAATCGTGAACTCGGGATCCTCGAGCCGCCCCATCCGCTGATAGGCGAGGAGGCCCCCCGCGACGATGAGGGCCATCGAGACGAACGCGATCCGGTTCTTGCGGACGGTTAGTTCACCCAGGTTCATCGCGTCCCCCCGAGCTGGTCGCCGAGGTCGCGGACCTGCATGCCGTCGCGAAGACGCGACGCCCCCGCGATGGCGATCCGGTCGCCGGGGGCGAGTCCCTCGACGATCTCGATATCGCCGCCGGTGGCGTCGCCAAGTTTTACAGTCCGCTTGGCGACCTTTTGTGAATCGTCTGCGCCCTCGATCAGCCAGACTATCTGCTCACCCGAATCTTTTTTGACGACGGCCGAGACGGGAACCAACAGCTGCTGGCCGAGGACCCCCGCCCGGCGGAAATCAGCGGTCACGGTGGCGGTCATGCCGGGGAGGATGTTCACGTCGGTCGGGGCCTGCATCGCCGCGCGAACCTTGAACGTCTGCGTCGTCGGGTCGGCGACCTGGGCGATCTCGCGAATCTCGACGGGGAATCGCAGTCCCGGAGCGCCGCTGAACTCCGCGACGAGTTCGATCACGTCCGCCGTACGAATGTCCGCCGCCATCACGGTTTCGGGGACGTCGACGACGATCTCGATCTCCTCGACGTCTTGGAATCGCACCACCGGTTGCTTCGCCTGGACGTTCTGTCCTTCCTCGACAAACCGTTGCGCGATGACGCCGTCGTAGGGTGCGGTGAGCGTTGTGTCGCTCAGTTGCAACGCCGCTTCGACGACTCGCCCTTCGAGGCCGCGGACGACCGCCGCCTGGGCGTCGATGTCTTCCTCGCGGCCGATCGTTCCCTTCTCCAGCAGCTGTACCGCCGCCTGGTACTCCTCTTGAGCGACGCGGTACGCCGTCTCGGCGACTTCGTACTGCGAGCGCGAGACGGCGCTATTACGGATGAGTTGCTCGAAGCGACCGAACTCGGCTCTGGCGTTCGCCATGCGAGCCTCCATGGCGCGGACGTTCGACTCGCGCCGGAGAGTTTCCTCGGGACGTTCGCCTGATTGGAGCCGGCGGAGGACAGCGCGGGCTTGGTCGAGTTCGCCTTGCAGTGCGGTGAGGCGAGCGTCGAACTCTTCCTTGCGAAGCTCGGCGATCACTTCCCCCTTGGCGACGCGTTGGCCTTCCTTCACGGGGAGCTTCACCAGTAACCCTGGGACTTGGAACGCGAGTTCCACGCGGCGCGCGGCCTCGGCGACGCCGGGGAAGATGCGGGTGCGGACGTCGCCGCCGGAGGCGACGACCATCGTTTTGACGGGGCGGATCGGTTCGGGCCGTTCGACGGGTGCGGGGGTGCAGCCGAGGATGGCGACGAGAATCGCGAGGGTGAGGAGAGGGGGCTTCATGTGACTTGTCGCTCCGGCGGCTCGTTGAGCCGCGGCTACTGTCCGTGTGCGAAAGTTGATTTTTGGTGACATAACGGCGATGGCGGGGTGACTTACGACGCGGCGAGGCGAGGCAAGTCGTGACGGCGATTGGACCTGGGCCGGTGCGCGCGGATGGAGCGTTTTGTCCGTAAGACGTGGACAAAACCAGGATTTATGTCCGGCGATGGGCGAGGAAGTTGGCATCGTCAGTTTGAATTACTCAATACGAATGGATCGAACGCGAGAATGGCCGCGACAGCTTGAACATGGCAGATTAGGTGGCCATTTTCGAGAGGGAAGCTGTTATTTTTTTGTAGCGGCGTTGGCGTGCGAAAGTCCGCGCGTACTCGCTGATTTCATGGAAGTAGGGGTGCGGCGATGATGGGCGATATCACGAGCAAGCGCGTGCTCTACCTCAAAGGCGGGTTGTTCCTCGCGTTGGGCGGACTCGCCGTGGTCTTGGCGCTCGCGCGTTATCCCGACTGGCAACTTGCCGCGCTGATGGCGATCGCGATTTGGGCGTTCTGCCGGGCGTACTATTTTGCCTTCTATGTGATCGAGCATTATGTCGATCCCAGCTTTAAGTTTGCGGGGCTGGGGGCGTTCGTACAGTATCTTTGGCGCCGCGATCGTGAAGAGTGATGAATGGCGGCGTTTCTGGCGGAAGGAGAACTGATGTCAACTCAACGGATTGTCGTGCTCGGCGGCGGGTTTGCCGGGTTGTGGAGCGCAGCGGGGGCGGCGCGAAAACTTGATGAGCTGGGGATCGGACCCGACAAGGTAAGCGTGACGCTGGTCAATCGCGATGCGTTCCATTCGATTCGCGTGCGGAACTATGAGACCGACTTGACGCCGACGCGCGTGCCGCTGCGCGACGTGCTGGAGCCGATTGGAGTGGGGCTGGTGGCAGGGGAGGTGCGTGGGATTGATTTCTTGCGGCGGGAAGTGAACGTCGTTGGCGGCAGCGGGATGGAGACGCTGGCGTTTGATCGACTTGTGTTTGCGCTGGGGAGTCGTTTGGTGCGGCCGGAGATGGTTGGGTTTGCGGAGTTTGGGTTTGATGTGGATACGTTTGGGGGGGCGGTGAGGCTGCGCGAGCACTTGGGGCGACTGGTCGCTGAAGCGACCAGTCCGGTTGAGGGCGACTTCAGCAAGCGCTTGTTGGTGGTGGGGGCGGGGTTGACGGGGATTGAGGCGGCGGCGGAACTGGCGAGCGCGTGGCGGGTGACGCTCGCGGATCATGGGGATCATATTGGGTCCGATATGGGGCCCGATGCGCAGCCGGTCATTGCGGAGGCGCTGGCGGCGCTGGGAGTGGAGACGCGGGTCGGGGTCAGCGTGACTTCGCTGAGCGCGGCGGGAGCGACGCTGGCGACGGGCGAACTCATTCCGGCTGCGACGATCGTCTGGTGCGCTGGGATGCGGGCCGATCCGTTGACGGCGCTCTTTCCGGTGGAACGCGATCGCGCGGGTCGGCTGCCGGTCGACGAGTTCATGCGCGTGAAGGGAATGAACGGCGTCTTCGCCGCGGGAGACGTGGCCACAGCGATTGTTGATCCGCAGCACGCTTCGGTGATGTCATGCCAACATGGCCGGCCGATGGGCCGGTTCGCGGGGCACAACGTCGTGTGCGACCTGCTGAATCTGCCGATGCTGCCGCTGGCAATCGACTGGTATGTGACGGTGCTTGATTTGGGAGCGTGGGGGGCGGTTTACACCGAGGGATGGGACCGGCGCATCGTGGCGGTTGGGGCGGCGGCGAAGGAGACGAAGCGGACGATCAACTGCGAGCGGATTTATCCGCCGCGCGGCGGGGATCGGCGGGCGATTTTGGACGCGGCGGCGCCAGTGGTGGAGCGACCGCCGGGGTATCGTTCGTGATGGGGTGAGTCGTTCGTGAGGCTGGACTGGTCGCTGAAGCGACCAGTCCGATGGGGAGCGGGGCAGGGTGGGGTTAGCTACGCGACTTGCGGTAGGCGGCGATCGCGAAGGCGATGATCAGGAGGCCGACGAGGCTCGGCGCGAGGAAGTACCACCAGAGGAGCCCGGCGGCGGCGAGAGCGACGTAGGGCCAGCGTTTCATCGGCAGCGTCAGGCCGCGGAGGGCGGCGGGTTGACGCCAGGCGACGCCGACGGCGGCGGCGAGCATGAGAGCGGCGAACCAGCGGGCGATCGGCCACGACGTGGCGTGCGGCGCGAGCGTCACGGCGCCGTTGACGTCCCCCTGGAACGACGCGCTACGTAGGCTCGCGGCGGCCGACCATTGGCTGGTCGGATCGATCGGCGCGGGCTGGTTGGCAGCGGTGCTCGTGGCGAGGCGTTCGCGAAGACGAGTCCAGGCGGCTGGGTCGTTGACGGCAGCGGCCGGGTCGCCTGCGTTCAAGCGATCGAACCAGGGCTGTCGCCAGAGTCGCAGCTCCCACTCGGCGAGTTGCGACGCGAGGGGGTAGGCGTCAAGGAAAGCGTCGATCTGTTCGCGGCGAGCGGCGACGGCGAAGTCGACGGCGCCCAGTTGTTTGGCGTCATTGGCAGGGGTCGGCTGCATGCCAGCGTCGGCGATCTGCCAAAGCGACGTCTGCGGAACGAGCGGCTTGCCGTCGATTATCACCTGCGGCGGTTCGAAACGGTGCGAGGCGTGCGGCGCGAACTTTGGCAAGCGATAGCTGAAGAGGAGGACGCGCGGGAGGAAGCGAGAGGCGACGGGCGCCTGCCACGGCGCGCCGGCAGCGGGGAGTCGATGCTGCGGGACGCCGTCGACGGCGACGTATTGAAGCTCGGCGCCGGCGGGGAAGGCGACGCGGCATTCATCGCCGCCGCCGGCTTGGACGATCAGCTGCGACAAGGCGACGGCGCTGCCGTCGGGGTCGACGACGACGCGGGTCTCGGCCAGGCGATAGGCGGCGCGGCGCATCGCATCGGGGAAGACGCGCTGCTCGGCGACGAACCGCTCGCGCTCGACGCGGTAGGCAGGCGGGGGTTGCGGCAG
The DNA here is from genome assembly GCA_013822725.1 of Pirellula sp. Taxonomy (GTDB): domain Bacteria; phylum Planctomycetota; class Planctomycetia; order Pirellulales; family Lacipirellulaceae; genus Lacipirellula. The sequence goes on from PNKX01000012.1 coordinate 104,581, forward strand.
GTTGAGCGAAGTAGACAACGACGCTGCCAACGACTCCGGCAGCGGCTGCGATTGCAGCCCTCGCAGCGTCCACTCGGCCGTGAGGTTGCCGGCGGTCGGCGGCAAGACCAGATAGGTGCGCTGCCGCTCGGCGTTGGCAAGGCGGAGCGTCGGGAAACGGATTCGTTGATCTTCTTCCAATGACGCGGGGCCGCGGATGGAGAGAGCGAAGGATTCTCCGGCGGGAATCGGCCGGGTTAGCCGGACGTCGAGCAGCTGGCGATCGGCGTCACCGCCGAGATCGCGGCGGACGACGCTGGCGGCAGGAGCGCACGTGAAGGGGCCGCGCCAATTCTTGCCGACAATAAGCTGAAGTCGGTCGACCATGCCGCGCGTGGCGCGGCCTTGGAGGCGGCATTCGGCGGTCGCTTCAGCCTGCTCCAATTGGAGGGTGAGCAGGGCGTCGGCTTCGTACTGGGCGTCGTTGGGGATGACCTTCAGTTCGGGCAGCGCGGCGGCGCCGCGGGGAAGCGTGAATTGACCGACGAACAGTCCCTTGGCCGGGTCCAGCGAACCCGCGAGGGGTTTGGACGGCGGCGGCGAGGAGGCCCAGTCGACCAGTACGTCGCTGCTGCGGAAGAGGAGCAGATCGATCGGCGCCGCCTGAGCGGATTCGAGCGCGATCCGCGGCAGTTGAACGCTGCGCTCCACGGCGGAGAGGAGTCCCGCGTCGACGGCGGCGCCCTGCGCAGGGGCGGCGGTGATGACGTCGTTAAGCCGACCTGAGACGCGAAGCACGTGGTGCTCGCTCAACGGTCGGCTCAGGAAAATATGGACTTCAGCTGGCGTTGGTCGCGCCCAGCGGAGGGGGAGGGCGCCTGCGGCTCCGTCGAGCGTCGCGGCGACCTGCTCGATGCGCAAGTCTGGAGAAACGACGAGTCGATGGACGAGGAGTTCGCCTTCGACGTCGGCTATCGCCGCGGAGTAGGCCACGCGAACATCTTTGTCGCTACAGTGGAGTTCGAGCGATTCACGCGACGTAAAGCGAGCGGGGGCGGGCGAGACATGGAGCGACCAATCGGGCGTCGGTGCGGCGACGGCGTAGTGGAGCGACGCGGAGGCGGCGGCAGGTCCCCAAAGGGTTTCAAGTTCGGCCGGCGTGACGGCCGTCAGGCCAATCGCGGCGGAGTCTCGGATGCGCAAGCGCGAGTCAGCTCTGACCGCAAAATGGCGGCTGCGGACGTTCATCCCGACAACCTCGACCGAAGGGTAGCCGATACGACCAACGGAGAGCGTGCGCTGCAATTGGAATTGCAGCGAGACGGTGAGCGGCAGCGTCAGCGGCGAACGGAAGCGGAGGGCCACCTCACCGGGAGCGTCGGCGCCGTTCTGCCCGTAGGGCGCCGCTTCGAGCGGCGAACCTTCGGGAAGGGAGAGAAGCTTGAGTTGCGGGGACGTCGCGAGGCGAAGAGCGTCGAGCGACGCTTCGCCGGAGAAGCGGAGGCGAACCTCGAGCAAGGCGCCGGCGGGATCGACGTTGAGCAGCGAGAGTTGTTCGACGGCGACGCCAGCGGCTTCGCGTTCGAGCCGAGCCGGCCAGGTAACGTCGAGAAACGGCGTCGTCCCGAGGCGGTACGTACTGCGGGCGGCGTTCGACTGACTCGCCACCGGCGCGGCGGAGGCGACGCGAACATCGTGGAAACTGGTCGGGTGGAGGACTTCGACCGTGGCGCCGGCGAGCGGGGGGATCGGGAGATGCAGGCGGCCGCGCTGTGTATTGCCGGCGGGCGACGCGGCGGCAGGCGCGACCAGCGCCGTGAGTTCGTGAACGCCCGCTAGAGGGAAGTGCAGCGAAAGCGAAGTTCCCGCTGCATTCCAGACAGGAACGATCGGCTGGCCATCGAGGAGCAGGGACGCCGGATCGATCGCGCCGTCTGCGGCGGAGATCGGGAGTTCGACGCGCGTTTGCGGTCGCCGCGATTCCCAGCGAAACCGGAGCTGCACGCGACGCGCAACAACCTCGGCGCCGGCGGGCTCAAGCTCGAGTTGGTAGTGCGCGTCGACCAACGCCACGGGATGGGCGTCGACGGCGACAGTGAGCAGTTCGGCGGCCATCTGGGACGGGACGTAGACGTCGGGGCCGACTGATCGGCCAGCGCCGTCGACGGGGAAGAGGACTTGAGAAGGCGCTTGATCGGGCGCAAGGGCCGTGGCGGCGGGAGGCGACGGCGTTGGGGCAGGGACGGGAGCTTGCGCGGAGGCTGGCCGTGGGATGGCGATCAATGTCGCGATGGCGAGCATGACGGAAGCGGTGGGGACGCAAAGCCGCGAGCGGCTGTTGGCGTTGCGGCGCGGTTTTGTCAGGAAGCTCACGAATAGCCGTACGATGGCGCCGGTGAGAAGACCGAGAAATATCGCTTGAGGCAAGGGGATGAACGGCTCAGGCACGACCAGGCAAACGGCGGCGACGGCGGCGGTCAGCACGGCCACCGCACGGCGCGATCGGCTCCACAGCCATCCTCCGGCGACCGCGGCGATCAGCCACGCGACATGCCAATTCGCTTGCTCGCCGCTGGCGAGACGCAGCGAGACTGGCGCCGGTCGATCGACGAACGATTGCGTGACGCTGCTCCAGCCTCCCGGGGAGACGACGCCGGCGGCGGACGCCGGCATGATGGGCGAGGCGGCGTCGACATGGGCCAACAACATCCCGTCGTACCAGCGTTGGCCGCCGTGACCTGAAAGCGGACCGCCGAGACGGGCGAGCCAATCGGCCGGTTCGGCGTTCCCTTCGTGCTGACTCGAGGCCAGCGGCACGGCGTCGTACGCCGCCGGCCAACGAAGCGTCCACTCGCCGCGCAGGAGGGGAAACGACGTCCGCGGGAGCACTGGGGAGATCGAAGCGTTGCGTTCGAGGGGGGCGACTTTTTGTTCGATTGTGACGGTGAGCACTTGCAGCCGCGGGGAGCCGGGAATTCGAAAGCGAACAACGCCGTCACGAGAATCCTGCGCCGCCACGGGAGGGCGGCCGTCGACGGCGATCGCCGTGAACGAGGCGCCTTGCGGAACGGTGAGTTGCACATCGGCCGGTTGGCGAGCCTCGATTTGGTAAGCGATGCGGTGGTTCTGCGTGCCGTCGGCAAACTGCTGCGTCTCGGCGTCGCACCGCCACGCCACGACTCCGCGAGCGGCGGCGCCATCGGCCGCGGCAACGGCGATGAACGTCGGCGGAGAGACGGGCGACGCGGCGGGGTCGTCGCCGAGGCGATAGCAAGCGATCGGGGGTAGCTGAGCCTCGAGCGTCGACGTTTGGCTCGGCAGCGCGAACGCCGGGAGGGCGTCGCGGGGGTCGACGGCGACTTGCCCGGCGTGACCGCGGAAGATGGCCCAGGCCTGCCAAGTTTCGGCGTCGGGGAGCGTAAGGAGATTGACCGCCGCGTCGACGGGAGTCGCGCTGCGCCATGTGGCGCGAATACGAAATGGGGCCGTCCGCGGTTGAGGGAGACGGAGTCGATACTCGACGGGGCCGCTGGGCGGCGGCGAAACGGCAGCTGGCGCGGCGGGGGTAGGCGACAATGCGGCGATGCGCTCCACGGTCACAGGTTGACCGTTGTCGAGTTCCCACGCCACGTCGGCCGGCAACGGTCGCGCGGCGAGGAGGCGCAATTCGCTCAGCGCCCCGCTGGCGGGGCGGCAGAGGATCTCGGCGCGATGTTCGTACCCAGCGCCGTCAGCGGTGAGATCCATCCACGCTTCGCCGCTGAACGTGATTGCCGTCGACGCGACCGAGACGAGGGCGTTCGGAGTCGCTGCTTGCAAATTGACAAGCAGTCCATTGGCGACTTCTCCGAGGAGTTCTTCGGCGGCGAGCGGAAGCGATTCGACCGAGACGATCGCTTGGGCCAGTTTGGCGTCGGGGACAACTTCATTTCCCCGGCGATCTTTGGCGAGAAGCCATTGGCCTTCGCTGTCGCCCGGGAATTTCAGGAATTCGAGATCGCTGAGAGACGCCATGCGCGTCCAGGCCCGCCAAGGCTTGCGAGCAGCGATGTTGAGCCTCAGCGGCGACGAGGCGGCGGGAGCTCGTCGCAGTTGTAAATGCAGCTGGCGCACGTCGCCCTCCTCGACATGCCACTCAACGACGCCGTCGGCTGGAGTCGCGACGACCGATTCGATGTTCCAATCCCCGGCCAACGGCGCAGCAATATGGAATGCCCGGCCTCCATCCGACCAGATGACGGAGCGAGCGCGAGCGACAATCTCGCGATCGGCGAACTCGGCGACGACGCCCGTGCGGTGGCGGAGCGACTCGCGACGATTGCCGACGATCAATTCCGTGGAAGCTTCAGAAGACCAAGCTTGCAGGCGAAACACTTCGCCCGCGACACCGCTGCCCACGCCGACGACATTGAGCAGGCTGCACTCACGGGGGACGAGCGAACGGACTTCCAGCGCCGGATCGACCCAGAGGGTGCTGGTTCCTTCGATCCAGAAAAGGTCGCGAGCGGCGACGCTGGGTAGCTTCCAGGGAGCGTCGAACGTAACTGACGCGGCGCCGCTGAGCGCGACGATCACGGGCGCGCTCACCACATCTGCTGGCGTAGGGAGCGGAACGAGGATCGCGGCAGCGTCTTCGGGATCACGGCGATACTCGACTGGCCGGCGGTTGACGGTAACGGTCGCGATGTGAAGCGCGGAGGACGCATCGAGTCGCAGTTCGTTGAGCGCGGAGCGCTGGTTTTGAATGCGCAGTTCCGCCTCGTAGTCGATGCCGTCGGCAGTGAGGTGGTAGGCCTCGGTGACCGCGACGAGCGGCGCCGTTGCCGAGGCGGCGACCGCGGCCGCCGGGTCCGCCGGACGGCGAATTTGGAGTCGATGCTCGACGCCGCCGGCGAGTTGATAGGTCCAGCGACGGGCGGCGCCAGAAGCCACGTCGGTTTGTTCGATCAGTCGCCCCGAGGAGATCGTCGGCGTTGCGTCCGGGGGAAGTTCGAGCGCAAACCGCTGCGACACGGCGCTGGGAAGTTGGAGGACGAACTCGAGTTCGGCGCCCCGCAGTTCGGGCGTCGACTGCCAGTCAATTTCGACTTTGCCGGCATGATCGACGAGCAATCCGTAAGTGGATCTTCCCTCAGCGCCAGACCAGAGCCCGAGCGTCGCTGGAGCCGGGTCGGCGAGGGCTTTGTCGTCGAGCCAGTGGCCGCGTAGGACGACGGCGTTCCAAGGAGCCAGCGAGAGGACGGCAGGCGCCGTGTCGATGAGGCGCAGGTCGAACGCGGCGACCCCCGAAAGCAGGTCACCCTCCGTGAGCCGGGCGGAGTACTCGGCGGCGGCGAGTTGCGCGCCGCCGAGTTGACTGAGTTGGCGGCGCTCTTCGGTTTGCTGGACGAGGCGTTCGAACTCGGCGCGTTCCATCGGTAAATACTGAGCGCCGCCAGTAGGCCAGTCGGCAGTGCGGTCGGCGGCGACGAAGACGCGACGATATTGCAGCGGCGACGGCGACGGGGCGGCGGCGGGCGGCTCCGTCACCGTTTGCGCGACGACCGCAGGTGCGACGGCCATCGTAGACGCGATCAACGCAACGGCGAGCAGCCGCCAGCGCGGCCTCCGCAATGACGCTGTCGTCATGTTCATGGCAACGTCTCGCGGATGTTGCGCGTGGATCCGACGGCCGCCACGTCTCCCGCCGAATCATCCGGCCGTTCCGCGAGCCATGGCTGCGTGGCGGTCAGGCTGGCCACGGAGCTGGCCGGCGACGGCTGGGAACTCCGTCGGATGCGCACGTCGGCGAGCAGCCAGCGCGTGGCGAGCGAGACGATGGTAAACGCCCCGCCGAGGAAGATCGCTTGCACCAACAGGACGGCGGCTTCGGGATAGGCGGCGAGGGCGGCGGCGGCGGCGATGATGGCAGCGAGCCAGAAGCCGGCGGTTCGCCCAAGATTCGTGTATAAGGCGACTAAGCCGATGACCAAGGCGCCAGCGCCGGCGGCAATGATCAGCCATGCACGCCGGACGAGGCGCACGCTCGCGTGCGCCGGAGCATCAAAGGCGCTAAAGAGATATTCGTTAGCAGAGGCGGGAATCGTCGGGGCAGCGAGGGCGGCCGTCCATTGCTCTAAGTCCGCTTGCGATTGAGTCGGTTGGCGTCCCCAGTTCCATTCGCGCCAGCCGAGTCGGTACTCGCCATTCATCCCTTCCGGGGTCGTCACGACCGCCATGTCGCGGGGGACGATCAGCTGCCAATAGACCGGGCAGCTCCCTTGCACATGCTCGAGCTTGGGAAACTCGGCGCCCACGCCGGCGGCGACAGCGAGACGCTGCTGGGCTTGGCGTCGAAGTTCGAGCGTATGGGCTTGAGGGCTTTCAATCGGCGGCAGGGCGACCGACAGCAGGCTGCCGCTGATGTTCGCGGGGATCGTCTGCCCATCGAGTTTCACTTCCAGCGGGCGACCGACAAAATCGTCGGGCAGCGCCACGTCGACCTGCGGGGCGCTGGTCCGAAATCGGTAGACGTAACGATCCTGGCGTTGACCGCCGACGATCCAGGTTTGAATCCAGGTCGCTTCGGCGCGCAAGTCGAGCGGCTCGGCGCCTAGAGCCGCTTCGAGCCGCAACGGAAGCTCGCTGACCGGCTTCGACGCGGTTGCCGTCAACAGCGCAGGCTGCTGCTGGCCGCCGACGCCGGTCGCTTCCGGAGCCGTCGAGCGCCAGAGTTCGTTCTGGCCCTCGGCCCACAACGTCACGCGAGCTTCTCCGGCAGGAGAAGAAATGGTTGCGCGGGCCGTCGTCGGTTGCGCGGGGGTCGCCAGGGGAATCGTGATTTTCGTCTGCCCCAGTCGCTGCGATTCGCTCAGAGGGTAGGAGGACCGAATTTGCAGAACGATCCGTCCGACCGCAGGGCGCGGCAGACGGACCAACAGGCGCAAATCTCCATCGGCAGTTCCCACGGCGGACGGAGCGAGCGGGAGAATCTCAATCGCCGACGACGCCAACGGTTTGCCGTCGAGCAGCAGTTGCAGGCCTTCGTTGGCGAGCAACTCCGTAGCCACGGCGGCAGAGAGTTCGCGGGTCGGCTGATAGGAAACGTCGTACTGGAGTCGCTGCTCGACTTCGAGGACGTTGTCAGCGAGCCGGCCTTCGACAATCGACTCGACGACGATGGCCTGTTCTTGCTCGCTGACGTCAATCGCCACGCGCGGACGGTGGAGAAACGTTTGATACCGTCGAGCGGACGTTTCACGTCGCGAAGGCTGCGCCGGCGGCGCAGCGGCAATCGGACTCGCCGTGGTTGTCCCCGACGCGCCGTTCGACTCGTTCGCACTTGGAGCGGGGATCGCCCCGCTCGCGTCGGCCGACGCGATGCCGCTGGAGTTCTCCACTTGAACGACGGCGCGCCACGCGTCGTCGCAACTGATCGACAAGGTTCCTGGCAGGGCATAGGCGTCGAGCAGTTCAGGAAGCGGCAAATCGTGCAGGCCCAATCCCGCCTCGCGGCGCAGCGTGAAGCGAATGCGGGCCTGTTGGAGGTCCGATTCCTTCAGCGGCATCACCAGCACGCCGGCAGGCGTGACATGTTGCTCCGAAAGATCGACGACGCCCCCGGATTCGATCGGTTGCTCGGCGAGTTCCCAACCGCGCAGGTCGGCCCGCAGTTCAAAGGTTCGGCCGCCGAGAAATTGATAGTCGAGCGTCACGTCGAGCGTGGCCCCCTGACTCCCCAGATTCATCGCATACGTCGGAGTGACGCGGACTTTGCGTTGCCGCGGTTGCGTGCTGATTTCCAATTGCCACTCTGCGCCGGCGCCGGCGAAGGCGGCCAATGGCGCAGGCGTGCGGAGAGCTTCAGGAAGCTCCAGCGGATCAATCTGCTCGATCCGCCCCGCGGCGTAGAAATCAGCGTGGAGCAGTTCGCTCACGCGTACCGCGAGTTGACTTCGTTGTCGGAAGGCGCCAACGACCTCAAACGGCGACGCGCTGAGCGGAGCGCTCGCATCGGCGCCGCTCTGCTCGGCGACCAATCGTATCGGCGGAGGCGCGGTAGAGGCCTGCTCGAAACGAACTTCGACGAGCGCCGAGGCGTCTTGGCCGGTGGTTGAGGCAATAGGAAAGATCCCATAACCGGCCCCCGCCGGGAGCGACGCCGCCGCCGCCCCGCGCGGCAATCGAATTCGTACGCGGTCGAGCGGTTCGCCGAAGCTGCGCAGCGTGACGAACGCTTCGTAGGCGAGGCGCCCCGGCTCGACGGTGACGGTCGCCGCGACGCTAGAACTGAGCGTGGCCGTGCGGTCGAACTCCTCGACGGGGAGCGGTCCCCAGCGCAGAGCGAGTCGGCCCTTGGCGCCGTCGATTTGGGAAGTGTAACGACCGTCGTCCGCGGTGACCGTGGAATGGACGGCCACCTCGGGCGACTCGACTTCCACTTGGCTCGAAGCGGTGAAGTCAACATGCGACGTCGCCGCAGTCGGGAGTTCAACTTCGAGGCGGCGGCTATCGCCGTCGCGCCGAACGAGAAGCTGGCCCGCGAGTGAAATCGTCCGCCGCTCGCCCGGCTGCCCCTTGAGCCAAGCCACGTAGCCCTGCCGCTGCGGATCGAAAAGCAGAAAGTTTCCCGTTTCGTCGGCGGAGATACTCCACTTTTCGACGATCAGCGTCCCCAGTTGCAACGGGACCGCGACCCAATCGGCCGATTGAAGTTCGACTTCGATCGTCACGTCGATCGCGATCTCGTCGCGCTCGGCGTTGGCACTGGCCTTGAAGTCGGTGAGCGTGGACGTCGGCGGCCGGGCGTCGCCTTGCTGGCCTTGCGCGGCCCGCCATGATTTTAAAAAATCTTCGTAACGGTACCCCAAGACGCGACGAAGATTTCCGGCGGCGTCGGGCAGGAAGAAGACGTCGGGGCCCGCGGCGCCAGGCGCGGCTGGGGAGAGTGCGGCGCCCGTCTCTGCAACCACGACCGCCGGGGCAACGTCACTAGCCGCCGGCGTCTGAGCGGGCGGTTCGACCGGCTGTGCGGAGGTGCGCACCGCCAGCAAGCTGGCCGCTAGCGTCACTGCCAGGAGTATGCGAGACAAAGGCACGTCGAAGCGACCGTTCAAGAACAATGACGACAAGGGGCGGCAGCTGGCTATTCTACGGCGGGAGCGGCGTCGCAGTTTGGAGAGGAGCGACCGGGCGACGCGAAAAGAAGCGAGCGTCCCTCCATTGTAGGCAGCCGGTCGTGTGGAAGTAGCGCTGGTCGTGACGGCGGCGGCCCGCAAATTCGCTGAAATTCTCGGGGAATTCTGGTTAAAACGGCATGAAGGGATAGGAGACCAGACGCAAAACGACGGCACTCTAGCCGGAGGGCCACGCCCTCCATGAGAGCCCGGAGGCAGGTGTGCCTCCGGCTAGATGGGCAGTTTTCCGATCGTTCAGCTGATCAGCGGGAGCAGCCGCCCATGGAGATTCGCCGTAGAGGCCGCCAGATAGTCGGCTCGGGCCAAATCGAACGGTTTGCCGTCAGCGGCCGAGACGGAGCCGCCAGCCTCGCGGACCAGTAAAACGCCGGCAGCAGCGTCCCAGGGGTGGATTTCGTGGGCCCAATGGGCGTCGAGACGGCCGCACGCCACGTACGCCAAATTCAAGGCCGCAGATCCGGTGCGGCGCATGGCCTGGCAAACCGGGCCGACGCGCATGAACGCCCGGAGATCGAGCGATTCGTCGTCCAGCCGGGGCGGAAAACTGACCGCCACCAGCGATTCTTCGATGGTTTCGGCCTGGCTCGCGGCCATCGGCTGCCCATTCAATGTGGCGCCGCCTCCTGCGGATGCTGAAAAGCACTCATTTCGCTCGGGATCGAAGACGACCCCCGCGACTAGTTGGCCCTGGTGAGCGACGGCCACTGAAACGCCGTAACAGGGGAGTCCATGGGCGTAGTTGATCGTCCCGTCGAGGGGGTCGACGACCCAGCAGTAGGGGAGGTCGAGCTGCGCCATCACGGCCGCTTCTTCGCCGAGAATCCCATGATCTGGAAAATGCTCGGCAATCACGCGGCGAACCGCCTGTTCGGAGGCTAAGTCGGCGTCGGTGACGAGGTCGCGAGGGGCTTTTTCACGCGTCTGAAACCGTCCCCGCCAAGCCATGAGTTGTTCGGCGCCAGCCTGGGCGGCCTGTTCGCAGACGAGTAGAAGTTCGGCGGGAGTCGGGTTCGCGGAATTCATCGCTCAAATGCACCTTGTGGCAAGGATTGAGGGCTGGGGGTTCTATTTTGACGCAAAACCTTACTGGTTAGGAAGTAGCGATTATTTATAGCGATCGGGTTGCGGTCCCCCGAAATATTCTTGCGGAGAGTCGCGACAAAAAGCTGGACATGAGGATTAGAACGGGTATGATCACAGTGAACGAGGAGGATGCGGTTGGAAGTCTGTTCAGCATAACCATTCGCAGTGATGCGATCGGCGATTGACTGATCTTCTTTATCCCCCCACAACAGACCTACGGCCTCTTCTCTGTTCCGGCCCCGTCGCTTCACTTCGGTGAAACGGCGGGGTTTTTTTTGGTCTCGCGGGGATCTCTGGGCGAGCAGAGAATAAGCGACGGAGGCTGGCAAGGACCTCAAATCTCTTGTGGAGACGTCGATGTCGGCAGTGAAGGCTAATTGGCAATCGTCTAAGTCCGATTTTTGGCAGCTCGACGGCAGCCGAGCCATTTTGCACGCGGCTCGACTTCGCGGTGCGATCGATCTGCTGCATCCCTGCCGCGGCTTGACGGGAATGTGCATCGACGGTTCGGCGCTCGTGGGCTGGCTGATGGCGGTCGACGTCGTCGCCACCGACGGGTGCGGGTCGCCGTGCGACCAACCTTGGCAGATTGCGGATGTCTACATCCGTGGACGTGATCTGGTGGCGACCTATCGCGAACCGTTGGAGCAGCCGTTCAATTTGCAGCTCTATTGGCGAATCATCGACGCCCTCGACGGCGCCGCGGGTCTCGATCTGATTTGCTCGATTCAGACGCCGCTCTGGGAAGCTCACCCTGGCGTCACCGCCTGTTCATCGATGTTCGAAACGCCGGCGGCCATTGTCGGCGACGGGCTGATTGCCGCGGGGCAAGGGAAGTGGTCCTACGTCGAGGCGACGCGACGCGGCGACTTTGCGCCCGCAGCTGCGGAGAGACAAGGCGAGTTCGCCGGCGCTTATTGGCGATTCGGTCCGCAGTTTATGGAGAAGGGGGTCATTCGCCGTTTGCAGGTGCGCGGGGCGTTCGTCCCCCGCGACACCGCAGTGCGGGACGCCGGGCGGTTAGCGCAGGAACTCGCCAAGGAAGAACCGGCGCTGACTGCTTAAGATTTCTTGTCGTCTGGCTGCTGCCGCGTCAACTCCAGCAGCGCGATCTCCGGCGGGCAGCGCCAACGCAGCGGCGTCTCGCCGCTCACGCCGCGGCTGACGTGCAGCACCGTCTCTCCGCGACGGAAGACGCCGCAGGCGTAGCGCGTGCCGTGGAGGCTGGGGCTCATAATCGATCCCAGGATCGGGAACTGAATTTGTCCGCCATGCGTGTGACCAGCCAGCGCCAGGTCGGCGTCGGCCCGCACGCACCAACCGAACTGGTCGGGCGTGTGGCACAGCACAAGCCGGAACTCAGGGCGACCAGGCTGCCGCGGCGTTAGTTGCTCGAGGCTGGCAGCAGGCGACATCCACGGAAGTTCGTTACCTCCCAGCGTGATCGGAACGCCATTCCACTCAGCCTTCAGCCAGCGGCCGCTGAGACAAGCCAGACCGCAATCACCGAGAATTTCGCGAGTCTGCCCCGCATCGACGAAGGCGTCGTGGTTACCAAGGATAAAGTAGACGCCCAACGGAGCGCAAAGGGCGCCGAGCGTCTTTTCGAGCCAGGGGACGCACGCCGCGTGTTCGATGATGTCGCCGGTGATGGCGATCACGTCGGGCCGCAGATCGTTGAGTTGCCGCGTGACGACTTCGTAGAACTCGCGATCGAGCCGCCCCGTCATGTGGAGGTCGGTTATATGGGCGATCGTCAAGCCTTCCAGTTCTTCCGGAAGGCGGGGGAGGGCAAGGCGTTTGCGATCGACTGAAAGCTTGAGCGCTTCGTTAAGCGGCAGTGAACCGAAAACGGTCGCGACGGCGCCGCTGAGCGGTTTGCGACCAAGGAGCTTTTCGATGTCACGCGCATCAGCCGACCACTTTTGCAGCACCGTGCGGTCGTAGCGATGGGCTTCGACCCAAGGTTTGACCACGAGGGAGAGGAAGCCGATAGCCAAAGCGAGCCAGAGGTAACCGGCGACCACATCACCACGGTGGAACGGATGGAACTCATTCGCCTTTGTGCGGTAGCACTCCCAAGCGATCGCCGGCGGAATGATGAGAATGGCGAAAAAGGCCGCCAGCGTCAGCAACTTGATGACGGGCCGCGGACCGCTCAAACCGTGTAGACGATTGACCAAGCCGGTCCACAAGAAGCCATGTCCCAGCGCTGCGACGGCCAATCCAGACCAGACGAGGGTGGCAGTCATCGGAGACCAGCGGAAAGGGTGACGAAGTTCGGCGAGACCGAACTATAGCATTCAGATGGGCTGGGCCCCATGTCGGTCGAGAGAACAGTAAAAGCCACTGGCTTTGCCGGTGGACGCGCTAAGCTTGAGGCAGCCGTTAGAAGATTCGTGCACCGGCGGAGCCAGTGGCTTCTACGCCGACTAATCGTCGGCGAGCGTCACGTCGCCCGGACCTTGCCGCTCTTCGATCGTGTGCTCAATCGCCGAGACGAGCTGATCGAGCCGGAACGGCTTGTAGAGGACGAACTTCAACCCCTCGCGGCGGGCTTTGACGATCGTGTGATCGCGGTCGTAGCCGAAGCCAGTCATCAGGACGAGCGGGACGTAGTCGGTGACCTCGCGCAACTTCATCAGCAATTCGTATCCGCTCATGTCGGGCAGGCGGATGTCGGAGATAATGACGTCGTACTGTTGCCCTAGGCCGAGATTCTGCACCATCAATCGCGCTTCGGCGCCGTTGTGGGCCGTCTCGACGTAGCAGTGGTAGCGGTCCAGCAACTCGTGGGCGGCGAGGCGGACCGCATGGTCAGCATCGACGACCAAGATGCGACGACCGGCCAGGAGGGGACGGAATTCGACCGTCGCGGCCGTCGGGTGAGCCTGCGTCGGCGCCATGTTTTGGCCGACTTTTTGAATCACCCGTTTGATATCGCGGGCGTTGCGAAGGATGTGCTGCAGACGCGAGACCAACTCGGGATCGACGCTGGCCGAACGTTCCATGATGTTCACGGCGTCGTTCAGGATGTCGTCGACCGGCTGGGCCACCGCGGCATGGATCGCTTCGACGCTGGCGGCGGCGACGGCGGCCTTCTCGGCGGCCAACAGTTCCAGCGTGTTGAGCGCCATCGCCACGTTGCGGGCGAAAATTTCGAGGAACTGCTGATCGCTGTCGGTAAAGGCGTCGGTCTCGGGGCTTTCGACGTTGAGCGTGCCGATCACCTGCTCCTGCAACAGGAGCGGCACGGTGAGCGAACTACGGCCCCCCTTGCACCCTTCCAGATAGAGGGGATCGTCGATGGCGTTGCCGCAGATATAGCTCTTGCCGGTGGAGGCGACGTACCCGGTGACGCCGTTTCCTTCTTCCGAAGCTTCGAGCTTGCGGGCGGCAGCATTGGGATCCATGCCGAAGGCCATCAGCGGGCGGAGGTCGCCCGTCTCCTGGTCGAGCATGCGGATCTCGATGACGTCGAGGTGGAGGACGTCCTTCACGCAGTGCAGGATGTTTTCCTTGAGGAGGGCGACGCGCTCGTTGTAGTCGAGGTCGGAAACGTCTTCCGGGGCGAGGTCGCCGAGTTCGTTACCCGCCTGGTGAATCGCTTCGAGCTTTTGATGCTGCAGCATCTCGGCGCTGACATCGTGAACGGTCACCACCAAATGAGTCGGCGCCTCGCCCGAATCGAGCAAAGGCGCCGCGTGGAGCCGGTAATATTTGTTGTCGCTACAGCGGAGGACCGAAGCGCTCGACTTCCGCGTCGCGAGGGCGGTCTGGAAGGGGCAGTAGTCGGGGCCGAGGATTTCAGGACTGCCGAGCACCTCGTAGAACTTCTTGCCGACGACACCCTTCTGCTTGGTCCACTCGCTGAGGCGGCCGTTGCCCCAGATGATCGTATTGTCGGCGTCGAGGAGGACGACGCCGTCGGGCATCCCTTGCAGAATGCGGTCGTTTTGCAGGAGCCGGCCGACGTCGCTGGCTTCGGAAAAGTGGTCGGCGTCGACGAAGACGCCGGCGTAATCGCCGCGGCCCATCAGCGCGAGGGCACGGAGCGACGAATGGAGCGGCACTAGTTCGACGTCTTCGCCCAGGCGTTCCTGAAGATTCAGGAGCGCATCGTGGGCGCCGCCGAGATAGAGAATCTTGGTCCGCTCTGTCGCTGCGGCGTCCGAAGACGCCGAACTTTTCGCCGCTGGGGGTTCAAACACCACGCTAATCCAAGGGAGAGGCGTCTCGTGGCTGCTGCGAACCTTGGCGAGGTGCGGGGGTGGGGCTCGCCGTACGATTTTGGTCCACTAGAAGTATAGAGTCGGTCGGCGCCGGCAACAAGGTTGACGCAGACGCTCCAAACGTACGACTACACCGCGTACAACGAGGAAAATGTTTCCAACGGCCGGAGCGGGAACCCGCGGGCCTGCACCTGGAGGGTGGAATCCCGTACAATTGCGGCCCCGCCTCTTTGCGCGTGCGTCAACGCTTGACGCACGTTCCCGCGTTTTTTTGAGACCCTTTTATGGCCCGTAGTCGAATTGTCGTCCCCCCGTCGCACCTTCGTAACGTGGCGATCATCGCCCACGTCGACCATGGCAAAACCACGCTGGTCGACAAGATGGTCTACCAGTCGGGACTCTACCGGAATGAGGAGCTCGACAAACTGGCCGGCGGTCAGCATGGCCTGATCATGGACAGCAATGATCTGGAGCGGGAGCGCGGCATCACGATTCTCGCCAAGAATTGCGCCGTCGCTTACACGGCAGCCGACGGCGAAACCTACCGCATCAACCTGATCGACACCCCGGGCCACGCCGACTTCGGCGGCGAGGTGGAGCGAGTGCTGAACATGGCCAGCGGGACGCTGCTGGTGGTCGACGCCTACGAAGGCCCGATGCCTCAGACGCGGTTCGTGCTGCAGAAGTCGCTTGAGCGCGGTCTGAAGCCGATCGTCGTCGTCAATAAAATCGACCGCCCCGACTCGCGGCCGAATGAAGTCGTCAGTGAAGTCTTCGACCTGCTCGTCGACCTCGACGCTCCTGACGACGTGCTCGACTTCCAGGTGATCTTCGCCTCGGCTCGCGAAGGGTGGGCGACGGCGGATCTCGCCAATCCGAGCACCAACTTAATTCCGTTGTTCGAATCGATCATCGGCCATGTGCCGCCGCCGGATAAGGCCGACCGCGCTCGCGAGCCGTTGCAGTTCCAAGTCACGTCGCTCGATTACTCGGAGTTTGTCGGCCGGATCGCGATTGGCCGCGTTCACGCTGGCGTCATCAGCAAGCGGCAGCGGATTGCCGTGATCGATCACCTCGGCGAAGTGACGCGGAAGAACGTCGTGCAGCTGTTGGCGTTCGAGGGCCTGGAGCGGGTCGAAGTCGACGAAGTCGCGGCCGGCGACCTGTGCGCCGTCGTCGGGATGGAGCCGATCGAAATCGGCGACACGATTGCCGACGCTGATCAGCCGCACGCTCTGCCGCACACGCGGGTTGACGAGCCGACCCTCCACATGATGTTCCGCGTGAACGACGGGCCCTTCTGCGGTCGCGACGGCAAGTTCGTGACGAGCCGACAAATTGGCGAGCGTTTGGAGAAGGAATTGCGTTCGAACGTCGCCCTCCGCGTCGCTCCTGGTCCGACGCAGGAACAGTTCCGCGTCTCCGGCCGCGGCATGATGCACTTGGGCATTCTGATTGAGAACATGCGCCGCGAAGGCTTCGAACTTTGCGTCGGCAAGCCGCAGGTGATTTACCGCGAGATCGACGGCGTGAAGTGCGAGCCGATTGAGCAGTTGGTCGTCGACTGCCCCGACGATTGCCAAAGCGCCGTGATGGCCCTGCTCGGCGATCGCCGGGCGGAGATGGTGAAAATGGGGCACCGCTCGTCGACGAGCGGCTTCATTCACATGGAATTCCGGATCCCGGCCCGCTCGCTGATGGGGCTTCGCAGCCGGATGCTCAACGCCACCAAGGGGCAGGCGATCATGCATCACACCCTGCTCGGCTACGAGCCGATGAAGGGGGAACTCCCGAAGCGACAGCTCGGCGTGCTGATTTCCAACGAATCAGGCTCGGCCACGGCCTATTCGCTCGACGCCCTGTACGACCGCGGCATCTTCTTCGTCCGCCCGGGCGAGGATTGCTACCTCGGTCAAATTGTCGGCGAGAATTGCCGGGCTGGGGATCTCGTGGTTAACGTCGTCCGCGGCAAGCAGCTGACCAACGTCCGTGCGTCGGGCAAGGATGACAACGCGAAGGTTCGTCCGGTGCGCGAGATGTCGCTCGAAGCTTGCTTGGAATACATCGAAGACGACGAACTCGTCGAAATCACGCCGAAGTCGATCCGCATTCGCAAAACGCTGCTAAGCGAAAACGACCGCAAACGTGAGTCGCGCAAGGCGGCGACCGTCGAGGTCTGAGCCTCGTGCGGATTCCAATTCCAAACGCTCCTTTAGCCCCCGGTCAGTGACCGGGGGCTTTTTTTTGAATGAAATCCCCGCAACGCACAATCGTTACAACCGGCTCACGTTGCAGAGCCGCAATTTGCCCTGTGGCGACGTATGCTTTGGGTGCGGCCCCCGGTGCGCGGCCGCGCTTAGGCGCCTCTTGTGCGCCGTCACCATCCCAGGGCGAGACTTCGATGCAGTCACTCTTATCCGTTCGTCGCGCGGTTTGCGCGTTTCCACGTCGCGGCGGCGCCGTGTTGGAAGTCTTTGGATGCGCGGTCGCCCTCATCGGCGGCCTGATCCTGGGATCGATGTATTTCGGGATCGACGTCAAAGAGGTGACGGTCAAGGCGCTGCAACATGCCAAGATCATGTCGCCTCCCGAGGCGCCGGCGGTCGATCCGGCGGCAGTGAGCGTCGACGTCCACACGGCCGTCAGCGCCGCTCTGCAAGAGGCAGGGCAGGGTCCGGTGCAACCAACGGCTCCGCCGAAGCCGCCGGAAGATTTAGCTGACGCGCTGGCGCTGCCGGCCGAGCAGCGCCACGAACTGACGCTGGCGTATTGGACCGCCCTCGACGAGTGCATGAAGAACGAACTAGCCGGGCGGACCGCCGCGAACGCGAAATCATCGGACCTGCAGGTTTACGATTACCTGACGCTCCGCAATCAGGGACCGCCTAAGACGCCGGCGCCCAAGGCGCCGACGCCGCTCAAAACGCGCCGTTCGAAGAACTGGGCGCTCTACGAATACCTGACGCTCCGCAACAAGGGACACCAAGACGCGGCTGACGCGATCGAGGCGCTCGACGTCCGCGGCGTCGACGGGCATATCACGGCTTATGCCGAGAAGGCGCTCGCCTGGCACCGCGAAGGGGCGGAGTTGTTCAAACGGGCCCTCGACCTGCTGACCGACGCCCCATCGGCTCAGCTCAGCGGGCCGTTCGCCCAGGCTTGGCAAAGCAAGGCGACCCAGCATCAAATGGAAGAGCGCCTGCTGGCTGACAAACATCAGGCGGTGCAGTCATACCTGGATCACGGAAATCATTCGGGAAGCGATGTGGCGAACTGAATTGCTGCTGTCAGCCCCGGGCTCCGCCCGGGGGTCGGCTTGAAGTAGAGGCAACGTCAACTCGCTGGCAACGCGACCCCCTGGCGGAGCCAGGGGCTGCCAATAGCGCTAGCTTGCGAGTGAATTGAATGCGGCGCGCTCCCGCCGTACGATGGCGGGCAGCAATTGAGGCCAGCCGATAAGAAACTCGTCCCTCGGCCGAGCCAGGGGCTTTCATAGTGGAATGAAGAGAAGAGCGATGAAGAGAACAGTTGCCGCCTTGTTGGGCATCGTGGGGATGTCGGTTCGCGTCACGTTGGCCTACCAGCCGGTGGCCCACCAGCCAATCGACTCTGGCTGCTGCCAACCTGTGACGGTCTGCTGCTCCCCGGCGCCGGCGGTCGAGTGCTGCCTCGCGCCGAGCGAGCCCGACTGTGGCGAACCGACGCCCAGCAAGCCGTCGGAAGCGCGGGGGGCCGAGCCGACTCCTGCCGACAAGGCACCGGCGGAGGCCGCTGAGGCCATGCCTGCTCCTGCCGAACCAGCTGCCGCGGAGCCGGCAACGAGCGCACCGGCTGAAGCTTCCGTCGCGAAGCCTGTCTCGCCGCCGCCGCTGGCCGTGCCGGCAATCTCACCGACGCCGGCGCCGCAAACTTTCGCGTCTCCAGCCGTCGAAGCGCCTGCTGCCACTGGGAGCGGCAATCGATACGCGGATCCGATGGACGACCCCTTGGCCGATCCGCTGCGTCGCGGCGTGACGCCAGCCGCCGAAGCGCCGCCGGTGGAAAAGCCAATGGCGAAAGCCGACATGGAAGAAGCGTTCACTGAATCGCCTGCCGAACCACAGCCTGAACCAGAATCGCAGCCCGTCGTTCCTCCAGCGAGCGAGCCGACGCCGGAACCGACGCCAGCGCCAACCGGAGTCGATGATTTATTCGGCGAGCCAGCGGCTGCCGCGCCGGCGGAAGATCCCGTCGACGCGCCCATGACCGAAGCGGCTGCCGAGCCCGCAACCGAGACGCCCGCGGAATCAGAAACGACGCCTGCCGAGGAACCAGCCGCTCCGGCAGATCCTGAAGCAGTTGATTTGTTTGGCGACCCTGTGGCGCCAACGACTCCGGCCACCGAGCCCGCGCCAGCGACGAACGAAACGCCAGCGCCTGCGACTGAGACGCCAGCCGAAGCGCCGTCGACGCCTGCTGCTGAGCCAGCAAATGCAGACAAGGCGAAAGAAGAGCCCAAAGAGGAACAGGAACTCGATTTTGACTCCCTGTTCGGCCCGAGCAGCTCGAACGAAGTCCTCACCGCACCGGGCGGCTGGGCCAGTGACACCCCTCGCCAGTGGAACGACGCCCAGGGGAGCGAACTCGCAACCGCACGGGTGGCGGCAATCAGCGACAGCGACGTCACGTTGCTGACCGATGCCGGTCGGACGTTGAACGTCAGCTTTGCAGAACTCAGCGACGGCGATCTCGCATTCTTGCGGCAGCAGATCGACGCTCGACAGTCCGACCTGGCTCAGCAACAGCGGGCGGAGTCGCGGCTGGCAGAGCAATCTCGTTAGTGACCTCGGTTCGACTCAACGCCAAGCCCGAAAAACTTGGACGATCGCCGCCAAAGCGAGGGGCGAATTAGGCCTGACAGGCCGCGCCATGGCAGCCCAGGACGAAGTCCTGGGTGTACACGAACAGAAGATAACAAGCCCTGAAGGGGCGCGCTACCGCGCCCCTTCAGGGCTACGATAAAGAGTCGATCAATTTCCCAGGGCTTCGCCCTGGGCTCTCGCAGCGCGGCCCGGTGGGCCTGAATGCAGGGTGTTTCGGTATTTCAAGCCGAAGAACAGTCCTCGTATTGCTTAACTTATGGCAATGCTAGCGGCCGTAGATTCTCCGCAGATCGCCTCAACTGCCGTTCGGTGACGCGCCGATCTTGTGAGATAGGCACTCCGGCTGCGCCTTGCGCCTGCGGATTGAACTCCTTTTCTGCTCACTACGATTCGCGGCGTTTTGGCGCTCGACGCATTCGCGTCTCGCCAGGGACAACAACGATGAATGCGCTCTTCGGCTTAGCGGCAGCTCCCAAAGCGGCCAATGTGGCGGTGAACGCCACGAACAACGCCCTCGGCGCCTTCACGCGGCCGTTCGGCCAATTTTTCCAATCGGCGGTCGAAGAGGGCGATTCTTCGGCAAGCGCCGCGTCAGAGGCAGCCGCTCACGAAGCGGCGTCGCTGGAGCAACGCATCTCCCGTCAGCTGCAAGAACTGCTCACCTCGCTTGGAGCGGAGGCTGACGAAGAAGCGGCGATTCGCTTCGACGAAGTCACTGGCGAAATCAACGTTGACGGGCATCATAGCTCGCCCGCGATCGAAGCGGCCCTCAGGAGCGATTCGCAATTAATGTCCGACCTGCAGCGGTTGGCGAAGCTACAGAGCGAATTTGATCCGTCGGTGTCGGCCACCGATTGGGAGTTGCAAGCGCGCGTCAGCGAAAGCGGCGGAGCCCAGCTCCGCTGGCGGTAGGCTACTGGCCGAGTTGCTTCGCCAATCGCTCAGCGGCTTGGCGACCGCTGTGGATACTCTGCGGGATGCCGACGCCGCGATAGGCGTTACCGGCCAGTTCTAACCCCGCATACGCGGCGACGCGCTGCTCAATCGCCTCGACGCGCGCTAGATGTCCGACGTGGTATTGCGGCATCGCGTCGCGCCACCGCATGACGTGCGTTTCGATAGGTTCGCCATTCGCCCCAATCAGCTCAGCCATTTGCTGCTTGGCCGTCGCGATCAATTCGGGGTCGTCGCGATCGACCCTGTCGGGCTGCAAGACGCCGCCGGAGAAAACGCGAACGATAGCGCGCCCCGGCGGACCATGCCCCGGGAACTTCACCGTGAGAAAACTCGCGGCAACGATTGGCCGACGCTCGATCGCGGGAACGACGAGGCCGAAGCCGTCGAGCGGGTGGTCGATGTCCTGCCGATGGTAGACCAGCGTCACGACCGCGCTGCTGGCGTACTCGATGCCCGCCAACTCGCGTACCAGTTCCGCGTCGAAATTGCCGAGCATAGAGGCCGCTTGCGGGGCGTGCGCGGCGATCAACACGCCGTCGAAATGTTCGAGCGGCGCGCCAGGAGCCGTTTTGATCGTCCAGCGATTAGTCGCGTGACGCTCAACCTGCATCACCGGAGTGCGGAGGCGGATCGCCTTCGCCGGCAGTTTGTGAACGAGCGCTTCAACGAATGTTCGCAATCCGCCGCGAAGCGTGACGAACTGCCCGTAGCGCGCCGCGGCTTGGGGCGACTGGGCGTTGCCGTCGCGCTCGGCTAGCGCACGAGCTTTGCGCACCGAACGCCAGAGGCTGCCATGCTGCCGCTCAGCTTCAAGAAACTCTGGGTAGGTCGCGGCGAGGCTCAACTCCCGGGCGTCGGCGACGTAGATGCCGGCGATCAGCGGTTCGACCAGCCGCTCGTAAACTTCGCGGCCCAACCGACGCGTGGCGAAACTGGCGACGCTCTCGTCGTAGCCGGGACGGTTCACCGCGGCGGGAACTTGAGCGAGCGGCTCGGCCAAGAGACGCAACTTGCCGAGCGGGCTCAGCAGCGGCGATTTCAGCATGGCGCCGAGATTCTGCGGCTTCATCAAGACGAAGCCTTCGGGAACCGGCACGAGGCGCCCTTCGCGGACAATCAACGCGCGGCGATGTTGTTCGTTGGTCGGAATCAACTCGTCAGCGAGATCGAGTTCGCGGCAGAGATCGAGCGCAAACGGCGTCTTGATCAAGAAGCTGTCGGCGCCTTGCTCCAGCAGCGATTCGTCGTGAGCGATCGTAAACAGCGGACCGCCGAGGCGATCGCTGGCTTCGAAGAGCTGCAGTTCAACGTGCGGAATGAGCCTGCAGAGGCGATGCGCGGCAGCGAGTCCGGCGATGCCGCCGCCGACGACGGCAATCCGCGGCGGACGAGAACTCGGCGGCGGATCGGACGAGGATGACAAGGGCGTCGATACTCAAGCAGGGTGGCACGCCCTTCGGTACTCCGATGGGCGTGGCGAACTTGCTGGAGGGGCTACCACGCCCATCGGAGTACCTCTGGGCGTGCCACCCGAAGCTCCCTTCAACACGATCGCAAGCCTCATTCTACCAAGAGTGCCGCGACGTTCGCCACGGCCAGTAGGAAGGCTTGCGGGCGCCGTAGCGGATGTTCATGCCCGCCGTAAATGAAATGTTCTGGGTGGTGCTGATGCCTTCGCTGCCCCACGCCAGGTTGTCAACGATCTCGGCGCGCCAGGCGAGCCACGGCGTTTGCTGGAACTGAATGCCGAGGCCGAAGGGGGTCCCGAGGAGCGTCGCTTCGAGCGGACCGCCATCGTTGTGAATCGACCCGACCTCGCTGAGGCCGACGCCGGCCACGAAGAAGGGACGCACCCGCGTATCGCCCCACGGATAGTAGACGAGGTTGACGTCGCTAACCCAGTATTGCCCCGGCTGGCGCTCGGACGATCCTTCGTAAAAGACTTCGGGATCGGACCAGCCGAAGCGCCACTCGGCGCCCCAGTAATAGTCGAAATCCCAACCGAACCGCAGCCCGCCGAAAAGGGCGTTCGTCTGCTTGACGTTGTTCGTCTTGTTGGGACTATCGCTGAGCAACGGCCCGGCGAACCAATCGAGGTGAAACGGACGGTTCAGCCAACTGCTGAAATTGAGCGGGACGTTCTTCTCCATGAATCGACCTTCGGTCGACGAATGGTGGAAGCCCCAATGGCGCATGTAGTCGAACGGGCGGAGATGCTCGTGGGCGCCTGGTGCGAAAGCTCCGCCGCTGGGGGATTCTTCCAAGCTGCCGATTTCGCCCTGGGGGTCGATGAGCGAACCAGTCGATTCGTCGATTAACTCATCGCCAGGGAGCACCTCCTCATCGAGGATCGAACGCCCCTCCGGGAACATCGTCTCTTCAGTGGAGAGCGACTCTTGGACGTCGAGGAACTCGCTGGAGACTTCAATTTCTCTCGCCAAGAGCGACGCCGGCGCCAGCCAACAGGCGCAGCTGACCGCGGCCGCGAGGATCGCGCGCGGGATGAGCCGTCGACGGCGGATATTGCCGAGCTCCATGCGAGCCGCTGGTACGCCACGTTGTGAAGAAAAGCCGAGACGCTGCCGGTCGGCGAGAGGCGCGCATGCGCCACCGCCTGCCGACAAGCGGCGGGAGTATGGCGAGAACTGCGCGGGGCGTCAATCGAAGCTGCGCCGCATGCTAGCGGCGGAACGAAGATGGAGAGAGCCGGCCCCGGAAACGAAATTAGCCCCCGGTCAGTGACCGGGGGCTAATTGGAGTTCGTATATATAGCATTGGCTTTGCCAGCACTAAGGGGCGGAAGCCGTGCGGACGGCGCCGCTGTCAGCGGTTTCGCTCACTGGGGACTCGGCCGCGGCGGGAGCCGCGATGGCTTCCACCACGGTCGCCGAAGCGACGCAGGTGGCCCCGCGATTGTCGCGATCGGTCACGATGCGGATCGGCGTCTGAATCTTGCCAGCGGCCTCGCCGGCGCGGAACGTCACGTCCACGAAGTGAATCTTCTTGGCCTCGTCCGAGTCCTTCTTAAATTCGAAGCAATCTTCGCCGCAGTCGACGTCGACGATCTTGAACGCTTCCTTGCCGCGGACAACGATCTTCTTCGTCACATGCGTGCCCGGCTTCATCTCGCCGAGGACGAGTTGAGCCGGCGTGACCGAGAACTCCGGACGAACGTTGCCGCTGACGATCAGCGGGATCCGTTGGTTCTCGGCACGGTTGTCGTTGGTGACGACCGTCAGCTGATCCTTCACATGTCCGGCGGGCAGATTGCTTTTCAGCCGCACGACCAGATCGTACGAAACCTTGCCGGCGGTGCGGTTGGCTTCGAGTAGTTCGACTTCGAAGTTATCGTTGTCGTTGGTGACGTCGACGATTTCCCAGTCGGAGCGGCCGGCGTAGTTGACCGTGACCCGTTGCTCCTTCGCTTCGCCTTCGCTCACTTCGCCGAATTCGATGGCGCCCGGATTGAAGACGATATCGCTGCGAATGTTGCCGCTCACATGGAGCTGGACTTCGCCGCCGTACTGGCCGCCCAGTCCGACGGTGAGCGTCGCGCCCTTCTGGCCGACGTGCGTGCGGGTGTTGAACCGGGCGACGACGTAGCCTTTTTCATGGCTCTTCAGCGTGATCTGGCCATTCTCTGGCGCCTTGCCGTCGGCAGTCTCCAGCGTCGGCGAGGTGCAGCCGCAGCTCGAGCGGACGCCGGTCAGGATCATGTCCTGTTTGTAGGGATTGGTCACCTCGAACTTGAACACGGTGTCGGCCCCGCGGGCGACCGTGCCGAAGTTGTGATCGGTGACGCTAAACATCTTCTCCGCCCACGACTGAGCGCGGGCATCGCCGACGGCGACCGAGAGAAGAACCAACAGAGCAATACCAGTGGTGCGCATCATATGACCGCCCTCCAATTCGAGCGAACGTGAGACTGCGCTACTCCCTTCGCGAATTTGTAACCCCATCGAACGCTTTCCCTTGCTCGACAGACCATTCGACCCCGCTCTGCGCAAGGTATTGTAGTGCGTAATCGACGCTTTGCAGATAAACCGGAGCGACAGCATGAGAATTTTTCTCCCTAGGTAAGCTGGGGGGAAGCGACCTTGCCGGTTAGTCAAGCGGTAGGCTTGAAACCGGAAGTAATGGGCAACCACCCTGGCTATAGGCCCTGGAAGAATCCCCCCTCATGCTGTCAAAGCGTGAATCGGAGTCAGATGCATCGGCGTTTCTTTGCAAAAACTTTGCGCACTCTGCCTTCCCTCGGTATTACCCCCATGCAACCGCCGGGCCGTTTGCTAAAATGCTTCCTTTCCAGGGCAGATTGAGCCGCTTGGCCGATCTGGCGGGCCTGCCGCCCCCTCCCGCTGGCCGATTTCCCTCCATCCCTCTCCCACCCCGCGCATGCCCGACCGACCCCGTGTAGCGATCATTGGCGTTGGCCTGATCGGTGGCTCGATCGGACTCGCCCTGCGCGAGCGCGAACTCGCGGACGAAGTCGTCGGCGTCGGCCGACGGATGGCCAGTTTGGAAAAAGCGCGACAGTTGGGCGCCATCGACCGGGCGACGACGAATCTGGTGGAAGGAGTCGCCGGCGCCGACTGGGTGATTATCGCCACGCCCGTTGATTCGATCGTCGACACGGTGACGGCTGTAGCGTCCGCCGCCCCGCGAGCGACGATCACCGACGCCGGCAGCACGAAGGCCCAGATCTGCCGCGAGATCAGAAAACTCCCCCCCAGCGAACCGGGACGTCCCGCCCCCGGCGCTCACTTCATCGGCAGCCACCCGCTCGCCGGCGGCCACCGCACCGGCCCTGAGTTCGCCCGCGCCGACCTCCTGGTCGACCGCACGGTCCTGGTCACCCCCGAAGACGACACCCCCCCCGGATTGGTGGAGCGAACGAAAGACTTCTGGGAAGCGCTCGGCGCCGAGGTCGTCCTTCTGTCACCCGAAGAACATGACCGGGCTCTGGCAGCGACGAGCCACTTGCCGCACTTAATCGCGGCGGCGCTTGCTAGTTCCACGCCGGAAGAGTGGCTGCAACTCACCGGCACCGGTTGGGGCGATACGACGCGGATAGCCGCCGGCTCGCCGCAGCTCTGGACGCAGATTTTCACGCAGAATCGCGCCGCGGTCGTCGACGCCTTGCGGCGTTTCGAACATCGATTGGCGGAATTCGACAAAGCCCTTAGCGGCGGCGACGTGCCCGCCCTCACCCTTGAGCTTCAGGAAGCGAAACGGATTCGAGATGCTGTGGGAGATTGACCTCCACCCCCGTGCCGGACTCCCCGACCTCGACGCCGACGGCGTCGCCGACGACGTGATCGCGCTGCGACTCGCCCAGAAAGTGCGCGTCGCCTCGGCCCGCGGCTACTTGGTGCAGGGGCCCGAGCTGTCGCCGGAGCGGATCGAACGGCTCGCGCGTGAACTGTTCGCCGACACCGTAGCGGAAGAATTCGTCCTGGGCGCCGTCGACGCTGGTTCACTGACCGCCTCCCCGGCGCGAATTGCCGACGGCGAGGGGACGCAACTCGTCCAGGTGCTGCTCAAGCCGGGCGTCATGGATCCGGTGGCGCAAAGCGCCGAAGCCGCGATCCGCGACTTCGGTTGGGACGTCGACGCCGTACGAACGCTGCGGAAATATTGGATCGCCGACGCGACCGACGCGGAGGTGAAGTCGATCAGCGCCGAGTTGCTCGCGAACGACGCCATCGAGCAAGTCGTCGTCGGCCCGCTGCCGTTCGATCGCCTCCAATCGGGGAGCGACTATCAGTTTGAACTCCGCACCGTCGCCATTCGCGAACTCGATGACGCCGGGCTGATCCGCCTGAGCAAGGAAGGACAGCTCTACCTGCAGCCGGCCGAGATGCGGACGATTCAGCAGCATTTCGTCGACCTCGGCCGAGATCCGACCGACATCGAGCTTGAAACAGTCGCGCAAACGTGGAGCGAGCATTGCAGTCACAAGACGCTCGCCGGCCGCATCGCCTACAGCGACGAACAGGGCGAACGGCAGTTCGAGAACATGCTGAAGGAGACGATCTTCGCGGCGACGCAAGAACTGCGCCGCCGGTGGGGCGACGACGACTGGTGCGTCAGCGTCTTCAAGGACAACGCCGGCATCGTGCGGTTTGACGACGAGTTCAACATTGCCTTCAAGGTCGAGACGCACAATCACCCGTCGGCGCTCGAGCCCTATGGCGGGGCCAACACCGGCATCGGCGGCGTGATCCGCGACACGATCGGCACAGGCCTCGGCGCCAAGCCGATCTGCAACACCGACGTTTTCTGCTTCGCGCCGCCCGACACGCCGGTGGAGGAGCTGCCGACGGGCGTCCTCCATCCGAAACTGGTCATGCGGGGCGTCGTCGAAGGGGTGCGCGACTACGGCAACCGCATGGGGATTCCCACCGTCAACGGCGCCGTCTACTTCGATCGCCGCTATCTTGGCAACCCGCTCGTCTACTGCGGCAACGTCGGGCTGATTCCGCGCGACAAGTCGTTCAAGGAACCATTGCCGGGCGACCTGATCGTCGCCGTCGGCGGACGAACCGGTCGCGACGGCATCCATGGCGCCACGTTCTCCAGCGCCGAACTGACCCACGAGAGCGAATCGCTCTCCGGCGGCGCCGTGCAAATCGGCAACGCCATCGAAGAGAAGAAAGTGCTCGACGTGCTGCTGGAGGCCCGCGACCGCAACTTGTTCACCGCGATGACCGACTGCGGGGCAGGGGGGTTTTCGAGCGCCGTCGGCGAGATGGGCGAGAAAATTGGCGCTGAGGTTCACCTGGAGAAGGCGCCGGTGAAGTACGCGGGGCTGTCGTACACCGAGCTCTGGATCTCCGAAGCGCAAGAACGGATGGTGCTGAGCGTCCCCGAAGCGAAGTGGGCCGAATTGCAACAGCTCTGTGCCTCCGAAGGCGTCGAAGCGACTGCCATCGGGACGTTCGAACCGACTGGCCGATTGGTGCTGAAGTACAACGGCAACGTCGTGGGCGACATGCCGATGGCGTTTCTCCATGACGGGCGGCCGCCGGTGGTGCGGCAGGCTTCGTTTGCGGCGAAGCCGATCGCGCCACTGTCACCCCTCCCCAGCCCTCCCCCTCAAGGGGAGGGAGCCAGAGGGAATCAATTGGATTTTTCCTCCTCCCTCTTCGCCATCCTCGGCTCGCTCAACGTCGCCAGCAAAGAATCGATCATCCGTCAGTACGACCACGAGGTCCAAGGCGGGAGCGCGATCAAGCCGCTCGTCGGCGTCCAGTGCGACGGCCCTGGCGATGCGGCGGTCGTGCGGCCGGTGCTTAGTTCGCGGCGCGGCATTGTCATCTCCTGCGGCATGAACCCGCGGTACGGCGACTTCGACCCGTACCACATGGCGGCGAGCGCGATCGACGAAGCGGTTCGCAATTGCGTCGCCGTTGGCGCTGACCCGGCGCGGATCGCCATCCTCGACAACTTCTGCTGGGGCGATTGCGAGCGGAGTGAAACGCTCGGCTCGCTCGTCCGTGCGGCCATCGCTTGCCACGACTTGTCGCTAATCCTCGAAACGCCCTTCATCAGCGGCAAGGATAGTCTCAACAACGAGTTCAGCTACTTTGACGACGCGGGGCAAAAGCAGACGATCGCCATCCCATCGTCTCTGTTGATCAGCGCGATGGGCCAAGTGGCCGACGTGGCGCAATGCGTCACGATGGACCTCAAGCGAGCTGGCAACTTGCTCTATCTCGTCGGCGAGACGAAAGACGAATTAGGCGGTTCGCACTACGCCTTCGTGAACAATCTCGACGGCGGCGCCGTGCCGACGGTCGACGGCGTGCGAGCCAAGGCGACGTTTGCCGCGATGCACCGTGCGATCCGCGAAGGGCTAATCGCCGCGTGTCATGATCTGAGCGAGGGGGGCCTCGCCGCCGCCGCGGCGGAGATGGCGTTTGCCGGCGGGCTGGGCGTAGAAGTGCAACTCGACGCCGTGCCGACCGCCGAGGGATCGCTCTCGACGACCGCTCGGCTCTTCAGCGAATCGAACACCCGGTTCCTGTGCGAAGTGGCGCCCGAGTTGGCCGCGGTCTTCGAGGGGCAGTTCGCCGGGCTGCGGGTCGCCAAGATTGGCGTCGTGACTGAAGCGAAGCAAGTGAAAATCAACAGCGGCAGCGAAACGTTGATCGACGCCGGCGCCGAACAACTCAAAGAAGCATGGCAGCGCCCGTTGCGCTACTAAACAATCACCGTTAGCCGCGACGCGCAGCGGAGCGCTCAGAGGCGATGATCAGCATGACAATCGCTCCGCTATCGCGTCGCGGCTAACAATATCACCCAACTGTAATTCGTTAAACACTCCATGACACCTCGCGTTCTTGTGCTGCGGGCTCCCGGCTCCAATTGCGACGTGGAAACGGCCTACGCTTTCGAGCAGGCTGGCGCCACGGCCGAGCGGATCCACGTCAATCGTTGGCTCGAAGCGCCGCAGCTGGCGGGCGACTTCCAGATCCTGTGCCTGCCGGGCGGGTTCAGCTACGGCGACGATCTGGGAGCTGGGCGAATCCTTGGCAACCAGTTGCGGCATCATCTCGGCGATGCGCTCGCTGCGTTTCGCGACCAGGGGAAGCTGATTCTCGGCATCTGCAACGGCTTCCAGATCCTCGTGAAGTCGGGCTTGCTCGACATCGACGACGAGCAAGGCCCCGCGGCGACGCTCAACTGGAACAAGTCGGGCCGCTTCATCGACCGCTGGGTGAACCTTCGCGTCGCCAGCGACCGCTGCGTCTTTCTCCGCGGGATCGAGCGAATGCACCTGCCGATCGCTCATGCCGAGGGGCAGTTCCTGGGACGCGATGACGCGGCGCTCGATCGGTTCGAAGACGCCGGGCAGTTGGCGCTCCGATACTCCGCTGTTGAGGGTGATGGCTGTTCACAGCCATACAACCCCAACGGCGCCGTGCGCGATGTGGCGGGGATGTGCGACCGCTCCGGCCGCGTCCTCGGCTTGATGCCGCATCCCGAACGGTTCATCGACCGGACGCAGCACCCGCAATGGACTCGGCGGCCAAAGTTCGACGAGGGGGACGGGCTGCAGCTCTTCCGGAATGCTGTTCGGTACTTTGCTTGAGGACGGTTAGTCTCTCGCAAAGGCGCAAAGAAAACGCAAAGAAGATGAATGCGTTTGATTTTTGCGATAGAAGCTCGCGCCCGACGGCATTCTTTGCGCTCCCTTTGCGTCTTCGCGCCTTTGCGAGAGACTTATTCGCCCGATGCCTCGACGGGCGGCGGCATCACATCAGCGATCCACCAGCCGAGGCGGCCGATGAGGCGCATGTAGAGCAGGATCACCGCGACGGCGAGCCAGGGGATCGGGAAGAGGGCTAGCAGGTTGGCGCGTGAGAGCAGGAAGTAAGCGAGCCCTCCCGCCGCGGCCACGGCGAGCGTCGAGACGATATAGAACGTCGCCCAGGGGATGAAGCAGCGGGCGAGGCTCGCGAAGATCCGCGGCGAGAAGATGGCAAGCATCGTTCCCTGCTCGAGTGCGGAGAGGACGATGATGGGGAAGACGATCAGCCAGATCGCGGCGGCGAGCGCGAACCGTTGCTCGTCGGGGAGTTCCGCCGCCGCTTTCGCCGCGAGCCACCCCGGGAGGGCGCTGAGCAACGTGGCGATGATGATGAATCCCGTCTCGGCGTAGTCGAGCGACATCCACCCGGGCGGGTCGTGCAGTTCGTCGACGCCGTCGGTGCTCTGCGTGATGATCGCCACAAACAATGGGGCCGCGCTGATGAGCCAGAAGCCCGCGACGATGCAGCCGCCGGCGTAGAACGGGAGCAGGTAGAGGGCCTGGTTTCCCATCGCGTTGATCGCCGAGGCCAAGAGAAACAGTAGCCCCGTCAGCGTGATCGAGAGCATTGCCCAGCGGACCAGCACCTCCGCCGAGAAGAGCATTGTGAAGACGCCCTGCACGACTGGGATGAGGGGGCGCCGCGGATCGCGCGCCGGCCGCAGGCGACGACCCTCGCTTGGTTGAGTCGCCTGCTGCGTCGGGGCGGGGGCGGAAGCGGGGAGATTCGCTCGCGCAGGTTGCGAGCTTGAAGCCGGCGGCTTGCTGGCGTTGGCCGGCGGCTGGTCGTCGAATGGATCGGACTCCGGCTGACGAATGCCCGCGCGAGCGCGGGCGGCGGCGCGGCCCTCGGCTTCGCGCGTTTCGATCGACGTGTAAACGGGCGTCGGCGGCGGAACGTGCGTTTCGTCGAGCTGGTACTCGTCGCCGTCGTCGACCATCACTCGCGCTGGAGGTTTCTTCGCGGGGCGCGGCCGCGCAAGATTGCGATGGCCGCAGTCGGGGCACTTCATCAGCGTGCCGACCTGCTCGTCGGTCGCGTACATCAACGTCTGGCAGAGCTCGCAGCTGACCGGGTGCAGGTGCGCGTTGTCGAGTACGTGAATGGCGTTTGCCGGCGCTGGTTTCGGAGCGGGGGAGGAAGGCTCCTGCCGAGCCGTCGCGGCGGTTGGCCCTGCCGGGACCTCGGATCGAACCGGCGTCGGCGTCGCGCCCAGTCGAAACGCCTTGCCGCACTCGTGGCATTGGGCCCGCTTGCCAGCGTCCTCGGCGCGAACCTGCAGCCGCCTCCCGCATCCTGGGCACTGCACGAACCGTGGCGACGAAGGGGGAGACGGCGCCGACATCGTGCCAAGCTCTCGATTTTGACCGCCGGAGGGAACTGTAGGCAACGTCGCTCCGATTGTATCAGTTTGCCGGCAAACTGCCTCATTCAGCCCCGGAGCCTCTGCCGGTATGCTTGATGCTGCGGCCTGCCAGATTTGTCTAACATACCCCCCCTTCATAACACGCCATGTGGCAATCCGTTCAAGGTCACGACGCCGTCGTCGAGCAGTTCCGCGGCACGCTCGCCGCCGGTCGACTGGCGACGACCTACCTGTTCGTCGGTCCCGAAGGGATCGGCAAGCGGGCGTTTGCGCTGCAATTGGCCAAGGCTCTCCTCTGCACGGCCAGCGATCCGACGCAACTTGAACCGTGCGGTCGCTGCGAATCGTGCGTTCTCGCCGCGGCCGGAAATCATCCGGACGTGTTGTTGATCAAACGACAAGCTGGCACGAAGTTTCTCAAGGTCGAACAGTTCATCGGCCCGCAGGAACGCCGCAATCAAGAGGGGCTGTGCCACGACATTTCGCTCCGTCCGATGCTCGGCCGCCGGCGCGTGGCGATCATCGACGACGCCGATTGGTTCACTCCTGAAAGCGCTAACTGCCTGCTGAAGACGCTCGAAGAACCGCCGCCAGGCGCTGTGATCATCCTTCTCGGCACGAGTCGCAGTCGGCAATTACTGACAATTATATCTCGTTCTCAAGTTATTCGCTTCCAACCGCTCCCCGACGACGTGTTGAGCAGTCTCATCTTGACCGCCGGCATCGTCGACAATGCGGCGGCTGCGGAGGAACTGGCCGCGCGCAGCCACGGCAGCCTCACGCTCGCTCGGCAACTCGCGGACGCCGCGCTCTGGCAGATGCGCGACCGCTTCGCCGCGCAGTGGCTATCAGGCGAGCTTGACGCCCCGCGACTGGCGCGCGAAGTCGACGAATTCATCAATGCCGCGGGTAAGGAAGCCGACGCCCGCCGGCAGCGTTTTCGACAACTGCTCAATCTAGTGGCCGCCAAGCTGAGCGAATCGCTCCGCCAACTCGCCGCCGAGGGTCGCCCCGCCGACGCGACGCTCGCCGCCATCGATCGCTGCCTGGAGGCCGAGGAACAACTCGACCGCAACGCGAACCAATCGACACTCTTGGAATCTTGGATCGACGATCTGGCAACTTGCCAGGTGCAGGCGAAGGTGGCAGCGCGGTAGAACCGCCGAGGACGGCGTCTGCTTCTGCGGGCAACTGTCGCGTTTGTCGCTTGAGTCGCTACATCGATTTTTGGCGACACGACGCGACCGACCTCAACTCATTTAACCTCCTTCAGTTACGGCGTTTGATGTCGCGCGTCGTGTCGCTTCTGTCGCGACCGAATATGGGGGGTGAGCTTGATGGCGGGGCCGCTTGGTCGCTTAAGCGGACCCGGCCGAATGGGGATGCGATGCGGCGGGAGCGCGCAGCGCCGCAGGCGCCAGGTTGCCTGTGATTGGCGGCGGCACTCGTCTGAATGGCAGCTTCGGCAACACCCTTGAATGTATACGGTTGTTCATTATCTCGCCGTGCATGGCCAAAAGCAAGCGGTAAGTCGTTCGAATCTGCGGAGAATGGGCCGTTGCAACGCCCTTGGGCAACGGCGTATGGAGCGGTCGCTCGCTACGAGCGGTCGACCTTGCGAACGAGCCAAAATGACATAGAATTGACGAACGACCGCGGGACCGGCTTGGCCGCCCCGCCCCTTCTGGAGAGGTGGCAGAGTGGTCGAATGCGCCGGTTTGCTAAATCGGTGACCGGGGAAACCTGGTTCGCAGGTTCGAATCCTGTCCTCTCCGCTCTGCTTCGAACGGCGTCTCGTAAGTGGCTGATATGCCAGATCTTACGAGACGCCGTTAGCATATGTCACCGTGACTGCGTCATGAACTGTGACAATTGAAGCTTATCTGCCTTCCGGGTCGCGTAGACCGCGGCTCATCTCTCAGCGTAAACGTCTCGAACTCTCCAGGTGTGTGTAAATCTTGCCCAACGCTACGTTGCGTTGAGACCAGGAATTGATCCTAACTTCTGCATCTGTTGCTGCGCTTCGCGATCGTGAAGGTGATAGTAGTGCCGCACCATCCTACTATCGCGATGCCCTAGCCAATCCATCGCGGCTTGCAGTGAAACACTCGAGTTCGCGCACCAAGAGCAAAAGTAGTGTCTGAAGCTGTGTAGCCTTCCGTTTATGAATCCCGGCCCATCCGGGGGCGCTGGAAAATCTTTCGCCAGTGGCGTCAGAACTTGCTCAACGAGAATCTTACGCATGTTGCCGTCATGCAACTCACCGCCTTTAGCGGCCGCGAACACGCGACCAGTTGCTCCCTTCACACACTTTGCGTCCAGCACATTGCAAAATGTGGCATGGATGGGTATTCGCCGATCTCGGCGTCCTTTTTTGGTACGGATGGCGCGCACGTTAGCGTGACGGCTTCGACTCTCATCGCGAATGACGAGATGCCGGCGCCCCATGTCGATTGCCGACCATGTCAGTTGGGATAACTCGGAGATCCGTAAACATGATCATCCGTTTAACGCGAAGTGTCTCGCGAGTACGGCAGGTGGGGTATCTAGTCGATCGAACGCAGGATCAAAGTTCTTCGCGCTACGAATTTGCTCATCCAACACTCTTTAGATAATGATCGAAACCGCTATTGATCGATCTACTAAAGTGTTAGTACAACTCTGCCGACGCCCTCGACATACTGTGCTGAGCAGGCGGATCTGCTGCTAGCACTGCAGTCTCGGCAAGCGGAGGTGAGCATGAAGGATCAGACTGAGACGCTGATGCTGACAGCTGCGGAAGCAGAGGTGATGAATGTCGTCTGGGATTTCTCCCCGACGTCGGTCGCCGACATCGTTGATAGATTGCCTCGCAACCTTGCATACACGACGGTTATGACGACGGTTCGCATTTTGGAGAACAAGGGCTTCGTCGAGAAGTGCGGCAAACGAGGTCGCGCTTTCATATACGAGGCTGCTATTCAACGCGACGCAGCTCAAGGTTCCATGTCCCTTGAAGTAGCGAATCGCTTATTTGGCGGTTCGCTCAAGTCCCTGATGCTTAATCTTGTTCAGACGCAAACAATCAGCATTGCTGATTTAGAAGAGGTGAAGCGGTTAATCGCAAACCGATAGTGCCATTCTTGAGGCGACTAAATGAATTCGCTGCAGCTCCTTCAATTTATGCTCTCGTTCGCTTTGCAAGCGACGCTAATCACACTGGCAACGTGCGCAATCGAGCGTCGTTGTGAATCCTCGACGGCGAAGGCTCATGTCTGGACGTGCTACTACCTGTGCATGCTCTCCCTCTTCGCGGCAGGTCTCCTGCTGCCGAAAGCAAATCTTGCAAACCCATGGCTAACGTTATCAAGTCATAACCTGCTTTGGGTCGTAAGTGTTCAGGAAATAGCGGCAACGATGCTGCTCTCTATCTGGTTACTGGGCGTCGCTGTATTTTCCGTTCGGTGGGTTACCGCCTTCTTACTCGTGCACCGCTTCTTGAAGAGATGTCCTCAGGTAAGTGAAGCGGTGAAAATGAGGATGCGTACCGTCGTTGGAGAGGAATATCTAAGCCTTGAAGGACGCGGAATTGATTTCCGAATCAGTCCGGAAATTCTTGGTCCCTTTTGTTATCAATTTCATACGCCAGTGGTTTTCCTACCGCAATCAGTTGCTGGCGGGGACGTTGAGGAACTTAAGCAAGTCCTCCTTCATGAACTGACCCATCTCCAAACCCGGCACCCCTTGCAATTGTTCGTGCAGCGAATTGTTCAAACGCTGCTCTGGTTTATTCCAAATGTTTGGATGGCGGGGCGCTTGGCCAGTCTAGCTCGGGAATTTGTTTGTGATGATGCGGCAGTCGGTCGCAGCCTATCAACAGTTAGCTACCTGAAGACATTGCTGAGATTCGCGCAAAGGCAGAGTGAACATAGTCGAACAATCTTAACGATGGCTCGATCGACTAGTGAGTTCACGGTACGAGCTCAGCGACTCGCAGCTCGTGGTACTTGCAGCAAGGAACACGCAAGCACATGGGCTAAAGCATGCGTCATTCTCGTTTCGCTGGGCGTATCGCAACTATGGTTGCCAACAAATCCACTCGACTCACCGAAGGCGTACTATTCGCCGTGGCCAACGTGGTCCGCAGCAGTACTCCACACCTTCGACGTTTCCGCCC
Organism: Pirellula sp.; assembly: GCA_013822725.1. Classification (GTDB taxonomy): domain Bacteria; phylum Planctomycetota; class Planctomycetia; order Pirellulales; family Lacipirellulaceae; genus Lacipirellula. Next base: position 139,709 of record PNKX01000012.1, read on the forward strand.
AAGATTTTGATAAGTTCGACGCTCGATTGCAGGTTCACGATCTCACGCACGAGCCTTCGGCAACCGACTTGTAAGGCCGCGTCACGTTTTTTTCGCGCGAAGTCCTAAGAAATTAGTAGGAATTGACCAACCTCGTCGTCACTCGACATTAGTTTCCGACATTTATTCTCACGCTTCGCTAACACGTACACGCATGGATGCGACGTATGTCTCAAGATTCGAATGGACGTTCAACACTCCCCGAACAGGCGGGCGTTTCACTTGTGTTACCTGCCTGGAACGAGGCGGCGTCGATCGCACGTGCCGTGAACGAGGCTGTGTGCGCTTTAGCTAAGATTAGTACCCGGTACGAAATCATTGTCGTAGATGACGGAAGTAAGGATGAAACGGCAGCTCTTGTCAGCGCAATTGCTGAATCGAACCCGGCGGTGCGTCTGATTCAGCACTCAGTTAATCGTGGATACGGCGCAGCATTGAGGACCGGATTTCAGTCGGCGTCGTTCGAACTGGTTGCCTTCACCGACTCTGACTGTCAGTTCGATTTGACGGAGTTAGATCGATTCGTGCTTCTCTCCCGAAGTTATGACATCGTGTGTGGTTATCGAATCGATCGGAAAGACTCGCCGCTTCGGCGCCTCTATTCACGGGTCTACAATCAGCTTGTGCGTCTGTTGCTGCATACCGGAGTCCGTGACGTCGATTGCGCTCTGAAAATGTTTCGTCGCGATACGCTATCTGCTCTAAACATTACCGAGAGCGGCTTTCTGGTTAACGCGGAAATACTTTCGCAAGCGAAGCGAAAAAAGCAATCGGTGGTGGAAGTGGGCGTTTCGCATCGCCCGCGCCGAGCAGGGGTGAGTACCGTATCGATTGGGCATATTCCCGTAGTGTTAGCGAGTCTACTCCGCCACTGGTGGAATCAGGTTCAGTTTCCAGCTCTGGATCCTGAACACACCAGTGTTGAAGCTGCCATTCCAGAATCAGACGCCCACACTCGCCGCTTTCAAATTGCACAGTACCTACTATTTCTAGTTGCCGCGATTCTGCTCCTCTCAAATCTCAACTACCCACTAATTGATCGCGATGAGACGCGCTACGGCGAAATCCCTCGCGAAATGATCGAGACCAACGACTGGATCTTGCCGAAGCTGAATTTTCACCCATATTGCGACAAGCCAGTTCTCCTCTACTGGCTGTGCGCCGGAAGCTATTCGATCTTCGGAGTTTCTCCCGGAGCTGCGCGAATCGTGCCCGCACTATGCGGTATGGGGACGCTACTTATCTCACTTTGGTTCGGCAATCGAATCTTTGGGGCGAGGGCAGGGTTCTTGGGGGGGCTAACGCTACTCCTGTCGGTTGGATTTTTGGGTGGAAGCCGCATCCTGCTACTTGACGGTCTACTTACTTTCTTAACAACGATTTCACTCGTTGCAGCATATGAGGCGGTGCGAGCTAACCAACTGAATTGGAAGTGGTGGACTGTGGCGGCGATCGCTGCAGGGCTTGGCTTTCTAGCTAAAGGCCCAATTGCGATCGTACTTCTTGCACCGCCTCTAGCCATCCACTGTTGGCTAACCAAATGCGCTACGCAACTGCACGTCCGGCATTGGCTCTATTTAGCTGTAATCGTCGCACTGATCAACGTTCCTTGGTTTGTCGCAGTATCACAGCGCGATCCAGCCTTTCTCACTGAATTCTTCTATCGCCACCACCTACAGCGTTTCGCGGGTGCATTTCACGCGGAACCGTTCTGGTACTTTTTGCCAATACTTTTAGTCGCCGGGTACCCCTGGACCTTTATGGCCATCCCATACGCGAGCTTTCTTCTCACACAGCGAGAATCGATTCGCGTGATCAGGTCGCGATCACTCGGTTACTTACTGCTCTGGAGCGGGTGGTGCGTTGCCTTTTTCTCGATGTCGAGTTGCAAGCTTCCGACTTACATACTGCCGGCCGCTCCAGCGCTTGCACTGATGATCGGTCACTACCTGGACCGCGCTGTGTTCACTTCTGTCCGAGGATTTGGGATTGAGTTCTCCAAGCACTGGTCGCCCTGGCTCGCAACAATCGCGACTTGCCTTGCAGGAGTAGGCTTCATCACGTTCGGGCTTTGGAGCGGTATTGAAGAGCATACCGCTGGACTCGTGATCATTGGCGCCTGGCTGCTTCTCATGGTGGGAGCAACGCTCACGATGCGGTGCTGGCCAACGCCGCAAGTTCAGTGGTCTGTTTGCGTCGCAGCAACAACCATACTCAGCGCTGTAGTTTTGCACCGACATATGCCTCGCTTTGCCTCGGCCGAGACGATTTTCGGAGTCGGCTCATCAATCGCGATTGGCGTGAGGGAGACGGCGCCGATAGCCACGATCGGTCACGAATGGGCATCGGTTCCGTTTGACCTTAAGCGTAATGACGTCCAGCATTTCGAAACGGGTTGTCTGAACGAATTGGCCGCATATGCGGCACAGCAGGAGCAAACGCTCTTAATCTTAAGATCCGATCAAGACGTTGACGATCTCCGAAAAATGCTTCCCCTCGATACGCATTTAGTGGAGATGACTGGCAGAGGACCGGCCAAAATATTAATGGCCACGACTTCGCCAAGAGAGGTCCGTATTGGCTCAAAGCCAGCCGCCCCGCAGGAAATGCGATGACCTAGGCGCTGGTGGCTTCACTCCATTCCTTTACCTTATATCTTCCCTTGCGGAGCTTGTTCATGGCCTCGACTGCCGCTCTCGATTCCTACAGTGCGTCGCCAACTGCGATTCAACGCGCCGTTGCTCGCCTGGTGAAACGGCGAGTTCACATTACGTTAGTGTTCTTTGCCGCTATGGTGGTTTGGAGCCTCGCCTCTGGCGTGCGTCCACATGATTTGACCGACGTTACAGATGCTCAGTCTTGGATTGGCATCGCACTCGTGATGAGTGGCGTGTTAATCAGGTCGTGGGCAGCCGGCACGCTTCACAAGCATGCCGAACTGACTACCGTCGGTCCGTACTCGCTCATCAGAAATCCGCTCTACGTCGGCTCATTTATGCTGATGGTTGGATTCTGCACACTGATCGGCCAGACTCACAATCTCTGGATCGTCGCGGGCCCATTTGCCTTGCTATTCCTCTACACGGTAAGGCACGAGGAAAAAATCCTTGCCGATCAATACGGTCCCGTCTGGACTTCATACTCGGAGCGAACGCCACGGTTCATTCCCAGCCAAATACTCGCCCAGTCAGGAAACTGGAGCATGCATCAGTGGAAGAAAAATCGTGAGTACCAGGCGGCGCTAGCTGCGACCGCTGGACTCATGGCGATCCAAGCGTGGCAGAGTTTATAAGACTCTACGTTATCAGGACTATTTAATTCCATCATCATTGTCGCTAAATGCGTGCAACCTAAACTTTCATCTAAGACCGGTGAATGCCATGACCACGACGATTGAACTTGAGCTAATCACGGGAGGTGACGACGCCGATTTCGCTACTTTTTCTGTGCCCGCCGGGACTTCGATTCCCAACGTCGGCGACACAATAGAACCTCCTGGATTGCGCGAATGTACCGTGGTTGGCCGGCATCTGGCTTACGGTAGTGTCGGCCTAACTAAGGTTTGCTTGAAGGTAAGGTGACCATTGGGCGCGCTGTCACCTTGCAAAAAACCACGATTTACAACACCCGAGCTGCTAGCACGAGTTCTATAGCTGTTGGAAACATCGGGAACCGACATTGATTAAACTACTGAAGACTTAGTAAAACGGTCGCATCAGCACGGAGGCTAGATGCAACACGATAATGACAGCGTTGACGAAGAGCATTTCTACACGCCAGACCTGCGGGCACAGCGTAGCGGCTTCACGGTACTCGAACTGCTCGTAGCGATCGGCGTTATCTCTTTTCTTGCCGCCTTGCTACTTCCGGCGCTGATGGCCGCACGCGAAGCAGCACGCCGAACAACCTGCTCGAATCGACTCCGTCAAATCGGCACGGCGTATCAAATGCATCATGATCGGATGGGCGCACTACCATCCGCGTGGCGGTTCGCGAAGTCAGACAAAGAATTCGTCTACGGATGGGCCACGCAGATCCTTCCCGACATCGAACAGGCCAACCTTGCTCGCCAACTCAATCCCGGCGTTCGGCCAACCGAATTAGCCGTCCGGCATTTTACTACATTGCCCGAACTGATCTGTCCCTCTGACATCACAGAGCCCTTCTTCGAGCTATGGAAGGAAGCAGAAGGGGAGGAACCGGCTGCGGCCAGCGCCATTTCCACTGATGATGCAGAAGAGGACGACGGTGGAATACCCCTCCCAATTATGAATCTACCAACTGCAAACTATCAAGGCGTATTCGGCACTTCGGAAGCTGATGAAGCTTATGAACCCTTTGCCAGCGCGAACTCGGCCTTCGGTGAGGGAGTGATCGTCCACAATCGTCGCGTTCGCTGGTCAGATCTGGAGCGCGGCCTCAGCAATACTTTGCTAGTCGGTGAGCGGACAATGGCGATGGTTCCTTCGACCTGGTTGGGCGTCGATCTTCGCGGCGAGGACTCCACGTGCCGGCTTGTCGGTTCCGCCATCACGCGACCCAACTGCGTCGGCTGCGATGAGTGCGAGTTCAGCAGCCGCCACGCCGGTGGTGCGGCCTTCGCGTGGGCTGACGGACACGTTTCACTTGTTAGCGAGGAAATCGACTCGACCGCCTATCAGCATCTCGCGCTGCGAGACAGTCAATAGGATTGCGCGACATGAAAGATCAGTCTGAAACGTTCGTGCTCACGGCAGCGGAAGCCGAGGTAATGAACGTCATTTGGGATCTAACTCCCACCTCGGTCACCGAGATCGTCCCTCGCTTGCCCCGCGAGCTTGCTTACACAACGGTAATGACGACCGTACGAATTCTTGAAAACAAAGGGTTCATCGAGCAGTGCGGCAAAAGGGGTCGAGCGTTTCTCTACCGGGCTATGGTCGACCGCAATTCCGCTCAGGGCTCAATGTCGCAAGAAGTTGCTAATCGGCTCTTCGGTGGTTCCGTAATATCGCTCGTCCTGAATCTTGTTCGTGATGAGAATATCAGCGCCGATGATCTACTCGAAGTGAAGCAGTTGATCGAAGAGCTGGAGGCTCGAAAGTGAACTCGCTCCACTGGTTCCAGATTATCCTGTCGCTGACATTGCAGGTGACATTTATCACAGCAGTCGCGAACGCTGTGGAACGACGCTGCGACGAAGCTCAAGTTAAAGTGCGAATCTGGTCGTGTTACTTCCTCAGCATCCTGGGACTGCTGCTAGTCGCCTTGCTGCTGCCTCGTGCCCACTGGATTAATCCGTGGCAAAGCCTCTCCGATCAAGAGCTTGTTCGAGTCGTCACCATCCAGCAGTCGGCAGCAATTCTGTTGCTCACAGCATGGCTCGTTGGCTCGGTTTATTTCATTAGTCGGCGGATCGTTCAGTTCTTTCAACTTCAGACTTTGCTGCACAGCTGCCCCGTGGCGACTCTGGAGGCCGCGAAACAATTACACGTTGTCGCTCCTCCTGAATTACTAAAATCCGCACGTAAACCTGTAGAGTTTCGTCTCTGTCCGGAAGAGTTCGGGCCATTCTGTTATCAATTCCATAAGCCAGCGGTCTACTTGCCACCATCATTGTTACGAGGAAGCCTCGGGGAATTACAACAGGTTCTGCAGCATGAACTCACGCACCTGCAGACCGAGCATCCAATGCAAGTTTTTACGCAGCGTGTCGCGCAAACTTTACTCTGGTTTGTTCCCGGCGTATGGAGGGCAGGGCGGCGAGCGACTCTAGCCCGCGAATTCGTCTGCGACGATGCAGCCGTCGGTCATGGCTCCTCGCCAGCCACTTACTTGCGAACGTTACTGCGATTTGCACTACGTCCAGGATGTGGCGGCGCCGCAGTGCTCGCAATCGCTCGTTCGCCAAGCGAACTTCGAATCCGCGCGGAGCGACTTGCGAAGCCTGACAAAAATGCCAGCGGCCGACTAGGGCTATGGGCGCCGAGCGTAGTCCTCTTTGCGTCGCTAATAGCGTCGCAAGCGTGGCTCCCAACGAATCCACTCGCCTCGCCGAAGTCACATTCCTCGCCGTGGCCAGTTTGGTCCGCTTCTGCGCTGCATGCCTTCGATATTCCCGTGCGTGATTTTGATCAATACGACAGTCGGCTTCAGATTTACGAATTGTCGAAAAGCGACTGAGAAACCTATTCGTTCATTTTTTTGGAATTAATTCCTAAACAATTAGTACAAATCTATTCGGCTGCCGTCTAAACAGCGGCTTCTTCGGAAACGATCTATGCACTTCGAGTCTACTAGCAGGGCGATGTCCGACGAGCGTATCAGCGTCTCACTGTTATTACCCGTTTGGAACGAAGAGTCTTCTATCGCTCAAACAGTATCAGGCGTAAGTGAAGCGTTGACCGAGATTACCTGTAACTACGAGATTATTGTTATCGATGATGGCGGCCGGGATGGGACAGCAGCTTGTGTTCACGCGATTTCCGCAGAACACCGACAAGTGCGTCTCGCCTACCACGAGTCGAATCGTGGCTACGGGGCGGCACTAAGGTCGGGATTCGCGGTCGCCACGTGTGATCTGATCGTATTCGCAGATGCTGCATGCCAGTTCGACGCAACCCAAGTCGATGGACTCACGTTCCTGTCCCGAGCTTACGACATTGTTTGTGGCTACGGAGGCAGCCGCAACGAACCTCCGTTACGAATTGTTTACTTGGGCATCTTCACCCAACTTCTTAATGCCCTTCGCGAAACTGAAATGCGCGGAGTAAAGCGTGGACTTAAGCTATTTCACCGCGAATCGCTCCTGAACTTAACTCCACTCGCGGTCGGGAACGTCACAGACCTGGTGAGGTCGCCGACTGCTAGGTAAGATGACGGCGTCACGATCGAATACTCTATATGACCTGCCTCCGAGTAGTGAACCAATCATTAAGTTAGAGTTGGTCATGTCCCAACGCCAGCCTGCTTCGCTCGCTGAGGCGTAGCCCAAGCGAGCGAGCGAGGCTGAATCGCTTCTGGGGCCGGAGCGCGATAGCCCAAGGAGCTGTGAGGTCGAATAGCGTTGAAGTGCCTTCGCCACCGCTCGGTAAGGACCTTCGCCTCCAGCAGCGTATCGAACTGCTCACGCGCTAATAGCTCATCGCGCAGCTTTCCGTTGAAACTCTCAATGTAGCCGTTTTCCCAGGGACTGCCCGGCTCGATGAACAGCGTCTTCACGCCGATCCGAGCCAACCAATCCCGTACCTTCGTCGCGGTAAACTCCGAACCGTTGTCGCTGCGGATGTAGGTCGGCACGCCGCGACGGACGAACAGGTCGCACAAGCGCTCCAGCACGTCTTCGCTCTTGAGGCTTCGGGCCACGTCGATCGCCTGGCATTCGCGCGTATGCTCGTCGATCAGCGTGAGCATCCGAATCGCTCGCCCGTCGCTGGTGCGATCGGCGACGAAGTCGTAGCTCCAGACGTGATCTTTGTACGCTGGGCGCAGTCGCACGCACGATCCGTCGGCAAGCCACAGTCGCTTTCGCTTCGGCTGCTTCTGGGGGACTTTCAGCCCCTCCTGCGCCAGAGACGTTCGACGCGATTATGATTGACCGTCCATCCCTCGCGCCGCAACAGGGCCGTCACGCGGCGATATCCGTAACGGCCGTAGTCGCTCGCTAGCTCGACGATCCGCTTGAGCAAACGCGGCTCGTCGCTAGGGACATGCCCCTGTCGACGCTGCGTACTGCGATGTTGACTCAGCACCTGGCAAGCCCGACGCTCCGACACTCGGGCGCGTCCGAGAGCGTCTCAAACGTGCTCGACGGCCCGGCGCCGTTTCGTCGGGCTTAGAAGTTTCCCGAGGCGACTTCTTTCAAGATCGCCTTATCAAGATCCGCGTCGGCCAACATACGCTTCAGTCGGGCGTTATCTTTCTCCAGTTCTTTGAGACGCTTCGCCTGGTCCATACGCAAGCCGGCGAACTTCTGCTTACAGCGGTGAAACTTCTGTTCCGTCACGGCCAGCTTCCAAATGATTTCGGCGACTTGCGCGCCACCTTCGTGCTGACGCAGAGCCAACGCAAACTGCTTCTCAGTGAAACGCTACTTTTGCATGGCCCATGGCACTGCTTCAAAATGAAAGCTTAGAAAAAACTTGCCGACCGCGCGGACCAAGGAGCAGGAGAACGTCACCAGTTTGACTTGGTCGCTCGCGTTTCTTTTACAATGACCTTCAGCTACTCGCTGATGCTGGCGAGCGGCGGGCGTCTCATCTACATCCTTGTCTGGTTGGTGATGTTGCAAGCGGTGTAGTCAGGCTCGCTGGATGCGTTGCCGTCAAATTCCAACCACGTCGAACCCTGAGCATTTTTAGCTGCGTGGAGACGCACAGTACCTAATCGCGTCTCAAGCATGGCATACCTTGATGGATCGCTCTTCCGGACTTAAAAATTGCGAAGTCCGCTGCTGAACTGGGAGAAGTTCGTGACGTCGGTGAAGTCTCGACAAAGTTCATTCATGCTCCGGACTCGGCTGCGATACTTGAGTGCTATCCGCCCGAACAGTATGATCTTGATGGCTGTTCCAAACTGTGATGTAACTCTTTTCTTAAAAGCACCGGGAAGTCGTCTATAATCGATGACCGGCTTCTCACTCGTCAACCAGGGTTGTTGCCATGTATCGTCTTGTAATCGCGCTGGCCTTACTCGCCGCTCTACCCGCACGAGCTGAGGGGCCGCTTGAATTCGCGTTGATCGACGCGACCGCCAACGTCAAAGTCGCTGAGTTTGCGAAGTCCGAGAAGGACTTTCCGCAACTGAAGACGGGACTTTGGACTATTGAAAAACGACTCCTGCACGGGGGAAAGCAGGAAGGGGTCGAACTGATCGTCGTCAACAACGGCAAGCTCGAGTTTGGCGTCTCCCCCACGCGCGGCATGAGCGTGGCGTTCCTGAAGCATGTCGAAGGCGACGAGTATTCCCTTGGTTGGAAATCGCCGGTGAAGGAACTCGTCCATCCCCAGTTCATCGATCTGGAAAGTCGCGGCGGATTGGGCTGGCTCGACGGTTTCAACGAATGGATGTGTCGCTGCGGCGTTGAGTTCGCCGGCCATCCCGGCAAAGACGAGTTCACGACCAACACTGGCGAGAAGGGCGAATTGACGCTCACGCTGCACGGCAAAATCGGCAACACGCCCGCTTCTCAGGTCACATTCTCAATTGACGAGGCGCCGCCGCATCGACTCAGAGTTCGCGGGTCGGTGTTCGAGCGATCGTTTCATGGACCGAAATTGCGGCTCGATACGGAGATTTCGACGGTCCCGGGCAGCCTATCGGTTGAGATTTCCGATCGCGTCACCAACTTGGGAGGCGGCCCGCAGGAGTTCCAACTGATCTACCACACCAACTACGGCAGCCCGATCTTGGAACAGGGCTCGAAGATTTTTGGCGCATTACAATCGCTGCAGCCAATGAACGATCACGCGGCGAAGTCGGTGAAGGAGTGGAACCTTTGCGCGGGGCCGACGCCCAACTTTGTCGAGCAAGTGTATCTCGCCAAGGCCGCAGGCAACGCGGCAGGCGAGACGAGCATTATGCTCGAGAATTCCAAGGGCACGAAAGGGGCGAGCATTGCTTGGAACGTCAAGCAGCTGCCTTACGTGACCATTTGGAAGAACTTTGCCGCCGAAGAGGATGGGTACGTCACCGGCCTAGAGCCGGGAACCGGCTTCCCGTTCAATCGTTGGGTGGAGCGGCATTTCGATCGCGTGCCCAAGCTGAAGCCGGGGCACTCGCGTGAGTTCGCTCTCTCGTTTCGCGTCTTGCCGGACGAGCAGGCGGTGCGGGAGGAGCGCGAACGGATTGAGGATCTGCAGCGCGGCACACCCCTGACAGTGACGCCGACGGCGCCGCAAGTTCCGGTCTTCGGCAAAGCTGCCGAATAACTAGACGACGTCTACCGAAATAATGACCGAGCCCCGGGCGGAGCCCGTACGTCGAAAATCGCGCTTGAGGACGAAGCGGAGATTAGGCGGTCGATTGCCGAACGACGAGTTCGCAACCGAGAAGAATGTCGCGGGCGGGGCCATCGGGGTTGTCGACGCGATCGAGCATCGCTCTGAACGCTGCTTCGCCGATCGCGACGCAGGGTTGTCGCATGGTGGTCAGGGGAACGCGGAGGAGCTCTGCGTACTTGACGTCGTCGACGCCCGAGACGCGAACATCGCCGGGGACGTTGAGGCCCAACTGATCGAGGCTATGCATGAGTTGCCCGGCGGTGACGTCGTTTCCGCACACAATGCCGTCAGGCTTGAGTCGATCGACGGTCTTCTTCAGTAAGGTCAGATCGCGCGGATCAAAGCGTTGAACCAGCTTCGAGTCGAACGAGCCGGAATTCTTTACCACCGCTTCCATGAAGCCGGCAATCCGGGCGTCGATGGTCGACGCCGATCGCTCGCGCGCGATAAAGATCACTCGTTGGCAGCCTCGCTGGAAAAAGTGATGCGTCATCGTGTAGCCGACGCGGCGATTGTCGACGCCCACCAGATCGAAACGGCTGCGATCGGGATAGGGGACGTAGTCGCGATCGAGGAGCACGACTGGGATCTTGGCCTTGGCGAGCGTCGAGATGATCTTCTCATTGACCGCTTGGTGCCCTTCGACAAGTTCAACGGGCGCGAAGAAGACGCCCGCCACGTTGCTAAGGGCAAAATGACAGCACAATTCCAGAGCGGAGTTGGCTTCGCCGCTGGGATCGCTGCGACGGACGTCGGCGCCCCACAGAATTGAATGGTCGTAGTCTTGCGCCGCCGCCGCCATTTGAGCGCAGATCGGCTCGAAAATCTCCGTCTTCCCCAGCCCGGGAATCAGCAGCCCGAAACTGCGAGGCTCTCGGGTTTCGCTGCGGAGGACGTATGTGCCCGAACCGACCTTTCGTTCGAGCAAGCCATGAGCCTGCAGCTCCTGCAGCGCCCTGGCTACCGTGGGCCGAGAAACGCCAAACTCGCGGACCAATTCGGTGTCCGACGGGATGCGATCGCCGGGTCGCAACGCACCGCTGCGAATCCGATCGCGCACCGCGTCAACAATACGGCGGTGCTTGCTGGTGGTCGTTTCCATGGCAGCGAATATGCTTGGCGCGGCCGAGCCGCCGTTGGCGCCTGCAACGGCGGCTCGCGGGACGGTGCGTCCATTTGGTCGAAAGTGCAACATGGGAATCCATGACTAAGGGGATTATAAAGCCATGCCCGGCGATCGTCTAACGAGAAGATTGAGAGAAGTGCAACTTTGCGGAAGGCGATACGCTATTGGTCGACCCAAGCGGAGTGGAGACGGCGGATCTCCAACTTCCTCACATTCACGTCCCCGCCCTCCGCGCGGATGACCGGTGAGCGGTCCCCGCTCCGTGGCGAGTAGTACGCCGCAAAGAAACGCTCGCCGTCAAACGCGAATGATTCCACCGTCAGCCGATCGATGAGGAATCGCAATTTCACGCGGCCGTCGCGCGGCTTAAGGTCGTCGAAGACGACGACCTCGACGGCGTTTCCTTGTTCGTCGACGCCCTGTTGCAGCAGGCGATGCGTCGACGCGTCGTATTCCAGCGATGCGCCGGAAAGTTGGAACGATAATCGCTCGGCAGTTCCCGGGGCGAATTCAATCTCGGCGTCCACGAGATCGAAGGGTTCTTGGCTCGCCAGCAGATTCTCGCCGTCGCGAATCGTGACGTCTTGCATCACCAGCGCGTCATCGACGAGAGAACTGATCTCTGCAATCGGCTGGGCGAAGAGCTTCAAATCGCCGCCGATGCGCCGGAGGCTAAGCTCGTAGGGAAACGACATTTGCTGATTGAAGGGCAAGCCGTATTTCTCAGCAGAGTTAGGCCCGCCCCTCATCCAGCCGATCTGCACGACTCGGTCGTCCGGCATATCGTTGAACGACTGAGCAGCATAGAAATTGCCGCCCCCGGCGCGATGAGGCCCCGATTCGGAGTGGAACTCGCGGCCGTCGAACGTCCCCACCTCGTAATCAAAGCTGGCGTCATAGATGACGGCCTTCATGTTATTCTTGTCGCCATCGACGGGCAGAAACGCCAGGTCCATGCATTCAAAAGCCCAATCACGGTCGAAGTCGGAGGCATGTTCCCAGTCGGCGAGATTCTTCGACGTAAAGAAGCGGACTTTGCCGGGGTTCTGCTTGACCCACAGCACCATTACCCAACGGCCGCTTGGTTCGTGCCAAAAGACTTTGGGGTCGCGTTCGCCATCGTCGAAGCCCTGATTCGGGACGACGGGACGGCCCTCATTCCAATATTTCCAAGTCGCACCATCGTCGGTGCTGTAGGCCATCGCCTGGTAAAACTTAGGGCGGACGGCAAACGTGAAGAACGCGCAGAGCGTTTTTTGTTCCCCTTGTTGGACGCCGAGGCTGTTGTTGTGATCGACGACCGCGGTACCGGAAAAAATTGTTCCCGCCTGGCGATCGACGCGGTAAGGGAGCAACGCGTGATCATGTTGGGTCCAGTGAACCATGTCGGGGCTCGTCGCATGGCCCCACGTCATGTTGCCCCAAACTGGCGCCAGCGGGTTGTGCTGGAAGAAGAGGTGATACTTCTCGCCGTCGAAGACCATGCCATTCGGATCGTTTAGCCAGTTCTTGCCGGCCGTAAAATGAAACTGCGGACGGAGGGGCTGATCGTACCGGCGATCGTCGCCCGGCGACGCGGGGATTCCGGGCACAAGCGCGAACTCGCCCATGGAACCTGGCAACGGTTTGTCGGAGGCGCGAAACGAGTCGACGTTAACATGCCCCCAACCGCCGCGGACGTTGTCGTAGACGACCAATCGGGCTTTCTTGCCTAGGAGCTTCGAGACGTCGTGACTGCTGGGCGACATCGTTTCCGAGTCGCCGCCAGTCGCCAGATCGAGTTCCTGCGCGTCGCACTGCAACTTGACGCCAGTCTGTCCCGGATGATTGCCGCCGCCGATGAGGAAGTTGAGGTACGGCTTGCGGATGGTGAATTCGGGAGAAATCAACTCGCCCACAGCGTCGTCAGTGAAAGCTCCTCCAGGTTGACCTTCGCTATTCGTGTGCTTTTCAAAGCCGCCGACCCAGTGTTCTCCTTCGTGAGCGCTCGATTCGCGGCCGCGTACCTGGGGATTGTCCCCTTTCGTTGGCTGAAATTGAAAAGCATCGCCCGTGAGAGTCCAACCCTCTAGCGAGCCTGATTCGAAGTCGGCGTTCGGAAACAGCGGCTCATCGGCGCCATGGCAACAACTGGCGGGCAGGAACCACAACGCTGCGGCAACTGCTAGCCCTTGGACGAGGTGCGGGTAAAAGTCGCTAAACATGGATCGAATGACCGTTGAAATGGGAGCCTTCAATTTAAGCCGGTATGGTAGTTGTAACCGACCGGGCGCGGCATTTAGCCAGGGCGAGCGGCAAAAACAGAACCGAAGCTAATAGCGAAGCCGACGTCGGCTCCGGGATCGTTGCGAGGGGCGCGGCTCCGACGCCGTAGCGGACGACGCCTCGCATAATGACGGGGGCCGACGCGGGCGACGTTTTCCCTAAGTTCCGCTGCCAGCGCAGGAAATCTTCGCCGGAATACACGACTCCAAAGCCGGCTTTCCAAGTTTGCAGATCGAGCGAATCAACGGCGCCGTCGGCATTCAAGTCGCCTTCGAGCGGATTCGACGACAGGTAGAATTGAAACTCCAGATCTTCGGCTCCCGCCGCATTGAACAGCGTTCCCAACGAGAACGATTGCCCCGGCGCGACGATCAGCGCATTCCCTGTCAGCGGAACCAATTCGGAAAGATGCGAACTGGTGGGATTCGCTTCGTTGAACTGAGCGAAACCTTGGTCGGCGAGACTGGTCCACGCTCCATTGGACGGCAGCAACGAGGCGCTGTCGGACGTGATGGAATAACCAAGAAGACTAATCGCGTAGGTGGAATCGTTCTTCAGCGTCGCTAGACCGCTGACGGAATCAACCACAATCACCAGATTGTTGGTCGCGCTGCTGCCGGTAATCTCGACCGCCCCGTGCAACACCTGGCCTGAGATCGACAAGTACTCGAAAGCATACTCGGTGTTTCGCGCGGCCGTCCCAAACTTTAGCGTTCCTAGGGGCTGCGTTGGCGCACCGAGTCCGAGCCGAGCCGCTGATCCAATCGCCAGGCTTCCGGACGGATTAAGTTCGCTCAGGCTACCGGACGTCGGATTTGCTTCTTGCCAGCCAGCAAAGGCGGGGTCCGAACGATCGTCGAGGCTCTGCCAGCCGGCGACGTTGAGACCCGCGGCATTCGAAAAGATTGAATACCCTTTGATCGATAGTGCGGCCGTGGTCGGGTTGACGATCGACGCCGCGCCTGTGTCCGTATTAATTTGCAGCGTCAACGGCCCTTCGGCGTAGACGTCGGGAGTAATCGCCAGATCCGGGTGAAGTGAGACGAACCGAATCTCTCCCGGGGTGAGCGAGTCGCCGTAAAGTTGCAGTTCGTCAATCATCCCGTCGAAGGCGTTGACGGCCCCGCCCGTCCCTACCACGCGATTGCCGACGAACATTGGGCTGTTGTTGTAGGCGATCGGCCCGTTGACCGTTCCCTCGCTGGCGACCGCGAGCTTGCCGTCGACGAAAAGTTCAAGTCTTCCCAGCGTCGCATTGTACGATGCGACGGCATGATGCCATGCGTTGTTCGAAACGCTTTGCGGCGACGTGATCGAAGCGGCGCCGCCGTTTTCCGTCGTCACCAGGAACGTGAGCCGGCCGTCGGCTGTTCGTTCGAGTCCCCACGAGTTCGACGCCGTCGCCCGCGACTTGCCGACGATATTCGCGTCTTGTCCCGCGGCGTCGGGGCGTAACCAAAGCGAGACGCTCATGCTGTCGGCGTCGAGCAGCGAGTCATCGGGGACGAAGGCGTAGTCGTTGGCGTTGTCGAGATTGGCGCCCCGCGCGGCGACGCCCGCCCCCCCGGCGACTACGCCGGAGTTGGCAAGATTCAAATCGTTGCCGCTCTTATCGACAAAACCTGCCGCAAGCGACGGTTCGTTGAAACTCCACTTTCCAATGAGGCCCTGCGGCGCGGCAGGTTGCTGCGCGGGCCAGGCGGAATTCAACTCGAAGGCGGAGAGCGTCACGATCCGCGCATTGCCGCCGTTCGAATAGAGCCCGATCTGTTGATTGTTCGGAGGCGGTATAAAACCGCTGGTGAGAGAAACCGCACCATTGTTGCCGAAGACCTCCAGTGAGGAGCGATCGAGCAGCAATTCGAGGCTGATGCGACCGTTGATCGGCGCCAGCGGGGCCGTTCGTCCGAGGACCGACAAGGTCTGCGACGCAACGTTGTAGTTGACTTGAGTTCCTCGGATGTTGAACCCGAACGACGACGAGGTCCCGAGCTCAATCTCCGTGGTGATGTGAAACTCCTCGCCTGCTAACCCGGCAAGCGGATTGGTCCCGGGCCGGAGCCCGGCATTGCTCAGCGTATGCTCCGCGCCATGCAGGGAGGCGATTTCGGCGATCGGCTCCCGATACATCTGAATGCCCTCGGGCGTATTGTGCAGCGTGAGCTCGATGGGAAAGCTCATTTGTTGATTGAACGGCATTCCTGGGTAGCTTGCCCCGTTCATCCAAGCGACCTGAATGCGGCGTCCGTCGCTCGCCGGTACGTTGTGCCACGATTGAGCGGCGTAGAAATTCGCGCCGTAATCTTGCGTCAGCTTGCCTTGAGACGGGGAGTCTGGAGCGAAGGAAGTTCCGTTGAATTCGCCGACCTGGTATTTGCCGTCCGCCGCGTAAAGCACCCATTTCTTATTGTTAGAATTGCCGTCGACGGGAAGTTCGAAAATATCGGGACACTCAAAGTATCCGGTCGTCTCGCTGAGGTACGACCAGTTCTTCATATCAGGCGAACCGTAGAAGGCGATGCCGGAAGGTCGCGTGTTCGTCTCGGCGACCCATAGGGCTTGAACCCACTTTTGCGATTGTTCGTGCCAGAAGACTTGCGGATCGCGGTCGTCCTTTCCTGGCGTCGCCGGCAGGACTGGATTGCCGCTGTAATACCGGAAGCTATTGCCGCCGTCGGTGCTGTACGCCATGCGCTGATCAAAGGAGCCGACCGAGGTGTAGTTCAGGATCATCGTCGGGGTGGCCCCGACCTGAAGGCCCGCCGTGTTGGCGTAGTCGATGTTCGCCGTTCCGCTGAATTTCACGCCACTTGGGTCGCCGACAATGGCGGGAGAACGCTCGTCCCAATGGATCAGGTCGGGGCTCGTCGCATGCCCCCATGACATATTGCCCCAACCTGTTCCAAAGGGATTGTGTTGATAGAAAAGGTGATACTGTCCTTCGAAGTAAACCAGTCCGTTCGGATCGTTCAGCCACCCTTGCTTCGCCGTAAAGTGGAATTGCGGTCGATACTGCTCGTCATAGAGGTTGGCAGCGTCGACGACGTCGCCCCCCACGACCGCGCACGCCATGGCGGCTGAAAAAAACCAAGAACGCATTGTTACCTCTGAGCCATTGTCGCGCAGCGTCGGATGCCTCTTCCGCGCCGCGCCTCTGTTCCGTGCACGCGCCGATCCTTGGCTTCATCGTTGTCGTACTACACTCCGAAAGATATGCGGCCCAGCCTCTCGGCGAGGCTGGGCCGCCATTCACATTTCATCGACGCTTCCGCAACAACAGGGCGACGACGCCCATTCCTGCCAGACCAAGCGTCGCCGGTTCAGGGACGTTGTAGACGGCCTGCAGCCCGTTGAACGGCGCTTCGCCAGAGCCGTCGCCATGGAAGTAAGTGATGGCGATCCCGCCGTTGGCGTCAGCCAAGATGCCGTTCAGGACAACGTAATCGCCGCCCAACGTCAGCGTATGGCTCACCGGATTGTTGCCATCGCCGGTGATCGTGCCTGTCGTCGTCGCCGAGTGCGGTCCGTTGACGTCGGTCACGGCGAACAACGTGTCGCGATTGCTCGTATCGCCGGCGCCGTAGAGATAGAGATCCACCGAAGTTCCCGGAGCAAATCCGCTAAGCTTCACTTGCCGCGGTTCGTTAAATCCAATCAGGTAGTCGCGCATCAGGCCGACGGCGTCCGTGGCGACCGCGCCTAAATTGGGCGATCCTTCAAGAATAGCGAACGCGCCGGTGCTCCCTTCGCCGACGCCGACCGCCTCGACGCCGATGGAGGTTGGAGCGCCTTGCGAATTGAGAAGATTCGACTGACTCACGCTGGCCGACCACCACCCGAACTCGCCCGGAGGGCCGTGGAATGCGTTGTTGTCGGTGACTTGGAGATTGTTCCAGGTCGTCCCCGCGTCAGGGGCAGCGGCAGTGCCGGCGTAGCCCACGCTGGTGGGTCCGCCCGGATGGTCGCCATGGAGGCCGAAGTCGATGTTCACGACGGCCGCATGGGCCGCCCCCGAGATCGCCAGCAACGCCAGCGAAGTTCCGAATGCAAAAAGGTGTCGCTTCATGAGATCCCTCAGATAAGGAAACAAAAAACAGAAAACTGAACCCAAAACACAGGACCGCATCGATGTTCGTCGCGGTCCGGTAAGTCCCGTAACCGCAATAAGGCCGTTAGCGTTTGGCGGCTGCGGACTGAGCTCGACGGCGCCAGTGTGCGAGGCCCCCCATGGCAGTCATCGCCAGCACCGCTCCGACGGGCTCTGGAACAAGGTTCGCAACGGCGGTCGCCGTCGGGAAATGCTGCTGCCATTGAGCAAAGTCATAGAAATCGACCAAGCCGTCGCCGACATTCCCTCCCTGCGGGCCAGTCAGGTCGCCCATGGACCGTGTGGCGGCGGTCGCTTGGAAGTTGTTGCGAATTAGTTGGTAGTCGGCTAAATCGACGTGATTGTCGCCATTCACGTCGCCAGCCAGGACGCCGAAGACAGCCTGTAGTCCGTTGAAAGGCGCTTCGTTGGACCCAGCCCCGTGAAAGTAGTTAATGGTGATTTTTCCCGTGTTGTCTGCGATGATCGCCGGAAGCACGACATAGTCGCCGCCAAGCGTCAGGGTATGGCTGACAGGATTGTTTCCATCGCCGGTGATCGTGCCGGTCGTGGTCGCGGAGTGCGAGCCGTTGACGTCGGTGATCGTGAATTGCGTATCTCGATTGCTCGTGTCGCCGGCGCCATATAGATACAGATCGACCTGAATATTCGGGGCAAATCCGGTCAGTTCCACCTTCTGCGCGACGTTAAAGCCAATCAGGTAGTCTCGCATCAGGTCAACCGCATTGGTTGCCACGGCGCCCAAGTTCGGCGACCCTTCCAAGATGCCGAACGCGCCGGTGCCGTTGGCGGGATCGGCAGTAAGAGTGACGCCGATCGACGATGCGCCCCCTTGCGAATTCAACAGATTGGATTGCGTAACGTTCGCGCTCCAGAATCCGAATTCTCCAGGAGGACCTTGGAACGCATTGTTGTCGAGAACCTCCACGTTATTCCACGTTGTGCCGCCGTTGGGGTCAAACGCCGCCCCGGCGCCGACGTAGGGGACGCTTACCGCTCCGCCCGGATGGTCCCCGTGTAGCCCAAAGTCGATGTTGATGACGGTGGTTGCGTTGCTGACCGTACTGTGAGCCGCAAGTGCGAGGATTGCGGCCGCTACGTGACAAATGCGTTTCATGGTGAATGTTCCTTGAATCTCGAATATGAATTGATTGATTGGTTTTATTGGCGTCGTTGATCGTTTTCAGCTCGGCCCTCTACGCGATCGCGGGCGGCGAGCGTCGTCGGTGCGCCGAAATCGCAGCGGCGGCGAAAGCCATCAAGATAAAGCTGCCAGGTTCCGGGATGGCGGCGGCCGCCGCCGTCGCTGCAATCGTCTCGTACTTGACGACGCCGACCCTCACGGTCGAACCAGCCCCCGCCGAAGTTGCGCCAAGATTTCGTTGCCACGTCAAGAAATCGGCGCCATTCAGCGAGACGCCGAATTGCGTTTTCCATGCGGTAAGGTCAGCTTGATTCACGACGCCGTCGCTGTTGAAGTCCCCTGCGAGCGGCGTGGCGTACTGAAACTGCAACTTCAAGTCTCGCGTTCCTGCCGTTGAGTAGAGGTCCCCCATCGCGATTGCTTGCCCGGGCGTCAACGTAACGTTGTTGGCTTTCAAGGGAATCAATTCCGACAAATGATTCGGCGTGGCATTGGCCTCGTCGACGCCCAGCCGTCCCTGATCGTGCAGGCTGTTCCAGTCGCCGCCGGCTGGCTTGAGCGATCCGCTGGCGGAAAGAATCGAATAGCCTTGCAGACTGATCGTGGTCTGCGAGCTATTCGTCAGCTTCGCCTGACCGGTCGCCGGGTCGACCGTGAGCAGCAAGTTGTTGACCGCCTTGAGCCCCGTGTATTGCACGTCGCCGGCAACGACCTGCCCGGCCGAATTCACGTACTGAAACTGCAGCGACGGCGCGACGCCGAACGGCAGCGACGCCGGATTGAACGGCGATCCCAGCGAACGCGTGCCGGCGGACAGCGTGAGGCTTGCTTGCGTCGTGTTCCCCGGCGGAACCGGACCGCCAAGCTCATTCAAACTCGAGGTAGAAGGAGGTCCCGCGACATTCCAGCCACCGCCCAACTGCATCGCGAGGGTCGACCATCCGGCCGGCTTCAACGCTCCCGCGGGACCGCTAATTCCGTACCCGGTCATCGTGATTGCCGAACCTGTCGGGCTTGAAATCGACGCCGCTCCCGTGTCGGCATTGACGGTGAGTCCCAGCACCGCTTTCAGGTCGAGCCGAAGCTGGCGGCCATTCGCTCCGCCGTTCACAACGGCGGTATCAAGCCTTCGGCCGAACGACAATCCAGCCGAAGAGGGGTCGATCGCAAAAGAGCCCACGATGCTGACGGCGTCGGCAAGCACCCAACTTTGCGGAACGCTCGGCGTAAAGCTGAACGACGGACGCAGCGTTCCGCCTCCGAGATTCAGGTCGCCAGCGACCGAAACGAGCCCGTGGCTCGCGCCGGTGATCACTGGCGCGTAGACGCCGCCTACGGCGAAGGAGAGTCCCTTTGACGAAAAGGAAGTCGTCGCGCCAGTCAGCGCCAGCGTGCCGCCGCCGGAAAACGTTGCCGCGCCGCTGACGTTCTGGCCGTTGTTATCCGCAACGAAGGCCCCAGCGCCGATCACGTTGAGCTTCGAGTTATTCGTTACCTGCAGTCCGCCGGGCGGCCCGTCGCCGAGCGATGCGACATTCAAGTCCACAATGGCCGTCCCGCCATTGGCGATGCTTGCGACCTCGTCGAATTGCCCCGCCGGCAACAGTCCTGTGTCCCAGTTTGCCGCGTTCGACCAATTGTTGTTTGTCGCACCGCCCTGCCAGTTGGCGGTCGTTTGTCCTCGGGCGCCGACTGCCGTCAATGCGACAATCAATAGCGCCGTCGGCGCACTTGCATGCAGCCTCATGGCACGAAACCTTCCATTTAAGTGTCAAATCTTGATGTGGGGATGCGACCGCCCTTCGCTCAGGCGGCGCCCGCGGAAAAAAATCGGACCCCAGACAAGGCGCCGCCCTGAAGTGCGCCACTTGCAAACCAATGCCGCTACCCCGAAATCCCGAACGGAACTTCCGCGACCAACGAGGCCTGACGAACGGGGTATTCGCGAACAGTTGATAAGTCAATTACTGCGGACGCGAATCGCTCCAATGCACCACGCAAGATTGGCGAGTCGCTCCCACACCATCGATTGTAAGTAAATGTAAGGTCACTGCAAGATAATTAGCAGCTTATTTTCCGAGGGCCGATCGATGAAAATAGTCTCAAACAACACAAACAAATGTTTCGGCTTACTCGTTTAATTAAGGCATTCTGGCAAGGTCGACGGAGTGTCGTTGGACATTTTTTCCAAGCGGACGACGCCATGCTAATTGACTCGATGAGAATCTAAGTTGTAATATAATTTGTAATTAAATAGAAACATTAATAGTCAACCAAATTCAAACCGCTCACTCACTTATCGTTAGCTCGGCGATCGGTTAGCACGTCACAGTTCGCCAAAATTCTTCTCGTTCAGTGCCGAGATCAAAGATGTTCCCTCAAGCCTTGCGCTCGCGAAGCGGCCGCGCCATGTCAATTGTTCCGATCCTGATCGCTGCGCTGACAGGGTGCGGCGGCGGCCGTCACGGCGCTGCCCTCTCGGGCACGGTGACCGTCGGAGGCGTTCCCTTAGAGAAAGGGAAGATCGTCTTTCGACCCGTCGACCCCGCGCTGGGCAACGGTGGTTCCGCCGACGTCATCGAAGGTAGTTATCAGTTGGAAGGCGTCTCGATCGGCCAGTGCGTCTTCACTTTTTCGGGGTCCAAGTTGACCGGCAGGTCCATCACCGGCCCCGGGGGCGCTCCGGAGCCGGAGCGGGCCAACGTGATTCCGCAACAAGCGCTCCGTGATGGCGTCGAACGCGAGATTACTGAATCCGGAACACAAGACTTTTCACTCGAAGGACCTGCGTGAACTTGCGGCCAGCGCGGCGCTTCGATCCGTCATGCGTACGTGCGTCGACTCTTCCGCAGTCTGCTCCTCAGTCGGAGAACCTCCTATGTCAACACTATTCATCAGTATCGTGACTTCGTCAGATCGCCGCACCACACTCCACCCGCGATCTGTCCTACGTCCGTTTGACCGTTCCGGAAGCTGCGCGCCGCGCTCCCGCGCCTTTACTCTCGTCGAGTTACTCGTGGTGATTGCGATTATCGGCGTTCTGGTCGCGCTCTTGTTGCCGGCCGTCCAGGCGGCGCGCGAAGCGGCGCGACGATCGTCCTGCATGAACAACGGGCGGCAGATTTCGCTTGGCGCTTTGAATTACGAGGCGGCTTTTCGCGCACTTCCCAAAGGAACCAACAACGCCGTCGGCAAATCGCGAGGCGGCAATACTTGGTACGACGACTACACGTGGTTCTCGTTCGTCCTTCCTTATCTGGAAGGGGGGAACGCTTTTCATGGGTTTGACTTGTCGAAGCCCTATCTGGGCAATCACCACGAACAGGCGCGAGCGTTCTACGTCTCGATATTCGACTGCCCGTCCGATGAGCAAAGTAGAATCTACAATCAACCGGGCGACGGCAATCCCGCGAATAATAACAATCCGTTCAATCGCTACTACTACAACTACGCGGCAAACTACGGGAATACCGGGACAGCGCAGGCGCCCTTCGTCGTCGCGTCAGCGGGCGAACGCGTCGAGTTCGGCGGTGCTCCGTTCACCTATGGGCGGTCGATCGCGTTGAAAGAGATCACCGACGGAATGAGCAATACGATGCTGTTCTCCGAGATGATCAAGAGCAAAGGCGAAATCGCCGGATCCGGAAACGACTGGTTTGGGTCAATCGGAGACATCACTATTGGCCGCGGAGCTCACGACTTTTCCGCCTTATGGCCGCCGAATAGTCCCATGCCGGACATCATCGAATGGCGTTGTCCAGACGATCCCGGCATCGTCTGCGACGATACTCGCCACCCTGATCACGCATCAATCAACGTGACGATTCCGAGCGACGTCAATCGTTCGGCCAGAAGCTTTCACGTCGGCGGCGTCACGGCGACGCGCAGCGACGGTTCGACGGGCTTCTACAACAGCGACATCGATCGCTTCGTCTGGAGGAGTCTCGGAACTAGTGGGGGCGGCGAGCCACGCGTTCAAGAGTGAAGTTGCGTGCATCGCTCCCGAACTGTCGGGATTAGGGTGAGATCCTCAACACAACGCCGAGGAGTTTAACTCCCTATCCATGCTGAGGACCTGGGCTGCACTTTCATATTAATGTCATTGCGTCGAAAGGGGGCGTGCCGCTGTGGTGGGATCGCGGAACACTCGAAGACCGCCTGTAGAAATCTTAACGCCGATCGCCTGGCGGCCGCACGCCGCGCCATCCGCTGCCTGCGTTGATTGTGCCCATGGTCACGATGAGATGCCTCAATCGCTGTCCATCAGCCCATTGGCGATGCACGCCGCCCGATATTCGCGTAGGTTGCCAAATCGCTGCAACCGGTAGTGCACGCCCCCGCGCTCGGCGGAGCGGTGCGCAGCCTCGACGAAGACCTGGGCATCCAGAATTTCATTTTGAGTTACGGCAAAAGCAGTCCCACTCTCAATCTCAGCGCGGAACTGTTGATGTGCGTGGCGGTAGGCGTTGTCAAATCGAGGCAGAAACTCCGGATACTTCCCTTTAGGGTTTGCCATCTCGAAAATCTTGGATTCAGGATGCCTTGTGCCGTCAGGCTGCCAGACTTCCACATGGATGGGGCCAGGGTATCCAGCAAAGCGCCCCGTGTGAATCGTGCCTCTGGCGCCAATGATATAGGTCTCATTGTTGTAGCCAGAGGCGTGCGTACGACTCAGGTCCAGGCGCCCCAGTACCTGCGACGGCGTCGTAAAAGTGACAAAGGCCGTGTCGCCGCCTTCGTCAATCGGGCTACTGTACGCCCGAGTGTGATGCACGCTAGCCCAGACCTCGCTCGGGAATTCATCCAGCAGGACGATCGCCTCGTCGGCGACATGAATGCCCATGTCAACGATCAGACCTCGGCTACTATAGGTTGGCGGAGGCGGGAATTGATCTCGAAGGATGCATCGGATTTCCCTGATTTCTCCAATCAAACCGGATTGGATCAGCTTCTTCGTGTGCAGTAGCGCCGGATCGTATCGACGCTGCAAACCGATTTGAATCTGGTGCGGATCCCGCCCGATCGCTTCGACAAAAGCGAAGCTTTCTTGCAGGTCATCAGTCAGAGGCTTTTCGAGATAAATCGGGATCCGCGTCTGGACAAACGGCAGGGCATCCTTGGCGTGGTTCTTGGTGTGGGAGGCGATAATCATGGCGTCGATCACGCCTGCCATCTCATGGGCCATACGAGTAGGATCGTTGAACGTCTTCACAGCGCCGGCATTCAGTTCCTCTTGAGCAGCCACGACCGCCGCCGGTTCATCATCTCCCAAGGCGACGATCTGATGCCCTTGTTCTTGAACAATGGCCGCATGAACCTTTCCGATGCGACCAAGGCCATACACGCCGTACTTGAATCTCTTGCCCATGGTGACTCCCCCCGTCGCCTAATACTCCCGGCTATGATCACGAAAGAGAATACCAGAACTGTGACCTGCTACCCAAAAACGAGTCCGTCGGTTAGAAGAATCTGGAGGCGAGTTTTGGCCAGGCTTTTTGGGAGGATTGGCCATGAAGAAGTCTCAGTTCACGGCTCGGCAGATTGCCGTTGCCGTTCAACAGGCGGAAGACTTGGAGCCGTGATTCCTGAGCCAAAGCGGCTAGCGCCGTCATTGCTTGAGTAACTTTTATAGTTCCATAGCAATGGAAACGACGGGAAATTCCAATGTGGCCTAACGATCGAGGGGGGGCCTAGGCTCCGAGGTCAATGCAAAGGATTTCCTGTTCGAAACGCAGGTAGAGACGCGTCCCAACCAGGGCGGGAAATGTGAGAAGTTCCGCCGCCGCTGAGGTTTTGTCCGGAGCACAGCTCAAGCGAGAAAGAATCTGTGGCTTCGCGCTCGCTGCGTCGACGAGAACCAGTTCTCCTCCGCGACCCTGAACCAGAAGGCGGTCATTGCTTGCAATCGCAGCTCCGTATTCGCAGAACGTTCGGTCGCGGGCAGCCCATGTAGACCGGAGCCCATTCGCTGCGTCGAAGCATTCGAGACGGTGGTTGACGCAAAATATCCGGTCGCCGACGGCAACCGGCGTGCTCATTTGCGGATTTAGCTTTGTGTTAACCGCGACATGCTCCGGGTTGATCGTGCCGTCGTTGTTGAAGGCATAGAGGCGCCCTCCGTTATTCTCCGTCGCCACGAGCAACTTGTCGCCAACGACAACCGGCGTCGGCACGTTAAAGTCGCCGTCTGTCCCAGGCTTCACCGACCATAGTTCCCGCCCAGTCGAAACTTTCCAACCGCAGAGGTTGTTTTGAGTATGTCCGATGATTTGGCTAACTCCGCCGAACGTCGCTGCGATAAATGAACCGTAGCCTTGCGGGCCGCCGGGAGTTTTCCATTTCACTTCACCAGTGGCCGCGTTGAGAGCGGCGATTGCCGCGGTCGAGGCGCCTGGGTTGACGATAATCATATCGTCGACGACTAACGGCGACGAGCAGGTTCCCCACGGCAGTTTGTCGAGAGCGAGGAACTTCATTCGGATGTTCGTTTTCCAAACGATTTTCCCAGTTTCCATCTCGGCGCAAATCAAGTCACCGAAGGCTCCGAAGAAGTAGACCCAGTCCTTGTAGATGAGCGGCGTCGCCCGTGGCAGATTGTCGTAATCGAGTTGCCCGATCGTGGGCTGCATGACAGACCACAGTTCTTCGCCTGTTGTGGCATCAAGACAGCGGAACACGTCAGCCCGGTTAGCGGCGTCGCGGTCACCGACAAACACATGTCGGTCGGTGGCCGCGAGGCCGCCCATGCCGGGGCGAAGAAACGATTGGCGCCAAAGGATATTCGCAGTTTCCGGCAGGGAATCGGGAAGCCAAGCAACTCGGCCATTCCGCTCCGGGCCGAGCCACCCGGGCCATGCCCGAGTGGTCGGCTTTATGCTTGCTGCTTTCTTGGACTCATCCGTTGAAGGTTGTGGCGGTGAGGCTGCCGCAGGCGTTTTTCCGGCAGCTTTGATTGCCGGCTTGGTCGCAGCAGGCTTGAAGTCTTCAGGAACAAATCCCAGCATGGTTTCAAGCGCGACCAGCATACCGGGAGCCTTGCCGGCCTCGTACAATGCCTTTTGCAACTTTTTCTGGTCATCCTTGTCGAGAGACTTAGTCGCGAAAGCGGCGACAAACGGGACTTCGTCGGTTTCGCCGATTACTCGAAGGTCGCCTTTTTTGATTGTTCCACAGCCTTCAAGCAACGGAGCGGCATAGCTGGAGATGACCGCGGCTCCCCGAATCTTATCCCCCCAGTCAATAATCATGCATGCACCGTCGCTACACGCGTGCGAAATCTCAGCGTCCTTCTCGGGAGGAAGATCCACGCCCGCTTCTTCAAGCAATGCACGAGCGGCAGCGAACTTCTCATCGCATTCAGACGGCCCAAAGAGAATCCGGTAGCCGTCGAGGTCGGAGAGTTTCTGGGCTGGATCAGCGGAGCGAACAACAATTAGACCCGTCTGAGTCGTCTTACCATCCTTTCCCACCAGCCGGGCGAGTCGGGAGACGTCAAAGTCGTGCTTCTTTCCCTGAGCGCGGACAACGGAATCCTTGCCGACAATAATATGAATGTCGTCAATGCTCTCTTTATCGAGTGCGTTCTTAATAGATTCCGCGAAGACGACTTCAACGGGTTGGCCTAGCTCCTTACTGAGATACTCTCCGAGCACTTCATATTTCCGCTGGGCATAGCCAGCGACGCACGGGCACGACAGCGGCAATGCCAGCGGGTCCATCACGAGCATCGTAATGGCGCCGTCGTCTTTAGATGCGGCCTGGACTGGAACTGCGGCGAGCATCGCTACAAGCAGTAGGGCGAGCCTCGCGTGGAGGTGTTTTCGCATGGTTTTTTCCTGAGATGTGAATGGCAGGAATAAGAGAACACGGCAGCAAGTCTCGTTGCCGAAACTTACTACCGTATTGTGTTGAAAAAGTCAGCGGCTCGTTATTCGAAGCCGAGCAGGCTGAGGAAGCCGGTGCGCTTTGCCGAGACGGCGTCGGCCAGCGGTTCCTTCGGGTCGGGAAGAACTCGCGTCAGAACCGCGACATTGTTCTTCGTGATATCGAGCATGTAGACCCGGTCACCGGTCGAATCGACGCCAATCGACACTTTCTTGCAGCCCGGAACGACATCGGCGGCGCCGACGATGCTGAGCAGCTTTCCGTCGTTTGAATAGCGTTTGATACGACCGGTGGTGTCCTCAGCCGTATAAACAGCGCCATTCGTGCCGAAGGCGAGATTCATCGGATTGCAGCAACTTCCGAATCCATCAACTCCCTCCGAAGCTTTGCCCCAGTCACAGATGGATTTGCCCTCGGCGTCGAAACGACGGACTCGCTTGCGCGAGTTCTCAGCGACAAAAACTCCGTCGCCGTTCGCCTGGACATCCATTTGCCCGCAGCAGCCGCTGAGGTCAGACACAATTTCCTTGCCTTCGGCAAAGTCCGGATTCAATTTCCACACCGCGTAGCCATAGCCAGCGGGCATTCCGCAAGCTACGTAGACTGCTTCGCCATCAGAGCTAATGGACGCGACTTTCAGCTTGTACTGAATCGCCGCCTGCACCATCTCCTCAATCTTCTCTTCCGTCAGCTCCTCGGTCGTCCCGTACTGTTCTTTCATCTGCTCTTTCGCAGACTCGTAGGTTTTGATCGTTTCTTCCAAAGCGGTAAGTTGCTCGTCCGAATTCTCCTGGTCCTCCAGAGCCGTAATCTGCTCCTTCAGAGCCTTAATTGCGTTGTCATACGTTTCGAGCATCTGCGGCAACATCTCAGCTTGCTGCTTGTGTTGCTCGATGGTTTGCTCGCGCACCTGCTTCTTCGCATCGCGGATCGCCGCAGCGTGAGGCGACTCCGCCTTTGTTACAATCTCGCCGTCCTTCGAAAGGCGAAGGAGTTCACCCTCGCCAGCAACCAAAATAGTGCCATCCTGGGCGACGTTAATCGCCTCGGGCGCTACAGGCAGCTCAATTGACTTCAGGAACTTGCCGTCGGCGTTGAAAACGCGAATCTCATTCGCGTTGCCGGTGCAGCCAGCAAGTAGCTGGTCATCGCCCAGCAGGCAAAAGCATTGAACGCTTCCCGGGGAGAGGCCCTCAGCGTTGATATTGATGAGCGCAGATTGTTTGTGAGTGGGCTGCTCGCCAGTCGAGTCAGATTCGTCCTTGGACTCTCCCTTCACCTCATTCTTAGACTCGTCGCTGGCCTCATCGGCAACAGCTTCGACCACTAGCGCATCTGCTTCAATGGCGTCGCTGTCGGCCTTCTCTTCGGCGTTTGCCGACATGGCCACAAAGAGGGATAGAGACAAACAATAAGACAGGACCTCGAAACGACGAGAGAGGGCCATCATGCTGCTCCTTGCGGGGAAACTAACCGCGACTCCGGACGGGTGCTCGACACGCGCGAGCGAATTAACCCGAGCGATTATCACCGATTCAACTACGGCTCGCCAAGCAATTCGGTCACTAACGGCGTAAATTGCCGAATGAAATTTGAAAATATGGGAAGGAGGCGCAGGCAATGGCGGCAGCGATAGTTTCCCGCTGCTGGCAGCAATCCACTATGTCCGCCTCAAATCACCCCTCCGACTACCCATTTTGCCAATTCTCAAGCATCGCAGCTCCCCCTCCTTGCTCTCTCTTCACACCTGACGTTCGAAGAAATCGCTTCGTCTTTACGTTGGCGGCTTGTCTGTCTGCGCGAGGAATCGGTGGTACAACTTGTTCTCAAGTTTTTTTCTGTGGGAAGCAGGCAGCCTCCATCCATCACACGAGCGTTCTCAGACAGCATGTCGCGGGAACAACTCCTGCAAGCAGCGACTTTCGCCAGCCAGCACTGCCAACGCGGCTACGTCAACGAAATACTAGAGCGCCGCCCCAATCCCTCTAGCGCCGTGGTCGCAAATTAGCGAAGATAGGCGAAGACTTGGGGGGAT
>PNKX01000013.1 GCA_013822725.1 Pirellula sp.
TTGTAAGATATCACGCACAGTCGTTTTCATAGTGAGAGTGCAGAAATGATGGTCAATGTATAAACTCAATCTTAACCATAAACGTCATGGCTATTGGAGCTGTCGCTGGACGTCTAAGGACATCACACGCTTACCGCTTTTCGCGTTCCGATGGCGGGTGGGTCGCGGAAGTAGGGCCGAAAAAACGCACTTTTTGTTTTTACCAGCATCAGCGTGGGATAGCGAATTGGCTTGAATTCGCACCCCCAAACATGATGATGCCGAGGTAAGCGCTCTTCTCTGTCTTACCCGTCGGCTTAACGCGGTCACCAATAATGCCTGCTCCGTCCCGCCGCAGATTGCGATTCAGCTTGCGAGCGTTCGCAATCCTCGTAAACGCCGTCGTCAGACTCGGAGTTGAGACGTACTTCGCCTCCACGCTGCGGACTGCCATAAGGAGCCGTCAATCATGGCGTGGCTCTCGGAGTCAATAACCGCACCGTTATCAGGCACAAGGTTCACCGCCACACTCCATTTGGCGGAAGTGGCGTTAGCAAGATGATCGTCGAGCTAATCCCATGGCAGTCATCAAGCCGCTCAACAGAAAGATGCCCCCCGGCTCGGGCACGGCGGTGCTTGCTGCTGTGAGCGAACCCGCCCCAAAGTTGTTCTGCCAATCGGCGAGGTTGCCGACAGCTGTGTTGCGTTGCCAAACCAAAAAGTCCTGGCCGTCGACATCGCCATCTTGGTCGAAGTCGCCGGGGGCGCTGGAAGGAACGACAGCGAGCGTCAGGCTTGTCGGCAACTGGATGGTGAGCCAACTCAAACCACTGCCCAACGGCGCCGCGGTGAAATCAAACGTCGGTGCGCCAGTGATCGAACTGGCGGTGAG
The DNA here is from genome assembly GCA_013822725.1 of Pirellula sp. Taxonomy (GTDB): domain Bacteria; phylum Planctomycetota; class Planctomycetia; order Pirellulales; family Lacipirellulaceae; genus Lacipirellula. The sequence goes on from PNKX01000013.1 coordinate 872, forward strand.
GAGCTGAAATTGGTCGCCTAACGATGGTGCGAAGCCTCCCAGCAGCGTGACGACAATATTTCCGTTGAGGCTCGCCGCGCCTGTCACCCCAAAATTGTCGAAATTGGAGAGGCTTCCCAAACGGAACTCCAAATCGGCGGTTGGTTGCTGCGCGAGAGAACCGACTGTCGAGTTTTCGGCTCTCATCTGCGAGTTGGCCAGCAAGGTCACGTCGCGCGTGGTGCTCGCGTTCTCCAGCAGCAGCAACCCCGAGTTCATGACGTCGGCGCGCAATTGGCTGCCGCTGAAGAGCGTGAGGTTGCCGGCGTTCGCGATTGATTGGCCCGCGTTGATTTCGAGGCTTCCTCCATCGGACATCCCGATGCTCCCCCCACTGCCAATCGTGACCCCTCCGGTCACTGCGACAAAGCCACCGCTCGTGACGGCAAGAGTTCCGGCGCCGCCGCCGGCGACGGTTAATGTGGTCCCAACGTCGAGCTTCGATCCCGAGCCCGCGACGACCAAGGTGGCGGCGGCCCCGGCGAGTTCGCCGATGACGGTCGCCCCCAGCGATTCGGCTTCGGCCCCCGCCGAAATCACCAGAGTGCTCGTTCCCGCGCGGCCGGCGGTGAGCGTGCCTCGCGACTTGAGCAGGGAATTGACTCCCGTCACGGTGGTGCTGGCGGTCCCGCCGCTCGAACCGAGCGTGATGTTCTGTCCTTCGATCACACCCGCTGCCGAAACGGTTGTCGTTGTGCCGCGTTCGAGAAGAATTGTTCCGTCCGACTCGACGCGGCCGCCGGTCACATCGAGCGTGACGTTCGACGCCGCCAATCCCCCCGCGCTGAACGATCCGTTCGACACGAGCCGGGCGCCGCCGCTGATCGTGGCGTTCGTCGTGCCGCCGCTGCCCAGCACACCCATCCGCAGCCCCGAGTTGTAAGTCGCCACCGCATTGTTGGCGAGCGTCGCCGTGGTGGTGGCGCCGCCGCCGCCCCAGTCGCTGATCGTGCCGCCGGTCGTACCGACGGTGAGGAAGCCGTTGTTCATATCGAGCGTGGCGGCGCCCAGGTCAAAGTACGACGGCGTGATGAAGCTACCTCCATTGCGGATTCGCGTGGTGGTGTTGCCGCTGAAAATGAGGCCGGCAGCGTTGGTTCTATTGAAAACTCCAGCATCCACGAGCAGTGTCGAACTGGCCCCCAGATTCACCGTGCCGCCTGTCCAGTCAATCCGGCTGCCGGCGTTGAACGTGGCGCCGCCGTTGAAGTTGACCGTGCCGCTCACGAGATTGAGATCGGCCTTATCGTCGAACGTGGCAAGGCCCGTGGTTTCGAGCGTTCCACCATCGACGTTGAGCGAGACGGTGCGAATCGTCGACCCGCCCCCCATGCGAAAGGTCGAGGTCGTGCGGAGTGTGCCCCCGCTGGTGACGTTCCCCTGGAAGACGGCGCTCCCCGTGCCGGCGCGAAGCTGGCTTAAGGTCGCGAAGCCCGAGTCGGCGATTGTGACCGTGGCGTTGCCCGCGGAGCCCGCCCCCCAGTCGCTGATGCTTCCACCCGAGGTGAGGGTCGAGCCGGCGCCGGTGACGGTCAGCGAGCCGACCACACCGTTGCCCACGTCAATAAACGAGACGGCTGTGATGTCGCCCCCGCCGGTCGCCTTCAGATGGACGCCGTTGTCGACGGCATGCGAATCGCCGAACACCAACACTGCCGTGCCGTTGTACTCGAGGTCGACCCCCGAGAGGGCGTTGAGCTGCCCGCCGGCGTTGATGGTGGTCGTGCCGCTCTGCAGCATCGTGTCGTCCGCAATGCGCAGCTCGCCACCGCTGTTGACTCGCAATTCACCCGTTGGTGAAGAGATAAAATAACCTCCCGTCTGCACGCTGGAGCCGTTGTTCACGTCGATGCGGCCGTCTTCGACGATGCGAATGATGTTCGTCGTGACGGTCGCATTGTTGAACGAGAGGATGGCGTTATCAAAAACGCTTACCTCTGGGGTGTTAAGCCGAATGCTCGCAACGGTGTGGACGTTGAGCGCCTGGCGGTCGTTGTTCGAGAATTGGATCTGCGTTGTCGCGGTCAGGATGGCCCCATTGGCGCCTGTGATCGTGTACTGTTTCCCGGCCGGAGAGTCGACGATCAGCTGTTCGATCGTGGTACCGGTTGACAACGCAACATTGGTGACTAGCAGGGAAATTCCCTGGAAGGTGTCGTCGAGGAAGACGGTATCCGTTGGACCTGGAACGCTTCCCGGAAACGACCACGCGAAATCATTGAACCAATCACTGGTCACTCCGTTCCACTCCACAGCCCGGGCTGCGGCAGGGGCGAGGAATACGGCGAGTGCGACGGCGCACGCTTGGCGCAAAAAGAAACTCTCGGCAAGCCGAGACGGGAAGTGGCGACGCATAAGATGTGACTCGTCAGGTGTGGCGTCTGATGGAGGTCACCACAATCGCGGCCTCTGTAAGTCGCCTCATTCAACGCAATTGCGGGAGGGTACAGCATAACCGCCAAACAGAAGCCGGGCAAAACACAGGGAGAAGGCAGCCAAAAGTGGTCGTTTCGATGCCGAAACGCTCTCTGGCTCGTAGGGTGGGTGCTTCCGCACCCACCTTGACCGTAACTACTGCAGTAGTGGTCGCGGCTACTCTGAGTTTTCGCTGGGCCGTTCGCCAGTGGCGGCTGGCTTTATGCTGGGCGAGGTGGATACGAACACCGCACCCTACGAATTTAGGACTTGGCGTGATGCAGCTATACCTTTCTTCCTACCGCTTCGGCAACGATCTCGCGCGGATGTTGTGCGCGGCGGCGGCGAATCGGCGGGTAGGGGTGATTCAGAATGCGCTCGACGGTTATTCCGACGTGCCATTGCGGCGGGCACAACTCGACCGGGAGTTTGCGGCCCTGACGGCGCTCGGGCTGACGCCAGAGGAACTTGATCTGCGGGACTATTTTGGAGCGGAGGATCGACTGCGGGAACGGGTCGATCAACTCTCGTACCTGTGGGTCGTCGGCGGGAATACATTCGTGCTGCGGCTGGCAATGGCGGCGTCGGGGCTCGATCGGATTCTGCAGAGTTGGCGCGGGGACGAGCGGCGGGTCTATGGCGGGTACAGCGCGGGGGCGTGCGTGCTGTCGCCTTCGCTCTGGGGGATTCACCTGGCGGACGAGCCGGAGGTTCGACCGGCGGGGTATCCGGCTGAGGCGATCTGGGAAGGGTTGAACCTCATCCCCTTTTATGTCGCGCCGCACTACCGGTCGGATCATGTCGAGAGCGCGGCCATCGAGCGAACAGTCGCCTACTACATCGACCACAAGCTGCCGTTCGTGGCCTTGCGCGACGGCGAGGCGTTGACGCTGGATGACCAGACGCCGTGGGACTATCAGGTTGCCTAACGGTACTGCGGCAGGCGGCTCGGCTGACGTGGGATGTCCCTACTTTGGCAAGCATTGTCCTGCGTGACGCTACCGCCCCGGCGAAGCCGGAGGCTGCAAAAAAGGACTGCTGAATTGCCGTCCTTGGCGGCAGCCGGCGGGCCGCCGCCGCAATTCTTGTTGTGTTCGCATTTCACTGTGATACCCTGTAACCAGATCGTTAATCGCGATGTCTGTGTCCAGCAACTTGTATCAAGCAACTAGAGTGGAGACGCCAATGCGGTACGTTCGGGTATGGTTTTTCGCGACGACCGTCGCCTGTCAATTGCTGGTCGTCATGCTGGCTGCGGATTCCGTATCGGCCCAACCGCTGCCGATCGCCACGTTTTCGATTGCCAACGCGCAAGCCAATGAATATTTAGGGCAAAGCGCCGCGACCGATGGCCAGCGCGTGTTCCTCGGCACTGGAAATGGAACGGCGTATCTCTTCGACCCCTTCACGCAGCAACAACTCGCCAAAGTGAGTTTGCCAAGCCAAGCTTGGTACGGCTCGGTGGCGCTGCAGGGTAATACGGGAGTCTTCGGCGGCCTGAATGTGGCGAAAGCTTACGACTTCACGAACCTGGCTGCAATTACGAGCAAATCGCTTGTTCCGACTGGCGGCGTGTTGAACGCGTTTAACGCCAGCGTCGACATCAGCGGCGAGAGCATCATCGTCGGAGCCAATTACGAGAGCGCTCAGGGAGGAGAGTATTCCGGAGCAGCGTATCTATTTGATCGCGCCACGGGCGTGGAATATGCAAGGCTTACGGCGGGAGATGGGAAGCTGCACGATCGCTTTGGCACATCGGTCGCGATCGACGGCAATCGGGCGGTCGTGGGGTCATTTAAAACGGATGTCGCCAACGGCGCCGTTTACCTCTTCGATGCCCAGCCAGGATTTGTGGGCAACCGCCAACTCGCAGAATATACCGTATCGCCGGCGAATCCTAATCCAGGGGAGATTTTCGGATACGAAGTCGATATCTCGGGCAATATGGTCATGGGACTTGAAATGGTGGGCCAAGTCTTTTTATGGCCTGCCGCGGGTCAACCAGCGCCGCTGCCGAATTCCCAGGGCGACCACTTTTCGTCGGGTAACAGCGCCATCGCGTTCAACGGTCAGTACGCAGTGGTTGGGGAAGCGACGTATGGGTATGTCAGCATTTACAACGCGAATGGGAAGTTGGTGCAATCGCTCCATGGTCCAGCGAATTCGCCCATCGGCTTCGGAGCTTCCGTAGCGGTCGGCGGCGACTTGCTGGTCGTCAGCGCACCGGGAGGAGACCCTAAAAAGAGCGTCGTTTATGTGTACCGGCTGTCGGAAGTGCTAGTACCCGAGCCCACTACGGCGTCGATCGCCATCGTGGGGATTGTGATGCTAGGCGTCAAAGCCCGGCGACGCTCGACAGAATCTTCCTGATTGTGAAATCGCCTCGACATACCTATCTGGCAACTTGGCGAGTTCTACTCGAATGGCCCCTCCTCGCTAGGCGGCGAACGACGCCTGAGCCAGAGATAAACGGTTCCGCCTTTCTTCCCTCGGCGCGTGAGCTCTTCTGCCAGCCGCTTCCATCCAAAAACGGCCGCCAAAAAATCTGGGCGCTAGCCTACAGAAAGTGGCCGCGCAACCTGCTAGGTTCAGGGTGGTCAGGCGTTCCAGCCCGATCGCCGTTCTTTGAAAACTCACCTCTCGGCCCTCTCGTGCCCACGCTCCGCGTGGGCACGCACTCATCGCCGCTCCGCGGCGCGACCCAGCTGCGCGCCGGGAACCCTCCACGCAAATCGTCTGCGAGTGGTCAGATCAGAGACGCATTCCTCAAGTCTGCCAACAAAAACGAAGCGCCGAAGTTGGCCGACATGGCCGACATGGCAGCCTCGCAAAAACCAGGTGTTTTTCGTCGGCAGGATTTGCCGACCTGCAAAACCCCCTCAAAAATGCGAGATGACCATGGAACCGCCCGACCGACGAAACGACCCGTCGCTAATCGTCTGCCACGCGCTCCACCCGCGACGCGTTTCGCCGGTAACGCCGGCGCCGTGGCGCAAGCTATTTCCTTTTTCCAGCAGGGCCCGCACGCCGGAAGCGCCTCCGCTCCTATTGATTCATGGAGACGCCGATCCGGTCGTCCCGCTACAGCAGTCGCAGCGGATGCTCGACGCCTTGAACCAAGCAGGCGTTCCCGCCGAACTCATCGTCAAAAAGGGGGGCGGCCACCCCTGGCTCACCATGCATGAAGAAGTGAAAGTCATGTCAGACTGGTTTAACCGCCAATTGGAGGCGAAGTGACGGAAACGCTGCGGGGTAAGACGCTGTTTATTACCGGCGGTAGCCGCGGCATCGGTTTGGCGATGGCGCTGCGAGCCGCACGCGACGGGGCTAACATTGCCGTGGCGGCGAAAACAGATTTACCCGATCCGCGCCTGCCGGGCACCATCCACACCGCAGTGGAGGAGATAAATCAAGCGGGCGGAAACGGTATGGCGTGTGTGTGCGACGTACGCTTCGAAGAGCAGGTGCAGGCGTCCGTCGAGAAGACGGTGGCCGCCTTCGGCGGCATCGACGTGCTGATCAACAATGCGAGCGCCATCCATCTGAGCGGCACCCTCGACACGCCGATGAAGCGGTATGACCTGATGCACGACGTCAACGTCCGTGGCACGTTTTTGTGCTCACAGGCATGCCTACCGTACTTGATCCAGGCGCCGAATCCGCACATTCTGAACATCTCACCGCCGCTCAATATGCAAACGCGGTGGTTCGCCCCGCATCTGGCGTACTCGATGGCCAAGTTCGGCATGAGTCTGTGCGTCTTAGGCATGTCCGGAGAGTTTCAGAAGCAAGGAGTCGCGGTCAATGCCCTGTGGCCTAAGACCGTGATTGCAACAGCAGCCGTACAAAACCTGCTCGGGGGCGACGAGGTCGTGAAACGTTCTAGGCGGCCGAGTATCATGGCCGATGCCGCCTACCTACTGCTGACGCGACATAGTCGCGAATGCACGGGCAACTTCTTCGTCGATGAAGAAGTGCTCCGAGCGGCCGGCATTACCGAATTTGACGAGTACTCGCTCACGCCAGGCAGCGACCTGATTCCCGACTTCTTTGTTTAGAAGCTCTCGCCACCGCATTAGCGGACAAGCCGTCAGGCCACCCTTGAGAATAGCGGCCAGCGACGGAATCCTTGTGAATAGGTTCGCTGACGTAACCGCCACAGCAAAGTTATCGGGCGACGGTCGGTTCAGATAACGAGGGGTCGCCGAAGTGCCTCCTCCCCCCCAACGAGGTTTTGATGACCAGCTATGGGAAAGATTCTCTTACGCAAACGGCGCCAAAGATCGACTCAAAGGCGCCCCATTTGGGCATTTTTTGAGGGAACCGCCAAACGATTGCTGGAGCGGCCTGACGCGAACGGGTATCATCAGGTGCCGGACCTTTCACGCTAGCCAGCGTCGATGGTCCGCGGCGAAGAATCAAGAGTTCCGTCACAAGGGGTCTCTTTCGATGAAGTCTTCAAGCTCTTCGCAAGCGATCGCCGCATCTCTGCTACTGATCGGTCTTGCTGCGATCGGTAGGGCCGCCGAACCCGTGACGCTCGACAACGTCGTCGACCCCGGACCGAATGATCCAGACGAGCCGTTGGCCGCTGAGTTCTCGATCGATCGGGCGACTCATTTTCTCGACTCAGCGGCGCTCACGTGGCAAAAGGATCAGCAGTGCTTCACCTGCCATACGAATTTCGCTTACTTGTACGCTCGGCCAGCCGCATCGGCCGACGCCATCGCTCATCGTGAAGTCCGCGAGTTCGCCGAAAAGCTCGTTAGCGAGCGGTGGCCACAGGAAGGGCCACGCTGGGACGCGGAAATCGTCGCCGCCGCGGCCGCATTGGCATTCAATGACGCCGCCTCCACAGACAATCTCCATCCGCAGACTCGAACGGCGCTCGACCGCATGTGGACGGTCCAGCAGCAGGATGGCGGGTGGGATTGGTTGAAGTGCGATTGGCCCCCGATGGAGTCGGATGACCATTATGGAGCCACGTTAGCGGCGATCGCCGTGGGAGTCGCGCCAGATGAATATGCGCAGACGCCCGCAGCGCAGGCGGGCTTAGCCGGCATCCGCCGCTACTTGAGCGACAATCCGCCTCCCACGCTCCACCACCGCGCCATGTTGCTATGGGCGTCGAGCTACCTGTCGGACATTCAAACGGATGAGGAAAGGGCGGCGACGGTCGCCGATCTACTTTCATTGCAGAAGCCCGACGGAGGTTGGTGTCTCGCGACGCTCGGCGACTGGAAGCGCACCGATGAACTAGCTCAGGATACGGAGTCGAGCGATGGCTACGGGACTGGTTTTGTGCTGTTCGTGTTGCGGCGATCGGGCATGTCGCCGTCAGAAGAACCGCTGAAACGGGGAGTCGCGTGGTTGAAAACCCATCAGCGCGAAAGCGGGCGATGGTTTACCCGCTCCCTGAATCAAGACGGCATGCACTACATCACCCACGCCGGCACCGCTATGGCTTTGATGGCGCTGTCCGAGTGTGAAGCTCAACTGGCGACCACGCCCTAGCGCGCTGCTCAGATCCTTATAGCCCCGGGCTCCGCCCGGGGGTCGCTTGCCATTCCGGTACGCACCGTCGCGCGCTAGGCGTTCCGCGCCAGCCCCCTGTCATCCTGAGCCCCTCTCGCCGTCATCCTGAGCGCAGCGAAGAATCTAACTCCCCATTCAAGCAAACCGCTCCCGCAGCCGACCCTCCACTCCAAAACATCCCCCTGAAAAAAGGAAATAGCTTGCGCCACGGCGCCGGCGTTAACGGCGAAATGCGTCGCCGATGGGGGCGCGTCGCGGACGATTAGCGGCAGGCCGTTTTATCGGTCGGGCGTTCTGGCCTAACAAGCGTTTTTAGCGGGTTTTTGCAGGTCGGCAGGTCTGATCGACGAAAAACGCCTGGTTTTTGCGAGGCTGCCATGTCTGCCAAGTCTGCCAACTGCGGCGCTTCGTTTTTGTTGGCATACTTGAGGAATGCGTCTCTGATTTGACAACTCACAGACGATTTGCGTGGAGGGTTGGCGACGCATGCGGCTGGTTCGCGCCGCGGAGCGGCGATCGATGCGTGACCACGCGGAGCGTGGGCACGAGTAAAAACGAGAGGTGAGTTTTCAAAGAACGGCGATCGGGCTGGAACGCCTGACCAGTCTCAACCTAGCAGGTCGCGCGGCCACTTTCTGTAGGCTAGCGCCAAGATTTTTCGGCGGCCGTTTTTGGATGGAAGCGGCTTCCGTAAGGTGTGGTGCTCGCACCCGCCTCGCCCAGCATGGAGTCAGCTGCCGCGAGTCAACGACTTATCGGATGACAGCGAGAGCGAAGGACAAGTCCTGACCGCAAATTCCGCGGTAACGGGAAAGGTGGGTGCGGAAGCACCCACCCTACGAGACTGAGGCCATGCATCGGCAGGGTCAGGATGGAACTTAAGAAACGGCTGCGAGAGCTACAGTCCGGCATTTAATTAGGCAATGCCGGCCGCGGCGGGCCAACATACGGCTTGGCGCCCAAGTCCGTCCTTCCAGTCCGTTCAACCTGGAGCAGCGCAGGATCGGCCGTCGGCGGCGCCGTGATGTAGCCGTGGTATCGCCCCATCCAATAGGCTAATAGCCACGCGCCAGGTTCGATCACATCAGGACTGCCCGACCCGCCATCCGCCTGCATCGTCCAATGATCCCACCGCATCGGTTCCGTTTCGCGCGGTGAAAACGCACGAATGCCCGCCTTATTAGCTTCGTAGCCCGGGGGAGTTTGCAAGTCGGCGCGGTGCGAGTTTTGAAAACTCCAGACCCGCAAGTCGAGCGGCCACTCGCGCAAATGCTTCACCGCTGGCTCAACCTCGCACTCGTTGCCCGTCAGGGCGCCGTAGACAAAATTGAACCACGGGTTCTGCTCAATCCGCACGAGTTCATACGACCTTTCAAGACTTCGCCGATACTTTCCGCGCAGCAGCGGATCCTGTTCGTAAGCCAGGAGATTGGCGTAGCTCCACAATCCTAACTCATCCAGGAAATGGAGCACGCCGTCGGGAGGAAACGTGTTGCGCTGCCGGAGCGTGAAGTCTGGGTAGCCAAGTTTGACGAGTTGATCGTACGCCACGCCCGCTTGTTCGTCGCCGGCGAGCACCTGCGCGGTCTTCATAAACGAAAGCACCTGCAGCGCCTGCAGTCCGCGGTCGTACATACCTTCTTCTGTAGTGAAGTACTCAGGATCCCAGCGGCCCCAACGCGTCGGTTTGCCGTCGACGTCGATCAGCTTCCATTCATTCTTGGCGATATGCGCGGCGATGTGCGCGAGGTGACGTTTGGCTTGTTCGACTTCTTCACCCTGCGCGACATGATCGAGGAATAGCTTCACGGCGTAAAAGTGGGAACAGATTTCGTCGCTAGAAGTATCGCCCTTCCACTCGAACAACCCGTCGGCAGTGTCATGCCACTCGGCAGGGGCGCCGCCGGAGCCGTGGTCAGCTTGATGCCCGACTTCGCCCTTCGCCCAAACGGCACGGGCGACAAATCCTGGCATAGCCGTCATCGACTCCAACCAGCGGAAAGCCTGGAAGGTCTGCACCGCTTGCTCGCGGGCGGCGGGATCTTTGGTGACAGCATACCGATAGGCCTGAGCCGCCAGATAGTTGCCCGTGTAGCCGCCATCATTGTCGCTGACCTCGCGGACGTACTCCTGCAGCTTGTCATCCCATTCCAGCTTGTGGGTGAAGCCTAATCGTCGTTGGCCCCACTCGTCCAAATGGCGTTCGTAATAGTCGGCCTTCTTTTGCAACGTGAATGGCTCATACTCGATGACGCCAAGTCCTTTGGGGGTAGCAAGGTAAGCCGCACGATCACTGACGGCAATCGCGTTCACCCGTTCGTCAGGGAGCCAGCGCCGCCCGGCGAAGTAATGGAATTCGCCGTTGACCATGCGAATGGCGCCGCGACTGGTTCCAATCCACAGGTCGTCGTCGAAACCGTTGGCCAAGCAGAGCGCGTCCTCGTAGCACAGGCCTTGTTCCCCTCGAATGGCGGTGAGGAGCATCCCGCGCAGCACCGCCAGGCCGCGATCGGTCGCGATGAATAGCTGGCTGCCTTGGCTCAGCGCGTCGCGCGTGGCGACCGAAGGAAGCATCCCCCAATCCCATGCTTTGTCGGAGGGCCATTCATAGACGTTCTTCGCGCCGATGCGATCTCCGTCAACGAAAGTCAATCTTCCCGAACCATGAACGTAGAGCGTTTCGCAATGGGAGATGATGCGCGTGATGGGAAACGGCGACTCGCCGGCGGTATAAGGCTGCACGCCGTCGCCGACGACGCGCCACAAACGCCGCCCACTGGCCACGATTGTTTCGCCAAGATGAGTGGTGAGATCGTTAAACGACTCGCCGGAAATTTTCTGCCAAGCGCCGTCTTGCAGCCGGTGCAAGCCGTCGCCGGCCATCGCCCACAACGCCGTTTCCGTCGCTGCCAGCCGACGGATCGGTTGCGACAACTCCGCCACCGGAACGAGTTGCTCACTCTCGACGACGAACAGCCTCTGATCGGAACCTACGAAGACGCGTTTGCCGAAAACGGCGACGCCTGTCAGCGGAACCGACGACGGGATCTGCCTGCCGACTTCTTGGAGATAGACTTCGTCAACGACCGCTTCCGAGGCGCGTCGTTGCGGCGGATCGGCCAACACGACAGGTGGCGGCGTCAAGTCAGCCAGTAACAACGCCAGAAACGTAACGGCGGACGTGCGTATGATTCTCATTGAGGAGCAATTCAAGGTTGAGTCACGAAAGGCAGGAATAGCATGGTTGCTTAGCAAGACCTCGCGTCGCTCCATGGTGTGGCGATCTGCTACCAACCGATATTAATTCATTTCAAAAGACATGACCAATCGCCAGTGACGTTGTGAGGACGTGAAGACCTGAAGACGTACTGCAGTGCCTTCGACAACGCCAACCGGATCGCGCGGCCTGTCGGTCTCGAATCTATGGCGCCAAGGCGATCAAAGTACCCACAGGCGCCAACCGACGATGATCCAACTATAGGTACTTCTGCAACATCATAGCGCGGCGACCAGACACGGCATCAACGTCGCGGGCGGACGAGCGCGTCTAAGTTGCCAAGAACTTCGCGTGCCAGGCGTGCTCAAGAGACGAGCGGCTGAATGGAGCGTTTGCGCCGTACTGAGAATACCGAGTGATTCGGCAATCGCCATAACTCCTTGTGGGATAAAGTGCTCCCTCATGGACTCGAACCATGAACCTACTGATTAAGAGTCAGTTGCTCTGCCAATTGAGCTAAGGGAGCGTTGCCCGCGAGTAGCAGGCAGACTCAGGATTTTAGCGTTTCGACGCTGCGCCGCCAGGGGGGGCGGCGGGTAGTGATACCGTTTCCGCCGGGGTCGTTCCGAGGTACTCCGAGGAATCTGGCCAGACCCCTCGGAGTACCTCGGGGTGACAGGAGGGCAAACGGTATCGCTCCCCTCACTTCACCCGGTTCATCATCCGGTAGAAGTCGTCTTCGAGCGTTTTGAGGTCGTCGCCGAAGGCGGCGCGGAATTCCTTCACGCGCTGCCCTTTTTTATCCTCGACCAGCACCGGCTTCGCGGCGATCGTCTTCATGTACGCGGCGTACTCCTTCGGCCGCGACCGGATGAGGAAGTAGTTCCAGGCCCACGCCTGGGCGTACGAGTCGACCGCCGTCTCGGGCGTTTGGAACAGCTTGTCGTCGGTCAGCATCCGCTCGAGCGGGATGATCTTCCCCGCGTCGTAGTTGTCGTGGAACAGGTCGAAGCGGCTGTAGTTGACGTTGCCGATGCCGCTCCAGCTCCGGCTGCTGGCGAGGTCGGGCGTTTCGAAGAACGTCGCCATCCCTTCGGTGAGCCAGAAGGGGTTCGACACCATGCGGGTCTGCAACCCGCAGTTGAACGCGATCTGGTGGGTCGCTTCGTGGACGATCGTCGCCACCAGCGGCTCGGCCTCCGGCTGCGAGAGAAGCGTGCTGATGTCGTGACGCGACCCGCGGGCCCCGGCGTTCTGGCGGAACGCCTGCATGCCGGTGAGGTCGTACATCATGATCCGGTTCGTTTCGAGATTATAGTAACCGATGATGTTGCTGACCGACGCGCCGAGGTCCTTCTTCGAATAGTCGGCGTACGACGCCTGATCGGCGAAGACGAGCACCACGAGCGGCTGCTCGGGCTCCTTCACCGGCGACTTCTGCTTCTTCCAGTAGGAGATGAACGCGCGCTGCAGTCGCTCGAGCAGCGAGCTGGTCCACTCGGCGTAGGTCGGCGTCGTGTTGTAGCAGACGATGTAGTTCTTCGAGTTGTGAATGCGAAAGCCGGCCGGGAGTTCGGCGAGGAGCTGCGCCGTGAGCTCTTCGCGCGTGAGCGGCACGAGCGGTTCGGAGTCGCTCTTGCGGTCGCGGATCGTCGAGCCAGGGAGGCGGTGGATGGCGCCGTCGGCGGTTTTCAGCAGCATGCCGCCGTCGCGGGCTTCGACGATCGGCTCTCCCGAAAGCTTATTCTCCGGCTGGCCGGGGAGCGCGACGGTAACGTGTTCCAGCGCCAAGGCCGGCTGGGGCGTGCTCGCCAGGAGCAGCGTGATCGTGAGCGCAATCATGCTGCTCATCGCGTAGCAGGCGAGAGACGGCAAACGGCGGCGAGTGGCGATGCGCGGCGGCATGGTTCTCTTCAGTGTACACAACCGCTCGGCGGAGGCCGATGCGTGTCGAACGTTTCCGCCTCGCTGACGCATATATGGCAGGCTAGAATGACCGGTATGACCGATACCGTACTGGACAGAATCGTCGCCGTGAAGCGTCGCGAGATCGCCGCGGCCCGCGAGCGGGTGGCCGAGGCAGAACTGCGGCGGCGGCTGGCCGATGCGCCGCCGGTGCGGGATTTCTTCGCCGCTCTCACCAAACCGGGCCCGATCCGGCTGATCGCCGAGGTAAAAAAGGCGAGCCCTTCCGCTGGCGTGATTCGCGAGGACTTCGACCCGGTCGCGATCGCTCAGATTTATGAGCAGCACGGGGCCAGTTGCCTGAGCGTGCTCACCGACGAGCCTCACTTCCAGGGGCATCTCGATTACCTCACCGCCGTGCGGGCGAGCGTTGGGCTGCCCGTGTTGCGGAAGGATTTTGTGCTCGACTCCTACCAGGTGGTGGAAGCCCGGGCGGCGGGGGCGGATGCGGTGTTGCTAATCGCGGAATGCCTCGACGATTGCAACCTGCGGAAGCTCCACAACGAGATCGTGGAACTCGGCATGACGCCTCTGGTGGAGATTTACGATCCAGAGAACCTGCCGCGGGTGCTGGAGGCGGGCGCGACGCTCATCGGCGTGAACAACCGCGACCTGCGGACGTTCAAGGTCGACCTGGAGCACACGCTGCGGCTGCGGCCGGGCATTCCGGCGGAGTGCGTGATGGTGAGCGAAAGCGGCGTGAAGACCCACGCGGACGTGACGCGGCTCGAAGCGGCCGGCGTCGACGCGATCCTTGTCGGTGAGTCTCTGATGCGCGAGCCCGACATCGGGGCCGCGGTGGACCGCTTGCTTGGTCGTTAGGCGGCTCCGCGTGGGGCTGCAACCGGACGCCGGCGTATTCAACACGTTGGCGCGCTCAACGCCATCATTCAGATTCGACAAGTCAGCGCATGAAGAAACGGCAGGGACGACGAATCGTCCCTGCCGCTTGAATCCGCTCAGCGGTTAAGTCACCGCCCGTCAGGCGATCTCGCATTCGCCCGACAGGGGGCCATGCAATCCTCGGCGTTGCGACGCCAAGTTCGTACGAACTAGCTGCGACGTCGGCGAATGGCCACCATCGCCAGACCGCTCACACCAGCCAGGGCCAGCGTCGCGGGCTCCGGAACGAGTGTCTGGGAGAACGATTGGTCAATCACCGTCGTCCGAGCCGGCAGGAACCCGCCCTGGGCAGCACTGGCGAAGATGCCCTTCGTGACGTTCAACTTCGTGACCGGCGTCGAGAAGATCGTCGAGTCGCTTAGCTGCGAATTAACGCCCGGGCCAAGCGTCGAATAGAAAGCATTGAGGGTTTCGTTGTTGCCCAGGAACGTCTCGTCGACGGTTAAGAACGATTCATCGCCGGCGCCGACGCCGCCGATGAACAAGTGCGCGTCGGATATTACCCAACCCGCTTCGGCGGATTCCGCATCAACTTCCACCTGGAAGCGAATCAGCGCGTCTGAGGAGAGGCCGCCCGGCAGGTCGATGAACGTGCCATAGAAGCTCACGCCCCAGTTACCGTCCGGATCCTTGAATCCCAGTACGTTAATGTTAGCGGGCAACGGCATGTCGCCGTCTCGCGAATAGGAGAAGCCGGTGAAGACCTTGTCGCCGACGATGATGCCGGAGGTGGGATCGTTCTGCAAATCGGCGAGGCTGATCGAACCGACCGAGTTCACGGCGTCGCCGGCCGGGGTCAAGTCGATAAGGGCTGCCGACGCTGTTGAAGCAGTGAGGCAGGCGGCCATCGCCAGTGCGAAGGCCGTCGAAACGGCTCTAGTAGCAGGTCGAAGCATTGTAGGTCATCCTTTGCGAGTGTTTTGCCGTCGTCGACCAGGACTGCGTGCTTCATCGGATTGCGTTGATGAAGGCCCTAATAAACTTCAGCTGAGCGGAAAATCTCGAAAATCAAAAAAGCTAAAAACGTATCAGTAACGTAAAACGTTGGTCTTACTTCAATTGAGCGCTCCGATTACCAGGCGCTCCGCTTGTTGGTTCGTTGGTGAATTCCCCCCACCGCTGCTGTACGCTTACGGCGGGCTTTGACCGAGCGGCTGCTGGCTTGTGCACGCTGACCTCTGCGAGTCGGCGTCGGCCGGTTGGCAGACGACTCGCCGTCGATCGCTGATTCGTCGCCTGGCAGCTGCTTAGACATGTCTCAATTGCCTTTCATCGCTAATCAACTGCGGGGAGCGCATCGGCGAATTCGATCGACATGGGCGCCAACAGCTCGCGCCGTTCAATCGCCTGCCGAGCTTCTCGCAGAAGAAACTCAAACCCGCGTAGGCTGTTCGCTTCGCAGAGATAAGCCCAAGCGCCAAGCTGGCGCGCCCAGACCTCCTCCAACTCGTCAGTTCCGGTTCCGACGACGAGCATCAGCGAACTCGTGATCTCTTTGGTTCGTTCGACGATTCCCTTGAGTTCGCCATAAACCAGGGACGAAGCGTCCGGCAGGTCGACGACGATCAAGGGAACGCTTCGTTTAAACGCGGCACGCAAGAACTCTCCGGCGTCGCGACAGACGATCGCATCCCACGCTTGAGCCTCGGCCGCAGTGCGAATGAGCCGGCGACGGTCTGCCGACAACGACACGACGATGCAGCGCAACAGCTGCGGCGGCGCAGAGCGTGCCACAACTCTTGCCGCCTCGCCGCGAGGGGCGAGTACAGCCGTCGGTGTCCCATTCACAGTTGCCATGCTAAGGCGCTACTCCGGGCATGCCGCCGCGCGCTTTTCCACGCCAAAACGACACAGGTGTCCTTCAATCGCAGTTAACAGTCGCCCAATCTCTCGCGCCATCCGACTGCCCAATCGGCGCACTGCAAGATCGAACTCATCTCTCTCAGTCGTCACGCCAACCGGCGCGACGTCATCCAACTCTCTCCGCAACCTCCGCACTCAGTCCCGCAAGACCCTGAGATCCGCAGAACTTGCTTCGTTGCCCCCTCGCCTGCACTGATTTACAAGGGCAGCTGAACATAGCTACGAATGCGCAGAATTAGCGCGCTAAGCTTGAAGTCCAAAAAGCAGAATTATCGCGACACAGCACATTTGCTGCGGCGAACGATCGCATCAAGAACTACCAAGCCAGCTTGCGATTGCGGCGGCGGTGAATGCCGTTGATGGATTGCGGAGCCTTCCCGCGGCGGCGAGCGTGGCTCGGCTTGTTCCGCTTCTCCAACTTCAGTTCGGTTGCCCGACGGAAGTTATCGGTGCCGTAATCCATTTCACCTTGCTCGTAGAGTTGGATGTGGCTCATTTGCTTTCCCTTATCACGCTGGACGCTTTTGAGTCGTCGACGATCGCGACAGACCCTAGAGCGAAAAAGAAGTACTAGGAATCGCACGATGGCATCGACTCTAACGACGCCATCGTGGGTTGCATTCCTATAGCGAGAAGCGTGCCACAACCCGCAAGACATACCGGGCGGCAGCTAACGGCGGGCTATGAAAGGGCTTAGCTTCATTCCGGACAACGATGGGAAGTTTTCGAGGTTTCACTAAATCAGTGACGCTAGCACACGAAAAGCGATCTTTGCATCGCGTTTTTCCGATTGAAATCGAAGTTTCACCAATTCGATGAAACGTCACCAAGATAGTGACATCGAGCGAGCGCCTACAGCGATCAGGTAAACGCTAGCGACGTCTTGTCCCGCCGCACAAAGTGCTAGCGTTAACGCCATAGAAAGAACGTACGCACGCAACGAAGATACGGCGTACGCGCGCGGCGCGGCGTTACTACGGCAGAGGCCCGTAAACAGAGAAGATTAAGAAGGTTCGCCGTTGGAGTCATCTTCAGCGCTGAGTTGCGCAAGCAGGCGCGTCATCGTGTTGGGATGAATTCCCAACAACTTCGCCGCCCGCCCTTTGTGGCCGCCAGCCGTACGTAGGGCTTGCTCGACGGCAACCTGCCGCAGCCGACCAAGATCGGTATACGGAAGGTCGCGGCGATCGGTACGCGCCGCGCAATTACCAGGAACGCTCGGCTCGCATTGCAACACATAGCTCTGTTCAAGGACAAAGCTCAATTGGCGGATATTCCCGGGCCAGTGGTATTCGCAGAATGCCCGCAATGCATCCTGGCTTGGTTGCCACACGGGCTGATCGTAGCGTTTGGCGTATTTCTGCGAAAAGTACTCGATGAACAACGGGATGTCGGCCGTGCGATCGCGCAGCGGCGGCATCCGCAACTCCACCAAGTTCAGCCGATAGTATAGATCCTCGCGGAAGCGCCCTTCAGCTACTTCCTGTTCGAGCCGACGATTCGTCGCCGCGATGATTTGGACGTCCACCTTCACGGGGTGCGACGAACCGACCGGAGTGACCTCCCCTTCCTGCAGCACGCGCAGCAACTTCGGCTGCAACTCGAGCGGCATGTCGCCGACTTCGTCGAGAAAGACAATGCCTTTGTCGCCCGAGCGAAAAACGCCGAGGCTCGCACCCGCGGCGCCGGTGAATGCACCACGTTCATGACCGAAGAGCTGGCTTTCCGCCAAGGTGGGAGTGAGGGCGGCGCAGTTGACCGGGATAAACGCCTGGTCTCGCCGAGCGCCAACGCGGTGAAGAAGTCGGGCCCAAACTTCTTTGCCCGTACCGGTTTCACCGGTGAGAAGAACAGTACAGCCAACTTGGGCCGCGCGTTCAGCATGATGCGCCACGCGCTTCACAGCGGTGTCGCGTCCAATTACCAAGCTAGCTGGATCGTCTGGTGGAAGAGTTTCCAGCGAAGCCAGCGAATGCAAAGCCACAGATGCCATCTTTTGTCTGCTCCGCGGCGGTTCGAGTACGAATCGCCGTTGTTCACATCTACTGCTCACAGTCGCTCGCATCCGGCGAGTCAGGTGAGTTGTAGATTTCTCTAAATCACTAGCGGCCCTATCTGGTTAAGCGAATAGAAATCAGGAACGGCAAGGATGTGCGCAGGATGCGAAGACCGTGCAGCGATGCGCCGACGAAGTTTGCCTCTTCATGACTCTAGTTGTCCCAGGTTGATTCTAAACGACATCGCGTTTCCGCTCAAATCTTTGTCGCCCCAAGTTGCTGTGATTTTGCGACATTGAGGTCGGCTGGCGTTGACTTCCTGCCGCACCCCAAACCTTGAAAAAAACACGCAAGCTATTTGAAAACAAAGACTTACGTCGACAACTACCCGCCTTGCGATGCCAGCTTTCGTGACGTTTACCCAGAATGGGCAATCGCCGTGCCCTTTGCGGCTTGTGATAGTCGCCACCCTAGTGTCCAACCCCGATGGGCCGCTTGAGACGGTAAAATCCGCTGCTTCGGCATCATCGCTAAGGTCGCCACGGACGGAGGGCGACCTTCGGGAGCTCCGCATCATGACGGGCGAATTGCAGAACATGCTGCCATGGCAAACGATCAAATTGGCCGATCAGCTTGAAATCGTTCGCCTCAAGTTCTTTCACCACTTGGAGTTGGCTCATTTTATGCAGCGGCAGAATGGGGACCGATTCGTCTTCCTCACGGAACTCGACGAGAACAAGCCTCCCCTCCGACTTCAGGCTTTTGTGGACGGCGGCCAGAATTTCCGCCGGATTCGAGAGCTCGTGGTAAACGTCGACCATTAACACCAGGTCGAACGTGTCCGGAGCGAGGCCGCTTTCTTCTGCCGTGGCCAACACCGGTTTGATATTGGCCAGACCGCGGGGCCCTGCCCTCTCCCGCAGCATTTCCAGCATTTCAGGCTGAATGTCGATGGCATGCACGGCCCCCGTTGGGCCGACTCGCTTCGCGAGTTGCAGGCTGTGATACCCGTTGCCGCTGCCAAAATCGCAAACGATTTGCCCCGGTTGAATCTTGAGCGAGTTGAGGAGCTTCAGAGGCTCCTCTTCTTGCTCGCGCGTCGGCCGAGTCAGCCAACCGGCGCCGCTAAAGTGCATCGTCGGGGCGATCGTGCGCCCCATATACTCGGTACGCTCTCTCGCCGCTGGAGCGACTGCGGCGTCATCTATGGCCGATTCTTGCCGATCGCGAGCCTCTGGCGGCGCGTTCTGAGCGAGGGCCGTCGTAGAACTCTGCACCAGCCAGCTACTCGCCAACAATGCAGATGCGGCAAGGCGGCCACGTGAACCAGCGGATAGCGCGATCAGAAATCTCATCATTCCCCTCCGCTGCCAGAATCTGGAGCGAGGGAGTCGACTCGCTCGCTAAGCGACGTGCTGCACGGCTGATTGGCCGTGAAGCGCCACTACAGAAAGTTTAAGCCACGCGGCCGCGTCTTGGAACTCCCGCGAATCGAGCAGAATGGTGGAGTTGGCCTCGATTGCCAAGACTTTTCCACCAGCGGCGGCGAGGGATTCGAGCGTTTTCAGGCCAACCGTCGGGACGTCGAATCGCATATCTTGCTGCGGCTTGGCGACTTTTACGACGGTGAAGCCGCCCTGGCGGCAGAGCTCGCCCGCGCGGCGAATGCAGAGATCGGTCCCTTCGATCGCCTCCACGGCCAGCACCGCCTGATCTTTAACGCAAACGGTTTGGCCCACGTCGAGCCCGCCCATCTGCTTGGCCAAGTCCCAACCAAAGTCGACGTCGCGCAGTTGCTTCACCGACAGGGGCTTGCCCGCCACTTGGCCGCTCGAGACTAGCAACTGCGGCGCGAAGTCGGTGGCCGGTTCAAATCTGATTCCCGATTCTGCAAAGACGTGAACAATCGCCAGCAGCAGCGAATCGTCCTTGCGATCTTTCGTGCCAGTCACAAAGTGCCGATAAAACGTCCGCGCGGCGGTCCAATCGGGGCGATGACGGAGCCACCAGCCGGGGTTATAGAACGTGACTTTATGGATTTTCCCCGCCATCACCGCGCGCTCGACGCCATGCTGGCGAAAGCGACCAATGATGCCGCCGATCGAGCCGATGCCGACCCAAGAGAACTCATCGCAGAGGTCGGCGAGCGCGGGATCGGCATGGTCGCGCACGGCCGTGCAGACGACTCGATGCCCTTGGCGTCGAAGTTCTTGCGCAACGACGATCGGATAGCGACCCCAACCAGCCAGCAAGCCGATGGGTTCCGCCAATCGAGAATGGTTCGCAGCGTTCGGCACGTTGAGCGGGGGATTAGGCGGCTTGTTCAGAGGAGAGCCCGCCATCGGCGTCGTGGGCTTCACCCCGAAGTTCTTCTAACTGGCGTTGCAGGATGCGGAACTGCCGGCGCATTTCGGGGAGTTTGGCCACCGCAGCCATTTGGAGCTTGGCCTGTCGGATCGGCACGGCCGGGGCGCCAAGCATTTCCACGCCGGCTTCCACGTCGTTCGACACGCCCGCCTTCGAGCAAATAACTGATCGATCGCCGATATGAACGTGGTCGCGAACGCCAACCTGCCCGGCCATGACGACGTAATCGCCGGTCGTGGTGCTGCCGGCGATGCCGACCTGCGAGCAAATGAGGTTGTGTCGACCGAGACGGCAGTTGTGGGCGACCATCACCAGGTTGTCGATCTTCGTCCCTTCGCCGATGACCGTCGGGCCATAGGTACCGCGGTCGATCGTCGTCGCGGCGCCGATCTCGACGTCGGCAGCGATTTCCACGTTGCCTAATTGAGCAGACAGCAAATGCCGCCCATCGACCTGGCGGTAACCGAATCCGTAAGCGCCGATGACGGCGCCGGCATGGATCACGACGCGGTCGCCAACGTGGGTATCTTCGTAGAGAACGGCGTTCGGGAAGATAGTGACGCCAGAGCCAATGGTGCAGCCCGCCATGATGCGGACGCCAGAATGAATCGTCGTGTGGGCGCCGATGTGGACGTCGTCGCCGATCGTGGCGCCGGGATGGACTTCGACGTGCGGCGCCAGTTGGGCGGATGAACTCACCAGGGCTTGCGGGGAAACGCCAAAGCGGACCGGCACTCGCGAGGGACGGAAGTGTCGTACGGCAGTCGCGAACGCCGCATGTACGTCGGCCACGACGACCGACGGCTTCCCGCCGCAATCGACGTTGGGCGACGCGATCACAGCCGCCGCGAGACTCGCGGTCAAACCACGGGCGCGGTCAGGATGATCGGCCAGCGTCACTTCGCCGCTGCGAGCGACGTCGATCGTCGCGGCGCCGGTGAGTGGAATGCGGGCGTCGCCGCGGAGGTCGCCCCCCACGAGTCGCGCCAGTTCGCCCAAAGTAGTCGGCATCGAGAGGAAATCCTTTTCCAGTTCGACGAGTCGGAGTGGGCCGCCTCATGCTAGCAAGAGCGGCAGGGTCGGTGGCGAGAATGCGACCGGCCAGGAATCGTAGCCGTCGCGGCAGCGAAGCGACAAGACCAATGCCCGCTGCTATCGCTACGACGGAGTTCGCTACTCCACCGAGACGGTACGGACTTTCGAATGCGACCGGGCGAGGTACATCGCTTGCTCAAAATGTCGCTGCAGTTGCAGAAACTTGTGCAGACTGCCCCCCTTATCGGGGTGCATCTCCTTCACCTTACGTCGATAGGCCGCAAGGACTTGTTCCTCGGTACAGGGGAGGGCGAGATCGAGCGTTTCCAGACAGGGGGGCCGGTCGCGACGAGCCCAGTAGGGCGAATTTGGCGTGACCGACCGCGTCAGTACGACTAGCGCGCGGCGGAGCGACCGCAAATAGCGTCGGAAGTCGATCACCATCAAGACGTACCCAAACGCCGGCAAACCAAAGGCGATGGCGAAGAAGGCGACGAGCGCCGCCAAATCGACCGAGTCAGGCCACGATCGGGCGGTTTCCGCGAGAATCGGCGTCGCGCCGACGTCACGCAGCATTTCCATCTGCCAGGCGTGTGCGAATCCCAAGCGTTGCATCCTTTGCGGCTGGACCGCCCGGCCCATCTGTTCGGATCACTGCTTCGCATTGTAACCGCATTTCAATCGGTTGCGACGAGTGCAGCGCAATTCTTGGTCTGCGATACATTTGTTTACCTCGCCCCGCGCCGAGCGGCGCCAAACGGCGTAGAATGCGACGACAAAACATGCAACGGACCTAGAGGATGATCGATGCCGCGGACGCCGGCGAAATCGACGACGTTACCAGGAATGAAGTCGTTCCACGCGGCGACGCAATCCTGGTTCGGCGATGCGCTCGAAACGCCGACGCGGATCCAACGCGAAGCTTGGCCGGTGCTGGCAGCTGGGAAGAGCGCGCTGCTGCTGGCCCCGACCGGCTCGGGGAAGACGCTGGCCGCGTTCTTGGCGGCGATTGATCGGTTGATGTTCCATCCCTTGCCTGAATCGACGGCAAGCAACAAGCCGGCAGCCGTGGAAAGGAAGCGTCGGCGTCCCGCAGGGACTCCGAAAGCCTCAACGCCGACCGCAACCGGAGTTCGGATCCTTTATATCTCGCCCCTCAAGGCGCTCGCGGTCGACGTCGATCGCAACCTTCGCACGCCGCTCGTCGGCATCCAAGCGGTCGCCGAGCGGCAAGGGGACGACTTCACAGCCCCCAAGGTTGCCGTCCGCTCGGGCGACACCTCCGCCGCCGATCGCCGCGACATCGTTCGGCGCCCGCCCGAGATTCTGATCACGACGCCGGAGTCGCTCTACCTGCTGCTCACTTCGAAGTCTCGCGACATCCTCCGGAACGTCGAAACGGTCATCATCGACGAAATCCATGCCGTCGCCGCCACCAAACGGGGCGTCCATCTCTTTCTCAGTCTCGAACGGCTCGAACGTCTGCGACGCGAGCAAGACGCCCAGCGAGCGCCGCTGCAACGCATCGGGCTCTCGGCCACGCAACGTCCGCTGGAAGAGATCGCCCGGCTCCTTGGCGGCGCCGAGGCCGACGCCAAAGCCGATGCGCCGGTTCGGCCGCGCGAGGTGGAGATCATCGATGCGAGCGAACCGAAACGACTTGACCTGCGGATCGAAACGCCGGCCGAGGATATGGCGAGGCTAAGCCAACCGCTGGAGATCCAAACCGGGCCAGCTTCCGCAGGGCCATCGTTTGCCTCGATTTGGCCGACAATTCACCCGCGTCTAGTGGAATTGATTCGCGGCCATCGCTCGACGATGGTCTTCGTCAACAGCCGTCGTCTCGCGGAACGGTTGGCGGCGGCGATCAATGAATTGGCCGAAGAGGAAATCGCCCAAGCTCACCATGGTTCGATCGCGCGAGCAAAACGCGTCGAGATCGAAGACCGGCTGAAGCGTGGCGACCTGCCGGCGATCATCGCCACGTCGTCGATGGAACTTGGCGTCGACATGGGCGCCGTCGACCTGGTGATTCAGATCGAGGCCCCGCCATCGGTCGCTTCGGGCATGCAGCGGATCGGCAGGGCAGGGCACAGCGTCGGCGCTCCCTCCAGTGGCGTGATCTTCCCCAAGTTTCGCGGCGACCTCCTCGCTTGCAGCGCAGCGACGCAGCGGATGATTCGCGGCGAAGTCGAATCGACCCGCTACCCTCGCAATCCTCTCGACGTGCTGGCGCAACAAATTGTCGCCATGGTGGCGATGGATCCGATCTCGGTCGACGACCTCTACGCCGCCGTCCGCGGGGCGGCGCCGTTTCACGAGTTGCCGCGCTCGTCGTATGACGGCGTGCTCGACATGCTCTCGGGTCGTTACCCTTCTGACGAATTCTCGGAGTTGCGGCCGCGCATCACTTGGGATCGGCTGAGCGGCCAACTCACGCCGCGAAAATCGTCGCAGCGGCTGGCCGTTCTCAACGGCGGCACGATCCCCGACCGCGGCCTGTACGGCGTCTATCTCGCCGGCGACGTCGGCAGTAACGGCACGCGGGTCGGCGAACTCGACGAAGAGATGGTCTTCGAAACCCATGCCGGCGACGTTTTCCTGCTTGGCGCCTCGTCGTGGCGGGTGTTGGAGATCACCCGCGATCGTGTGCTCGTGGCGCCAGCGCCTGGCGAGCCGGGCAAGATGCCGTTCTGGCGGGGCGACGGTCCCGGTCGGCCGCTCGATTTCGGCCGCGCCATTGGCGAGTTGTCGCGCCAACTTGTGAAGTCGCCGCGCTCCGAAGCGGCGGCGCTGCTGCAAGAATCGTGTCGCCTCGACGGCCAGGCGACCGAAAATCTCCTCCGCTACGTCGACGACCAGCGCGAAGCGACTGCCGAGCTACCGAGCGACCAATGCATCGTCGTCGAATCGTTTCTCGACGAGCTCGGCGACTGGCGCACCTGCATTCTCTCCCCCTTCGGCAGCCGCGTTCACGCCCCATGGGCGATCACCGTCGCCAGCCGACTACGGGCTGAGACCGGGTTGGAGGTCGACTTCATGTGGTCCGACGATGGGATGGTGTTCCGGTTGCCGGAAAGCGAGCAGGCCCCCCGCTTCGACATGCTCTTCCCCGCCTCGGGCGAAGTCGAAGACCAACTCGTTCGCGAGCTCGGCTCGACCGCCATGTTCGCCGCCCGCTTCCGCGAGAACGCCGCCCGCGCGTTGCTCTTGCCGCGACGCCAGCCGAATCGCCGCACGCCCCTGTGGATGCAGCGACGCAAATCGGCCGACCTCCTCGCGGTCGCGTCGCGCTACGAGCGGTTCCCGATAATGCTCGAAACGTACCGTGAATGCTTGCGCGACGCCTTCGACGTGCCGGGTCTCAAACAAATCCTTAGCGAGATCGAACGGCAATCAATCCGCGTTCATCAGGTCGAGTCGCCAACCCCCTCGCCGTTCGCATCATCGTTGATGTTCAACTACACGGCGAACTTCCTCTATCAAGGAGACGCCCCGCTCGCCGAGCGCCGCGCCGCCGCGCTCGCGCTCGACCACGCGCAACTGCGCGAGTTGCTCGGAACGACCGACTATCGCGAGCTCCTCGATCCCGAAGCAATCGACGCCCTGCTGCTCGAACTGCAACGGCTCGACCACCGTGCAACAAACGGTCCCGACGCCGTGCACGACCTGCTGCTCCATCTCGGCGATCTAAACGAAGAAGAACTCGCCGCGCGCTGCCCCGCCGACGCCGTCGCCACCGGCCAGCTGGAACGGTGGCTCAGCGAGTTGACCGCCACACGCCGCATCGTGCGCGTCCGCTTCGCGGGCGAGCGCCGCTACATCGCCGCCGAAGAAGCGGCCCGCTACCGCGA
Organism: Pirellula sp.; assembly: GCA_013822725.1. Lineage (GTDB taxonomy): Bacteria > Planctomycetota > Planctomycetia > Pirellulales > Lacipirellulaceae > Lacipirellula. The sequence continues at coordinate 26,062 of PNKX01000013.1, forward strand.
CGGCCTCGGGGTGGCGCTCCCCCCCGGCTTGCCCGACGCCTTCCTCGAAGCGAGCGACGATCCGCTCGGCAACCTCGTCGCTCGCTACGCCCGCACGCATGGCCCGTTTCGCGCCGTCGAGGCCGCCGCGCGTTTCGGCCTCGGCGAAGCCGCCGTCGCTCCTGCATTGCAGCAACTATTGCAGCGCAATCGTCTCGTCGTCGGCGAATTCTTGCCCGGCGGCACAGGCCGCGAATGGTGCGACGCCGGCGTGCTCCGTCGCCTCAAATCAAAATCGCTCGCACGGCTCCGCAAGCAAATCGAACCAGCGCCTCCCGAGGCGCTCGCCCGCTTTCTGCCGGTGTGGCAAGGGATCGAACGCCCGCGACAAGGGCTCGACGGGCTGCTTGACGTCGTCGAGCAATTGCAAGGCGCGCCGCTGTTAGCGTCCGACCTTGAGGAGATGATTCTGCCGTCCCGGCTCACCGACTACCTACCCGGCGACCTGGATGAACTGACCACAGCCGGCGAAGTCGTCTGGCGCGGCATCGAAAGCGTCGGCCCGAACGACGGGCGCATTGCGATCTATCTTGCCGACAGCCTGCCGCTGGTTGCCCCGTTCCCCGCCCCGTTCGATGCTCCGTTGGCGCAGCAAGTCCGCGAACTCCTCGCGACCAAGGGCGCCATCTTCTTCGACGACATCGCCACGACACTGGACGGCTTCCGCAACGACGTGCTGGAAGCCCTCTGGCAACTCGTCTGGAACGGCGAGGTCACGAACGACGCCCTCTCGCCGCTCCGGTCGTTGCGCGGCGCCACGGCAGCCAGCGTTTCCAAATCACGAACTCGCCGCCGTGGCCGACGGACCTTCCGCTCGCGCCGCTTGGCGCGACTCCCCGGCAGCGAGGGGCGTTGGTCGCTCATCAACTACGGCGACGAAACCAAACGAACGCTCACCCTGCGACAGACGGCGATCACCGAGCAACTCCTCCGCCGTTACGGCGTCCTCATCCGGCCGGCAATCACCCGCGAGTTGGTCGACGGCGGGTTCGCTGCTCTCTATCCGATTCTGCGGGCGATGGAAGAAACAGGGCGGATTCGACGCGGCTACTTCGTCGCCGGCATGGGGGGCGCCCAGTTCGCCTCCGCCGGCAGCGACGAACTCCTGCGGCGGGCGCCGGCGATTGTCGAAGCGCACGTCGACAACGTCATCGTCCTCGCCGCGTCCGATCCCGCGAACGCCTATGGATCGATCGTCAAATGGCCGCCGACGCAGGTCGGCAGCCTGCAACCGCAACGCGGCAGCGGCGCACGCGTCTTCCTGCTCGACGGCAAGTTGATCGGCTATCTCGGTCGCTCCGGCAACCATCTCCTGACGTTCGCTCCCGAGGATCCGAGCGACGCCGCGATGTGGCAGGAGAAGTTGGTCCGCTCACTGGCCAACCTCGCCCAGCGCGGCGCCCCCGTCATGATCGCGCAGATCGACGGCGAAGCGGCCGGTCTCTCGCCGCTGGCGAAGGCTTTCGCGCGGCACGGCTTCTCTCCCACCAGTCGCGGCTATCTCCACCGCGGTCCCGACCATCACGTCCTCGATGGATTCCCCAGCCATGCCTGAGGGGGACACGATCTATCGCTCGGCCGCTACGCTGCGGCCAGCTATGCAGGGCGGCATCATCGCCAAAGCCCGCCTGCGCGATCCCCACTTCGAAGTCGATCGGCTCGTCGGCGCGACCGTCAACGGGGTCGAGGCCCGCGGCAAGCATCTGCTGATGCATCTCTCGACGACAGACGTCATCCATTCGCACATGGGAATGACCGGTTCGTGGCACATCTACCACGTTGGTCAAACCTGGCTTAAGCCGGAACACTACGCGGTCCTTAACCTTCGCATCAACGACCTCGAAGTGATTTGCTTCTCACCGAAGCAATTGGAGCTGCTCACCGCCGATCAGCTCCGCCGTCACCCCCACATTCAACAGCTTGGCCCCGATATCGCGGCCAACAGCGAGTTCGACGTCGCCACGGCGGTCGGCAACCTGCGTAGCCGCAACCAAACGCCGCTGGGCGAAGCGGTGATGAGCCAACGCCTCGTCTGCGGCATCGGGAACATCTACAAGTCAGAGCTTCTCTTTATCATGGGCTTCGATCCATTCGCCCCCGTGGAACAGTTCAGCGACGACGAACTGCACCGGATGCTGCAAAAAGGGCGCGCGCTGATGCTCCGCAATCTCGGCGGCCCGCGACGCACGACCCGCTTCGGCAGTGACGCGGGCCGGATGTGGGTCTACGGCCGCTCCGGCACGCCCTGCCCTAAGTGCGGCGCCGAGATCAAGTTGCGTCGCCAAGGCGAAGCGGGCCGCACCACCTGCTGGTGCCCGCAGTGCCAGCCAGCGCGGTAGTGCCTCATTCATTCCGCTGGGTGCCACTGGCGTGTCGCCAGTGCGGAAGTGGGTACTCGCTTGGCACTTCTCACTGGCGACACGCCAGTGGCACACACGTATTCACTATTCACCCGGCCGGCGGCGCAAGCTATCATCCCAGTTACCCTAAATACCTCATTTTCACTTGCTGCTGCGATTCGCCGACCCGCACTTTCGGACACTCGCAGGGAAAGCGGCACCGATGCGACACCGATCTGCGCCCAAGATCTCTTCCTCCCGACTTACTCCCAGCAATCACAAATGCTCCGCGGCTCGCCGCTTAGCATTCGAATCGCTTGAGAGCCGCCGCGCGCTCGCCGCGACGCCGGTGACGATCTACGCCGCCGGCTCGACCGGCTCTGAGAGCTTCCAACTCCAAATCGACGGCGTCACCGTCGCCAGTTGGACCAACACGCGCGTCCTCACCGCGGCGCGGACGTTCGACGCCTTTACCTACACCCACCCGACCGACGTGACGATCGATCGCGTGCGGGTCGTCTTCACCAACGATGGCCTCACCGCCGGCGGCCAAGATCGCAATCTGACGATCGACGGCCTCGCGCTCAACAACGCGAAGTACGAGACTGAAGCCTCGACTGTCTACTCGACCGGCACGTGGGACGCCGCCATCAACGGACGGCTCCCCGGCTTCCGGCAATCGGAGTCGCTTCACTACAACGGCTACCTGCAGTTCGGCGCCGCCGCCTCGACCGTGCAGATCCGCGCCGCGGGTCGTACGGGCGAAGAGCAAATCCAGTTGCAGGTCGCCGGGCAAACCGTCGCGACGTTTAACAATGTCGCCGGCAACTACGCGACGGGACAGTTCGTCACGTTGTCGTACACGTCGCCGACTGCCATTCCGCTCAGCCAGATTCGCGTCGCCTACACGAATGACGGCAACTCCTCGACGGGAGTTGATCGCAACCTCCGCGTCGACGCCGTCACGCTCGACGGCATCCGCTACGAAACTGAGGGTCCCAATGTTTTTTCGACTGGGACTTATGTAACAGGGCAGGGGAGGGTGCTCGGCAAACTTCAAACCGAGTATCTCCACCTCAACGGCTATTTTCAGTATGGCGCGACCGGTTCGGTGATTGAAATCCGCGCCGCCGGCCGCACGGGCGAAGAGCAGATGCAGCTGCAACTTGCCGGCACGACGGTCGCCACATTCAACAACGTCGCCGGCAATTATTCGTCGGGGCAGTTCCAGTCGTTCGTTTACCTCCATCCGACGACTGTGGCGCTCCGCGATCTTCGCGTTGCCTACGTCAACGACGGCAACTCTGCTACCGGCGTCGACCGGAACCTGCGCGTCGACGGCGTCACGCTCGACGGCGTCTTCAACCAGGCCGAGGCAGCCAACGTCTTTTCGACCGGAACCTACATCCCCGAGGTCGGTCGCGTTCCCGGCCTTTGGCAGAGCGAGTATCTCCACTCGAACGGCTACTTCCAGTTCGCTTCGACCGCGGTTCCCGGCGTCTTGGCCCTCGGCACGTCACTGATCAGCGTCAACGAAGGGGCCGGCACGGTCTCAATTCCCGTCGTCCGCACCGGCGGCAGCGACGGCACGGTCGGCTTGCGGTACACCACGGTGAACGCCACGGCGCTCTCTGGCAGCGACTATACGGCGCAGACAGGCCTCGTCATCTTCGCCCCCGGCGAGACGACCAAGTCGATCGTCGTCCCGATCACGAACGACCTCCTCGACGAGATCAGCGAGACGTTCAATCTCGCCGTCGACCAGTCGATCGGCGGCGCCACCGTCAATCAACCACGCACCGCGACGATCACCATCGTCGACAACGACGGCCCCCCAGATCCCGGCAACGGCAACGGGTGGCTCGCCGCTTACTACAACGACCGTGACTTCACTGACCTAGTGTTCGAGCGCACCGACGCCGTGATCGATCAGAACTGGGGCAACGGCTCCCCCTCCTCATCGATCGGCAACGACACCTTCTCGATTCGCTGGACCGGCAAGATCGAGCCGCTTTACAGTGAAACCTACACCTTCCGCACCACATTCGACGACGGCGAGCGGCTCTGGGTGAACAACCAACTGATCATCGACCAGTGGGCCGACCAGCCGGCGACGGAGTACACCGGGACCATCGCGCTCGTTGCTGGCCAACGGTACGACATTCGTCTTGATTACTATGAGAACGGGGGATCATCCTCGGCAAAACTCGAATGGTCGAGCCCCAGCCAAGCGCGGCAAGTCATCCCTCAATCGCAAGTCTACAGCGATCCGCCGACGCCGACGCAGAACGGCACGTTCTCGCTGCAGACGATCGTCAGTGGTCTTTCGACGCCGACCGCGATCGACTTCGACTCGACCGGCCGCATGTTCGTCTCCGAACAGCGCGGCACGGTGCGCGTCGTCCAGAACGGCCAACTGCTCGCGACGCCGTTTCTCGACATCACAAGCCGCGTCAACTTCATGCAAGACCGCGGCATGCTCGGCGTCGCCGTGCATCCCAACTTTCCCGCGACGCCCTACATCTACGTTTCGTACACCTACGATCCTGCCGAAACCCTCAGCCGCACCGGCCTCGCCGGCCCCGACGGTTCCGGCAATCGCGTCTCACGGGTCAGCCGCTTCACCGCCGACCCCTCCACCGGCTTCAACACGGCCATCGCCGGGAGCGAAGTCGTCCTCGTCGGGACGAACGGCACTTGGGCCAACATCAGCCATCCGGAACTCGACAGCACCGACAACATGAGTCTCGCCCCCTCCGGCGGGATGAACGGCGAGTTGCAAGACATTCTCATCGCTGATTCGCGCTCCCACACCGTCGGCAACGTCGCCTTCGGCCCCGATGGCAAGCTCTACGTCGCCAACGGCGATGGCGCCTCGTTCGGCCGCGTCGATCCGCGCGCCGCCCGCACGCTCAGCCTCGACAGCCTTTCCGGCAAGCTGCTTCGCATCGACCCGATTACCGGCGACGGGCTGGCCGACAATCCCTTCTTCAACGGCGACCCCGACGCGAATCGTTCGAAGGTTTTCAACTACGGCCTCCGCAATCCGTTTCGCTTCGCATTCAGCCCGACGACCGGCGATCCCTACATCGGCGACGTCGGTTGGAATACCTGGGAGGAAATCAACGCCGGCCGCGGGAAGAACTTCGGCTGGCCCTTCTACGAAGGGGGGAGCGGCGTCAGCAATCAGACCGGCGGCTACAAGGATCTGAGCGAAGCGCAAACCTACTACAACTCCGGCGCCACTGTGACCGCGCCGATGTGGGCCCGCACGCACTCCAGCGGCGGCGTAGCCATCGTCGCCGGCGATTTCTACACCGGCAGCGTCTATCCCTCGAGCTACCAGAACGCCCTGTTCCTCTCCGACTTCGGCGACAATGAACTACGCGTCCTCCGCACCAACGCCAACGGCACGCTCAACTCGGTTACCGCCGTTGGCCTCGACATCGCCGCCGTAGTTGAAATGTCGATGGGTCGCGACGGCTACCTCTATTTGGTCGACCTCGCCGACGGGAAGGTGAGCCGGTTGTTGTTCACGCCTGCGAGCGCCTCGCTCTTGGCCGTTGAGCCGTCACCCGCATCGTCCGACTTCAGCGGCGACGGCGTTGTCGACGGGGCCGACTTCCTGGCGTGGCAGCGCGGCTACGACGGCAGTCCTGCGGCGATCGCGACGCTGGAAACCTGGAAGTCAGACTTCGACGGCGTCACGGCGAGCAGCATGAACGTAAGAGTGAACATGGAAATCGAAACCTCCGCGGCGGAGGCGTTCGACGCTGAGCTCTATTGGCTGGCGTTTGAAGAGGAAGAAGAAGCGCCAGCCACGGCTTCGGTGATCGAAGAGCCAACGACGAGCGCCGTGACGCCAGTCGTCGCTGGGAACGCGCCGTTCGCCGCTTCGTCGTCCGACGGCAATGACCAATCGCCCGAGGAACCAATCGACGAGGCCTTCGACGCCTGGGCCGAGGACGAGTTCGACTTTGCTGACGAGTTGCTCTCGCTCAAGTAGCGCAGTCCACTTTCAGCCCCCGGCTCCGCCGGGGGGTAGCACAACGCAGGGCTACGCTTACCGGCATGGTGGCCGACCCCCCGGCGGAGCCGGGGGCTGAAATGGGAGCGATGCGTCAACGTCTCATCACCGCCGCGAGTTCTTCGACCGCCCTTGGCTCGATCGCGTCGACCCGCCGCCGCGCGGTTCGTCGATGGCGATATGCCCCAGCGCCGCCAGATCGAGTCCGATCAGCCGCTCCAGCGCGATCATAATCAGGAACCCGGCCGCGCCGCCGCCGCTCACGGCCAGCAGGGCCCAATCCTTTTGATCCTGCATATCCATATCAACGCGGGTTCCTCGATTCACAAATGCTACCACGAGCCAAATCCCCAGCATCGGCACCAAGATCGACGTCATCAGGAAGAACTTATTCCGCCGCGCCATCTGCAACAGGTCAACGCGGCGCGGCCCGGGGATCACTCCGTTCCGCACCAGCGCCGGCACGAAGTACCGCACCGCCAGCAACGTGATCAACATGTAGGGATACGTCGTCGCCACGATCCCGCACAATGCCAGCGACAAGAAGAAGTGAAGGTAGAAGTCGAACGAATGTCCGCCGAACTCGCCGATTGAAATCGGAAACGCGACGCCCGACGCCGTCCAAATCGCCAGGAGCATAATCGCCACGAACTGGCCGAACTTCAGCACGCGCGAAGTCCCCTCGAGCGCTTCGCCCGGCTTGTCGCTGCGCAGCAGCTTGAAAGTCTTTAGCGCCGCCCACGTTCCCACCGCGATGCCAATCGAGAACGCAATCGGATTGACCCAATTTACGACCGTGAGGAACTGGTCATACATCCCTCGAAGTTCTTCATCTTTCTCAAACCTGAATTTGTTGTACGCCAAATTAAACGCCGCCGTTGCAAGATTCGGAATCAATCCGGCCAAGATTACCGAAAAGACCGGACGCTTCACCACGAAGCGCCCAAAGAAACCTTTCGGCTCCTGCAACAGCTGCCAGCAGCGCGGATTGAGACACATCCGCAGCGCCCGCGCCAGTTCATCCGCCGATTGGTAACGATCTTCCTTCGCCGGCGCGAGCGCCTTCTCCAGCACGGCCCGCAGCGACGCCGGGCAATCGTCCGGCAACTGCTCCGCCAGCTGCTTAAAATCAACCCGCTGCCGCGACTCAATCATCCGCTGCAGCCGCACTAACGAACCATTTCCCCCCGACGGCAATTGCTCGTCCCGAAACGGCCGCCGCCCGGCGAGCAATTCCCACAGCATCACCCCCACTGCGTAGACGTCGCTCGTCTCGCGCACCATCCGCGGCGAACCACCGAGCAGCGGATGGCACGCCTCTAACTGCTCCGGCGACATATACGCCAGCGAACCCCCAAATGTATCCTCGGGGTTCTCATCCGAACGTCCGCCGTTGTAGCTCACGTTGAAGTCGGCCAGCTTCGGCCGCGCCTCGCCCGAGAGCAGCACGTTGGCCGGCTTGATGTCGCGATGCAGCACCCCGCGGGCATGGGCGTAACCAAGTCCCTCCGCCAACTCGGCGCCAATCCGGCACACGACGTCTGGCCACTCCGCCTCTTCAATCCAATCTCTCGACGACGAACTCTCCGGAATCGGCGCCCCGCACGCCGACAGCCGCTCGTCGATCGCCGATAACAGCAGCGCCCCGCACGGCTTGCCGTCGTAAGAATTCCGCGCCCGCGCGATGACGTCCTGCAGCGTGCCGCCGGAGACGACCTCCATGTAGAGCAGCCGCGCGGGCGGCTCGCTGCACGCCCGCTGATCGTAGACCCGCACGATATGGGGATGATCGAGCTGCGCGAGCGTTTGCGGCTCGCTCCCGGTGTGGGCCGAGATCTTCAGCGCCACCAGCCGCTCCATCGAGACCTGCCGCGCGAGAAAGACCCGCGCGAACGCCCCGCTCCCGAGCGGCGTCAGTAACTGAAAATCATCGAGCTGGTCGCCCGGTTTCAAATGGGCGAACGATGCAAACGACGCCTTCGGCTTCGGCGGCTCGTTGCCGGCCCCAGCCTTCCCCCCTTGCCGTTCCACAATCGTGTCGGCAAAGTACGTCGCCGTCGGCGAACCGGTGATCGCCATTCCCCCCACCAGCCGCAACAGCGATTCGCACTGCACCGGAAACCGCTGCTGCAACTCTTCCTGGTAAATCGGCAACCCCGCCGCCATCCGGGCTTGCAGTTCTTCGTAAATCAAATCCGTCGGCAGCTTCGCGATCGGCGCCAGCGCTGGAAACTGCTGCAGATACCACTCAATATGCTGCGGCTGGCGATTCTCTTGCCAGCGACGCTCAATATCGAGCTTCGCCAGTTCCACCAATACCTGCCGCGCCGTGCTAGCATCGAGCCCGGTGAGAAACTCGTCGATTCTTGGGAGCGGTTCCCCGTCTCTAGCCACGGCCGCATCCCAGGCCGCCGCAAAGGCGTCGATTCGCTCGGCCAGAACGTCCCACAACGCTTCCTCGTCCTGGGAAGCGTCGCCGACCGAGCTAGAATGGGAATCTTCCGTAGGCATAGCGTGACGACGAGATCGTCCCGATTTTTTTTGAGCGATCGGATGGCAAAATTGCACACCCGGCCAGTTCCACGAGCTTACCTCACCCGCCCGCTTGCCTAAACTGACGACTTCCTATCGAATTCCGTTTCAGCATACCCTCTCCCAGCGACTTTCATCAGCCGAAGGGCCCGCCAATGTCGGCCGACGATTCTCCCCATGATAAGCAACTTCTCGACCGACTTCGATCGGGCGACGAGGCCGCTCTCGCCGAATTCGTCGAAGCCAACCGCTCCTCGCTGATGGCCTTTCTTCACAGTCGGATCGGTTCGCACCTGGCGAAGAAAACCGAAGCCGAGGACATTCTGCAGGACGCCTGCCTGGAAGCGTGCCGATCGCTCGACAAGGCGCCCCTCGACACATGGGACCCGCTCCACTGGCTCTTCCAAATTTGCGAGCGGAAGATCATCGACGCCCACCGCCGCCACTTCGCCAGCCAAAAGCGCGACGCCTCGCGCGAAGCCGCCATTCCCGACGGCAGCGACGCCGCGGGCGGGCTCGCCAATCTTCTCGCAGCGAGCATGACGACGCCTAGCGCCGCCTTCTCCCGCGATCAACGCCAACTCCGCGTCCTCGCCGCGCTCGATACCCTCCCCGAAGAACAGCGGGAAGCGATCCGGCTTCGTTACTTGGTGGGACTGCCGTCGAAAGAGATCGCCCAGAAGCTAGGCAAGACCGATGGCGCTATACGCGTGATGCTGTCGCGCTCGCTGGGAAAGCTGCAAGAAATGCTGGCGGAAGACTGAGCGCGGCTATTCGTTCTCAGCCTGCGTCGCTTCAGCGACCAGGCGAGCCCACGCCAGACTCAGCCCTCTACCTAAGGTTACCGCACCCAAAAACGTGATCACCATGGCCAAGAAGTCGGCGAAGAAGCCCGCCAAGAATCCCACCCCCAAACGTCCAGCCGCCAAGCCAGTCAAACTCCTCTCCGGCGGCAACCCTCAAATCGCCAAAGCCGCCGGCGATGCCCCCGTGCAGGCTTACATCGCCGCGATGCCCGACTGGAAACAAGTCGTCGGCCGCCGCCTCGACGAGATCATTACCCGCGCGCTTCCCGACGTGAAGAAAGCAGTCAAATGGAACTCCCCCTTCTATGGCGTTGAGGAGCAGGTCTGGTTTCTCAGCTTCCATTGCTTCGCGAAGTACGTCAAAGTCGCCTTTTTCCGCGGCGCGTCGCTGCGACCGGTCCCCCCCGGCGAGTCGAAACAGAAGGATGTGCGATACCTCGACATCCGTGAGGAAGACCAACTCGACGAAGCTCAATTCGCCGCATGGGTGAAGCAAGCCAGCCGATTGCCCGGCGAGCAGATGTGAACGTCCGCGGGACGATACGGCCAAATGGGTTAAGATTGCGTTGGCATCGTCGCCGCTGATCTACCTTAGCGTTACTCACTTTACCTACATCGTGTGGGCTTTCTGTACGGGTAGCACGCCATCGCATCAAGGAAACTACCATGCTCAAAGGTCTAGGAAATCTCGCCAACCTGCCGGGGCTCATCAAGCAAGCGCAGGAGATGGGGAGCAAAATGCAGCAACTCTCCGCGGAGTTGAAGACGAAGAAGGTCACCGGGTCAGCAGGCGGCGGGTTGGTCGAAGTCGACGCCAACGGCCTGGGCGAAGCGCTCGCCGTGCGGATCGATCCGTCGCTCTTCGAGAAGCACGATCGCGAGTTGCTTGAGGATCTGCTGCCGGCGGCGTTCAATGCGGCGCAACAGAAGGCGAAGGAGTTGCACGCCGAGCAAATGCAATCCCTCGCTGGCGGGATGAACATCCCGGGCCTGAGAGACGCCTTGGGCGGTTTAGGCAACATGCAGCCGCCGGAATAGGCTGTAGGGGCTGAATTTGGGGCCCAATTGGCGAGACTCGCGGCAGATTCTCGGGGTAGAATTGTGTCGTTGCGTGCGCGGATTGGAACTGAACCACGACGGCACGAAGGACACGACGAAGAGATCGCCTGTACTCACAGTATCTCGCAGGACGATCGCTCTTCGAGAAGATTCAGGGAACCCTAACCTGCGTTAATTATTAGCTTCCTCATTAGCCAAGATTAGCGCTCCCTCAGATGTTCTCGTTTCTACGTGTGCTTCTTGCCTCCGGGGCTCTTTCCTCCACCCGTAAAACGGGCGGAATGTTTGACCTCCCGCGACTGCGGTCGGTATGCTAAACGTAGTTGGCACGCCGATTGCAGGCGTGCAACGACCAACATTTTCCAACGCTCTCCATTAGACCAAGCGTTACTGACTCCACTCGACCTTTGCGGAACGAATAATAGCCATGCGACTCTCCCTCGGCCAAAGCATGCAGATGGCCCAGAAGCAGGTGCTGGCGCCGCGAATGATCCAGTCGATGGAGATTCTCCAACTGCCGATCATTGCGCTGCAGGAGCGGATCGAGCAGGAGATGGAAGACAACCCGGTGCTCGACCAGATCGAGCCGTCGGGCGAGATCGAAGAGAACGGTTTCGAAGAGACCGTCTCGGTCGCCGACGGACCCGATGCGTTGGAGGACACTGAGCGCGAGTTGGTCGTCAAAGAGGGGACGAACAACGAGGATGACTTTGAACGTCTCCTCAACATGACTGAAAATCTCCCCGACGAGTACGAGGAGCGGAGTCGGCCGTCGCGAGGGGAGATTGAAGCTGAGGGAGATCGTCGCCATGACCAGATGGCGAACATGGTTGCTCGGCCCGAGTCGCTGCAGGACTACCTTGATCACCAGCTGAGTTGGTTCGATCTTGATGAAGAGACGCGGCGGATGGCCGATAGGATCATCTACAACCTTGACAGCAACGGCTACTTGAAGTCGCCGCTGGAAGATCTGATTCCGCCGGCGCCGCCCGAAGTGAACGGCAACGCCGAAGCGTGGCGAACGCAGCAACTGGCCATTGCCGAACGGGCGCTCGCGGTCGTGCAACGGCTCGATCCGCCGGGCGTTGGAGCACGGAGCCTGAAAGAGTGCCTGCTGCTGCAGTTGACGCCAGGGCTGTTATTCTTTGAAGAGTTGCAGGTGCTGATCGAACATCACCTGGAAGATCTTGAGAACAACCGCCTGCCGTTGATCTCGAAGAAGACGGGCTTCTCAATCGAGACAATTCAAGAAGCGTGGGAAGACCTGCGGACGCTCAAGCCGAAGCCAGGCGCCGATTTCACGGAGACGAGTGCTCCGGCGGTGACGCCTGACGTGTTCGTCGAGAAGAATGACGAAGGGAAGTACGTCGTCCACCTCGAAGACGGCGACCTGCCTTCGCTCTACATCAGTCCCTACTATCGACGGCTGTTGCAGGAATCGGGGACCTCGGCCGAGACGCGCGATTACATCAAGCGGAAGGTCAACGCCGCGCAGTGGCTGATCGAAGCGATCGAGCAACGCCGCAGCACGCTGACGCGGGTATCGCAGGCGATCGTCGATCACCAGACGAAGTTTCTCGACGACGGCCCCGACCATATCGAGCCGCTGAAAATGCAACAGATCGCCGACAAGGTTGGCGTACACGTGACGACGGTCAGCCGCGCGGTCGACGACAAGTGGATTCAAACGCCGCGCGGGATCTTCCCGCTGAAGCGGTTCTTCGTCGGCGGCACTACCGGCGCCGACGGCGAAGAGGTGGCGTGGGACCGCGTGCGGCTGAAGCTGCAGGAGATCATCGACGCCGAGGATAAGACGAAGCCGCTGTCGGACGACGCGCTCGTCGATGAGCTCGGCAAGGCAGGCGTGACCGTCGCGCGGCGTACCGTCACCAAGTATCGTAAGGCGATGAATATTCCGAGCAGCCGGCAACGGCGGGATTGGACGGAAGAGGCGAAGTAAGGCGACTCACGCGAAACGTGGCCGTACGTTGAATCTCCAAATACACGCCATCACGCCGCGAATCTATCTTGGACCGTTTCTGACTCCGGAACGTGCCGCGTATCTCTCGGCCGAAGGCGTCACGCATGTGCTCAATGTGAGCGATACGCCTAGCGTTGTACGACCTCACGGGCAAGGAATTGAGACGATCGAAGAGTGTTCAATCGTCGATCTGACGATTATTCCGGACGCCATTGCCACGAGGTGCATTGATCTTATGCATGCGGCGCTGCAATCGCCAAATGCAAAGATTTACGTTCACTGCATTGCCGGCCAGAACCGATCACCAACAGCGATTTGGCTCTTCTTCGTGGCGTGCGGCGTCTCCTGTTTAGATGCACGCCGAATGATCGAAACGAAATCAATTGATGCCGTACCGGGCCACAAGTCGCTCATAGACAGCCGCCTTGCCGACTTAGCGGTCCAGCATGGCAGAGAGCTTCGGTTGTCGATCGCTTTCCTAGGCCTCTAGGTCCGCACGCTGCAAGCCTCCCTTATACCGACTCGATATACATCCCCCGTCGGCGCCGCTCTTTGCGTCGCGCTTCGTCGATCAGCGTCGCCACGCGGCGGACGTCTTCGATCCCCTGGATGAGAAACTCCGGCGTCGTGGCGTCGCTGGAGCGGAGGCGAATCGAGCCGATCTTGAGCATCCGCTCGACCGGGCCCTGGACGACGCCGACGTCGTCGATGTCGATTGTTTCGATCCGGTCGACTTCGCGCCAAAGGAGGCCGCGCTCGTGGATGAAGCGTTGGCTCGTGAGGTAGTAGTGCAGGCTGAGTTGCAGGTAGAGGAGCCGCAGCACGAGGCCGACCCAGACGAGAGCGATGACTCCCGCCGCGATGCCCCAGGCGCCGCCGGTGAAGCCGGCGAAGACGCCGACGGCGATGACGACGATCGTGAAGATCCCGCCGGCGAGCCAGGAGCCGAGCATCGCTAGCTTCGAGAACTGACCCTGCCAGAGCATGTCCTCGGGATCGTCTCCTGGCGCGGAGTTAAAAGGGAGAGGGCCGCGAGGGCGTTTGGCAGTCGAGGGAGGGCCAGAGGGCGAAGGAGATGCGGCGGAGCCGGCGGCAGCGAGCGAGGCGCCGCACTTGTGGCAGAAGGCGGCGTCGGCGGGGAGGTCGGCTTCGCAGGCGGGGCATTTCATCGGCGACGAATCCTTGCGGGGATGAGAGGTGCTGACGGGGCGGCTGGCGGCGGATCGCGACTGAATTAGCCGGCGCGGGTCGAGCGGGCGGCCGGCATTATAACGGGAGACGGCCGTCGCGGCAGGAGTGCTGCGAAGCGGCGCCAGGGCGGGTTTCAGGGTTCCTGCGTGCGCTATTCGCCGGTCGCCGGCACAGCTTGCCAGCACTCGACGCGGAAGCGCGGAATTGTGGCGCAGATGCCGCTGCGGCGCCGTTTACGGGGCGCGCGCCTGGTGTATGATGGCGACCATGAAATGCCCCTTCTGTCGCATCGATAACGATCGTGTGATTGACTCGCGGGCTTGCCAGGACGGCTTTTCGATCCGCCGACGGCGGGAATGCCTTTCGTGCAAGCGGCGATACACCACGTATGAGCGGATCGAAGAAACCGCCATCAAGGTGGTGAAGAAGGATGGCTCGCGCGTTCCCTTTTCGCGCGACAAGATCAAGCATGGCCTCGAGCGGGCCTGCTGGAAGCGGCCAATCGGCGATCGCGACATCGAGCGAACCGTAGCGGCGATTGAGAACGACGTTTATACGACGTTCGACAACGAGATCGAAAGCCGACGGCTCGGCGAACTCGTGATGGACCACCTACGCGACCTCGACGAGGTGGCCTTCGTGCGGTTTGCCAGCGTCTACCGGCAGTTTGCCGACGCGGGCGATTTCTTCGAAGAATTGCGGCCGTTTTTGACCGAGGCGCGTAAGGCGCCGCGGTAATCGCCGCCTTCTCATGCTGGTTGAGAATGATGCCCGTGCGCTGGTAGCATGGCGTTCTTGTTTTTCTTCCCCATTTGCGTCGGACATACGGCAACTTTCTCGCAAAGTCGCCAAGGCGCAAAGAAACGCGAAGGAAGATATGAAGGAGTTGGCGAATTAAGATTGTCTGAAAGAAGGCTGCCATCATGTCTTGTCTTCTTTGCGATCCCTTAGCGCCTTCGCGTCTTTGCGTGATAGACAAATCAACCTTGGTCGGATAAGCGAAATAGTTCGATGGCTCTCTCCCCGATGATGCAGCAGTATCACGACGCCAAGCAGGTGGCGGGCGATGCGATCTTGCTGTTTCGGATGGGAGATTTCTACGAGCTGTTCCACGACGACGCCAAGACGGCGGCGCGGGAATTGGGGCTGTCACTCACCAGCCGCGACAAGGGTGAAAACCCGATCCCGATGGCGGGATTCCCGCATCATCAGCTCGACCAGTATTTAGCGAAGCTGATCGCCCGCGGGTTTCGGGCCGCCGTCTGCGAGCAGATGGAGGATCCGCGGCAGGCGAAGGGGATCGTCAAGCGCGAGGTGGCGCGAATCGTCAGCCGCGGGACGGTGACCGATGATTCGCTGCTAGAACCATGCACCGCGAATTTCTTGCTCGCGCTCGCCGCGAGCCCGACGAAAGACGCCTGCGGATTGGCGTGGATCGACGTGTCGACAGGCCGGTTCGAGGCGACCGTCACAACGGCCGATCGACTCGGCGACGAGCTCGCCCGCGTGGCACCGGTCGAAATTCTAGTTCGCGAGGACGCCGGCGAGCTGCCAGCCGAATGGTGCGAAGGGCGGATGATCACGCGGCGGCCGACGTGGGCCTTCAGCCGCGAGGCGGGGGACGACGCGCTCACTCGGCACTTCGGGGCGCACTCGCTGGAGGGTTTCGGCTTCACCGAAGACGACGGCCCGGCGATCCAGGCGGCGGGGGCGGTGCTCGACTACCTCAACGAAACGCAAAAGTCGTCGCTCGCGCATGTCGACCGGCTGATTCCCTATCGCCGCGAGACGCGGTTGGAGATCGACCAGGCGACGCGGCGGAGCCTGGAGCTCTGCCAAACCATTCGCGACGGCCGACGCGACGGCTCGCTGCTTGGGGTAATGGATCGGACGGTGACGTCGATGGGCGCTCGCTTGCTCGGCGAGTGGTTGGCGTCGCCGCTGACCGACGTGGCGGCGATCGATGCGCGGCTCGACGCCGTCGGCGAGTTGCATGCCGATCCAGCGTTCACCGGCGACCTCCGCGAGGCGCTCCGTTCGATCTACGACATCGAGCGATTGCTGGCTCGCGTGACGACTGGCCGGGCGACGCCGCGGGATCTCAGCTTTGTCGCCCGTACGCTCCGCTGCTTGCCCGTAGTGAAAGCGAAGCTGACCGGGCGAAAGTCGTCGCGACTCGCTCAGTTGGAGGGGCGCATCGACCTCTGCGGCGACGTGCGCGGCAAGCTTGAAACGGCGCTCGCCGACGACTGCCCGCTGAACGCCCGTGACGGCGGCTTCATTCGCTCAGGCTTTCATGCGGAACTCGACGAGCAGCGCGAGCTCTCGAAGGGGGGCAAGCAGTGGATCGCCGCGTATCAGGCCGAGGCTATCGAACGGACCGGCATCGCGTCGATGAAGGTCGGCTTCAACAACGTCTTCGGCTATTACCTCGAGGTCACGCACGCCCAACGCGATAAGATTCCGGCCGACTTCATTCGCAAGCAGACGCTCAAGAACGCCGAGCGATACGTCACGCCGGAACTGAAGGTCCACGAAGAGAAGGTACTCGCCGCGGAAGAGCGATCGAAGGATATCGAATACGACCTGTTCGTCGAACTGCGCGAGATGGTCGCAACGGCGACGCGGCGGATTCTGGCGACGGCCGAGGCGCTGGCGGAAATCGACGTGTTGTCGGGGCTCGCGGAACTGGCTCGCTCACGCAATTACTGTCGGCCAAACATCGTTCCGGAGCCGCGGCTGGAACTCATCGCCGGGCGACACCCCGTGCTAGACGCAACGGAAGCGGCGGGGACGTTTGTGCCAAACGATACGAGTTGCGAAGGGCGAGTTGCGAGGGGCGAGTCGGAGCCGGAGGGCGGCGAACGTACCCCTCAAAACTCACAACTAGCGGCTCGCAACTCGATACTCCTGATCACCGGCCCCAATATGGCCGGCAAGAGCACCTATATCCGTCAGACCGCGCTGCTGCAGTTGATGGCTCAGGTCGGCAGTTTCGTCCCGGCGAAGAGTGCGACGGTGGGGATCGCCGATCGGATTTTCGCCCGCGTCGGCGCTAGCGACGACCTGGCCCGCGGCCGCAGTACGTTCATGGTCGAGATGACCGAGACGGCGCGGATTCTCAACACGGCAACGTCGCGGAGTCTGGTGATCCTCGACGAAATTGGTCGCGGCACGAGCACCTACGACGGGTTGTCGCTCGCCTGGGCGGTGGTCGAGCATCTGCACGACGAGATCGGTTGCCGAACGCTGTTCGCCACGCACTACCACGAGCTGACGCAGCTCGCCAAGGAGTTGCCGCAGTTAGCAAATTTCAACGTCGCCGTACGCGAGTGGCAGGATACCGTGGTTTTCCTCCACCAAATTGTCCCCGGCGCCGCGGAAAAAAGTTTCGGCATTCACGTCGCGCAGCTCGCCGGCGTGCCGCGTGAAGTAAACCAGCGGGCTGAGCAGATCCTGGCGAGCCTGGAGAAGGGTTCGGCGGCGGCGAGTCATGATCGGGCGCACGACGTAGAATTGACGCGCACCGATGGCGCGCACAGCGTGAAGCCGAAGCGCCGGCGTGCGGAAGGTCAGTGGCAGATGACGTTGTTCGAGCAGGCCAAGCACCCGCTGCTCGACGTCATCCGCGGCGTCGACCTGGATGCGACCAGCCCACGCGACGCGATGAAGTTGATCGATCATTGGCAGGAGCAGTTGCTCGCGGAAGCCAACGGCCCGAATCAACCCGCCTGATTCTAACGAAGGACGACCATGCGATTGCGATTGGCGACTCTCTTCCTAACCGCCGTCGCGGCGCTGTCGTTGTTGGTTCCGCAGGGCCTGGCGGGCGGCGGGCCGCAAAACGTGGCCGTGCTGGTCAACTCGAACGACCCTGACTCGCTGGCTGTCGCGAATTGCTTCATCGAACTGCGGCAGATTCCCGCGACCAACGTCATCTATGTGCCGTGGGAGCTCGACGCCCGCGACACTACTGCCGTCAAGTTCCGCGATCAGCTCATGAAACCGGCGCTCGCCGAGTTGGAGAAACGAGGCGTCCTGCCGCAGATCGATTGCCTCGCCTTCAGCAGCGGCTTCCCCTATCTCGTCGACTGCGCGCGACTCTGGCCGAGCGAAGCGTTTCCCAAAACTTCTCGACCGACGACATCGCTCACGTCGGCTGCTTTTCTCTACCAATTTCTGGCCGAGGAGCGAAAGGAGATGTTTCTCGGCAACGTCAACCTTTACTTCGCACCGACGGTAAACGGAAAAACGACGTCGCGCGTCTTTTCGGCGACGCAAGGTTGGGGGCCGAACGGCGCCAAGGTTGACGGCGGGCTGAAATATTACCTTTCCACGGCACTCGGCGTGACGCACGGGCAAGGGAACACGGCCAGTGAAATCATCGCCTCGCTCCGCCGAGCGAAATCGGCCGACGGCGCCCGGTATCGCGGCACCATCTATTACATGGCGAACAAGGACGTCCGCTCGCAAGTTCGGCAGGGAGGATACCAGGCGGCCGTCGACGAGTTGGCGGCGGTCGGCGTGAAGGGAGTCGTGATGCAGGGAACGGCGCCCAGTAACAAGCCCGACGTGGCCGGCCTGACGACTGGCACAAGCCACCTCCCGTTGCGTACGTCGGGAAGTACCCTCTTGCCGGGGGCGCTGGTCGACAATCTCACGAGCGCGGGGGGGCAGATGATGATTCGCCCCGAAACGAACCCGCAAACCCGCATCAGCGAGTTCATTCGTCTCGGCGCCGCAGGAGCGTCGGGAACTGTGGTCGAGCCGTTCGCACTTCCCGCGAAGTTTCCTTCGCCGGCGCTGCAGGTCCACTACGCGCGTGGCTGCTCGCTGGCCGAATCGTTCTACCAAGCGGTTGCGGCGCCTTGTCATCTGCTCGTCATTGGCGATCCCCTCTGCCATCCCTGGGCGGTCACTCCGAAGGTGACGGTCACCGGAATCGTCGCGGGCGCAGCGACTTCAGGAAAAGTCGTCATGACGCCGAAAGCGACATACCCAGACGCGCGGCAAGCCGGGCGTTTCGAACTATTCATCGACGGCGTCCGAACTGCTGAGGCGAAGCCTAGCGATCCCATCACGCTTGACACCACGAAGCTCGCCGATGGTTGGCACGACGTCTGGATCGTCGCGATCGACAACACGCCGATCGCCGTTCAGGGAGGCTGGATCGGCGAGATCGAAGTGAAGAACGGCTCTAATTCGCTGCAGCTCACGGCCGATCCGCTGCAAACCTCGTTAAACGGCGCGTTTAATTTCTCGGTGAGCGGAACGGCGACCGACGAAGTCGAAATCTTCCAAAACGGTCGGTCGCTGGGCGTCGTCGCCAACGGTAAGGGAACGCTTAATGTGCCTGCCTCGACCTTAGGTCAGGGCAAGGTCAAGGTGACCGCGGTTCAAACGGGGACGCCTGGAGTCAGATCGCGGACGATCGTCGTGGAGATCCAATAAAGTCGTCACCGGGCCTATGCCCGATGACGGCTCCATTCGGCGTTCGTTGTCGTGATGATTAGGCGACCCGCCGGCGAACAGCGCCGACGAGGGCGACGGCGCCGAGCGCCATCAGCGCGGCCGAGGCAGGTTCGGGAACGCCTGTGATTGCCGCTGAACTTCCCGACGAGGCGCCCAGCGTTCGCTGCCAGACGAGGAAGTCGGCTCCGTCGGTTAAACCGTCCCCGTTCGCGTCGCCGGCGCTGGTCGATCCGGCGGCCGACTTCCAAATGACAAGGTCGGAGGCGTTCACGAAACCATCGCCGTTGAAATCGGCAGGGAGCGTCGGGGCGGTTAGAATGCGGAACTCGGCGGCGTCATTGTTGGCAATCGTGAGGTTGTAGGTCAGCGTGCGCCGATTGGCGGAGATCGTGATGAAATCCGTTCCGGCAAGCAGCAAGCCGCGATCGGCCGCGGCGCCGTATTGACCGATTGAACCGAGAATCGGATCGGCGGCAACAAGCTTGGCGGCGGCGGTGACGATGCCGATGATGTCGTAAGCAAATGTCACCGAGCCGGTAATCGTCGAGTTGCCGGCAGCTGCGCCAACCGGATCGAAGTGAAGAAGATAGCTGGTAAAGTCGGTCCCGGCGGTGATGTTGCCGGGAGTGAAGTGATTGCTTCCGTTGGCCGTCTGACCGCCCAGAATGACGCCGTCGACCGCCAGAGCACTCGCCAACCGATGCTGGCGTTCTTGCATCACCTGCAATGAGTTCGATTCTGCCGCGCCGAGCGCCACATTGGTCGGCCGCGCCGTCGGCACAATCGTGCCGCCGGTCATCGCCTTGACTCCAAAGGAAACGGCGTCCAGCTTGGCGTTGTAATTGTTGGCAATCTGATTGGGGGTCAGGGCGTAATTCCAATAGCTTACCTCGGCCATCTTCCCCTTGAAGGCGCCGTTGAAGGGCAGCGCGCCGGCGCCGCCGTTGGCGCCAAGGCCAGAGCCGCCGGTCTTGCCGAGACCGGCGTCGTCGTAACCATCCCAACGCAAGCTAGCAGCCGAGCCAAGAGTCCCGTTGACACGACCAGCGAGAGACCCGTTGATGTAGAGCTCAACAAAGCGGGCATTGTCGTTGTCGCTAAAGACGGCGGTGGCGTTGATGAAGTCGGTAAGCGGATTAGCGAAGCTGTTGACCGGGACAGTGACGGTCAGCGAGTCTCCACTGACGCCGAGGACGCGAAAGCGGAGATCATTGAACGAGCCGTTAGCATCCGCATCGCCGAGCGTCATCGAGATGCCCTGCGTACCGTTGCCTGACTCCAGTAGCACTTGGTTATGAGTCAGGTCAGCCGCGCTAAACCAAACGTCGGCGGCGACGGAGCGATCGAAGTCGGGAGTGCCGGGAGTGACGGTATTCTGACGAGGCCCGGTGTCGCCGACGTGGAAGAACCGCCCCTTCATGCCGTCGTTACCATCGAAAGAAAAAGCCTTGCTGCTGAGGCCCGATTGAAATGCTACGGCGTTAACGAGCGATGGAGTTTCGGTCGCAGTTCCGAGGGTCCAGGTTTCGCGCGCTTTGTACTTGACGTCGATGGTTGATCGCCATGCGGTGCTTAGGGCGCCGGGTTGGCTCCCCTTCCAAGCGAGTTGCGTCGGCGCCTTGACGTCGTACGCGAATGAGGCGTCGACTGCTTCAAGATAATTGTCGAGCAGCAGCTTCATCGAGGCCATCTTGTCAGGCATGGAGGCTGCGAGATTGATGTTTTCAGAGATGTTCGTCTTGATATTGTAGAGCGCGTAGGTGTCGGGCCCGCCGTTGTCGCCGTACGTGACGACGAGCTTAAAATCGCCATCGCGAACGGACGACTGAGGACGGATCCGATAATTCACCCCGATAGCCGGATTGTGGGGATTGTGAAAGTAGATTTCGCCATTTTCGGCGTATTGTCGCTCCAGGTAGTCCATCCCTTCAGGCAATTCGCCGCCATTGAACAACACCGGAGAAAAGTCGGCGCCTTCGACGCCTTGCGGCGTGGGGCCCGTGTAACCGGCGAGCGACGCAAACGTGGTCATCAAATCAGTCGTCAGCACCGGCACGTCGCTAAATGTATTCGCTTGGACGCCAGGTCCTTTAACGATATAGGGAATGCGGACGCCACCCTCAGAGATGGTGACTTTGCCATCCTTCAAAGGAGCGTTGGAACTGTAGGCGATTGGCGCCCCGTTGTCGGAGACGAGGAAAATGTAGGTATTATCCGCGATGCCCAGCTCGTTGATCTTCGCCATAACCGTACCAATGGCGGTGTCGAGATCTTCCGTCATGGCCGCGTACGGAACGCCTTTGTGGACTGTCCCGGGCGGCAATGCGGCATATTTGTCTCTCAACGCCTGACGGGAGCGAATAGGTTCGTGGACAGCTCGGTAGCCGACTTCAACGAAGAAGGGGGTGTCGCTCGCCACATTGGTTTGCATAAAGTTATTAGCCATGTTCGAAATAAGCTGAACTCCCCACGGATCAACTTCATCCGGCGGCAGCGCTGGATCAGAAGAAACGTCGAAGCCCGCGGCCACAGGCGTGATCGTCGTTGGAATCTCAAGATGCCATTTCCCGAAGAGGGCGGTTTGGTAGTTGGGATTGGCTTGTTTCAGCAATCGCGGCAACGTCAATTGCGTGGGATCAAAGAGTTCGGGCGTCGGCGGCGTGAGGGGTAGATTGGTGTAGCCCCCCGTGTAACGAATCGTGCCTGGTTGTGCGTCCTTAATGTCAGTCATCTGAATTTGAGCAGGACTTTTCCCGGTCATCAGCGAGGCGCGAGTGGAGGCGCAATACGGCGACGCTGCATAGCCGCTGCTGAACCGCATCCCGCCAGCCGCCAAGGCGGCAATGTTCGGCGTTTGGTAGAAATCGCTTTTCGACCCTGGGACCGTCGGATCCATTAAGGCCGACGTGCCATTCCACCCCATATCGTCAGCGACAAGCAGCACGATGTTGGGAGCCGCGGCGGCGCAAGCCGTGCGACTCTGCCCCAACGCTGCAAAAACCGCAAGCAGGACGGGAGCGAGTTGGCGACAAATCGAAGTTCTGTCTGCTTGAGGCAGAGAAGCGGTCGATGGCATGCGCATAGAAGGCGTCGTCAATGGAAGTTCAAACGGTGCGGAATTCGGAGTAACTCAGGCGATCCGTCGAACGCGTCGTCGGCGTTGGAGCCATCCAAGGCCAGCCGCCATTATAAGCACGCCGGCAGCCGGTTCTGGCACGCTAGCGGCATTGGCGGCGGTGTTAACTTGCTGAGAGGCTCGCTGCCAGGCGAGATAATCGGCGCCGTCGGAGTCGCCGTCGCCATCCGCGTCAGCGGCGGAATTGTTTCCAAAGGCGCTCTTCCAGACAAGGAGGTCGGCGCCGTCGACTTGACCGTCGTGATTAAAATCGGTGGGCGAACCTTCAACCACGTTAGCGACGCTCGTCCCCAGCGTACGCTGCCAAACCAAGTAGTCGGCGCCGTCGGAATCGCCGTCGCCGTCGGCATCAGCTCCCGCGTCCATGCCGAAGGAAGTCTTCCAGACGAGCAGATCGGCCGCGTCGATCACGCCGTCGTCGTTAAAATCGGCGTCGGCGGAGGGAGATGGATCGGTGGGCGGGCCAGGCGTGGTCGCCAGATTGGTAAGCACTCGAAACTGTAAAAGATCGGTTCCAAGCGTCGACAGGCTGAAGTTGAGAGTCCGCTGGTTGGAATCGATGGTCATGTAATCGCCATTGCTCCAGGTCACTCCGCGGGGCGCCGTCAAACCGTAGTTCCCAATTGAGCCCAGGGACTTGTCGGAGAGTGCCAATTGTTGGCCGCCGAACAGCAACGCGATGATGTTCTCGTCGAAGGTGACGGAACCGGTGACCAGTTGCAGCCCCGCGCTGGAACCGAGCGGATCGTAGTGGAGCAAGTAGCTGGAAAAAGCCGTGCCTGCCGCAAGTTGCGGCAGATTACCGGGAGCGGGAGCAATGGGGCCAGATCCGGCCGTGACCAGCGCATCAACGGAAATGGCTGACTTCAGGACGTCGTTCCGCTCTTGGATCACGAGGAGCTTACTCGACTCAGCGGCCCCGAGGGTGAGGTCGGCGGGACGATAGATCGGGACGGCCGATTGGCCGGCAAGTTGATCGAGGCCCCATGACACGGGGCTCAAGACGGCATTGTAGCGGTTTCGAATATCGTCACCCGAGAGGGCTTTGTTCATGAACTTGAACACGGCCAGATCGCCCTGGAGATTCCCGCCCAGAAAAGGGAGCGGACCAGAACCGGCGCTAGCGCCGATCGTATCCGAGTAGGTGGCATCGGGCGCGGAGAGGCGGCCAAGGGAGGCGCGATAAAAACTATCCCAATCCAGCATGGCGAAATTAGCAGTTCCATCGGCTCGCGCCATCAGCGCTCCGTTGACGTAGAGCTCAATAAAACGGGCCCCCGGAGCGTCATTAACGACCGTGGTGAGCGAAACGAAGTCTTGCGTTGGGTCGGCAAAGGAGTTCATCGGGGCTGTCACGGTAAGTTCATTTCCCGCTTTGCCGACGACGCGAAAACGGACCTCGTCCGCCACCGAGTCGCCGTCACCGTCGCCGACCGTCAGTGACAGGCCTTGCGCGGCGGCGCCTGCCTCAAAGATCAATTGATTGGCGTTGAGGGCGTCGAATTTCACCCACGTTTCAAATGTGGCTGAATGATCTCCGTCGAATACAGTGGGCAGCTTCGGATCGGAAACTTGAAAGTACCGCTGGCTGAGGCCGTCGTTGCCGTCGAAGCTCATGGCGTTTTTCGGCAGACCAGGCTGGAAGGGGGCCGCAGCAACTCGAGTTGGATTGGCGCCCGGCGTACCGGCGGGCAGAGTGACGCCGCCGTGAGGTATCCACACTTCTCGATCGTAAAAGTCGACGTCATTGACCGATCGCCAGCGATAGGCTTCGCTTCCCGGGCTGCCGGCGTTCCAGACCATTTCAAAATTGTCCTTCACGTCGAACGGGAGCGAGGCGTCGACGCCAGCTAGCCAAGTGCCCAGTTTGGCGTTCATCTGCGCCACTTTCTCGGGAAATTGCGCGGCAAGATTCAGCGGCGAATTGATGTCGGCGGTTTCGGTGATGTTCTCCTTGATGTTGAACAGTAGCAGCTTGTCAGGGGCGCCGTTCTCGCCGTAGTAGCGAATCAACTTGTAGTCGCCGTCGATGACGGCCGAGCTCGGCGTGGCAATGTCGCCAGGGACAAGCGGCGTAAAGGCATAGCCCCCTTGGCTGTTCGGTAAGTAGCGCCCCACGTAGTGGGGATAGTGAAAATAGAGTTCCCCATTCGGGCCATACGCCCGCTGCAGTGAGTTCTGACCAGCTGGGAGGTCGCCGCCGTTCATCAAGATCGGCTTCAGGCTCGTTCCTTCGACTTTAGGGGGCAGTGGCTGGGTACTGCCTGCCAAATCGAGGAAGGTGGGAAAGAGGTCGGTGAGGACGACCGGGACGTCGCTGTAGGTTCCCGCAGCGACGTTCGGGCCGCGAACAAGCAGCGGGACGCGGAGCCCCCCTTCCCAGAGCGATCCCTTCCCGCCGTACAGAGGGGCGTTCTGCTGGTGATTGCCAGGATCCCACGATGCGCCCTGATCGGAGGTAAAAATCACATAGGTGTTGTCGGCAACGCCTAGCGTGTCCAATTGATCGAGCAGCATGCCGACATGCGTGTCCATATCCTTTACCATCGCGGCATAGTATGGATCGGAGTGCTTGGTTCCGCGCGGCAGTGCCTGAAAATCTTGGATGGTCTGCCCAAACGCCTGATTGAATGGGTTAAGTTGCGCTTTCGTCGCATCGAAGCTCACCTGGGCGAAGAAAGGCTTGTTCGCCGCGACCTGGGCGTTCATGAACTGAATCGTTTCCGCTGTCATGGAAACTAGCTGCGACGGGTCGCTGGGAGAGGCCGTTTGGCAGCAGTGATCCTTGAAATAGTCGGCGCCCTCGAAATTGCCATTCGGTTGCCAATCGTACTTGCCGATGTATCCGCCTCGGTAAGCAGGATTGGCGGCCTTGAGCGCTTCGACGATTGTCGTTTCATTCGCGAAGTAGTAGTTGGACTGCGGCGGCGTGAGCGGAAAACCGCTGAAGTAGTTTGTGAACTGCAGATCCGTGATGTAGTGGGACTGACGAACGTCGGTCGTTTGCAATTGGGCCGGGCTCTTTCCGGTCATGACCGCCACGCGCGAAGGCGAACACATCGGGCCGGCGCCGTAGGCGTTGGAAAAGGTCATTCCTTGGCTGGCGAGTTGCTCCAAGCGCGGCGTCTGGTGATAGTCGCTCTTCGATTCGGGGATGTTGGGATCCATCTGAAACGAGCCGCCAGCCCACGCCATATCGTCAACCATAACGAACAAGATATTGGGCGGATTGACGGCGTGAGCGCGGAGGCCCGTCAGCGCTATCGCCGTCACAGCGATGGCGCATAAAGAGCGCAAGGTTCCCGAAACCCAACCCCAGCGGCGCGACGACCCTAACCGGGTTGCGGTCGCCTCGATGAGTCTTCCACCGCCAGATGAAATCAGCACTCAAAAGCCTCATGAAAAGTCGAACAGGCTAATCGGTGGAGAGAAAAGACTGAGCGGGCGCGGTGTATCAAATTGGCGCAAAATACCGCCAGAATTCAGCATACCGAGAGCTGTAGAGCCTGCAATAGTTTGGGCATGCTAAACCAAGGGCGCTTACCGGATTGTAATCGGATTGGGAGGCGTCGGTTTTGCGGTTCCCTCCCTATATACGTGGCCAATACATGCTTTGGATTGTCACGGCGTCACCGCGGGAACAAGAATCGAAGCTTCCCTCATGAGCCAAGTTCTCCGACAGAATCGCGATGACTGGCATGACCGTTCCCCAGTCAGGCGAGTTAACGTCAGAACTGGCAAGCGTTTAGATAGACGAGGTACATCTTTGCAATCCATGATAAAGCTACCCATCGACGGCTCCGAGACTGCCTGCCAAATTGGAAACAATGCCCCACGCCCCAGCAAATATCCTTGATCGACGCGTTGCCTTCGGCGACAGCCGCGTTTTGGCGGTCGCGCGGATACGTCCGATAGCGGGTACCCCGCTGAACGGTTGCCAGCGTGCCTGCGGCGGCCACGGTGTCTACGCAGGCAAACCCAACAACTAGGTACAGGCATGCCATCGTCACCGAATCCGCTACTAAACCGCCCGATCGTTATCGTCGGGGCGCCGCGCTCCGGCACGACGTTCCTGGGACAGTTGCTCGGACTGCACCCGAATTTGGCGCACTTCGATGAGCCGCGCCTGACTTGGCGATACGGTAACGACGCGAAAAGCGACATGCTTACGCCTGAGGACGCTCGCCCGGAGGTTTGCGACTACATACGAAACGTGTTTGCCACAGCCGTCGGTAACGCAGGCAAGCAGCGATTCCTTGAAAAAACTCCAAGCAACTCCCTCAGAATGGGCTTTGTCGAAAGGGTCCTGCCAGGCTGCTTATTCGTCCATATTCTTCGCGACGGAATCGAGTCGTCGCTCGCCATCGAGCAGTTTTGGCACAAGCACGCGCGCGGCATGCCGAAGGCGCGGCTACAACGACGCCTGCTGGAGATTCGGCCCCGCCAAATCCCTTACTACTTACGAGAGTTCGCTCGCCGGATAGCGCCGCGCTCTTTTTCGGGTCTTGTCCGGCCCCCGGTGTGGGGACCGAGAATCCCCGGTTTAGACGGCCTGGTCCACGATCTTTCGCTGCTGGAAGTCTGCGCTTTGCAATGGCGGATGTGCGTGGAAGCCGCGCGTCAGTATGGACGAACGCTCCCGGCTGATCGATATTTCGAATGTCGGCTGGAGGAGATGTCGCCCGACTTGATACGAAAGCTGCTGGAGTTCTGCCAGCTTGAGGATTCTCCCGATGTCTGGCGCGGCTTCGAGCAGGAGTTCCAGCCTGCTCAGACGCGGCACCGAGCGGCGAACGCTACTCCCGCGGAGATTGCCGTCGTCCAACGATGGCTGGAGCCGACGATCGCCTGGCTGCAACGCGGCGATTAGACCATCTGTGCGGATCGCAGCGGGCCGACGACAACCCATCGCGGCCACGGCGTTCGAACAGCAGATCGCTGAACTTACAGAGCGCTGAACTATACTGAAGCTTTATTTGGGCATTTTCTAGTCGTACCCCGGAATCGAATGTCCACGCCCGCCACCCCTCGTGCAACGCTAGTCGTCGCATCACAAGTTTATCCTCCAGACCCGACGTCGGTTGGGCAGCATGTCCGCGACGCCGCCGTGGAAATGGCACAGCGCGGCTATCGCGTTATCGTTTACACCTCTAACCGCGGCTATGAGAATCCCGAAGTTCGCTTCCCGCGTCGGGAGATTCTCGACGGCGTTGAAGTCAGACGCCTTCCCTTGTCGGGCTTCGGCAAATCTTCAATTCTGCTACGCATCGTCGGGGGACTTTCGTTCACTCTGCAAGCGTCGTTCCGTTGCCTGTTCGTGCGTCATTTACGCTTGATGTTGGTAAGCACTTCGCCCCCGATGTGCGGACTAGCCGCGGTGATCGTCCGCACCTTTCGCAAGGTTGACGTTACCTTCTGGGCGATGGATTTGAACCCCGACCAGATGGTCGCATTGGGTAAAGCGCGCCCTGATTCGCTAATGGTCCGCGCTTTCGATTGGTTGAACCGGCGAATTCTCAAGTGTTCACGGTCGGTAGTGGCTCTCGATCGGTTCATGGCGGAACGAATCAATCGCAAGGTCAACGTTGACGACAAAATGTTCGTCATGCCTCCCTGGCCGCACGAGGACCACATTGAATCAGTAGCCCATGACGAGAATCCTTTTCGCATGGAGCATCAGCTTAGCGACAAGATCGTCATCATGTACTCCGGCAATCTATCGCTCGCCTCGCCGGTGACCACCATCGTGGACGCCGCGCGGCGCGTCGAGGATCTCCAAGAGATCGTATTTTTGTTTGTAGGCGGCGGCATGGGAAAGAAATCAATCGACGATTTGATCGCGCGCGAGTCGCCGCCCAATATCAGGTCGCTGCCCTATCAGCCGATTGAGACGCTTCGTTACTCCTTAAGCGCAGCCGACGTCCATTTGGTTTCGGTCGGAAATGACGTGGTCGGCATTTGCCATCCTTGCAAGATCTACGGCTCCATGGCGGTCTCGCGCCCCATTTTATGCCTGGGGCCTCGGCCAAGCCATGCAACCGAAATCGTCGACGGCGAAAACATTGGTTGGACGGTCGAGCATGGGGACGTCGATCGCGCCGAGTCGCTGATTCGTGAAATCCAGCGCACATCGCGAGAACAGCGGATAGAGATGGGGCAGCGGGCCCGTGACATCGTCGATCGACGGTTCACGAAATCGAAGCTCTGCACGGCATTCTGCGACGCGATCGAGTATGGGCCGAAAAAGGGCGATAACGCCGTTAACTCCTAGCCCACGGGCTTGCCGCCCAGCGGTCCTGACTTTGTTGGCACATCATCATTACGCGAGTATATTTAATAGTTCCACTTGTCAATATCGAGCCGCTCCGTTCCCAACGACTTGGTCAGATGGCCACCGGCGCAGGCATTAATTAAGGGATCTTTGTAGATGAGCAAACAGAAAGTCCTGGTCGCGGGCGGCGGCGGTTTCATTGGCGGTCACCTAGCGGCGCGTTTGCTGAAAGATGGGTTTCAAGTTCGCTGCGTCGACGTGAAGCCGATCGACGAGTGGTATCAAGTTTTTGACGAGGCCGAGAACGTCGTCGCCGATCTCAAAGAGCGCAAAGCTTGCGACGAAGCTTGTCGCGGGATGGATGACGTCTACAACCTGGCCGCCGACATGGGCGGGATGGGGTTCATCGAAAACAACAAGGCACTTTGCATGCTGTCGGTGTTGATCAACACCCATCTGCTGCAGGCCGCGCAGAAGGAAGGCGTGAAGCGGTTCTTCTACGCGAGCAGCGCGTGCGTTTACAACGCCGAGAAGCAAGTCAACGAAGACGTCATTCCGTTGAAGGAAGAAGACGCCTACCCCGCGATGCCGGAAGATGGTTACGGCTGGGAGAAGCTGTTCTCCGAGCGGATGTGCCGTCATTTCCGCGAAGACTACGGTCTGCGGACGCGGGTCGCTCGGTTCCATAACGTGTACGGTCCGTACGGTACCTGGGAAGGTGGCCGCGAGAAGGCGCCGGCCGCAGTCTGCCGGAAGGTGATTCACGCGAAGGAAACCGGAGCGACCGAGATCGAGATTTGGGGCGACGGCAAGCAGACTCGCAGCTTCATGTACATCGACGATTGCGTGAAGGGAATCCTGGCCATCATGGACAGCGACATCCTTGAACCGATCAACCTCGGCTCGGACGAGATCGTGACGATCAACGGCCTGAGTGATTTGGTCGAAGATATCGCCGGCGTGAAGCTGAAGCGGACGCATAACCTGAGCGCCCCCAAGGGCGTGAACGGCCGCAACAGCGACAACACGAAGATCATGCAATACTTGGGCTGGGCCCCGGGCATCAAGCTTCGCGAAGGAATGGCGAAGACTTACGACTGGATCCACGGCGAATATGTCGCCAAGTATGCCGCGACGGCTGGAAAATAGCGTCGCAACGATGATTGATTGGCTTCAGGGAGGCGGCATGATGGCCGCCTCCCTGTTTTTTTGCGCACTGCTCCAGTCCCCGCGCCTTGAGGATTTATGGTCCGGCGTATCGCAGTATTTATCGGCACTCGCCCCGAAGCCATCAAGATGGCTCCTGTCATTGAGGCGCTCCGCGCTGACGCGGCGTTCGAGCCCTACGTGATCAACGCGGGTCAGCACCGCGAGATGATCGAACAGGTCGTGCAATTGTTTGGGATTGAAGTTGACGCCGACCTGGCGGCGATGGAGCCTAGTCAAACGCTGGCTGGCTTGACCGCGCGACTCGTGGAGCGAATCGACCAAGCGCTAGCCGCTGCGAAACCAGACATGGTTTTGGTGCAAGGCGACACGACGACCGTACTCTGCGCAGCGCTCGCGAGTTTCTATCGGAAGATTCCAATCGGGCACGTCGAGGCAGGACTACGAACTGGCGACGTCCTTTCGCCTTTTCCGGAGGAGGCGAATCGCCGGCTTGTCAGTCCGTTGGTTTCGCTCCATTTCGCGCCGACGGAGACAGCGCGGCAGGCGCTGTTGGCGGAACGAGTGCCGGACGATTCCATTTTCGTCACCGGAAATACGGTCATTGACGCATTGCTGACCGAGGTTCGCCGGCAGGAGCATGAGGAGGTGCGAGGGGCGCTCCAACATGAGATCGGTGACCTACTCGGCGCCCACTGGCGCAAGCAGCCAATGATTTTGGTCAC
This sequence comes from Pirellula sp., assembly GCA_013822725.1. Classification (GTDB taxonomy): domain Bacteria; phylum Planctomycetota; class Planctomycetia; order Pirellulales; family Lacipirellulaceae; genus Lacipirellula. The sequence continues at coordinate 56,807 of PNKX01000013.1, forward strand.
CGGCCATCGTCGTGAGAACTTTGGAGCGGGGTTCGAGTCGATATGCGATGCGTTGGCCGAGTTGTCTGCGCTCCGCCCCGACGCGCTTATCGTCTATCCGGTCCATCTCAATCCGCAGGTGAAAGAGGTCGTTCACGCGCGGCTAGGGTCGCATAAAAATATCCGGTTAATTGCCCCGCAGCCGTACTCGCAGTTCGTGGCGCTGGCGAAGGCCTGTACGTTGATCCTTACTGATTCAGGCGGCGTGCAGGAAGAAGCCCCGTCGCTCGGTAAACCAGTGTTGGTCATGCGAGAATCGACGGAACGGCCGGAGGGAGTTGAAGCGGGGGCCGTTAAACTCGTGGGGCCGCACGCCAAGCGCATCGTGGATGAGACGCTCCGCCTGCTGACGGATCAAGCGGCGTACGACGCAATGGCCAGAGTCGCCAATCCCTACGGCGACGGGCATGCAGCGGGTCGGATCGTCGAGGCCATCCGGCAGCATGCCGATCGCGGCCTCCTCGGATCACGTTGACATCAAGGCCTTGGTGGGCGATCCAGCTTCCCAATTCGGCCATTCGTCGGCATGCTCGTTCCCAATTGCGTCATTGTCGCAGTCGAATCTTCGTACTTCCGCACGTCCCTGGACCGCAGCGTCCAAGCAGACAGATAGCACGCCACGCGCAAGCTCCTGCGCTGCCGCTGCAATCGCTACAGGCTGACTCGGAAGTCTGTTGTAATTCCTCACCAAGTCCGGCGAGATGTTCCAATCATTTGACATGTCGCCGGGGATTGGTAACGATGACAACAGGGTCGAATGCGAGAACATCTTAGCTAGGCGAATGGCCGCAACGTCTTATCTGGCCGGCAATTGCAGCGACGCCTGTAAGTTGTCGGTACCTGTAAATGGACGCCGCACGCGACCTTCGGCCGGGGCTTGGTCCGCCGATTGCTTTGGCGAGCCTTCCGCGTTGAAGAAGGCGTGCCGAGGGCGGGAGTCGCCTCACCGAGGTATCGACGCCAATTCGCACTGGCCCGCAGAACACGCCTACGTGATGTGCAACTAGAGGAGCTCGCACCGGATGCAGTATGTACTAACGATGAGCTGCATTGCCGCAATCGTCAGCTACCCGCTGACGCATTTCGTGGCATCGTTTGCTCAACGGTGGGGCTTCGTCGATCGACCGGACGGTCACCACAAGAGCCACAAGAAGCCAGTCGCTCTAGGCGGCGGGTTGGCGGTATTTTTGGCGGCGGTCGTCACGTTCGCCGTCGAGTACTTTTCGTCGCAGAACCTGCAAGAGTCGCTTCAGGATAACGCCCCGTTCCTCTCCGGCCTCCTGCTCGCTGGCGGATGGATCGTCATCCTTGGATTGATCGACGATCGCTACGGAATGAAGGGGCGATACAAATTAATCGGTCAGATCGTCGCCGCCCTGATCGTGATCGCGGCAGGGTTGAAGATTCAAGCGTTTTCGCTATTCGGTCAGAAGATTGAACTCGGTTGGCTCTCGGTGCCATTCACGCTTTTCTGGCTCGTCGGCGCCATCAATTCGCTGAACTTGCTCGACGGCATCGACGGGTTGGCGACCACGATCGGGATTATCCTCTGTTCGGCCATCACGGTGATGGCGCTCTGGTTTGGCCAGCCAGCCGTGGCCGTCGTCGCGGCGGTCTTCGCTGGTGCTCTATTGGGTTTCTTACGGTTTAACTTTCCGCCGGCAACCATTTATTTGGGCGACGCAGGCAGCATGTTGATCGGACTCGTCATCGGTTCCCTGGCAATCGGCGCTTCGTTAAAGGGCCCCGCCACGGTCGCCATGGCGGCCCCACTGGCGATTTGGTCGTTGCCGATGTTCGACTCGTTCGTCGCCATCTTGAGACGCAAGCTGACGGGTCGCAGCATCTACGCAACTGATCGCGGCCATTTGCACCACCGACTGATGGCGCGTTTTGGCAAGAATACGCGCGTGCTCGGCGTCGTCGCCCTCTGTTGTGCCGTGACATGCGGCGGGGCGCTGTTGAGCATGTTCATGCAAAACGACCTGCTGGCGATCGGCTCGGTGATGCTGGTGATCTGCCTCCTTGTGGCAACGCAGATCTTTGGTCATGTCGAGTTCATGATGCTGGCGAACCGGATGAAATCCGTCGGCATGTCATTCATCCAGCCTTCTAAAGGGAGCGGATCGTGGCAATCGTCGGTCCGACTCCAGGGGACTCGAGAATGGGACATGCTATGGCAATCCCTGATCGAATATGCGGAAAAGTCGCATCTGGTCGAAGTCCGCATTGACCTCAATTTGGCAGCCATCCAGGAAGCGTATCACGCCTCTTGGAAGAGACGCACCAGCCGCGAGCGACGAGAGCTTTGGCGTACAGAAGTTCCTTTATTCATTGAAGATCACGTCGTGGGTAGAATTACGCTCTGCGGCGAGCGCGACGCCGGCGCGCTTGCATGCGATACCGTTGGTCGAGTGATGGAAACGCTGGCGATGCTGGAAGGGGAGATCGCGGCTCTGGCGTCGAAAGCCGCACGCGAATTGACCGACGCCGCCGCGGCGTCTCAGAAGCCGTCGGAAGGCGCCAAACGCACCGAGACCACGATTTCACAAATCGACGCGGAAGCAACTTCCAAGGCGGTCGCCTCGCCCTAGTCTCGCCGTTCGATCCGAAGTCGAGCCCAGACTTCGCGCTGGTTACGTCTTTCCCTCTTGAAGGCCTCGCCCCTGACCTTGTCCCATTCGAGCGCTACGGGCGACGCCGTCGAACTTTCAGATCCGAGGCCGGCTAGTGGCCCCGGACCGTCGCTTGCCGTCGCAGTGGGCCGTGGCTTCTCCTGGATGACTCTCAGCATCGTCGCCGGAAAACTCCTCGGCGGCGTCACCCAGTTGCTGCTAGGGCGCTGGATTAGCGATGAGCAGTTTGGCGACATCGCCATCATGCTGTCGATCGCGACCGTTGCCAAAGTCTTCCAGGATGGCGGCGTTCCTCAGGTGCTGGTTCAACGGGGTCCCGCGGCCTTCGAGCGGTCAATGGGCGCCGCCTTCTGGTTGAGCATGGCGCTGGCCGTCGGCGCAGGGCTCGTGCTGGCCGCGAGCGCTCCAGTCGTTGCCGCAGTCTACGAAGCGCCCGCGTTGACCGGCCTCCTCTGGGTCGTCGCGTTGTCAATGCCGTTGGGCGGAGTGAGCACGTTTCTGCGGTCGAAGCTTAGAGTCGACTTAAGGTTTCGAGCTATCGCCTACGTAGCGATGTTCTGGTTCTTAATCCGCCATTCCAGCACCATCGGACTGGCCTGGTGCGGATTCGGAACCATGAGCGTCGCGATTCCGTTGGTGATTGTCGCCGTCTACGAGGCGTTCGCAGACTACTACGCAACGCGAATCAAACCCTGGCGATTACCGTTCGGCTTTGATCAATGGCCCGACTTGCTGGGTAGCTCGTTCTGGGTAGCGGTCGCCGCCGTGAGCCGCGGCCTTGCACGAATGGGCGACTACCTGATGCTCGGCATGTTGCTGCCGATGGGCGTCGTTGGAAAGTACTTCTTCGGATATCAGTTCACTGCTCAAGTCCTCGAGCTATTGGCGACCAATCTTCAACATGTCCTGTTCCCGGCGCTCAGCCGCGTCGCCGATCAGCCGGAACGACAGACACGCGCCATCCTGCGCAGCATTCGCATGCTGGTCTTCGTGGCGGCTCCCGTAAGCGTTTGTTTGGCGGTCGTGGTCGGACCGCTCGTCACGATCCTCGATGAGATTGTGTGGAATCATAAATGGTCGTCGACGATAGGCCTGATGCAGATTTTCGCCGTCACTGCGCCGATGCGGATGTTTACCGACCTGCTGACTGCCGCGCTGTCGTCGCAGGGGCGATTTCGGGTAAGTGCAATCGTCTATTTTTGCGAGGGGGCCTGGCTCATGACGGCGGCGGCGATAGCCGTTGCGATTTACGGAGACGACTTGACCGGACTTGCATTGGTGGTTTCGATTGCTCAAGTCGTTTTTAGCGTAGTGGCTTCAATCCGTATGCTTGGGGAGTTCAGCATCAACTGGAAAAGCTGCTTGCGTTCGATGCTTCCCGCTTGGTTTGCCGCCTTGGCGGCCGGAGCGTGTTCACTGATCCTGCTGGCCCTGTTGCCGAGCGAATCCCCTCAGATCATCGCCCTCGCACTCGGCGCCTCGGCCTTTGGTGCGTCGTTTATAGCAATCGCGAGGATTTTTCTGGTCGCCGACCTCGTCGAGCTGGCGGGCCTAGCGCCGGCGAGGGTCGGACAGATCATGCGGGCCGCCTTACTATTGCCGCCCCCTGCCTTGGCCTATGATGGAAAAGGTAAATGAACGGCCTTTTTCTGGGGCAAACCTGGGCGACTCGTCGTGCCGGCCGGCTCCGATCGCAGTTCCAACGCAGCGTGCATCACTGAAGAATCCTGTCATTCAATTCTCCAACGACTTGATCGCTAACCTGACAATGGCGAACGATTGAGATTCTTCTATTTGATATCGAGGTACCGTCAAGATGGCCATTCCGTTGAAAGTTGAGCCCGCAGCCGCTGCTGGCTGGGACGACAACAAGTCGTTGATCGTTTCCGCGGCGAATTGGTGGGCCGAGACGATGCCGCGCGGTCGCGGCGCGGTTCCGCGCATCCTGGGCCGATTGATCTCTAAAGATCGCAAAGAGACCTTCACTACCAAGCATGGCGCAAAGCTGGCGATGGTGCCGAGAGTCCTGGACATCTACGCGGCGATGAAACGCAAAGGAGGCTCCTGGGACGTTTACGTCTTTGACGCTTGTCGAAGTCTCCTGAAACCGGGCGACGTTTTCTTCGACCTTGGAGGTAGCGTCGGGTACATGACTATTGAGATGGCAACCCTCTTCGCAGGCAAAGTCCGCTGCATCGCCTTCGAACCGCAGCCTGACCTCGCCCGTTCGATTGCAATTTCGGCCGCTCTCAATGGAGTCGGCGACGCCGTCACGGTTTTCGAAACGATGGTGGGCGACGCCGATCGCGAAGAGACGCTCATGCTCACGTCTCACTCCTTGCATGCGTCGGTGAACGCCGGCGAAAGCGGAGGCCAAGCGCTTAAACGGCAAATGATCTGCCTCGACGAACTCGTGGCCAGCGGGGAAGTCCCCCCACCCGACGTCATGAAAATCGACATCGAAGGAGGCGAGTTGCAAGCGCTTCGCGGAGCGCAAGCAATGATTCGCCAGCATCGCCCGCACATTGTCTTCGAAATCAACTCGTGCGCTGAACGATTCGGCTACTCACGAAAAGACGTGTTCGACCTCCTGCAAGGACTTGCGGAGTACGAGTTCTTTGAAATTAATGGCGACTCCTCCCTTCGTCCGGCGCGAAGCGATCAGGGGTCGCCCGACGTTCTGGCTCGCAGCGTTTCAAGGTATCAAGCCGCGACGTCTTGAGAGATCCAAGAGCGGAGGCGGCGCACCAAGTAAATTGCCGCCCGCCGCCAATTCACGCTGGCGCATGCGAGATCGAAGGCGCCAGCCGGAAGCTGTGCCCATGAGCAATTCATCAAAACGGACGCTGGCGATCATCGCCAATGCGCCGTCGCCTTATCGAATTGCTCAGCACCTGCGCATCGCCGACGAGATGGGCGAGCAAGTTGAGCTCTGGTCGATCTTTCTGAACGAGCATAATTGGCAACCATGGAGTCATGCCCTCCCGGAGAAGATTCGCCCGGTCGTCTTTGGCCCAGGCGAATCCGTGGGTCGCAAGAAAAACCTTGCCGCGGTTTGGAGCGACTGGCGTAAGGCGGGCCGCGTCATCCGCTGGCTCAAGGAACATCGCGTCGAAGCCGCCGTCACGACTGGGTGCAACAGCGTCGGCCTGATGCGAATCATTGCCTGGTGTCGCCGCAACGGCTTGCCGAATTACATGTTCGCCGATTCCAACGTCTACGGAGATCGCGTCACCGGCTGGCGACGTTGGGTCAAACGCCATTACCTCAGTTGGGTGGTCAGAAGCCTCTCCGGACTGATGCCTTGCGGCGAATACGGAAGGCGCTACTTCGAGGCATACGGCGGCGCGGCCAAGCCCTCCTTCTTCATGCCGCATGAACCTGACTATCGACGCATCTTCGAGACGACCGACGACGACCGCGATCGCGCGGAAACCAAGTTCCAACTGCAGAAGGGACGGCGTCGGTTCATCTATTCTGGAAGGTTGGCGGCAGTTAAACGAGTCGACACGCTGATCGATGCGTTCGCCAAAATTGCCGGCGATCGTCCCGACTGGGACCTTCTCATCGTGGGCGGCGGACCGCTCGAAGCTGAATTGAAGTCGCGCGTCCCCGCCGCGTTGCTCAACCGCTTCGCTTGGACAGGGTTTATCGACGACCCATATGAACTGGCGGCGCTCTACACCTGCGGCGAAGTATTCATCTTGCCAAGCAGCTATGAGCCCTGGGCAGTTGTCGTCTGCGAAGCAGCGGCTGCGGGGTTGGCGATCATCGCCAGCCAAGTCGTGGGAGCTGCAGGCGAACTATGCCGCGACGGGGTGAACGGCCGCGCGTTTCCCCCAGGCAGTGTCGACGCCTTGGCGGACGCCTTGCTCGAAATGTCGGCGGACGATGATCGACTGCACGAGTATCGATTGGCGTCGCTGCGCGTGTTGGACGACTGGCGGCGGCGCGGCGATCCGGTGCAAGGAGTGCGGCTTGCACTGGCCGACGCCAACTTGCTCCCCTCCCCGCCGCCGGTGCAACCGCATCCTGCGACGCCGACGTCATTAGACCGTCCGACGCGCGACGAGTCGGCCAGTGTGGGCGGCGCGTTGCATCGCTAACGAACCATTTATTGACGCCGAAGCGTTCTGATTGTCGCTGAGTCCAGATTCTTGAGTGGTCGATGCCCCTACCTAACGTCTTAATCATCGGGGCCATGAAAGCAGGGACGACGAGTCTCTACATGGACATTGCCGATCGCCGCGGCGCATTTCTGGCTCAAGATAAAGAGCCGCACGCGCTGTGCCACGACGATGTGCTCTCACCGACGGGTCGCGCCTCCTACGAAGCCAAATATGAACAAGCCCCTGCTGGGGCCCTGTGCTGCGACGCCTCAACTGGCTATGCCAAACGGCCAGACTTTGATGGCGTCGTCGAGCGGGCGATTCGCGTATTGCCCGCCGGATTCAAGGCGATTTATGTGGTCCGCCATCCCATCGAGCGGATTATCAGCCAGCATCACCACGAGCATACTGAAGGGCTCGTCGGGCCGAGCATCGACGAGGAGGTGCGCCGGCATGGTCGTTACGTCCAGTACAGTCGTTACGCCTATCAACTTGAACCGTGGATGGAACAATTGGGCCCGGAACGGATTCGGGTCGTTCGTTTTGAGGATTATGTCAGTCGTCGTCGCGAGACGGTGCGCGACTTGCTGGGATTTGTCGGTTTGCCGGCCGAGGATGAGGCTGAATCGGCAGGGCGGGTCTACAATAAGAGCCAGGGGAAGCCGGTGACGAGTCCGCGTTGGGAGGCCTTGCGACAGAGCGGGGCGTACCGCCGCTGGCTGCGACCGCTGGCGCCCCCGAAGCTGCGGCTAGCGCTGCAACGCCTGATTTTGCCGAAAGCGACGGCGCAACTCGCCCCCCCTTCCGAACAAACGCTATCCTTTCTGCGAGACGCATTGCGCGGCGACGTGTCGCAGTTGGAACGCACCTTCGGCAGATCGTTTGAATGGTCTGGATTTGAAACGGCTAGCCCCGCCTCCGTTGGTTAATCTTTCTCAGTTTTACGATCGAGCGCTGCACCGCCAGGTAACGATGCGATGGGATTGACGATTGCACTATTCTGGCTTCTCGCGGGCGGCATCGTCGTCTTGATGGTCTACCAAGGACTCAATAGCAGCGTAGACCTGTTCAGCATTCGTAATATCTACTTAGCCGGCTTCGTCGTCTATCAGATCATCAGCCCTGTCTCAGCGCTAAGGATTGATTCATATTCCGGATTCCGAATTGTCGACCCAGGCAAGGCCGGCAAGTGGATGCTGCTGTTCGACTACTTGTTCATCATCCTCTATTTGTTTAGTTACCACCGCCTTCGCATTTCACTCTGGCTCGCGAAAAAGTTTACCAAAGGCCCTGCCACCGCCAGCGATTCGATTCTCACGGGACTGGCGATTTCCATCGTCATCGCAGCGCTCGGCGTCCGCATGGTCGCCTACGCGGTGCCGGCCCTTGGCGCGATCGGCACCAACACAGGCATCGCCCTCGTGGCCGCGGCTTGCGCTGTGACGGGATGGATATGGGCGGCGCGACGCGTCAATCCCGCGGTGTTATCTTTGGTGGCCTTCGTCCTTGGAGTCAGTTTCCTTGTCTCGCTCGGCGGCGTCTATTCACGCCGACCATTGATCAGCGTTTTGGCGGGCTTCGCCTGGGGAGCCTATCATCGTTGGGCAAGGCATCTTTCGCCTTCGCAGCTACTGATTAGCGCAACGCCCTTGATATTGATTGGCGGTTTGGTCGTCAGTGCGTTCACTGCCGTACGCAGTCATCAATCTGGCGCGACGGACGCGCAGGCGACGTTGCAACAAATGAAAGGCGCGAACTTCTCTAAGGGGACCGCGGACCTCCTAGGCGGCCAGGCCGTCGGCTCAGCGGCGCTGTGGATCCTCGACTCCTATCCGCGCGATCATAAGTATGACATGCTCTTCAGTATAAAATTTATGGGGTACTGGTGGGTTCCCCGCGTCATCTGGGAGTCGAAGCCGGAACCGCTTTCGAAAAATGTCGCCCACATAGCAAAGCTGCGTGGCGTGAACCGCGACCTGATTACCATTCCGCCCGGAGTGATTGGCTATGCCGGCGCGGAGGGCGGGTTCATTGCCGTCGTCGTCTACGCGCTGTTCTTTGGTCAGTTCACTCGGTTTTTTGACGATTTGGTTCGACTGAATCCTGGCAACCCGTACGTCATCTTGCCAATTGGTTGTTCGACGGGACAATTCCTTGGACTCGCGCGCGGAGATATTGCCATCTTCACGAATGTGGCGATCCTGGGCGTTGTATTCTCGTTCCTACTGATCTACTTCACGTCCATAGGATTCGGCCGGTCACGCGAGCCCAAAGGGCTAGAGGCTTGGTCGCAGATGCCGCGGCCGTAGCTAGCGCGGCGAGCAATCGGGCCAGTTCCAACACGGCCGTGTCGCCTTATTCACATCCAATTTGGCGTCGCGAATCTCCGTGATGACGAAGACATTCACCTGCATTCACTTCATCGAAGCAATTCGCTCAGAATTGGGCGGCGTCGTCTCCGCCGTCATCGACGTCTGCACGTCATTAGCATTGCGCCGCCATCGAGTGATCGTCGCGACTTGTGACGGAACCGATGCGCCCGCCGAATGGCGGAGCAACGCGAGCGGCCGCCCGCAACTTTTGGAACTTCCTCCCTCACGGCTAACGGGGCGGTTAGTAAGTGGGGCGGGAGTCGCGAGGTTCGCTCACCTTCTTGAGAAGGTCGACGTGGCTCACCTTCACACCCCTTGGAGCCTGGGTAACTATCAGCTTTCGAAGACGCTGCGCAGCACACGGATTCCCTACGTCGTCAGCGTCCATGGCATGCTCGATCATTACTCGATGCAAAAAAAGTCGCTGAAGAAGCATGCTTTCCTTTGGTTTGGCGGTCGGCGCTTGTTTCGCGACGCCACTGCGATCCACTTCACCGCCGAAGAAGAGCGAACTCAAGCCCTGCACTACATCCCCGGCGCCGACCGGGCCGTCGTCGAGCCCTGCCTGGTCGATCTAAAGCCGTACGATCGCCTCCCAGGCCCGGAGATTGCCTATCAGACCTTTCCACAACTGAAGGCCAGCTGGCCCAAATTGCTGTTCTTGAGTCGCGTTCATCCCAAGAAGGGCGTCGACATACTGCTGCGGGCGGCCGCCGCTTTGAAGGGCTCTTTCCCAAACTTGCAGGTTCTTATCGCAGGCCCGGGCGACGAACGCTACCTAGCTGAACTCCGCAACCTCGCGACGGAACTAGGCATCGGCGCGAGCACTCGTTTTCTGGGGATGGTCCGCGGCGAAATCAAACTGTCGCTTTACCAAGCGGCTGACGTTTTTGTCTTGCCAACGCATCAGGAGAACTTCGGCCTGGTGCTGCCGGAAGCTATGGCGTGCGGCGTCCCCGTGGTGACGACGCGGGGCACCGACATTTGGCGCGAACTGCAACGCGGCGGCGTAAACATCGTTGATACGACGCCGTCAGAGATCGCCACAGGCATTGCAGAGATTTTGCGAGATCCCGCCAAGGCTACGGCGATGAGCGTTCAAGGCACGGCCTTCGTCCGAGACTGGCTTGACGCCGACCGCCTCGCCGACCGCTATGAAAAAATGTATCGCGACGCCATCGAACGCGGCGTACCACCGTTTGAGGCCGCTGCCTCCGCGCCGATCGCCGCCGAGGTTACGGCTTAGCATGACATCGCCAATCCCGCCATCGCCGACCGCGGATTCGACCAAGTCATGGGTCGATCTGTCGATTTACGATAACTCTGATTTCAACCCGGGCCGCGGCCTACTGATTCGAACGCTCTGGTACTTTTGCAGCGTGGCGTTTTTCGAGAACGGGTGGTTTCCCGTCAGCGGGTTGAAGGTGCGCTTGCTACGCCTGTTTGGCGCCCGCATCGGGCGCGGCCTCGTGATCAAGCCAAACGTCCGCATCAAGTTCCCGTGGCGACTGACCATCGGCGATCATTGCTGGATTGGCCAAGAAGCTTGGCTCGACAATATGGTGGCCGTCGAGATTGGCAATCACGTCTGCATCTCGCAATTGGCCTACCTCTGCACCGGCAGCCACGATCATCGACGACGCACGTTCGACCTCCTGCCGTCGCCCATCCGGATCGGCGACGGCGCTTGGATTGGCGCGTGCGCGACCCTGCTGCCAGGCGTCACCGTCGGCCCAAACGCGATCGTGGCGGGCGGCAGCATTGTGACGAAAGACGTGGAGGCGGCCCTGATCGTCGGCGGGAACCCCGCCAAGGAAATCGCTCGCCGGGAGCCTCCAGCCTCGTGGTGAGACGAAGCCGTTTATTCGTCAAAACAAGGGCTTTCGCCGCGATTTCTGCTCTGACGTCGCTTGAACTCGCCGGGCAAACGTTTAACTCGGGCGGTCCTGTTGACTAGACTTGATAGCTATGATCGATCGCAACGCAGCCATTTTCGTTACCGGACACCGCGGCATGGTCGGCTCGGCTTTGGTCCGCCGACTGACCGCCGCCGGCTTTGCCAACATCGTCACCGCCGCGCGTGCTGAACTCGATCTCCGCGAACAATCGGCCGTAGACGCTTGGTTCGACGCTCATCGTCCGGAATACGTGATCCACGCGGCGGGCACCGTCGGCGGCATTCAAGCCAATGCCACCCGTCCCGCCGAATTCCTGTACGACAATCTCATGATCCACGCCACGGTGTTGCAGGCCGCCTATCGCACCGGCGTTGAGAAGCTCCTCTACCTCGGCAGCTCCTGCATCTATCCTCGAGATTGTCCCCAGCCAATCAAAGAAGAGTATCTCCTCACCGGACCGCTGGAGAAAACCAACGAAGCCTATGCCGTCGCGAAGATCGCAGGCCTGAAATCTTGCGAAGCCTATCGCAAACAGTATGGTTGCCGCTTCATTTCGGCGATGCCGACGAATCTTTACGGCCCAAACGACAACTTTGACCTCACCAGTTCGCACGTCGTGCCGGCGCTGATTCGTAAGTTTCACGAGGCGCGGATCAGCGGCGCGACGGAAGTCGCCGTCTGGGGTTCCGGCAGGCCGCGCCGCGAGTTTCTCTACGTCGACGATCTCTCCGACGCCTGCCTTTTTCTGATGGACAACTACGACGGCGAAGGGACGATTAACGTGGGATCGGGCGAGGATCTGACGATTGCCGCACTCGCCGGGCTGATTCGCGACGCCGTTTGCCCTGGCGTCGAGATTGTCTTTGACGCTAGCATGCCTGACGGAACGCCGCGAAAGTTGCTCGACGTTTCGAAGCTCCACGCCCTCGGCTGGCGTCATCAAACAACGCTCGCCGCCGGGCTCGCTGCGGCGTACGAATGGTATTGTTCCCGCCTCGCAGTTGCCGCCGCCAGTTAAGTCGCCATCCCTGCCTCCACATGCGCCTTTGGCGTTGTCAGAAGTTTGCCATGTCTCCATCCGCCTCGCCCCGCAAAACTGCACTGATCACCGGCATTACCGGCCAAGACGGCTCGTACCTTGCGGAGTTGCTGCTCGAAAAAGGCTACGACGTTTGGGGCATCATCCGTCGCAGCTCGTCGTTCAACACTGGCCGCATCGATCATCTCTACCGCGATCCGCATGAGTCGGAAGTCCATTTGCGACTCGTCTACGGCGATTTGAGCGACGCTTCCAGCATCAACCAAATCTTGAAGAAAGTGCGCCCAGACGAGATTTACAATCTCGGCGCTCAGTCGCATGTGAAGGTGTCATTCGACGTTCCCGAGTATACGGGCGACGTTACGGGCCTGGGCGTGACGCGACTGCTTGAGGCAGTGCGCGAATTGGGCCTGAACTCGAAGTTTTATCAGGCGTCGTCGTCGGAACTCTACGGCAAGGTCGTCGAAACGCCGCAGACTGAACAAACGCCGTTTCACCCTCGCAGCCCGTACGCAGCGGCGAAGGCCTATGCGTTCTACATCACGCAGAACTACCGCGAGTCGTACGGCATGTTCGCCGTGAACGGCATCCTGTTCAATCACGAATCGCCTCGTCGCGGCGAGACGTTCGTCACTCGCAAAGTGACCCGCGCAGCGGCGCGCATCAAGCTGGGGCTGCAGTCAAAGCTCTATCTCGGCAATCTCGACGCTAAGCGCGACTGGGGCTTTGCCGGCGACTACGTCGAAGCGATGTGGCTGATGCTGCAAATTGAGAAGCCTGACGATTACGTCGTGGCGACAGGCGAAACCCACTCCGTCCGCGAGTTCTGCGAGGTGGCCTTCAATCACATCGGCTTGCCGATCAAGTGGACAGGGGAGGGGGTCAACGAAAGCGGCGTCGGTCCCGACGGACGGACGCTGATCGAGATTGATCCGCGTTACTTCCGCCCGGCAGAAGTGGACCTCCTGTTGGGAGACGCCTCGAAGGCCCGCCGCGATTTGAAGTGGCAGCCCAAAGTGACGTTCGCAGGATTGGCGAAGATGATGGTCGATGCCGATCTCAAGAGCGAGACGGAGCATCCACGCTGATTCCAGCCCCGGCTTAGCTGGCGCAGACGAAAACGGGCGGCGCCTTCGCTAGGCTTGCCGCCCGTTCTCATACTCAGCACAGGCCGCCTACGACTCAGTCGTCAATCCGATCCGACACGACTTCGCCGGTCGTCGGATCAACATGAATCTCATGCTCGCCGTCTGGGCGATAAACCTCAAACTCCCAATAGCGACGCTCGAACGACGCATCGTCAACGTCGTCGTAGCCCGCCTTCGTGAGCAACTGCAGAATCTCCGACAATGGCTTCGCACCTTGCGGCGGACGAGGCTCCGAATCGTCGCGATGTTCCGCGAGAATCTTGCCCAAATCAGGGTCGACCGTCAGCTCGTACGGCACGTCATCCCTGTAGACTTCGATTTCCCAGGCGCCGTCATCCATCGAGAGTTCCGTGAAGGGGCTGTAGCCGTCCTTCTCGAGTCGCTCGACCACGGCAGTCATCGGCAGGGGGCTCTTTTCGGAAGCGTCGCCAGGAGCGGCGGTGATCGCCGCCACCGGAGTCGCGGCCGCCGCTGTCGCCACCACGAATGATTTGAAGAAACTCATCGTATGTCTCCTTCTAAAAGGCGATTGAGTCAGGCGCTCTCGAATGTTTCTCTGGCCGACTCAATCGCAGGGGTGATTGCTCGACGCCATGGCATCGGGGACCTCGTGGCTCCTTACTTCAATCATCGCCCCGGGTCTTAAGATGCCGGTGAGCCGAACTTAAAATCGGCTTCATGTTCGGCAAGCGGCTGCTCTTCTTTTCAGCCCCCGGCTCCGCCGGGGGGTAGCACTACGTCAGAGCATGCCGCATCGAGGGGACATGCCGACCCCCGGGCGGAGCCCGGGGCTTCACGAGTTCATCGCCAGCGGAATCCGCAATGTGAACGTGCTGCCGCGCCCCAGTTCGCTCGCGCATTCCAGTCGCCCCTGCAAAGCGGCAGCAATGCGTGCAGCAATGGCCAGTCCCAGTCCCGTGCCTGCGATGCCAGCGTCGCGGGCGCTTTTGCTGCGAAAGAAGGGATCAAAGACCGCTGCCTGATCCTCCGAAGAAATGCCGCGCCCCTGATCAGTGACGTTGATCGCGGCTTCGCTGCCGTCGACCGTCACGACAATACTCAACGACGTTCCCGCCGCACTGTACTTCGCCGCGTTGGAAATCAGATTATCAATCACGCGATTCAGCAGGGCAGGGGGGGCGGATATCGTCGCACCGGAGTCGAGTTGCAACTCAAACCGCATCTCCTGGCGGCGGGGGTCGTCCTTCCATCGCTCCATATACCGCGGCAGCCACTCCGCCAGCACGATCGGTTCGCTCCCCGGTAGCGTCGCCTCTTCGGATGTGCGGGAAAGAAACAACAGCGACTCGACGATCTGCTGCAATTCGTTCGCTTCGTCTCGCAGCACGCCGAGCGTCCCGGCGTATTCCTCTGCAGATCGCGGCCGTCGCAGCGAAACGTCAATCTGCCCCAGCAACACGGTGAGCGGCGTGCGGAGCTCATGCGCTGCGTCGCCGGCAAAACGCCGCTGTTGCTCGTAGGCCCGCTGCTGGCGATCGAGCAGCGTATTAAAGGACTCTCCCAGATCGGCGAGTTCGTCATTGGATGCAGGAGCAGGAAGCCGGCTTTTGAAGTCACTGCCGGCAATCGATCGGGCTCGCTTCGACATGGCAAGCACCGGCGCCAGCGCGCGGGCGCCGAGCCACCGCCCCAGCGCCGCAGCGAGCAGCCAAGCGGCCAACGGCAGTACAATCACCAGCGCTGCGAGCCGCTGCAAATTGGCATCCATATCGGCTGTCGAGCGCGCGGCGACGACGACTAATTCGTCGAACTCGTCGAGTTCGCGAGCTTCGCGCTCTGGCGCCGGGGCCACCAACCGCTGGAAGAGCACGCTCCACTCCCCCGGCGCCGCCAGTTCGCCCTCGGTTTGATTCCTCGCGGAGGCATCGGCCGCAATTCGCTTCGCCTCGGCGATGATCTCCGACGAGACGTTACGCGATTGCTCGACAATCTGTCCGCCGTCGCCGACGACGACCCACCGCACTTCCTCGGGCCCAGCGCCGCTGCCAAGCGCGATCGCGTGCTCCAGCGGCTGCCATTTCACTTCCTCGGGCTCGACCTCAATCGCCGCTACCAACGAGTACAGCGCGCCATGAAGTTCCTGGTCGAACTGCTGCACCAATCGGCCGCGAACAAAGACGTAAAACACGCCGGAGTAAACGACCAACACAATGGCCAGAGCCGCCAGAAAGAACGCCGAGACTCGATTGACCAGCGTCATCTCAACCCTCGTCGCTAGCCGAGACGTCGAGAATATACCCCCGGCCACGGCGGGTTTGAATGACGCGCGGACCGAACGCTTCGAGCTTGCGGCGTAGCTCTTTCACGTGAACTTCTAGCGTGTTGGAGAGGCCGTCATACTGCTCGTTCCATACCGCGTCGAAAATCCGCGTCCGCGAAAGCACCTTGCCGGGGTGGCGGAGGAATAAACAAAGCAACGAGAATTCCTTGGCGGTCAGTTCCAACGGCGAGCCGTCACGCGAGGCGCGCTGGCTGCCGAGATCGGCGTGAATGTCGCCGTAATTGAGCGCGAGCGACGTTGATTGCTCCGGCCGTCGCAACAACGCTCGTACGCGCGCGAGGAGTTCCTCAAACGCGAATGGTTTGCAAAGGTAATCGTCGGCGCCGGCGTCGAGCCCTTCGACGCGCTCCGATACGCCGTCGCGAGCCGTCAGAAACAGCGCCGGCGTCTTCCGATCTTTCGCACGGAATCGGCGCAGCAAGCTGATGCCATCCTCGCCTGGCAACCACCAATCGAAGACGACCAAATCCCACGTCCCGTGCTGCAGCGCAATCCACCCGCTTGGCCCGTCGGCCGCGTGTTCGACTTGGTACCCTTCTTCGCGCAGGCCGCGGACGAGAAAGTCGGCGATCCGCGCCTCGTCTTCGATGATCAGAATGCGGCTGCTCATGCGACGCTACCACGCAGGGAGTTGATCGACCCGCGGTGGGCGAAGGCGGCCGACTTGCCTATTGTATCAACGCTGGCTCCTCGCCGATGCGGCTGGCACGGAACCGGATTCTGGTCGTGCCAGGCGGGCCAGAAGAGGGCCAACTCTTCGTCACTGCGAAGCGACCGGCGAGCTTCGTCGACGGCGTGGCGCCAATCATCGGCACACCAGATTTCGGTCCAGCCGCCGTTCTCGTCAGCCAGTTCGCCAATCGCTAATTGCAGTAGCGAGCCGTCGGCGGCGGCGATGATCAAACGCGACTCAGGCCGCTGACGTTGAATGAGCGATGGCAGGTGACCGGCGAAGTTACGATCAAGCACCAGCACCGTCGTTCGCGGCCAACCGCCGTTACGACACTCCAGCGTCTCCCAGACAGCCCGCAACTCCATTAGCGAATCGTAATGGTAAATCATCCCTTGTCTCCTCTTCCTGTTATTTCAGTTCCGGCAGGCGAAACATGAAAGTTCGTTCTTACACAGGCAAAGATACGAGAGCGGTCTGAAACCCCGCTGAACGCAAGATAAATTCGGCTTTATCTAAGCCAGGCGGGCGATCCAGCCTGTACTTAGGCACTAGCCAAATCGCTCAGCAACGCCAGCACGCGCGCCCTTTCCATTCGGCTCCCCAGTTTGTCTTGTTCTACGCTCCGAGGACTGTTAGCTTTTCCGCCATGTCTTCCGCATCCTTGGGCGTTGCCCCGCGCATTCTCATCGTTCGTCTCTCCGCTCTCGGCGACGTCATCCACGGCGTCCCGGTGGCCTGTGCCCTGCGCGACGCCTTTCCCCAGGCAACCATCGGCTGGGTCGTCGAAGGCCGCACCGCAGAGTTGCTCGAGGCCCACCCCGCCATCGACCATGTGATCCGCGCTCCGCGAGGCTGGCTCAAATCGCCGCGCGCCGTGCTAGCACTCCGCCGCGAACTGCGTTCGCACCGGTTCGACGTCGCTGTCGATCTCCAGTGCCTCACCAAAAGCGCCATCGCCGCCAAGGTCAGCGGCGCGCCGCGTCGCATCGGCAAAGCCGGGAGCGACGGTCGCGAGTTGAGCAAACTGTTCCACAACGAGCTCGTGCCAGTCGGCGGCGAGCATGTAATCGATCACTACCTCGAACTGCTGGCGCCACTGGGAATCACCGCCCCGCGGGTCCATTTTGATCTGCCGGAACGGGCTTCCGACGGGTTGCTGGCGGAACAGATTCTGCACACCGACGAATTGCCGCGCGGCCGCTTCGCAGTCCTCAATCCAGGCGCCGGCTGGTCCTCCAAAATCTGGCCCCCCGAGCGTTACGGCGAACTCGCCCGCCGCCTGCTGAGCGACTGCGGCATGCCGACGCTCGCCGTGTGGGGCCTCCCCGACGAAAAGCCGCTAGCCGAGGTGATCGTCGCCGCCAGCGGCGGAGCGGCCCGCTTGGCGCCGCCGACTTCAGTCTTAGAGCTGGGCGCCGTCTGCCGTCGTGCGGCACTGTTCGTCGGCTCCGACACCGGACCGATGCACTTGGCCGTCGCCGTCGGCACGCCGACGATCAGCCTCCATGGCCCCAGCGTCGCCGACTGGTGCGGCGCCTATGGGCCAGAGAATGTGCGGCTGCAAGTTCGCTACGAAGCGGGTTCCGCTCAGGAGCGCCGTAAGGCCGACGACTCGGCGATGCGTGAGATCGACGTCGACATGGTCTACGCCGCCTGCCAACGGCTGATTGAATCCAGCGATAAGCGGCGTTGTGCTTAGAAATAGCGGCGGTCAGCGCCAAGTATCGAGTGCGATGTACGGAGTACTTCGTACGTTGATGAGGCATCGCTCCCGCACCTAGCAACTAACCGCTCCGGCGGGGCGTTGCCCCGCGGCTACGACAGAACGCGATCCCACACGCCTTCCAGCGTCGTGATAAATCGCGACCACGAGAAAACCTCGCGGGCCCGCTCGTGGCCTGCCTGCCCCATGCTGCGGGCGAAGTCGCGATTCTCCAGCAGCGCGAGAATCGCTTCGCCGATCGCGCGGCTATCGCCCACGGGAGCAAGAATCCCCGTCTCGCCGTCGGCGATCGATTCCGGCGCCCCGCCGGCGCGGCAAGCGACGATCGGCTTCGCCAACAGCGCCGCCTCGATGTAGGCCAGCGCACACGGCTCGCGATGCGACGGCAACGCCATCACGTCGATAGCGTTCATCACGTCGCACGCATCGCGACGGAAGCCGGCGAAGCGGACTTGGTTCAAATAGCCGCCGGCGCGGGCCGTTTGTTCGAGCTCGTCCCGCAGCGGCCCCTGCCCCATGATCCAAAACTGGGCGTTCGGCACTTGCGACAAAACCTGCGGTATCGCAGCGAACAGCTCGCGATAGCCTTTTTTCACCGAGAGGTGAGCAAACGTCCCCACCACCGGCGTGCGAGCGTCGGCGCCAAATTCGGCTCGAACGGCCAACGGATCGCGCTGCGGGCGATATTCGTCCGCCTCCAATGCGTTCATCAACACGGTAATTTTGTCGCGGGAAATTCCCTGCGCGACGAGGTCGTCCCGTACGGCGCCAGAGACAGCAAGCAAATGACTCTGGCGGCTGTGCCAGCGAGCGGACGTGAATCCCTGAACGTGCCCAACCGACTTTGGTCCGCCGAACGTTTCCAGCCAGCCGGTCCACCAACTAGCCGTCGAGAGGGTCGATTGCACCAGATCGACGTGATGTTGCCGGGCCGCACGGGCGATCCTCGAGATCGCCATGAAGTTGATCTTGCCGCCAATGCGCCCACGGTCGACCGACAAGCCTTTCTCCAGCATGTGTTCGATCGCCGGTGAATCGTGCTTCACGAGCACCGGCATTTCATGCCCGCGCGCTCGCAACCGTCGCGTGAGCCGCACCAGTTGCATCTCGGCGCCCGACATGTGCGAGGGCGTGATGACCTGCAACACGCGACGACAATTCACGACGCGCGAACTGATCGCCGCCGCCATTTGAGCTCGCCGAATTTGTGAGGCCGAGGTGACCGTCGCCATATCAAGTTCCGAAGTATTGGTTAGCCGCGAGGCGATAGCCGAGCGCGCCCTCGATGAATCGCCTACGCGACTTGTTTCTTGCCAGCCTGATACAAATAGGGATTCAGCGTCGCATCGTTGTACATCTTCATTTGCCGGTAGACCTTCAGCGCCTTCCGACCAGCGGCGAGATCGACCAAGTGCTCGGCCAGCGATTGAGACAGATCCGCCTGCTGCAGACGGCAGCGAGCGATCCGTTGCTGGACGCGCTCGATGTGGGTCGCGTCGACGTCGGTCCGCTCAAGTTGCTCTTCCAAGTGGAAGATTCGCAGCGACATGATCGACAGCCGGTCGATCGAGGCTCCTGGCGTCTCGGTGTTCAACTTGGCGCCCGCCGCCGGCTTCACGCTGGCGTCGCTCAGCAGTTCGAGGAACGCTTCGTCGATCCGCTCGATCCAGTCGTTCCGCTGTTGGTTGTAGCCGTCGATCGCCCGCTTCACCATCGCGATGCGGGCGTCGGTCACGTCGGGGCTGCGGGCGATATCTTCCTCGTGCCAGAGGAGGAAGTTGTATTGGTGCTGCTGACAGACCGTGCCGAGGAAATCGGCGTAGGCGTTGTCGGGCTCCACCTGATGCCAGCGGACCACCGTCTCGTGGTGGAGTTTGTTGACGGCTTTTACAATTCGCTTGGGATCGAATCGCATGGGTTCACTCGTAATTTGAAACTGCGGACGCCTGAGTCGAAGCGTCGTGCGGGTCGACGGGAGGGGGCGGATTCTAGATTCGAAGGAATCTCGTCACAAGGTCACCGTGAGGAAGCCGAACGGCGTGCCATAGGCCGAAAAGGGGACTTCAATTAGACTGCTAGCCATGGAGCAGCCTTCAACTTCCCGCCGTTCGGCCTGGCAGCGACATATCGTCGCCATGATGGCAGCACTGCTAGCAGCGGCGTTGCTATCGCCCAGCGCTCAGGGCCAGTCGACCCAAGCCGCGCTTGAAAACGCCGCTGGCGAATTGGAGTACGACGGCCACAGCGATTACTCCCACATCCGCATCCGCCGCCGCGGCCCGATCCGCTCGATGATCTTCGTCCGCGACGCCGGCGAAGAAGTCCTCGAAACGCAAATGGACCTTCGCCGCCCCGCGGAGTTGAAGTTCGAGTATCTTCGCTATCTCTTCGCCAGCTATTTGTTCCAGCCTGAACCGAAACGCGTCCTCATCATCGGCCTCGGCGGCGGGAGCATGGTGCACTACCTGCAGCAGACCGATCCAGGCGTGAAAATCGACGCCGTCGAGATCGACCCGCTCGTGGTGAAAATCGCCGCCGATATGTTCGGCACGAAGCCGTCGGAGAACGTCAACATCGTCACCGCCGATGGGTTGAAGTTCATCGCCGACGCGGAAGACCACACGTACGACGTGATCTACATGGATGCCTTCCTCAAGCCATCGGCCGCAACCGACGGCACCGGCGCCCCGCTGGCGCTGCGAACGCAGCAGTTCTACAAGCAGTTGCAACAGAAGCTCAAACCGGGCGGCGTCGTGGCGTTCAATTTGAATCCGCACGCCGAACTCGACGCCGACATTCGAGAACTCACCGAGGCGTTTCCGCAACTCTACATTTTTCCGATGTCTCAGTTCAACGGCGTCGTGGCCATTGGCACGCTCGACAAGGAACGTGCGGAACCGGTCGACCTCGTCCGCCGCGGCCGCGAGTTGAACCGCCGGTTCAAGTCCTCGCTGGACTTCCAAGAAATGCCCCGCCGCCTCAAGCGCTAACCAATCCCCACCAAGCGAGCCGCGGGGTTCATCCCCGCGGCCCCAGCACACCCACCGACCAGAGCACTCCATGGCGGCGAAGCAGAAGACCGAATCCATCCCGGCAACGACCACCGACGCGGCAACCTCGTCCGCAGGACAATCCGCAAGCAAGACGCCCGTGTCGCTCCTCCCTGCCGGTCCCGGACTCAAACTGCTCGTCCTCACCTCCGGCGCCGTGTTGATGGGACTCGAAATCGTCGGCAGCCGCATCCTGGCGCCTTACTTCGGCAACTCGGTCTTCGTCTGGGGGAGCCTGATCTCGCTCTTCCTCATCGCACTCAGCGTCGGTTACTACATCGGCGGCGGGCTGTCGGACCGCTACCCGTCGCGTGCGCTGCTCAACACGATCCTCCTCGCCGTCGCGGCGCTGATGTTTCTGATCGTCGTCATCGGCCAGCCCGTTTGCGACGCGATTCTCCGCGCCAACTTCGGCGAAAAATCGGGCCCGTTCCTGGCCGGCGCCATTCTCTTCCTGCTGCCGAGCATAGGCATGGGGATGGTCTCGCCCTTCGCCATCCGTTTGGCGACTGCTACAGTCGCCTCGGTTGGAAAAACGTCGGGAACGCTCTACGCCCTGTCGACGCTCGGCAGCATCCTCGGCACGATGCTCACGACGTTCGTCCTGATCCCCAACTTCGGCGCCGGAGCCATTTTGAAGGGTCTCGCCGGCGTGCTCGCGCTCGTCGCTTTAGGTACGTTCCCGTTCGGCAGCGGCGGTTCGGCGATCCGCGGCAGTATGGCCATCCTCGCAGCTGTCGCGGCGGGCGTCTTCGGGCTCGGCGATTTGCGAGCGGCGTCGCTTCCCGTCGGGAGCGAGTTAGTTCGCGAGATCAACACGCCGTACCATCACATTTCAGTGATCGACAACCAGGTCCTCGGAGCACGCGAGCTCAAGTTCGATCGCTTCACCGAAAGCGCCATCGAACTCAGCGAACCCCACCGCTCGATAAGCCCATACACCACCTACTTCCACCTCGCCTTCTTGCCGCAGCCGAAGATCCGCCGTGCGCTCTTCATCGGCGCCGGCGGCGGCGTCGGTCCGCGAGCCTTTCACCAACACGATCCGACGACGGAGATCGACGTCGTCGACATCGATCAGGCGGTCCTCGACGTCGCCAGCAGCGACTTCTATCTGCAGGATAGCGAAAACATCCGCATGATCGCCGCCGACGGTCGCACCTTCGTCCGGAACTCGCCCGACGGCCATTACGACGCGATCTTTCTTGACGCCTTCACCATCGGCGGTCGCATCCCGTTCCACTTGGTGACCCGCGAGTTCTTCCAGCTCTGCCGGCAGAAGCTCGCCCCCGGCGGCGTCTTCGTGATGAACATCAACAGCGCCGTCCGCGGCAAGAACGCTGAAATCTTCGCATCGATGTACAAGACGCTCGGCGCAGCCTTCCAGCAGGTCCATGCCTTCGCCCTCGGGAAGCAGTTGGGACTGACCGACCAATCGACTAACGTCATGCTGGTGGCCGTCAACAGCGATCAACCGATGAGCGCCGACGACTGGCTCGCAAAAGCGGCTGCTTACGAGTCGGCCTCTTACGTCGGCAACGCCGAGGTTCGTCGCATGATTGACGACTTGCTCACGACGATCCCGGAAATGAAGCAGGCGACGCTCTTCACCGACGACTTCGCACCGATCGAGACAATGTCGTTTTAGAGCTGCGGCAATTACAGCCCCTGGCTCCGCCAGGGGGTCGGTCACTATACCGATAGGCGTCGTCCAATGAAGTGCTACCCCCTGGCGGAGCCAGGGGCTGCAGACGCTACTTCAGTTTGTTGCCGGCGTCCTCGCCCTCTTCGCCCAAACCGAGCGCCGCCAACCAGCGGCGTCGCGGCTTGCCGTCCGCGTCGTTGGCGAGAATGCCTTGCGGATCGGTCTTTTGGAACTCGAACATTTTCTCCTTGAGCGCCGCTTGCTCGCGCGCGAGCTTGGCCCGTTCCAATGACACTTCTAGTTCAGCAGCCCGCAGCTTCGACTCCCATTCCGCTTGCAGCTTCGCGAGCTTCTCACGCTCAGCGACGATCGACTCGTCGGCGTCGACGGCCGCGTTGCGAACCCGCTGATCTTCCTGCTCTCCGCTGAGCACAACGGCGGCCGCTCCGTTCGCCCGCAGGTCCGTCAGTTCGCGTTCTT
This sequence comes from Pirellula sp., assembly GCA_013822725.1. Classification (GTDB taxonomy): domain Bacteria; phylum Planctomycetota; class Planctomycetia; order Pirellulales; family Lacipirellulaceae; genus Lacipirellula. Next base: position 79,921 of record PNKX01000013.1, read on the forward strand.
TCTCGGCTAACGCCCGATCAGTCGCCGCAATGGTGTTCTCAATGGTTGCCCGCTCCTTCTTGCGGACCGCGTCGCTCACGCCTTCGCATTCCTCGTCCTCGAGCATCGCCATCAGTCGCGCCCGCTGCGAAGCCCAGTCTGACCCGCCGACGGAGACCATGGAGCCGCCAGACGATTGGGCTGTCGCGAGTTGGCCGCGAATTTCGTGATTGACCTGATTCGCCTTCCGCAGATCATCGAGCGTCATCTCGAAACGATGCTGCAGGTCTTCCATCTGCTGCCGCAATCCCAAATCGTCAACTGCAGGCGCCTGCTCGGGGGCAGGCATTGATTCAAGTTCCGCCACGCGGGCGGCCAGCGAGTCCCGCTCTTGGCGAATCGCAATCAATTCCGGCGAGGGGCCGCTGTCGCTCGACGGCGTCGCAATCGCTGCTTCGCGCAGTTCGCTGTTCTCGCGTTTGAGCTTCTGCACCTCGGAAAGCGTTACGCCGAACTTGTGCTGCAGGGCGTCGAGGTCAGCCCGCGGGCAGGTCGTTTCGCGCAGCGTCGCCAGTTCAGCTTTCGTGGCGTCGAGCGTCGCCAGCACGGCGGCCCGGGAAGTCTCGGCGGCTTCGACCTCAGTTTGAAACTGTTCGAACTGACGTTCCAAGTCCGGCACCGAGGCGGCCGCCTCCTGCTCGAGCGCATCGATTTGCCCGTGGGCCGCTTCGACGGCCACTTGGAGTTCGTCGCGAGCGGCGGTCGCCTCGGCGAGTAACGACTGGAGAGACGAGACCTCGGCGTCGTCTGAGTTCAACCGCTCGCGCAGGTTAGCCGCTTCTTGCTCAGCCGCCGAGATCCGCGACGAAAGCGATTCATGCTCGGAGGCATGAGCCGCCTGCAGGGCCGTCACTTGCTCAACAAGCTTATCGTTAGCCGTTTCAAGCTTGGCAGCCTCGTCTTGAATCGATTCGGCTTGGAAGTGTGCCGCCGCCAGCGCCGCTTGTGACTCAGAGAGTTGGCGTTCCACAAGCTCAAATTCGCTTCGCGCCTTCTCGCGTTCCGCCGCGGCGAGCCGGCGCTCTTCGGCGACCGCTGCTTCGACCTGCTCCTGCGATTGGCTCGCTTGCTCAAGCTTGTCGTAGTCGGCTTGCAGCAGTTCCAAATCGTGGACGGCGGCAACCGCCCGCTCGTCGGCCGCTTGACGAGCAGCGACAGCCTCGTCGAGTTCCGCTTGGAGCTGATTCGACTGCTCGCTGGCTCGCGCCTGCAAATCGCCGATCGCCAGTCGAGCCGCGGCGACTTGCTCGGCGACTTTTTCATTACGGCTGCGGTCGTCTTGTCGCTGCTGTTCGAGCGTCGCGAGTTGATCGCGCAGTTGGCGGATCTCGCTCTGGGCGTCGGCCAACTGCTGGGCAGCGTCGTCGCACGCAGGGCAAGGCTCCGATTGGATGGCGTCGATCTGCTTGCGGGCCAGGGAGAGTTGCTCGACGAACTTCTCGTGCTTGGCGCGATTCTCTTCAAGCTGCTCGCGCAGCGCGGCGACTTCGGCGTCGCGGCTGCCGGGGAGATGCTTCTCGATCCCTTCGGCGGCCGTCTCGAACTCCTCAGCCAGCTGGCGCACGCGGTCGCTCAGCTCGGTCTCGATCTGGGCGAGACGCTTGCGATGATCGCCAAGAGCTTGGTTCGCGCGTTCGCGCAAGGCGCGCAGCTTCTCTGCGGCTACCTGTGCACGGTCACCCGGAAAACCGGGGCGCGATTTGGCTTCTTCCATGACGACGCCTGGCCCAACGTTGCGATTTCGATGGAGTCTGTCTGTGTCGTCGCGCAGCGCGACTTCGGCCGAAGTCCCGGGAGCGCGAAGTGAGGTTATTCCAACGGTATATAGGCCGCAGGAAGGGGCGAGTCAAAGCGACAGGCAGGCGTTACGCGGAATGGTCCAGTTATGACGAGAATGAGGCCGGAGCAGCTGAATTTACGGACGTGCGCACGCTCATTCTGGGAGTAACCGCCACTGAGTTGCGCTGAGGCTCGGTCCATTGAATTTTTTGACAGGATGACAGGATTTCGCGGATCGACAGGATGGAGGAACTCTTCAAAATCCATCCTGTAAATCCGTGGAATCCTGTGATCCTGTCCAGTCTTCAATCGACTCAAATAATCACCGGTCGAGAACCGCCGGGTTGACGATGTTTTCGGGGCGTTCGCCACGGAGAAAGGCCACGACTTGGCGCCCAACGCGAGTGCGAAGTTCCTCGGTCGCCTGGCTCGAATAGAACGCTACATGGGGCGTGACGATCACGCGAGGGTCGTTGTACGGCGGCTGCGAAAGATCGGGCGGCTCGGGCGTTTGCACGTCGAGGGCGGCCCCGGCAATGACGCCCTGATCTAGGGCTTCAACCAGCGCCGCATGATCGACCAACCCGCCACGGGCCGTGTTGATGAGGTAAGCGGTTGGCTTCATCATCCGCAGCGTCTCGCGGTTGATGAGGTGCTTCGTTTCGGGCGTGAGTGGCGCCTGCACCGAGACATAATCGCTCTGGGCGAGGAGGTCGTGCAGATGGAGCCAATCGACGCCATCGTGAGCCGTCCTGGAACGGTTCGTGCCGACGACCCTCATGCCGACGCCGCGGGCCAAACGGGCGAGAATCTTACCGATTTGCCCCAGGCCGATAATACCGAGCGTCTTTCCGCTGATTCGCTCAGCCGGGAGGCCCGCGACGAGATCATACTGGCCATTCTTCGCGGCCAGATGATACCCCGCGATGCCACGACCCAGAGCGTAGATCAGGCCGATCGTGTGCTCGGCGACTTCGTTGATGCAGTAGTCGGGGACGTTGGTGACGATGATCCCGCGCTCGGTCGCTCGCGGCACGTGGATGTTGTCGAGTCCGATCCCCGTGCGGGCGATATGGCGACAGCGGTCGGCGGCGTCGATCACCCGCGCCGTCACCGGGGCCCAGCAGGTGAGGATGACGTCCATCCCCGGGGCGAGCCGCGCCTGCGTCTGCTCAGTGTTGTCGGGCGAGACAATCAGTTCGCAATCAACCTCGGCGAGGAGTTGGCGCTCGATCTCGACGTCGGCCCAAGGATAGTCGGTATAAAGTGCGCGGTAGGTCGGCATGGCAGGAGTCAGGAGTCAAAATAGCGTAGTCAATTCTTCGGCGCGAGCCGCGGGGTTCATCCCCGCGGTACGCCACCATACATTCTCTCAATCTCACCCGAAAATATCCCCTCAATCATCCGCCGACAAAGACTCAACTTCGGCGTCATCTCGCCCGCTTCCACCGAGAACCCGCGTCCCAGGAGCACGAACGGGCCAACCTGCTCGAAACTCGCGGCGGCCGCCAGACAACGGTCGATTTCCTGCCGGTAGAGGGCGATGATCTTCGGATGGGTGAGGGCACGCCGCCGCGACCAGACGAGCAGCCGGCGACGGCGAATCTCTTGCCGCAGAAGGTCCGGATTGGGAACGATCAGCGCCGCCAGGCAGTTGCGGCCGTCGCCCACGACGCAGCATTGCTCGATCCACGGCGAACCCGTGAGCAACTGCTCGACCTGCGTCGGCGCCACTTTGTTGCCCGTCGCCAGAACAATCATTTCCTTCTTGCGGCCGACGATCCGAAGATTGCCGCCGTCGGACCATGCCGCTAAATCGCCGGTATGCAGCCAACCAGCTTGGATCGCCGCGGCCGTGGCCGCGTTGTCGTGCCAGTAGCCCTGCATGACGTTGGGGCCGCGAACCAGCAGTTCGCCGTCGGCGGCCAGTTGGACTTCGAGATTCGGCAGCGGCCGGCCCACAGTTCCCGCCGCGTAGTTTTCGAAGGTCGACGCAGTCACAACCGGCGCCGCTTCGGTGAGTCCGTAGCCGCACAAGATCGGCAAGTCCCTCTCGGCGAAGAACTGCTCGACCTCCGGCGCGATCCCCGCCCCGCCGCAGTAGCAACGTTTCACCGCGCCTCCGAACGCCTGCCGCAGCGTCGCGGCGTCGGCCGGTTGGTCGCGGTTGCGGAGCGAGTCGGCGATCTTCTGATAGAAGTAGGGGACGGCGTTGATGACGGTCGGCTGGGCAAGTTGGCAGTCGCGCAGGATCGTGTCGCGAGACTCGGCCAGCACCAGCTGCGTGCCGCGGTAGATCCAACTGTAGAGGCCGCAAGTGCGGGCGTAGATGTGCGACAGCGGGAGGAAGCAAAGCCGAATCTCGTCGGCAATCGCAGCGACGGCGTCGGTCACGCCGACGGCATTGGCGACGAGGTTTCGCTGAGTCAGCATCACGCCGCGCGGCGCGCCGGTGGTGCCGCTGGTGTAGAGGATCGTGGCGAGGGTATTGGGAGTGGAGGGTGAAGCGTTTGCTGCGCTGGAGGCGTCGGGAATCCCTCCCCTAGCCCCTCCCTGCGAGGGAGGGGGATTGAAGAGATCGGTGTGCGTTGCGATCTCTAACTCGCCAGTAACGCTCTCTCGCAAGCGAGTGGCGGTCTCCTCGCAATCCACCAGCAGCAACCGGGCCCCAGCGTGTCCTATCTGCTCAGCCGCTTGTTTTGGCGCCAAGGCTGCGTGGAGCGGCACATGGACCGCCCCGATCTGCTGGATCGCCAAATCGGCGATGATCCAGTCCTCACAGTTCGGGCTGAGCTGTGCCACCCGGTCGCCCGGCTTCACGCCGCGGGCGATCAGCGCCTCCGCCGCCTTGGCCACTTGGCCCCCCAGCTCGTTCCAGGAACGCCAAACGAGCGTCCCCTGAGTGATCACGCCCAGGGCCGGCCGATCGCCCTGGCGGGCCACGGTGGTGGCCAGCAGGGCTGGGATCGTCAAGCTTTCGAGTTCCGCCGGGCTCATGGGCCTTATTGTCGCTATAACAGGGCCTCGCCGTCGAGGCGCCAAAGGCGCCGGCGAGGTCTGGTCGTTGTCTGGACGCCGGGCGGCTCGGATACTGGAAATGGCGAAATTATTGGCCGGCGTGGCGTAGGGTTGTGCGGGAACCTGGTGCGGGGCGATCGCTCCGCTGGCGCGTCGCGGCTAACGCCGCTCTGACATACTCAACGTTGATTCATCATCACATGACGCCCGATAGCCAGCCTGGTCCCAAGCCGCCGACGAATCGCAGCCGCCCCAGCGCAGCTGCGGCGCCGGCCACGTCGATCAAGCGCCGGGCGCGGAAGTTGCTTCGCGCGAAACAGAAGCTTGGCAAGTACGTCATCGAGCGCAAGCTCGGCGAAGGGGGCTTCGCCACCGTCTATCAGGCGAAGGATGAAATCGAGGGGATCCGCGTCGCGCTGAAGATACCGTACGCCCACCTGCTCACCGGCTCCGCGCTCGAGGACTTCCGCCGCGAAGTTCGGATGGTCGCGCAACTGGAGCACCCGAATATCTTGCCGCTGAAGACGGCGCAGTTCATCAACGAGTATTTCGTCATCGTCAGTTCGCTGGGGATCGAAACGCTCGACGATCGGATCAGCCGACGGCTGTCGATCGACACGGCACTCGACTTCGCGCGGCAGATGCTCGCCTCGGTGGCGTACGCCCATACGCAGCAGATCATTCATTGCGACATCAAGCCTGATAACTTTATTCTGTTCGAAGACAACCGGTTACGGCTCACTGACTTCGGCGTCGCCAAGGTCGCCCAGCGGACGCTGCGCGCGTCGGGCGCCGGGACGCTCGGCTACATGGCGCCGGAACAGGCGATGGGTCGCCCTTCGTTCCGCAGCGACGTCTTCGCACTTGGTTTGGTCCTCTACCGGATGTTTGCCGGACGGTTGCCGGAATATCCGTTCGAGTGGCCGCCGCCGGGGTATCGCGAACTGCAACGCAAGATCCATCCTGCGCTGATCGAACTGATGCGGAAGGCGATGGAACTCGCCCCGCAAAAGCGGTTCGCCGACGCCGAGGCGATGCTCGCGGCCTATTCGCGGATCAAGTCGCCCAAGGGCGGCCGCACCGCGGCGAAGCGCGGGACGAAAAGCTCTCGCCGCAGCGCTGACTGGAAGACGATTCAACGCCGGCAGTTTCAACAGGAATTCGGCAAGGTCCTCGACGCGAAGCATCAGTGCCAAGCGTGCAACGGCCCCGTTTCCGAGCCGATGCAATGCTGCCCGTGGTGCGGCAAGACGCGGCTCGCTCACGAAGGGCCGACCGACTTCCCGCAGCAATGCCCCCGCTGCTGCCGCGGGATGAAGCTCGACTGGGAGTATTGCCCCTGGTGCTACGGCCCCGGGTTCGAACCGTCGTCAACGCGTAAGTACACCGACAAACGCTACACCGGCCGGTGCCAGAACGCCAAGTGCACCCGCAAGGTGCTGATGCCGTTCATGCGCTACTGCTGCTGGTGCCACCGGAAAGTTCGGAAGAAGTGGAAGATCCCGGAATCGAATCGGACCTGCGGCCACTGCGGTTGGGGGGTCGTTCCGGGCTACTGGAGCCACTGTCCTTGGTGCTGCAAGCGGCTCGGCGGACAATAAGCGCCGGTTGTGACGGCGCAAGCTGCCCAACTTTAGAAAAAATCTCGCTCCTGCCGATTAGGCAAAGACTAAACGATACGCCAAGTTTTCGGCGCGCTGGAACAAGCGACCACGATGGACTGCCAGCAACTCACTACCTGTGAATCGCGGGTCTACCTGAACGTCGACATGCTCGAACCCGAAGTGTTCGAGCTGGCGGGCGGGTCGGTGGCGGTGTTGTCGGCGCGTAAGCCGGAGAAGACGTCGGCCAACCAAGACGCCGCGGCAGTCGTCGCGGCGGGCGAGAACGCCGCGGTGCTGATCGTTGCCGACGGTTGCGGCGGCATGGCCAACGGCGAGCAGGCGGCGCGGATCGCGATCGATTGCCTGACGAACCACATCGCGACGGCGGCGGCCGCGGGCGAACCGCTCCGCACGGCGATCCTCGACGGCATCGAAGAAGCTAATCGCCAGATCATCGAATTGAAAAACGGCGCCGGCGCGACGCTCGCCGTCGTGCAACTCGAAAACGGCGAAGTCCGCCCTTACCACATTGGCGACGCCCAAATCGTGATGGTCGGCGGCCGCGGCAAGGTGAAGCTGCTCACCACGTCCCACTCGCCAGTCGGCTACGCCATGGAAGCGGGGATGCTGGAAGAGCAGGAAGCGCTCGATCACGAAGAACGGCATCTCGTCTCGAACTACCTCGGCTCCGAAACGATGCACGTCGAAGTCGGCAGCGTCCGGAGCGTCTCGACCCATGACGGGCTGCTCGTGGCGAGTGACGGCGTGCTCGACAACCTGCTGATGGACGAGATCACCGGGTTCCTCAAGAACGGCACGGCGGCGACGGCGGCCTCGAAGATCGCCGGGGTCGCGATGCAGCGGATGCAGACGGCGCTTGAGGGGCAGCCGCACAAGCCGGATGATCTGACGCTGATTGTCTTCAGCCAGCGCGGTAAGCGTGCGAAGTAGCGCTGCATTGGCAGCCCCTGGCTCCGCCAGGGGGTCGGTCACCATTCCGGTTGGCGCCGTCTAGCGATTGGCTACCCCCCGGCAGAGCCGCGGGCTGCAGCGCGAAAAACGCCTGATTTTTGCTTGTCTGCCAAGAGCGCCAAGTGTGCCATGTCTGCCAATAGTATTTGGCAGACATGGGACAAAACGGACAACACTTTGTGCAAAGCGCCCTTCGGTTGCGCGGTCGACGCCAATCCGCTAACGTCGGCGGCTGCGTTGAAGGTTGAATTGCCAAAGAGCAGAAAGATACGCCCGTACACTATCAAGTTTGGTGGCCAATTTCTAGATGTGACGCAGAAAAATGCCCCCGGTTTGAAGAACCGGGGGCTAAAGGGGTCTTATTTTTTGGCGGCTGCTTTGGGCGGGGGGACGGCGTAGAAGACGAGGTTCGCGATGCGCCATTTGCCGTCGGATTTCATCAGGGTGAAGTGGTCGTAGCCGTACTCGAGGCGGTCGCCGTCGACGAGCTTCCAGTAGACCAGCGCGTGGGCCAGGTCGGCGTCGAAGCGGATCTTCATCGACTCGGCCGTTTCAGACAGGCGGTTCTTTGAAGCGCGGTGGGCTTGCTGTTGGCTCTGCAGGAAGGGGCCCAGCGGCATCGTGATCAGACCGCGCTGCGGGTCGATCATCTGAATCGCCGCCTGCGGCATGAAGCATTGGCCGTAACGCATCAGATCCTGGTTCGACCAGCTGGCGAAGTAGCGATCGAGGATCTCGCGAACTTCTTTTTCCTGCGGATCGGCGGCGGGCTTGGCGGTCGGCTCCGCGGCGTAGGCGACGGCGGCGAGAGAGAGCGCGGCGAGAAAGAGGAGGGCGTTGCGCGGCATGGGGTTGCTCGGGGTTGGTCTTTTAGCCCCTGGCTCCGCCAGGGGGTTGCGTGACGTGGGGCGACGCCGACCTGAATGGCAGCCTACCCCCTGGCAGAGCCAGGGGCTGTAGTGAAAAGCTTACTCAACCTTGTCGCCAACCATCTGGTAGATCGCGAGCGGGCGACCGTCGGGGCCGCCTTGCAACTCATCAAGTCGAATCGTCCCTTCGACGGCGACGGGGCGAATCGTGTACTCGGCCGTTTTGCCGGGGGCCATCGTCACCAGGATGCAATCGAACAACGCGGCGCCAGGGCCGAAGCAGCATTCCATGTTGTCGCGGACCAGGACGATGCGATTGAGGCCCGTCTTGCGGAGGGTCGGGAAGATGTAGCCGCGGACGCGGATCTTCTTGTCCATCAGGGCGTTCACCTTGGGGGTGAGCATCGCCCGATCGAAGAGCTCGGTCTTGGTCATCTCAAACTTCAGGTCGTCGAACGTCGTTTCGATGTAGCCGGATGAATCGGGATCGGGAAGTTTGACTTCCGCGGCGGCTGATGGTTTGGACGCTGGAGTTGCTGGCGCGTCACTGGGGGATGGCGTGGGTGTGGCAGGCAGTTCAGCGGAAGCGGGGACGACTTCCGCGTTGGGGTTGGGAGTTGGGGGGAGGTCTTTGGATGCGGCTGGTCGAGCGGCTGACGCCGCCCGCTCGCCGGGGGATGATTCACGGGCTGATGACGCCGCGTCGCAACCGGTGACGACGGCTAACAGGGCGCTCCATGCCATCCATTGCATTGGGCGTAAGGTCATTTCGCATAATCCGCTTCGAGGACGAAGGCCGGGCCGGGGGCGCCGTCGCCGGCATGTTGCGGGAAGACTCGCAGCACGCCGCCCATGCGGAACAGGCCGCCTGAGTAATCGACCCGCTCGTCACCCTCCATCTTCACCAGCATCTGATCGAAGTATTTCACGGTACTCAGATCTCCGAAACAGCAGTTGTTGCTGTCACGGACGAGCAGGAACTGGCTGATGTTTTGGCGGTAGCCGCTGTTGGTCGAATCGGGACGAATGTAGCCCTTGATGAAGACCTTCTTACCGTCGAGGGCGGCGATATCGGGCGGGATGGCGTGGCCAGCACGGAGATCGATGTCGTCGGGCTGCAAGTCGAAGAATGAGGTCCGGGCGTAGCCGGGGGGAACTTCGGTGGCGTAGACGTAGCCGGAGAAGGAGAGGCCGGCGATCAGGCAGAAGAGCGAGAGGGCCGTGCCGATCTTCGCCATCGGGCCACCGGTGAACTGGTCGGGGTTAGCGCGCATCGTCGCCATCGCGCGGATGCCGAGCGCGATGCCGATAAGCGGCAACGGCGTCAGGAGGAGCGAGTTCTGAAAGCCGTCGCGGCCGGCGAAGAAGATTAGAGTCGAAAGCAATCCGAACACGAACGACGCGATGGCGCCGGTGTTCATCGGGCGATACTCGAATTCTTCGCCGCGGATAGCGGGACGTTTGGTGGACAAGGCTTCGGCGGTGGACATGAGGGTTTGCAGTAAAAGCCACCGGCTCTGCCGGTGGACGGTGCGGAGGAAAACTTCTTGGTCGTTCGTCCACCGGCGGAGCCGGTGGCTTTTATTACGGGCGTTCTTCGGCGGAGCGGGGGTCGGTCCCTCTGAGCAGGACGGCAAAGATTGCCAGCAGGACTAGGGCCGCCAGTAATGGTACGCCGATCAGCTTCATTTTGCTCGGTACGGGGAGGTCGGTCGCTGCAACCGGCGCCACTGGCGCAAGCGGTTTTTGGGCGGTGACTTTCGCCTGGGCCGCCGTCGGGGTCAGCGAGGTCGGCTCTTTCACGGCTGGCACGAGGGCGTCGGCTGGGGGTTTGGCGGTGGCGGCCGCAGGGGCTTTCTCAGCGCCCACGGGAGGGGCGACGGCCTTAACCTCGGCCGAAGTTGGGGTGGCGGTCGTGTCGGCGACGGGCGTCGTTCCCGGCGTCGTCGCATCGGCCGCAGCGGCCTTGGCGAGGAAGCTGAAGGCCGAAAGGCTGCGGGCCCGTTCGACCGTGTCGGCGTCGATCCCTTCCAGTTCGGCGATCGCCGCCTTGCCCTTTTCACCGACTTCGCCCGGCTGCTCAGCGGCGACCAGGACGTAGGAGGCCACCGGCTGACGGATCCAGTCGTCGGCCGGCGCGTCTTTGAACATGTTCACCAACCGCGGCATCACGTCCCAATCTTCCCAGCGGGTGAGGTCGGGGATCACCTGGTCGGCGAACTCCTTGTGATCGAGGGCGAGTCGCATCGAATCAAGGAGTTTCTCGCGCGGAATGATGTCGGTCTCTTCGCCGTGGAAGCGGAGGGCCATGATCGCCGAGTGGAGATGCTTGTACTCGACGGTCGGGTTACCGAGGAACTTGGCGTTCACCAATTCCAAGGCGCTGGGACCTTTGAGCTTGATATAGCATGCGATCAGCGCGTCGAGGCTTTCTTTCTTGCGGCGTTCGTCGGCGTGGATCGCTTCGTCGATGAGCCCCGTGCCGATCGGGACGCCGAGGACGCCCGTCGTGCCGATGGCGGCGATGATGCCGGGCTTGGTGATTTGGTAATCGTAGTTGAGGAATTCCTCAATCATCAACACGTCTTCAGGCTGACCGCAGATACCGAGCATCGTGAGGTAGAGCCGGCGGCCGGAGGGGCCGACCGTCGGATCCTTGATCCACTGCAGCAGCCGATCGCGGTGCATCCGCGGGCCGATAGCGATGACGTCGGCATAGGGCGCCCGGGCGAATTCGTCGTAGGCGTCTTGCGCGAGGAGCGGATCTTCGTCTTCAAGGTATTCCTGAAAGAAGGCGATCCGCTCGACGCCGGTCTCGGGAAGCGACGGGAGCTTTTCGACGTACTCGACCGCCCGGGGCGAGAGGGGGACCGGCGTGGTCCACTCGATCTTGTCGGGGGTGATCGCCGCGATGCCGGTGATGAGGAACCGCTTGTCGGGGGCGTCTTCGCCGAAGTAGACGACGTCGATCTCCTTGGCGCCGGCGAGTTTCTCTTCGCCGCGAAGAACCTTCACGATGCGGAAGGTGGCGGCGGCCATCGTCGGGTCGACGGGACCGAGCGTCGGATCGGCGGCGGGCATCGGCTTGATCAGTTCGGCGATCACGGCGCCGTCGGCGCCAGCAATCTCCTGGCCGAGAGTCGCCATCGCCGCGCTGCAGAAGGGGCAGGCGGCGGCGCGCTGGACGGTGGCCGCCATGTCGCCGAGTAAGAGCAGAGCGGCGAACAGGGTGGTCGCCGTCGCTCGGAATTTCGCTCGCATTGTCATCGTTTCATCCTCCAAACAGCCCGCGGGGCCAAGCCCATTATTGTACCCGCCTCGGGGTAGCTCGCATAAGCGACTCGCTTCCTAGCAGCGACGATCCGCGGAGCCCTCAATGCCTAGATTTACGGTAACTATCGGGCTCCGCCGAGGGTTTTGGCCACATCGGTGCGATACGCGGAGAGGGCGGGCAGGAAGCCGACGACCGCCGCGAACGCGACCAGACCGGGGACTAATAGCGTCTCTTGCCAGGTGAAGCTCCAGGCCCGCACCGTGACGCCGGTGTAATACTCGACGACGGGACTCGCTAGCGCCAGCACGCCGTGGCCCAAAACCAAGCCGGCGAGGCCGCCGAGGATTGATAGCAGAATTGATTCGACCAAGATGACGACCATCACCGCGTTGCGGCTGGCGCCGAGGGCCCGCATCACGGCGATGTCGTGGCTCCGCTCGCTCATCGAGTTGTAGATGCTGACCAGGATGCTGATGCCGGCGACGATGACGATCATCACCGTGAGGACCAGCAGGATGAGCCGCATAGGGGCGAGGAAGCTCGCTTGGAGGCGCTCGACGACGCTGACCGGGGCGACGGCTTGGGCGGTGAGATCGTCGCCCTTGTTGACGCCCATGTCGATTTGCATCGGCGCCATCATCTCTTCGGGGTTGCAGCGGACGAGGATCGACGTCACTTCGCGCTGTGAAATGGGCAGCGGCGCGGGCTGACCCGGAGGGGCGTCTGCGACGACGATCGGCGGTTCGGCCACGGCGTCTGTCTTCGCTGCTCGCGCATGTCCGTCGAGCAGGAGGAAGCCCTCGACGTTGACGAAGAGGGCACGGTCGTTCGCGGTGCCGGTGGGAGCGAGGATGCCGACGACTTCGAAGTCGTCGTGCTTCTTTCCTTCAGCGCTAATGCCATGAGAGGGTTGGAACCGGTCGCCCACTTTCAGGCCGGTGCGGTTCGCGGCGACGGAGCCAATCACCGCTTCAAAAAAGTGGCTTTGGCGGAAGTTGCGGCCGGAGGAGAACTCGTACCTCTTCTCGTTCCCTTGAGAGTCGGCGCCGTAGGAGAGTTCGTTGAACATATCGGGCGTGGTGCCGACGACGCGAAAGAGCTGGCCATCCTCCGTCGGATAACTGTCGCCGAGGCAGATCGGCACGGCGAGATCGGTGTACGGCGCGAACTCACCGTCGACGAACTTCTGGTAGTACTTCCACGGGATCGGGTAGAGGGGCTTCCCGACATGGAAGACCGTCGTCAGCACGATTTCGTAGGGACTCCCCTTCCCTGCCACGATGAAGTTGTAGCCTTGCGCGTCGTTCGATAGCTGGGCGACGACGACTTCGTGGATCACCAGCACCAGCACCATCAGCGCGACGCCAAGGGCCATCGAGAGGCCGGTGAGCGAGCTGGCCAGGGCCCGCTCCTGCATGTTTCGCCAAGCGATTTTGAAATAGCTCATGCCACCCTCGCCGCGCGGTTGACTCGTTCCAGTTCCTCGACGCGGCTGAATTGCTGCGACACTTCGGGCGAATGGGTGACTAGCAGCATGGCGATGTTCTCTTGCTCACAGGCGCTGCGAAGGAGATCGATGATGTGCTGCTGGTGGGCGGGGTCGACGTTGGCGGTCGGTTCGTCAGCTAGCAGTAGCACCGGTCGGTTCGCCAGAGCGCGGGCGACGGCGACGCGTTGCTGTTCGCCGACGCTGAGGGCTCGGGGCTTGTGGGTTAGACGATGGCCGAGGCCCACGTCGGTTAGGAGCTGGGCGGCCCGCACGGCGTCGGGCTTCGAGCCGGTGAAGGTCATCCCCAGCATGACGTTCTCAAGAGCGGTGAAGGCTGGCAGGAGGTTGAACGTTTGGAAGACGAAGCCGATGTAGGTGGCGCGGAAGCGGTCGCGGGTCGCCTCAGGGAGCTTCGTGACGTCGCGACCGTTCACCATGATCGTGCCGCTGTCGGCCGTGGTGAGGCCGGCGATGCAGTTCAGCAGGGTCGTCTTGCCGCAGCCGCTGCGGCCGCGAAGGACGACCTGCTCGCCGGCGGCGATTTCGAAGCGCTCGACGTCGAGAATCGGCAGCGGCTCGCCGCTCGGCTCGATATAGGCTTTGCGGACGTTTTCGAGAACGAGCATGGGGCGACAAAATGCGGGAAGGGCTGACGTGGTAAGGAGTTGCGGCGGGATCGACATGATAGCCGTTGGAGGGCGACGGCCATAGACGAACCCCCGTGAGCGGGGGCCACAATCCCTCTATTACGGCGGATCGGGGGCTGCGGTTCCGCGGCGGGAGAAGTTCTTTCAAAGCTTCTTGCCAGAGTTACAACGATTTGGGCACGACACGACAGTTGTCGCTGACGCGATTTTTGGCGACACAAGTCGTAAGTCTTTTTATTAGAACATCTTAGGTACTGTCGTTTCGCACCCGCGAATATGTCGCAGCGACAGAGGCGGGTTTGGCGCCCCATTCGCTTTTAGATGCCTTCGGCTGCCGCGGACTTCAACCTCCCAACCGCGGCGGCCACTCCAAACAAACGATCGGGTACTCACGCTCACCCACGTTTCCTTTGCGTCTCCCCCTCTGGAAGGGTCGACGAGGTTTCCCGCACCTCGTCGGCCCTTCATTTTTTTGGGGGCAGAATCTTAGGGTGATCGCTCAAGGCCAGCGTTCTATCCAAGTGCCACCGTTTTCTTTGCGTTCCTTTGCGGCTTCGCGGCTTGGCGAGAAGCAATCATTCATGTCTCACGCAAAGGCGCGAAGACGCAAAGGAACGCTAAGAAAGCATTGAAGCATTGCGATGCTTCAATCAAAACAAATCTGGCGGCTTTGCTTGTCGCCTCTGGGCGATTGGGTCTATCGTGGGAAGGAGCAACCACGGTTCTCCCACCTTCACGACCTTCGCCCATGCCTGATGCGGCCCCCCTTGATCGTCATGCCGCTGCCTTGGAGTTTTTGCTCGGCAGGATTAACTACGAGCGGGTTGCCGTGTTGCCGTACGGTGAGCGGCAGCTGAAGCTCGACCGGATGCGCACGCTGCTGAATCGGCTCGGCAATCCCGATGCCGGGCTCCCAATCGTCCATGTCGCGGGGACGAAGGGGAAAGGGTCGACGTCGGCGCTCGTCGCGGCGATTCTGCATGCCGCGGGGTATGACGTCGGCGTCTACAGTTCGCCCCATTTGGAGCGGCTGGAAGAACGGTTCGCAGTGAACGGCGTCCCCTGCTCTGCCGACGAGTTGGTGGCGCTGGTCGATCGGATCCGTCCCGTCGTGCAGCAGATGGACGACCATGGCGTCGCCACCGGCGATTCGTCGCATTCGCCGACGTTCTTCGAATTGACGACGGCGATCGCGCTCATGCATTTCGCCGATCGACAGGTCGATGCGGTCGTGCTCGAGGTGGGACTGGGCGGGCGGCTCGATTCGACGAACGTCTGCCAGCCGGCGGTGACGGTGGTCACCAACATCAGCCTTGATCACACGAAGCAGCTTGGCGATACGACAGCCAAAATCGCGGCCGAAAAAGGGGGCATCATCAAGCATGGCGTTCCCGTCGTGCTCGGCGCGCTTGACGATTCCGCTCACCACGTGCTGCTGGAAATCGCCCGGCAGCATGGGGCGCGCGTGATCGACGCGCGGCGTGATTTTGAGGCCGCTTATCGGGCGCCGCACGAGGTCGACGCGCATGCTGCGGCAGGCGAAGTCGATTTTTCGGCAGGAAGCGGCGAGCAGCGGTTCGTCCTAGAGGCCGCGCCGCTGCGGATGTTGGGGCAGCATCAGGCGGCGAATGCCGCAGTGGCGCTGGCGACGGCGCTGGAGCTGCGACGTCAAGGTTGGCTGATCTCGACCGACGCGATGCGCGGCGGTTTAGCCGAGGCGACGCTGCCGGGGCGGATCGAAGTCGTCGGTCGGCGTCCGACGGTGGTGCTCGACGTCGCGCACAACGTGGCGTCGGTCGAGGCGCTCGTCGAATCATTGCGGGAAAGCTTCGCCGCGACGGAACGGGTGTTAGTGTTCGCCGCGTCGAAAGATAAAGACGCGCCGGGGATGTTGCGCGTGCTACTCCCGCACTTTCAGCGGGTGATCGCTACCGAATTCCAAGAGAATCCGCGGGCGATTCCTGTGGAGCAAATCGCTCAGTGGTGTCGCGACGAGAAAACTCGGCTGGGCCAAGCCGTTGACGAAGATGCCGTCCAAACTTGTCCGCTGCCCGCCGACGCTTGGCGACTGGCGCTGCAGTGGACTAAACCTGATCAACTCCTCTGCATCACGGGATCTTTTTTTATCGCCGCCGAGTTACGGGGACTGGCAACGGCTGCGGCTGCAACTGCTGCGTCCGCTTGATCGAGCGGTGGATCGAGTGAACCAGGTAAGCGGCGAGAAATGTGAGCATTGCGAATCCTTTCGCCTGTCGGGTTAGTTGGTTTTATAGCCCCGGGCTTCGCCCGGGGGTTGAACGATCGGTAGGTTATGCGTTGCGTACTGCTACCCCCGGCCGGAGGCCGGGGCTACTCGGCCGGAGGCCGGGGCTACTCGGCCGCGGGTTCGTCTTCGAATGACCAACGGGGCGATTCGCTCCATTGCCAATCTTCGTCGATCGCCGGCGACGGCGGGTCGAGGTCGGCGACGGCCGACTGGGCCAGCCAGGCGACGGCGCCGCGTTCGTCGAACATTTCCGTCCCGATCGCTTCGCCACGGTCGGCGGCTTCGGCTCGTTCCATCCGAACTTCGCTTTGCAGGCGGCGGACCAAACCGGCAATATAGGGGTCGGCCCAAGGTACAAGCGTACTTGGCTTGCGAATGAAACGGCTCGATTCAATTTGGGGTTCGTCCGCGACGCGAACAACGGTGCAGACGACCCGGCGTGTTTTGTTGGGGGCGACCATCGTGAATTCCTTTCTCGTTCCTCGCGGCGGCGTCCATCGCGGCCACGGTGATAAGACTGCTATTGACTGAGAGGGACCGGATAAGTGGCGAACGGTTCTCCCTAATGCATTCCTCGTGCCAATGGGTGTGAGCGAGGCGCGGTTAGTGCGCTCGGCGCATGGCAAACGTTGAGCGGGCAATGAGTTGCGGTGAGGATGCCGCTAAGCCGCGAGCGGCGGGAGGATTCGCCAGGCGACGTTGGGCAGAAGTTTCTTCAAAGGCGTTTGCATCGAGTCGCAAACGGCGTCGATTGGGCAACCTTTGTCGACCGAACTATTTGCCGGAATTCTCGGGCTTTTTACTCAAGAATTCGATCGCTTGCTGCAGGGCCTGATCCTGATAGTCGGCGGGTAGTTGGCCGTCTTGCTCGGTGAGTTCCGCCGCCAGTTCCCCTTCCAATCCTTCGCCGATCAAATCGCGACGACCGCGGTAATTCCGCCAAACGTCGTACTCTTCCTGGCTGAGCGGCACGACGAATCCTTCGTCGGGAGTGACGCCCCACTCGGCCGATTCGTCGTCGTCGGGCATGCGATGGATGTTCTTCTCGCTGGGACGCCAGTAGGTCGCCGAAGTGAGCTTGAGCAAGCTGCGGCCCGACTCGATGTGCATTAGCCGCTGGACCGTACCCTTGCCGTAGGAGCGTTCGCCGACGATTTTGGCGCGGTCGTAATCTTGCAGGCAGGCGGCGACGATTTCGCTGGCGCTGGCGCTGTTGCGATCGACCAACACGACCAACGGCAGGTCGGCGAATCCGCCGGCGCCGGTGGAGAGGTAACGGTCGCGCACGTTGCCGTCGCGGTCACGGGTCGAAACGATCGTCCGCCCGGCACGCAAGAACAGGTCGCTGATCTCGACGGCCGCATCGAGAGCGCCGCCGGCGTCGTCGCGTACGTCGATGATCAGGCCGGCGAGTTCCTCGTCCTGCGTTAGGTACGCCAGCACTGCCGACAATTCCTCAGCGGTCTTATCGCCGAACATGCGAATGCGGACGTAGCCGATCCGCGGATCCTCGCTGATGAGAAAGTTCCAGCGGCCGTCGGGGCCGCGGACGTCGCCGAGGATCGACTCCATCATGATCACGGCCCGTTTAACGGTCACCGCGTGAGTAGCCGCAGCCCCGGGCCGCATTATCGTGAGCGTGACCGGCTTGCCAATCGGCCCGCGGACGAGACGGGTCACGTCATCGAGTTCGAGACCCGCCGTCGCCTGGCCATCAACGGCTTCGATCCGATCGCCAAGACGAATGTCGGCTTCTGCGGCCGGGGATCCTGGTTCGGGCAGGCCGATCACGGTCGGCATGGGCGGCTCGCCTAAGAGTCGCAGCCGAATGCCAACGCCGCCGAACTCCTGGTCGTACTCCTCGGTGAAGGCATCCTGCTGTTTGGCATCGACAAATTCAGAGTGCTGATCGCCGTGCCGGTGGAGGACCGAGATCATGCCGTGCATGGCGCCGTTGAAGAGCTCCTGATCGGGCGCCTTTTCGAGCGCCCAGTCATCAATCACCGAGAAACCGGCGGCGACGTAACGGGCGTACGGATTCTGCTCGGCGCGCACGTAACAGGCGAACGCGACGAGCATCATCGCCAGCAGCAGCATCAGGTTGCGATAGGACATGGATGCTCAGGTAACTAAGGCGATGGAGATTTTCGACGCGGCCAGAAGTGATCCCTTCTGGTCCCCTCCCCTTGAGGGGGAGGGTTAGGGAGGGGTGATGAAATCGTGTACCAGGGTTCCACCCCCTCCCCAGCCCTCCCCTCAAGGGGGAGGGAGCCGCAAGATTCAATTCTTATGGGGATCCGTGGCTTGCGGATGCAACATCCTCTACCTCGCAGATCGTGGCGAACCCTCCACGCTCTACTAGCCGAATCGCCAACTGTCAGAATACCACGCTTGCTCGAACGCGACAGCCGCTCAGTCGCCGGAGGCGTGTCGTAGCCGTTGCAGCTTGGCCTGAAGCGTCGCGTGGGGCCCTTCAGCATCGTGCCCTTCGGCAGAGGCTGGAACCGCACTCCGGCCGCGGTGCGCCGGGGCGGGAACGCCAGCGGCCGCCGCATCGGCGCGGCCAGGGCGGAGCTCGCCGTCACCCTCGCCGGGCAGCACGATGCGGACCGACGAGATCGCTTCTTGGGGAGCGGCGGCGGCAGCCGCTTCGGCTCCCATCATCGCGGCCAGCGGGCTCGCCATGATCGCCGGCAGCACCACGAGCACGCCGAAGAGAAGGGCGACTTCGAGGCCGAGGGCGGCCAATCCCAGCTGATGCAACATGGTCACTTGGCTCAAGGCCAAGGTGGAAAAGCCGATCCCGATGGCGAGCGCTCCATCAATCGTCGCCGGTGCGCAGCGCGCGAAGGCCATGCGGGCCGCCTCGTGCCGGAAGAGCCCCGCGTTGATTCCATGGCGGAACCAGGCGATGTAGTGGATGGCCCCGTCGAGCGCCATCCCCGCCGCCAAGCCGGTGATCAGCACGATGCCGAGATCGTACGACGCGCCCATCCACCCCATCACGCCGAGCGTCAGCGCGAGCGGCAGCGCCACGGCAACCACGGTAGCCAAGCCGACCACGGGGTGCCAGACGATGCACATCATGGCGACAATTAGCCCCGGCAAGACGATCTTCCAGACCAGACTGAGCGTTGCCGTCAGTTCGTCGCTGACTGCCGCAGCGATCATCGGCGTGCCGGTCAATACGCCCCGAATCGGGCGCGGGCCGCCGATTTCGACTAACGGAGAGGTCGCCGACTCTTCAATCGACGGCAACTGGGCGAGATCGACGACGTTGATGCCCGACTGATTGAAGCCCGCAACCGCCGCGGCGGTTGGGCTCGTCGGAGCGATGGGCGAAACGAGGACAACGGCAGCGGCTTTGCGGAGAGTGTCGGCGGCGCGCTCACGAGCGGTTGTTCCCGCTTGTCCTGCACGCTCAAGCGGCGCGACGTTGAAATACGTCACGCCGCCGCGCTGAACGCCGCTGCGGTTGAGCAATTCGCCCAGCTGCGCCTCGGCCGATTGATCGACCGGCGCCGCCGCGTCGTCGCTGCCGCGGAAGAGGATGCACACCGAGGCGTTCTGCAATTGTCCGCCGCGCTCGTGGAGTTCCCGCACGAGCCAATCGCGTTGCTCGTACGCTTGCAGCACGGGATTGACCGACTGGTGGAGATGCTGACGGGTCGCCAGATAATCGACCGCGACGCCCGGCGTCGCCGCCATCAGGCGACCGTTGATCCGCCAAAGTTGGCGGCCTGTTTTGAGATCGCTGCCGGTGCGCTGTTCGTCGCGAACCAGTTCGAGTTTCATCAAGTCTTGCTGCAACACGACGCCGTCGCCCAGATCGCCGCTGGCGGGCAGCAACGTAGCCGCGGAAATCGATCCGCTGATCTCGGACATGGCGCCAATCCGCCGCTCCACTTCGCCGGCGAGTTCCATCTGCTCGCGCTTAGTCATGCGATACTGCTGGCCGTCGGCTTCGGGACTTTCGTCGGCGGCGCGCGTCCGTTCGTTAGGGATCGTCAGCACGATTTCGATCGGGACCGCGTGACCGATATGTGCGCCGAACCAGTCATAGTCGCTGACCAACGGCGAACGTCCGCCGAGCGCCACTGGCAAACGAGTCGCCGGTTCGAGTTGTCGCGCGCCGATCCATGCGGCGCCTAAGACAAGCAGGCCCACGGCCGCCATCATGCCGCGACCAGTGATCGCCGTTTCAAACAGGCCAGCGAGCTGGCGCGAGGGCGTGCCATCTTGCCGCGGGCCGGCGAAGGACTTGATTTCACGATCGTCGAGCGGAAAGCGGTGGAGCCACACCGGCAAGATCGACAGCACGGCGCCGACGCTTGCCAACGACCCCAGGCCAGCGAACAAACCGAACCGGCGGAGCGGCAACAACTCGCTGAAGCAAAAGGCGCCCATCAGGGCGGCGAAAAGGAGGGCGACGATGCCCCAGCCAGGCCAGCCATCAGAGACGGCGCGCTCGGCAGCCCCGTCGACGCCGTGAGCCAGCCGGGCGTCGCGGTAGTAGTAAATGAGTCGCAGTCCGGCGACCAGCGTGAGCCCGTAAATGAGCAGCGGCGTCGCCATGACGAGCGCGTCGGCGACGCCTAAGAGCGGCGTTGCTCGCCCCAAGCTGAGAACTTCTAGGACGCCCGAGTAGAAGACAATCGCCAACATCATGGCGCCGCTGGCGACGGCGGGGAGGGCGACGATCGCGGCCAAGCGAAGGCTGCGCAGCCGCCAGGCGCACACGGCGGAGCCCATCAGCACCGCCAAACCGCCCCACTTGAGAAGCGATGACAAGCTCTCTTGGCAAATGCGAACCGAGTCGACGACCGGGCCGGCCAGACGCAGCGACGCCGGTTCGACGCCGCTCTCTTTCGCGGCATTGCGAATCCGCTCGAGCGCTTCAGCGACGGCAGCATCGTTCGACGCCGCGATCGGGGTGAGATAGGCCGCCAAGCAGGTGAGCCGCGAAGGCTGCCCCATGGAGGCGCCCCGCTCGTCGCGTTGCGTCGGCCCGACGAAGGTTCCTTCGAGCCGATCGACGGCGCCCTCGTAAGCGAGACCGTAGGGAGCGGCGGTGAGTCGTTCGATCCACTGCGGGCCGGTTTCGATGCGGGCGATCGCCGAGTCGTGACCGGCCGCCTCTTGCTCCAGCTTGCGGGCGAGCGTCGCCAACTTCGCGGGCTTGCCGAGCGTGCACTCGTCCCAGCTGACGAGCACGAACTGTTGGCCGTCGAACTGTTCGCTGAACCACCTGTCGTCGAGCGCGACGCCGTGGGACGCAGGGAGCCAAGATTCAATTTGGTTTGATTGCCGCTGGATCGCCTTACGCGCGCCGAGCGGCGCCATCGCCAGCATGAAGAGGGTCGCCATCGCGACCAGCAGGTAGTTGGGCGGCCCAAGCGTCTTGCGAGCCAGAAACGATGATTGCTTCGTCGGCATGGAGAGGCGGTCGCGCGGGGTCGTGTCCAATCGCCCCGTTCTTCGTGAAAGGGGTCGAGCAAGTCGCGCGCAAGGCTGTCTGTCGTTCGCTCGCGAAGGGAGCCTCGCGCACTCGTGATGCAAGCAACCACGGTAGCGTGAAAAGGGGCGAGAGTCTACGCCGACTGGGGCGTCTCAGGGTCCTGCGATGAGGCGTGGTTTCGCTGAACCCACGAGTATCCGGCAACGAGAAAAGCCGCGGGGATGAACCCCGCGGCTCGCTGGTTTGCTAGCACTGTTGACTCTGCTGGTTAGGCAGACTTGTTCGATCGGCTACCAGTACGACTCGATGCCGAATGAGCCGCCCATGTAGACGCTGTCGCCGCCTGAGGCGATCGCCGAGTAACCGCCAGGGATGAAGTTGACCTGGAAGGGAGCGAGGGCAATCGATTCGATGTACAAAAGCTCCATGCCGGCACGGATCGAGACGTTGGGCCGCAAGTGCCACTTGGCGATCAAATTCGTTTCGCCGACGAACGAGAGGTTGTCTTCGGTGCTGTCGGTTTCGCCGCTGTTGAGGATCGTCGTTTCGCCGACCTGGAACGCCGACTTCAGGTGCATGCGGTTCCAGTAACCGCCGCCCTTGGCGGAAGCGGTGATGCTCCAGCGAGCGGTTTCGTAGCCGTAGGAGCCGCCGATTTGCGTGCCGAGCATCCGATTTTCGGTATCGACCGAGTAGAAACCCGACTCGTTCAAGGCGGCGGCGATCGGAATCTCGAACGCGTTCCAGTCGAGCGTCTCGCTGACGTCGATGACCCGCACGCCTGCCAGGTACGAAGCTGTTTTCGTGGGATTGGCCGCGCGGACCCAGGTGCCGTTCGGCTGGAGTTGCAGTTGATCGCGAGCCATCCGTTGGCGAACTGTGTAGTTCATTTCGATGCTGTTCATCTCGCTGTCGTACGCGTAATTCATGCTGCGGGCGCCGTCGAACGACTCGTTCACCCGGTCGATGAAGTTGGAGACCTGCAAGCCCGCGGTCGTGGCAGCGTCGAGGCTGACCGCCTGCTGCCAGCTGCCGCCTCCCATCCAGCTTGCTTCGAGCAAGTGGTCGCGATTGTTGACGTCGCGGAACAGGAAGCGGCCGAGCTTCACGCGGCCGACGCCATCCATGCCGGGCTTCTCGCCGCCGATGTTCAGGATATTTTGAACGATGTAAGGTTGGCCGAGCGCAATGGGGTTGGTCTGAACGACCCGCTCTTCATTCGCCAAGACGAGGCCTTTGCGTTCCCAACCGCGGTTGAGCGCCAGGTAATCGACTTCGGTGTACCAGAAGCCGCGCTGCAACCAGGTGCCGGAACTTTCGAAGTAAGGCGTGCATTGCTCGAGGAGCTGCATCGGCTCGCCCAGGATGGAGCCGTCGAAGCCCTGCGACTCCTCGCCGAGCGGAATTGGTTCGATCTCGCCGGACCCTTCGTCGACGACGCTCGGCAACGTCTCGTCGCCGTAGCCTTCATCGGCGCCAACGGCCGGGGGCAAGTCGCCTGCGTCGCCGGTCAGCGGTCCAGACAACGTCTCCTGCGCGGTCGCCCCTCGGCTCGCGAGCGCGAGCGTCAGACCCAACAGAAGAGGATTGATGATTTTCACCGGACAGTCTCCTCGCCCAACGGTCCCCCCAGCGACGCACAATTCGCGCCGCCGTTTGCACAACTGTTTAATCGTCCGCCATCCCCCATCAGCACAGGAATAACCGCTAGAATCGCCAAAAACGTTTCCACCGGAACAACCGCCAAACTCGCGGCTGAGCCACAGTCTCAGCCAACTTTGCGCAGATTAACTACAATGCTGGCGCCACGGGCCAGCAGCCGCGGGTCAACGGCCCGCCTGAGACGCTCCGCTATTGGGCGGACGATCCGGTATGATGACAGCGGTCCGCACATCGCCCTTGCAGGTCACCCCGCCATGCCCTCCCCCATCGAATCGATTGTCGCCGCCGGCACCAAGATATGGCTCGACTCGGTTGATCCCGATCTCGTTCGCGCGAATCGCGCGCTGGGAGCCTCCGGCGCCACGTCGAACCCGATTATCATCAGCGACCTGGTGAAGACAGGCCGCTTCGACGATCAACTCGCTAAGTTTCTCCGCTCCGGGCTAGATGACTCCGACGCCGCGTGGGCGCTGACCGACCAAGTGGTCGCCAATGCGCAGGAAGTGTTCCGCCCTGTTTGGGATCAGACGCGCGGCGACGACGGCTACGTGAGCTTTGAACTCGACCCGCTGCTGGAGGACGCCGACTGCCCGCTGGCGATTGAGGAGCGGAGTCAGCGCTACATTGAGCTGGGAACCCGCTGGTCGAAAGATCGGCCGAACCGGATGATCAAAGTCCCCGCGACGCCGGCGGGGCTCGGCGCGCTCGAGGAACTGTGTGCGCGCGGGATTTCGCTCAACGTCACGCTCGTCTTCTCGATGCGACAGTACGAAGCGGCGCGCGACGCCGTGTGGCGCGGGGCGCAACGGCGGAAATCGCTCGACGCCTTCAAGAGCGTCTACAGCATTTTCATCTCGCGGCTCGACGTTTACACCGAGAAGTATGTGCCGAGTCTCTCGGAAGCGGCTCAAGGGCAAGTCGGCATCGTGAACGCCAAACAGATCTGGCAGGCGAACCAACAGTTTTGGGCTGACAAGCAGACGCCGCTCAAGCAAGAGATCGTCTTCGCCAGCACGGGAACCAAGCGGGCCAGCGATCCGCCGTGGAAGTACGTCGAAGCGCTCGTCGGCAGCGACATTCAAACGAACCCGCCGGCTACTAACGACGCGGTCCAAGCGAGCGGCCGCACGTTCCGGAGGACCATCGACGAGATGCCGCCGGCCGAAGTCCTCAGCGAGATCGCCGCCAAGGTCGACGCCGTTCACATGGAGCAGACGCTCATGGAGGAAGGGCTCCGCAAATTCGCGGATCCGCAAAAGGCTCTGCTCGCTCTTCTCCAATCGAAGCGGGGCTCTCTCGCTTGACGCGGGGGCGTACTGCACCGCCTAGAGCGACTACCTCCCCGTTTTCCTTTGCGCCTTCGCGCCTTTGCGTGAGACAACTTTTTCCAAATCTCACGCAAAGGCGCGAAGGCGCAAAGAAATAGGGGTTGGAGTTTGCTGAATCAGGCAGCGGGTCGTCGCTCGCCCCCCGGTTTGTTACCATATTATTCCCCGGCGGGAGCCTGTTTTTCAGCCGGTCGGACGCTCCATTCCCAACGACGCAGAAAGCACGCCGCCATGGCCATCGATCCCTATTCCCCATGCCCATGCGGTAGCGGCAAGAAGCTGAAGTTTTGCTGCGTCGACCTCGCCGCCGACATTGAGAAGATCACAAAGCTGGTCGCTGGCGAGCAGCCGCACGCCGCGCTGAAGCTGGTCGAAACGTTGCTCGCCAAGCAGCCCGATCGGGCGTCGCTGCTCGACATCCGCGCGATGATCGAGCTGTCGCTCAACGATCTCGACGCGGCGGAGAAAACGCTGGAGCACTTTCTGAAAGTGGCTCCGCAGAACCCGGCGGCTCACGCCCAATGGGCGCTGTTGGCCGCCTCGCGCGGCGACGTACTTCACGCCGTCATTCGCCTGCAAGATGCGCTGGAGCTTGCCGACAACGACATGCCGCAGCGGGTATTCGAGGCGATCGGCGCCGTCGGCCATGCGCTGCTCATCGACGGCGACATGATCGCCGCCCGAGCGCATCTGCTACTGTATGCGGGAGTTGCACCCGAAGGCGATAACCGCGCGCTGGAGCTGTTGCTGCGGCTCAACCTCCAAGGGGGCCTGCCGCTGCTGTTGCGCGACAACTTAATGGTGATGGATTGCCCCACGCATTTCGCCACCGGCACGAAGGCGACGTTTGAAGAGGGGCTGCGGCTCGCGCGCCGCGGGCTGTGGCGTCGCGCTGAAGCCGAGTTCGCCAAGATCCTCAACGACGCGAATCCCGATCCGGCGGTGACCTATAACCTCGCGCTGATGCGAGGTTGGCTGGGCGACGACGGACGCTTCGCCGAAGGGCTGCATCAGTTTGCACGGTTGAACGTGCCGCTTGATGAAGCCGTTGAGGCCGAGGCGCTCGCTCAACTGGTCGATCCGAATTTCGAGGAGCCGCTGCTCGCATCGGTTCGGCTCACCTATCCGATCCTCAACGAAGACGCCGTCGTCGAACGCCTCGCCAGCGACAAGCGGATCGAGCATTACGAACTCGACCCCGAAACGCTCGAAGAGGACGAAGTTACCCGCCCTCGCAGCACGCATATTCTGCTCGATCGCCCGGTGCCGAAGACGGGCGTCGATCTCAAAGTCGAAGACGCGCCCAACGTCCTGGCGTTCATCAGCATTTACGGCAAGCGGACCGACCGCGACGCGCGCGTCGAAGTGACGACTGATCGAGGCGAGCAGTTCGCGAAGGTTCAGGAGCTGATCGGCCAGATTCTGGGCGACGCGATCGGACCGCAGGGCGAAGAGGAAGTCGTTGCCGAGAAGTCGGCCTCTGAGGAAGCGCTCAGCTGGCGGTGGCGATTGCCGAACGACACGCCTCCCGCGCTCCGTCGGCAGTTGCTCACGCAACGCCGCCGCCAGGCGATCGTCGACGATTGGACTGCCGCGCCGCGCGCCGCCCTCAAGGGGCTGTCGCCGCGCGACGCCACAGGGAAGCCCGACCTGCGCATTCCACTTTTGGCGAGCGTTCTCGTCGTCGAGCAAGCCGCTGTCGATCCTGAAGAGCAGGCGATGTTCCAGGATCTGCGGGAGCAACTCGGCGTCTCGCGTGCCGACGCGGTCGATCCGGCGACGGTGAACTGGGACCGGATTCCGATCACCCGCCTCGCGCGACTCGATTTGACCAAGGTTCCCGAAGATCGGTTGATGCAGCTCTTCAATCGTTCGTCGATGTCGGGCGCCGCGGTGGCCTCGCTCGCGCTGGCCCATGAGCTAGTGAAACGCGACACCCCCGGCGTCGACCTGGCGCCTGTCTTCCGGCAGTTGATTCGCTCCGAGCCTGATCCCGACAAGGCGCTGCAGTGGACCGCGCAGGCGAAGGAATGGGCCGCGAAGTCGCACAAGCCGGCCGGCGAGTGGTCGCTGCTGGAACTTGAAGTGCAGATTGAACGGGGCGACCCGCTCGGCGTGCAGGAGACGCTTAACGAGATTCGGGCCAAGCATCTCAGCGAACCGGGGATCGCAGAGGCGACCTACCGGCTCCTTTACACGGCTGGCCTGCTCACCCCGCGCGGACTTCCGACCGGCGGCGGACCGCTGGAGGCTCCAGCGGCGACGCCGAGCCGGCTTTGGACGCCTGACCAAGGGGCGCCCGCCGCGGCGCCTAGCCAGGGCGGGGGCACGTCGGCGATTTGGACGCCGTAGAGATTGATAGCGATTTATTCACCACGACGACACGACGAACACAACGAGGGTAGAGAAGAGTGCTCACTGCCTTACCCTCGGGCTCAAGATCTCGTCTTTCGTCGTGTCCGTTGTGCCGTCGTGGTTCAATCTCATGAGCAGTGAATCACAACACCTGGAGCGGGCGATTGAGCTCGCACGGCGCGGCGAGGGGCATGTTGAGCCGAACCCCATGGTCGGCTGCGTGCTGGTTCGCGATGGGGCCGTCGTCGGCGAAGGTTGGCATCAACGGTTTGGCGGACCGCACGCGGAAATTGAAGCGTTGAGCATGGCTGGCGACGCAGCCCGCGGCTCGACGGCTTTCGTCACGCTGGAGCCTTGCGCGCACGTCGGCAAAACGCCTCCCTGCACCGGAGCGCTGATCGCGGCGGGAGTGGCCCGCGTCGTCGTTGCTTCTCGCGATCCGAATCCTTTGGTAGACGGCCGCGGCATTGCGGCGCTGCAGGCGGCGGGGATCAAAGTCGACGTTCTCGATAACTGCCTCGAAGCCAACGCGTTGCTCGCCCCGTTTGCGAAGTTGATGACCACGGGCCGGCCGTGGGTGATTGCCAAATGGGCGATGACGCTCGACGGTAAGCTGGCGACTCACACGGGCGACAGCCAGTGGATCAGCGGCGAAGGGTCGCGCGCGATTGTTCATCAGCTGCGCGGGCGGATGGATGCGATCGTCGTGGGCCGCGGCACGGCGGAGCAGGACGACCCGCTGCTAACGGTTCGCCCCGCCGGAGCGCGCACGCCGACGCGGATTGTTCTCGATTCGCAGGCGGTCCTCGCGCTCGACAGCCAACTCGTTCGGACATCGTCTGACGCGCCAGTGTTGGTGGCGGCCGCCGCGAATGCTCCTGAGGTGCGCTGCCATGCGCTACGCGAAGCGGGCGTCGAAGTTTGGCAAGCCCCGCCGGCAGCGGTCAGCGCGAGCGATCGCTGGCTTGCATTGCTCGACGAACTCGGCCGGCGGCGGATGACGAATATCCTCGTTGAAGGGGGAGCCAAAGTCCTCGGGGCCCTGCTCGATGCGGGCGCGATTGACGAGGTCCATGCCTTCATCGCTCCCAAACTCATCGGCGGACCTGGGCCCGGTCCGATCGCGGGGATGGGGCTCGCGCTGATGGCTAACGCGCAGGTCCTACGAAACGCTGTGATCTCCCAACAGGGCCCCGATGTTTACGTCCGCGGCCGATTGACTTGAGCGGTCAGCGTTAAGTACGGAGTACCGACTACTCTGTAAGAAGTACGCAGGCGGAATCGATGCCGTCGTGGTTCAATTCCACAAACCGACTCCACATACCTACGTCGCGGTCACTCTCCCCAGATCGTCGCGATTAAACGCCGCCGCCCGCCATGATTGCGATGTTCGCAAAGGTAAATTCCCTGCCAAGTCCCCAGGGCCAAACGCCCTTCGCGGATCGGGATCGACAGCGCCGCCCCCAGTAGCGACGCCTTCACATGGGCCGGCATGTCATCCGGACCCTCGCAGGTGTGGCGATGGGGGAACTCCTCCGGGGCGAGCGACGAAAACGACGTTTCCAGATCAAGCGGCACATCGGCGTCGGCGTTCTCGTTAATCGAGAGCGAGGCCGAGGTGTGCTGCAGGAAAAGGTGGAGCAGCCCGATCCGGACAGTCCCCAGTTGGGGCAGTTTGGCCAAAATGTCCGACGTGACGAGGTGAAACCCTCGCGGCATTGCGGGAAGCTCGATCGCCTCTTGGAACCAGGACACGGCGCCTCGCAAAGTCAGCCTAAACCTCGGTTTTTACCGAGTGAAAATGACGCTGCTTCGGTTTAGTGCAAGTCATTCCAGCTAGCAGCTCGACCCAAACGTCAAGGATTCGCGCAGGAGCGTTGTTAAATTGCGTTTAGAGGCCTAAGTCAAGGGGAAAAAACTTGACTTGGTTCACACGCTGGTAATAATCGCTTAATCCAAAATTTAAACAGTCGGCCACAGGTGGCGGCGAATGGATCGCTTCCCCTTGATTGAAACACCCACCACGGTTTCCCACCTCCGCTTGGCCGGCTGAGGAATCTCGCGAGCATCACGCAGGCTTGGCGGCCTTCGCTCGCATTGGCGCATTTCGATGCAAGGCAATATTGTTCGTTGAATAGCAAAGGTAGCAGGACCATGCCCGATCCCAAGTTGAAGAACGTTTTCGAAGCGATCCTCAAGTACGGTCACGACGAAGACTTCGCCCCGCGGTTGGATGAAGAATTCAAGGCGACCCAGGCTCCGGCCGGTTCCCGCGAGAAGCTGGAAGTGCTCGCTGAGCGGATTCGCTCGGGCCAACCCCTGTGGCACGAAGAAGACCGGCGAGACTACACGGGCCTGACCGGCGCCGTCCGTCCGCGCGACTAGTCGACGCGAAGAAGCTCGCGAATTGTCAAAGATCAATGGAAGAGGCCGTCCCGCCAAGCGTCGGGGCGGCCTCTTCGCGTTTGACGCTAACTGTACTACTTCAGGCGGAACGGGCCAGCGACGCCAACTCCCCGGCGGCGACCTCGATTTCCAGCGACTCGAGCTCCAACGAACCGGCTCCCGCTACATTAGCGCCAGCGTGAGGCTCCAGTTCATCGCGTAGGACGAGCATGTCACGCGGGGCGTCGATGCCGAGGCGAACCTTGTCGCCGGCGACGCGAACCACGGTGATGACGATTGAATCCCCCAACTTGATGCGCTGCGACTGCTTTCTCGATAGGACCAGCATGTGGTTGACCTCCATGTTTCCCGCGGCGGGGCGTTTATGAACTTATGTACAGTATATCAAGCCGCACCGGGTTCGCAACGCCGGCTGGCCAAATAATTCGCGTCGTCCGCTAGCGAGGCTGGTTACCTCGTTGGCGCTACTCAAGCCTCGATCATTAAGGCCCCGATGGAGGGGGCGTCAAGCAGTCGGGTTCGCTGCATCCGTCGCCCGCACGAGCCGTAGAACAGAATCGTGTTCTGCTCAGTTTCCCAGATCGCAGTCAGGCGGACGGCCCGAGGGCCCTGCAGGCAGTAATAAATGCCGCAAGGTTTGCCGGAGCGATTGAGGATTTGTCGGGTCAGCGGGCAGCAATCGGGTTCTAAGGTCTCCAGGCGACTCAGGGTATGGGCGACGTACTGATGGACTTGCTCCAGCGTCGGTAGACGCTCAGCGTTCTCGACCATCGAGCGGCGAACCTCATTGGGGACTTCGTAAGCTGTCAACTCATGTCGAGGGGACTAGACGCTGCGATTCTTGTAGCAACGTCTCCATGGGCGAACCAAGGGAGACTTTCATTGAGCGTCGTTCGCTGTCCGCCTTCATGCGGCCGGTTTGGTCAGCGTTAAGCTGGGTGACTTGCGACAGCCTTAGATATCGGCGGCGGCTCCCCGCTAGCTGTATAGCCGTCGTTAAGATTTGACGAGTAGCGAAGCTTGCACGCTAGCGTCGCATGGGCGCGATCGAGATGTTAGCGCGAAGCGTTAGAGCCGCTTCTAAAGGAATCTCGTCAAAGAGATTCAATGACGATTTGACTCAAGCGAGAATGCGACGCAGAGGCGCGCTCATTCATCCTGTGCGCAGCGAAGAATCTGGAAGCCCGATCGTTTCGCCAGATCCTTCGCTGCGCTCAGGATGACGGAACGCGCGCGTC
Source organism: Pirellula sp. (assembly GCA_013822725.1). GTDB lineage: Bacteria > Planctomycetota > Planctomycetia > Pirellulales > Lacipirellulaceae > Lacipirellula. The sequence continues at coordinate 110,325 of PNKX01000013.1, forward strand.
GCTGATGAGGCCTGATTCACTCGGCAGGGAAGATGCCGGCGCCGAAACCTGTTGGCGGCGGCTCGCGATAGGCGTTACGCGTCGAGGATGGCGACGTCGGCGGTGCCGAGCGCTCTCGCGCCGGCCCGCCCGCTTGCGGCCGGTTGTTCCCCAAGTGGGAATGCCGCCGTTGATGAGCCTGATCGACGCGCGTATCGCCGTTCGGCGCTTGCTGCGGCGCTCGCTTAAAATCGCCGTAGTCCATGTCGAAATCATCGTACCGCGAGATGTAATCGGGCTGTTTCGCCCGTTCGATCTCCTCCAGGTACTCCTGGACGACGACCTCTTGAATCATTTCGCGACAGGCCGAATTGATCGGATGCGCGATGTCGGCGTAGAGCTTCGCGCGACCGTCGGCGTCGAGCGGCATCCGGTCATTTGAAAGCTGGCTGCCGCACTGGTTACAGTAGGGCGCGCGGAGATGATTTTTCATGCCGCAGCGCGGGCAATGCGCCGTGAGTTTGCGGCTGGGCATGGCGACGAACGGTCCGCTTGTCCCTTCGATAATTTTCAAATCGCGAACGACGAAGCAATTATCAAACGTGATCGAGCAGAACGCCTTTAAACGTTCGCCGGGCTCGTCCATGAGTTTGATGCGGACCTCGGTGATTTCCACGGCAGTACTCCTTGCGAGGTAATCCTTAGCGGCACGTCGCGGTCGTGAAGACGGTCCCAAAATTGGAGGCGGCGAGGATGGCGGCGGCTCGACGAGCTTGGCAGGCGGTGCGCATCACGCCGAAATAAGCGGAGCCGCTCCCAGTGAGTTGATGGGCACAGCAACCCAGTGCAGCAAAGGCCGTACCGAGGCGCTCGATGGCGGGGCAAAGTTGCGCGGCAACGACTTGCAGGCTGTTCGTCATCCCTTGAGTCGCCGCAGCGACCGAACCGCGACGGAGGCTTTCGAGCAGCCGAGCCAGCCGGCGCGACTCTCCCGGCTGGGAGGCGGACTCGCTACCGGTCCAGGCTGGCGCATTGAGCTGGCCGAAGGCGTCGGCCGTTGAGACCCCTTCACGCGGAGCGACGACGACGACGTTCAGGCGGGGCATCGCGGGGATTGGCTCGACTCGTTCGCCCCGGCCGCGGCACACGGCCGTCTGCCCCGCAAGAAAAAACGGGACATCGCTGCCCAATTGTGCGGCAATTTCGCTCAACTTGGTCAACGGATAGTCGATTTCCCACGCGGAGTTCGCCAACACAAGGGCGGCCGCGGCGTCGCTGCTGCCGCCGCCGAGCCCCGCTTGAACAGGAATTCGCTTGGTGAGGACGAAAGAGCCGCGGGGTGCGCAGCCGGCGGTAGTGGCGAGTAAATCGACAGCGCGCCAGACCAAGTTTCGTTCATTCGCCGGGGCGAGGTCGACTAACGCGGCAGCCGAGGCGGGATCGTAAGAGAAGGCGAAGTCGGTGGAACCGTCGTTGCGATGGGGGCGCCACACCAGCCGGTCGTAGAGGCGGATTGGCGCCAACAAGGTTTCCAACTCGTGGAACCCGTCTGCGCGGCGTCCGAGGACGTCGAGATATAGATTCAGCTTGGCCGGCGCGAGAGCCTCCCAAGCGTCACCAATCCTCCGAGCATACATTCTCGCAGCCCCATTCCCTGAGGGCATGACGCCAAGGACTGCAACCGGCGACCCGAGCCAGGTCGAGCCTTGGCGTGCGTTCCGTGCATCTCCGGCTTTCGGCCGACGGTACAAACTTGCACGGGCACTACACTGATGTCATATCGACGATCTACCTCGTTCTCCGCCAGAAGGAAGCGGCCGCACGAGGCAGGAAATCCTGAAACTTGGAACGTAAGCTTAAGTGCCATGAGATTTTAGCGCTTTTCGCGTGCTGAGTCAATTCGGACTACCCAGCCCCTGAAATGGCCCATTGAGCCGAATCCCCCAGGCAAACCGGTCTGAGTTCCGGCTGTTCCGCGGGCAGTCGCGTTTAACGGTTCGCAAACAACCGAGTCGCTATTGAACGGATTTCGTCCTGAACCGCTTCGACTTGCCGATCAGCCGCAACGACGTGAACCGTGCCATTCGAGGCAGCCGCCTCGGCGAGGAAACCGGCCCGCAGCCGCTCTCGATAGGCTGCTCCCCGATTCTCGATGCGATCGAGTTGCCGCCCCATCCGGGCCAGAGCGACGGCCGGATCGAGATCGAGCAGGAAGGTGCAATCCGGCGCGACGCCATCAATGGCGACGGTTCCAACCTGCTGCACCACTTCCACCGGCAAGCCGCCGCCGTAGCCCTGGTAGACGACGTTAGCCAGCAAATACCGGTCGGAAACCACCGTTCGGCCGGCCTCAAGGGCGGGCCGAATGATCTCGTCGACCAATTGCGCCCGCGCTGCCATGTAAAGCAGCATTTCGCAGCGTGGGGCGATGGGAGTCGCATCGTCGCTGGCCAGGAGGAGGTTGCGAATCTGCTCGCCCGCCGCCGTGCTGCCGGGGTCGCGGCAGACGACAGGATCGCGACCTTGCTCCGTAAGCCACTGGCAAAAGAGTTTAAGTTGGGTGCTCTTGCCACCGCCGTCGATGCCGTCAAAAGAAAAGAAAACTGACATGGGGCAAGTTTTAGTCGCGGCGTCGGAAGGGAACTATCCCCGCTGTTTTACCCGAGGGACGGGGCTACTCCCAGGGCTGGCAGGAGTTCGGGAGCCGTCGACGCCATAAAGCTGGGCCAGATTCCTCGCCCGTTGAGCAACCAGTTTGCGCAGTTTTGCCGGGCGAATCGCCTCGGCCTGGTCGCCGTAGCCGAGAATCCACCACACGATTTCGCTCAATCCCGAGACGCGCACATGGAAGTCGAGCGAGCCGTCGTCGAGCCACTCCAGGCGCTGAGTCTTATGCCAAGTCACCTCGGCGACGTTGTTCGCCACCAGCGACGTGAAGCGGATGACGACGCTTTCGTCGGGGCCGGGGCTGGGCATGATGTTCCATGCGTTGCCGAGATAGCGTTCGACGCTGAATCCACGCGGCCGAGCGTACTTTTGTTGGAGCAGTTCAATACTGGCGATGCGGCCGATGTTGAACGTTCGCGGTCCGCCATGGAGCGAGCTGCGGCCGATGACGTACCAAGTGTGGCGATTGAATAGCAGTTGATAAGGGCGGAGCTTCGTTTCGATTTCTTCCCACTCGGTCAGGCTGCGATATTTGATCCTGACGATGCGCTGTTGGGCCAGCGATTCGATCAACTGACTGTAGACCGCCTCGGCCCCTTCCAACCGATCGAGCGGATTGAGTCTGATATTGATGCAGCGGGCGAGCGATTGGACGTCGCGCCGCATCGAAGCGGCGAGGGCGACTTGGATTTTCAGCGCTTCTGAGCGCGCCGCGCCGAAGAAGGGAAGGTCGCTGCCCCCACCCAGTTCATTCGTCAACGCTACGATCGCTAGCGCTTCGGCGGAAGTGAAATTCGTCGGTCGGAGGAAGTAGTCGCTGGCAATCGAATATCGCGAGCTCGCTTTATCGAAATGGAGCGGAACCCCCGCTTCGCGAAGCGTTTCCAGATCGCGAAACGCCGTCCGACGGCTCATGCCGCAGGCCTTGGCCAAACCGTCAGCGTTGTCCCCCTGCCCAGCCTGCAGCGTTTGCAGCAGTTTCAGCAGGCGCGTAATTCGCTTGAGGTTCATAGGCGGCGGACTCGCTCTCAGCGCTCGTCGCCGAGACGGCGGGGAGCGGTTGAGACGCACCAAACGGATTCGGGACGGAGCCGACGGCAGGCGAACCAGCCGCAGCTACAGGACTAGGAACGGCGCTTGAACGAGGAAAAGGATTCGCGGGGACGACTTCCGACGCGCCCGGGGCGACGACTCCTGCCGCCGGAGCCGTCGACGGAAGAGCGGGCGTCGCCGACTGCTCCATCGTACCGACTGCGGGCAATTCTTCCAGATAGCCAACTCCCGATATGTTGCTGGTTGGAATAAACTCCCCGGAATCAGTTACCGAAGCCTGCGGCGCTGCGGCTGGCGGGGCAATTGGCTCGGGAGCGATCGTCGGGACCGGTCCTTCGTAGGGGGCTCCCTTCGCGGTGCCGGGGGCCTGGTTGTACACCCCGCGGCTCATGACGTTCGGACGCGTAAATCCGTAGTCCATATTGATCGCCGCATCGCGACGACGGGCCCGGCGAGTGGCGTCGAAGTACGCCTTGCCCGGCCAGGGGCCTTCCTGCAGGAAGATGCCGTTGTATTCCAGCAGCGAACCCTTGCGATAGTGAACCAGCATGACCGCCCGGTTGTAATCGACAAGCGATCGGTAGTATGCCGACTCGGCTTGAGCCCGGCGTTGTTGGGCTTGGAGCAATAGATCGAGCGTCACCCGGCCGGAATCATAAACCGCCGCGACTGCCTTCACATCGTCTTCCGCGGCGGCGCGTTGGTTGAAGTTTGTTTGGGTGGTTCCGAAGGTCAGGTCGAGATCGCGGATCGATTGGCCCAACTGATGGGACACCGAGAGTTCCATGTCCTGCAGCACGGCCCGTTCGCGGGCGAGCAACAGTTGCGAGTGGCGCACCGTCGTCATGCCGAGCCGGAAACCGAGCGGCATCGAAAACTGTAGACCCGCTTCCCACTCCTGAAAGTCGCCGCTGGTGAGCGACTCCCAGGCGGTCGAACCGTCGAGGAACGGCGGAATCCCGTTGCGCGGCACGTCGATCAAATCGTCGCCGGCGCCGAGCCAACGGTAACGGGCGACCATGTCGAGCCGCGGCAGCAGCTGGTTTTTGGCGGCGATCAGTTCGAGTTCACGACGCTTGATCGTCCACCTCTGGCGGCGCAGCTCTTCCCGGCGCGCCAGCGATTCGGTGTGGATCGTAGCCCAATCGAACTTCACCGGCGCGACCGTCGGCTCGTCGGAAGGACGAATCAGTCGCTTGTCCAGTCCCAACCCCATCAGGAAACGCAGACGGTTTTCGACCGCGAAAAGGTTTGACTGCGCGACTTCGACTTGCGCTCGGAAGTTGAAGTATTGCGAGCGTGATTGGGCCTCCGTGTTCGCCTCGCCCCCTTCGCCGCCGATGATGAACTTCGCTTTGACCTTCCGCCACGTTTCCAGCGCGCTCGCCTCGCCGACGCGGCGCGCTTCGAGATCGCGATAGCAGAAGTAGAGTTCCCAGTAAGCGTTTTCCACATCGCGCATCTGGTCGCGAACGCCGGCTTCGAAATCAGTCAGCGTCACGTCGGTCCGCATCTTGGCGATCAGCACGCCGTCGATCTGGTCGGAAAAGTTACCCGCCGACTCGGAAAAGCTGCGCGGGCCGGCGATGCGGTTGTATTCGGTGCCGGCGCCTTGCAACAACGGCTGGGTGACCGCGGCTTCGACGTTGGCGAACCAGTCGCTCGGCTGGGTGCGGCTGCCGTTGTTATTCTGGTCGTAGTTGGTGTTCGTGCGGGCTTCGAACGTGCTGCCGTTGGCGGCGGTCTTCGTCAGGCCGGTGGTGAAGCGGCCGGTGTCTTGCCGGAACAGCGGGTTGAAGAAGTCGGGCGCCGCCGCGAGGCCGAAGTTCTGCGGCCGGTCGTTCTTCTGCCAGACGAGGCTGGAATCGAGCTGCGCGTCGAACTCCGAGAGGGCCGCTTCGACGCCCCGGCCGCTGAACTGGCTGCCGGTGTTGCCGCCGTAGCCGCTTTCAGTCAACGCGGCGTCGTAGGTGGTGATCGCGTTGCCGCCGCCGGCGGTGAGCGCTTCGGGGGCGGTCGTCGAAATGTTCTGGCCGCCGTCGTTGATCCGCCCGCCGAGGTTGCGAACGACGGTGCTATTTTCGAGCGTGAGCCGGACGACCTCTTCGAGCGAGAGGTCCCACATCTTGAAGTCTTGAGCGTTGGCGAGGGTCAGCGGCTCCTGGGCGTTGGCGACGTCGGCGATGGGCTGCGCGTTGACGTCGGGGTACTCAATGTTCGTCGCGACGTCCATGTAGTGAGAAAGGTCGCCGTCTTCCTTGAAGTAGAACGGCTGAATCGGCGTGCAACCGCTGCAGAGCGTAAGCCCGCACAGCAGCAGCGAGGTTGCCGTCTGTAGTTGCCGATTCATCATGCGCGATCTTTCTGACTGCCATTTCGCACCCCCCAGTGCGGCGTCGGCGCCGTTTCCGGCCGCGACGTTGTTGATCCGCTAGCACCGCGGCGCGACTAATGGAGCACGCGCGCAGGCTGACGGAATACTCAGCACATTCAGTATCGTCTGCGCAATCGGCAAACTTTGACATTTTGCAGAATTGTTGCGGCAGCAATGCTAGCGCGGCCGCGATCGCCTGCGTACGAAGCGCGTATGCGACGGCCACGACGCTGCGGCCATTTAGCAGCGGGCGGTAGCCCGCTTCCCGCCGCGAGCGGCGGGGCTAAATGGGCGTTCAAGCATGGCGGATCGTTTTATGCAACATGCGGACTGCGCTAAACGTCCATACCGCCGAGCCCGCCCAGATCCCCCGCAGTGAGCGATGGTGCTTCCAGTTGGCCTGCTTGAGCGGCTAGCTGCCCCGCAGCGATAAAGCGATCGAACTCAATAGCGACCGCCTGGCGAACGCGTTCAACGAGCCACGCCTCGACGGCAACGGGAACGCCTCCGCATGTCTCGCTAACGAGGGCGACCTCAAGGATTACCTCTTCACACTTCCGATCGCCGGCGTCGGTGCGCGCCACGCCCTCAAATTCAAACCGGCAAACCCCTTCGACGTCGCTATTGGCGAAACGGAAGACGCAGCGAGCGTTTTGCAGGAAGTAGGTCCGCTCGACGCCGTAGGAATTGATCGCCGACTGCATGTGAGCGGCGCGACGACGCTGGGCGTCGGAGGCGTCGAGCGGGATATCGAGCCGGCCGATGGTGCGCAATGGCACGCACTCGAATTCAACGTCGACGATTGATGGCAGCGGGTCGGTCATGACGAACTGAATTCTCCTGCCGATATCATGGCGTCCGTTGTTTGCCAACGCCAGTCAACAATCGGCGTGCAACGTTTAGCCCCCGGTCACTGACCGGGGGCTAAGGCAGGTCACGGCGCGGGCGGCGGTAAGATCCAGCCGATGGTGAGCCAACCATCTTGTACTTCTAGTTGGTCGAGCAGCAGCGTGCCGACGTTGGTAATCGCGATCGGTTCGATCGGAATCTCGCGCGGAAAGCTCTCGCCGGCGTTGGCGCGGGCGTTCATGTTTTTCGCCAACGTGCTGCGGAAGCCCGACTGCTGGGCCGTTAGCTGCTTATCCCAGGCGGGATCAAAACCAGTCGGGAAGACCTCGATCTCGCCGACTCGCTGCAGCACCACCTGATCGCCCTTTTGAGTGATGGCGTAGGTAATGATGAAATCCCAGTTGGCGTACTCCATGTCGTCGCTCGCGAGCTTCGACGCGCGAATGCGGATGACCACCTTCCCGTCGTCGAAGCGGACTCCGACCGGGGCCTCGGGATTAAGCGTGATGGAATAAGGCTTAAATGGCGGCAGGACAGGGGGAGCATCCGGACCGCGTTCGTCGGCTTGCCCTTCAACGATCTGATCGGCGGCTTTCGACGCCTCGTCGATGATCGCGGCGCCAGTCGCGGCGGCCGCGGCCAACTGCGGATTCTTCGCCGACAGCAGCTTGATCCAGTTGGGGACGTCCCCTTCGAGATTCGGCGGCACATCCGCCGTCTGCTGGCTGATGCGGGCCGAGGCGAGCGCTAGCGGTAGGTAATTGTTCACCGCCGATTCGTGGATTTGCAGCGCCAGGTCGAGCCCCGGCTTGAGTTCCGGCGCCGCATTGTCGGCGCCAAGCTGATTCCTCCCTGCGAACGTCGATTCGATGGCGACCCCGTCGGGCGACGAGCTCATCTTCAGGTACTCGGGCGTCACGGCCCGGCGAATGAGCGGGTCGCGAATCTTCGTCTGGTAACGGAGCCGCGCATCGCCGAGATCTTTGGCGACCCGCTCGTTGAACTCGTCAATGACGTTCTGCCGCGTGTGCTCGGCCGAAATCTTCTCGGCCTGTCGCTTCGACTCGGACGCCCGTTTCCACGCGACTTTTTCAATCAATTTGGCGCCGAATTGGCCGCCAGTTTTCTGAATCGATTTGATGTTCGTGTGAGTCTCGACGTGCGCTACGGCGGGATCGGCTTCGAACGCCTCGTCGCTAACGGTGATTCGCTTGCTGGCGGTGTAGACAGTGTTGCCTCGACTATTAATCCGCACCGGGCCGTTGTAGCCGTTGGTGCGCGAGTGGGCCTGCCCGTCGAGATAGACCATCAGTTGGACGGTGTCGTCCGAGGGCTGCAGTTCGTAGCGGACGTTTCCCATCGTGTGGGCCGAGCCGAAAATGCTCGTCCCCAAGATGCAGTCGCGAACGGGGCGGACTTGGTCGATATTGCGATTTGGCATCCGCTCGACGAAGTTTGCCGAGACGACGGCGGAAATGTTCTTTTGGGCGAAGCGATCGCGAACCGTCGCCACAAAGTCTGCCGAGTGCCCTAGCGCGTCAATCACGCCGAGAATCCGGCCGACCTGCCACGCGGTTTCGGTCGTCGGGCGTTCCAGATGCCGCTGCAGTTCTTTGCCCAGGCTGTCCAGCAGTCGCTCGTAGTCGGCGCGAAGATCTCGCGACTTCGAAGCAGCCGCCCACGGGGCGAGAGCGCGGTATTTGGCGATCGCCCGCGCCGCGTCGGTGAAGACGGGCAACTCGAGCCCGGGCTGATTCGCCCGGAAGCGGAGGAGAACATCGTCAAGATTGTTGAGCGACGCCCGCGTCACCTCAAAATTGTCGGCGAAGTGGGGCGTCAGTTCCTCCCACAACAAGAACTTTTTCCAGCTGCGGGCGAGCGCCGTATCGGCGCCCATCGCGCGTTCCAGGGCACGAGCCTTGTCGCGCATTGTCGCGCGGAGCAGGGCGAACTCTTCCGGCGTCAATGGCTGATGGTCGCCACGCGCGGCCCAGGCGAGCTTTGCGAAGTCGCCGTTGAATTGCGCGTGGACCGACTTCAAATAGTCGGCGAGCGCGGACCGTAGCTTCTGAAACGGCGCGAGTTGCAAACCATTGGCTTGGCCAGAGAGGGTTTGCAGCGATTCAGCGAGTTGGGCCGGATCGACTTCGACGCCTTTGGCCAGTTCGGCCCGCAACTGATCGGACTTGATGAAGTTCCGCCAGCGATTGCCGTTGGGGCCAGAGCCGACCCAGGCGTCGAGTGAATCGAGAGCCTCGATCACTGGCGCGGGATCAACTGCCGGCGCGGCCTCGCCGGCGGCAGGTGCCGGTTCCTGGGAATGCGCAGCCAATCCGCCGCCACAGGCGACGATTGACAAGGCAACAAGCGATGCAACTCTCCTCAGGCTCAAAATCACCGATGCGCTCCCACGTCCCAGATGTGCATGAACTCGACGCCTTCCTGCGCCGGTCTCATGCTAACGGCTAGGCACGCCTTGCGCCAATTATCCAACCCGCCTAGTCGTGCAAATCGCGTACCTGCGTCGTGGATAAGCTTGTGCGGGCAGAACGGGGCACAGTCTCTACAGCGGCCAAGGAAGGACGACGTTACGATGCCAGCTTGGCCGGCGATCGCGCAGCGGCGACCAGGATGATGCCAAAAAGCAACGTTCCGGCCGGGAAGGTAGCCCGTTACTCCCCGTCGCGGAGACGGTTGAAGTAATCCTCAGCATTCTCACGCTGAGTCTTGGGGAGCTGCTCGATGACGAGCGGATCGGCCGGTTCGCTCGACTGGGCCGCCATCTCTTCCTGAATAGCCTCGCGGACGTCGCCGCGAATGTTCGGGCCGTCGGCTTCGCCGGTGATGACGGCGGCGCCCTTGCCTGGATTCTGCTTCACCTGCGAGTCGCGGAAGGCGACGTCATTTTTCTCATCAGGCCGTTGGCCCTGGCCGCGACCAGCCCCCATGCCGTCGCCCTTGCCAGTCCCCGGCTTCTGGCCAAAGCGATTGCCCATCTTTCCTTGGCATGCTTTGCACCCTTCGCCCATGCATTCGGAACAGCTCATCGACGTCTTGGCCATTTCGAGTTGCTCCATGGCCATGTCGAGCATCTCGCCCTCGCCCATCTCTTTTTGCATCTGTTCCATCTGCTGGGCCATCTGCTCCATCGCTTGGGCGGCCGCCTTCTGGTCCCCCTTCTGCATCGCCTGCTGAGCCTCGCCGAGCTTCTGGGCCATTTGCTGCATCTGCTTCGACTGTTGCTGCGACTTCTGCATCTGGTCGAGCTTCTGCTGCAGTTGGCCCGCTTCGGCGAGGTTGCCCTTCTTCTTTTGCTCGGCGATTTGCTTCTTGATCTCGTCCATCGCCTGCTGCTTTTCGGCCGCAGCTTGTTCGAGCTTTTTCTGCAACTGCGACAGCTGTTTCTGCAGTTCCTTCTTGCCGGCGCCGTCGAGCTTGCCAGCCTTGAGCTGTTCTTTCAGCTTGTTGAGTTCTTGCTGGGCCTTATCCCAATTGCCCTCTTTCATCGCCTCGACCATCTTCTCGGCCGGGCCTTTGCTGAAGTCCTTCATGCCAGCGAGCTGCTTCTTCAGCTCGTTGTCGCCGCCCAGCTTTTCGCGACGCTCGGCGAGTTGCTTCGCGAGGTCGTTCATCTTGACCATCGCTTGCTTGCGATCGACGTCCTTTTTGACCGCCAGCTTCTCAACGTCTTTGTCGACCTGCAGCAGTAGTTCCTCCGCTTCTTTGAGACCCTTCTTCGCGGCTTCCTTGCGGCGCTCGACGAGCTTCTTCCGCAGCGCGTCGGTCGAGTTCTCCAGCGCCTTCGGCGTGAGATTGGTCGTCGCGGGGTCGACGCTGCTTTGCGCTTGCTTGTTATCGATGAGCAGCACAAGGGCGCCGGCGAGCAGCGCGGGAACGAGCGGCAGCAACGCGGCGCGGCCGACGTTGATGCGGAAGCGTTGATCGATTTCCAAACGGCTGATAGCACGAACGGCGTCGGCGAGGAGGGCGCGGCCAGCCGGGGTCTCGGCTGCTTCGGGCGGCAGCGACAGGCTGCTGGCGACGCGCTCTTTCAGTTCAAAGCGGCGGTCAATTTCCATCGCCGCTTCGATTTCGCTGCGGCCGCGGAGCCAAGTCCACACGAGGGCGACGGCTAAACCGGCGACCATCGATCCGCCGAGCCAGCCGACTGTCCAGTTTGCCGGCAGATCGGCGATGGCGACGAACTTCGGCAGGGCGATCGCGATGGCAGCAATAATCAGTGCCACAAACCAGCAGTTGATCAGCCGATTGAGGAACAATTCCATCCAGAGCCGACGGCGAGCCCGGGCGACTTGCTTGCGGATTTGGTCCATGGCACGACTTTCCTGCTGCGAAAGTGGAAACTGAGGCGGACGCCAAGTCGACGACTATTCTATCGGCATTAGCCAGCGGGGTCACGCTGAAAGGGCGTCCGCGGGGCGTTTTGAGGGGTAAACTGTTAACGGAGGAACGGTTTGGCGGTTTAGGAGGCGGCGAGCTACGAAGACATTCGCCGTACGGGCCTAAATCTGGTCGGTGAGGCTTCAGGCTAGCCGGAGGGCCACGCCCTCCGGGTAGGGCTCCCGGATCGCGTGGCGATCCGGCTAGCTTGTAGAGTCACCGCCGTTGAGAATTTGCTTGGTTAACTTTCCGTTCGTCATTAGCTTGGACGCTGCACGATGACTGCTAGTTCCACCGCCGCCCCCCTGCCCCGCCCTGCCGACCGGCCCAGCGCCGACGTCGTGATTTACGACGGCGACTGCGGGATCTGCACGGCTCAGATCAACAAGCTGCCGTGGTGGGATTGCCGGGGGAAGCTGGCCTACCTGTCGCTGCATGATCCTGAAGTGAAGGAACGATTTCCCGACTTGCCGCACGACCGGATGATGCAGGAGATGGTGATCGTCGACCGCCACGGCAACCGCCACTGGGGTCCGGCGGCGATTCGGTATCTCACCCGGCGACTGCGACGACTCTGGTGGGCGGCGCCAGTGCTGTACTTCCCCGGCAGCATGCTGCTGTGGCGGCCACTGTACCGGTGGGTTGCGCGGAACCGCTATCGGCTGAGCGGGAGCCAGTGTGCGACGGGGGCTTGTCAGTTGCACATCAAGTGAGCTGTCGAACAGTTCGACCGCACGCCGCTCACTCAAACGTATGCTCCGCCGCGGGAAACTCCCCGCCGCGCACCTCATCGCGAAACCCGCGCACTGCATCGACCACCGTCTTGTTGAGGTTGGCGTACGCCTTCACGAACCGCGGGGCGTAGTCGGTCGCCATGCCGAGGACGTCGTGCAGCACAAGCACTTGGCCGTCGCAGTCGGCGCCGGCGCCGATGCCGATCGTCGGGATCGAGAGCATGCCGGTGATCTTCGCCGCGATGCCGCGCGGGATGCACTCGAGCACCATCGCGAACGCCCCCGCCTCGGCCGCTGCGCAGGCGTCGCTGATAAGGGCCTGCTCGTCGCGCTGGACGCGATAGCCGCCAAGCTGGTGGACGTTCTGCGGCCGCAACCCGCAATGGGCCATCACTGGGATGCCGGCGGAGACGAGCGCCGCGATTGTTTCGGCCTGCTCTACGCCCCCCTCTAGCTTCACCGCCTGGCAGCGGGTCTCTTTGAGAATGCGGCCGGCATTTTCGATCGCCTTAAACTTGCCGAGGTGGTAGCTCGGGAATGGCATGTCGACTACCACCAGCGCGTGATTCACCGCGCGGCCGACCATCTCGGCGTGGTAGATCATCTCGTCGAGGGTCACGGGCAGCGTGTTCTCATGCCCCTGCACCACCATCGACATGCTGTCGCCGACGAGCACCCCCTCGACCCCCGCCTCGTCGACCAGCCGAGCGAACGGGTAGTCGTAGGCGGTGACCATCGAGATCTTCTGGCCCGTCCCTTTAAGGGCCGTGAACTTCGGCACGGTCATCCGCTGGGAGCGGCGTGAGGGCTCGGGGCTGGACGGTTTTTTGGCCATTAATGCAGGCTAATCGACCCTCACGCCAGTCGTCAACGAGCAACGCCGCAGGAGCCGACCGGCTCACCGAATTCAGGAATTTAACCGCCAAGGACGCCAAGGTTCGCCAAGGAAATACAGGGAGAAGCCCGCGAATGACGCGAATCTTCGCGAATCGAGTTCTCGCATTTCATTATTAGCGTTAATTTGCGTCATTCGCGGGCTCTCTTTCCCGACGGGGAACTTTGGACGTTATCGCCAAGTAACACTGGCTAGTTCAGCTTCTAGATAAACCGGCCGGCGGAATGTATTCTTCGTGTCCGTCGCGTCATCGTCGCTCCACTTCGCATTTCACCGTCAGCCGCCCGGGAGGCCCCATCATGTCCGACATCAAGATCACCGTTGCAGAACGGGCCGGACGCCAGTGCGCTTCCAGCGGTTCGAAGTGGGAACCGATCATGGGCTACAGCCGGGCTGTCCGCTCGGGGAACCTGATCGCCGTCACCGGCTGCGTCGGGGTGAACGCCGACGGCACCTACGCCAAGAGCTTCGGCGAACAAACCGCCCGCTCGCTGGCAATCATCCAAGCCGCGATCGAAGCCCTCGGCGGAAAGATAGAGCACGTCATCCGCACGCGGATGTACGTCACCGACGTCAGCAAATGGGAAGAAGTCGCCCGCGTCCATGGCTCGGTCTTCGCCGATATCCGCCCGGCGACTACGATCGTCGAAGTTACGCGGCTGATCGACGGCGACGCCGTCATCGAAATCGAAGCTGACTGCGTGATTCCGTAGGCTCTTCCCAGCCTTGGTAACACAACCCGCAACAGCACGCTTTCTTTTCTAAGCGACGCCTCTCGGCGCTGTCGTCGGCAAACGCTTGTCGATCACCGACTCGGCGACGCGCCGCGCGATGGCGATCGTCTGCGGATCGTTAGTGACCTGCCGGGTGACGTACGCCCCTTCGATGATCAGGCACAGCTCCTGAGCCATCGCGGCGGGGTCGTCGACGTTCGCCTCGGCGGCGAGTTCGCGGACGATCGCCTCGATCGCCCGCTTGTGCTCCGCCGCCGCGAGGTGCGCCGGCTCGTGCGCCAGCGGAAACTCCATCGCCACGTTGACGAAAATGCACCCCTGGAATTCGTCCGAATTGATCACTCGCTCGACGACGTCGAACAACCCGCGCAGCTGCGCCGCCGGATCGGGCCCGCCGTGACTGCGAATCATGTCGCGGAACGTCTCCTGCAGCCAGACGTTCCTTACTTCGAGCGAGGCGAGCATCAAGTCGTCTTTGCTCTCGAAGTGCTTGTAGAACGCCGTCTTGCTGATGCCGACGTCGGCCAGCACTTGGTCGATGCCGACGTTACGAAAGCCGTCGCGATAGAAACGCCGGCCGGCGGCTTCAATTAGGCGGTGTCGAGTGGAAGAAGGCATCGGAATTCGTGCGGCGTTCGAGCTTCGATCAGCCAGAATCTCGGCGAAAAACGAGCGGTTGACGGTAAGTCCACCGGCGAGTGTACCACAAGTTAACCTGCCGACGGCAACGTTCACCGCTCTAATTGGCAGTCCGCAACCGATCAATCAGCTTTATCAGGGGGCCGCGGCGCCAGCGAACGCTGCCGACCGCCCCCCACAAGTGGAAACAAATCATGAAACGCTCACTGTTCTTCGCCTACGGCGTGATCTGCTACCTGCTGTTCCTGGGCATCTACGCGTACTTCTGCGCGTTCACCGCCAACGTGCTGACGCCATGGTCGATCGACGCGCCAGTCGTTGGATCCTGGCAGTCGGCCGTGGTAATCAATCTGGCCCTGATCGCTGCGTTTGGAATTCAACATTCGGTGATGGCCCGGCCAGCGTTTAAGCGGCGCTGGACCCGCATCGTCCCGCAGCCGATCGAACGCAGCACGTACGTCCTCGCCTCCGTCATCGTCACCGCCCTGCTGGTGTGGCAATGGCGACCGATCGACGCCGTCATTTGGGACGTGCAGAATCCCATCGGCCGCGGCGCACTGTGGGCCCTATTCGCCGTTGGGTGGCTGATGGTTCCGCTGGTGACGCTGATGATCAACCACTTCGATCTGTTCGGGCTGCGGCAGGTGTGGCTCTACTTCCAAGGACGCGAGTACGAGTCGCTCCCCTTCCGTACGCCGTTGCTCTATGGTCACATCCGTCACCCGCTCTACGTCGGTTGGGCGCTCGCATTCTGGGCGACGCCGACGATGACGGCGGGGCACTTGCTGTTCGCCGTCGGCCTCACCGGCTACATGATGGCCGCGGCTTTGGTGGAAGAACGCGATCTGATCGCTCACTTCGGGCATCATTACGTGGCCTACTGCCAAAGCGTCCCGCGCTACTTGCCGCGGTTGGGAAAGCGATCAAAGCCTCAGAACGAGTCGCCACTGTCAGCCCCTGGCTCCGCCAGGGGGTAGCCCAACGCAGGACCGCGCCAGTCGGTGTGGTGGCCGACCCCCGGGCGGAGCCCGGGGCTGGAATGCGCTACGCTTCCGAAGTCACGATCCACCCGTTAGTCCTTAGCATCGGCAACAGCCACGGGCGATCGAGCGGCTTCCGGCGCGCGGCGTCGAGGGCGACGCGCTCGGTGATTTTGAACCCCACCGAGCGCAAGTCCGCCGCCAGTTCCCGCCAACGGAAGACGTGCAGGAACATGCTCGGCAGGCCGCGATACGGAAACCAGCGGTCGCCAACCTCGATGTCGCGGCGGAACGGCGCCGTCGCCACGTTGCCGATGACCCACCACGGCCCTTCGGGATCCCGAAGGTTGAACCAGTAGTTGTGAACGTGCAGCACGAACCGCCCACCCGGTTTTAGAATCCGCCGCGCATGATGTAGGACCTTCCGGCGATTCGCTCGCCCGCGGATCATCCCCAGCGTGCTGAACATGCACATCGCGTAATCGACGGCCCCGTCGGCGATCGCGTCCATCTCCACCAGGTTAGCTCGCACGCAGTCGATCGGCAGATCCTCGTCGTCGGCCTTCCCTTGAACGATCCGCAGCATGTGGTCGGAAAGGTCGATCGCCAGCCCGCGATGTCCCTCCTTCACCAGCGGCACTAAGGCCCGTCCGGTACCGCAACCGAGATCAGCCACCAATCCCGGCCGATCGAACTGCCGTCTGAGGATGGCCCCATCTGTCTCAAACAGGCTGTTAAACGCAAAGTAGTCGTCGTAATCGTCGGCGATGTGAGGCGTGTGGACGTAGTCCCACAACCCGCGGGAAACGCCGGGAGGAAGCTGCCAGGTAGGACGATCGGGACGGGTCATTCGAATGGCTCCATTTAGCCCCGGTCAGTGACCGGGGGCCATTCGGCCGCTAAACCGCCCGGTTGTTCGCATGTTTCGGCAGCAGTATAATCGCCCGTTTGCCCACCCGACAGCGACGATCGCTGAGCAGGCAGCGGCAGAAAGAGTCTCAATCCGAATCAAGCCTGGCGCCGCCAGGTCCCGCCATATTCAGTCAATCGACTTGCCTTCGAAGGAGAAACTCACGTGGCCATTCGCGTCGCAATCAACGGTTTCGGTCGCATCGGGCGCCTGACGTTCCGCAACCTCCATGCTCGCCCGAGCGAGTTCGAGGTCGTCGCCATCAACGACCTGACCGACAACAAGATGCTGGCCACGCTGCTGAAGTACGACAGTACGCACCGTCGCTTCGAGGGCAAGGTCGAGTACGACGAGCAGAACCTGATCGTCGACGGCAAGAAGATCAAGGCCCTCGCCGAGAAGGACCCGGCCAAGTTGCCGTGGAAGGACCTGAACGTTGACGTGGTCGTTGAATCGACCGGCTTCTTCACGAAGCGTGCGAAGGATGGCGCCCCGGGTTACGACAGCCACTTGGCCGCTGGCGCCAAGCGCGTCGTCCTCAGCGCCCCCGCCGACGACGGCGCCGACCTGACCTGCGTCCTCGGCGTTAACGACGACCAACTGAAGCCCGAGCTGAAGTGCATCTCGAACGCCAGCTGCACCACCAACTGCCTGGCCCCCGTGGCCAAGGTGTTGCAAGAGAAGTTCGGCATCGTCAAGGGCCTGATGACCACGGTCCACGCCTACACGAACGACCAACGCGTGCAGGACATGCCTCACAAGGATCCGTACCGCGCCCGCAGCGCCGCCCAGAACGTCATCCCGACGTCGACCGGCGCCGCCAAGGCCGTCGGCCTGGTCCTGCCGGCCCTCAAGGGCAAGCTGACTGGCATCTCGCTCCGCGTCCCGGTGCCGACCGGCAGCGTCGTCGACCTCACCGCCCTCATGTCGCGTGACGTGACGGTCGAGGAAGTCAACGCCGCCATGAAGGAAGCTGCGGAAGGTCCCCTCAAGGGCATCCTCTGCTACACCGAAGACCCGATCGTCTCGACCGACATCATCGGCGATCCCCACAGCTCGATCTTCGCGGGCCCGTGGACCCAGGTGATGGACGGCAACCTGCTGAAGGTCGTCAGCTGGTACGACAACGAATGGGGCTACAGCTGCCGCACGGCCGACCTGATCGCCAAGATCGGCAAGTTCAACTAAGGCCCCCTGCCCCGCTCTGTGAGCGCGGCTTGGAAGCTAAGAAACTGAAGGCCGCAGAGTCACGTCAGTTGACGAACTCTGCGGCCTTTTTCATGCGCGGTGAAATTAGCCCCCGGTTCTTCAAACCGGGGGTCAATCGACGCCGCGTGCCGCGGCGGTACGCGGCGCGAACCCCCGGTTTGAAGAATCGGGGGCTAAAAAAACGTTCCCGCTTACCGAAACGGCGCCCAATCGCGTTTCGTCTCGCCGGCGGCCGCGGCAGCGCTCCGCTTCCAGGTCGGCTTGCCGCTTGACTCGCTCGCTGTCGACGCCACGCGAGCCACAGGCCCGCCAGCCGTCGTCGCGAAGCCTTCGACGCGATTCTCGTTCAACTTTACCGACGAGGGCCGCCATGTCGGCTTCGGCTCTTCCGCTGCCGTCTTGGTGATCGACGACACGGCCACCTGGTTGTCGCTTGGCTCGTCGCTCAGCGTCGGCTCAGCGATCGGCGCCGCCGGGGTCGGCGTGACCACCTCTTCCGCCGCGAGCGCTCCTTCGGCGTTGAAATCCGCCATCGACGCCAATTGCGCCGGCTCCAGCGGAATTTGCGTCAGCAGCTTCCGGCCATCTGCGCCAACGACCCGCGCCCAGAGTTCCAACTCCCCTGCCGGCAGCTGCGACTTCGCCAGCGGCAGTTCCAAGTGAAGCCCGTCGCCGAGCTGCGACGACTGCCACGCCGCCGCCGTTTCTTCGGGCGTAAAATCCCAGCGCTCGATACGGCGCATCGCACCAGAATCGTCTCGCGTCATGATCATCAGCGAGGCCTCGCCCTCGGCGCCGACCGGTTCGTCGGTGGCGTTGAGCGCTTCGACGACGATGAGCAGGCTTGAAATTGCTTCCGTGTCGGCCTCGGGACGTTCGGCGAAGATGCGACGAATCTGGAGGTGATCGGCCGACAGCCGCTCAGCATTGATCTGTGGCGCCGCCAGCAGAGGCGCCGATGCGGTAGTCTCATCGGCGACGTTTAACTCCACCGCTTGACTGGCCGCTGAAGCGGCCAGTCCGTTGTTGGTATCGTTCGGACTGGTCGCTTCAGCGACCAGTTCTTCGGCATCAGCCTGGTAATCGATCGGATCAGGAATCAGCAGCGGCGCTTCCGCCGACTCAAACGTCTTCTTGAACGGCAACGCCTGAACGCCCGGCCCAATCTCGAGCGCCGGGGCTTCCATCGCATCGGGGGCAACCTCTTCCGCCGCCGGCGCTGGTTCCTCCGCAGCGGGGAGCGCTTCCGCGCCCGCCGGCGGGGCTTCGGTCGTCGCTGGCGGAGCCGGCAGCGTTGGCTTCGCTGAGGGGGCTAAAAGTTTGTTTCGCCCGTTCATCGGCAGCGTCGGCCGCTTCACCGCATCGACGTCGAGCGTCGGTTCGGCGATGCTCGAACCGCTGGAGCTCGACTTCGGCGTGACCACCGTCTCGCATTGCATGGCGCGAGCTTGCCGGAGCTTCTCCGAGTACTCCATCAAGTACTCTTCCAGCTCGTAGATGTAATCTTCTTGCTTGCGAAGTTCGCTTTCCAACACGTCGACCTGGGCGTTGTCGATGTGCCGACATCCTGCGAGTGCGGAGATCGCCAGGCAGGCAAGCAGACCCATCGCATGCGACAGCCGCGCTGCGCGATGCGCATCGCGGCGCCCGTCAGCGACCTTCGTCAGATTATTCAGATTCGGCTCGGCCATCCGTGGCTCGCCTCGTAGCAGACTAGCGGTTGACCGGCGTTCCTGAATCGCGCATCCTGCGCGCATAGGAGGTCCGGCTTCTGAAATTACGAGCCGAGAGATAAGAAAAGTGGCGGGAGCCGTCAAGCGGACTCGCCCGCGGCGCCAGCACCCGTATCGAGAGTTACCGCGGCCTGAAAGCGGTCATCCTGAGCGCAGCGAAGGATCTAACATCCCAAGCGAGCTTCCAGATTCTTCGCTTCGCTCAGAATGACAGCGTAACCCTTACTGCACGCCCATCTTCGAGATCACCTTGTCGATGATGTGGTATTCCTGGGCCTCGGCCGACGACATGAAATGATCGCGATCGGTGTGCTTTTCGATCTGATCCATCGTCTGACCGGTGTGTTCGGCCAGGATGCGGTTCAGCTTTTCCTTCGTTTTCCGGTACTCGGTGGCGTGAATCATGATGTCCTCGGCCGTTCCTTCCATGCCCGCGGAAGGTTGGTGGATCATGATCCGCGCGTTCGGAAGGGCGTGACGCTTGCCGGCGGCGCCTGCTGCTAGCAGCACGGCGCCCATCGAGGCGGCTTGGCCGATGCAGTAGGTCGCCACGTCGCATGTGACAAACTGCATCGTGTCGTAGATCGCCATGCCCGCCGTGACGCTGCCGCCCGGCGAGTTGATGTACAGGTGAATGTCAGCCTTCGGATCGTCCGACTGCAGGAACAGCAGCTGGGCCACCAGGCTGTTGGCCACTTCGTCGTTCACGCCCGAGCCGAGCAGGACGATGCGGTCCTTTAGCAGCCGGCTGTAGATGTCCATCGCCCGCTCTTCGCGGCCCGACTTTTCGATGACGTATGGAATGAGCGGCATGGGGGCAATCCGTTTAGCACATTGAAGAATGGACAGGATAACAGGATGACGCGGATCGACAGGATCAAGGCGATTAGCGAAATCCTTGATCGCGATCTAACTAACGCCCTGCTTCTCCAATCCTGTTGATCTCAAAAATCCTGTAATCCTGTCAAAAAATGAGACAGGTTTCTTAATCGTCGTTTTCGGCTTCTTCGCTGCCAGGGGGCTTAATCAGGATGTCGTCGACGAGGCCGAACGCCTTCGCTTCCAGCGCGGTCATGTAGTAGTCGCGATCGCACGCCTTGCCGATCTCTTCATTCGACTTGCCGGTGTGACTGGCGAGGATTTCGTTGAGGGCGTGGCGCGTCTTAATGATCTCGTTCGCCTGAATCTCGATATCAGAGACCTGCCCGCCGACTCCGCCGTGCGGCTGGTGGATCATGATCTTCGCGTGCTTCAGGGCGAACCGCTTTCCCTTCTCGCCGCCGGCCAACAGCACGGCCCCGCCACTTGCAGCCAAACCGACGCAGTAGGTCGCCACTTTCGGCGTGATCATCTGCATCGTGTCGTACATGGCGAGCGTCGCGCTGACGCTGCCGCCCGGCGAGTTGATGTAGAAGTGAATGTCCTTGCGACGATTCTCGCTCTGCAGGTAGAGGAGCTTCATCACGATTTCATTCGCGTTGCCGTCGTAGATCTCCCCTTGCAGGAAAATGACGCGGTTTTCGAGCAGCAGATCGCCAAGCGTCATCTGACGCTGACGCTGATAATCGCGCATCGCCGCAGCGAGCTTCGGATCCAGGTGGGGGGCGGAACTACCGATGGGCGTATACATCATCTCGTCCTTTGAACTTGCAGCTTCCTCAGGAGCTTCTCTACCAATACGGCAGAGGTAGGGGAGACGGTTCGCGCACCGCCAACCATCGACCCTGATCGGCTGTAGGAATCCCTCCCCACGAACCCCTCCCATCAAAGGAGGGGACCGTACATTCTACGCTTTGTCCTTCTTCGGCTCTTCCGCTTCGGTCGCGGCAGGCACGGCCTCGGCGTCGCCGCCGGCGGCGACCGAGATCGCCTCGACCGTCGACTTGCCCGGTTCGTACGGCTTGTCCTTGAATTTCGCCTCGGACTGGACCTTCTCCAGAACCTTGCGCTCGACGATCTGGTTCTGCAGGATGTCCATCAGGCCGCGCTTTTCGATCTGAGCCCGGACGCGCCGCGGCGATTCGCCGCTTTGCATGGCCATCAGGAAGATTTCCTTCTCGAAATCGCCCTCTTCAGCGTCGATCTTCTCTTCTTCGGCGATCCGCTCGAGGATGAAGTGTTCCTTCAGGGCCTTCGCGGTGGTGGCGGCGCTGTTCTGACGGAGCTCGTTCTGGCGAGCCCGCAATTCCGACTCGGCGAAGCCGGCGCGACGGAGTTCCATCACGGCCCGCTCCAACTCGCGGACGCTCTGACGCTTCAACAGACCAGGCGGCAGGTCCCAATCGGCCTTCTTCGTCAGTTCGGCGGTGATCTGCTGACGTGAATTGCGCTGTTGCTCGTATTCAAGCTGCCGCTGCAGGTTCGACTTGATCGCTTCGCGGAGGGCCGCTTCCGATTCGAAGCCGCCCATTTCTTGCAGGAACTCCTCAGTCAGTTCCGGCAGCTTGAGCTTCTTCACTTCGAGGACTTCGAACTCGGCTTCGACGCTCTTGCCGCGGAGCTCTTCGTTCGGGGCATCTTGGGTCAGCTCGATTTTGCCCGACTTCTTGTCGCCGGCCTTGGCGCCGGACATCAGCTTATCGAACCCTTCCAGCTTGCCGTCGAGGAAGCTGAGCGTCGGCCGGATTCGCAGCACCCGCTCTTCTTCGAGGGCAAGTTGCTTGCCGTCGGCCGTGGTGCGAAGGTTGACGGTCACGAAATCGCCCGAGTCGGCGGCGCCTTCGTGGGGAGCGAGTTGGCCGTAACGGGCGAGCATCTGCTCCAGATGATCGCTGACGTCGGCGTCGCTGAATTCACGGACGGGGCGCTCAATCGTGAGCCCCTTCCACTTCGGCAGGTCGAACTCGGGGCGAACCTCGATGTCGAACTCGAACACCATCGGCCCTTCGTTGGGGACCTCGATCGCGTCGAGATTCAACTCCGGCTCGCTGATGGCGGTGAACGATTGCTCTTCGCTGATCTGGCTCAAGCTGTCCATCAACAGCGAACCCTTGATCTTCTCGCCGATTTCTTCCTTGAAGCGGTTCTCGACCAGCTTGCGCGGGGCCCGACCGATGCGGAAACCCGGCACCGAGGCCGAGGCCATCAGCTCGCTGTAGGCTTCGTCGAGGTAGCGATCGACGTCTTCCCGCGAAACCGTCACGGTGACGTGACGCTCGCAGGCGCTCGGGCTGGCGATCTGGACATCGAGGTTCAGCCGTTCGGCCGCTTCCTCTTCGCCCCCGTCAGCCACGGCGACGTCGTCGACTTGCGAATCTTCAACTTCTTTGGCACTCATGCGCCTGATACCCGTAAATTGGCGTGATCGCCGCCACGGCGCGAGACGGCTCGCAGCACGTTCTGGGCGATAAAAAACTAAAGCGGCTAGCGATCAACGACCAGCTTTCGGCCCCTTTGAGAAAGCCTTCTCCACAGGGCTGACTGCTGAAACCTGACAGCTAACCGCTACCGAAGAGCGGGTGATGGGATTCGAACCCACGACAACGACGTTGGCAACGTCGTGCTCTACCAACTGAGCTACACCCGCAGCAGAATCTCTACCGACGCTATTTCCAGCGACGCCGCCTTGAGCGACGCCGTTCCGCACGGGCGAGCGGCCCTGAAGCAGAAACATCCCCGGATTATAGGTCTCTAGGGCTGCGCCGCAAGGGGGCGGAATTGGCCAGCCGCGGCCTGCAACTCGCTCCGCCAGCGGCGTTTCCGTCACGATCGGCACAGGGGCTCCGGCGGCTTGAGCGACGCCCCGATTTTGTCGCCCCGGACCGGCCGAGGTGATACCATAGCCCCCATGTTGCTGTTCAAGAAAAAATTCCTCCCCGCCATCCGCAGCGGCCAGAAGACGCAGACGATCCGCCTCTGGAAGTGGCGAATGATGCGTCCCGGCCAGCGCAGCTACATTCCCGGCGCGGGGTACGTCGCCATTGAACGGGTCGAGCCGGTCGCCCTCGCCGATCTGACCGACGCCGACGCCGTGCCGGACGGATTCGAGACGGCCGACGCGCTGCGACATGAACTCTCCTCCATCTACGGCGACAAACTGAAAGCCGGGTATCAAGCGTTCCGGGTGGTGTTTCGGGTGACGGGGGAGAAGTGATGCTGGTTGCTCGATGCTTGATGCTGGATGAGATAAGTCCTTACAAGCATCCAGCATCGAGCGACTAGCATCCTCTCTCCTCAAAAACTCAACATCTCCTTCATCGCCTGCGCCACCTGCTGCGGGGCGGCGAGCATGCTGACGATGCTCGCGGTGAGCAGCAGCGACGCGGCGAGCATCAGGCCGAGGGCGCGGGGGTTGGGGGCGACGCGGAGGCCGGCCAACTGGGTCCGCAGCTCTGCAGAGAGTCGATCCCAGCCGGCCATGTTCTGTTTGCCGCCGCTGGAAATGAGCGAGCAGTGCCGCATAATCTCGAAGCATTCGATGTGGAGCGACACTCCCAGGTTCGGCATCGCCAGGTTATCGCCGGCCCAGCGGGCGTGGGGGTCGAGCCGCCGGGCCGCCTCGGCGAGGGCGGGGCGGAGCTCTTCGCCGCGGACGTTGTAGACCACCAGCCGCGGACGGGCGATGAGGACCGCCAGCCAGACGCAGAGCCAGTAGAAGACGATCAGGAACAGCCAGACGAACCCGCCGTAGTGGGTGCTCGCCGCCTCGGGGCGGAAGAGCTCGATCGGGCCGACCAACACGAGCCCCGACATCGCGGCGCCGAGGGCCGCCAGGTCGCAGCCGCCGGTGGTGATGAAGGGCCGCCGGCGGGCGTTGATCAACCCCAGCAGCACGCAGTAAGCCGCGAGGGGGACCAGGGCGATCGAGAGTCGGAAGGGGTCTGGGAGCATAGTGCGGATGCTGGATGCTAGTTGCTGGATGTTAGATGGATTTGTTTCGACGGGGTTTTGCCGTAGTGGCTCCGATGCAAATCGTCGCGGGGTGGACAAAACTGGCTGGCGGCGAGGAGTGCGATTGGCGGCCGGGGCTCTTTTCTCGGGAGTTATTCGCTTTTGTTGGCTTGAATGGAGGGTTTTGATTTGTCCTCGCGGAGTGGACAAAACTCTGCTGAGGGTCTTGGTTTACCGGCATTTTCGCGAGGCGATGGTCGAAGTGGCACGGACAAAACCCGATTTCGGCTCGAGCGATTCGCAATCAGTCGCCGGCGGGCGATGGCAGGAGATCGCCACTCCTGGCTCAGGCCGCGCAGCATTCTGGCTGATGGACCGAATCGTCGCGCAGCGCTACGGACCCACGCAGCGTGCATTGTCCCCGAAGAGTAGGGGATTGGGGAGGAGGGATTTTTGGCCACCCCTCGATAGCGGGGGGGGCGCAGAACCTTCGATCTGCGAAGAAATCAGCTCGCTACTGCGTGCGTCAGGTGACCTTCCTATGAAAGCGTCGACCGAAGCCGACGAAGGCTGTGGCGGCAATGGCAGCCAGCACTCCCGTTGTTGGTTCAGGTTCGTTGATACCCGCCTCTTCCCGAACGGGGTTGACGAACGACCGGAAGAAGACCGCCGAGAGGTCGCCAACCGGAGTGTGAGGATTGATCACTTTGCCGATGTTAATCCTTCCTTCCGGGTACGCGCTAGTATCGGGAAATGAAATGTAGGTAAAGGCAAAAGGGAGGTCGCCAGGATCGAACGTTGGGCCATCGATGACCTTAAACATGCTGGAATCGATCTTGATGTTGTTGTTGGTTGATACCATCCCAAAAAGAGCCAATGGCGCTCCGGTATCGTTACGCATTTGGATAAAACCAGTTTCCGGGTAGTACCAGACGAGAGGCGCCGCGTGCGCGACGCAGGCGGCTTGTAAGCAGGCAACGGCGATTGTTAGCTGCAAGATTGATTTCATGCGACTCTCTCCGAAATAGGCGAATTCGAGTCAGATTCCGACAATTCGGCGAGACCGATGACGTGCGGCCGCAATGGCAAGGGGTATGCCCCCACCAAGCAACAACGCTAGTCCCGCCGCGGGCTCTGGGACGATGGTAATCGGACCTTCATGGATCCCCGCATGATAGAGACGGTATTCGAATCGCAAGTCGCTCACCGGCGTGCCTGGAACGACGGTATTGCCAGTATTGAACGCAGACGGCACGCGAAATATTCATCTAACGAAGTCACCATGAATTCAGCGGTTCTTAACTTTGAAGTGCATTATCGCACTGATTGCCGGCTAAGCCCAGCGCGAGAACCGCCGTGCGGCAAGGAATCTGCTTTGGAGATGATTGTCAGCACAACTAGAACGAGGGTCGGCGGAGCCGAGCATCCCGGCGGCTAAGTCGACGCGATACCACAGACAAGGCGCACATTGTTGTCGCGGCGAGCAGGCCCGAGGAGGGCTCCGGGAAAATGCATAAATTAGTCACTTGAATCAGTGGGCCCGTCAGCGACCCCGTTCGATACTCGAAGGTCAGCTCCGAGCAATGGGTGCCAGGTTGCACTACATAACCGGCAAAGGTTTGGCCGACAGGCAGGCTGAGATATGTGTAGGCGAAGGGCAGCTCCGAGTCATCCTTCCTGGCGCCGGCGATGCCGAGCCAATCAGAGCTCGTCTTCAACTTACCGCTGAGGGAGATGACGCTCGCATTGGCCAGGGGGGCGCCGGAGTCATTGGTGAACCAGATGCCGCCGTTGGCGTGATTGTACCAAGCGAAAGGCGCCGCCCAGACGGAACATGATGGCCCGCAAGCCGCGATGGCTACGGCAGCGATGATTATTGTCTTGTTCATGAGCGGGTTTTCCTGTGTCACCGCAATGGGAAAAAGCTAGCCTGCGATGCCGACGAGACGTCCAACTGCAACTTTGGCGCAACCGCATTAAACGACTCTGCGCCAACCGCGGCCGCGGCGGGCAGTTCCCCAAAAAGCGACCGCCGACACGGCAGTCATCGCACAGGAGGAAGGCTCCGGGAAGCAGAAGCCCCCACCTTGAATGAGCGGGCCGGTCAAGGAGGAAGTACGATACTCGAATTGAAGATCCGAGCATTGGCTACCAGGTTGCACGATGTAACCGGCAAAGCTTAGGCCGACGGGCAGGCCGAGATAGGTGAAGGCGAAGGGCAACTCCGAGTCGTCCTTGTAGGCTCCAGGGATATCAAGGAGCGAGGAGGCCGTTTTCAGTTTTCCGCTGGTGGAGAGGATGCTCGCATTGGCCAAGGGGGCGCCCGTGTCGTTCTGGAACCAGATGCCGCCGTTAGCTGGATTGTATGAAACGGTGGGCGCCGACAAAGCGGTTGATGAGAGCCCGCAAGCAGCGATGGTTAGGACAGCGATGATTATTGTCTTGTTCATGAGCGGGTTTCCTATGTAACAGTGATGAGAAAACGCTAGCCTGCGATGCCAACGATACCCCCAACTGCAACTTTGGCGTAACGGCGTTAAACGTCTCGTCGCCAACCGCGGGCGCGGCGGGCAGCACCTAAAAAAGCGACGGCAGGCGCGGCAATCATCGCCCAGGAGGAGGGTTCCGGCATGCACATCGTTCCTCGAATGGGCGGGCCGATCAACGAGGCGGTTCGGTACTCGAAGGACATCGAAAAGCAATTCGTGTTAGGTTGCACGACATAACCGGCAAAGCTTTGGCCCACGGGCAGTCCGAGATAGGTGAGGGCGAAGGGCAACTCCGAATCATCCTTCGTGGCGCCAGCGATGTTGAGCGCAAACGAGGCACTCTTCAGATTTCCGCTGAGTGAGAGGATGCTCACATTGGCCAATGGGGCGCCCGTGTCGTTGTGGAACCAGATGCCGCCGTTGACTGGATTGTATGAAACGGCCGGCGCCGCCCGGACGGTTGATGAGAGCCCGCAAGCCGCGATGGTTAGGGCAGCGATGATTACTGTCTTGTTCATGAGCAGGTTTCCTACGTCGAATTGCTTTGTAAACGCATTGTTGCCACGAAAAAGAAAAGCCTCACGGCAATGTTCGTGACATGGCGTTAAACGACTCCCCGTCGGACGCAGCGGGCGGTACCCACGAGAGCAAGCGCCGACATGACGCCCAGGGTGCAAGAAGTCGGTTCTGGAATGAGAAACCACACTCCCTGGGAGATCGGTTCAAGGAATGAATCGAGGCGATATTGATAGTGCAGATCGCTGATTGGCGTGCCCGGTTGCACGATATTGCCGGCGTAGGTCACGCCAACGGGCAATCCCAAGTAAGTAAACGCGAAAGGCAACTCGGAATTGTCTTTGACGGCGCCTGGGATACTGAGGAGCCAGGAGGCGTCGCGCAGCGAGCCCGATTCGCTGATAAACGAGATGTGGGCTAACGGGCCGGCGTGGTCGTTGTTGAAGTGGATCGAGCCGTTGGCAGGATTGTACCAAACGGTGGGAACCGCCGAGGCGGAAGATGCGCAGGCCCCGGCGACGAGAACAGCAATGATCAATGAATTTTTCATCGACGATTTCCTGTGGCTTAAAGAGGCGGCTGATGAATTTAATTACCTTGGGATCGGGCTCGTCGAAAAGCTGCGGTGA
Organism: Pirellula sp.; assembly: GCA_013822725.1. Taxonomy (GTDB): domain Bacteria; phylum Planctomycetota; class Planctomycetia; order Pirellulales; family Lacipirellulaceae; genus Lacipirellula. The sequence continues at coordinate 137,946 of PNKX01000013.1, forward strand.
AGGCCAGCGTCGCCGTCGCAGCCAACAAGCACGAGGAGGGCTCCGGGATGTCCAACGATTGGCTGATCAGCGGCGAGGTTATCGAACCGATGCGGTACTGAAAGGTCAAATCGACCAGAGGAGTTCCCGGCTTCACCGTGTAGCCGGTGAAGTGATCGCCTACGGGCAAGTTCAGGTAGGTGTACGCGAACGGGAATTCAGAGTCATCTTTGATCGTGCCAGGAATTGCGAGGAGCGAGAAAGCGTCTTTTAGCAAACCAGATTGGCTGATCAGCGACGCATTGGGCAAGGCAGCGCCGGTGTCGTTCCGGAAATAAACGGCGCCGCCGTTCGGCGTGGGAACGAGCCAAGCCAGCGGAGCGGCCATGGCGGCCGTTGGCATCAAGGAGACGGTCGCCAGGGCGGCGATGCTGAGGAATTTGTTCATGAGCGGAGTCCTTTATGTCATTGCATGGCTAATGGAGAACTCAGGGAAAGATTTGTTTACATCGAAAGCAACGCTAACGCTTATGGCGACGAGCGCAGCGGCGGACGGTGCCCGTTAGGGCGAGCGCTGACAAGGCGGCTAGGGTGCAGGAGGAGGGCTCGGGGATACCGAAGAAGCCTTGAATGAGAGGATCGAACAATGACGCCGTGCGGTATTCGAACCGCAAGTCTGAAGTTGGAACACCTGGCTGGACAGTTTTGCCGGCATTGTGAAGCCCCGTTGAAAACTTGAGGTATGTGTATGCAAACGGAAACTCCGAACCTTCCTTAGTTGCTCCCGGAAGATCGGCCATGAAGGAGGCGTTGGTCAGCCGACCCGACGCGCTGAGGATCGACGCATTGGCCAACGGCGCGCCGGTGTCGTTCATGATGTGAATGTTGCCGTTGGCGGGGTTGTAGAAGGCCCAGGGGGTCGCGGCGGCAACGGCAGGAACGAATGCGGCAGCGACGACTAGGGCCACTTGAAAGGGTTTGTTGATGAGCGAAGTCCTTTAAGTCATTGCGTGGTTAATAGAGAACTCCGGCAAAAACGGTGTATTTCTAAAGCGAGGTTAACATCATTGACGGGGAGCGCTCCGGCGAATCGTTCCAGAGAACGCCACAGCCGACGTGAGGGCTAGCAGACATGAGGAAGGCTCTGGTTCAACGAAATAGCCTTTGAGAAGGGGACCGAACAGCGACGCCGTGCGATATTCGATACTTAGAGCCGTTACTGGCGTACCTGGCTGGACTGTATTGCCGGTATCGTGAGTACCCACCGGAAAGTTCAGATACGTATAGGCGAACGGAAACTCAGAATCGTCTTTCGTCGCTCCTTGAATGCTAGCCATCAACGATGCATTGGTCAGCTTACCCGATACGCTGATGATCGACACATGGGCCAACGGCGCACCGGTGCCGTTCGAGATATGAATATTGCCATTAACAGGGTTGTACCAACCGAAGGCCGCGGCTGCGACCGATTGGATCAAGGCGGCGGCAACAAACACCACGAAGGTTAAATGCTTGCTCATGAACGGATTTCCTGTGCGAGGGCTGGGCGAGCGCTAACGCAAGTGTCGCTCAGCTTCCTAGGGAGTTACGACGACAACCTATCTGAACTCGCTGCGCACCGGCGACGAGCCCGACGGGCGGTTCCAGCGAAGGCGAGCGCCGACATCGCGGCCATCACGCAGGACGATGGTTCCGGAAAGCAGATTCCCAGCGGCAGCGGCGGCTGGACGAGGGAGTCCGGATAATAGAAGCCCGAGAGATCTGACGCGGGCGTGCCGGGATTGAGGACGTTGCCGATGAAGATGCCGGAGTAGCCGGTCGTGGGAAAGTTGAGGTAAGCAATGGCAACGGGGATGTCGCCCGAATCGAACACGGCCCCGGGAGGCTGGGCATAGAGGTTGAAATCGGGCTTGAAGTTGGCCATCGCGGAGACGACAGCAATCGCTTTCAGTGGGGAGCCGGCGTCGTTCGAGAGCCATAGCCCGCCTGTCGCCTGGTTGTAGCAAATTGTGGGGACTGCATAAGCAACGCTTGAAAGCTGCAGCAGCACGGCGACCACTGCCGACATGACGATCGTCTTCATGAGCTTCTCACTTCTCAGTTTGCTTGTTATTTCCCAGGGAAGGTCGGATCGCGATCCGCCTCCGCTAACGCTCTTAAGCCTAGCAAATACCAGACACAGCAGTCCACTCTTTTTAGGCCAATCCTAGCCGTTTTAGATTCGCCGCAGAATACGACGATCGCCGGATTCTAAGCAACGGCTTTCTGACGGATCCGCAACGGAAGTCAAACGTTTCAAGGCTTATTGGCAGGCGGCAAGATATTGCGGAAAACGCCGGGGGCGGGACGCCCCGGCTACCTACTTGGACGAGGGAGCGCATAAAAAAAGACCCCTTGATTCTTGCGAATCAAGGGGTCTTCGGTATCACCTACACGATTGGCCGGGGGAGCCGCTCGTGAAAGTCGCTAACGAACTGTCAACTAGGCCTTGCGGCGAGCGGCGGCGACAATGCCGACGAGACCAAGACCAGCCATCGCGAGGGTGGCGGGTTCCGGAATCTCGACCACAACGCCTTGAACAAGCGGCTCGAGCAGCGAGTTCAGACGGTATTCGAACTTCAGGTCGGCAACGGGCGAACCCGGCTTCACGATCGCACCGGCGAACGATTGGCCTTGCGGCAAACCGAGGTAGGTGAAGGCGAACGGAAGCTCCGAATCGTCCTTGACGGACGAGCCGATGCCCAGCAGATCAGAAGCAGCCTTGAAGTTGCCAGCGGTCGAAATTACCGAGGCGTTGGCCAAGGCGCCGGTATGATCATTCTGAAAGTAGATGCCGCCACTGACAGGGTTGTACCAAGCCACCGGAGCAGCAGAAGCGACGTTAGCAGCAGCTGCGACGAAGGCGACTGCGAGCAAAGCAAAAATCTTACGCATGGTATATTAATCTCCAGAAGAAATTTCTAATGCAATGTAAACACCGACTAACACTAGGGAACTCTAATCTGTCCATTTCTGAGGCGGCGCTCCAGAAGGAAAGCCACCATCAAATTAAATCACTAGCAGATTCCTCCAGTAGTATTGCGAACCCTAGACGGTGGTTACTTCTACTACTTCCGGCGACGGAGGGCAGCGACAGCCCCCATCCCTACCATGATCATACCCACGGCGGCCGGTTCAGGAACAGCCGAAATCGGAGCTGGCGGAGCCGGGACGCCGATGTTGGCCAAGGCCGGGTTAATGTCAGTGGTGAAACCAACCGAACCGTTGCCGTTGAAATCGCCCTGATCCCAAGTCTTACCCGAACCCTGGCCGATCTGGCCCAAAGCCGGATTGATATCAGTCGTGAAACCAACCGTACCATTGCGGTTGAGGTCACCGAAGAGGAGACCGCCGCCATTCGGCTCGAGGGCCAACGTCTTCAGCGAATCACCGCGAACAACGGTCGACACGGTGGCGTCGATGGCTACCCCACCGGCATCGTAGACGTTGCCGTCAGTCGAATTAGCACCCGAGGCGGCGAAGGCCGGGCGGGTGGCGCCGAAGGTACCCGACAGCAACAGGGTGCTGTTGGCCCAAGCGGCATTGCGAAGCGGATCGACGGTCAGGTTACCGGGGGTACCGGTCCCTTCACCGATCGTCAACAACTTGGTGACCAAGTCTTGACCGTAGACGATGTTGGAGATTCCAGCGGCCGTCGTCACTAGCGGAAGACCGCCATTGTTGACGTTGCCACCCAGGCCAGCAGCAGCGACAACCGGATAAGCGGCATTGCCGGCACCCTCGGCGGTTGCGTTGCCAAACTCAATGCCCGCGGCATTGATGCCCGAAAGATAGACGCTTAAACCAGCAACGCCGGTGCTGGTGCCAGCGGTGTTGGTTTTGGCCAACAGGTAGAAGTTACCACCCGCAGCTGGCGTGCTGGGATTGGTATAGCGAAGATTGAGGCTGAGATCGATATCCGCTGCGTTCACAGCGGCGTTCCCCACGACCAGCGCGAGCGCGGTCAAAGACAAAACCAGTCCACGTTTCATGTTCATTTCTCCAAGTCCCCGTCTCATGTAGGTGAATGATACCCGATCAAATGCTGCGCTTGGTTGGGGGGCAATTTAGCGAGAATGTGACCAACAAGCCACACGTCTTGTGCGCGAGTGCGAGTGATAAGGCGTCCAAAGAAAAGAGATGCTGCCCGAGGGAATACCTAAACGTGATCGTAGCTGGCGAACTCGTTTAGGGAAAGCGACTTGCTAATAAAAGCAGTGTGAGACCCTTGGATGCGTCCTATTCTTTGCTGCCCAATCAACGCGGATAAGCACACCGTCGGCGTGACACAATAGCCGCCATTCCCTCCCCACTCTACCAAGGAAATACGGGCTTGCAACAGTTTTGCCGATAGGGGTGGAGAATTTTTTTAGTTACAGGGCCCTTATGGGGGCCCGAACGACGCTTAAGCGTTGAAGCGAAAACACTTGTGACGATGGGAAGTTTTGGCGAATGGGCGAGGTTTTTTGGAGTTTTCGCTTGCAGAGGGCCCGACAGTGCGCGGAATGAAGAGATGAGTGCGGAAAGGGGTGACGTTTTGGCGGCTTTTCGGCCGGCGGCTGCGCGCGGAAGAGAAATTTGTTCTTGAATGCGCGCAAAGCATAAGCAGGGAAGTGCTAGCTGGGAGTCAACTGGGCGAGTCGCAACGCGCGGGAGGCGCCGGAGGTGGGATTTTAGGCGGTTTACGGGGCGTTTTCTGAAGGCGTTGGCGTGGTGAGGATCGGACGAGGGCGCTATACTCGGCGGAATTGGCCGCCAGCGGAGGGCGGCGGCAACCTTTTTATGGTTGCCCCGGTGCGAGCTGGCTGGTCCGCCGCGCGGCGAACCGGAGCCGGCCGAGGACGCTCCGCTACGTTGTGAACCCTAGTTTTGCCGCGGTTTTTCGCGATTTCGACGGCTGCGGACACTGCTTCGCCCGAATGGGTGCGGACGAGCGGAGCAAGAACCGAAGTTGCGACTGGTTTTCGCGGCTTAACAATAACGCACCAACCCATCCCCTTTCCCCTCCCCGCAAGGAAGGGAATCACAACACACAGAACAGAACAAAAAAACATGCTTATCGTTATTTTGCCGGATGGTAGCCGGCGAGAATTCGACGACGGCGTTTCGGCATACGACGTGGCGGCGGGGATTAGCGGCGGATTGGCCCGGGCGGCGATTGCCGCGGAGGTGGACGGGGAGCTGCGCGATTTGCATGCGCCGCTGATTACCGCGGGGACGAGCCCCGCGGCTCGGGAAGTCTCCGTGCGGCTGATTACGAAGAAAGATCCGGAAGCGCTCGGGATCATGCGGCATAGCGCCGCGCATGTGATGGCCCAGGCGGTGATGCGGGTGCACAAGGGCGTCGGTTTGGCGTTTGGGCCGACGACCGCGACCGGGTTTTACTATGATTTCCAGCTCGACAAGCCGTTGTCGGAGGAGGATTTCCCGGCGATTGAGGCCGAAATGGCCAAGATCGTCGCGGCCGACGAGCGGTTCGAGCGGATGATCGTGCCGCGGGCCAAGGCGCTCGAAATGTGCCGTGAATTGGGTCAAAAGCTCAAGGTCGAGCATATCGAGACGGGGCTCGCCGCTGAGGAGACCTTGTCGTTCTACCGGCAGGGGGAATTCCTCGATCTCTGCCGCGGGAAGCATATCCCCAGCACTGGGCACATCGGCAAGGCGTTCAAGCTGATGAGCATTGCCGGGGCGTATTGGAAGGGGGATGCGTCGCGCGATCAGCTGCAGCGGCTCTACGCGACCGCCTACTTCGACAAGAAAGAGCTGGCCGATTACCTGACCCAGATGGAGGAGGCGAAGCGTCGCGACCATCGGGTGCTGGGGAAGCAGCTGGAGTTGTTCACCATCAGCCAGACTGTCGGCTCGGGCCTGATTCTGTGGCTGCCGAAAGGGGCGGTCATTCGGCAGACGCTGGAGGATTATTTGAAGGTCGAGCTGCGGCGGCGGGGATACGACGCGGTCTACACTCCCAATATTGGCAAGATCGAGCTGTATCAGATTTCGGGCCATTTCCCGTATTACAGCGATTCGCAGTTCCCGCCGATCGATCTCAGCGAGCGCGAAGGCCAGAAGCCGGGCGAGGGGGAACGGTATCTCCTGAAGCCGATGAACTGCCCGCATCACATCATGATTTACAAGGCGAAGCCGCGCTCGTATCGCGATTTGCCGGTGCGGCTGGCGGAATTTGGGACGGTCTACCGCTTCGAGCAGTCGGGCGAATTGAACGGCATGACCCGCGTCCGCGGTTTTTGCCAGGACGACGCCCACATTTTCTGCACGGAAGAGCAGGTGGCTGACGAGTTCCGCGGCTGCCTGGAAATGACTCAAACCGTGCTGAAATCGCTCGGCATGAACAATTACCGGGTGCGGCTGGGGTTCCGCGACCCGAACGGCGACAAGTACGTCGGCAGCCCCGAGGTGTGGGACCGGGCGGAGGCGTCGCTCAAGGCGGTCTGCGAGTCGATGGACCTTCCCGACATGTCGATTGAAGCGGGCGAGGCGGCCTTCTACGGGCCGAAGGCCGACTTCGTGGTGACTGACTGCATTGGCCGCGAATGGCAGCTGGGGACCGTGCAGCTCGACTACAACCTGCCGAGCAAGGAGCGATTCGGTCTGGAATACACGGGGGCCGATAACACGCCGCACCAGCCGGTGATGATCCACCGGGCGCCGCTGGGGTCGATGGAACGGTTCGTCGGCGTGCTGATCGAGCACTTTGCCGGGGCGTTTCCGCTGTGGTTGGCGCCGGAGCAGGCCCGCGTGCTGACGGTGAGCGAGAAGTCGGAAGAATATGGCCGCGTTGTGGAGCAGAAGCTGAAGGAGGCCGAGTTCCGCGTGACGGGCGATTACCGCGGCAGCAAGCTGGGGGCGAAGATCCGCGAGGCCCAGCTGGGGCTGATTCCCTACATGCTGGTCGTCGGTGAGAAGGACGCCGCGGAGGGGACCGTCACCGTGCGGGACCGGCTGGAGGGCGACATTGGGGCAATGCCGTTGGCGGAGGCGATCGCGAAGCTGCGGGCCGAGGTGGTGGCGAAGACGGTGCGGCAGGTGGCCGAGGCGGCGGCTGCGGCGCCGATCGATCGGGGGGCGAAGAACGAGTACTGAGCACCAACAGACATTTAACCGCGACGCGGCAGCGGAGCGCTGTATTTCGGGGCAATGTCCTTCGCGTCCGCGCTCCGCTGCCGCGTCGCGGCTAACCCTGTGTCGAAAACGTCGGTATTTTGGCGGGTTTGCGATTGCGGTTGGCCCGTTTTCGCGGGATATTTGACGCTCTCGGCTAGCGTGAACAATACTTGTGATGCGTGAGGGCCAGCGGCTGTCAGCCGACGGCCGTCAGCCAACCATACGCGCGGTTGCAGCAGCTCTTCTGGCCACTAGCCGACGGCTGACAGCCGTGAGCCTTTATTAACCCGTTAGGAGTAGTTAGCCATCGAACGCAAGCAGCAGCAACGGATCAATGAAATGATCCGGATTTCGCCGATTCGGGTCATCGACGCCGACGGCACTCAGTTGGGAGTGATTACGCGCGACGAGGCGTTGGAGAAGGCGCGATCGACCGGTCTTGATCTGGTCGAGGTGGCTCCACTCGAGAAGCCGCCGGTTTGCCGCATCATGGACTTCGGCAAGTTCAAGTACCAGCAAAAGAAGAAACAACACAAAGGCCACGTCCACCACAGCAAGAACAAAGAAATCCGCCTGCGGCCGAAAATCGGCGACCACGACTTCCTGACGAAGGCGGGTCACGCGCGGAAGTGGTTGGCCGAACGGGACAAAGTCGTCTGCTCGGTGATTTTCCGCGGCCGCGAGAACGCCCACGTCGACGAAGGGTTCAAGCTGGTCGCGAAGCTGACCGAGAACCTGGCCGACATTGCGAAGGTAGAGCAGAACCCTTCGATGATGGGTCGGCGGATTGTGGTGATTTACGCGCCGAAGTAGTTCGTCGCAGCTGCCGAACGTCGATCAAACGAAAAGCCCGGAGCAAGCTTGCCCCGGGCTTTTTTTGCAGCCCCGGGCTACGCCCGGGGGTTGGTCACCATCGCGATAGGCGTCGTCTTGCGTGACGCTACCCCCCGGCGGAGCCGGGGGCTATGGAGGATCGCAACCGACGGAATATTAGCCGGCTACTCATGAAAGCGAGCGAGCAGATACAAAGGGCGAATAGTATCCAACGCAAATAAGTCGCCGCGGTGAGCGAGACCCCCAAGCCTGCCGCCAGCGCCACATACCCCGCCACGCAGAGGGGGCATTTGGGGAAGAACGCCAACAGCGTGCCCGGGATGAGCCAGCCGGCGAGTTCCATGGCCCGCCGACCGATCGAAGCGTTCGGTTGGCGCCGCGGGGCAGGGGAGTCACTCGACGCCGCGGCGGCCCCGCAGCAGCAAGTGCCGCGGCTTTCTGCGTGGAACGAAATCATTGCTGCTTCTCCGGTTTCCACAAGCCCATCATGCGGCCGTCGGGATCGGTGAACAGCGACAAGGTTCCCATGCCGGGCACGGGCTTCTCTTCTACGCAAATCTTGCCGCCGGCGGCGACGATCTTCTCGCGGTAGGCGGCCAAATCGTCGACCGCGATGTAGCAGGTCAAATTAATCGGCGGGGAACCGTCGTGCGGCGCCTGCATGATGCCGCCGTCGATCCCCATACCGCCCCCCTCGGTGTGGACGATGCGGTAGTTCATCTGCGGGTAGTCTTCGATCTTCCAGGCGAAAATGTCCTGGTAGAACTTGGCGACGGCGGCGGGGTTCTGCGACCAGAGTTCCCAGTGGACGACGGGTTGGCCCATAGCGACGATCCTCTTTTTAGGGTTCGAATACGGAAGCGGGGATTTTTTAACCACGAAACAAACGAAATGACACGAAAGGGAATGCGGGGACTGGCACCGCTAATGAACGCTGATAGGACGCTAATCAAACGCCATTCATTGCTCTCTTCTTAGCGCGATTCATTAGCGTCAATTAGCGGTGATGCATTACTCTTCCCTGCTTCTTTTTTCGCTTCTTTCGTCTGTTTCGTGGTAAATCTCCCCGAATTTCTGCGTTTGCGTGACGTGGCAAACCTTGCGGTGCGCCGGTGGGGCGTTGCCCCATCCTACGAACAGCAGCACGAGCCCTTTGGCGGGGCGTAACCAGCCAGCTGGTCGACCGTGTAGTTCTCGTCGTAGCGATCATGGTGGCGGACCCAGGCCATCGAGAACGCGAGCCCCTCTTCATTCCGGCCGAGCGGCGCGACGTCGAGAAAGTTGTACGCGCCAACCAGCGAATCGAGGCCGCGGGCGTAGCTGGAGTAGGTGTGGTAGATCTGGCCGTCGGCGTCGCGGAAGAACGCGCTGAGACCGGGGAGATCCTCGGCGGGCGTGCCGGGCATTTCCTGGTAGTTGTAGTAGAGGTCGCCGCTGGCGATCTCTTCCGGCCTGAACGAGACGTGGTAATCGTAATTGAAGTCGCTGCCGGCGGAAGAAACCCACTTGAACTTCCATCCCATGCGGCGTTGGAACGCCTCGAGCTCCGGCCAGGGCGCCCGCGAAACGGCCGCCAGAGTGACGTCGCGGGCGTTGAGGTGGGGCATCATCCCGGCGAAGTGGTCGGCAATGTACGAACAACTGGGGCAGCCGGCGGACCAGCCGGGGCCGAACATGAAGTGGTAGACGATCAATTGGCGGCGGCCGTCAAACAGGTCGTCGAGCGACTCCTGGCCTGCGGGGCCGTTGAACAGGTAGGGCTTTTCGACTCGCTCCCAAGGGAGTTCCAGACGTCGACGATTGAGCTCGTCGCGCTGGCGGGTGAGGGCTTTTTCTTCGGCCAGCAGGGCCTGGCGAGCGGCGAGCCATTCTTTTGGCGACACGACGGGGTGGGCGGGCATGGGAACCTCTCAACGTTAAGTCGTGAAATGAACTGCTTGATTTGAACCGCCAAGGACGCCAAGAACGCCAAGGGGAAGACTGAAAGGTCGACTGCGGGGAGATCGAGACGATCTCCCCGCAGTCAGCACCGCTTACTTCTTCGTGAACTCGATGCTCATCATCTTGAATTCGTCGCCCGACTTCGGATCCAGGGCGAACATTTCAAGCGTCTTGGTCGTGGGGCTCGTGGCCGTTTCGACCTGTCGCAGGGTCACCGGCTTTTGCTCGCGGGGGCAGTTGGCGACGTACTCCCAATTGATCGTCTTGCCGTCCCTGGCCAGTTCGCCTTCGCCCTGCATGATGCCGGTCGAGTGATTGTCGACCATCGACGCGACGAACTTCTTCGAGACGTTGTCGAACCCAAAGAGCGCGAGCCCTTGGAACGGCCCCATCATGGGGCAATTGCCGCTCATTTCGCAGCGGACGTAGCGGCCATCCATGACGGGGGAGTACTCAGCTGTGACTTCGCCGACGAGCGGATCCATCCCTGGCGCCATCCAGACCGTGGACTTGCCGGCCCACGTGCCGACGTCCTTCATCAGGCGAGCCTGCCCTTCACCGGGCGTACCGGCCTTGATGCAGCGCTGCATTTCCTCGGCCGTCCAGCCGGGGGGAAGTTGAACGGCGGGGGCGTCGGTCTTCTTGGCGTCGGCGGCGTACGCTACCGCGGCTACGGCGACGATGCCAAGACACGCGAGGGTGAGTGACTGCAGTTTCATCGGAACCTCCAAAAATAGGCCGGCCAGCTGGCGACATGACGCATGGCTTGCTTGCCGGCGGGGTGGTGAGTCAAAAAAAAGGCTATGTCGGCGCATACCGGGGGCGTGAACGCCCTTATCAGCGTTTTCTTGATGGGGACTTTGAAACGGGAAACCGTTCCCGAGAACGAGACGCTGCGTGGTGCAGGCCTACCCCCTGACGGAGCCAGGGGCTGAAAATGCGTGAAGAAACGGATCAGCAAGTGAGCGTATCGAGATGTTCGGCGAGGCGGTCGAGCGATTCGGCGGCGCCGACGTCGAGGCCGGAGTGGAGGTGGCCGTCGCGCGCTTCCTTCGTGAGGTGAAGCGTCCGCTCCGTCACCGTCGTCACGCCGTCACGTTCGGTAAACGTGACCGTGATCTCCGCCGGCATGTGCGGGTAGGGATCGAAAATGAACGAGTGGATCAGCCGTTCGGGCCGCATGATTTCTTGGTAAACGCCGCGAAAGCCGCACTCTGTGCCGTCGGGCATCCGCAGCGTGTAGCGATAGGCGCCGCCAGGACGGAGGTCGACGTCGCAGACGTCCATCTCCGCGGTGCGGCAGCCCCACCACTTGCGAACGTGCTCGGGCTGCGTCCAGCAATCGAAGACCAGTTCGCGCGGAGCGTCGAAGGCGCGGGTGACGACAATCTCCAGATCGCTGGGGGTCGTGATCTTAAAACTGGGGTGGGATTTGACGGGCAAGAGATTCACCTAGTGAGTGAGTATTTTCAGCCCCGGGCTCCGCCCGGGGGTAGGTTTCCATTCCGGATGGCGTTGTCCCGAGTGCTGCTACCCCCTGGCAGAGCCAGGGGCTGCAAGAACAAACATCAAACGCCAACCTTTGCCTGGGACTCCGCCAACTGCTTCATGTTCGCGAGCCCTTCCTCAAATTGCCCGCCGCAGAGCTTCTCCATGTTCATGACGAGCCCGATCGCCTTCGTCATGAAGTTGTAGTTTCCCTCCATCGACCAGGTGACTTCCGTCTCCTGGCCGATCTTCTTGAACACGAAGTCGGCGCTGTTCGTGGCCGTGAACGGTTTGAAAAACTCCAGCTTTAAGTCGATACGTTCGTGCGGGTGGCTGCCGACGATCGTCATCCGCCCTTCGCCGACGTTGCCGTTTCCTTTCCAGGCGTAGGTCGCGCCTGTACCCGCCTCGGGGCCGTCGTAAATCCGCTCCAAATTCGGATCGAGCTTCTCCCACGGCGACCAACCTCGCCACTTCCGCAGGTTGTTCACCAGTTCGAACAAGACTGCCGGCGGGGCCTTGATGCGTGCCGATCGCACATAACGAAACCGCGATGGACGCGTTGCGATGGCGACGAGGAGCAGAACCAGGACGACTGCGACGCCGATGAGGATTTTGGTGAGCATGGGAGTGGGGGTGAGTAGGTGAGTATGTATTTAAGTGAGTAGGTGGCATTGATGGGGTCGGGGGCCTTTTGCCACTGACGGTCGTCAATTCAAAGGAAATCAGCTAGTGGCAAAAGGCCCCCGACCCCTTACCGCGTTGCCGACCCATTGGTCATAGCTTCGCCTGAGGCACGCCTTCCAGCGGCCACAGTTCGCGGATCTCCACCGTCCCATGCCGGGCCCCGGGATGCCGAGCCGCAATCTCCGCCGCCTCGGCGACTGAATCCGCCTCGATGATGTAGAACCCGCCCAGCACCTCGCGGCTCTCAGCATACGGCCCGGCGGTAACGGTCGTCTTTCCGTCTCGCACCCGTACGAGCGTCGCCGATCGCGCCGGCTGAAGCGGCGTGGCGAACAGGTATTTCCCCTGCCGGTCGAGGTCGTGGCATAACGCCGTCGCCTCTTCCATGGCCGCCTGATGCTTAGCGGCGCCGGCCTCTTCCCAGTATTGTTCGTCGTCGAAACTAACAAGCATAAAACGCATCGGGTTGACTCCTGTAGTCGCGACTGCTTCGTTTAAAGCCATCCGGCTCCGCCGATGGACGATGTGTGAGGAAGGTCGCTAGGTAATTCGTCCACCGGCAAAGCCGGTGGCTTTTATAGGCTATTACTTCGGCAGCCCGTCGATCTCCACAACGGGTCGCACTTCCACCGTCCCCTTGCGGGCGCCAGGAATTCGGCCGGCCATGGCGATCGCTTCGTCGAGATTGGCCGCCTCGACGAGGAAATAGCCGCCGAGTTGTTCGCGGGTTTCAGCAAAAGGCCCGTCAGTGACGAGCCGCTTGCCTTCGCGAACGCGGACGCTCGTGGCGGTGGTGACCGAGTGGAGCGGCGACGCGGCGAGAAACTTGCCGTCGTCGGCCAACGCCCGGCAGAGGGCGGCCGATTCGCCAAAGCATTCCTGGCGTTCGTTCTCGGTCCAGGCCTCTTCGGCGCCGTAGATCAAAAGCATGTATTTCATGGGAGTGATTTCCGGTGTGACGTTCGTTGTCTTGTTTAGCCCCGGGCTCCGCCCGGGGGTCGGCGTCAAGCACGCGGCGCCAAACGTTGGGGCCACGCTACCCCCTGGCGGAGCCAGGGGCTGCAATGCATGCCGCCAGCCGATCAAAGTTCTGCTCGTTCGCTTGCTCGATGAACGCCTTCAGCTTCTCGCTGTCAGGCGACGCCTCGAGGTTCATCACCCACTTCAGTTCCGTTTGTTCGCCGACGGCGCGGTACGTCATCGTCATCCGGTACCAGTGAAACGGCCGCAGGTGTTCGAAGACGATCCGCTCAGGCTTCGCAAACTCAACGATCTGCGATTCGTTCTCGAAGTCCGTGCCGTTCGGGCCGTGCATTGTGATCCGCCAGGGCCCGCCGGGGCGAAATTCGAACTCGTGGATGGTGTTCGTAAAGCCTTCCGGTCCCCACCATTTCGCCAGTTGGATGGGATCGCTAAACGCTTCAAACAGCCGCGTCGGCGAGGCGTCGAACAATCGCACGTTGACGATGTCGATCGTCGTCCGCTCGTTCGTCGCGGGGCTCAGGTTTTCGGCGTTGGTCGACATAGCAAGCTGCCTTTTCGTCTGGCTTCAGTGATTAGTCGCTGCGGAACGAGCCATTTCGACAGGCTCGCGAAATTATTTCAAGCTTTTTCAACAAGCGTCGGCCCGCGGCAACGGCGACGCCGGGCGGACCTCGACGACGGCCCCGTGACGGATCGCCGGGTGCCGCGACAGGAGTTGGATCGCATGATTCATGTCGTTCGCTTCGATCACCAAAATCCCCCGCAACGGCGGCCGGGCCGCAGCGGCCAGGCAACCGGGGTTCACGTCCGCGCCGCCGTGGCTGAGTTTCAGCGTGGCGGCGTTCTCTTCACAATCGAGCGCCTCGCGGGCGACGACGTGGCCCGACTCGGCGAGCAACTCGTCGTAGGCTCGGCACTCAGCGAGGAAGGTCTCCCGCTCGTCGAGCGAAAGCGCCTCCCACGCCGGAGCCTCCATGTATCCGAGGCAGACGTATCTCATCGCGTCGCCGCCCTCACTAGCGAGCCTTGTCACCTGTAGCCCCGGGCTCCGCCTGGGGGTCGGCATCCATTCCGGATGACGTCATCTTGCGTAACGCCACCCCCGGGCGGAGCCCGGGGCTAAAAATGCAGCCATTACTTCCCCGCAATCTCCGCGGCCAACCGCTGTTCCTGAGCCCGTAGTTCCGGCGTCACCGCATCGCCAAAATCTTCGAGGGTGAAGACTTGGCGAATCTCGAGCTGCGATTCATCGCCGGTAGGATTCGGGCACTTTTGAGCCCAATCGATCGCTTCCTGCAGCGACTTGCATTCCCAAATCCAGAAGCCGGCGACCAGCTCCTTCGTCTCGGCGAAGGGGCCGTCGACGACCGTCCGGTTCTTGCCAGAAAAGACGATGCGGGCACCTTTCGAGCTCGGGTGCAGGCCTTCGCCGGCACGCATGATGCCAGCCTTCACAAGTTGCTCGTTGTAGGCGCCCATCTCGGTGAGCTGCGCTTCAGTCGGCATGACGCCCGCTTCGGTTTCGGCCGAGGCTTTGACGAAGACGGTGAATTTCATGGCTCAAGACTCCACTGATTATTTTTCAAGCTGAGTAGTTTCGTAAGTCAGCCCCGGGCTCCGCCCGGGGGTAGGTTCGCAGTACGCAACGCCAACCGTTGGGGCAACGCAACCCCCGGGCGGAGCCCGGGGCTACAAAGACGACTAGCCTTCTTGCGGCTGCACATAATTCGGATCCATCCAAAACGGCCCCCACATGTGGCCGTCGAGATCCTCAAAGCCCCACTCATACATGAACCCGTGGTCGGTCGACGATTCCTGCGGCGTCCCCCCGGACGCGCCGGCGGCGTTTACCATCGCGTCGACCACTTCGCGACTGTCGACCGCCAGCGCGATCAGGGCGCCGACTGTCTGCTTCGTGTCCGCGGTTTTCTTCGTGGTAAAGGTCTCGAAGAACGGGATCGTGAGCAGCATCGCATAGCTGTGTTCGCCTAGCACGACGCAGGCCCCTTTGTCGTTGCTGAACTGCTCGTTGATTGCAAAGCCTAGGCTCTTGAAAAAGGCGACTGAGCGTTCGAGGTCCTGCACAGGCAGGTTGATGAACATGCTTGAAACGGTTGGTTTCACGGCGGCGGTCATGGTCGTACTCTCCAGAATTGGTCAGTTGTTCGGTTAAGTTAAGCCCGCCGGCACCAGGCTTTAGGCGGCGGGTAGCAAGTGGCGTCGATTGGCTGCTGACATGAGGTAGTCGCTCGGGATGGGGCCGAATCGACAACGGCTTAGAAAAAATCTTTTTCACCACGACGGCACAACGGGCACGACGAGAAAATGTTTAAACGGCAACGCCTTAAACGTCTTCAGCTCCCAGAATTTCGTCGTGTCCGTCGTGCCGTTGTGGTTCAATTCCTCCCTAAGCCAACTCCCGCAGCCGCCCCTCCAAAAACCGCCGCTCCGGCTCCTGCCGAGTCAACGCCAACGCTTGCTCGTAGGCCAAGCGGGCGTCCGCCGTTCTTCCCAGCCGGCGACAGAAATCAGCCCGCACACTGTGGGCCAAATGGTAATCCGCTAACTCGCCGCGGGTGAGAATCGCGTCGACCAACTCGAGCCCCGCCCCCGGCCCATCGCGCATCGCCACGGCCACCGCCCGGTTGAGTTCCACGACCGGCGTCGGCACGGCTCGCACCAGCACGTCGTAAATCGCGACGATCTGCGCCCAGTCGGTGTCGGCCGGCACGCGAGCATCGGCATGGATCGCCGAAATCGCCGCCTGCAGCGTGTACGGACCGACCTCCGAAGAAGCGAGCGCCCGTTCCACCAGCGACCGCCCCTCGGCAATCAACTCGCGGTCCCACAGGCCGCGGTCTTGGGCGTCCAGCAGAATGATTTCGCCGTTGGCGTCCGCGCGTGCAGCCCGCCGTGATTCATGCAGGACCATCAGCGCCAACAAGCCCAGCGATTCCCCCTCAGGCAGCAACTCGACCAGCAACCGGCCCAGGCGAATCGCTTCGCCCGAAAGATCGGAGCGCGTCACCGAATCGCCCGACGACGCCGCATAGCCCTCGTTGAAGACTAGATACACGACTTGCAGCACCGATTCCAGTCGATCGGGCAAGTCCTCACGCGAGGGAATATGGTACGGGATCTTCGCATCCCGAATTTTTGTCTTCGCCCGCACGATCCGCTGCGCCAGCGTCGAGGGCGCCACCAAAAACGCACTGGCGATCTCTTCGGTCGTCAGCCCGCAGACTTCCCGCAGCGTCAGCGCGGTCTGCGCTTCAGCCGGCAGGGCAGGGTGGCAGCAGGTGAAAATCAGCCGTAGCCGGTCATCTTCGACGCCGGCCTCTTCAGCCAATTCAGCCGGCGCAACGGCGGTTTCCGTTCGATCGGCCAGTTCGCCAAGCGATGCATCAAACCGCGCTCGCCGGCGAATCGCATCGATCGCCTTAAACCGCCCCGCCGAAACGAGCCACGCCCGCGGATTCGCCGGTAACCCTTCCGTCGGCCACTGCTTCACCGCCGAGGCAAACGCTTCGTGCAGCGCTTCTTCTGCCAAATCGAAATCGCCCAACAGCCGAATCAGCGTCGCAAACACGCGCCGCGACTCGGTGCGATAAATCGCATCGACGGCGTCTCGTACGGCAGATTCTGACGGAGCGGTGGACATTATCGACGTATGGGTCCGTTTTCCGGTAATCAAGCCACCGGCTCCGCCAGTGGCCTTCATTGAAGTTACAGCTTGCCCAACAAAAACTCATTGAGCCGCGCGACGTGCTGGACGCCCCCTTCCACCGCGCCAAACTTCTCAATGACGTAGGTGCGGTCTTCAGGCGACTTGAACTTCATGCGGAGCGTTATTCTAGTCTGGTCGGATTCCTGTACAAATGTCACGGTCGAATGAAAGAGTACAGCTCGCTCGCCGCGGGCAGGGTCTCCACCAGAATGGCTGTAAGAGAGCAGTTCTGGCGGGACGATCTCCTCGTACACCGTCTTGTTGGGGTAGTCGACGCCATCCGGGCCATGCATCACGTACTTCCAGACGCCGCCGGGGCGGACGTCCATCCGTTCGATGGTGATCGAGAATCCGTTGGGCCCCCACCACTTCACGACCTTCTCCGGATCGGTCCACGCGGAAAAAGCCAACTCGCGGGGGGCGTTGAGCAGTCGGGTGATCACGATCTCAGAGTCGTTCGATAGATCGGTGGTGGCGGGGTTAGGACTAGCAGGCATCGGTTGGCTCCGGGGAATCGGTAGGAGGAGCGGCGGCGGTTTCCCCCGCCGGCGCTGTGGTCGCGTCCGCTTCCTTGCGCTGAATCTCCTGGAGGTAGGCGTCGAGGCGATCGAAGCTTTCCTCCCAAAACTGCCGGTACTGGTCGATCCAGCTAGCAGCCTCCTCCAGCGGCTTCGCCTTCAGCCGGCAGGGCCGCCACTGGGCGTCGCGGCCCCGCTCGATGAGCCCCGCCTTTTCGAGCACCTTGAGATGCTTCGAAATGGCAGGCATCGTCATTTTGAACGGCGAAGCCAGCTCTGTCACGGAGCTTTGCCCCTTCGCCAACCGGCCCAAAATGGCCCGTCGCGTCGGGTCGGCCAGGGCGGCAAAGGTCGCGGTGAGTTTATCGGCCGGCATCGAACTATACCCTTTGGTTAAATAACCTTTTGGTAAAGTATCTGATGGCTGGCGCCATTTCAAGAGGGAAGGAGATCAAGTCGCTGCGACCAGGGCCCGATAGAACCGACTTACAGGAAAACTCCGGCAAAAGGCGGCTTTCCAGCCCGGCTCATTTTGGTATGATGCGGGGCTACCACCTGTTTTGAGGCCCAATCCCCGCAAAGGGGAGATAGAGTCATGCCAAAGCAAAAGACCCACAAGGGTACCAAGAAGCGTTTCCGCCTGACCGCCAGCGGCAAAGCGAAGCACCGTTCCGCCGGTACGAGCCATTTGGCCGCCCGGATGAGCAGCAAGCGCAAGCGTCAGCTCCGCGGCACCACCGTTTCGGCCACCGTCGAATCGAAGATGGTCATCAAGGCGCTGTGCGGGAATAGCTACTAAAGACGGGAGATCGGTGAACAGGGATCGGTGATCGGAAATTACCAGTCACGGGTCACCGATCACCAGTCGCCCACTATCAACCCCGCCGGGCGTCGAACGTCTTCCACCATGGAAGAGGCCTGGGCGTGAGACTTCAGCAATAAGGGGTTCCTTCGATGAGAACCACCAAGGGCTCGGCCCGTAACAAGGCGAAGAATCGCCTTTTCAAAAAGACCAAGGGTTTTACCGGCGGTCGCGGCACGCTCCTCCGCAGCGCCAAGGAAACGCTCGTCCGCGCCGAGGCGTACGCCTTCCGCGATCGCCGCGTGAAGAAGCGTGAGTTCCGCAAGCTGTGGATCATCCGCATCAACGCCGCCGCCCGTGAACGCGGTCTCCGCTACAGCGAGTTGATCGCCGGCCTGAAGAAGGCCCAGATCGACCTCGATCGCAAGACCCTGTCGGAAATGGCGATTGCCGATCCGACAGCGTTCGACGCGGTCGTGGCGAAGGCTCGCGAAGCGCTCTCCGCCTAAACCCTCGCAAGTCATGGCACTCGCCGACTTCGTCGCCGATCTCGACGCTCTGGCTGATGCCGCGCAACAAGCGTTCGCATCCGTTGCGGACGCCGCTGCGCTCGAAGAAGCCCGCGTTGAGTACACCGGCGCCAAGGCGGGAAAGCTCAAGGCTGCGCAGCAAGGACTGGGCAAGGTCGACAAGGCCGACAAGCCGGCCGCAGGCAAGAAGTTCAACGAGGTGAAAACTGCTGTGGAGGCCGCGCTCGAAGCGGCCCAGCAGCGGCTCGCCGGCTCCGCGAAAACGCAGGCCCGCGAGGCGTTCGACCCGACGCTTCCGGGCCGGCCGTTCCGCTTGGGCCACCTGCATCCGGTGACGCAAACGATCGCCGACATGAAGGATATCATGGGCCGCCTCGGCTTCACCGCCGTCGAAGGCCCCGAGATCGAGGATGAGTGGCACAACTTCGAAGCCCTCAACATCCCCGCGATCCACCCGGCAAGAGATCCGCTCGACAACTTTTACTTGGCGACGGCAACCACATTAGCCCCCGGTTCTTCAAACCGGGGGCCAAGCCCCGCCAAAGGCCCCGCCGCGGCAGCGCGAGAAGAAAAACCGCTCCTTCTCCGCAGCCAAACCAGCACCGTCCAAATCCGCGTGATGGAGAGCACCCCGCCCCCCGTGCGGATCATCTCCCTCGGCCGCGTTTATCGCCCCGATACGGCCGACGCGACCCACTACCCGATGTTCCACCAGATCGAAGGGTTGCTGATTGATCGCGGCGTGACGATGGCCGACCTGAAAAGCGTCTTGCGCCTCTTCTGCCAAAGCTACTTCGGAAAAGACGAAGTGCACATCCGCTTTCGCCCGTCGTTCTTCCCGTTCACCGAGCCAAGCGTCGAAGTCGACATGAATTGGCAGGGTGGCTGGATGGAAATGGGAGGCGCCGGCATGGTCGACCCCAACGTCCTGCGAGCCGTCGGCTACGACCCCGAAGAAGTCACCGGCTTCGCCTTCGGCCTCGGCGTCGAACGAGTCTGCATGCGGCAACACGGCATCACCGACATTCGCGCGTTGTACGAAAACGACGTTCGCTTTTTATCGCAGTTCTAAATACGAAAGTTTCTCGCAAAGCCGCGAAGGCGCAAAGAATGCGGGAACACTAATCTTCCCTAATCTGCACTAATCCAAATTAGCGAAGATTAGCGCCAATTAGTGTTCCTCTCGTATTTTCAGTTCTTTGCGTTTCCTTCGCGCCTTAGCGGCTTTGCGAGAGAAATAGAGTCGTCCATGATCGTTTCACTCGATTGGCTCCGAGACTACGTCGCCCTTACGATGCCGTCGGCTGAACTCGCCGACCGCTTCGCGCTGTCCGGCCTCAATTTCGAAAGTGCCAGCGACGAAGCGATCGACCTCGAAGTCACCAGCAATCGCCCCGATTGCCTTGGCCACATTGGCGTTGCGCGCGAAGTCGGCGTCCTCTACGACCTGCCGATCTGCATCCCCGCCGCCGAGGTCGCCGCGAAGGGCCCGAAGATCGAGACGCTCACCAGCGTCACGATCGAAGCCCCCGAGCTGTGCCCGCGCTACACCGCCCGCCTCATCCGCGGCGTGAAGATCGGCCCTAGTCCCGCATGGCTCGCCGATCGCCTCCGCACGCTCGGCATCGCCGTGATCAACAACGTCGTCGACGTCACCAACTACGTGATGTTCGAGTGCGGCCAGCCGCTCCACGCGTTTGATTTCGCGAAGCTTGCCGGGGGGAAGATCATTGTCCGGGCGTCGAAGCCGGGCGAAAAGTTCACCGCGATCAACCACCAAGAGTACGAGCTCGCCGCCGGAACCTGCGTCATCGCCGATGCTGAGAAGCCGGTCGCCGTCGCCGGCGTCATGGGGGGCGAGCATAGCGAAGTGACCGCCGCAACGGTCGACGTGCTGCTGGAATCGGCGGCGTTCGAGCCTCTCTCGGTACGGACGACGGCGCGACGGCATCACCTCCATAGTCCGTCGTCGTATCGCTTCGAACGCGGCGTCGACGTGTCCGCGCTCGATTGGGCCAGCCGTCGCGCCTGCGAGTTAATTCTCCAACTAGCCGGCGGCACACTTGCCGCCGGGAGCGTTGACGTTGGCGCCGCTAAGTCGCAAGCGGCTCGTGAGGTCGTAAAACTCCGCTGGGCGCAGCTGCCGCGCGTGCTGGGAATCGACGTTCCCGTTGAAACGGTGCAAAAGATCCTCACCGCTCTCGGCTGCGAAGAGACGCACATTTGCGACCACTGCATTAAAGTGCTGCCGCCGAGCTGGCGGGCCGATCTCACTCGCGAGATCGACCTCATCGAGGAAGTCGCCCGCATCTACGGCTACGATCAGATTCCGGAAGACTCGAACGTGAAGATGGCCGCCTCGACGCGCACGCGGCTCGACCGCGTCCTCGATCGCGTGCGGGCCATGCTCGTTGCGGCCGGGTTCGACGAAGCGATGACGCTGAGTGCCGTCGATGAAACGCTCGTCGATGCGATTCAACCTTGGTCGGATGAGGCGCCGCTTCGCGCGTCGACCGCCGTGCTGCGGCGGGCCGATTGCCTGCGTCAAACGCTCGTGCCGAGCCTGCTCACTGCGCGCCGGCACAACGAAAAGCTTTCGAACCCGACGATCGAGCTCTTCGAAATCGCGAACGTCTACCTGCCGATCGCCGGCGAAATCCCGCAGCAGAAGCGGTTGCTCGCCATCACCAGCGGCGGCGGGTTTCTGGAGCTGAAGGGGATCCTCGAAGCCCTTGTCGCCCGGATCGCGCCATCGCAGGATCTGCAAGTCGGCGAAGTCGACTACCCGCTGCTCGACGACGCCCGCCAGTGCCGCCTCCGTCTCGGCGAGCACACCCTCGGTTACCTCGGCGAACTCAGCAAAGCGGGCCGCGAGCGGTTCGAACTCCGCGGCGGGTCGACGGTGGCCGAGATCGACGTCGAGCTGCTCATCGCAGCCGCGGAACTGGCCCCGACCGCGACGCCCCTCTCGCAGTACCCGCCGGTCGGCCGCGATGTGAACATCGTCGTCAACGAATCGATTCGCTGGGCCGAGGTCGAGCGGCTCGTGAGCGAAGCGGGCGGCGAGCTCATCGAGTCGATACAATTTCAAGAAACGTACCGCGACGCCCAGCGGTTGGGCGCCGGCAAGAAGAGCCTGCTGTTCACGCTGCAACTTCGCTCCGCGACCGCGACGCTGACCAACGAAGAAGCCGACGGCGTCCGCGAACGGATCGTGACGATCCTCGCCCAACAGGTGGGCGGCGAGTTGCGGGCGTGATTCTTGCTGGGAATCGTGAGAAGACTAACCACCAAGGCACGAAGACACAAAGGAAGCACCAAGAAGACAAAGATTCTTTTTGAACCGCGGATAAACGCAAATAAAGTAATCGAAAACAATCGATAGAAATGATGAGCCTCAGAGTCTCATCCGTGCTTGCCTTTATCTGCGTTCATCCGCGTTTATCTGCGGTTTCAAATTTCTCTTTAATTCTTGGTGCTTCCTTCGTGCCTTCGTGGTTAATCCTAAGCGGTTCCCAGCAATTGCGACCAAGTATGACATGAGACTGGCGCCATGGCCCGACCGGAAAACTTCGGCTACTTCCTGATCGGTCTCTCGGCCATCTTCTTTGCGCTCCATTGGCAGCAGTGGCGCGAATGGGTTCACTCGGCGGCGAACAGCCGACGGCGTGAGTTCGTGCGGCGCCAACTCCAGCGGCGCATGGTCGCCAGCGGCTTGATCGGCGTCGTCGGCGCCGCGATTACGCTCGTCAACCAGCTGCCGCCGAATCCGGCGGCGATGACGGCGTACCTCTGCGCCTTGCTGCTCGCCGGCTGCGTGATCTTCGCCATCGCCCTGGCCGACATGCGGGCCGCACGGCGGCTGCTCGAAGAAGAACAAATCGAACTGCTGGCGGCGGAACTCCGGAAGGCGACTGCTGAACGGGGTTAATTGAACCACCAAGACACGAAGGCACAAAGGAAGCACGAAGAGGAGATGAATGCTTTGAAACCGCCGATGAACGCCGATCGACGCAGATGAAGGAAAGGAAGAATGATTTAGGCCGCTAATAGGCTTCAATCTTTTTTGGTGCTATCGGCGTTCATCCGCGTTCATCGGCGGTTCCATCTTTTCTTCTTCGTGCTTCCTTCGTGTCTTAGTGCCTTGGTGGTTAGCTTCCTTAAGCTGCCAACGACTGCTGCTTCTTCGGCAGCGCAATCACGTCAAAATGCCGCTCGGCGTTCATCTTGTGCCGAGCGAGCGCCGGCCCCACCGGATTGGCGCCGGCGGCGTAGCGGTGGAGTTCGTACCCCGCCGACGCTAACAGATCGAACAACGCCTGCCGCTCGCTGGTCGAGAGTCGCTTGAAAACTTCGGTCCGCACGACCGGCTGCCGCTCGCGAAGGATCGGCAAGATCGACTCTAGAATCTGCCGGTCGAATCCTTCGGCGTCGACCTTCACGTAGCTGAGCCACGGCAGGCACTCGGCGTACTCATTGTGCAAAATCTGCAGGAGGTTGCGCCCCTCGACCTGCAGTGGGAACTTCTTGCGGAAGGGATTCCAATTTCGCGAGCCGCCGGCACCGCCGTTGCAGAACGAGGCGTCGCCGTAGTGGAACACGAACGTCCCGTCGTCAGGGGTCGCAGCGCAGCAGCGGCAATCAATCCGCGTCCGGCCGGCGTTGAGCGCGGCGTTCTGCTCGAGAATCTTGTAGACGTGCCGGTTCGGCTCGAGCGCCAGTACCCGGCCCGTCGGGCCGCAGGCGAGCGCGAGCGGCACGGTCGAATCGCCTGTGTGGGCGCCGACGTCGATGACGAAATCGCCGGGGCGGATGAACTGACGGAGGCCGTCGACCTCTTCCTGGGTGATCGGCTGCTCGCTGACGCAGGGGTGGCGCCACTGGGCAAATTCGACGACGCCGTGGGCCGGGAGGTCGAACCGGCGGACCTCGGCGCCCCACTCGGCGAACGGGACGTGCGGACGGCGACGAAAAAGGCGGCGGAGCGACATGGCGGGGGCCTGCAGGCAGCGGGGAGACGACGGCTGGCGGCAAGGTAACGATTCTGCCGGTTTCCCGCAGCGGGAATCTCCCGTAGCCGCGGCTCAACGAGCCGCCGGAGCGCCCCCTCAAACGCCCCCGCCCCGGTATAATTCCGCCAAGCCGCTAGCACCCGCTCGGTTGTCAGTTTCAAGTTTCCCCCGTTTGGCGGAAATGGCTATATTGCGACGCCCGTGGCGAATGGGCGGATGTCCTTGCTCCGCTCCTGCGGGTCGCTGCCCCGTAGAAGGGTTAGAAGATTAACCACCAAGGCACGAAGATCACCAAGAAACACGAAGGAATACAAGGAAAGAAGGAGAGCGACGGACCAGGAGTCGAAGCCAACGCTCCGAGATATCTTGTCGCCTTTCTCTTCCTTGGTGCGTCTTGGTGTCCTTCGTGTCTTGGTGGTTAGTCTTCCTCGCCGCTCCGGCGGGTCGTTGACCCGCGGCTACTTTGTTTTTGATGGGATTTCGATGGCGAATAAGAAGACGGCTCCCGATCGACGCGAAGCGAAGCCGGCAGAGGCGAGCCCTGCCGCAGCCAAGGCGTCGGAGACGAAGCCGGGACACGACTTTGTGATGTTCCGCGAAACGCTCGAGTCGATCGTCGTCGCGTTCGTCCTCGCGTTTCTGTTCCGGACGTTCGAGGCGGAGGCATTCGTCATTCCGACGGGGTCAATGTCGCCGTCGCTACAGGGGCAGCACAAGGACGTCCACTGTTTGCAGTGCGGGCATCGGTTCCGCACCACGGCGAGTAGCGAGGGTGAGAATCGCGACCGGCTGATGGCGCGGCTCCGCGGCGCTCAGGGTCAAGAAGCGGTGCGGATCAAGGCGGCGATTGAGAGCCTCGACGTCGTCGGCGGCATGTGCCCGATGTGCCGTTACTTGATGCCGATGCGTCCCGACCTGCCGCGCACGGCGGCGGTAGAGGCCGACGTCGAAGATATCGAGTTCCAACCAAGCTACCCCGGCGACCGCATCCTGGTGAACAAATACGGTCTCGATTTCAGCGAGCCGGAGCGGTGGGACGTCGTCGTCTTCAAGTTTCCCGGCGACGGGAACATGAATTACATCAAACGGCTGGTGGGCCTCCCGGGCGAACAGTTGCAACTCTATCAAGGCGATGTCTTCACGCGCGCACTCGGCGACGAGGACGCCGAATTCCTGATCGAACGCAAGCCGGTCGACAAAGTCGAGGCGATGCTCGAACTCGTCCACGACACCGACTACGAACCCTCGACCCTCTACAACGTCGGCTGGCCGCTGCGGTGGGCGGCGACGACGCCCGACGGCTGGAAGGTCGATGCCAAGCCAGGCGAGCAGACGGTCGCGCAGCAGTTCTCGATCGACACGGGCAAGGACGCGCCGATGGCGTGGCTGCGCTATCGCCATCAACTGCCGGACGAAACCCATTGGCAAATTGCACGTCGCGCGGCCAAAGAAGGAGGCGTGGAAGCCCTCGCTAAAGAAGCAAAGCAGTCAGTCGACGAATGGAATGCCGAGTTCCAAAAGAGCATCCACCCGCAGCTGATCGTCGACTTCAACTCCTACAACGCCCGCCTGCTCCGCGGCTTCGCTCAACAGCATGGCTGGCAGATTCATCCTAACTCCGGACAAGACTCCGGCAGCTTCGGCACTGAATGGGTCGGCGATTTGGCTGTCGACGCGACGGTCGAAGTCGCCGAGGCCCGCGGCGAACTCGCGCTCGATTTGGTCGAGGCGGGCTTTCACTTCCGCGCGACGATCAATCTGGCCGACGGCAAGGTCACTCTCAGCGTCATCGATGGCCGCACCGGCGAGCCGCTCGACTTCAAAGCCAGCGGTCAGACCAGCGTCAAATCGCCGGGAACCTACGAACTGCGGTTCGCCAACGTCGACGACCAGTTGCTGTTGTGGGTCGACGGCACGCTGATTGACCTCGGCGATGCGACCTACGACCCCGACAAGCTACTTCCCCGCGGGCGGAAGGGAATGATCCCTTGGGCGAGCGAGAACCCCAACGAAGACCAAGGCGACTTGGCCCCCGTCGGCGTCGGCGCGCAAGACGCCAAGCTGACGATCACGCGGCTCGCCGTCCTCCGCGACATCTATTACATCGCCACGAAGTACCCCGACGACCCGCAATACCTCGCCGACTACGACCCGCCGGCGTACGGATTGGAAACGCTCTTCTCGACGCCTGACTACTGGAATGTCTTCGCTGGGCGGCGGAAGCATGAATTCAACGTCGAGGAGGGGCAGCTGTTCGTCATGGGCGACAACAGCCCCGAGAGCAAAGACGCGAGACTTTGGATGATGCCGGGTTTCGCGGGCGACCATCCCGGCGGGCCTTACCTCGATCGACGACTATTGATCGGCAAAGCGGTGAGCGTCTTTTGGCCCCACTCGTGGGGGAGCATCCCGCTGCTCAAGATGCTGCCGGGATTCCCGAATTTTGGTGATATGAGAATCGTGCGATGATTGTAGCCCCCGGCTCCGCCGGGGGGTGAGTATCCATCACACACCGCAACGCCCAACGAAGTGCTACCCCCTGGCGGAGCCTTGGGCTGCAGACGACGCGACAACGAACAGACACCAATTCGTCACGGAGGACGAATCGAAATGACCCTATTAAAAGTTCGCGGCCTCATCAAAAACTACGGCCGCCGCCGCGTCGTCGACGGCGTCGACTTCGAGGTCGCCCCCGGCGAGATCGTCGGGCTGCTCGGCCCCAACGGCGCCGGCAAGACGACCACCTTCCGCATGTCGTGCGGCATGATCGACCCCGATGCCGGCAAGGTGACGCTCCAAGACAAGGACGTCACCAACTGGCCGATGTACAAGCGCTCCCGCGAAGGGGGCATGGGCTACCTCGCGCAGGAATCGAGCGTCTTCCGCAAGCTCTCCGTGCAGAACAACCTGCTGGGCGTCATGGAGATGCTCGGTATGAGCCGCAAGGAACGCCGTTTTCGCTGCGACGAACTCCTCGAACAGTTCGGCATCACGAAGCTCCGCAAAGCGAAGGCTCAATCCCTCTCCGGCGGCGAGCGGCGCCGCGTCGAGATCGCCCGCTGTCTCGTCTCGAACCCGCAAATCATCCTGCTCGACGAGCCGTTCACCGGCATCGATCCAGTGACGATCGCCAGCATTCAGGAGATCGTTCGCGACCTCCGCTCGCGCGGAATTTCGATTCTCATCACCGACCATCAGGTCCGCGAGACGCTGGAGATCACCGACCGCAGCTACGTCATCCGCGCGGGGCAGGTGTTGTGCCACGGCCGTCCGGAGGAAGTCCTGCGGAATCCCGAAGCGCGGAAGTATTACTTCGGCGAGGGAATGGATTTGGCAGTGCGCGGCCGGCCGGCTGCGATGGCCGCGGCTCCGACGGCAAGCATCGCCGCCACGACGCCGCATGGGCGATTGGCGGCGCTGCGCGAACGGCTCACCGGCCGTCATCACCCGCCAGATGAGGCGGCGTAATTCTGGGTGCCACTGGCATCCTGCCAGTGAGAAGCGGGCGCCAGCTCCCTATGCCGATGTGAGTCCGCAGACTTTAGCAGCCTGACGCATAAGGAGTGCAG
>PNKX01000014.1 GCA_013822725.1 Pirellula sp.
AATTCGCACGACGTGGTCATGCACGTCCTGGAAGTACGGCTGCGTGTTCGGCGGAATCAGCTGCGATGTGCTCCGGGAGAGTCGGGCCAACACATCGATCAGCGGCGTCACGGCTTGCTTCATCGCCAGCAAATCGCGCCGCAAGTGATAGAGACGGGCCGTGACGCTCCTGACGAACGTGCCGCTGAAAATCTGCTCTTCCAACTCATCCAATTCAGTTTGAAGTGCGTCGAGGATCGGAAAATATTGATCGACGATAAAGTCCATGAGCGCGTGGAGCACGAAGCCCTCGCCTTTCGCCAACATTTGGGGCGAGGCCTCGCAGCGGGAGCGGAGGCCGACGTGCGACTGCAACGATCCGTGCCGCACCGTCACCACATAGCGGGGGCCAACGAACACGTGCGTTTCCCCGAATTCGATGCGGTGTTCGCCGTCCGCACACAGTTGCGCGGTGCGCAGGACGACGAACATGGAATCGTCGTAGATTTCCAGTTTGGGCCGCTGGTGCGCTTGATGCGCGTCTTCGATCGCCAGGTCGTGGAGACCAAACGCTTGTTGAATATGCGCGAGCAGCGGCTCCGATGGTTCGTAAAGCCCGACCCAGAAGAAACGATCGGAGTGACGCCAGGCGTCCCCTAAATCGGGGATCGGCACGACCGCCACGCGTACGCCATTGCAGTACGCTGCGGAGTTAATGACGCTGCTCGGCGGCGCCGCCGACGCGTGTTTGGAACTCTCGGGAGTCACGTTATTCTCAGTCCTGGCGAGGTCATGGGCGGGGCCTGCTCAATCGTACCTCATGGGACTGAGTTCAGAGGGGGTCTAAGCACAACGCGGAGCCCTCCGCAGGACGTACGAAGAGCTGACCGTGGTGAAGCGTCGGACACGTCCATAATGGACGCCCGGCCGGCAAACCGCCGCGGACGATTGCCGTCGCAGTCCGGGGAACGCGGCAGAGTGCGACGCCGCAATAGAGAGGCAAATCCAGCCTCCAACGTCGGCCGTTTGCGATTCCAGGGACTACTAGAGCGTTTCAGCCGCTTGGATCATGGGAAGTTCTTGAATGCATGCTTTCGCGGCCTGGCCTCGACCTCATGTTAGGGAGGCAGGGCGCCCCGTTGGAGGGTGAGCCCCCCAGATCTGTCATCTATATAATCGCTCGTTTGGGACGGATTGACGATTGTCGTGCGCCACACGGAGCAGCACGACACGGTCATAATTAATTGGCCGCCGATTTATAGCGGATTTGGAGGTCGCCTTATACGTACGCCTGTATTTGATGCAATCGCAGCTACGGATTCCCGGGGCACTATAACGCGGAGGACGTGGGCCGCTGGAGGAAACGCTTCCTCATGACATGCCGTACGAGCGCGAGATCATGCCTTTGAGCCGCGCCCGCCACTAACTACTGAAACTTATCCTCCTGATCCACCACCTCGATGCGATACGTTTGACAGACCCGCTCGCCAGCCCCATTGAGCAAGGCGTTAGCCGCTGCGAGGCCGCTCAAAAACGCCCCCTCAATTCGTGGACCGCCGCACCAATCGCCACACGCCGCGAGGCGAATCGCCGGATCGAGCAAGAATCGCTGCGGCAATAGGTCGATCGGCCTCGCGTATCGCCATCGGTGCCCCGCGACGAACCCGGGCAACTGCGTCGGTTGCGCCACCGCGTGCCAGAACTCATGAACTAGAGTCCGCGTCACGTCGTCGGCTGATTCATCGAGATGACCGCGAGACCAGTCCTCGGTCGCGTGGAGCGTCCAGCAGTTTCCGATTTGTCGCTGCGGTTTGCTGTCGTTGCGGGCAATCCACGCAAGCGGTGATTCGTGGATGAACGCTGCATCAAATGCAACCTGTAGCGTCTCTGTTAGTTGAATGATCACTGCCCAGCACGGGGACATGCGAACACTCGAAATGGCCTCCGCCATCACGGGCGAATGACCGTCTACGAGGGCCAATGTTTGCAACGGCGGCGCCGTCACGATCAGCGCGTCGAAAGCTCCATACATCGCTCCTCCGGCGTCTTCGACATGCCAACGATCGTCGTTGCGACGGATCGCTTGCACGGCGACGTCGGTCCGTACGTCCAATCCGATACTCAGCAACTTGGCAATGGCGG
This sequence comes from Pirellula sp., assembly GCA_013822725.1. Classification (GTDB taxonomy): domain Bacteria; phylum Planctomycetota; class Planctomycetia; order Pirellulales; family Lacipirellulaceae; genus Lacipirellula. The sequence continues at coordinate 2,122 of PNKX01000014.1, forward strand.
ACATTCCCGGAACGCCGACGAAGCGATTCTGCTCCAAGAGTTCGGCCGTGACTCCTCGATCCAAGCTAACAATCCGCCCCGACCAGCGGGCGGCGGCCCCGGCCGCGCACCACTACTCAACTTCGGCCGCGAATCTTGCGTCACGAACCGTAAAGTACTGGGCCCCGTGGTCAACTCCCGCAGTTGAATTAATTCGACGAGTCGCACACCGTCCGCCGACTCCGCGGGATTTTTCGAAGACCGTGACCGGCACGCCGGCACTACGCAAAGTCTGAGCGCATGCGAGTCCGGCGATCCCAGCGCCGATGACTCCCGCCGACTTTATAGCATGCATGGCCGATTCCTAGGTTGACGATTGGCCGCACAGGGCTCGATTAGGATGATAGCCGACATGATCATGGCCGACGCCCATGCAATTGACGCATCCGAACCATGCCGAAAGACGAACATTCGACTGGCCACTGCGTTATCTTACGCTAGCGCTTTGTCGGTACAAAACAAGGACGGGACAAATTCGCCATGAGGATTCCACTAAAACTGCTCATTGTCGCGTTGATCCTCGCGCCCGTCCCAGGGTGCGCTGCCCCAGTGAAGGGCGTTCCGCAGGAGGAAACCGTGCTCGGATCCGTAATGAAATCGTTGGACGGCGAAGAGATCGATCTAAAACAATACGATGGCAAAGTCCTTCTGATCGTGAACGTCGCAAGTCACTGCGGGTACACCGGTCAGTACGAGCAGCTGCAGCAGCTCCATGAAAAGTACGCTGAGCAAGGGCTTGCCATTCTCGGCTTTCCCTGCAATCAGTTCTTGGGGCAGGAGCCTGGAACGGCGCACGAGATCCAGGAATTCTGTCGCGCGAACTACGGCGTCACGTTCGACATGTTCGGCAAGGTAGACGTGAATGGCGAGGGCGCGTGCGAACTGTACAAGCAGCTGACGTCGCTAGATGCCAAGCCCAAGGGGGCTGGCAAGATCAGCTGGAACTTCGAAAAGTTTGTCGTTGATCGCAGGGGATTTGTCGTGGGTCGGTTCGGGTCCGGCGCCAAACCCAACGCTCCGGAGATAATCGAGCTCATCGAGCTTGAGCTGGCAAGAAAACCGGCGTCGGACCCGAAGCAGTAGCGTCTTCTAGGCGGTGCGCCGCCCTCGTTTTAAGTGAACTTGTTATGAGTGAACTTGTTTCAGAACGCATGGAATGCATGGAAGTGTGGGGCGGCAATCGCGCCGTCGATCGAAGGTTCGAGACCTCGGGCTTGAATATTTGGGTTCACAGTCGTCCGTACGGTCAGCCGCTAGGCGGAGGGGGGTATTACATTTCTTCGTGCGCGTCGGGGCGGATGACGCGCATGTTGCTGGCCGACATTAGCGGGCACGGCAAGCTCGTCGCACAGCTCGCAGTGAACTTGTGTGACCTGATGCGACGCAACGTGAACTATATCCGGCAGACTCGCTTCGTCGGGGCTATGAACCAGCAGTTTGGCGACTTTAGCGAGCAGGACTCATTCGCCACGGCGTTAGTCGCCACCTTCTTTGCACAGCCCGCGGCATGACGCTCTGCCATGCCGGCCATCCAGCGCCGCTTGTGTTTCGTCACAACGCATCCCAGTTGAATGAACTGGCGAAGGAGGCTCGCTCGGCTCGAGGCCTCACCGATTTGCCGCACGGCGTTGCCACCCAAACGAACTATGTTCAGCTTTAGAGTGAATCTGTAAGCTGGCGACCTGATCAGCGACGCCGTTCGATTGCGTGGATACGAGAAAAGCCCGTTCTAACGCCTTTCGAGCGTCAGAACGGGCTTTTACACGGATAAATGGACTTTTCAGTCCGAGTGGAGGCGGCGGGAATCGAACCCGCGTCCCGAGATATCTCCACGGCAGCTTCTACGTGCGTAGTCGATGAAATTGATTTCGCTCGCGCGGCGCCTCGTCGACAGGGCTCCGCGGTCGCTAGTCGGAAACTTTATTTCGCCGCGCGTGTATCCAACGTTTGCCGCGCGACTAGTCGGGATTGGTGACGGACGTCCGGACCGACCCGACGTCAGTCCTTAGTCCGGGATGCCTATTTAACTAGGCAGCCAAAGCGTAGGAACCTTCAGCAATTGAAGATTGTGATCAGCTTTTTACGTGGCCAACTGATCAACCACGACACGCCACTGACGCTTCGCCTATCCGGTCGAAACCTGTTCGCCCCCGATGTGCGGCTAGAGCCGGCAGACTCGTCATTATATTCGTCCCGGGGCGGGAGGATAGTGAGGGAATTTGCGGGCTGGTTGCTGGTTGCTGGTTGCTGGTTGTTTGTTGAAGAGGGCGAGACGGCTGGGAGAGTCGCTAAGCCGCAAGCGGCGTGTCGTTCTGTCGCGGGAGCGCGGTTGGGCGACACAAATCCTAAGTTGTTTCAGGGGCGTCTGTTAACGGTGCGCTGGTTAACGACGGAATGGCGACGGAAGCTAGTTGTGGAGCGATTGGCGCGTTTGCTGACTTGAGGGAAGTCGGTTCAGCGGCGGCCAGCGGCGGGGTGAATTGTGTCGCGTGGGCATTCTGTCGCGTCATGCGTTTTTGGCGACAGAAGTCGAAACTCATTGGATGGGTTGGACTTGTGCGTCGCCGCGATCGTTGCGGGGGACTGAGGGACGACGCCAACGCTTGCGGCACGAATCTGCTGATCGGCGCGCGGGGTTGGAGCCATTACCCATGGATGGCGACGTCGCGCAATGTGGACGTGTGATCACTATAGTGGACGGCGCGGCCATTTTCTAGATGGAAGTTGGCGGGTTACGGTCGGGGCTCGACTGAAAGCCCGAAAGATTCTTGCAAGGTTACAGGCGGCAAAGGCCCTGGAGCAGCCGCTGAGTCCGGGCCGCCGGCCTGCAGGCGAATCCCCGTAACAGCGCGTCTGTGCGCACGCTCTAGTCTGCATCAGACGTATCTTCACTCCGCCTATCGCGGAGTTTCGCTTCTTGCACGGCGACCGCTCTTCGCAGTCGCGTCGGGAGAATTCTATGCTGCCTGCGACCGGTTACGCCATGAGGGACGAGAATCGCCCTTACGCTGATGATCCTGCCTGGACGGCGGTCGAAATCGACTTCAAGCGAGCCGACCATCCCCTCCGCACCGAACCGTTTCTGCAAGGGTTGGCGTTCGATTACGTGAGCGTGCATACGCTCGACTTGTCGATCTGCAGCCCGGAGCCGGCCGATCCTCAATATCTCGATGCCCTGGTGGAAGTCGCGCACGAGAACGGAGCGCAGGCCATCACCGATCACCTGGGATTCACCCACGGCGTCAAAGGAGGCGCGGGGGTGGGGCACGTCATGGCTCCGCCATTTAGCGAGGCCGCGCTGGACTCTACCTGTCGCAACATCGACGTCATCCAACGTCATTTCGGTCCATTCAAATTCTACGTCGAAAACCTGGCGCACTTCTTTGCGTGGCAGGGAGAGATCGACGAGATTTCGTTCATGCAACGCGTCCTGGAGCGAACGGGCTGCGGCCTGCTGCTCGACGTCACGAACTCTTACGCCAATCAGCAAAACTTCGGCGACGATGCGGGAGACTTCATCCGAGCCGTAGTTCCTGCGGCAAGTCGCGTGCAAATGCATCTGGCGGGCGGGTACTTCGACGAGCGGTGGGGTCGATATATCGACAGTCACTCCGAATCGATCCCTCCCGAAGTCTGGACGCTCTATCAAGAAGCCCTGGCGATTGGCGCCGGCAAGGTCGACGCCGTGTTCATCGAACGGGACTGGAAGTTCCCGCGCGAGGAAGGGTGGCGCAACGAGGTTCACCGGGCGCGGCAGCTTGCCGACGAAGTCGCCCAGCGGGCGCAGGCGGCGGAGTTCGCACGGTGAAAACCTACGAACAACGCCTAGCCGATTGGTCGGACGAACTCGCAGCGGCGCGGACGCGCCAAGTCCTCGGCGATCTCACTGCCGACTGTTCGGTGCGCGACGTCGAGCGATTTCTGGAGAACGCCGTCGGCGAACGTCGGCGGATGTTGAGCGAAGAGATGGACCTCGTCGGATTGGCGTTCGACGACATGGAACGACTCATCGACGAGTATGTGGCGCTAACGCCGCGTAAGACGTTTGAGTTGCATGAGCGCGAGCCGCAGCGGTTTCTTCGTTGGCTCCGCCGCCTCCCGTTAACGCCTCAACAGGCCGACTATGTGACCTATCAAGAGTCGGAATACGCTTGTTACGAGCTGGCGCGAACCAACCGCACTACGCATCTCGCGTTTCAACGCTTGCGGAATCAATGCGTGACGGAGGATTTCGAACCCCTCGATCACGCCGATTGCCTGCTTTACCTGAATCCCGTTTGCGTTTGGTCGCAGCTAGAGGTCGCCGCGACCGTCGACGGCTCAGCGGCGAGCGGCGACGTCGCATTCATCGCCATTGATTCGCGCATCGAGATGCTCTGGCTTTCCGGCGAACAGCGAGACTTCGTCGATCGATTGAACGCCCACGCGCCTACGACTTGGACCGCATCCGCAAATGTTGACGCGCGCCCGAGTCTGAATGCCGTCAATGCGATGGTTCGGCAACTCGTTGCCGGCGGACTATTGGCTTGCAGCGCCGTTGAACAAACGTTAATGCCGAATTTCGGAATCGACCTGAAACAAATCAATCAACCTAACGCTTAGATATTTCGGAGCGTCGCGTCACCTGCTTCCTCGCGACGACGCCCCGATTAACATTTCAGAGGAAGCGCCTACCGAGCTCTGTCGCCTCACTTGTCAGCCTCTGGTCCGACGACCAGTTCAGGTGTGAAGCAGATGCTCAGAAAGAGACTTGTACCATGTCACGTATCGATGTCATCCGCGCTTGGAAAGATGCTGCCTTCCGTCGGACGTTGTCGTCCGAGCAACTGGCCGGAATGCCGGCGAATCCGGCCGGCGCCGTCGAGTTGACCGAGGCCGAAGCGGCCACGATCAACGGCAAGCTGGCCCTGGCCGGCTGCAGCAGCTGCCACGGATCGAAGGCTTGCCGGGTTCGCTAAGCGTTCCTTGCTTGATCGTTCGATTGTTTTATATGACGGCGGGTCACCTGATTGGTTGGCCCGCCGTCGTATTCTATAGGCACATTCCGGAACGCAATAGAAAGCAGCTAGATCGATGACGGCTCGCCAAGAATTGCTGGGGACAACGCAAACGAATTGCCACGCCAGCGGCGTCACGCTCGCGGCGTGGCTCGACGAACTGGCGGGGGCCGCGCAAGCGCCAAGCGAGGTTGCTCAAGACGATGAGAGCCGGACGCCAGACGCCTTAGGGCTGCTGGCGCTTTTCGCGATCCCCATTCGCGACGGACGGAAGCAACTGTGTGCAGGATTGCGCAAGCTTCGGCTCCATTGCCGGAAGCTTCCAGCTTCCGATCCGGTCCTCGAATCACAACTGCTGAATCACCTCTATGCGCGGCTGAAGCTGACCGCCGAACGGACGCTGGCGCTCGAACTGCAAGTCGCCAGCATTCAAGGCGAGCTGCACGGCGACACGCCCGCGGCGCGCTTCGATTCCTTCACCGCTCGGCTGCGACAGCCCGCAGCGGCGCTGGCCATTCTTGGCGAGTATCCCGTGCTGGCCGAACAAGCGCTGAACTGCATCAATCAATGGCTCCGCTTCAGTCTGCAGTTTGTACGGCATCTGGCTGCCGATTGGAGACGCATCCAACAAACGTTTCGTGTGCCGGCCGAGGTCGGCGACATTACGGAGATCCAGGGCGACGCCGGCGATCGCCATGCCGACGGCAAAGCCGTGATCCTGCTCCGCTTCGCCAGCGGCTTCCGGCTGGTTTATAAGCCGCGATCACTCGCCGTCGATCTCTGCTTTCAGGAATTGCTCGCCTGGTGCAATACGCGCGGCGCGAGTCCGCCGTTGTGGACGTTGCGAGCGTTGGATGAGGGAGATCACGGGTGGGTCGAGTTCGTCCAGGCTGAGAGCTGTGAAACGCGAGATCAGCTGCAACGTTTCTACCAACGGCAGGGACTCTACCTAGCCCTCTTGTACTTGCTCCAGGCGACCGACTTCCACTTCGAGAATCTCATCGCTGCCGGCGAACATCCGGTGCTAGTCGATTTGGAAACGCTATTCCACGAACGGCTCCCGGGAACGGCGAGCACGCCGCCGATTCGCGGCATGTCGAACTCGATCGTCTCGATTGGCATCCTCCCGCGCGTCTCCTACTACGAAGGCTTCGACAAAGGCGTCGATTTCAGCGGTTTGGGGGCCTCCATCGGTCAGGAAATTGAAACGCCGACGTACGAGTTTCAAGCGGCCGGCACCGACGAAATGCGGCTCGACCGCATTGAGATGCATACGCTGGCGGGGAACCATCGGCCGAAACTCACGGGAGACGACGTCTCGCCGGGGAGCTTCGCTGCGGAGATTCAGGCCGGATTCACGAGCATGTATCAGCTGCTGCAGCAACATCGCGAGGCGTTGCTTGCCGAGGAGGGCCCGCTCGCTCCGTTCGCCGCCGTCGAAACGCGGTTTATCGCCCGGGCCACGCAGATCTATGGACTATTGCTGGAACAGAGCTTTCATCCCGATTTTCTGCGAGATCCCGAAGCTCGCTCCCAGTGGTTCGACCAACTCTGGTCGCAAGCGAAAGAGGCGGTCGGGCTTCAGCCTCTGGTTGCCGCCGAGCGCGCCGAACTGGAACGCAACGACATCCCGCTGTTTCATATGCGGCCTGGTTCAACCGACCTTTGGACGGCGCGCGGCGAGCGAATCGCGAACTTCTTCCCCCAGACGCCGCTGGCGACCGTCCGACAACGTCTCGCAACGCTGGGGCCCGACGACCTAGCTAGACAGACATGGCTGCTGCAGGCGGCTCTGGCCAAACTGCAGCAGGCGCCGCCCGTCGCGCTCGTCGATTTGACGGCAAGCCCTCTGCGGCTCGATGGCGAGGAGGCTGTGGAGGCGGCGATCGCCGTTGGCGAGCAACTCCGGGCACTTTGTTGGCAGGACGACGAAGCGGCCGGATGGCTTGGCGTCCAACAGCGCGAACGGGGTTGGTTCGTCGATGCGATCGGTCTGGAAGAGGGGGGACTGCTCGAAGTCGCGACGCTGCTCGTGCAACTCGACAGGATCACCGGGGAGTCGCGACACGGCAGCTTGCTCGCCAAAGCGATACGTTCGATCAACCGCCTGATTCAAGATTCGCCGCAACCGCTGCCTGGCGACTGGCGTGACCGCGCCGAAACGTTTACGGCCATGCTGCCAGCCCGCCAGGAGCCAGAGTTGCGCCGTGAAACGGCCCGAATGACCGAAGTGATGAAAAGTACCGCTAGTACTTAGGCCAGCAATGCGCCGGCCCATGTCGGCTCCATTCAGCAAGTTCCGTCGAAACAAGCTGCGAGCTTCCACGCTATCTAACTTGGGAGTTGCGGCGTCGCTCTTCCGTTGTTGATCGCGAAGGAGCTGACCGATGTGGCCACGGTATCGTCTAGTGCGGCAGAACGACCAAGCAGACTGCGGACCCGCGGCGCTGGCTACGCTTGCTCGCCATCACGGCTTGGCGGTTAGCCTCGAATACCTGCGCCATCTCAGTCACACCGACCGCGACGGCGCGAATCTGCATAGCTTGCGACAAGCGGCCGAAAAGCTTGGTTTCTCCGCGAAGGCGGTCCGGATCCCCGCGGAGTCGTTGGCGTCCGCGCCGTTGCCGGCGGTCGCCCATTTGACGTTGGCGGGGGGCGCCGGGCATTACGTCGTGTTGTTCCGCGCTAACCGCCGCTCGGTGGTGATCGGCGATCCGGCCGGCGGGATCGAAACGCGACCCCTCACAACCTTTCTCGAGCAGTGGAGCGGCAATCTGCTGCTGGCCGTTCCCAACGGACTCTCTGCAGCGGGGCCACACCCGCAACCCAAGTCGCCCGTCAGGCAGTTCTGGCAACTGCTGCAACCTCACAAGGCTCTGATCGGCGAAGTCGTGCTCTGCGCCCTCTTGATGGCGATGCTGGCCGTGTCGACTTCGTACTTCGTACAGCATCTGGTCGATTCGGTGCTGGTTCACTCGGAACGGAAGCTGCTCAATGCATTTGGCATTGGGATGGCGGTGATCGTCCTGCTGCGAACGGCGTTTGGCGCCGCCCGTCAGTATCTGCTGGCGTTCATGGGACGCCGCATCGACCTGATGCTGATTGGGGGCTACTCGCGTCATATCTTGCGGTTGCCGGTGCAGTTTTTTCAGACGCGCCGCGTTGGCGAGATTTTCTCCAGAGTCAGCGACGCCGACAAACTTCGCGACGCCATCGGAGGCGCCACGACGACCGCCATCGTCGACGGCGCCGTCGTCGCCTCCTTGTTGACGCTCCTCTGGTTCTACGATCTTCCCTTGGCGGCCGCCGCTACGGTGGTGGCGCCTCTGTTTCTCGGCGGGATCGCGATGAACCATGCGGCGCTCGCCAGGCATTCGCGGGAGTCGATGGAGAAGGGTTCGCAGTTCGCCTCGCACTTGGTCGAGGATATTTCAGGCGTCGAGACGATCAAAGCGTGCGATGCCCAGAGTCTCCGCAGCGATCGGACGGAAGCTCACTTGGTCGGTTTCATCCAATCGATGTTCGCACTGGCCAAGCTGGAAGTCTGGATGACGTCGATGAGTACGTTCATCAGCGGCATGGCGGGCGTCGCGATCCTGTGGTTGGGCGGCCACCGCGTGCTGACCGGCGCGCTCACGATCGGCCAACTTTTGTTTTTCTATACGCTGCTGGTCACGATGCTCGAACCGCTCAGCCGCCTGGCGAGCGTCAACCTGAAGATTCACGAAGCCCTTTCCGCCATCGAACGACTCTTCCAGGTCCTCGACTTGGAAGTCGAAGCCGGCGGACACGACCAGGCGCCTTTCACCGGCGTGCGGCAAGAGATTGAACTGCGCGACGTCAGCTTCGGCTACGGCTCGCGCCATCGCGTCTTGGATCAAGTCGATCTCACGATTCCCGCGGGCAAGATGACGGCGATCGTCGGCGCTAGCGGCTCGGGAAAATCGACGTTGCTGAAGCTGCTGTTGCGATTCCACTCGCCCTCAGAGGGGCAGATTCTCGTTGACGGCATCGACCTACGGGACTTCGCGCTCGGATCGCTGCGGAGCCGGTTGGGCGTCGTGACGCAAGACGCCTATGTCTTCACCGGAACGATCCGCGAGAACATTTCGCTGGGGGCGCCTCACGCGTCGCTTCCTGACGTGATCATGGCGGCGCGAGCGGCGGGACTCGATGAATTCATCAACACGCTCCCCAATCGCTACGATGCGATGGTCGGCGAGCGCGGTTCCAACCTTTCCGGCGGCCAGCGCCAGCGACTAGCCATTGCTCGGGCATTGGTCGCGCAGCCGGACGTGCTCATCTTCGACGAGGCTACCAGCCAACTCGACACGACGACCGAGCGGCAGATCCAGCAGAACCTGCGGAAGACGCTCGCCGGTCGCACCGTCCTGGTGGTGGCCCATCGGCTCAGTACGATTATGGATGCCGACTTGATCTATGTCATGGAAGAAGGGCGGGTCGTCGAGCAAGGGACCCACCGCGAGTTACTCGCCGACGGCGGCGCTTACGCCAAGCTCTGGGAATCGCAGACCACATCGTACGACGAACTGTTCCACCTGCCACTGCTCGGAAACGGTCGTGCGGCCGCTCACCGCCTTACCGACGCGTTCAATAAGGGCCAACTCTAATGCCCGCCGCCATCACGACAACCTTGAATGACTGTACGGCATACCGCGAGACGATTGCCGCCCAACCGCCGCGCATCGCGCATCTCGGCGTGATCCTCTGCGTGACGACGCTGGCAGCGGGCCTCATTTGGGCGGCCCTCACGCCAGTCGACCTGGTGGTGCGAGCCGACGGCGTCGTCCGCTCAGTCGATCTCCCGACGCAAGTCTTCACGGCCGTCAGTCAGAAAGTGGAAGGTCGCGTCGTGGAAGTGCGGGTTCAGGAAGGGGACCGCGTCCGCAAGGGGGACGTTCTGTTGCGACTCGACACTCGGCGCTTGGAACACGAGATCAGCGTCATTCGCGCCCAATTGGAATCGTCGCAGCGCGAACTGCAACATCTGAGCGACCTCACTGGCTTGCAAACGAGCCAGTTTGAGGCGGCGCGGTCCAAGGCGGTTGCCGAGTTGGCTCAAGTCAGCGGCGAGCTCGCTCTGGCCCGAGAAACGCGGGCCTCCGACATTCGCCAGGCGAAGATCAAGCTTGGCCTGGCGCAAGACAAGTATTCGCGGTCGGAGAAACTAGCCGTCAGCCGTGCGATCAGCCAGCAAGAAGTGGCCGAGGCGCAAGGCAGAGTCCACGCCGCGGAAGAATCGCTGAAGCGAGCCGAAGTTCCGCTCGACGAGGGAAGACTCGCCGTGCTGACGCAATCCGTCGGGTTGGTCGACCGAGAGCGCGAGCTCAAGACGGCTGAACTAGAAGCGCGGCTGCTCGGCAAGCGACGAGAAGTTGACGCGATGACGAAGGAACTGGCCGAACTTGAACTGCAAGCGACGCTGGCGGTGCTCCGCAGTCCGATCGACGGCGTCGTCACGAAGGGGCAATTTCACGTTGGCGACGTCGTGGCGATGGGTAGCCCAGTCTTCGACGTCGCGGCTCAACAGGCTTACTGCTTCGAAGCGACCATCGCCAGTCGCGACATGGGACTGGTGCATGATCAGATGGCGGCCCGCGTTAAGGTCGACGCCTACGACTATCAACTCTATGGTTCGATGCCGGGGAGCGTTTGTTTTATTTCGCCCGATGCCGCGCGCAACAGCGACGATTCGGCGGAACGCGAGAATCTCTACAAGGTTCGCGTCTCGCTGGCTGACCAGCGCGTCGGTCGTGGGCAATTCGCCGGCACGATCAAGCTGGGCATGACGGGCCAGGTCGAGATCATCACCGATCGCCGCACCGTGCTGACGGTGCTGCTAAGACGCATCCGCTCGTCGATCAGTCTGGGATAGCGAGGTTGAACGTCATACTACTCGCCGCGGAACTCGCCGCCCGTGATGCTGGCGACGGTTCGCAGGAAGGTCGACATCTCTTGATCAAAGTAGTTGCCGAGGCCGATGGTATTGATCGGAATCTCAGCGTGTTCGCGACAGAGTTGATACACCTGCTGCGCTAACGGATCTTGATAAGCGCCCGAAGCAACTTTGCTGGGCGCGCCGTCGGAGAGAAGCAGGATCGTGTCGACGTCGTACTCGTACGCCTTCTGCAACGCCAAGAGCGTATCGGTCCAGCCGCCGGGGGCGACCGATTGGAGTTGTTGCAGCATTTGGTCGCGCTTGGCGGCGCCGGCTTCGCCGCGGAGATCGGTCAGCGATCCATCGGCGGGAAACGTCCGGACTTCCGTCGAGTAGACGATTAGCACGCATTCTTGGACGTTCAGATGCTTTAGCCATGTGGCCGCAATCTGCTGCGCTTCGGCCCAGCGATCCGCGCCGCCGGTTCCGGTTTGTCGCATGCTGCCAGAGGCGTCCAAGATGATCGCCACCTTGCGGAGCGATCCTTTGAGGCCGACCAATTCGCGATTGTTCTCCGCTTCGGCGAGCAAGTCGGCTTGGCGTTTTCGTTCGGTTTCGCTGAGTTCGTTCTGCAGTTGCTGCTTTTCGAGCTTGAGACTCTCCAGCATCTCCGTGGCGCGCCGCAGGTCGGCGAGATACTTTTCGGCCTGCTGATCGCCAGCGGCGACTTTGGCTTGTAGTTCAGTCGCGTTCTCTTCCGCCTTATCCTTGGCCATCTTGAGATCGACGTGCATTTCCTCAAGACGTTGTTTCAGCGCCGTCACGATTGAACTGAGCTCATCAGCCTGCTTGGTCAGTCGGTCGCGCTGGGCCTCGACGGCTTCCAAGGCGGCGATCCTTTCAGCCAACTGAGTGGCTAGCGTGTCGAGCCGGCTGCGCAGCGTGGCACTAGTCGCGGCCGCGGAGTCGCGATCGCCTTCGAGCGCCAGCTTCTCTTGCGTGAGCGCCTCCTTTTCCGTCAACAACGTTTGGCGTTGGCGAGCGAGATCGCCTTTGTCCGCCACCAGTACGTCGAGCTTGGCGTTGAGGTCAGTCAGCGCCGTGAGCTTTTCGACTAGCTGCAGCTGCAGCGCGTCGCGCTCTGCTTGCGTCAGGCTGAGTCGCTCATTCGTTTTCTCCAGCAAATCGCGGGCGTCGTTCAGCTCGTCCGCTGTGGCGGCCAGCGTGGCGGTGACGGCCGTGTTCTGGTCCGCGAGGCGCTCTTGCTCCAGGACGCCCTTGTTCAACTTAGAATGCAGGAAGATCGCGATCACCATGACCAACACCATGGTGAACAGGGTGACGTCATTGCTGGCAATCCAGCCCGCGACGCCAGCTTCGCTGGATCGAGACGTCACGCGTTCAAGATGCATTGAATTCCCTCCGAACTTCCCGGCGCTGCACTATCGAGGCCGCTTGCCGATCCCGATCGCCAGGCTTGGCTCTGCGGCGCCATGGCCGTTTAGTTCCATGCGCTGCTCCAACATGATGCGCATCTGCTCGGGGAGCGACGAGATCGCATCGGCGATGGTCGCCGCTTGGCCGAGCGTTTCGGTCAATCTGTCGATGTCGTCGCGAGCGCCGCTGAAATGTTGAATCGCTTGAATGGTTCCCTGCAGCCCCGCTAGCGAATCGTGCAAGGCGGCCAGATCGTGAGTGGCGGGATGAATCCCGTGCTCAATAAACCCGGCGAGTTTGTCGGCCGACTGAGCGAAGGCGAGGATGGCGTCATTCAGCTTGGCGTGCGAAGGGCCGAAATCGCTCTCCATGGCGTGTTGCGCGCGGTCGCCGGCTGCCGTGAGCGCCGTCGCGGAGGCAGCCAACGACTCGCCGATTCCGACAAGAGCCGTGACCGTCCCCGCCGCCAATCGGTTCAACTCGTCGTTCCTCGAATTGAGCGCATCGGTAGTCGATTGCAGCCGCGCCGCCGAGGCGCCAAGTGATTTACTCGCGTCGTGATGAATCTTGGCAGCCTCGATAAACTCCTGATCGATGGTCGTGCGGAAGGCGGCGACCGACACGTCGAGATTGGCGACCGCGCGAGCCCCGGCGGGTATCAGATCCTGCAGCGCTTGCGCCGACGCGGCGGTGGCGTCGCGGATGACGGCCAGCGCCGCCGGCATCTCTTTGATTTCGTTATGCACGGCCCCGACGATTCGCTCAAACTGGGAGGCCGCCTGTTTCAGCGAGGCGGTCGACGCCTTGATCTGGTCCGAACTCTCCGCGTGTCGATGTGCGGCGCCGACTAAAATGCTCGCGAACGTCTCGATGGAGCCGACGGTCGCCTCGGCGGGCGATTGGAGGGCCGCCTGAGGCCAGATCACCGCGTCGAACCATGTCCGGGCCGACATACGGAGTCGCTCGAAGCGGCCGCCAACGGCCTGTAGTAAGAATTGATTGAGAAGCGCCAGCACCGCGCCCGCGCCGACGCCGCTAACCAGCGGCGTGACCGAAACCAGAATGGTTTGCAGCGATTGCTCGCCAGTGCCGTCGATCTTCAACCAATAGAAGCCGATCACCGTGAGGACCACGCCCAGCAGCGGCGCCATCACGCCCATGCGTTGCAGCAACAAGTAGGACCAATCGCTGGCGATCCGCGTATCTAATTCATGGAGGACCGTCTCGCGCGTGAAGGCGGCTGGTCGCCGCTTCTCGCTGGCAGGGAAGGCGGTCAGCACCCAGTCCAGCCAAGGAAAATCGTCGAGGGAATCTCCGAGAGGAGGTCGACCCGACTCGCCGTGGTCGAATTCGCGCCGAAGCTGACGGAGCAAGCGGTTCTGTTCCCACGCTTGCGCGAAGAGCTTCATGCTCAGGATCACCTGGACGACGAAGAAGACCAAGCTGATGCCGATGACGACAGCCCAGTGGTCGGAGAGATTTCTGACGCCGTTAAGAAGATTGTCGAACAAAGGCCCGCCTTCCGTCAGAGGACTGGGGTGGAATCTTCGCCGCGCCACCGCGAGGATCATCCCCTCAGATGCGTACGGGATGATCCACCTAAAATAGCAGGCGGGCTTTGCCTTTGGCCAGCAAAAAAAGGATTAAACCCAGTCTGCAGTCAGGGTAGCCGCATGGAGCCGCGTCTACTTCTCTCCGCAGTTTCTGGTCATATTACCGTCAAACTTGCCTTAACCGGTCTGCTGGCAAATGGTCGCAGCGCGCTTCCGGGAACGCGAGAGCGGCGTGCTGGCGATGCCTGCGTCGTTGCCGGGCTCATTCCTCGATGAAGCCGTGATAACGGCCAAGATAGTACGGCAGCAGAAATGCCGCACCGTCGGCCAACTCGCTGCCGCTGCCGCCGACGTCTAGCCGCCAAGGATTATGGTTCCAGAATTCGAAGTGCCGCTCATCAACGGGAATCACTTTGCCATCGATGCGGTGCCCTGTGTTCTGAAACCAGAGGTCGCGTAACGGGACGACGTCGAGCCGATGGCTGTTTTTGTGCGCCCAGTTGAACCGGTCGAGCGGGAATCGTTTGAGTGTGTCGACCGCGTCGTCGAGGGCGTGCTGCGGCACGGCGCGAACGGGATAGCCGATCGTGCCGTCCCACACGGCGGCGAACACGAAGTTAAAGAGCGGATTGCATTCCGGCCGCTCCAGCGACCAGTACCACGACAGCGAATATTCGTAAAACTTGCGCACCGTCGGATCGGTTTCGTAGCGCAGCAGATTGTAGTAACACATGAACGCCATCTCATCGTCCGACTGGTTGCCGGTCCCGTAGCCGAGCGACCATTTGGGATTGAACGTGTTGGCGGCGTAGGACTCTTCCTTCACCAGCTTGTCGTGGTGCTCCCGAAACTTTGGATCGCCGGTGATGTGCTCGGCGGTTTTCAGATACGAGAGAATGCTGAGCGAATTGAGCCCGCGCCCCGCGATGAGGTTGCCGTGATCGAGAGTTTCGCGGTTGTAGCGCCCCCAACGCGTCGGCTGGCCGTCGTGATCGACTAGTTGATAGTCGTGCTCAATCAAATGCGTCGTCATGTCGTAGACGACTTGCCGCACGCGCTCTTTCTCTTCCGGCGTCTCGGCGACGAGGTCGTAGTAATTCGCGTAGAGAAAGTAGTGGCCGTCGAGTTCGTCGGAACTGGTGTCGCACTTCCAGTACCACTTGCCGTCGGCGCTCTTCGGCCAACGCGGCGCGATCTCTTTCCAGTGAGCGTCCTCGGTCGCCCGCACCGATCGATCTCGCTCCAGGTTGTCATAATCATTGGGATCGGGACCGGAGACGGGCCGTATGGAACGCGCTGGAAACCCTTTCGGCGCCGGATTCGAGCCTCCTTGCGTGACGTCGCTCAGGAATTTGAGGGCTTCGAAAGCGGCTGTGGCGCGTTGCTTGGCCGCCGGATCTTTGGTGGCCCCGTAGGCGAAGCATTGGCCTGCGCCGTACATGGCCGTCCACAGGCCGTCATTGTCGCTGTCGTACTGTTGGACTTCGTCCTTCGACCCCGGCGCCGTGACGCCGACGGCGTTCACAAAACCAAACGGCGTACGGCGATGGTGACGGTCGATTTCTTCTTCAAAGAAGGCGGCCTTTTGCGCGAGCGTCGTCGACTGCCGCTCGATCAGGCCGACGCCTTGGCTGGTTGCCATCCAGGCGTTGCCGTTCGCTTCAATCGCTATGGCGTTGATCGCATCGTCTGGCGTCCAGCGCCGGCCCTGGCGATAGCTCCACGTCGTGCCGTCGAATCGAATGGCGCCGATCTTCGTGCCGAACCAAACGACGCCTGGCTCGCCGGCGGCGCAGGTGGTGAAGTCGTCGTACGGCAGGCCTTCTTCGCCAGTGTAGAGCGACCACTGGTCGCCTTCACGACAACCGACTCCTTGCACGCTGCCAAACCAGAGCCTGCCGGAGCGATCGTACGCGACGGCCCGCACGTCGTGCGGATACCAACTCCGTTTGCCCGAGCGGGCCTTCACTGCTTGCCATTCCCCAGAGGCTGAGCGTACGAAGAGCCCTCCCGCCGCGGCTACCGCCAATTCGCCGTCGGCTCCCGCCGCGAGTTGCCGCACGCACTGGTCGTCTTCGACGAGTTCTTGAAACGGCTCGACTGGTGAGAACTTCCCGTCGACGAGTGCGAACAATCCTGTTTCACCGCCCAAATAAGTTGTTCCGTCGGCGACAGCCAACGACACGCGCGACGCCGTCGTGAAGTTCGGCGGCAGTGTCGCGATGGCAGCGACTTCTCCCGTCGCTGGTTGGCAACGAACAAATTCGTCTCCGATCGCAACCAACAAGGCATCGCCCTGTGGAAGCATGGCCGACACCCTACCCTGCCGATCGCAGCATGGCTCCCAACGTTCGCCATTCCAGCGCGCCACGCCTTGGGAAGTTCCGGCGAACACCGCACCCTGCGACGATTGGGCGATCGCATTGACCTCGTTAGCGGGCAATCCTTCCGCCGTGGAGAAGACGCGCAGTCGTTCCGCGGAGAACTCGCCCACCTTCACTGGCGCCACCTGCTCGCCAGAAGCGGGCAAGTCGTCGATTGGCAAGTCATCGGCACGCCCGCAGGTTGACCAGATCCCACCGACCATTGCCGACGTCAACGCAAGCCAGTACCGCAACGCATTCCAGGCGTTCATAGAAAGCTCCCTAGTTCAATAGAGTGGCCCGCCTCAGCCATCGACGTATCGCTCGCTTTTCCAGCGAAGCGATCTCGCTTTTATCTTACCAGATGCGGGGGCCGATTGCTCGTTCAGGCAGTGAACGTGCAGGGAACTGTAAAGTCGTTTTTTTGAACCGCCAAGGACGCCAAGGACGCCAAGGAAGAAATGCAAATGCGTTAACCACGAAAGAGACGAAAAAGGAAAAACAAGAGTCGTCGGAGAAATAACCACGCCCTGCTCCTTACTAACTTCCGATTTCGTCCCTTTCGTTTATTTCGTGGTTAAAAACTCCCCGCATTTCCTTGGCGCTCTTGGCGTCCTTGGCGGTTGCCTTTTGGACTTTGCAGTTCTCCCGAGTGAACGCGCCTCGGCAGTGCGATTAGGGAGTCGACTTCTTGATCGTAATGTGCCTCACAAGATGGTTCAGGGTATCGCCGACGTAGATGGCGCCGTCTGGTCCCACACACACTCCATGCGGACCGCTTAATCCCTCATGGCTCGTCGCGTCGCTTGGTACGCGCTGCGATAGCGAATCGCGGTCGGCGATCGTCACGAGACGACCTGAATCAACGTCAATGCGCCGTATGGCGTTGTTCTCCGTATCGGCAATATACGCATGTCCGTGAGGACCGATGGCGATCCCTTTGGGACCGTTGAATTGCGCCTCATTAGCGGGTCCACCGTCGCCAGCCATTCCTTTGGTGCCAGTGCCGGCAACATGGTGCAGGATGCCGTCGCTCAATTTCATGCGCCAAATGCTGTGTCCCTCGCGCGAGGCGATCCACAGAACGCCGTCGTTGATGAACAGTGCCCTGGGTCCGAGAAACGGCGCTCCCCGCGCCGCCTGCCCGTTACGGGCGGCTATCGGTCGTGAGTCGCCGGCAATCGAATCGACAATTCCCGTCACTAGGTCCACGCGGCGGATCCGATGGTTGCCGATATCGGCGATGTAGAGTCCGCCATCGTCGTCGAGCGCGATGCTATGAGGCTGCCGGAAGAGAGCCTTGATCGCTGGTCCTCCGTCGCCGCCATAACCGGGCTTCCCTGTGCCGGCAATCGTGTTGATGACGTTAGTCTGCGCGTCGACGCGCCGGACGACGTGGTTTTTCATTTCGACGACATACAGATTGCCGCTGGCGTCGAAGCGGATTTCATAAGGCTCGTTCAGACACGCGTCGCTCGCCGGCCCGCCGTCGCCCGAGTATCCCTGCCGCCCGCAACCGGCGACCGTGGTTAGCTCTCCCGAGTGCAGATCAAGACGGCGGACGCGATGATTGCGAACTTCGGCGATATACAGAGCGCCATCCGGGCCGATTTCGACCCCGAAAGGTTCGCCAATGTTCACGGTCGACGCATCGCCCGCGTCGCCGTTGTTTTCTGGGGAGCCCGTCCCAGCGATCGTCTCAACAACGAAGTCTTCGGCGTGGCCTGTTGCACAAACAAGGAAAAGAACTAGCGACCAGCAAGTTCGGAGCATGGCATCGTCGCTTCGGGGACTTTGGCGATCTCAATCGACGCCTATACGGCCAGCGGGCGAACTGGACTCGAGAGTCAGTTCGGCTCGACAAACTTCCAGAGATGTTTGTCGCTACGCACATAGAAAGCGCCGTCGGCAAGCGCAGGCGTACACATGATCGCCTCACCCAGTTCCAGGCGGCTGGCAACCTTTCCCTTCTCGCCACCCAACTCGATTGTCTGCAAAACGCCGTTCTCGTCGGCCAAATAGAGATGGCCATTGCCCGCGAGCGGCGAGGCGTAGGCCTGCTTGCATTTCAATCGCATCTGCCAGTCGGGCTCGCCGGTCGCTAAGTTGGCGCAGGAAAGAATGGAGTCTTTCAAGACATAGACGCGATCTTGGTAAACGACTGGCGTTGGCGTGTCGGGAGAGAGTTTCGAATTGCTCCAGACGATTTCCGGCGTCGTTGTCGCGTCGGTCGGACGAAGCACGGTCAGCTCTTTCAGGGGCGCCACTAACAGGTCGCCAGCGACCGTCGACGACGAGACGGAACCGCAAGACTGTTCGACCTCCCAGCGAGTCTTGCCGGTGCGAGGTTCGACCGACAGCAATGATTGATTCGACTGGAGGATCACCTCCGGCGTCTCGCTTCCGGGCGTGTGGAACAGCGTCGGCGACGCATAGATGGCGCCTTTCTCCCGATCGAGTTTCCAGAGCGTCTTCCCCGTGAGAGCGTCGAGACCCGTCGCGTACGATTCGCTTTCCGTGTCGAGTTGCAGCACCAACGCGCCGTCGGCGACCACCGGCGACGATGACATGCCGAGGGAACTGCTGGCGTTGGGGAAGTCGTACCCCAGGCCGCGATACCAGATGAGATTCCCGTCGAAGTCGAGGCAGAGGACGTCGTTGCAGGAGTAGTAAGCGTAAATGCGCTCGCCGTCGCTGCAGGCCTGCGGCGTTGCCATGCACATCGACTCATGACAGATGGTTCGCCCCGTCGCTTTGAACTGACGATCCCACAGCTGTTCGCCCGTGGCGGCGGAGAAGCACAGGACATGGAGCTGATCGTCGCGGTAGCCGCTGCTGGCGGTGAGAAAAATGCGGTCGCCCACGACGACGGGGCCCGACAACCCGCGGCCCGGAAGATCGGCTTTCCACTGGATCGCTTCCGCGTCATCCAGCTTGGTCGGCAGATTCGTTTCGGCGCTGACGCCCGAACTGTCGTTGCCGCGAAACTGTCGCCAGTCTGCGGCGCGGGCGGCTGGCGGAAGGACAACCACGCTGAGAATCAGTGCTATCGCTCTCATCAGTTTCCCTTCGGAAAGTCGTTCGTCCGTCGCGGTGCGCAAGTTCATGGGAAGCTCAACGCGGCGATTTACTTCTGCGTAACCTTCGCTGCGTCGCTTGCCGGGGGAGCGACCGGCAACACGGCCGTCCCCGACCCGTCGCAGACGCGAATCTGAAATTCAAAGCGTTGAGCCCAATCTTGCGTCTGCTCGTTCTGGCACAGCTTCAGCAAGATTCGATTCGTTCCCGCTTTAAGCATCACGGGAGTACGGTACTGGTCTAAGCGGGACGTCTGATGGTACTCCTCGTGCGCAAACGCCGGCTCGCCGTTGACCCACAGCTTCCAGCCGTTGGGCGTGCCGAGCCGAATCTCGACCGGTTGATCGCGATCAGACTCAAATTCTTGGTAAGCGTACACCACGGCTCCCTTGTGCGGGCCGAGGAGATTGTTCAAGTCGAGCAGGGCGTGCCGGTGATCGGTCGATTTCTCTACCCACGAGACTTCACCCTCGGTGCCGGCGTACTTCTTCTGCAGTTCGATTTCTGTCTCGGGCGGGTAGGCGGCGTTGAAACCAATCCCGCCGCGGTGATCGAAGGGCCCGATCAACCACCAACTGCTGAGCAATCCCAGCTGCTTCTTGAGATCGGGCTGTTCGCCGAGTTCGGTCAGTTTGTCGAATGCGAGATCAAGTTGATCGGGGTCGAGGGCCGCGCGAAAGGCTTGGCCATAGAGCCGCTTACTGTCATCGGCGTTCTTCGCTTCGTTGGCCTTGGCGGCGTCGTCGAGCAGTTGCTGCACTCCCGCACGACGGAATTCGGTGCTTGGATCGTCGATCATCCCTGGAACCAATCGATCGGCGGCCGTGGCGTCGACCTTCACTAACCAGTCGAACGCCAGCTGCCGCGCATCTGCCGAGTGTGACCGGTCGAGCGCGAACGCTTCGAGTTCCTGCTGCGGAAGGCTTTCGTTTTCGAGATTCCGGGCGGCGATTGATTCGAAGGCGCCGCGGAACCAGTTGGCCGCCAGCGGATTCGCTTGATCCATACCCTGCAGAAGCGGCAGTAGCGCCGACGGCGGTTGCTGGACGAGCGAGCGAAGCAGCGGGGCCGCGTCGTCGTGCCCTTTTCCCTCTTTGTCGATGGCCAACAGGGCGTTAATGCTTGCAGCCAAATCGGAAGCCGAAACGCCGCCCCCTGAAACGCACGAGGCGCAAATCAACAGCAAGTGTGCAAGCTTCGTCGGCAAACCCCTCATGCGTTCACTCCTTCGATACTGGCCGATCGCTACGAGGGCGATGGAAACGTCCCTACGCAACCGCTGGATGGGCGTCTTGATTGTAGAGTTCGCCGCCCACGGTGCAAATTTATTCGATCGCAATGCTCATGTCACGATAGAACTCTAGACAGTTCGCCGCCACTCAACTTCCTTGAGCGGCTAGAACAGGCCATTAATTCGCTGGGCGGCGAGCATTGCCGCATCGATAGCTTGATTGTCGACGCAATCGCCGAACAGATCAGACTTCTGGCGCTCCTTGGCAGAACGCTGATCATCATCAGTTCGATCAAAGTCATTGCGGCCAACAACTCGGGCAGGTGCTGCGTTGCCAGCGCTCCGTCGGCCCGTCTGCGATCGTTCATGAATGTCGCGCTCAGCGATCGCAATACGATCAAATCGTTCCGTCTGCACGGTTGAATTGGAGACGCGTGCAGGCGTCCCCGCAGTGCCAAGTGCAGTGAAGTCCATTGTTTCGATCGCCAATTGCCGCGAATCGCCGTCGATGCTGCTTGATTCGACTTCCATCAACTCCTCGGCTGCGCGCAGCTCAGCCGTCGAAGATGGTGC
Organism: Pirellula sp.; assembly: GCA_013822725.1. Classification (GTDB taxonomy): domain Bacteria; phylum Planctomycetota; class Planctomycetia; order Pirellulales; family Lacipirellulaceae; genus Lacipirellula. The sequence goes on from PNKX01000014.1 coordinate 23,292, forward strand.
GATTGATGAGGCGGCCACTGGGCTTAGCGGCGCAGATCCATAGGTTTGCTGCCAAAGAGCAAGATCGCCGCCATCGACCAGGCGGCTCCGATCGCCGTCCGCCGAAAGATCGGCAGTCGCCCCCAACGTCCGCTGCCATTTCAGGAAGTCGGCGCCGTCGGCGACGCCGTTGAAGTCGTAATCGCCCGCCGCGCCGCCGACATAGCGAAGGCGGAACACTCGTGCCCCAGCGTCGATCGGCGTCACCGCTCCCAGATCTTTGTAGAGTTCCGTGAAGTAAAGCCCGTCGGGACCCGCCGCCAACCCCACGACAGTGCCGCGCCCAGCGCCGGTGTAGTTTACGATCGTCGTCGGACCGCCGATGCGATTGCCGTTGGCGTCCAATTGGAACTGAACAATCTTCTTGCCGAGCGATTGCGGCCCCAGCGCGTATGTCGGTCCCGATTCGGCGACGAACGCTCGGTCCCACATCGCCGGCGGAAACTGGCTGCCCGCAAAAGTTTCAGGCTGCACGAACGTGATGTTCACCGGAGCGTGCGCAGGGTTCCAAGTGTAGATCGCATTGATCGACATTGACGCGTCCGTCCCGTTCCAGCCGTAGTTCGTACCGCGAGTGATCTTGGCGAAGCGATCGACGCTCGGACCGTTTTCGACCTCGTAGTGCTGGCCGTCCGCTCCGCGCCACGCGCCGCCAAACGGATTGCGTAATCCGTAAGCAAACACATAGTCCCGTGCGTTGATGCCGTTCGCTGCGCTGTAAAACGGATTGTCGCTAGGCGCCGTGCCATCAAGATTAATCCGCAAGACTTTGCCGCGGTATGAATCCAAATTCTGAGCAGTGGCTGCGTCGAAGCCGTCGCCGTTGTGAACATAAAGCTTGCCGTCCGGGCCGATCGTCAGATTCGAGATTTGATGCGATTGCCCTTGGCTCTCGCCAATCATGTCACGAATCACGGTAGTCGTGGCTGCCGTACGGCCGCCGTCGTTGCTCGTGAACCGCAACACCTGCGGATGATGGGCCCCGTTCGGATTGGCAGGGTTCGTGGCGGTGACGCGAGTCGCGAAGACGTCGCCGGTCGTCGGATCGACGACGAGGCCGGTCAGCCCTTGTTCGCCTGAGCCAGGGAAGAATCCCGTTGGATCAAAGTTAAGCAGTCCTGAGGCGTAGTAACTGACAGTGTAATCGCGTGAGACGACTTTGATGACGCCGTACAGTTCTGTGACGTAGAAGTAGGGATCGCTTGGCAGCGGGCCAGGATTCGGCACGAACGCAACGTTCGTCGGCAACTGCAGGCCCCCGGCGACGACGTCGATCTCGTACCCCGGCGCCAGGGCAGTAAACGGCACGTTAATCGACGCTTCGCTGGCCCTGGCTAACGACGAGAAGTTGGGAGCCGTCTGGGCGGCGTTCCCGAAGTAGGTCGAGCCGTCGTCAGCAACCCACAGGTCGAGTCGTTGTTGAGCCCCCAACGAGAAGGCAGGCAGAAAAATCTCATGCTGCCCGCCATGATCGTCGCTCACGGCAATGTTCGTGGGATCGAGTTGCAGCCCGGCCGAACCGGCAACAATGACGATGCGGACGTTAACGTGTGCCCCGAGACCGGCCGGATTGGTGATGGCATTCGAGATGCCGTTGAGCCCCGCAATCTTGAGGAGCAAGCTGCCGTCGGCGGATTCCAAGCGCAGTTCCGATTGATTAGGCGCGGCAGAGGGAAGAATAATGTTGGCCGGCGAATCGGCGTCGGTCCACTTGGGCGCCGGGCTCGCCGCCACGTCAGAAATTTCCATCGGAAACGTCGCGGACGCCGGCCCCGTGTGAAACGTCCGCACCGCGTACGAGCTGATCGAGCCGGCGTCGTCGCGAAAGCGAACGCGCAAGCTGTAATCAGTGTCGGGCAGCAGATCAGTCCGACCCGCGTGCGAGTTCAGAAAGGTTCCGTCCCCTAGATGCGTGTGGAGCCGTTCAACTCCCGTGATGCCGAGGGTTTGCCACACGACCTGCACGCCGCCGCCGACGGTCGAGATCTCCCAATCCGTCGATTTGTGGACGTTGCCGTCGCCGTCAACGAAGTCGATAGCCTCCATGTGGACGTCGCCCGGGTTGGAGACTTGGCCGTCAACCGACGGTTCGGTGATCGTCGGTGCGTTCGGCGAGGCGTTTGGCCCGCTTGGCAGGCCTACGACGCGAATGAAATTAATGCGCGTCGCCTTCTCAATGGCGGCGCCTTGATCGAGCGTCAGACGACCGTCGGCGACGACGATCTGCACCGTCTTTTCCCGGAACTCATTCGGAACCAGCGTGACGTCGCTCCAGTAGTTGACCCCTTCGACGTTAAGGGTGTGAGAGCTCGCATTGGACGGATCGCCGATTGACGTCGTGACTTCGTAGAGACCATTGGGAAGGGCAAGCTCCCAGGTTTGGTTCTGATGGAAGTGAATCAGCGTATCGAGTCGCTGGTCGAGGTTGACGTTGCGGTCGCGCGAAACGTCGGTGTGGTCGCTCGACCAGCCATAGCTGAGACCGTTGCCGCGGTCGCCGAAGACGGCTCCCACGTCGCGCAGGTAACGAGTCGGCGTTGGCGCCTCGTCGAACTGAAAGTTAATGAGATAGGTGTCGCCCGCCAGGAGCATTCGCGACTCCAGCAACTCGCAGCGAAGGCGGCGTCCGCCGCGGCGCAAGAGTGGTTTCATCGACTTGAGTTGAGAATGACGACCCATGGGAAAACTCCAGACTGGCGCGCAACAGAACTAGGTGTACAACGAGCAAGCGGCGATTGGTTTCCGTCTCGAACAAGCGACGACCGTTTCGGCACTGCAGCAATGCCGCAGACGCGCCCTGGTTCGGGACTGGCGTGAACACGCCCGAAAAGGCTTGGCTCGGCAACGCCGAACGGCCTTATTAAAGCACGCCGCTCAGTAGAATGCCACCGATCGGGTCGGAGGCTGACGGTGCGATTCGAGGGGATGGGCGGCGAAGAGTCGCCGCGACGCAGCCGGCGTCGAGGTTGTCACCGGCTCGGAAGTCGAAAAAGGAAAGTAAGTCAAAAAAGCCGCGAAGGCGCATTCGTCGTCGAAGCGGCTCGGTCGCGAACGCGTCTCGCGTTCCGACTGCCCCCGGCCTTTCGACTCTGCTGCGCGCCTCCGCGGCTGCGACTTCGGTCACCAGGACGGCTCGGCCTAGTAGCTCGAGTCGCCGAAGAAACTATCGGGGATCGTCCGTTCAATGATGCGACCCATTTCATCTTGGGTACGCCGCTGGCCGACCGAATGCCATGCCGAAACTTCTTTCAGTTCCGGCATCACCTCGACTAGTTGGGTGATTAGCATGGCGGTGAGGCGCTGGATCGGCGCATCGGTCGCCGACTCTTCCAAGGCCTTCGCCGTCTTCATGACGCGGAGCATGCGCGCCCGTTGGTTGACCGGTTCCGACAGCGGACCGGAACTGTCGACGAGCAGGTCCGCGAGCGGCACTTCGAGCACTTCTTGCCAGCGGACGAGTTGCGACAGCGACAGATCATGCGTCGGGTTCTCCTGTTCGCGGACCTCTTGCATCGAGACGCCGAGCCGCCGCGCGGCGGAGCGGATTGAAACGCCTTGTTCTTGCCGCACATCGCAGATGCGGTGCAAGGGGCGTCGGGTTCCGACCGTCGGCGGGACGATCGGTGCGGGCGTCGGGGAGTGGAAATTGCCAAGATTGAAGTTGTATTCCACAGTACTCATCGCTGGGGGCGCCTCCTCTCGTCGGTAGAGACCAACGAGCGTTCCGAAGTGGTGTCCTGGGGGCTCACGCGATCGCTCGCAGCGGGGTCGCCCACGCGCATCCAAGCGCAACGACGCCGCGACGAAGGGGATCGGGAAAGCTGGTAGTCGGCATAACGATAAGATGCTGACTCGCCGCGATCATTGCGATGCGAGACGCCTGTTGGGACTGTCGCCAAACCTACCAGCCGAGAAAGGTTCTTGCCCTGGCGACCGTCAATTGAGAGGAGTCAGCTGGCCGGCACAACTCCCCTCGAAGCACCCTTATCGTAGGCATGCCTGGAAGGTGAAACAAGTAGCGGTTACTCGCAATCGGCGCCGCGACTGCAGCTCGCTTGGCAGCAGCTGTCCGTGCAAGTGCTTGAGGACGATGCGATCAATTTTTTCCAGCTTATGAAAGCGGAAAGCAGTGATTTTCGAAGATAGAATCGCTGCTAGCCCGACAAAGCTTGTGGACAATTCGTAGCGTGGGACGAGGCGATTTTCGCGGCCCCGGAAGCGACTATTTTCCGCTTGCCAGGGGACTGCCGAAACTGCTCATCGCGGGCATTAGCCCATCGAGAGCTGCGCCCAGAACCGGCGTCGCGGGACGCTTGCGACGGGAAGCGGCGGGCTCATCGATCCGGAGCCAACGGAATGCTCCACCGGTGCGGTGCGCCTCAACCAGCCGAGGGGCGAGAGCAGGCTGCGAGCCGGCGCGACGGGTGCCGCGGCCTTCTCCAGTCATCGTCGCCGCGGCGACGTGGGGGGCGTCACGCCGTTCGTTGCCGGCAGTCAGGAGGAGGGCTAGTTCCTGATGGTCGATCTCGCCAACGCCGCTGTGGGCGACCACGTCTGTCACCCCCATCCGCAGGCGGACTTGTTCTAGCGCCGTCCCCAAACCCCGTTGATAGGGCTGACGCAGCACCTGAACCTGCGGGAACTCACTGGCCAGTTCGCAGGCGATTTCGTAGGTGGCGTCGGTCGAGCCGTCATCGACGACCGCGACCTGCAGACGACGGCCTGTCGTTTCGGCCAATTCCATTAACCCCAGTAGCGACGAACGAAGGGTCCGCTGGGCGTTGTGGACCGGCAAGACGATCGTGACGACGGGGTTCAAGGGGCGTCTCCGACGATTCAGGTGGGGGGAGGTTCGCGGGACCTACTTCATTCCATCGGCGGAACCTCCGTGGCGCTGCAGCTCAGCGGCAAAGACGCATGTTGAGCCTGAATTTCCAGCCGCGCGGGTCGTGCCGACGGCAACGGGAGCCCCCTTCGTTGCATGGACCAGGCGAGTAGACGCGCGCCGGTTGCGCCGGGTATTCTGAGATTGTCCGTGGTGACATGCGTCCCTTGCAGCCCCCGGCTCCGCCGGGGGGTAGCAGCACGCGCGACAATGCCTACCGGCATGGTGATCGACCCCCCGGCGGAGCCGGGGGCTGAATTGCTAGTGGAATTCGTGACGCGCTCAAGCCAAGAAACCGACCACCAGTGACCACTTCGCTTCCCAACTTCAAAACTCCCGACGGGCTCGTCACCGCAGTCGTCCAAGACGCCACGACGGGCCGGGTGTTAATGCTCGCCCACATGAACCAAGAAGCCTGGGAAGAAACCGTCGCCACCGGCCGGGCTTGCTACTTCAGCCGCAGCCGCGGCCGCCTCTGGCGGAAGGGGGAAGAGAGCGGCCATGTTCAACAGGTGCGCGAGGCCTACGTCGACTGCGACGGCGACGCCGTGTTGCTGAAGGTCGATCAAACCGGGGCGGCGTGCCACGAAGGCTTCGAGAGTTGCTTCTTCCGCCGCCGGACCGACGGGGGCTGGGAAGTGATCGGCGAGCCGATGGTCAACCCGCAGGATATTTACAAAGACAAGAAAAATTGAACCGCCAAGGACGCCAAGAGCGCCAAGGGGAAGACAAAGATTGAGTTGGAACCGCCGATGAACGCAGATTAACGCCGATGAGTACATGAATTTTACTTGTCTTATCCGCGTCCATTGGCGTTTATCCGCGGTTCCAACTTGTATTTCCTTGGCGCTCTTGGCGTCCTTGGCGGTTCAAAATTGAATTTCCACAAATTAGTAAGTGAGCCACGCATGGAAAGCAACGAATCGCGACTAGCTGCGTTGAAGTTGGAACTCCCCCCCGCCCCCAAGTCGATCGGCGTTTATAAGCCGGTCGTCGAGATCAACGGTCTACTCTATCTATCGGGCCACGGACCGTTGCATCCTGACGGCAGCCTGACCAAGGGACGCGTTGGCGCCGATCTCGACGTGGCGGCCGGATATCAGGCGGCTCGTCAAACGGGGCTCGCCATTCTCGCCACGCTCCAAAAGCATTGCGGCAGCCTCGACAGAATCGCCCGGCTGGTGAAAACCTTAGGCTTGGTCTATGCGACGCCTGAATTCGTCGATCACCCCGCCGTCATCAACGGCTTCAGCGAACTGATGCGCGACGTCTTCGGCGAGGAGCATGGCGTCGCCGCTCGCAGTGCCGTGGGCGCCGTTTCGCTGCCGGGCGGCATGGCGGTCGAGGTCGAGGCGATCTTTGAGCTCGTTCGGTAAAGGGTTAAGCGTTTCCTGGGTGGCACGCCCTAAGGTACTCCGCAGGGCGTGGCGGTACTGATTTGGCGCAACCACGCCCATCGGAGTACCTCTGGACGTGCCACCCGATAGGGCGAGTTGTTACGACTTTGTCCTGGCCGCCGACCGCCACTTTGGCTCTTCGGAACCAGTTTCCGAGCGAAGTTTGGCGAGTTGGCTGCGAAAGTCCTCGATGCCGGCGAGGAGTTGCTGATCCATCTCTTCGAGGCCCCGTTCAACGGCTTCGGCAGTAACCGTCGCGGCGTCTCCGTTGCCGATGGTTGCGGGCGGGGCCGATGGGTCCGTTGAACCGTTACCGGAGCTTGTCGCCGATCCGTCTGTCTGCCCTGGGGCCGGCGCCGTGCTTGCGCTGGCAGGATACAATTCGCTCCGCTCGCGCTGCTCGCCAATCGGGGCGTTGCCGGACTTGGGGAAGCTCCCCTGGCTGCGATGATTCTCCAACGTCAACGACTCGCGCATCAGGTAAACGGCGAGCGCGTACCCGAGAAAGATGTTGAGAATTGATGTGCCGATCAGAAACGCGAGCATGACCGGTTCGCCCTCCAGGACAAGCGACGCCGGGCGAAACCGTGACGACGGTTGGTCGCGCGAAGCCGACAAGCCGGGGCCGAGAAGTCCAATGACCACTCGCTGAGAGTGGTATCGTGCCGCGTCGGCGCCCTGCACTGAAAGCGTATGTCACGACAGGGCGTTTGCATGACGCGCCGCTGCGAAGCCGGTGGCCGCCAGCCGCGGGGCGGTTCCAGTTATGACGACTATGGCGACGAGACGCTCGCCCGGCGGTTGCGGCTTAGCGAATAAAGGACGAACTAGGTTGCGCTGCCATATTGCCCGCTGACGAATGGGAGCGGGCGGCCGCTTCCAGCGTTTGCACGAATTCTGGAGAAGCAGTCTTCAGCTTAATGACGTCGCTGGGCGACGCCGCATCGTGCGGCCGGATGATGACGATCACTTCCGAGTTGCCGGCCCGGCGACCAATTTCTTGAATCGCGGCCCGTTCCGCAGGAGCGAGAGCGGCCGCGTCAATCGGCGCAGGAGTCGCAGCGCTGGCGATGGAGCTTGCCGCTCCACTGGCATTCGTAGGTGAGGTCGAGGCTAGAGCGCTGCCAAACGGGTTGGAGGAAGTCGCGTCCGACATTGGCGTCGGGGGCATTGGGTTCTGGCCGCGCACTTCGAAGGGCGCAGCTGCTGAGGCGACTTGCGGCGGTTGGTGCGACTCTGGCGGCGCTTGTGGTTGCTGAGCGATTCCCGCTGGCTCTGCCGAGCCGCCTGGCGGCGTCTGCAGCGTGGCGCTCAGGTTGAGTGCGTCGAGCTTTTGGTAGATCGAATCAATCGAAGCGTAAAGCCCTTCGTTCCCCTGCGGATCAGCGGCGAAGCAGACGCCGATCAGCTGTCCGGCGGCGTTGAACAATCCGCCGCCGCTGCGCCCTTCTTCGGGAGCGCGAGCCGCTTCGACGTTGGCGTGGCCCTGATAGCGATTCACCTCCGTGATGCGCGTTTCCCACGGCGTCGGGTTGGCGCCATGGCCGCAGCCGACGCTGGTGACCGGCGCCTCGACGGCGAGTGCCGAACCGCGCGGCGCCAACGGCGTCACCGCTACCGGGCTCGTCGTCTCGAAGCAGATGAGCGCGAGGTCGCGGTCGAGATCGAAGTCGATCACTTGCGCCTGCGCGGAACCGATCTGCTCTGCGCCTTGGGCGCCGTTGCGGAAGAGGGTGACGTCGACCACCCCCTGCCCTTTCGATTCGCGAAAAAGATGACCGCAGGTAAGGACCAAGGCCTTTCCCTGGCGGGCGTCGATAATGGTTCCCGTGCCGGTGCTTTTGCCTTGGGCGTCGGCAATGCTGAGACGCACCGTGGCGTCGACGAGCTTCGCCGCTCCGCTGGTCGCGAGCGCGGAGGGCTGGGTGCCGGAAGCAGCGACGTTCTGCACCGGCGGCGGGCCATAAGAGTTGGTAGGAATCTGCGAAAATGGGCTGGGAGCCGCCGCGGAGGCGACGGCGGGCGTGACTTGTTGACTGCCAAGCTGCGTGACTCGGCCCGGTTGCGGCTCCTGGGCTTGGGCGAACGGGTTGACCGTCTCAGTGCCCGAGTCGACGAACGCGACCGCTGGATCGGCGTTCGCCGGTTGCTGCTGCTGTTGTTGCGCCGCGATCGCCGTGGCCCGGTGGATCATCTCCGTAAGCGTACGATGATCAGTCCCCCCCTCGAGGCGCGCATATTCGCGGCGGTCGACCAGCACAATAAACGTCGGGAACCCGGTGACGCGATAGTCGGTGGCCGCCTGCGGGTGGCTCGACGCATCGACCTCGCGCACTGCGTACCCTTCAGCAGCGAGTTGCTGCACGACGGGTCGCATCCGGCGGCAAGGGCCGCAGTTCTGCGTGGTGAATTCGAGCAGCACCGTTTCGCCAAACGCCGTTTGACAAACGAACGTCGCGAAGAGAGCGAGTGTAAAAGTTCGCAACCAGACCATTGCTTCCCTCCATGGATGCTTCGGTCAGGGCGGTTGAGCGCGAGCTCGACCGCGAATGTCGTGGGCAGGTCGTTGGCGACTCGAGAAGCATGGCGTCGCGTGAAGAGGCTCGTCCGTCACGGCAGGCGATCAATGCCTGCCGCAGGGCGGCGTCTGCACCATGACTACTTCCGTGTCGTCAGGTCGACCTGTTGGCGCTAACCCATGGTGCTCGCTGGTGAAAATCCGTTTTCGCCGTGTCGAGCGGGTCGGCAACCTGTCAGTTGTGGATGCTACGTCAGTGTGGCCGTTTCTATGCGGTTGGAACTCCTGCTCCAACTGCGCGGCCAATTTGTCCAAGATTCGTAATTCTTACAAGGGCAACCAAGGGTGAAGGAACGCCCGATTGCGGCGATTCACCAAGGTTGCCCCCGTTTCTGCCAGTTGCCGTCAGCATGCTAGCGGCGAGTGGGCGATTCGCAGTGATCAAATTGCATTTCGCGTGCCACGCGCTGTGGGGCATGCACCGACGTGAACCAGCGGATGCAGAAAAGCCTCCATTTATCGAGCGAAACCGTTCGTGCAGCGTGGACTCCCGAGCCATCGCACTCGCCGGTAGAATGGCCGCTTCCTGCAGACGCGTTGAGTGCTAGCAATGTGTCGTTGCGAGGGTCCAGCCCGGACCGCGTGGCGGTCCGGCTAGATAAAGATGAATTGTCTGTAAGGGTTTCGACTTTTACCGATCACGGATCACAGTCACCGCTCACCACTTCCCGCCATGCCCCGTCGCCTGCTCGTCACCTCCGCCCTCCCCTACGCCAACGGCCACATTCATATTGGCCATCTGGTCGAGTACATCCAGACCGACATCTGGGTGCGCTTCCAGAAGCTGTTCGGGAACGACTGCCGCTACATGTGCGCTGATGACACGCACGGCACGGCGATCATGATTCGCGCGCGGCAGGAAGGCCGCAGCGAAGAAGAGGTGATCGCCGACATGCAGGCGGCCCATGAGCAAGACTTCGCCGGCTTCGGCATCGAGTTCGACAACTATGGGAGCACCCACAGTGAAGAGAATCGCGAACTCTGCCACGAGATTTGGGCCGCGATCCGCAAAGCGAACCTCGTGAAGGAAGAGTCGGTCGAGCAATTGTTCGATCCGCAGGCGGGGACGTTCTTGGCCGACCGCTTCGTCCGCGGCACCTGCCCCAAGTGCAAGTCGCCCGATCAGCCGGGCGACAACTGCAGCGTCTGCGGGCATCACTACACGCCGATCGAACTCATCGATCCGGTGAGCACGCTGACGGGCTCGAAGCCGGAAGTGCGGTCGGCGCTGCACTTGTTTATCGAACTCGAAAAGCTGCATGGCTTCCTCGCCGAGTGGACGCAATCAGGCGAACACTTGCAGTCGGAGATCGCCAACTATCTGCAGGGGCACTTCCTCGGCGACCCGCTCCGCGATTGGGACATCTCGCGACCGGCGCCTTACTTCGGGTTCGAGATTCCCGACAGCCCCGGCAACTATTGGTACGTCTGGTTCGATGCGCCGATCGGCTACATCGCCAGCACCTGGCAGTGGTGCAAGCGGAACGGCCAGAAGCTCGACGATTGGTGGAAGTCGCCCGACTGCGAAGTCCACCACTTCATCGGGAAGGACATTACGTACTTCCATACGCTCTTCTGGCCTGGGATGCTGAAGACGGCCGGCTTCAGCTTGCCGACGAAGGTTCACATCCATGGCTTTCTCACCGTCGACGGCGAGAAGATGTCGAAGAGCAAAGGGACGTTCGTCCGCGCTCGCACCTACTTGAACCACCTAGATCCGTCGTACTTGCGCTACTTCTACGCGACGAAGCTCTCGTCGCGCGTCGATGATCTCGACATGGCGATCGACGAGTTCATCGCGAAGGTGAACACCGACCTCGTCAACAAAGTCGTCAACCTTGCGAGCCGGACGGCGAAGTTCGTCGAGAAGACCGGCCTCTCGGCCAAGTATCCCGACGACGGCGGGCTATTCGCTGCGGCTGCCGCGGCGGGCGACGAGATTGCTGCGGCGTACGAAGAGTGTGATTTCAACAAGGCGATGCGTCTGATCGTGGCGCTCGCCGATCGTGCGAACCCGTTCGTCGAAGAGAACAAGCCGTGGGAACTCCGTAAGGATCCCGCGAGCGCCGAGCGACTGCAAGACGTCTGCACGATCGCGCTCAACTTGTTCCGCCAACTTGCCATTTACCTCGCCCCCGTGTTGCCGAAGCTCGCGCAACAGACGGGCGAATTACTCAACAACCCCATCACCTCTTGGAAGCAAGCCGCGACGCCGCTGGTCGGCACGCCCGTTGCCAAGTTCACTCACATGCTCCAGCGCGTCGAAGAAAAGGACCTGCTCGCAATGATCGAAGAAAGCAAAGAAGAATCCCAAGCCTCCCAGCCCGCCGCGAACGGACTGGCCGCTTCAGCGGCCAGTGACCCCTGGAACGACGCCGGCGACGCCCTCGCCGCCGAACCCCTCGCCCCCGAATGCACGATCGACGAGTTCGCCAAAGTCGACCTCCGCGTCGCTCGCATCGTCTCCGCAGAAGAAGTCCCCGAAGCCCGCAAGCTGCTGAAGCTGCAACTCAGCCTCGGCGGCGGCGTCACGAAGCAAGTCTTCGCGGGCATCAAGGCTCACTATGAACCGCAGCAACTGGTCGGTCGATTGGTGGTCTGCGTCGCCAACCTCGCCCCGCGCACGATGAAGTTCGGCGTCAGCGAAGGGATGGTCGTGGCGGCAGGCGGCGGGACGGAAGCGTTTTTGTTGACGCCGGATGAGGGCGCGAAGCCAGGGCATCGGCTACACTAGTCGCGATGTCCGTTTAGCCCCCGGTTAGTGACCGGGGGCTAAAATCGCGTTACACACGTTCTTCTCTCGGAGCATCATCATGAGTGGCGTGCGGGTGCTGGTGGGAACGCGGAAGGGGGCGTTTATCCTCACTTCCGACGGCCATCGCCAAAAGTGGCAAGTGACAGGCCCCCACTTCGGCGGGTGGGAGATCTACCACATTAAGGGGTCGCCGGTCGATCCGAACCGGATCTACGCCTCGCAATCGAGCAGCTGGTTCGGCCAGGTGATCCAGCGTTCGAGCGACGGCGGCCTAACGTGGGAGCCGGTCGGCAATCAGTTTGGCTACGAGGGCGATCCCGGCACGCATCAGTGGTACGACGGCACGCCCCATCCGTGGGAGTTCAAACGAGTCTGGCATCTGGAGCCGTCGCTCACCGATGCGGATGAGGTTTACGCGGGCGTCGAGGACGCGGCGATTTTCCGCACGCGCGACGGCGGACAGTCGTGGCAGGAACTCCGCGGCTTACGGGCGTGCCAGGGGCCGAAGTGGCAGCCGGGCGCCGGCGGGATGTGCCTCCACACGATTTTGCTTGATCCGCAGAATCCGCTGCGGATCTTCATCGCGATCTCCGCGGCCGGCGCGTTTCGCACCGACGACGGCGGCCTGACATGGCGGCCGATCAACCAAGGGCTGCGGTCCGAATACATTCCCGACCCCAACGCCGAGATCGGCCACTGCGTCCATCGCATCGCATTCCATCCGTCGCGGCCCGACGTGCTCTTCATGCAGAAGCATTGGGACGTCATGCGCAGCGACAACGCCGGCGACCTGTGGCGGGAAGTGAGCGGCAATTTGCCGAGCGACTTTGGCTTTCCGATCGACGTGCACGCTCACGAGCCGGAGACGATTTACGTCGTGCCGATCAAGAGCGACTCGGAGCACTACCCGCCAGACGGCAAGCTGCGCGTTTATCGCAGCCGCACCGGCGGCGGCGAGTGGGAGCCGCTCACCAAGGGACTGCCGCAGCAAGATTGCTATGTGAACGTGCTGCGCGATGCGATGGCGGTCGACCGCTGCGATCCGTGCGGCGTCTACTTCGGCACCACCGGCGGGCAGGTCTATGCGTCGCCCGACGGCGGCGACAACTGGGCGCCAATCGTCCGCGACCTGCCGGCGGTGACGTCAGTGGAAGTCCAAACTCTCTAACGCAAACGGCGATTGTTCGTCGAAGTCATCGCCATGGTCCGCGTCATCTTGCCGCTCCACCTCCGGACGCTTGCCCAAGTTGACGGCGAAGTCGAACTCGCCGTCGAAGGTGCGCCGACGCAGCGAATGATTCTCGACGCCTTGGAATCTCGTTTCCCGATGCTGCGCGGCACGATCCGCGATCACGCGACGCAGCAGCGGCGAGCGTTCCTGCGATTCTTCGCCTGCAACGAAGACGTCTCGCATCAATCGCCGGACGAGCCGCTCCCCCCCGCCATCGCCACGGGCGTCGAACCGTTCATGGTCGTCGGCGCCATCGCCGGCGGCTGATCGGCTCGACGGCAAGTTTCTAAGTTGCAGTTCGCTCCTTTCACCGCTTGATCCTTCACCGCTGCGGCGCTTTGCTCACGCCGCGGCAAACCTCGAAGGAGTTTGCGATGAAGGTTCGATTCTTATCCCTATTAGCGCTAATCGTCGCCTTGGCGGTCGTACCGCTGGCTCACGCCGCGACGATCACCCTCGACGCTAGCAAGGATGCTTCCATCTTTCAGAACAACGTCAACAACAGCAGCGGCGCTGCGAATGGGTTGATCGTGGGGACGAACGCCCAGAGTTCGACGCGCCGCGCGGCTATCGCTTTTGATGTGGCGAGCGCTCTGCCGGCCGGAGCCGTCATTCAGAACGTGCAACTCAACCTGGTGCTCGGAGGCGTTGCGGGAGGCGGTGGCGGAGGGGGCGGCCCGGCGAACGTAACGATCGGCCTCCACCGGCTGGCTGCGAATTGGGGTGAAGGAATTGCCCAGCAACAGAGTCCGCCGACCGACGGTCTCGGCGGGCAGGGACAAGGGGTCGCGGCCGGGGCCGGCGACATTACGTGGAACTCCAGTTTTCACGGTTCGTCGCTCTGGGCGACCCCTGGCGGCGACGTCACGGCGATGGCGAGTGCGTCGGCGCTGATCGACGCCTTGGTCGGCGGGACAAAATCATGGTCTTCAACTGCAGAACTCGTCAGCGACGTGCAGAACTGGTTCGACAATCCGAGCAGCAATTTTGGCTGGATGCTCGTCACCACGGATGAAGCGACGGCGAACACCGGCCGGACGTTCTTCTCGAGCGAAGTCGCCACCGCGGCGTTTCGTCCGCAGCTGGAGATCACCTACGAGGTGATTCCCGAGCCGAGCACGCTGCTGCTGGGCGTTACGGCGGGGCTCGTCAGCCTTGTCGTGCCCAGTCGCCTCGCTCGTCGCGAGCTTCGCGGCTAGGCCGCCGCCCGAGATCGCTGGCAGCCCTGTGCTTCGGTCGGGCGTGCTCGAACGTCCGTTCGTGCTCTACGTCTAGTACGGTCGGCGGCGCGACTCCCCCGGCGGAGCCGAGGGCTGCAAGTAGCTTCAAGTTTGTTTGGACTTCGTCCACCGGCGGAGCCGGTGGCTTTTATCTATCACGCGTGGTTCACGCGAAAGGCATTTTAATGAAGACAATATTTTCTCTGGTGGTCGCCGCCCTAGCGTTGCCGGCGGCGCAGCCGGTGATGGCGATGACGATGACGCTTGGCGCCAAGCAGGATGCGACCATGTTTCAGAACAATCCCGACAACGGCAGCGGCGGCGGCAACGGACTGTTCGCCGGCACGAACGGCGCCCAGACATCGCCGCGACGAGCCCTGATCGCCTTCGACGTTGCGGCGGGACTGCCGAGCGGCGTCGTCATTCACGATGTTGACCTCACGTTGTTCTTGGGGCAGTTCCCTAACGTGGGCGCCGTCGCTTCTTCGACGATTGGTCTTCACCCAGTGACAAGCAGTTGGGGCGAAGGGCTCACTCAGCAGCAAACGCCGCCAAACGACACGTTCGGCGGCTTAGGCCAAGGCGCCCCGGCGCTCGACGGCGACGTCACGTGGAACAATCGTTTCCATTCAGCGGCCACGCCGACTGCCTGGACCAACGCCGGCGGCGATTTTGAGCCGACGAGCAGCGCCAGCACCGTCGTCACGCGCAATCTGAACACCGGCTATGTATGGAACTCGACCGATGCGCTCATCGACGACGTGCAAGGTTGGCTCGACAATCCGCAAGCGAACTTCGGTTGGATGCTGAAGAACGCTGACGAAGTGACGCCCGCCACGTTTCGCGGATTCTATAGCCGGCAGACGGCGACGGCGGATTTACGACCACATTTGACAGTGTCGTTCTCGTTGCCCGGCGATTTCGATCATAACGACGTCGTCGACGCCGCGGATCTTACGGTCTGGCAATCGAACGCCGGCCTCGGCAGCGGCGCCCTCCACACGCAGGGAGACGCCGATCTCGATGGCGACGTCGACGGCGGCGATTTCCTCGTCTGGCAGCGGCAAGTGGGACAGACGCCGAATCCGCCGGCCATATCCGCGATTCCCGAACCTACAACGGCTGGCCTACTGGCGGTCGCACTGGCTGCGGGAGCATGGCGCCGCCGTGCTGCCCAGCGGGCCGCGAACTGAATTTCAGCCCCCGGCTCCGCCGGGGGGTAGGTCGCCATCTTGGTATGCGTCGCCCAACGTTACGCGCGCCCCCCACAGCGGAGCCGGGGGCTGAAAGACGACTTCAACATTATCTCAAACAATAAGGAACACCTCTCGTGCTTCGTCCATTCATACGCATCGTTTCACTCCTTTCGCTGCTGGCGGTCTCAAGCGACAGTCGCGCGGCGACTATCACTCTCGGCGCCAGTCAAGATGGAACCATTTACTCCAACCATATCAATCGCGGCAGCGGCGGGGGCAACGCGCTGATCGTCGGGACTAACGGCCGCGACGCTCCGCGACGGGCGCTGATTGAGTTTGACGTCGCTGGCCAAGTTCCTGCAGGGGCCGTTATCCAGAACGTTAAGCTGACGATGGTGATGGGCCAACTGCCGACAGAGCCGGAAGAGTTTTCGACCATCGAGTTGCATCGCGTCAGCGCGAGCTGGGGCGAAGGAACGACGCAACAGCAGAATCCGCCGAACGATTCGTTTGGCGGTATGGGACAAGGCGCCCCGGCCCACGATGGCGACGTCACCTGGAGTTCCCGCTTCTGGGGATCGCCGCCCACGCCTTGGTCAACGCCGGGCGGCGACTTCAATGCGGCGGTGAGCGGCGCGGCGGCGATTGGCTTGCCGATAGACGTTCCTTACTCGTGGGATTCGACGGCAGGAATGGTGGCTGACGTGCAGGACTGGCTCGACAATCCAGCGGCGAACAATGGTTGGATTCTGAAGAACGTCGACGAGACGAGCATGTCGACGTTTCGAGTTTTCTACAGTCGACAGACCGCCACGGCGGCATGGCGGCCGCAGCTGACGATTGAGTATCAGATGATTCCGGAACCGACATCGCTGGCGATGGCGGGCTCGGCGTTCGCAGGATGCGTCATCGCGGCGACGAGACGTCTAAAACGATCGTCGACGTAGCACCGCGTTCACTTCAGCACCTGGCTTCGCCAGGGGGTAGCGCCACGCGCGACGATGCCCACCGGCATGGCGACCGATCCCCGGGCGGAGCCCGGGGCTGCAAGAGCGGCAATCAAAAGAGAGAAATCTGACCTCGGTGGAGTCGGGCCATGACGGCTTCGTGTGAAACGATAACGCCGTCGGCGTCGATGTGAGCGACCAACACACGGCGACCCGCGAGCGCCTCGCCGATCAGTTTGGTGCGGTGGCAGCGCCCAGGCGCCGCTTCGGCGCACATGATGGCGATGCGATGTCCCTCGCGCCAGCCGGTTTCGAGACGAGTTAAGCCGGTAGCGAACCAACCTCGCTCGCGCACTTTACCGTAGTCGACGTTACCTTCCGTGTAGCAGGTCGGATCGCTCGGCCGGCCGCCGAGCATCTCTCCCATCGCGATGTACGCGATGCCGTGGCGTTTTAAGTTGGCGGCGATCGGTTCTTGAGAAAACTCTGGTCTAAATTTGGAGAAAGGTCTCGTTCGTACGTCGACGAGGTAGTCGACGCCGTGAGTTTGCAGCAACTGGACGAAGTCATCGAGCGAACGCTTGTTGCCGTAGCCGATGGTTAAGAGCGGTTCGCGGCTGTGGTCGCTGCGGGTGGTTTCGGCGTTCGGCATATTGGGAGTGAACGCTGGATGTTGGTCTGATTAGTGGCGTTGCTGGATTGCGCCACTGGACTGGTCGCTTAAGCGACCAGTCCGAACCCTCATGAACGCGTTGCTCTCCTGAGGATCAACCTACGCTTGTAGAAATCGTTCCAATCGCTTGCGCAACGCTTCGCGTTTGGCGACTCGCGTCTGGCACTCCCACACCACGAGCACGCTCCAGCCGAGGCGGCGGAGTTTGCGAAGACTCGCGCGATCGCGAGCGACGTTGCGATCGAACTTAGCTTGCCAGTAGTCGACGCGCGTCGCCGGCGTCGACTCACCAGCGGGGCAGGCGTGGCGATGCCAGAAGCAGCCGTGAACGAAGACCGCTTTGCCGAGCCGCGGGAGAACAATGTCGGGCTTGCCGGGGAGTTCGCTGCCGTGGAGGCGGTAGCGGTAGCCCAGCGCGTGGATGAGGCGGCGGACGATCAGTTCGGGCGTCGTGTCGCCGCTCTTCACCGCCCGCATGACGCGGCTGCGCTCAGCCGGCGAGAACCGGTCGGGCATCGCTGGCCCCCCTTCCCTGCTTCGCGATCGTTTGGCGCTGCGCGGCTTCAAACACCGGCGTCAGCATATGCCGATCGATCCATTCGATCACCGGGACGCAGACGGCGTCGCCGAAACCGAAGAGGGCTTGGATCGTATTCTCGGGCAACGCATAGTCGCCGGCGCCTTGGAGACGGGCGTATTCGCGCGGCGTCATCCAGCGCATCCGCAGCTCGCCGTTGATGAGCGCCAGGACGATCTGCTTCGCGCTGCCGCCGCGCGGCGTTCGCAAGCAACCGGCAATGCCGTCGAAGCGGACTTCCATCCGTTGCTTCCCTTCGCGCACGCGGCGGAAGGCGGTGAGCGCCAGCGGCGGACCTCCGTGAGCACGCAACGACTCGACCTGGCGGCTGTGGCGTTCGAACATCATCGCGTAGTGGCGATCGACTTCCGTTTGGCCCCACCAAGGTTGATCGTCGTCGAAGTCGATGACGTCGCTGATCGACTGAGGCGAACGAAGGGGATTGCCGCAGTCGATCGTCGTCCAGCCGGTGGCGGGTTCGATCGATTCCATCGCGGCCCGCAGACGCGCTGGACGGAGGCGGTCGGCGCGGGCGATCGCTTGTTGCCAGGGATCGTCGCCAGCGTCGATTTCAACCTCGGTTGATTTGAGGACGAGCGGCGGCGTCAGCAGTTCCGACTGGTAACCGACGAGAAACATCCGCGGCCGGCTTTGTGGAACGAACCACTGGGCGTCGATGACAAAGCTATCAACCCAGTAGCCGAGAGCGGCGAGTTCGTGAACCGCCGTTTCAAAATCCTTGCCGTCGTGCGACGTGAGAAAGCCGGGGACGTTCTCCAGCAGCAAGGCCCGCGGACGCCGGTCGCCGAGCTGTTTAATCACCTGCAGAAAGCCGAAGAGCGAGCCTGATTGTTCGCCGGCGAGGCCGCGGCGTTTCCCGGCAAGCGACATGTCGGTGCAAGGAAACGACGCCGTAGCGAGAAACGGTCGTCCGGGAATACGCGACAGCACTTCGCCGACCTGCCAGACGTCCCCCTCGTGATAGTGGGGCGACGGGCCGTAGTGCCCTTCGTACATCTGCCGCTTCTTCGGGTCGATGTCGTTGGCATAGCTGCACTGCCAGCCGCTGCGGCGGAGGGCCTCATCCACCAAGCCGATGCCGGCGAAGAATTCGCAGGAGGTTTTGTCGTCGCCAGGGTATTCCATCAGATGCTCGAGCTTCCTGCGGCCGCAGCGTAACAGCGGCGGGTGATGTGCGCTTCCAGTATAGAGGTCTGGCCGGCGATTGCACCGGGTAGGTTTTGAATTGAACCGCCAAGGACGCCAAGGTGCGCCAAGGAAACGCGGAGGAGGAATTGCACCACGACGGCACGGCGGGCACGACGGAATACAAGGGAGAGGATAGAACCGCGGATAAACACAGATGAACGCAAATAATTCTTCATCTACGTCTATCCGCGTTCATCGGCGGTTCCAATGGCATTTGTATTCCCTTGGCGAACCTTGGCGAACCTTGGCGTCCTTGGCGGTTAGATTCTTCATTTGTAGTACATAAGCGGTTGCCAGCGACATTTTCCTTCGCTGCGCCGATGCGATACGATGGAAAACGCCTGCCACCTCCCCTGACGCCTTTGGGATATCCGGCGATGAAGCTTTTTGTAGCGGCCCTCCTCACGACTGCGGTCGCCCTTGCGGCAGTTGAACGATCACAGCAGGCTGTCGCTGCCGAGAACGCGGCAGCGTCGCCCGGCAAGATCGCCGACTTCACGCTCAACGATCACGCCGGCGCCAAGCGCTCGCTGTCCGAGTGGAGCGACAAGCCAGTGCTGGTGGTGGTGTTCCTCGGCACGGAGTGCCCGTTGGCGAAACTGTACGGGCAGAAGTTAGTCGAAATCGAAAAACAGTTCGCCGACCGCGGCGTGCAGTTCATTGGCATCAACTCGAACCAACAAGACACGCTCCAGGAACTGGCGGGCTACGGCACGAAGTTCGGCATCAAGTTCCCGCTGCTGAAGGATGCGGGCGCCAAGGTGGCCGACCAGTTGGGCGCCAAGCGGACGCCCGAGGCGTTCGTCCTCGACCGCGAGCGGGTCATCCGGTACCAAGGTCGCATCGACGACCAATATGGCGTCGGTTCGGCCCGCAATCAGGCGACGAAGACCGAACTCGTGGACGCGGTGGAGGCGCTGCTCGATGGCAAGCCGGTCGAAGTGGCGATGACGCAGCCCGTCGGCTGTCTCATTGGGCGTCGCACGCCGAGCGACGCCAAAGGAAGCGTTACCTACGCGAAGGACGTCGCGCCGATCTTGCAGAACCGCTGCGTGAGTTGCCATCGCGACGGGCAGATCGGGCCGTTCACGCTGACGGAATATGACGACGTGGTGGCGTGGGCCGACATGTGCCTGGAGGTGATCGACGACGGCCGGATGCCGCCGTGGGGCGCGAACCCGGCGCATGGCGAGTTCGCCAACGATGCGCGCCTCACGCCCGCTGAGAAGGAAATGTTCCACGCGTGGATCGACGCCGGCGCGCCGGAGGGCGACCCCAACGACTTGCCGCCGCCGCGCCAATTTGTCGACGGCTGGCGAATGCCCAAGCCCGACGCCGTGTACAAGATGCCCGAGGAGTACAAGGTTCCGGCTAACGGGACAGTGCCGTACAAATATTTCATTTGGGATCCTGGCTTCACCGAGGACAAATGGGTTTACGGAGCCGAGGCCCGTGCGGGAAACCCCGAAGTGGTGCACCATCTGATCCTGTTCTACATCCCGCCGGGGCAAGAGAAGCCTCGCCCGGAGGATCCGTTGTTCAATGCGATCGCGGCGTTCGCGCCTGGGATGCCGGCGGTCGTCGGGCCGGAAGAATATGCGCTGCGGATCCCGGCTGGTTCGAAGCTGGCGTTTCAAGTCCATTACACGCCGAACGGCAAGGAGACGACTGATCTGAGCGAAGCGGCCGTCGTCTTCTCGGACCCCAAGAAGGTGCAGAAGGAAGTTCGCATCGCGGCGGCGCTCAACTTCAAATTTCTGATCCCGCCGTTCCACCCGAACTATCCGATCGCGGCGGAGAAGACGTTCAAAGAGGATACGCTCCTCTACACAATGACGCCCCACATGCATTATCGCGGCAAGGCGTTTCGGTTCACCGCCCACTATCCCGATGGCAAGGAGGAGATTCTGCTCGACGTGCCGCGGTATGACTTTAACTGGCAGATTATCTACCTGCTGAAGCAGCCGAAGCTTCTGCCGGCCGGCACGGTGGTGAAGCTAGAGGGGCATTTCGACAACTCCGCCGACAATCCGCTCAATCCTGACCCGACGCAGATGGTGCGCTGGGGCGACCAGACATGGGACGAGATGATGCTGGGGAGCATGACGGTGAGCCCCGCCAATCAGGACTTGCGAGCAGCGGACGGCCCGTTAGCGTCCTTGCCGGGTGAGAACGCCGGCGGCAATTGAATTCTGCCGCCAAAAGAAAGGAAGACTGGACAGGATCACAGGATTTCTTGGGATCGACAGGATTAATTATCGAGAAGCTTGTTCCTTACCATTCTTCACCGTCAGTATTCCATCCCGTCGATCCGCCTCATCCTGTTATCCTGTCAATAATTCGATCAGCGCAACGATAAGAATGACGCCGCAGTCGTTAATCGGTCAGTCAAGTCTCTTTATGGCGACCATTAAATGCGCCGATTTGCGCGACCGCAATTTGGCGAAACAGTTAAAATAGGGCGTCTTTTGCGCATGCCCTCCGCCAAGAAATTTTGCGGCCCGTAACTCGTGTGGATACAGCGAGTTAGCGACGCCCTCGTGAAATATCTCAACAAAAACGCCACATTCTGTGCGTTCTCTATCAGCGTCTTTGCGCAGTAAATCGGCGGAAAGGGTTGCGGCGATCGTTATCGTCGGTTTAGCCTAAGAGCACTTCGTAATCCTGACACCCTCCCGTTTGGCGTCGTCTCTGAGTTCACTGATTGAACCGACGACGCTCCTACCTTCCCGCGATCGCCGCGCCAGGCGGCAGTCTACCGCGACGATCGCCAGTCCCCTGTGGAGACGATTTCGATGACAAGCCGAAGAAACAATCGCATGGCCCGCGGTTTCACGCTTGTGGAACTCTTGGTGGTGATCGCCATCATTGGCATGCTGGTCGCCCTGCTGTTGCCGGCGGTCCAAGCGGCTCGCGAAGCCGCCCGACGCAATTCGTGCGCCAACAATCTGAAGCAGATCGGATTGGCCGTTCAGACGAACCACGATTCGCAAAAGCAGTACCCGATGGGTCGCGACAACACGGTGCAAAGCTCGACGTCGTGGGCGTTCAGGTTGTTACCTTACTTGGAAAAGGCGAACATCTTCCAGTCGTTCGACAAGAAGTTCCGCGTTGACGAAGCGCCGAACAACACGGCGATGCGCACTCCGGTCGAAACGTACGCCTGCCCCAGCCGTCGGACGGCGGCGGCGGATCGCGACTTCGACAACAACGACCAACCGCCAGTGGTGAAGGCCGCAGCCACGCTCGGCGACTACGCCGCTGTGGCGGGGCTCGACTACATGAACGGCGTCGTCGGCGTGGCGGGCGGACCCGACAGCGGGCTGCGTCCCGACCTCCGCCCCGACTCGACCGTGAGCGGCGCCATCTACAGCTTCTCAAAGATTCGCGACAAGGATGTGACCGACGGCCTGTCGAACACCATCGGCATCGGAGAGAAGCACAAGCCGCAGAACCCGGAGCTCGAAAATCCCGAGATGCTTCACTACCAGCAAGGGGACAACGCCTTCCTCGCCGGCGATTCGCCCAAGACGATCTTCGCAGGAACGCGCTTCGGCAACCCGGAAGACAAGGTTTCGGGAATTGCGCAGGGACCGGACGATCGCGCCAACACGAAGTTCGGCAGCGAACACAACGGGCTGACCCACTTCATGTTCCTCGACGGGCACATCAAGGGGTTGAAGAACGATATTGACTATCAGGTCTTCAATGCGGCCGGGACGATCGGCGGCGATGAGATCATTCCGGAGGATGCGCTGTAAGACGCATGTCGTCTGCAGTGGAAGATAAGATTCTGAGAGGAGCCGCCGGATTCGTCCGGCGGCTCTTTTTTGTTGGCCTCGACCGCGTGCTTGCTTAACTGGCGAAAAGAGGCGTGAAGCCTGCCTGAGCGAAGTGGCGATCGCCAGTCAACGCTTCAGTGACGCCATGTTCGCGCATCACTTCGAAGGAGATGCAGTCGGTGAGCGACCAACCTTTGTCAGGACGACTGTGGTAAAGCTCAAAACCTTGCTCGAACAACTCTCGACTGGAGGGGACGACGACGTCAATCAAATGGTCCCGCAGGTCGAAGTAGAGTTGCCTAGCTAAACCGCGATGGGGAGTTTTAGCGAAAGCGTCCGCCACTTCGGCGAGCACCCAATCGGTTGTCAGCAGAGGCCGCTTGTTCGCCTCGCTGTACGCCATCGCTTCGCGATGATAAGCGTCGTCCGGATTGATAACCGCCAGAAAGTAAAACGCATCGGCGAACACCAACCTCATGGCAGCGGCGCCCCATGAATGTAGTGATCGTGGTTCTCCGCCAAATCTGCGGGGAGTCCTTTACCCTGGCCGATGACGTTCTTCAGCCTTTCGGCGATGGTCGGCAGGGACGATTCATCCAAGAACTCAATGCGCACTTTCGTCCCTTCGGGCAAAGCCATCGCCTCGTCCAACACAATCACGCCATTCTCAATATGCCCTAGCAGCGTCATGGGTCCGATCTCCCCGAGAAATGCGAGTCCTCGCCTAGTTCAATTCTAGTTCGCCCCGCCGCTCAAAGCCACAGCATCAGCCGCCCGTCCAGCATCTCCGGTAGCGCCCGCCGCACCATCCGCTCGACCGAAGCCGCGCCGTAGCGCGTGCTCAGGTGAGCCGCGATCACCAGTTCGTTTTTGAATCGCTCACGCCGATCGACGAAATCGTCGAGATGCATGTGGCCGAACTTGTGGATCTTTTCCTTGCGGTGCTCTGGCGAGACGAACGTCATTTCGCAGATGAGGATCTTCGCGTCGTACATCGCGGGGCAGGCGTCGAGCCCCGCCGGCGCCGTGTCGCCGGCGTAGGCCACTAGCGGCTGGCGGACTTCTTCAGTCACGGCCGTGCCGGCCATCCGCAGGTCGCGAATCTGGTCGCCGCTGAGGTCGCGGTACTCGGTCTTCAGTTTGTTGCGGCGATCCCACACGACGTAGCCGAGCGACGGCACCGTATGCTTCGTGGCGCTGACGGTGACGACCAACTCGCGCGAGAGTTCGATCTCGTCGCCGGGGACGAGCGGGCGCAGATCGCACGGCATGCGGCCACGGTCGAGACGCACGAAGTTCTTGAGAATCTCCTGCACCGGCGCGATCGTCTCCTGCGGCAGGTAGATCACCGGCGGCTCCATCTTCATCATCCGCCGGCGGGCGACGTATACGGGCAGCGCCGCAATGTGGTCGAGATGGCCGTGGCTGACGAACCACGTCTCGGTCCCCATGAAGCCCCACGGCTGGGCGCCGAGGTCGAAGCCGATGCTCAGCTCCGGCAACCGCCAGTAGCTTTGGACCGCCGCCCGCGAGTAGCCCTCAATGGTGAGCGGGCCATGCTGAATCGTTTTGACGGGAGCGTTGTCGATCATCGGACAGGGCGAAGCGAGGATGCGGATGCGTGGGGGACCTCCCAATGTAAAGGCAGACCGCGCCCCGCGAAAGGATGTTCACGCGAGCACGCCCTTAGCCCCCGGTCAGTGACCGGGGGGAGCGCCTAAACGCTCGTCACGCCGCTTCCGCCAGCGTCATCGCCTGCGGCGGCAGCACCCAAATCTCACCAAAGAGCTCCGCTTGCTCGACGCTGGCGTGATGGTGGCGGATCAGCTCCAAGAGGGCGAGGAACAGACCCACCATTCGCGAACGGTGCATTCCCGGCTCGAAAAAGTCGGTGAACAAAATCCGCTGCTCCGCGGCCAGCCGTTCCTTGATCCGCTCCATGTGGACTTCAATCGGCGTGTCGTCGTAGCGAATCTTCGTGGTCGCCTGGACGCTCTTCTGCTTGATGACGCGGCTGAACGCGCTCACGAGATCCCATAGTTCGACTTCGTGAATCGGCTGGTCGGCCGGGTTGGCGGGGCCATCATCCAAATCGTCGACCCGCCGTTCGTAGCGGAGCTGCCACTGCCGGGCCCGCTCTTCGAGGACGTTGGCCGCTTCCTTGTAACGCTTGTATTCCAGCAGCCGGGCGACCAGCTCCTGCCGCGGGTCGTCGACCGGTTCTTCCTCGATCTCCTCATGCCGCGGCAGCATCAACCGCGACTTGATCTCCATCAGCTGCGTCGCCATTTCGAGGAAATCGCCGACCGCGTCGACGTCGATGACCTCTAGCACGGCCAGAATCTCGAGATATTGCTCCGCGACACGCGCAATGGGGATTTCGAGCACCTCCAACTCGTGCTTTTTCACGAGATAGAGGAGCAGGTCCAGGGGACCGGCGAACATGTCGAGTTGAACGCGAAAACGCATGGGGCTACAACAAGGTGGGGCGGGCGATAGCTGGCGCCGCGGGATTATGGTGAGAACGCCGGTCCGCGACCAGAGCAGCGACACACCTAGCTAGCAGACGTGCGATCGAGGCGGGATTTCTACGCCGCGAGACGCCGTCAGATCGAAATGATGGACGAACAACGCCTCTGGGCCCCCTGGCGGATGAGCTACATCGCTGGCGACAAGTCAGCGGAAACGACCTCGCAGGAGCCGATCGCCTGGCTCCCCGGCGCCGATACGGCGTGCTTCATCTGCAAGGCGACCGCCGCGTACGCCGACGAAGCGGCGGCCCGGCGGCAGAATCTCGTGCTCGAGGTGAGCAACCACACGATCACGCTGCTCAACCTCTACCCCTACAACAACGGCCACCTGCTCGTTTCGCCGCGTCGGCATGTTGGCGAGTTTCATCAACTGACTGACGCCGAGCATTTGGAAGCCATCAAGTCGCTGTCTCACTACACGCAGCTCTATCGCGAGTTGATCCGGGCTGAGGGGTTCAACATCGGCCTGAATCTCGGCCGCCCCGCGGGGGCCGGCGTGCCGGGGCATTTGCACTGGCATCTGGTGCCGCGCTGGAGCGGCGACAACAACTTTATGCCGGTCACGGGCGACTCGCGAATCATCTCGCAATCGCTGCGAGAGTTGTGGGAGGCGATCGTCAGCGCGGGGAATTGAACCACCAAGACACGAAGGCAAGACGAAGAAAACGGAACCGCCAAGGACGCCAAGAGCGCCAAGGAAATACAAAAGAATGCAGTAACCGCCGATGGACGCCGATGAACGCAGATCGTTCTAATTAGCGTTCATCGGCGTTTATCTGCGGTTTCAAACTCCCCGTATTTCTTGGCGTCCTTGGCGGTTAATTCCTCGACTTTGCAGTTCCAGCGAGAATCGGGGCGCGCAACATTCCATGCCGTCGAACGTACCCTAGAATTACCAATCTCCCCTCATCCTCCTTCGTGCCCTTCTTCGTGTCTTAGTGCCTTCGTGGTGAATCAGTCCCCTCCCCCAGACGCCGAAGCCCAGCTCGCCCCCTACGCGATGCATGGCCGCGACACCGCCGGCCGCGTCCACGCCGAACCGACGCACGCCTACCGCAGCCCCTACCAGCGCGATCGCGACCGCATCGTCCACTCCAGCGCCTTCCGTCGCCTAGCCCACAAGACGCAGGTCTTCACCGGCGCGATGGGCGACTACCACCGATCGCGGCTCACCCACACGCTCGAAGTCGCGTCGATCGCCCGCACGGTCGGCCGGACGTTGCGACTCAACGAAGACCTCATCGAAGCGCTCGCTTTGGCGCACGACATCGGCCACCCGCCGTTCGGCCACGCCGGCGAAGACGTCTTGAACGAATGCCTCGCCGACCATGGCGGCTTCAACCATAACCAGCAGGCGTTACGCATCGTCGAATTGCTGGAAACGCGCTACCCCGATTTCCCAGGGCTCAATCTCTCACGCGAGATTCTCGCCGGCCAGCAATCGCGCAGCGACAAACTCCGCCCCGCCGACTCTGGCGGCCGCTTGCTCGAAGTCCAAACGGTCGACGCCGCCGACAGCATTGCCTACAACGCCCACGACGCCGACGACGCCGTCGAACTCGGCATGATCGCGATCGAGGACCTCGACGCTTCGGCTCTGTGGAGTTCGGCCGCCGCGAACGCCCGTCGACGCTATGCGTCGCTCGACGCCCATCAGTTCCGCCGCGCCGCCGTTCACGAATTGATCGACCTGTTCGTCAGCGATCTAATCACCGCTTCGCAACGACGGCTGACGGACCTAAATCCCTCGAACGCACTGCTCGCGGCGTTCCAGCCTCGTGCGCTAGTCTCCTCGTCGGGGGAGATGAACGAGCAAAAGCTGGAGCTGCAGCGGCTCCTCTTCGAACGAGTCTACCGCCATCCGATCGTGCTCGATCAACGGGCCCGCGCGGGGTCGGCTCTGCGTGAGATGTTCGCCCGCTTCGTCGCGAATCCCGCCGCTCTCCCCCGTCGCTTTGCGGCCATCGTCGAAACCGACGGCCTCCAGCGGGCCGTGGGCGACTGCCTGGCCTGCATGACCGACCACGCCGCCCTCGAAGAACACGCCCGCAAATTCAAGTAACCTGCCCCTCCTGGCCCGCGCAACCCTCACGTCCGCGAGCAAACGTCCGTTTCGAACCTTCGCTCCCCCAATTGGTTCTGCCATCGCTAGGTGGTAGAATTGAGGGCTCGGGGGATGGTTTTTCAGCCGCGCGGCATTCGCCTAAGTCCGCACGGCGCAGCCCCCTTTGCGCCCACCGTCGTCCTCCAGCCGAACACGATATGGCACTGGTTATCCTGCGCTGCGTCTTCATCCTGGTCGCCGCCGGCGCTGGCTTTCAAATCATTCAGTCTGAAGCCTTGCCAAAGGAACCGGCCTACGTTCCATGGCTGGTGGTGGGCGGTCTGATTCTATTGGCCGCAACGGTCATTGCGGTCGACGTCTTTGCGGGCCGCAAGCGGCTCGACACGATCACCGCCGTCTATTTCGGGTTGATCATCGGCCTGTTCCTTACCTACGTCCTCACCATCGCCCTCAGTCCGTGGCTCGTCTCCAATCCCAAAGAGACGAATTGGGCGCCCACGACGACGCTCATCCTCGGCATGGTCCTCTGCTACACCTGCATCAGCATCTTGATGCAGACGAAGGACGATTTCCGCTTCATCATCCCCTACGTTGAATTCGCGAAGGAAATCAAAGGCCTCAAGCCCTACGTCCTCGACACGAGCGTCGTCATCGACGGTCGCATTGCGGACGTGATCGAGACTCGCATCATCGACAACCAGCTGATTATGCCGCAGTTCGTCATTGCTGAACTGCAGGCGATCGCCGACTCCAGCGACAAGCTCAAGCGTGGTCGCGGTCGCCGCGGGCTCGATATTTTGAACCGCCTCCGCAGCGACGCCAAGGTCGATCTGGTCGTCTTCGACCGTGAGCTCCCGCAGTTCGCCGGCCAACCGGTCGACCAGAAGCTCGTGCTGCTCGCCAAGCATCTCGAAGGCAAAGTCGTCACCAACGATTACAACCTCAACAAGGTCGCCAAGCTCCACAACGTCGGCGTCATCAATCTCAACGAACTCAGCAACGCCCTGAAGCCGATGTTCATGCCGGGCGAGACGCTGCAGGTGCGGATCATGAAGCCAGGCGAGGAGCATGGCCAAGGCGTCGGCTATCTCGAAGACGGCACGATGATCGTCATCGAAGGGGGCCGCGAGCACATCAGCGAAAACGTCGTCGTCCTCGTCACGAGCGTGCTGCAGACGAGCGCCGGCCGCATGGTCTTCGGCCGCTTCGAGCATCGCGTCGTGCCAAACGGCCAAGCCGGAGCATAGCGAGCCGCGGGGTTCATCCCCGCGGGTCTTAAAAAACACGCCCTGGTCATGCCACCCAATTGTGCCGCTTGTAGCGAACATACAGCGAAGCTTCGCCGGCGACCGCTGTGGCTCGCCACACGATCTCGTCGCCGGCGACGTATCTTTAGGGTGAATCCTCTGATCATCACCACCCGCGGCGTCGCATCTTCGCGCCCATTCGAGGCCTCGCCATGCCGTCGCTTGAAACCGAAGCATCGGTTCTTTCAGTTCCGACCGAATCGTCGCAACTGGCACCCCCCACCGCCGAGATCCGCCTCTCCGAAGTGATCGCCGCGATGTCGTACGCGCTCGACATCACCGAGGGGCAGCCGCAAGGTCACGCCGCCCGCACCTGCCTCATCGGCATGCGGATCGCGCGCGAGATCAAGCTTCCCCCCAGCGATCAATCGGCGCTCTTCTACGGCCTGCTGCTCAAAGACCTCGGCTGTTCCAGCAACGCCGCGAAGATGTGTTACCTGTTCGGCGCCGACGATCGCCAGGTAAAGCACGACATCAAAACCATCGACTGGCCCAAGATGACGGCCAGCATCCAATTTGTGCAGAACCAAGTCGCCCCCCACGGCACGCGCCTCGAACGACTTCTCAAGATGGTGTCGATGGCCCTGCAAGGCCCCGCGGGCCCAAAACGGCTTGTGCAAACTCGCTGCGAACGAGGCTCGTCGATCGCCCGTCAGCTCGGCTTCCCCGAAGCGACCGCCACGGCGATCCACCAGCTCGACGAGCACTGGAACGGCAAAGGCCATCCGCAGGGGCTCAAAGGCGAGCAGATCTCGCTCCTCGCGCGCATCATGGGGCTCGCTCAAACGCTCGAAGTCTTCTTCTCGCAGCAAGGACTCCTGGCTGCGATGGATATCGCCGAAGATCGCCGCGGTCGCTGGTTCGATCCAGATCTCGTCGACGCCTTCCTGGCCACTCGCGACGATTTCGATTTCTGGCGTCGCGTCCATCACCCCAATCCCCACCAGCAGGTCGCCGCGTTCGAACCGCCGGACGCCGCGCTGATCGCCGACGAACCGCAACTCGACGCGATTGCCGTGGCCTTCGCGCAAGTGGTCGACGCCAAAAGTCCCTGGACTTATAAGCACTCGACCGGCGTCGCCGACATTTCAGTCGGCATCGGCGAGGTCTTAGGCTTTAGCCCGCAGGAACTTCGCGAGATTCGCCGCGCGGGCTTGCTCCATGACATCGGCAAGCTCGGCGTTTCGAACCTCATCCTCGACAAGCCGGGGAAAATGACCGACGAGGAGTTCACCGAGCTGAAGAAGCATCCGGCGTTTACGGAGCAAATCGTCGGCCGCGTGGCCGGATTGGGACAGCTTGCCGAAACGGCCGCCGCCCATCACGAGAAGCTCAACGGCCGCGGCTACCATCGCGGAATACTGGCTTCCAGTTTGCCGATCTCGGCGCGACTTCTGAGCGTCGCCGACATCTTCGAGGCCCTCTCGGCGGCTCGCCCCTACCGCGACGGGCTCCCGATCGACAAGATCTACGAAATCATGGACCGCGACGCCGGCTTCGCGATCTGCGAAGACTCCTACGCCGCGCTGAAGACATGGGTCGACCGCCGGACATTCAAGGCCCGCATTGACGACCAGCTGGAAGCGGTGGAGCGCTTGGTCGCCGAAATCTGATCAATTGGGAATCTATTCGCCAACTGCACCCCCCGGCTCCGCCGGGGGGTAGCGCCAAGTTGGGGCACAAACTACTCCTCTGGCTCCCTCCCCCTTGAGGGGAGGGCTGGGGAGGGGGTAGACGCTGGGTACACGACTTCCACACCCCTCCCTAACCCTCCCCATCGAGGGGAGGGGACTAGAAGAATGAATAACGTGCTGAGCTTCGCTGGCCAGCAGTTGAACAAACTCCGCAGCCGGGGACTGAAATGTCTACTGTCGCGCTGCGCGACAAACTCCGCCACGCTTTCGCAACACGGCGCATTCGGCCCATCCATCAAGGCCGAACGATAACGGCACGATCTTCGTGGTGTAAACGCTCCAAGGATGGATGCGTCTGCTGCTAGCAATGCCAGCCAGTCTCCATGACTGCGCCGCGTTCCGCACGATCGACTAGGGAAAGTTGTGATGACAACCTCGCTCTCCAATCTTTGCCTGCTCGCGACCGCAGCACTGCTCGTCGCCGTCACGCCGTTCGCTGCCGCTGACGACGACCTGCTGACAGACGCCGCGCGCTACGCCGAGCCGATTCCGACGACCGCCGAAGAGTTCGTCGTCGACGCCTATCGCGAACTCCCCGTCGCCGACGGCGTCGAACTCGCGTCGCACGAGATCTACGCCCCTTATGCTTGGAACTGGCGTGACACGCTGAGCGTGTTTCTCGGTTACGAAGGTTCGAAGCAGCCGCAAGATTTCGGCGTCAACGCCCACTTCGGCGGACGTTCGCACATCAACTGGGGCATGCCGATCCTCGCAGACGCCGGCCTCGGTCTGCAGATGGGAACCGCCATCAACGCCACCGCCAATGCCGTGCAGGTGAACGACCGACTGATCGACAACTCGTCGCGCACGCAAAGCTTCACCACCGTCGGCCTGTTCCAACGAACCGACGGAGGACTGGTGTGGGGCCTCGGCTACGACTTTCTCTACCAGGAATACTACGACAACTTCACGCTCGGCCAATACCGCGGTCGGCTTGGTTGGCAAACGAGCGACGCGAACGAATTCGGCATCCAGGCCGCCATCCGCGACAACAACGACGCCGGTCAATATGGCGCCACGACGGTCCTGCTGCGTCCCATCACCCAAGGCAGCGTCTACGCCCGCCACACCTGGAAGAACCAAGCAGCCATCGGCTGCTGGGTCGGCGTCGCCGAAGGCCACAGCGAAGCGAACGTCCTGGGCGACTACCCGCCGCAAGACGAATGCCTCGTCTTCGGCTCCGACCTGTTCGTGCCGCTCGGCAACTACGTCGCGATGTTCGGCGAATCGAACTTCATGACCCCGGTCGACACCGGCGCGGTCGACGCATACCTCGGCTTCGAATTCTTCCCCTGGGGCGGCGCTCGCCTCGCACGGCACAACCCCTTCGCCCCCGTCCTCCCCGTCGCCAACAACACCTCAATGACCGTCGACCTCCTACGGCGCTAACACACCCCAAGCGAGCCGCGGGGTTCATCCCCGCGGTCTTTCGCGAAAACAATTGGCATTCTCCTCCCAAAGTCGCTAGGATTCAATTGCCGGCGCCTTTGTCGACATTCTCCTCACAACGCTTTCGCCGAAGAACCGGCCATGCGTCCCAGCAACCGCCCGGCATACGCATTCCTCCTCGTCGCCATCCAAGCGTCGACGGCACAAGCCGGGATGCCATCGCCGCTGCCAATCGAAGTCCCGCGCGTCTTTCAATTAAGCACTCCCGCCCTCGAACGCTTTCAGACCATCTCCTTCTTTCTATTTATCTTCGCCGTCTGCGCCGCAACGGTCATGTTCCTTTGGAACTACCTGCAGCGAGATTTCCCGCGACTCCCCCGCCTCACCTTCGGCCGCGCCGCCGCTGGCGTTTTCCTGTGGGGGCTGCTATTCGTCATCGTGTTGACGATGATCTCTGGCGCCCGCGAGTTGATGACCCCGCGCGCCTGGGAGCAGCGCGGGTACACGTACCAAATTGCGGAGCCTCCTGCATCGGCCGTAGACGAACCGACCACAGTGAGCAACGACGAGGCCGGTCCATGAAATGGATTTTCGCTGCGGTGGTCGCGATCACACTCGCGGTCGTCGGGTATTACGCGACGACCGAAGCCGTGGCGGCGCTGCTTTTCGGCTGGCTGAGTTTCTTCGCCCGCGTGATTCCGCAAGTCCGCGTCTACTGGCCGTCGGTCATCCTGGGACTGACGGCGTTCGTCATGTTTACTGTCGGACTCCACTGGTTTCTGACGCACTTGCTATCGCCGTCGACGGCAAGGTCAAATAGCGAGCCGGCGTCGCAGCGCTGGCGATTCCGCTGGACGGCAGCCGCCGTGTCGATGGTGATCGTGGCGTTTGCCGCCGGCATCTCGCTGGTCGGCGTCGTTCATCAAGTCGGCTGGCTGGCGAATTCGCAGGAACCTCTGCTCGGAGAGGCTCTCGAATACTCACGAGTTGGAGAAGTCCGCAATAATCTGAAGGAGATTAGTCTTGGAATCGACAACGCGGAATCAGCGCGCGATCGCTACCCAACCAGCGCTTTGCTCTCCCCCGAAGGCCAACCTCTTCACGGATGGGAGACTCAGATATTACCGTATATCGGAATCATGACGCGCGATATTGATATGACGCGGCCGTGGAACGATTCTGCGAATCAGAAATATTTCAAGTGCGTGATTCCGTGCTTTATCAATCCAGAGTTTCGCACTCCTGAACTTGAAGACGCTGAAGGGTATGGCCTGAATCACTTCTCAGCGAACAGTAGGGTATTCACTGCAGACAAAAGCATGCACGGGGCCATCAAAGACGGCGCCGCGAAAACGCCGCCAGCACGAAAGAAGCGAACTTGTTAGACCGACGTCCGACGACGCCAGTGTGTCACCTCGCGCAAAGCATTGAAGCGACGACCATCAAAGAACTTACGAAGTGTGTCGCCAAAAATCGCTGAGGCGACAGAAAGTGACCCGACCCCTTCACGCGCCCACGACCGCAACCGCCAACCCTAGAAAGGACCTGCCCATGAGCCCACCGCGACGTCATGTCGCCTGGCCTGTCGCCACTAGCGCCGCGCTAAAGCACGTCTGTAAAAAAACTTACGACTAGTGTCGCCAAAAATCGTTGAGGCGACAGATCGCGACAGGCGACAGGAAGACCCGTCGCGACAAAATCATTCCTTCGCAGTGGGACGACGCTATTTGTCGTCAGGCTGCAAATCCCGACTCAGATGATGTCTGCATATTCATTCACCCCAATGTCCAGTCCTTCAATGCTTGTGGTGAGCAGGCAGTTGGGGCATTCTGTGGGAAGCGGCGCGGGCAGCGCCGGCTCAAGATTATTCTTTCAGACGGCTCATTCGATGAAGCGATTCTCAGTTCTCTTAGCGTTGACGTTCGTCTTTGGCTTTTGGCTCGCACCGACTGGTCGCGCTGCGACTCCCGAGAAACCCAACGTCGTGGTGATTCTCGTCGACGACATGGGCTTCTCCGACATCGGCTGTTACGGCAGCGAGATCCCGACGCCCAACATCGACGCGCTCGCCGAGCATGGCGTGCGCTTCACCCAGTTCTACAACACGGCCCGTTGCAGCTCGACGCGAGCGTCGCTGATGACCGGCGTCTATCCCCATCAAGCGGGGATGGGCCACCTCGACAACATCGTTCACGAAGGCTCGAAGGGGACGACCGGACGGCTCCGCGACGACGTCGTCACGATGGCCGAAGTTCTTCACGACGACGGCTACCTCACCTGCATGACCGGCAAGTGGCACATGGGCCAGCAGCATGGCACGCCCCCGTGGAAGCGCGGGTTCGATCGCTCCCTCAATTCCCCAGCCGGCGGCATCTACTTCCGCAAACAAAATTATCGTTCCGAGGTCTTCCTCAACGGTGAGAAGAAACAAAAGGACGACCCGATCTTCGGCCAGAAGTGGTACAGCACCGACCTCTGGACCGACTGGGGGATGAAGTTCATCGACGAAGCGCGCGAAGAGAAGAAGCCCTTCTTCCTTTACCTCGCCTACTGTGCGCCCCACTTCCCGCTGATGGCGCCGGCCGACGAAATCGCCAAGTATCGCGGCAAGTACAAGCAAAGCTGGGAGAAGCTGCGCGAAGCCCGCCACCAGCGGCAGATCGAGCTGGGGATCGTCGACGCGAAGTGGCCCCTCAGCCCGATTCCTGAGCAAGTCCCCAACTGGGATCAGCTCAGCGACGAGGAGAAGGACCGCTTCGATCATCAGATGGCGATCTACGCCGCGATGCTCGATCGCGTCGATCAGAACGTTGGTAAGCTCGTCGCCGGATTGAAGGAACGGGGCGAGCTCGACAACACGATCATCTTCTTCATGTCCGATAACGGCGGTAACGCCGAGTCGGGCCCGCGCGGCATCTACGAAGGCAAGAACCCGGGCGGCGCCAACTCGCGCGTCTTCCTCGGCCAAAGCTGGGCGACCCTCAACAACACGCCGTTCCGTCGCTACAAGCACTTCACCCACGAAGGAGGGATCTCGACGCCGCTCATCGTCAGCTGGCCCGCCGGCATCCCGACGGACCGCGACGGCAAGCTCGTCAAGGAGCCGGGGCACCTCGTCGACGTCATGGCCACGGTCGTCGGCGTCACCGGCGCGAAGTACCCGACCGAATTCAACGGCCACAAGATTCAACCGATGGAAGGGGTGAATCTCATGCCGGCGATCGACGGCGAAAAGCTTGAGCGGGCTAATCCGATCTACTTCGAGCACGAAGGAAATCGCGCCCTTCGCCGCGGCAAGTGGAAACTCGTGATGAAGCACAAGGGTCCGTGGGAACTCTATGACATCGATGCCGACCGCACCGAGCAGCATGACCTTATCGCCAAGGAGCCGGAGTTGGCGAAGGAGCTAATCGCTGATTGGGAAGCGTGGGCCAAGCGGGCCGACGTGGGGCCGTGGCCAGGGAAAGCCCGGCAAGAGTGGGGTGATGAACAGCCTGCAGGCAAGAAAGCCGAGCAGAAGGCGAAGCAGCAGAAAGCTGCGGCGACGTAAACTGGTCCCCTTCAGCCCCGGGCTCCGCGCTGGGCTACAACGCGGTGAGGGCCAGCACCCAGCTTACATCCGCTCAACGACTTCGATGCCGAGCAAGTCGAGGCCGCGCGCCAGCGTCCGCGCCGTGAGATCGCACAGCAACAACCGGCTCTTGCGCAGTGATTCGTTCTCCGCCTTCAGCACGGGGCAGTTCTCAAAGAATGACGAATACTTCCCCGCGAGTTCGTAGAGATAGTCGGTGAGGTAGTTCGGCCGGTAGTCGCCGACGACGCGATCGAGCGCTTCGCTGAACTGTAGGATCGCCACGCCGAGCGCTCGTTCGGCGGGATGGTCGAGCGTGATCGTCGCGCCGCTCGCTCGCAGTTGAGCCGGGTCGACGCCCCCCTTGCCAAAGATGCTGCTCACGCGGGCGTAGCTATACTGCATGTACGCCGCGGTGTTGCCGGTCATCGCCAGCATTTTGTCGTAGCTGAACTTGTAATCGCTCGTTCGATTGTGGGCGAGGTCGGCGTACTTGATCGCCCCGATGCCGACCCGTTCGGCGACGATCTGCCGCTCGTCAGTCGACAGCATCGGCTCGGGCCGCGTGTCGTCGTTGGCGCTGACGATCGCCAGCGCCCGCTCGACAGCTTCGTCGAGCAGCCCGCTCAGGCCGACCGACGATCCGGACCGCGTCTTGAACGGCTTGCCGTCGTCGCCCAGCACTGTGCCGAAGCTGACGTGCTGGAATTCGACGTTGTCGAAGCCCCACAGCCGCGCCGTCGCGAACAGCGAATCGAAGTGGAACGACTGCCGGTGGTCGACGACGTAGAGCATCGCATCGGGCTTCCACTCGCGCATCCGGTAAGCGATCGTCGCGAGGTCGGTCGTCGCGTAGAGGAAGGCGCCATCCTTCTTCTGCACGATGAAGGGCGCATCCTGCCCGGCGAGGAAGACGCACATGGCGCCGTCGCTCGGCTTGGCGAGGCCCTTCTTCTTGAGATCCTCGACGACGCCGGCGAGATCGTCTTCGTAAAAACTTTCGCCGAAGGCGTGATCGAACGTGACGCCGAGCCGCTTGTAGGTTTCTTCGATCTCTGCGAGGCACGGCGGCAGGAACCGCTCCCACAGGGCGCGATTCGTCGCGTCGCCCGCATGGAGGGCGGCCGTCTCGGCGAGCACCGCTTGGCCAATCGTCGGATGAGCGTCCGCGAGTGGCTTGAGCTTTGAATCGCCTTCGAACTCTGTCAGCTTCGCTTCGAGCTCTTTGTACTCGCGCCGCGCATCGGCCAACTGGCCTTGCGCCTGGCTGATCCGCTTCGCATGCTTTTTCTGCTCCGCCGGATCGGCCGGCGTCGGCGCGAGTTCGAGCTGCGAGACGCGGCTTTCCTGCTCGCCGACCTTCGTCGCCGCGGCCGGCAGCGCTTCGTCGCGCACGGCGTGGTACTCGACCAACGTGTTCACGAGACGGTAGAGCCGCGTCAGCTCCGGCACCGGTGCCTTGGCGAACGCCGCTTCGTCCCCAAAATGCTTCCAACCATAGATGATCATCCCGAACTGGGTGCCCCAGTCGCCGATGTGGTTGTCGCTGATCGTCCGATGGCCGACGAACTTCAGCACGCTGCAGAGGGCATCGCCGATCACCGTCGAGCGGATATGCCCCACATGCATTGGCTTGGCGACGTTTGGCGACGAGTAGTCGACGACATACGTCCGCGGGGTCGCGACCGGGGCGATGCCAATCCGATCGACGTCGGGGAGCGCCGCCTGCAGCTTCGCCGTGATGAACGCATCTTTCAGCCGCAGGTTAATGAACCCGGGGCCGGCGATCTCTGGAGTCTCGCACAGGTCGGCGACGTTCAGCTTCTCGACAAGCGCCGTCGCCACCTCGCGCGGCGGCTTGCCGAGCCGCTTGCCGAGCGGCATCGCACAGTTCGCCTGGTATTCGCCAAACTTCGCATCCTGGCTCGGCAGCACCATCGCCGCGAGTTCGGCCACGCCCTGCTCGGCGCCAGCTACTTCCACCAGCGCCGCCGCCACGCGTGCCCGCAGTTCAGCCAAAATGTTCATGCGACTTACTTTTGCTGTGAGATGAAATGATTCTCGCAAAGGCGCGAAGGCGCAAAGGAAACGCAAAGAAATGCAGAAGTAAAGTGGAGCAACTAAAGGACTCTCGATACGCTTTGAATCAAATTCTTCTTTGCGTATTTCTTTGCGCCTTAGCGCCTTTGCGAGAGACTTATTCCTTCGCCTCTTCAACAGGCTTCCACGGCAACGGCACCCGTTGCGCCTCGCTCCAGAAATCTTCCAAAGCGTAGAACTCACGCGTCTCCGCGTCGAACAGATGAATCACCACGTTCCCGTAGTCGAGCAGGATCCAGCGGCTTTCTTGGTACCCTTCGATCCCCATCCGCTTGTCTTTGAGTTCGTCCTCAAGGACATGCTCGATCTCCTCGCTGATCGCGTGGAGCTGCCGGCGGCTGTTGCCGGTGGCGATGACGAAGTAATCGAAGACCGGCGTGATCGTTCGCATGTCGAGAATGACGATATCCTCGGCGCGGTTATCCTCCGCTGTGCGGGCAGCGGCGACCGCCAGTTGGTAGCTGCGGTCGGCGGCGGATTTCGATGGATCGGATGACGTGGCGATAGCTCAACTCGTTGGCCGACGAAGCGGCGCGTAAACATGAAACGGTGCGACTGCCGGCGCTCAGCTTTCTCAGCCGAGGCCCGCGAGTCGCGCGAAAGCCTGGAATTCTACCCCATTTTCGTCCCCAACGGGAGGGTCCCGCCGAAGTGGCCAGGGGGAGCGCCAAGCCCCAAAGAGCCCGCGAATCACGCGAATCTGCGCGAATGAATGCCGTCAACTGCCCAACGGCACGGCGATTCCGAGCGGTCTGGCCAATGAGTCGGTAGCCCACTTCATTCGCTTCAATTCGCGTAATTCGCGGGCTTCTCTCTTTCCTCCCGAATGATCTGAGCCTCCTTGGCGGTTAAGCATTAGCCCATGCAAGCCTGCCGCTTCCGGCGATACAATGCGGCGACAATTCGAACCGACGCCATGCGAACCCCAGGAAACTCGTGATGTCCGACTGGATTGAACCGGGCCAAAAGGCCCCTGCATTCACCCTGACAGCCGACGACGGCTCGAAGGTTCGCCTCGCCGACCTCGTTGGGAGCCCGGTCGTCCTCTACTTCTACCCGAAGGACGACACCCCTGGCTGCACCAAGGAGGCGTGCGCTTTCCGCGATCTAAAGAAGGATCTCCAAAAGCTCGGCGCTAAGGTCTTTGGCGTCAGCGCCGACGACGTGGCGAGCCATGTGAAGTTCCGCGACAAGTTCAAATTAAACTTCCCGCTGCTAGCCGACGTCGATCACGCCGTCGCTGAGAAGTACGGCGCGTGGCGGGAGAAGAACATGTACGGCAAAGTGTCGATGGGGATCCAGCGCAGCACCTACCTGATCGACGCCGCCGGCAAAGTGGCGAAGGTCTGGAAGCGCGTGCAGGTTGACGGGCATGATCAGAAGGTCCTGGAGGCGCTGGGTGAACTTCAGAATGACGAATGACGAAATCCGAATGACGAATGACGAATGAGGGACGCAAGCGGACGCCACGCTGAAGTACCCGCTCCCCATTCGTCATTCGTCATTCGTCATTCTGGCTTCGTCATTTGACCTGCCGCTTCGGCTTGGACTCGTAGAACGCTGCCGCATGCCGCTCCCCAACGCCTTTCGCGCGCTTGCTCATCGCAACTACCGCCTGTTCCTTATCGGACAGGGGGTGTCGATGATCGGCACGTGGATGCAGACGACCGGGTTGGCGTGGCTCGTCTACAAGATGACGGACAACTCGTTTCTCCTAGGGCTAGTTTCGTTTTGCGGCCAGATCCCCGCGTTCTTCCTCTCGCCGATCGCGGGCGTGCTGTCGGATCGCTTCGATCGCCGGCGCACGCTCTTCGTGACGCAGGCGATTTCGATGGTGCAGGCCGTGTCGCTCGTGGCGCTCACCTGGACGGGCCACATCGAGATCTGGCAGATCATCGCGCTCAGCGCCGTGCTCGGCATGGTCAACGCGTTCGACATGCCGACGCGGCAAGCGTTCCTCTCCGACATGGCGCCGACGCGCGTCGATCTGCCGAACGCGATTGCGCTCAACTCGTCGATGTTCAACCTCTCACGGCTGATCGGACCGGTGATCGGCGGCGTGCTGTTGGCCGAGTGGGGCGCGACTGCTTGCTTCCTGACGAACGCCGTCTCCTACATCGCCGTTATTGTCGCGCTCGCAGCGATGCGCGATTTGCCGGTTCGCGTCGCGCCGCGGCTCGGCCGCGTCAGCAGCGGTCTCGTGGAAGGATTCGTCTACGCCTTCGGCTTCGCACCGATCCGGGCACTGCTGCTGATGATCGCGATGGTCAGTCTCCTCGGCATGCCGATCTCGACGCTGCTGCCGGTCTTCGCCAAGGACGTGCTCCATGGCGAAGCCCAAACCTTTGGTTACCTCCTGGCAGCTTCGGGCGCCGGCGCCCTTACTGGCGCTCTTTACCTCGCTAATCGTCGCACCGTCGTCGGCCTTGGCAAACCGATCGCCGTGGCTACCGTCACGTTCGGCATTAGCATGATTGCGTTCTCTTACTCGCGGAGCGTGCCGATTTCATGCGTCATCCTGCTGATCGCCGGCTTCTCGATGTTGCTGACGCTTGCCGGTTGCAACACGCTGCTGCAGACGATCGTCGACGACGACAAGCGTGGCCGCATCATGAGCCTCTACGCGATGGCGTTCATGGGAACCGTGCCGGTCGGCAGCCTGCTGGCCGGTTCGCTTGCCGACGCCTTCGGCGCGCCCTTGGCGGCGCGGATCAATGGCGTCTTGTGCATCGTCGGCGCCGCGGCGT
Source organism: Pirellula sp. (assembly GCA_013822725.1). Classification (GTDB taxonomy): domain Bacteria; phylum Planctomycetota; class Planctomycetia; order Pirellulales; family Lacipirellulaceae; genus Lacipirellula. The sequence continues at coordinate 63,185 of PNKX01000014.1, forward strand.
TCATTCTGCGACTGCCGGCGCTGCGGAAGCAGGTGTTGCCGATCTACCAGCGCGTGGGCCTTGTGCCGCCGCTCACCGCGGCGGTGGAAGCGGTCGCCGAGCTCCAGGCGGCGCCGGAAGACGGGGTTTGATGAAGATCTGAGGCCTCCCCCAGTCCGGCAAGCCAAGGAAGCTCCTCCCCCGCTGGCAACCCGCTTCTCTTTCCACTCTTTCACTTTCGGTGTGCCGAAAGCCTCCGCATCGAGCGCATCTTACGCGTCTCAGGCAGCCATTTTTCCAGGGCAGCTCGCGGAATTCGCGACGACGAACAGCGTCGTCTCGCGCATGCGCGCGTCAGTTTGCGGTGACAAACGGTTGTCACTCAACTCGCAACTGCCACATAGTTGACGCATGTTGTGTGATTCGGACAATCGGCCTCGCTTGCTCAGTTTCGCTCCGCAGCGCATCTTTTGGGAGTTGAGTGATGAGACGATTGATCGGCAGCATGACTTGCTGGAAGTACGTCGCCTGTTGGGGACTTTTGTTCATCTGCTGGTGGGGCCAAGCTCCTGCGGCGAACGCCATTGAGGAAGCGGCTTCGGGGGTTTCCATTGACGCGAATGAGCCTGAAGGCCCGATCTTGGTCGGCTACGAAGCGACAAGCGATGAACCGACGTCAGGCGTCGAGCCGGCGAGCCACGCTGCGGAACCGCTCCCTACTCCCGCGGCGCCCCGTCTCGCGGCCGAATTGAAGCCTGTTGTAACTACGCCGGTCGCCACCGCGGCGTCCGCGCCCGTCGTCACCGACGTCATCATGCTCATCGACGCGACCCATAGCATGGCGTGGCCGTCGGGACGCGAGCGGCGGATGGCGATTGCCCAGTGGTCGGCGCTCGACGTCGCCGACGGCATTCCGGAGAATATTCCAGCCGCGTTCGTGGCGCTCCACGATGAGGCGACGGCGCTGCGGCAGTTGTTGCCGCTGACGAACGACGGCCGCGGCCATCTGCGACGGACGGTGATGCGATTGGTCCCCGCCGGCGAAGGGAAGCTCGGCAAACTGCTAGTCGAAGCACGCCGGCTACTGACCGGCAAGCCGGACGCCGTGCCGCTGATCGTGCTGGTGACCGACGGCGTCGATTGCGATCCCTTCAGCCATGGCGCGCCGATTCGCGATCTAGCCCGAGCCTATGGCGATCGACTTTACTTTCAGGTGATCGGCGTCGGTGACAATCATGTGATCTCAGCAAAGCTCCGCGACTTGGCCAATCAAGGCGGCAGCAACGGCGAGTACAGCAGCGTGAAATCGCACGCCGAATTGCCGACCGCGCTGAGTCGTTGCCGGCAACTTTTGGAGCAGATCGGCGCCGATAGCGCCGCCCGTGCCAAGCGACAAGCGGCCGATTTAGCGCACTGTCGCGCCGATCATGTCCGTTTGCAAGCTCGCGTCGAAGAGTTGACAGGACAGAACACGCAACTCAGCGGCGATCTAGAGTCGGCACGGACCAACATCATCGAACTCACCCAAGCGAACAAAGAACTGACGCGCGAGCGAAACGAGCTCTCCGATCGCGTCGTCACGCTCGCCGCCGACCTGGAGGCGCAGCAGCGTGACAACGTGGATCTGACGGCCAACAACAAACGGCTGGAGATTGAGAAAACGCAACTCTCCGAGGAGAGCGCCCACCGTCTCGCCGAGATCACTCGACTCACGGACGAAAAGCATGTCGTCGAACTGAGCCGCGACGGTTACCGGCGCGCCTACTGGACGTGGCTTGTCCTGGCGCTTTCGTTCCTCGCACTATTCATCCTGGCGACGCTCCTCTGGTGGTTCCGCACAATTCGCTTGCTCGATCAACTGGGGGCGGTGACGAAGGAACGCGACGATTGGAAGAATGATCACGCCGGTCATTCCGTGAAGCTCGACGAAGCCAACGAAGAGATTCGTTGCCTCGAACACAAGCTCGCCGAAAGCCGCGATCGCAGCGGCGACTTGCAGACCGAACTCGACCACAGTCGCGACGACGTCGAACGCCTGGGCGACGAGAAACGGCATCTAAAATGTGATCTCGACGAGTCCGAAACGCGCCGACACGAGCTAACGCGCGAACTCGACCGCTGCAAAGACGAGTGCGGCGATCTCAATCGCGATCGGACGCAACTGAAGACGCTGATTGAAGAAATGTCTGATCGCTACAAGCGACTCAAACGGAAGAATGAAGAGCTCGAAGAGCGGGCAGGCGCCTCGCATCAGGAGGTCGATCAAACTCGCCAGTCGCTGGCCGAATGCCGCACCCAAGCAGGCCGACTCGAAGAGCGACTCGACGCCTGTCATCAGTCAAAAGGCGACCGTGACCGGCGGATTCACGAACTGGAGCACTTGGTCGGCGCTTCGCGGGAGGAAGCGCAACGGCTCAGCGAAAAACTGCGCCGCTGTCACGAGCGGAACGAACAGCATTCGCAGGAACTCTTGCGCGCGAGCACGGCCGGCGCCGCGGCGGAGAGTCGGGCGCAACAGCTGGAGCGGGCGCTGCATGACTGCCAGCGGGGTTCGCTGCTTTCCTCGGCCGCGGCGTCTCGCGCGGAGCAGGAAGCGGCCTTCGCGGCGACCTTAGGAGCGACGCGCGAGATGGCTGCCAATGGAAAGCATCATGATTGTTGTCACAATCATGCCCCCGCGCAGGCACCGGTGATCGTTGCGCACAACACCCCGTCACACTCGGCGGCGTCGCCGTTGAGCGGCGCATCGCCTGTGGGCGGCGGCGTCCCTGTCGGAGGAGGGACGCCTGTGGGAGGAGGAGTGCCGGTCAGTGGCGGCGTGCCGGGCGCAACGGCAGCAGGCGGTCCAGCGGGAACTTCGGGACCTGGCGGCGTCGCCACGGGAGCCCCCTCGGCGCCGACTTCGGCCGCTGGTCCCGCGGCGACTGGATCTGCCGGGCCGGCGGGGCCCGCCTCGGGAGGAGCTTCCGCACCTGCATCGGGCGCTGGCGGGGCTTCGGGCGCTGCGACTTCGAGCGGGCCAGCCGCAGCGGCTGGGTCGCCTTCCGCTCCGACCTCCTCCGCAGGGGGAGCCAGCGGCGCAGCAGCAGGCGGAGGCGGCAGCGCTGCCGCCGGTGGCGGCGGGAGTGGAAGCGGCGGAACGGCGGGCGGCGTGGGGGGAGTCGCGGCGACGACTCCTGGCGGAGCCAACGGCGCCGGCGGACAAGGCGAAGGCTCGGACGATTCGATCATTCCGGGGGGCATCATCCCAGAGGGGATCGGTTCCCTCGGCTCCGCGGCAGGCGGCGCGATTGGCACCACCGTCGGCGGACCAATCGGCGGACTTTTCAGTACCGTCGCGGGCGGCATCTTTGGCAGCTTGTTGGACTAATGGCGCCGCCAAGTCGCGCCCTTCATCGCTCGCCGCACGATCCATCCAGCACAACTAACTCATTGCAGATAGGACCAAGTCGATGTCACTTCTAACGGGAAACATCGCCGTCAATCCAGCGATCAAAGGGAATCTTCGCGGCCTCACAGGTGTCTCCGTTGAAGTTCAAGCGGAGTTGCTGCAGCTTCCCTCACTCTACGGCACGCTAGATCCCTCGAAGCTGCAGGAGCAATTTGAGGCGAGAATCAAGCAGACTGGTCTTCAAGTTAGCAACGATGAGGCAGCGACGTTCGTCGTTTCACTGGCAGCGGACGTTCGCCACATTCCCTACCTTGGCGGAGTGGCGGTGCTCTATGCCGTCGATACGACGTTGCGCGAGTTGTTGCCCCTTCCTCGAGCAGGGGATGATCCCGACAACTCGTCGGAAGGTCGCTTGGTCGATACCTGGAGACAAAAAGAATCGACGGGCATCCTACTGCCGAAAACCTCGTTGAATCAGGCGGCAGCGCTGCTGACTGGCGAATGCCGACGACTCGTCGACGGCTTCTTGATTGCTTGGCAAGCCGATGAACCGAACGGCGCGCGAAAAAAGTCGACTGAACAGCCTCCGGTCGAGCCTCCTCCGCCGCCAACGGACCCCCTCTTCCAAAAGCTGCGACAAGAATTGGAACGCCTGTTAGGCCGCCTGGCTCAAGGGAATGACGGCAGCGTTTCCATCGAAAAGTTTGAGGTGAATGGAACCAAAGTCGCGTTTAAGGCCAGAATCCGACACCGGCAGGTGGTGGAGTTTCTCGGCAAGAAAACGACTCTTTACTCAGTGACCACCTACGCCAGTGGATCGTTCGATGTTTCGGATCCGACCAGCTTTGATGGAAAGGTTTGCGTCAATAAGCCTCAGTGGGCAGGCGGAGGGGAGATCTGCTCCTCGTTGAGCGAACTGAAGGGGGCGTTGACGGCTTAGCCATCGAAGGGCGATGCACATCGCAAGATTTAGCAAATGAATCGAGTCGATTTGGACTCGAACGGCGCTGCATGGCAACGGATACTGGAACCTCGTCGCAATGGAGGGCGACGCCTGCTTTCCACTCCAGTTCGTGACATGCCGCCCAAGTAACATGCATACAGCTCCTTCGCGCCGCGTCGCCCTCACTTTGCTAGCCCATCCAGATGACGCCGAGATATTGTGCGCCGGCACGCTCATCCGTTTGGCCGACGCAGGATGGGAGATTCATATCGCCACGGTCGCCAACGGCGATTGTGGCACCACAGTTTACTCGCGCGAGGAGATCGCGCGGATTCGCAAAGCGGAAGGGATTGCCGGCGCGGCCTTGATTGGAGCGACCTACCATTGCCTGGAGGAGCCCGATTTGAACGTCGTCTACTCGAAGGAGACGATTCGCAAGACGCTCGATCTATTTCGCGAGGTGGCGCCGACGCTACTGTTCGCTCATCCGCGGCATGATTACATGATCGATCACGAGCAAACGCACTTGCTCGCGCGGGGAGCGGCGTTTGGGTACGGGGCGCCGAACTCATCAACGCTGCCGCTGTTGCCGGGCTCGGCGATTCCGTGGCTCTACTACTGCGATCCGGTGACCGCGACTGATCCCTACACGGGCGAAACGGTGACGCCGTCAACCTACGTCGATGTGACGGAACAAATGGAACGCAAGGCGGAAATGCTCGCTTGTCATGCCTCGCAGCGGGAGTGGCTGCGGGCCCATCACGGGATGGATGAGTACATCGACGCGATGCGGCGGCACAACGCTGATCGCGGGGCGCAGGTGGGGGCGCCATTCGTCGAGGCGTTCACGATGCACCGGGGGCATCCGTTTCCGCAGCATGATTTGCTGGCGGAGATGTTTGGGGGGCGGTGGCAGACGGTGGCGCCGTGAGTGAAATACGGGGAGGATTTAAGCACGAAACACACGAAATGACACGAAAATAATTCGCAACACCATGCGATTGTCGTTTATCTCTTGGTGAACTTCTTCGTGCCTTAGTGTCTTGGTGGTTATATGCCTTCGAGTCGCTGCTCTAACTCACATTGTCGCCATCTGCGCGTTGCTGATGTTTCGACCGTAGTATTTCTTGCCGCGGACCTTGCGCTCCAGGTCGGCGATGACGATCTCGGTGAAATCAACGCCGGTCGCTTGTTGGGCGCTCCCCAGGCCGCCGGGGGTGAAGACGTTGATCTCCATCAGCTTGTCTTTGACGATGTCGAGGCCGACCAAGAACATGCCGTCGGCGATGAGCTTGGGGCCGACCATTTCGACCAGCCGCAGGGCGTCGTCGTCGATCTCGACCGCTTCGCTCTCACCGCCGGAGTGCATGTTGCTCCGCATGTCGCCCGTTTTATTCACGCGCCGGAACGCGGCATACTTGCCTCGATGCTCCAGCGGGCGGCCGTTCATCACGAAGAGGCGGATGTCCCCCTCTTTCGCGGCCGGCAGATACTCCTGAGCGATGCAGTAGCCGTCGCGAATCACCGCTTCGATCATTTGGTTGAGGTTCGGCGCGTCGGCCTTGCGCACGAGGAAGACGCTGGAGCCGCCGGAGCCTTGCAGCGGCTTGATCACGCCCCTGCCCCCCTGCTCGGCGATGAACTCCTTGATCTCCTCGGGATCGCGGCTGATGCAGGTCTTGGGGCGGACTTGTTCGGGGAAGTGCTGGAAGTAAGTTTTGTTGAGGGCGTTGGCGAGGTTGCTGGGGTCGTTGACGACGATCGTGCCACGCTGCACGGCCAGTTGGCCGAAAAGGATGCCGGTGGTTTGGGCCCACGCTCGTTCGGCCGTGTCTTCGGACGGGTCGTTGCGGAGCATGAGGACGTCGATGTCGTCGAGGCTGACTTGCTCTTGGCGGGCGTCGTCGCCTTGAATCTCCTGCATGTACGTTTCGAGCGAATCGTACTCCTTGCCGGAAACCGCGCGGGCGTTGGCGTGGATCGAGCCGTCGGGCTTGTAGACGAAATCGCCGACGCCGAGGGTCCAGGCTTCGTGACCATGGTTGACCGCGGACATACCGAGGCGCGTGGTCGTGTAGCTCGCCTGTTCAGTCTGTACATCGTTGACGACAAAGCCAATTCTCATAGAAGTTGTTCCAGGAGTTCGACGAGTGAAAGTTCGCGGCAACGGGCGAGTCGCGTGCGGTGGAGGCCGTCGTCCCAGAAGCGGGGCAACAGCGCCGGCGGCTGGACGACTCCACGACGCCGCAATTCCTGGACCAATGCCGCGTGCTCCAACGAGATTTTGCCGACGTAGAGAGGTTCGAGGTCGTGCCCCGCGCGGAGGTAGGCGAGCAGGTCACGCAGCCCGCGGAGGTAAATAGCGTCCTTGGCGAGGCCGCCGCCGCGGTGGACGCGCAGCGCGGTCATGAAAGCCGAACGCGGGCCGAAGTGGTGTTCGTCGTGCAGCAGCTCGAACGTTTCGAGGAACGAGCCGCCGCGGAGCATCGAGCGCACGGCGAGGACGCGGCCGGCCAGCGTGCGGGTGCGCCCGACGGAGAGTCCGCCGACCAGGTATTCGGCGAGCACCGCGAGTCCCTCCTGCAGCGCTTCGTACCCCGGAAAGCCGGCGTACAGCTGCCGCAGCGGCTGTTGCCGACCGTTGAAATAAGTGAGCAGGTGGGTGCCGACTTCGTGATGGAGGAGCGGTTCCAGTCGTTGCGGCCGGATCGCTGAGCGCTCGGAAACGAAGAGGCGGTCCTGCGCGACCATGAGCGCCGAAGCGATGGTGTCGCAGACTTGGACGCTTGCTTGGAAGTCGGGGAGTTTTTGGTGGTAGTAGTCGATATGTTCCCGCGCGGCGGCGGCGACTTGCGCGGTGGGGACGCATGAGTCGTGGATGTCGTCGGCCTGGGCGCGCGTGTGGGCCAAGATGGAATCGGCAAGCCTCACGAGGTCGTCGTCGGGGGCGCCGTAGAGATGCAGGCTGTCGTAGTAGAAGGCGCGCGTGCCGAGATGTTTGAGGGCGTCGAGTTGCTTGTCGAGCTCGTCCTGCTTCTGTTCGAAGAGTTGGCTAAGGCTGGAGTCTTCGACATGCTCCAACGGAATCGAGTAAAGCTGCCGCTTGAGGAGACTAGGGTGGTACGGGAGCGGGCGGTAGTGGAGCGTGGGGGCCTTAGCATAGCCACTCGCTTCGAAATCTTCCCACGCCTTCTCGGCGTTCACGGGAGTCACTTGGAGCAGGAAGTCGAACGATTGCGAGATCTCGCAGAGTTGCTGATCGACGAGCCGACCCGCCTTTGCCATTGTCGACGGGCCGAGGGCTTCGTAGTGGGCGAGCGACTGCGCCAAGTCGCGACCAGTGAAGGCGAAGACCGTTTTACGAATCGCCACGGCCAACTGCCGCCGGAGCGATTGCAGCACGAGCGGATAGATTTCGCCCGTTTCAGCGTCACGAAAAACGGGCCGCACGCCGAGGCCGATCGTGAGGCACGCGTTCTCCGCGCACTCGGCCGCTAAAGGGGCGAGCCCGGGAGCGCCGGGCTGGGCGTCTTCGATCACTTCGACGTCGGCCCGCAAGCCGTGAAGCTTAATGGTGCGCAAGCCGGCCTCCAGCGCCTCGACGGCGCCGGTCAGCGCGTCGAGCTTGGGCGCCGCGATACGAAAGCTAGGCCGCAGCGGCGTGCGCGACGAGGCGTCGGCTTCGCTCTCGTCGATCGCCCAAAGCTCGATCACCAGCAAGGCGCCGAGATGATCGCGCAGCGCGTCGCTGACCGCACGGCAAAGGCGACTGAGGCCGTCGGCGAATTCCGGGGCTCCGCTGCCGAACAGGTAGGCGCCTTCGGTGGTGACCAACTCGCGCGTGCCGCGGTCGGAGACCTTCGTGCCGGAGGGGCGCCGGTAAACGCAGAGAAACGGCAGTTGCCGATCGAGCCTCAGGCGGCCGTCGCCCGGCAGCGTGCGGCGGATGCGCAGGTTACGGCTCAGCCGATCGCGCACTACCGCGATCAGCGCGTCGAACTCGGCGTCAATGGCGGGGCTTGGCGTCAACGCGAACCGATTCCTTTCAATTTCTCCAATAGTTGCGGCGTCGTGGCTCGCAGCGCGTCACGGAGTTTCATTAGGTGCGTGTGATCGACGTTGCCGGTCCACTCGTTCATGAACGTTTTTTTGAATTCGATCGCGGGAGCGCAAATGGCGCCGGGGAACTCGCCGTGGATCCAGCGCGGGAAATGGCCTCCCTGGAACTTGACGTTCTCGCGAACGTCGAGCGGCCGGCTGTTGATCTCGCAGCGGCGGAGGCCGGCGATGAGGGCGTCGATGACTGGCGCCCATAGCTCGCGATCCATGGAACCCGTGCCGATGTTCACTTCGGGATTCTCAGTCTCATCGGCAACCGCCCCATCCGGCCCATTGCGGCGATGGTTGTAGGAGTGAACGTCGAGGACGATCACACGGCCGTGGCTTTCGACTAATTGCCGGAGCAGTCCGCCGACGGTGCCGTAGAATAGATCGTGCAATTGCCGCGATTCCTCGACGACCGCCGTCGCCGGCGGTTCTCGCCACACGTTGAGTCCCCACGCTTGCTCCGGGGTCAGGTAGACCGATTCGTCTCGCGGCCGGTTGAGATCGACTTCAAACCGGGAGCGGTTGCCGACGATTTGCGTTGGCGCCACGTCGGACAGCATGTCGGTGTAGGGGTCTTCTTCGCGTAGGCGCTCAGGTTCCGTGAGGCCGATCGAATCGAGCAATCCGCCGCGCAGAGCGTGGCCGTTGTGGATTGCCGCCGAGACGAGGGGGCCTTCGCCGACAGTGAGATGAAAGAGTTCCATGATGACGAGTCCCTTGAATTGGCAGCATTTTTCAGCCCCCGGCTCCGCCGGGGGGTAGCGCGACGCAGGGCGACGTGCCACTTGTGTGGTGACCGCCCCCCCCGGCGGAGCCGGGGGCTGAAATGGTTACTCAACGGCGGTGGTCTCCTTCAGTAAATTGCTCCCTGGTTCTAGCTCGCGTGAGTTTCTGACCTGCTCGCGAATTTCTTCGCGTTCGTTGCGTAGGCCCCCTTCGGATCGCGTCACGACCGGAGGCGCGGGCTCGGTGGTTGGCTCTTCGCGCTGGCGCTCCATCCGCTGCGCTTCGGCCTTGTCGGGTTCGATCAGCGGGACGCCAAGCGGGAAGATGATCTCGCGCGAGTCGGGCATCGTGATGCCGGCCTCGTTCAGCTTGGCAATGATCTGTCGGAGTGTCGCCGAGCGGACTTTCAAGCCACTGAAGTCGCGGCCGTTGATCCAGAAATAGGCGTGAATATTCACCCCGGTGGGGGTCAGTGCTTCGACCAGAATCAGCGGTTCGGGATCGGTCAGCACCGCAGGATGTTCACGCAAGACTTTCAGCACGATTTCTTGCGTCCGCTCCATCGAGTCGTCGTAACCGATGCGGATGATGAAATCGAGGCGGCCGTTGGGATTAGCGGAATGATTGCGGATGATGCTCTTGTAGATCGTCGCGTTGGGAATTTGCACATGGTTGCCGTCGAGAGTGACGATTATCGTGCCGCGGGTGGTGACCTTTTGGACGAAACCTTGGTGGTCGGCGATCGTCACCAAATCGCCGGCTTGGAAGGGGCGCTGCATGCTGATGAGGATGCTCGCCAGGAAGTTTTCGGCGATGTCGCGGAACGCGATGCCGATGATGATGCCGATGAGGCCGGTGCCGCCGAGGACGGTGGCGGCGATTTGCGTGAGGCCCGAGACCCGCATCGCGAGGTAAAGTCCGAGAATGATCACTGGAACCGCCGCAGCGCGTGCCGCCACTTCGCTGAGGAGTGCATTCTGAAAGCGCCGCGTCCCAAGTCGCCGTGCGCTGCGGGTAGCAAAGATTGTGGCGAAGAACGTCAGCAGCAGCACGAACAGCGAGATGATGATTGCGGGAAGCGACTGCACGGCACTGCGACCCATCACCCGCAACTGATCCCACGCGGGCGAAAAATCCCACGCCGAGCGCTCGGCGACGGTCATGCGATTCACCACCGCGACGACGTCTTGGGTGCTGCCGGCGAGTTTCGTCGCCCACTCTTTGCTCGACTCGCGATTAGCTTCGCCGTCGAGGAAGACGACTCCCTCTTCAACCAACGCTTGCGGGTTGGTGAACCATTTGGTCGCCGTGAGAATCCGTTCCAGTCGGTCGGCGATGTCGACGTCTTCGGCGATCGGTTGGACGTCGACTTTCGCCGGGACCGGTGCAGCGGCCGCTTCGACCTCGGTGGCGGGCGGACTCGATGAGGGCGAAGCTTGGGCTGCCGGGGAAACCGCTTGCTGCGCGACGGCCTCTTCCGTGACTGAATTAACAATCAACCCCAGCAGTACAACCAGAGAAGCCGCTGCTAAGCATGTCCGGAGTCGTTGCGGCATCGCCGATCCATTGCGAATTGTACGAGCTAACAGCATGAAACCTTCCATCCTCAAACGACTTGTGACTCCGCCGGGCCATGAAAGTGCATATGCCATGCCGCGACTGTCACTGGTCGCCCCCCGACCGCCGAACGCCCCGAAAAAGCCAGGATTCCCCAGAAACGCGGCGTCGCCTATGGTGGCTCTCAGTCGTCCCCATTGATCAACAGCCAGCCGATCGCTCTACGATGGAAATCGTCCGCAATTTTTTTGTTCGCATCTTCAATGCGTACCATCACTTCGCCGATCGCGGCGGCACGATGCTGGCGGCGGCCGTGGCGTACTATCTCGCGTTTTCGCTCTTTCCATTGATGCTAGTACTGGTCGCGGGATTGGGGTGGGCCTTTCGAGCGACCGCGATCGGGCACGATGCGCAGCAACGGGTGCTCGCCGCCATCGCCGAGCAAGCGTCGCCGACGCTGCGCGATCAGATCCAGGAGGCGTTCAATGCGGTCGAGCAGAAGGCGGGCGCCAGCGGGTCGCTCGGCATTGTGGTCTTGCTCGTGGCGGCCGTGGCGATCTTCACGCAGCTTGACTATGCGTTCGATCGGTTGTGGGATCGGCCGAACGCCGGTGAGATGGGAATTCTCAAGTGGCTGAAGAACCTCGCATTCACGCGGCTCAAGTCGCTGGTGATGTTGATCGGCGTCGGCGCCTTCGTCATCGCCGTTATGATCGCGTCGATCGTGTGGCAGGGCGTGGAATCAGTCGTTCAGTCGACGGTCGACTTGCCGGCCTGGCTGCGGCAATCGACGCAGCCGCTGCTCCACATCGTGTTGAATTTCTTGGCCTTCACGATGCTGTATGCGTTCGTGCCGAAGACGCATGTGCGGGCGAAGGCGGCGTTTGCCGGCGGGGCGCTCGCGGCGCTACTGTGGGAGATCGGCCGACAGGTGCTGGCAGCGTACGTCTTGCGACGCAATCTGCCGACCGCGTACGGCGTGATCGGGTCGTTCATGGCGATCATGCTGTGGACGTACTATGCGATGATCGTGATTCTGTTCGGGGCGGCGTATGCGAAGCTGGTGAATGACGAGGAGACGACGCCGAAGCTGGATCGGCCTGAGTAGAAGCGTTGCAGTTGAGTCGATTGGATTATTGACAGGATAACAGGATTGCGCGGATCGACAGGATTTATGAGTGCCAGGTTGCCGTCACCCAACTCGCCAGTTCTCTTCACGCAATGGATCCTGTCAATCAGCGAGATCCTGTGATCCTGTCCAGTCTTCACTAAACGCAGCCACTTAGAAACTGGCATAGCGTGTGCAGTTATTGGCGTGTTGTCCGTCAATCTGCCTACCAAACGCCCACTCGCTTGAAAGGGCGCCGACCATAATGTTCCGATTCCTGCCATGGAAGTCGATCGTCAAGCGCGCCGCCCGGGCCTACGGCATTGCCGATCCCGCACTCTGGCTCGCACGGATCCGCAGCTTCGCCCAGCCGTCGGAGGTGGCGGAACCGATCGAACTGCTGCGCGCGGGAATCCTGTTCCACGCGCGCGGCATCGTCAACACGAAGGCGATTCAGCACAATCTCGACTGGATCTGGCCCTACTGGGTGCAACGGCAGTTCGATCCGAACGACGTGTCGTTCATCCCGCGGGCGTTTTCGTTCAGCCATGTGAACCTGACGCACCGCAATTGGACGGCGGTGGGGTTGCCGGAACTTTCGATTTACTCGATCGTCGACCCCCGCGGGCTGTTCACGCCGCTGCAGGACGGATGGTCGATCGATTGCTGGCTCGTGGCCCCCGATGGCAAGATGGTGGCGCCGAGCCGCTTGCCCGATGCGGCCGTGCGGCAGGAACTAGTCGTCAGCGACAACGACCTGTCGGTGGTGACGTTGTCGCGACTGCACGGGATGACGCTCAAGCAAACGGCGCGCGTCGTCGTCGAGCAGGATCAGCCGGTCGCCGAGTTGCAAGTAACCGCCACCGCGGAGGGCGCCGCGAAATTGGTCGTCGCGCTGCGTCCTTACAATCCTGAAGGCGTGCAGTTTATCGACACGATCGACGCCAGCGAGCCGCAGACTGGTTGGCTGGTGAATGACAAGACTGAAGTGATGCTCGATCGGCCCGCCGAGCAGATGCTCGTTTCCGACTACGCCCATGGCGACGTGTCGAGCTTGCTGCACGGCAGCACCGAGCGGATTGGCGGCAACCACGATCAGCCGCACGTCGTTTGCAGCGTCGGCATGGCGACGGCGGCGGCGATTTATCCGTTTGAAGGCGAGACGACGCTGCGTGTTCGCGTGCCGCTGCAACAGGAACTCGCTTCGCTCGGCAACGTCGAAAAATTCAATCCCCGCGTCACCTGGAATGAGGCGCGCCGGCCGATCGCTAAGCTGCAGATTCCCGACGCCCGCATGCAGGGACTGTACGACGGCGCCGTGCAGACGCTCTTGTTACTTTCGGCCGACGAAGTGGTGCCCGGGCCTTACACTTATCGTCGTTTCTGGTTCCGCGACGCCTGCATCATGATGAATTCGCTGCTGGCGATCGGCATGCCCGATCGTTGTCGGCGGATGATCGAGAAGTTTCCGTCGCGGCAACTGCGCAACGGTTACTTCCGGTCGCAGGATGGGGAATGGGATTCCAACGGCCAGGTGTTGTGGTTCTTCGATCGTTACGAGCAGCTCACGGGCGAGCGGCTTTCGGACGAACTAATGGCGACGTTGCCGCGCGCGGTTGAGTGGATCCAAAATAAGCGGGTGATGGACGACGCCGATCCGCTCCACGTCGGCCTCCTGCCGGCGGGCTTCAGCGCGGAGCATCTGGGGCCGAACGACCATTACTACTGGGATGATTTCTGGGCTGAGGCGGGGTTGCGAAGCGCGGCCGCGATTTACGCTCGCCGTAGCCAGTCGCGCGAAGCGGCTGACGCGACGGCGAAAGCCGACGATCTGCGGCGCGCGATCGACCGCAGCATACACCGCATACCGGCGTGGCGGTCGCTGAGCGGCATACCCGCGTCGCCCCATCGGCGAATCGATTCGGGCGCCATCGGTTCACTGGTGGCCGACTACCCCTTGCAACTCTACGCTGCCGGCGCCCCGCCGATTATGGCGACGGTCGACGCCCTGCTCCGCCGCTGCTTTCTCCACGGCGGTTTCTTTCAGGACATGATTCACTCGGGGGTGAACGCTTACCTGACGCTTGACATCGCGCAGACGCTGTTGCGCGCAGGAGACAGTCGCTACCGTGACTTGGTTGAGTCGGTGGCCAAGCTCGCATCGCCCACGGGTCAGTGGCCCGAGGCGATTCACCCACAGACGGGAGGCGGCTGCATGGGCGACGGCCAACATGGCTGGGCCGCCGCGGAATGGGCGATGATGATGCGGAGCCTTTTCGTGCGCGAAGAAGCCGATCGGCTCGTCGTTGGTTCCGGCTTGTTTGCGGAATGGTTCGAGTCGGACGAAGACTTGGTCTTTGGTCCGACGCTCACGCCGTGGGGAGCAGTCACGGTGCGGGTGGCGAACCCGCGCGTGGAACCGACAATCCACATCGATGCGACCTGGCGAGGAGCGCCGCCGCGAGTCGACGTCGCCTTGCCGGGATTCGCTAGAATTGATCAGGCCAATACAGCGGGGCCGCTGCCGCTCGCTCGCGATGAAAATCAGCGCGCAGCGCCGTCGTTGCATCATCACACCCTCGCAGAAGGATCACCGCGGTGAGAATCGTGATGTTTACCAACACGTATCTCCCCCACGTGGGAGGCGTGGCCCGCAGTGTCAGCACCTACGAAGAGGAGTTTCGTCGGCGCGGCCATGAGGTGCGCGTGATTGCGCCCGAGTTCGACGGGGCCGAGGATTCAGAACACGTGCTAAGGGTGCCCGCGATTCAGAATTTCAACGGCAGCGACTTCTCGGTGCAGTTGCCGCAGCCGGGCTTGATCGCCGAGTATCTCGATCAGTTCCAGCCGCAGCTGATTCACAGCCATCACCCGTTCCTGCTCGGCGATTCGGCTCTGCGGGCCGCTTGGACGCGGCGATTGCCGTTGATCTTTACCCATCACACGCTGTACGAGCAATACACGCACTACGTGCCGCTCGACTCCGACGCGCTGCAGCGCGTGGCGATCCAGATGGCGACGGAATACTGCAATCTCTGCACGCATGTGATCGCGCCCAGCGAATCGATCGCCGAACTCTTGGTGCAACGGCAGGTGGCGCGACCGATTTCGGCGATCCCGACTGGCATCGATCTCGATCGCTTCGGCGACGGCGATGGGCGGCGGTTTCGCGAGCGACATAACATTCCACCCGACGCGCTGGTCATCGGCCACGTCGGCCGTTTGGCGAGTGAGAAAAACCTGGCGTTTCTCGCCCGGGCGGTCGGGCAGTTTCTCGCCGAGCATCCCGACGCCTACTGGCTGGTCGTCGGCACGGGCGAAGCGGCCGAAGCGATCGAAACGGCGATCGCCGACTTGGCTGATTCAAAACAACTGATCATGGCCGGCTCACGCACGGGACAGGATTTAGTCGACGCTTACACGGCGATGGACTTGTTCGTGTTCAGCTCGCAATCGGAAACCCAGGGGATGGTGTTGGCCGAGGCGATGGCGGCCCGGACGCCGGTGGTCGCGCTCGACGGTCCCGGCGTTCGCGACGTACTTAACGACGTCAGTGGGCGGATGCTGCCCGGCAACGCGAACGAAGTGACGTTTGCCGAAGCGATCCAGGAGATCACGCACGATCGGGCGGCGCTGGCGCGGCGCGGGGAGATTGCACGACAATCAGTCCGGACCTTCGGCCTCGACGTCTGCGCGGATCGAATCTTGGAGCTTTACGAGCAGCTTGTCGCAGAGCACTCCCAACGCGAAGACGCCGATCCGGGACCGTGGGATCGCTTGCTAGGACGGCTCGAAATTGAATGGAATCTCCTCATCGAAAAAACGTCCGCCTTAGCCGCGGCGGTCGTCGACACCGAAGCGACGCGGAGCCACCTTGATTAGCTCGATCGTCAAATGGAAGCGCCGTCTGCGGCGAAAGATCAGCCGCACCCGCTGGGTGGCGCGGTTGCTGAACCGCGACCTCTCGGCGCCTCACGGCGACGATCCCGGCCTCATCATCCTGCAGATCGACGGCTTGGCGCGGACTCAGCTGGAACAGGCGCTCCAGGACGGCCGCATGCCGTTCTTGAAGAAGTTGGTCGATCGCGGACATTTCGAGGAGCGGAGTTTCTACTCGGGCCTGCCGTCGACGACGCCCGCGGTGCAGGCGGAGGTAATGTTCGGCGCACGCTGCGCCGTGCCGGCGTTCCAGTTCCTCCACCGTGAGTCTGGCAAGACGGCGCTGATGTACGACCAGGAGTGGGCCAAGCGCATCGGCCAACAACTCGCCGCCGAGCATCAGCCGTTGCTCGAAGGAGGGCGTTCCTATTCGAACATTTACGCCGCCGGCGCCGTGGAGTCCCGTTTTTGCGCGGAGACGATGGACGCCGACAATCTGCGCGAGATGACGCGGCCCTGGAAATTGGCGATCGTCGCCTGCCTTTACTTCTTCACTATTTTGCGAGTGCTCGGCCTCGCGATCTTGGAGTTCTTCATTGCCGTCGGCGATATGATTCGCGGCCTCGTCGGCCGGCAACCGTGGCGGGCGGAACTCCACTGCATTCCGTCGCGCATCGGCGTCTCGATCGTGATGCGGGAATGGCTGCGCGTGATGCTGAAGCTGTCGATCGAGGAAGGCGCCCCCATCATTTACGCCAATTTTCTCGGCTACGACGAGCAGGCCCATCGCCGCGGCCCGGGGAGCGACTTCGCCCACTGGGGGCTGAAGGGAATCGACGGCGTCATCCGTGACGTCTTCAAGACCGCGCACAAGTCCGACGTACGCGACTACGAGGTAATCATTTTCTCGGATCATGGCCAGCAACAGACGGCGATCTACGAGAACGAAACCGGCGTCACGATTCAGCGAGCGGCGGAGCGCGCGTTCGATGCGGGTCCGCTGGCCGGGCGTAAGGTGCGCGGGCTCGACGACTACGGCACGCGCGGGCCGGAGACCGACCAGCGGGGTCGACGGCTGCTGCGAATGAAGCGCGGGCGCACCGAGGCGCCGCAGGCGACGGCCGACGAACTGGCCAACGACGTGATTGTCACGGCGCTCGGCCCGTTGGGGCACATCTATTTGCCGGTCGAGCTGAGCGTCGAGGAGAAACGCGACTACGCTCGCCGCCTGGTCGACGCCGAGCACGTGCCGCTGATGTTGTTTCGCGGCGCGCACGGGCATTTGGAGGCGCACAATCCACTTGGCTCCTGGAAGCTGCCGGAAGACGCGGCACAGGTCTTTGGCCCCGACCACCCGTTCCTGGCTGAAGCGGTCGGCGACTTGATGCGGCTCGCCGAGCATCCCGACGCCGGCGATCTGATGGTGAGCGGTTGGAGCAACGAGCGCCTGCCAAGCACGTTCGTCCACGAGAATGGCGCCCACGGTAGCATCGGCAGCGAGGAGACGCGCGGCTTCGCGCTCGTGCCGCATGCGATTCACTTGCATCACCGGCGTGACGCCAAGGGCGAGCGTTACATCCGCGGGGTCGATCTCTATCGCGGCGCCTGGGGATTTGCTCACCCTGAGCGACCGCTGACGAAGCAGCACGACCACGCGGCCGCCCTCGAACCCTCCGCGATGCAGGCGGAGCAGTCGCCCGAATCTGCACATCACCTGAAAGTGATGACTTACAACATCCACAGCTGCATCGGCATCGACGGCAAGATTCGTCCCGAGCGAATCATCTCGGTGATTCGTTCCTGCCGAGCCGATGTAATCGCGCTGCAGGAAGTCGACGCCAATCGCCAACGCTCCCGCGGGCATGAGCAGGCCCGCATGATCGCCGAGGCGCTCGCGATGAGCCACCACTATTACGCTGTCTCCGATTGGAACGGCGAACAGTACGGTCTCGCGATTATCAGCCGCTATCCGCTCGAGCATATCCAATCGGGACATCTCACGCCGGTCGATCACGCCCATCGCAGCGAGGCCCGCGGGGCGTTGTGGGTAAAGCTCGCGACGCCGGCCGGAGTGGTGAACGTCATCAACACGCACTTTGGCTTGCGGCGCGAAGAGCGGCAGCGGCAGGCGGCAATCTTGTTGGGCGATGATTGGCTTGGGCAGATTCCGGCGGGGGAACCGATCATTCTCTGCGGCGATTTGAACGACGGCCCGAAGTCGCTGGTTTGTAAGTCGTTCGGTCGGCGGCTGGTCGACGTCGCTTGCCGATTGCCGAACCATCGGCCGCGCGCCACGTTCATCTCGACGATGCCGTTGCGGCGACTCGATTACATCTTCGCGAGCGAGCACTTCACCGTGAACGCCGTGCGGCAGCCGCGGACGCCGACGGCGAAACTGGCGTCCGACCATTTGCCGGTATGCGCGGAGCTACAGCTCCGGCTGCCGGACCTGGCCGCGGCCCAGGAAACGCGACGCGAGTAACCCGACTAGAAAGATCGTCAGCGTCCCGACGACGATCGTTAAGTTCGCATCGAGCGGATTGCGTAGGCGCTGGGGAATTTCGATTTCGAATAACTTGAGGAGCGGCTCCAGCGACATCCAGAAGACGACGATGACGCCCACGGAAGTTGCCAGCGCCGCCGCCGCGTTGCTCGCGCGAGTCAGCATTCCCAGCAGCACGAGCCCCAAAACGCCCCCTGAAAAGATCCCCGCCAGAATCCACCAGGTATCGAGCACCTGCTTCACGCCGATCATCGCCAGGCCGATGCTCGTCCCCGTAACTCCCCAGAAGAGAGTCGCCGCTCGCAGTACGCGCATCGATTCGCGATCGCCCGCGTCGGGCCGCCAGTAGCGTTTGTACAAATCGCAGAGCGTGAGGGTGGCCATGCTGTTGAGGTTCGAATCCATCGACGCGGCGAAAATCGCCGCCACCACGAGGCCCGCGACGCCGACCGGCAACTCGGTCGCGATGAAGTGCGGGAAGATTTCGTCGGCCTTCTCGATTCCGGCCACCAGCGTCGGGTGCGCGCCGTAGTAAGCGAAGAGCGCCGTGCCGATAAAGAAGAAGACCGCCGAGGTCGGCAGGAAGAGGGCGGCCGTGATCCAGATGCTCTTCGCCGCCTCGCGATCGCTGCGGGCGGTGATGAAGCGCTGGATGAAACCTTGGTCGGTGCCGAAGTTGCCAAGGTTCATCGCCATGCCGTAGGCGAAGATGACCCAGAAAGTCGGCTCCGTCAGCGACAGGCCGAAGCTGCCGAAGCTGAACTTATTATTGGCGACGCCCAGGTCGATGATCTCGCGGACGCCGCCGGGCGTTTTGCCAATGACCGCCAGCAGACAAGTAGCGGTTCCCGCTACCAGCACCGCGCTTTGCAGCACCCCGAGCCAGATGACTGCCTTGATGCCGCCAGCCATCGTGTAGGCGGTCATCAGAGCGCCGGTGATCAACACGACAGACCAAATGGGCCAGCCGGTGAGCGGCCTCACGGCCAGCCCCAGTAGAAAAACAACCGTCCCCATCCGCGCGGATTGCGTCAACAGGAAGCAAAGCACAGCATAGCTGCGGGCCCAGAGGCCAAAGCGATGTTCCAAATGCTCGTACGCTGAAAGCTCGCCGCTGTGCCGAAAGAAAGGAACGAACCACCGCACCGCTACTGCCGCCGCGATCGGCATGGAAAGCGAAAACGCAAAGGCGTTCCAATTGCCCGCGTACGACTTGCCAGGGTTCGCCAGGAACGAAATGCTGCTGACGAACGAGCCGAACATCGAGAGGCCGACCGCCCACCCCGGCAACGACCGGCTTGCCGACATGAAGTCGTCGGCGTCGCTGCTCCCCCGAGCAAACCACCAGCCGAATCCGATGACGGCCGCGAGATACGCGACGAGGACGAGCAAGTCGATATGAGCGAGATGAGTTTCTGGCATCGGCAGGCTGCGTCTTGCGATAAGAGTTATTTAACCACGAAACACACGAAACGACACGAAACGAAAAAAGAAGTTCAGTTGCCGTCACTGATGTTCTAATGGTGAATCAATGAGTTCAGAGGAGCGGCTACTCAAATGAATAGAATGCGTTGATAAGTCAGGTTGCTGCTAGCTCCCTTTTTCGTTTCTTTCGTGTGTTTCGTGGTTAATCCTGTCTTCTCAAATAGTAAAAATGCCCATCTTCAGCGCCAAGCAACAGCTCGCGCTCCCCGTCTCCATTCCAGTCGACCGTCGTGGGACTCGTGTCGTGGCCGGCTAACTTGAGCTCGTCGATCGGCCCGAGATCGCGAAACGTCGTCACGCCGTTGCGTTCGCCGAGATTTAGCAGCACGTTGGCATTGATGCTGTTGACGATGACGTCGAGCTTGCCGTCGCGGTTCCAGTCGACGATGCAGAACTTTCGCCGGCCGCTCTTGCCGGCGGTGCCGGCGTTCAGGCGCAGACCGGTCGCATCGGTCGTCACTTGGTTGTGGTTGCCGTCGAATGCGCCGTCGCCCTCGATCCGAAACGCCCGCCGCCCCGGCTTGAGTTGCAGGTGATCGCCATCGCGATAGCGTTCATAGAGGGCGAGATACCCTTCGTGATCAAGCATCACCAAGTCGCACAACCCGTCGCCAGTCCAGTCGACGGCCACCGGCGTCGTCCGCCACTCGGGCGCCAACTCATTCGCGTCAGGTGTCCACCACGTCCAAGCCGGTTTTGGCGGCGTCTCGCCCGCGCCGAGTTCCCATGCCACGTCGACCGGCTGCGGCGCGGCGAGCTGCGGTTCCGTTCGCGTGCCGATGTTCTTCAGCCACGCCACACGACCGAGGATTGAATTCAGCACGATATCGGGCAGCCCGTCGCCATCCCAATCAGCGACGCTGAAGGTCGTGTAGCCCCATTTCGCTTCGCACGGTCCTTGGATCGAACCATTCGGTCCTGCTTCCACGCGAAAGGTTTTGTCGCCAACTTGCAGTCGCACCGGTGGCGCCCAGCGCGGCGGGTTGCCGCCGTCGAGATTCTCGATGAACCCGATGTAACCGGCCGTATTGCCGCAGAGGAGGTCTTCGTCTCCGTCGCCGTCCCAGTCGAAGCTGACCGGCGTCACGAGCGCGCCGAATTTCAGCAAATCAGGCTCCTGCTGAAAGTAAACCGGGGGCAACAACTGCGGCAGCCCGTCGACGACCTTGCCCGAATGCTCTACCAATGCGACGCGACCATCTTCGTCGCCGACGATCAAATCAAGATCGCCGTCGCGATCCCAGTCGATCGCCACGGGGATAATCATTTGCAAGTCCATCGCGAGCGGCGCTGCGTCGTGCGTCAGTCGGCGCGCCGTCGCATACGCCGGCTCGGTCCGCGTGCCGACGTTCTCAAAGTAATTGAAGCCATCCAGAAACTCGCCGCAGAGAAGATCGAGATCGCCGTCGCCGTCGAAATCGCCGAAGTTAGGCGTGGGCGCTCCGTAGACGTCGATCACTTGGTCGCCGGCGCGGAGTTTTTCTGGATCGGCGTAATCGGGATCCTCATTCGTCCCGCGATTGGCGAGCAGATAGACGTACCCATGCAACGGTCCGTTGGTCCACTCGCCCGCCGCGTTGTAGGCGTTGTCCCAACCATATTCGCTCCAGTCGCCGACGCCGACGATCAGGTCGCGCACGCCGTCGCCGTCGTAATCGACGAGCCGCCACTGATTGGCTCGAACTTTCACCGGGTGGATATTTTCTATGGCGTAGATCGGCTTGAACTTTTCGAGCCCCGTTTCCCGGAAGTCGACCAGTTCCTTTCCCGGCAAGAGCAGCCGCACGTCGTCGCCGACGTCACTTGGCTGAATGTCGTGATATCCAGGCCCGACGCGCACCGGCGGCTTGAAACGCGGCAGCTTCGCATCGCCATCGGGGTTCTCAAAGAAGTACGTCCCGTTGAACGGCACGTCGGGGCACGAGACGAGCAGATCGAGATCGCCGTCGCCGTCGTAATCCATCGGCAGCGGCCAGGCCCACAGCCCGACGCCCAGATCGACGCCCGCCCCCGCATCGGTCGCGCTGTACCGCAATCGCTGCAACCCTTCGCCCTGCCCTTTCGACGCTAGCGAGGTCAGCGCGATCGCCAGCAGCAGCGGAAGATATGCCGTGCGGAACATGGTAGACTGGTCGCGTTGTTGAGGAGATGACGAGAGTTCGGCTGTCGGCCGCCGCGAGCATTGTCGCCGCAAGCCGGAGGAGACGAGCCCGTCATTCTAAATGAAACCTAGCGACCATGGTAACCACTCATCGATGAATGAACATGCATCCGTCCGCGTCGCCTCCTGGCCACGCCCTCTACGCGGGATCGTTCCGCCCCTTGCCACCCCTCTCGCCGGCCGCGATCAACTCGATCACGCGGCGTTGGAGCGACTGGTCGAACGGATCGTCAGCGGGGGCGTTCACGGCCTCTTCGTCCTCGGCACGACCGGCGAAGCGGCGGCCATTTCCGTGCGGCTGCGGAAAGAAGTCGTCGAACGCGTGACGCGCCAAGTCGCCGGCCGCATCCCGGTGTTGGTCGGCGTCTCCGATACGTCGCTCGTTGAAGCCCTCGCGGCGTCCGAGCACGCCGCGTCCGTTGGCGCCGACGCGATCGTGGCGACGACTCCCTACTATGTGCCGCCCGAGCAATCCGAACTGCTCGAGTACTTCCGCGCACTGCATGACGACTCGTCGCTGCCCCTCTATCTCTACAACATGCCGGGGCTGACGAAGACTTGGATCTCGATCGAGGTTGTCCGCGCCGCGATGGAGTGGCCGAACGTCCACGGCCTCAAGGACAGCTCCGGCGATCTCGCCTATTTCCGCGAGGTCGCCAGCGAACTCCACCGTCGTCCCGACTGGTCGCTGTTGGTGGGGCCGGAAGGTCTGATGGTCGACACGCTCGCCCTCGGCGGCCACGGCTGCGTCGGCGGCGGAGCGAACGTTTTTCCGCAGCTGTTCGTGCAACTGTACGAAGCGGCGACGCGCGGCGATCAGGCCGAAGTCGAACGACTTCAAGCACAACTTGCGACGCTGTCGGTGATCTACGGCGACGGCCAGTACGGCGCCTGCGCGATCCGGGGCATCAAGTGCGCGCTGTCGATCCTCGGCATCGGCGACGAACAGATGGCCGCCACGTTCCGCCCGGCGACGCCGGAGCAACGCGCGGCCACGGTCACGGCGCTCAAGGAGTTGAAGCTCCTGTAGCCCCTGGCTCCGCCAGGGGGTAGCGCTACATGAGGCATTGCTTATCGGAATGGAGGCCGACCCCCCGGCAGAGCCGAGGGCTGCAATAGAGGGTTCAGAAGCCCGCACAGCGCCACATCACTGCGCAACAACAGGCCACCGCCGCCAGCGCTCCCGCGTGCGGTTCCGGCACAACGGCGGAAGCCCCCACCGCGGCGCCCCCCGTCGCGGCGATCGCAGCGCTCCAAAGATCCAGGTCGGCGCCATTCACCACGCCGTCGGCGTTGGCGTCAGCCGCGCGCCGCTGCAGCGGAAAGAGCCCCGTCAGCCCCGATTGACGCTGCCACTGCAAGAAGTCCGCCCCGTCGGCGTCGCCGTCATCGTCAAAATCGCCCGGCGGATCGACGCCATCGAGGACCGCGCGTGCTTGGTCGATCTCGAGCGCGTTGAGATGCCCCGACGCCTGATCGAGCAGCGCCTGCGTCGCCGCATCGCCGGCGTGCTCCTTACGAGCGACGTACAGCCGGTAGACGAGCTGCAACTCGTCCTCGTCGTACGGGACGCCCGTGAACTGCTGAATCTGCTTCAGGTAGTCGAACCCCGTCTCGACAGTCGGTTCGAACATCGTCCCTTCGCTGAAGTCGTTCCAGGTGGCGAGCTGCAGCATGTCGATCTTTGAACTGTTTTGCTGCGCTAGGGCCAAGGTCTGAGCCAACGTTTGGCCGTTGTCGTGCGGGATCTCGAACGGCACGACGTTGCCCAAGCCGCCTTCCTGGTAGTAGTCGTTGAACCCGGGGTAGGCGACGCCGCTGACGACGCTCAGGCCCGGCGCGCGATTGTTGAGAAAGTCGGTCAACACCTGCAGGTGATTGTCCTTCGTTTCGTCTTCCCAGATCCACTGAAATTCGCCATCGGCGTTTTGGCCCGCTTCGTTCGATTCGTACGGCAACGTCAGCAGCGTGAGCGGTTCGCCCGCTTCGGCGACGATCTGATTCCACTGCGTCGGCTGCTGAAACGTGATCGGCCCAAAGACGAACATCAGCGGATCTTCGCCGACGCCGTAGCGGATGTACTCCGGTTCGTTGAAATAGTTGTCCTTGAGATAACGGACGTTCGTCTTCGCCTGTTCGATGTTGGCGGCGAACCGATCTTCGAACACCACGCCGAACTTCATGCCAAAGTCGTCGGTGCGATTAACAATCGCGTTGGAGTTCGTCAGCAGGTTGGCGACGTCGCCGTTGGTTCCCTGCTGGCCGTACCAGTTCAGCATGACGCCGTCGATGCCCGAAAGCTTCATCAGCAGCAGGTGGTACTCGATGACCTGCGGATCGTTCGAAGCGTACGGGCCGATTTTCGGGTAATAGTGCGAAGCGATCTGCCGCTCGCCGTTCGCGTCGATGACGTTGGGATTGCGATTGTTGAACTTCCAATGGAAGCCCCAGTTCGTCCCGCCGAGCGTCGCGGGAGATTCGAACCACGGCATGTAGTGCATGTAGACCTTCATCGGGTTGGTCTTCTGCACGTCTGCGGCCCATGCGCACGACGTCCACCCAAAACCGACAAGAACGATTGCCGTCTGCAGCGTCTTCAAATGTTGGCTCAATCTAGGCATCGGCGAATCGGCCGGGCTGCGACCACACGGCTTCTGGGGCTAAAAAACTATATGGACGGAGAAATGCAACGAATTTCGATTCTAACGCGCCCCAGAAGTCTTTTCCTCCCTTACCTTAGTGCCGTTCACTTCCTTTTCCGTTGCTTCGCCGATTTCGCGAGCCTAGCGACGCACTCGTCCCGCGCACCTACGCTGCCGGCACATGGCGACGCTCGCCAAAGTCAACAGTCCGAGCGTGCTCGGCTCCGGCACAGCGCCCACGGTCGGCGCCGCCGCCGTACCAAAACCTGTTTTCCAGGCGTTCAAATCATCAGCGCTCAACGGCGCCGGCGAGCCGCCGCGTTGCCAGACGAGGAAGTCCTGGCCATCGACGCGACTATCGTTGTTAAAGTCGCCGGGCAACCCCGCGACGGTGATCAAACTCAGGTCATTCCAGCGCACGGTGTACTGGCCCGCTGAGCCGAATCCGCCGGGATCTAGTTGCAGATGCATGTGGTTAATGTGATTCAGGTCCAACCCGCTCGTAGTGCCCGGCGCCTCGACCCAGGTGGGCGATGTAATAGGGAGCGTGAGAACGTGGTTCCCCAAGAGTTGGCCATACCAAGCGTAGTTATTTCTTGTGCCATCGGCATCGACGAGCGTAATGATCGGACCCAGGTGGCCGTCGGCGGCAAGCGGACCTTCCAACGTCACGTCCAGCTTCAAGTGCGTCTCGCCAGCCCCTTCAGGAACGCGCCCTTCGATATAGGTCCAATTGCTGCCGTAGCCGGCGGCGGTCACGTTGTAACTTTCATCGCCGTAATCGATGATCGCGGTGGGGGCAGCCCAGGAGGCGTAGAGTGCATTTTCAGTATAAGTGCCGAGGTCGAAACTCGTGATGAGCACGTCCGCCCTCGCCGCTCCATTTAACGCCGCAAATGCGCTGAACATCGCCGCCGCAAAATAAATCGTCGCTTGTTTCATAGAAGTCGCTTTCCCCTCGTCGATGCGTCGAGCCGCCGCATCGAGTTCTGAATTCAAAGCGCCCAAAGAGATTTCCGCTAAGTCGTGGTCACCCACGCTGGAAGCAAGTTGTGGCCGCCCACGTGAAAAAAAGTCGTGCACTGCTGGACGAGCCAGCAGTGCACGGCCGCCCCATTAAACGCTCCGCGATGCACGACGTCGCGCGCCCAACGCCAGTCCGCTGCAGCAGATTGCCAGCAGTAGCGAACTCGGTTCGGGAACAGCGCCGATCAGCTGCAGGTTTTGCCATTCAACGGTGTACGCACCCTGAGAGCCGAACCCGCCGGGATCGAGTTGCATGTGCATGTGAGTCAATGTGTTGAGATTCAGGCCAGGAGTGCCGCCGGCGGCGGCGACCGAAGTCGGTGATTCAACGGGCATGGTCAGGACATGATTGCCCAATAATTGCCCATACCAGGCATAGCTGAAGCGAGTGCCGTCACCGTCGATGATGTCAACGATCGGGCCTAAATGGCCGTCCGCAGCTTGAGGTCCGCTCAAAGCGACGGTCAGTTCAATATGGGTGTTGCCTGCCCCCAAAATCTCGGGGAAGCCAATGTACTTGTAATTGCTGCCGTAACCGGTCGCCGTGATGCTGTAGCTGGTCGGTCCCGAGACGACGGTGGACGCTGGCAAGGCCCATGACGGATACAGAGCGTCGGAGACGAAGTTATCAAACGTCGTGATCGTCGTGCCCGCCGAGGCCAAACCGGCCGAAAACAGGCCGGCCATCGCGGTCAGCGCCCACGTGGCGCGCGTAAAGAACGTTCTCATCATTAGTTCTCCCTGCAGCAAAGATGAAGAGTTGCGAAAGCGGAACAAGAGATACGAAAAAGGAGGCCGTTCTCCGCGAAGCGCATGTGCGTGGCGATTTGCCGGAGAAAAACCCAGGCCCGAGCACAGCGCGAGCCAAAAAAAGAGGTCTGAAAAGTAGCCGCCAGTCCGCTTCCTTGCATCCTGTAGCATTTATGCTATAAGATGAAATAAGGGGTGTCAACCGTTTTGTCAGCGATTTACGCCCCCGCTGCTGGCAACCGGAAGGCACGAGCCCTACCGCTGCAGCCGCCTCCTTCCCGCTCCGACTCTTCAATTCGCAGCCGCTCTCATGCCCGCTCAGGCCAAATACACCGAGGTGATGACCGTCATCAAACGGCGGATTCGCGCGGGCGACTACCTCCTCAGCCGCTTCCCAGGCGAACGCAAGATCGCGGAGGAAACGGGCGTCAGTTATATGACCGCCCGTCGCGCGGTCCAGGAACTGCTCGAAGAAAAGGTCCTCCTTCGTGGGCCGACCGGCGGATTGGAGGTTCACCCCGCTTTCGCCAAGCAGACAAAGCCGGCCGAGGTCGTCCTCCTCTACCCCGCCTATCCCTCGGCGTACCTGACGCAGTTGCGCGAGGTCGTGTCCGATTTTGCTCAGCGACGCGGCATCGCGCTGCGCCCCGCCCAGTTTGTCCACTGGGACGAAACCGCACTGCTCGAAGCGGTCGATCAGGCCCGCGGTTCCATCGTGATTCCATACGGCCCAGAAATCCCCGCTCGCCTGCTGGAGCCTTTCCGCCAGAACAAAGTCGTGATCCTTGACGGCGACTTCACCAGCGATGGGTTGCCGTCGATCCGGCTCTTCACCGAACGTTGCATTGAGGGAGTGTTGGAGTATCTTCACCGCCTCGGCCACCGTCGGATCGACTGTCTGAACACGCAGAATCGCAATCCCGAAATCGAGCGCCGCATCGATATCTGGGATCGCTGGCTCCGGCGCCGTGGCGTCGACGGGCACCTGTGGGACGACCCGGCGCCAGTCTTCACCGACCCGACGATCGCCGCCCGCCGACTGATGTTGCACCTTTTGGAGGGCAAGAAGTTGGAGGCGACCGCCCTAGTGGCCACCACCTGCCCCGCCGCGATCGGCGCTCAGCGAGCCGCTTGGGAGCGAGGACTCACGGTCGGGCAGGACCTCTCCATCTGTGCGGTGAACATCGAACCGCCGGCGGAATTCTTCTGCCCGTCGATCACCGGATTGAACATGCCAGACTTAGTCGACGTTCTGGAACGCTGCTTCGACTGGTTCTATAGCAGCAAAGATTGGAGCGGCCCGCGGCTGATGGAGCCGACAGACTCTTCGCTGTTTAAGGGCGAGTCGACGGGGAAGCCGTTTGTCAGGACGAAATAACGGACTTTCTGGGCAGTTTTTTGCCCTTATTCTCCAACCATTCGTCGCAAGGCCCCAGGAGACTGCGAGCGGCGCTAGCGTCCCCTTGGCGCACGCTCCACGCTAAACGTAGAGC
Organism: Pirellula sp.; assembly: GCA_013822725.1. Lineage (GTDB taxonomy): Bacteria > Planctomycetota > Planctomycetia > Pirellulales > Lacipirellulaceae > Lacipirellula. The sequence goes on from PNKX01000014.1 coordinate 90,935, forward strand.
TTTCGTTGAATGGCAGTCGATTGCGGAAGGCGTTTGCGTGGGTTGGGGGGACTTTGCACTCAACTAGGGCACGAAACGCCCCAATTTGACCCCGCGGCCCAAATCCACTACGATGAGGGCTACTAAGACAGCGAAGGCGCTGCGAGACGCTTCGCCGGATTGGCCCCCTTTGAGACTCGTCGCGTGACGAACTCTCCGGCCGCCGGCGCCTCTTCTTGTAGACTCGGCCCTTCGACGCAACGGCGCTTCATTCAATGCGGCCGCTGCGGTTGTTGACCTGCTGTGTGGGTCAGTTTGCTCTCTTACTTGAAGGTTTCTCTTAGGACCTTCTGTTTGGCTCGGCCACCCGCTGGTTTGCACGACGGCGCGGCCGTGCGCTCTACCCATTGATGCGTGCTGGAGAATTGACGAAGTGTCGCAAGGAACGATCAAAAAGTTGACCGACAAGGGTTTTGGATTCATCGAGGGCGAGCGGGGAGATATTTTCTTCCACTCTTCGTCGGTCCAGGGCACCGGTTACGACAGCCTGTACGAAGGCCAAGCCGTCTCGTACACCGAAGGACAGGGCCCGAAGGGCAAGCGCGCCGAGAACGTCCAACCGGTCGCCTAAGGCTGCCGGCTCTCGATCAAGCAGTCACTACGACCGCGGGGCGTCGCTTCGGCGACCCCCGCGGCTTTATCAGACAGAGGCCGACCCCCTCTCCAGTAAAAGCCACCGGCTCCGCCGGTGGACGAATCTCCGATCGGCGTCGCCTTGCGAATTGCGTCCACCGGCCGAGCCGGTGGCTTTGATACGCGGTTCGAATTTTTCGCTGATCAGAGTGCGTCGATCCCAGCCTTGCCGTTCAAGCCACGAGGTCTGCCATGTCCAAGAAGCTCGAAGCCACGACGTGCAAGAAGCCCGAACCCCTCTACCGCGAGGCTCCCGGCAAATTCTGCCCCGTCTGCGGCAAGCGTTCGTATTCGCTCCGCGGCATCCATCCGCAGTGCGCCGTCCAACAAGCGGATGCTCCGCGACAAGCCGTTCTCGCTGAAGAAAAGCGCGAGAAGGCTCGCGTCCAAGCCGCTGAGCGACTCGATAGCGCCGAATAGCGCCTGGACCCGGCATCTTCAGGATGCCGCAGCCCAGCGACGACGATCGACGCGAGCAGTCAGCAGCGGTCACAGCGCCGCATTCGCCACGGCAAGCGGAGCCTGCCGACTATTTTAGGAACTGTTGATGTCAGTCGAAGAACCCGTCCTGAGCGAATCGAACAGCGCCGACGCCGAGCAGTGGGCCGACCATCCGCTCGCTCACTTCCTCGCCGCCGCCTGGCGGAACACGGTTCGGTCCTTTAGCCGGCAGCGCGTCCATTACGAAACGCTCTCGGAAGTCGATGGCGTGTTCCGCGAGCTGATTGAACACGCCAGTGAAAGTCCCGAACGCCTCGCCGGCTCGATGTTGATCCGCGCGCATGGTTCGCTTCTCGCCGCCTCGTCGCTCGCCCTCAGCGGCCAAGTCGCCGAGTCGTACGCTTTGATGCGGAACTCACTCCGTTCGGCCCTCCACGGCGTGTTTCTTGCCGGCGACGCCGAACGACAGCGGATCTGGGTCGCCCGCGCCGACGACGATCAAGCCGCCGAGCGGATGCGCGCGACCTTCGCCAATGGGCCAATGCTCCGCCAACTTCGTGAACTCGATGCGGCGACCGCCGGCATCTACGAGCGACTGCAACAGCGGACCATCGACCGCGGCGCCCACCCGAACACCTACGGCAGCTTCGCCCACAACGGCGACGGGCAGCCGATCGACTTCAGCCGCGCCTATCTCGTCACCGACGACGAGGTGCAGCGGATGGCCCTCCGCACGGTCGCGCAAGTCGGCATCTGCGCCCTGAGCATGTTCTACTACGTCTACGGCGAGCAGTATCGCGAGCACAAGCTCGACGCTCGTCTCGCCAAGCTTCGCCAAGGTCATTGACCGCACGGTCATCGATGCAGGCGCGGCCGTCTCAATCCGTTTACTTCTACAACGAGTTCCACTAGATGATCGACGCCCTCAAGGAAGAATGGATCGTCAACAAGGTCGGCGGCCGCTTCAAGCTCTCGGCCCTGATCCAGAAGCGGATGGTGGCGCTCAACTCGGGCGCCCGGCCGCTGGTCGATCTCAAGACGAAGTTCCCGATGGAAATCGTCATTCAAGAAATCTTGCAGAACAAGATTCAACTCGACGCGAACAACAACGTCCGCGTCACCGGCGAATTGCCGCGCGGGCCGATTGAGTTTGATCTCTCGGCGCTTTAAGTAGCGCTACAGGGAAGACTGGACAGGATGACAGGATTTTTTGGATCGATAAGATTGATTGTCGGACGTTTGTGACTAAACAGTCCGTCATCAGTCTGGTTCGGCCATGAATCCAGTCGATCGATGAAATCCTGTTATCCTGTCTAAAATACGATCGACATAGCTAGCTACGCCGCGTGCGATTCGTTGTACAACCGCATCCCCGACCCGCGCGCCGAATCGTGCGCATAGAACGCCAACAACCGCCGACCCGCGTCGGTCGTCATGGCGTTTTGCAGATACTGCAGGGCCGCGTTCCGGCCGATGCCGTCTCGATAGATCGCTCCAAACGCCGCTCGCAGTTCGGCGCGCTCGCCGAGGGTGAAGCCAGCCCGCTTCATCCCGACGCGATTCTCCGCGACGACGTTCCCTTCTTGATCGGTAATGCAGAACGGCGGCACGTCTTGCGTGATGCGGGCTTGGATGCCCACCAGCGCCAACTCGCCGATCCGCACGTTCTGATGGACTGCCGCGTTGCCGGAGACGATGGCTCGCGCCCCGACATGCACATGTCCGCCGAGCAGCGAGCCGCTCACCAGGATCACGTCGTCGCTCAGTTCGCAGTTGTGGCCGACGTGCGAGTTGGTCATCAGCAGGCAACGCTTGCCGACGACAGTCGCGGTGCCAGCTAGCGTCCCGCGATGGACGGTCGCCCCTTCGCGAACCACGCTTCCCTCGCCGATGTGGCAGTAGGAAACATCGCCGTGATATTTCAAATCTTGCGGCGCGTCGCCGACCACGGCGTGCGAATGAATCCGGCAGCCCGCCCCCAGCGTGGTGTGTCCCATGACAATCGCCGCCGGCGATAGCACGCAGTCGGCGCCGATGATGACCGGTCCGCTAACGACGGCATACGGGCCGATCGACGCGCTGGCGTCGATCGTCGCGGCACTGTCGACGACGGCTGTGGGATGGATGGGCATGGTGCGGGGCGAATCGTCACAGAATCGCCCCTTGCCGTCAATGCGGGAAAACGGGGAATTGAAGTCGGAAGAATGAACCGCCAAGGACGCCAAGAGCGCCAAGGAAATGTAGGGAGGAATTAAACCACGACGGCACAAAGGGCACGAAGAAATGCAAGAAAGAAGCGAAACCGCCGATAAACGCAAATGAACGCCAATAGATGGTATCTGCGTTCATCCGCGTTTATCGGCGGTTCCAGTTCTTCGCATTTCCTTGGCGCTCTTGGCGTCCTTGGCGGTTAATCAAAACGGCTTGGCGCTTCTCGTGTGTGCTAGCAGATGGTCTAAAACGCCAGCTGCATCCCCACTTCCACCACCCGATCCGGCGGCAACTGGAAGTAAACCGTCGCCGCATGAGAGTTCCGCACCAAATAGGCGAACAGTCGCTCACGCCAGAGCCACATGCCGGCCCCCTTGGTCGGCAGCACCGTCTCACGGCCTAAGAAGTAACTCGCTTGCTGCGGATCGAACGGTTCGTCCCCGAACTTGGCGCCCGCCAGATCGCGCGGCACGTTCGGTCGTTCCATGAACCCATACCGCAAGATCGCGCGATAAACGCCCGCCGCGATTTGTTCGACGTGCAACCGCTCGCTTGTCGGCACGCGCGGCGTTTCGACGGTCTTCACGCCCACGATGACCACCCGTTGGTGCAGGACGTGGTTGTGGATCACGTTCTGTCGGAGCGAGAGCGGAGTTCCCTGCGGGTTGCTCGTCAGGTAGATGGCCGTCCCGGCAGGACGCAGGAGAGGTTGCTGCGACAGCTGTTCGAGGTAGCCCTCGGTCGGCAAGACCGTCGTCTGTTTGCGCATGGACAGCATGCGACGTCCCTGCTGCCAAGTGCTCATGAGCAAATAGATCGCCATCGCCATCAGCAGCGGGAACCAGCCGCCGTGAATGACCTTCGCCAGATTCGCGGTCAGGAACGACAGGTCGATCGGCAGAAAGCACAAGACGAACGCCGCCGCCAACCAGGGCGACCACTTCCAATGGAAGGCAATCAACAGAAAGAACAGGAGCGTCGTCGCCGTCATCGTCATCGAAATCGCGATGCCGTACGCCGCCGCCAGATTGGTGGACGTTTGAAACTTCAACACGAGCGCCATCGTCGCCAGCATCAACGTCCGATTGACGGCCGGAATATAAATCTGCCCCCGCTGCTCGGCCGATGTGTGCTCGATCCGCAGCCGTGGGCAGAAGCCGAGCTGGATCGCTTGAAAGGTCAGCGAGAACGACCCCGTGATGATCGCCTGCGAAGCGATCACCGCGGCTGCCGTCGCCAGCAGGATCATCGGGTAAAGCGCCCATTCGGGAGCCATTTCGAACAAGGGATTCGCGCTCGCCGCCGGGTTCCGCAGCAAGAGGGCGCCTTGCCCAAAATAATTGAGCAGCAGCGCCGGAAAGACGATCGCAAACCAAGAGAGTCGAATCGGCTTAGGTCCAAAGTGGCCCATGTCGGCGTACAGCGCTTCGCCGCCAGTCACCGCCAGGAACACCGTCCCCAGGATCAGAAAGCCGCTCGTGCCGTCCGTGCGAAAGAAGGTCAGCGCATGCGCCGGATTGAGCGCCGCCAACACCTGCGGTTCCTGCAAAATGTGCCATGTTCCCAAGCTAGCCAACACGCCAAACCAAACCAACATGATGGGGCCGAACAGGCCTCCCACCTTGGCCGTGCCGCGTGACTGCAGTTTGAACAGCCCTAACAGGATCGCCAACGAGATGACGATGATCCAATAGCGCGGCAGCGTCGGCGACGCGAGTCTCAAACCCTCGACCGCACTGAGCACTGAGATTGCCGGCGTGATCATCCCGTCGGCGTACAAGAACGCCGCCCCGAACAATCCCAGCGTCACTACAATCCGCCGCTTGGCGCCGCTCGACTCCAACGGCGACAACAGCGCCGTCAGCGCGAGGATCCCTCCTTCGCCATGATTGTCGGCCCGCATGATGAAGACCAAATACTTGATCGATACCACGAGCGTCAGCGCCCAAAAGATGAGCGACAAGACGCCGAGCACGTTGAGCGGAATGACGCCGACCGAATGATCGCCGACAAAACACGATTGCAGCGCGTACAACGGACTGGTGCCGATGTCGCCGTAGACGATGCCGAGCGCCGTCAGCGCCAGCGCCTTGGTAGTGGCGTTCGTCTCGCGGCACGAGGCGCCGTCCGAGGCTGCGCGAAGGTTGCCGAGCGGGTGAGACATGGCATTGAGTGCTTGAGCCATCAGTCGACCGGGGTTGGCGTCGTCTAGACATCGCCCCGACAACCGTTGCAGGGCGAAGAACTCTACGTCGCCCAAGGTGCCATGACGCTATGTCCGCGGGGAGATTCCCCATCACCGCCTACGCAGGGATCTCTGCCGAATCCAGCGCCCCGCTATGGATGTCACAGCCGCTCTAAAACGTCGCCGCACAGCGATTACAACTCCACCTGCGCCCCAATCTCCACGACCTGATGCGCCGGCAAGTGAAAGAACAACGTCGCGGGCTGGGCGTTCCGCGACAGGAACGAGAACAAACTTTCACGCCACATATACATCCCCGACCTCGGCGTCGCCAGCAGCGTCTCGCGCCCGAGATAGTAGCTCACCGTATTAATTTCGTTCTCTCCCAGGCATTCCATGCGCGTCAGATCGCGCGGCACGTTCGGCTCTTCCATGAATCCGTACCGCAGCGTCGCCCGATAAAATCCTTCGCCGATCTCCTCCGTCTCCAGCCGGTTGGATTCCTCCACATGCGGCGCCTCGGCCGTTTGCACGCCGAGGATAATGCTCCGCTCATGCAGCACATGGTTGTGGGCCACGTTCTGCCGCAGGGCGAGCGGCGTTCCCATGGGGTTGCCCGACATAAACACCGCCACGCCCGGCACCCGAATCGGCGGCTTCGTTAGCAAGTCGGCGACGAACAACTCGGTCGACAACATCGACGCCCGCAACCGCTCCGCCAGCAACCGCCGCCCGTCTTGCCAGGTACTCATCAGCACGTAAATCGCCGCCGCGATCGCCAGCGGAAACCACCCGCCGTGAAACACCTTCATCAGGTTGGCGCCAAAGAACGCCAGATCGATCCCCAGGAAAAACCCGGCGAACAACACCGCGACCCATGTCGGCCATTTCCAGTAGTGGTGGACGAGCACGTAAAACAACAGTGTCGTCACCACCATCGTGATCGTGATCGCAATGCCATACGCCGCCGCCAGATTACTCGACGATTGAAAGCCCAGCACCAGCGCGATCGAGGCAATCATCAGCGCGCGGTTTACCGTGGGGATGTAAATCTGCCCCTTCTGATCGGACGACGTGTGATCGATCCGCAATCGCGGGCAATAGCCTAGCTGGATCGCCTGCAACGTCAGCGAGAACGAACCGGTGATCACCGCCTGCGACGCCATCACCGCCGCCAGCGTGGCGACGGCAATCATCGGATAGAGAGCCCAATCAGGCGCCATCTCAAACAGCGGATGGACCGCTGCGCTCGGGTCACGCAACAACAGCGATCCCTGGCCAAAGTAATTCAGCAAGAGCGATGGGAACACGACCGCAAACCACGACGCCCGAATCGGCAGAATGCCAAAGTGGCCGATGTCGGCGTACAGCGCCTCGCCGCCCGTCACGACGAGGAAGACCGTGCCCAGGATCAGAAAGCCCTCCCAGTCGTTCTCCATAAAGAAGTCGACCGCATACATCGGGTTGATCGCCCTGAGCACGCTCGGCATCTCAGCGATGTGCCACACGCCCAGCACGGCTAGCAGCAAGAACCAGAACAACATGAAGGGACCGAACAGTGCGCCCACGCTGGCCGTACCGCGCGACTGCAAGCGAAACAGACCCACCAAAATGGCCACGGCGATTAATTCAACGAGCCACGTCTTAAAGATGTCGGGCGCCGCTAGTCGCAAACCTTCCACGGCGCTGAGCACCGAGATCGCCGGCGTGATCATCCCGTCGGCATAGAGGAACGCCGCGCCGAACAATCCCAGGACGACCACCCACGTCCGACGGGCCACCCCCTTCCCCGCCGGCGCGAGCAGCGCCATCAGCGCCAGGATGCCCCCCTCGCCATGATTGTCGGCCCGCAAAATGAAGACGAGGTACTTTACCGAAATGACGAGCGTCAGCGCCCAGAAGATCAGCGAGAGCACCCCCAGGACGTTCCCTTCGGTCACGTCGAGCGCATGCGGACCGTGAAAGCACTCCCGCACCGAGTAGAGCGGGCTCGTCCCGATGTCGCCGTACACGACCCCCAGGGCGCCCAAGGCCAGCAACTTCCAACGTCGTGGATCGGAAGCGTCGTGCCCCCCGTGAACCGGCGGCGCCGGTTCGGCTGAAGAGGCGTCAATGGCAGAGGTCATAAAGGTTTCAAACTTGAATGCGAGAGGTCGGAGCCGCCGACCGGAAAGTCGAGCCTCCAATAGTATCAGACCGCTTTCCTTCCCGCCTCTCCCCATTTACCCTGGAAAGCTGCCTGGCGGCGTTCGCACCTTGGGGATTGAATCGATGAAAACGGTCTGTTCGTGGGGTTATTTCGCCGCAATTGTCGCCGTCTTGGCGACAGGGCGGCCTAGTTTCGCGGAAACCAAGGCCCAACTCCAGGCCGCGAAAGAACTGATCGCCAAGGGCGAATTTCGCGAAGCCGAGAAACTTCTGAAGCCCGCCGTCGACCCCGCGAAGCCCGCCGCCTCGCCAGCCGCCGTCACGCTCGAGATCCTCGACCGCACCCGCGCCGACTTCCCCCACGACGAAGCCGAGATCACCAAACAAGTCCGCGACTCGATTCCCGACGTCAAAGAAACGGAAATCGAATCCTGGCGCGACGCCGGCGTGCTGCAGTCGAAGCAGATCGACGGCGAGCATCGCTACTTCCGTAACGCCGCGGCGAATCTCTTCCGCCTCAGCAAGGAAGCCCGCGAGCGCCGCGAAAAAACTCCGGCAGAAGAAAAGCGTTTTGATCTCAATGGGCTTATCGCCGAGTTGAACACGATCGCCAAGGCGGCCGACACGCCGGCGATCTACCCGGTGAAGCATCACGTCACCTACACGTTGACGCTTAAAGAAGGCAACCCGCGCTTGAAGCCAGGCGCCAAGGTCCGCGCTTGGCTTCCCTTCCCACAGGAGTATCGTATTCAGCAGACCGACGTGAAACTGTTGAAGAGCGAACCCAACGACGCCGTCGTCGCTCCCCCTGAGACGCCCCAGCGCACGATCTACTTCGAGCAACTCGTCGATGACAAGGGCACGCTCCCCAAGTTCGTCGCCGAGTATGAATTCACCACCTGCGCGTACGTGCCCACGCTCGATCTCGAACTGGTGAAGCCCTACGACGATGAGAGCGACGAGTACATCGAGTTCACCTCGTCGCGCGCCCCCCACATAGTCTTCACGCCCGAAGTGAAGAAGCTGGTGAAGGAAATCGTCGGCGACGAAACCAACCCGCTGAAGAAGGCCCAGCTGATCTTCGCGTGGGTGTCGGAAAACCTCCCCTGGGTCTCCGAGATGGAGTACAGCACGATCCCGAGCCTCTCGAAGAAAGGCCTCGCCGCCCGCTGCGGCGACTGCGGCGTTCAGAACACCACCCTCATCACCCTCTGCCGCGCCGCCGGCGTCCCGGCCCGCTGGCAATCAGGCTTCGGCACCAAGCCGGGCGAAGAAGGCATGCACGACTGGGCCGAAATCTACGTCGAACCCTGGGGCTGGCTCCCCGCCGACGCCTCCTACGGCACGCGCAAAAGCGACGACCCCGCCGTCCGCGACTTCTTCTGCGGCCACATGGACCCCTACCGCCTGATCGTCAACCTCGACTACGGCCGCGAACTTCACCCCCCGAAGACCAGCTTCCGCAGCGAACCGATCGACTTCCAACGCGGCGAAGTTGAAGTCGATGGCCACAATCTCTACTTCAACGACTGGGAGTGGGACCTCCAGGTGAAGTCGACCCCGCCCGTCAAGGAAAAGAAGTAAAGATGCGCGTTGCGCATGACTGGGCCGTCGCACAAACAGCCCTCTCGGCCTGAGTCGCTTCAGCGACCAGGAGCCCCGCCGAAACGCGCTCCACCCCGAACGCCGAGGGCGCGTGTGGGCCGGGATCGCATAACGCAGCCTACCAGCACCAACGCAATTGCAGTATGAATCTCTGTTCGCGGCTCCGGAACTGCAACTCGATTGGAGATAAAACCAATCCCCCCTGCATAGACCGCCAATTGTCCGCGATCATTGAAACCGCTGGCTCCACTCTGTTCGCTTGACTGATTTGCGAAGGCAGGATGCCCGATTTGGACAAATTCTCCCGGCGATACTTCAAGCAGATCACCCGCACGTGCAATAAGGCGAAGCTCACCAGTGAGGTCTTGGGCCCAAATTCCAATGTCGTTGGATGAATTAATCTCGTCGCCAGTGATGAATCCGCGGAAGACCATTTGGCCGGAGGCATTGAGGACCGGCGGATCAAAACTGCTAAAGACGACCCCGTCCGGCAGGCCCGGGGCTTGATCCCCCTCACGAATAAACATCGTTACTACGCCGGACGATTCTGACCAGATGCTCATGTCATTCTCATCACTAATGCCATCGCCGGCCAGAATAGCACGAAATGCAATTTTTCCGGCGGCATTGATCTCCGGCTCGAAATAATCATTCGACGAATCGAAAGCTAGACCCCCGAACTTTACTCCGACAGTGAGTCCCGGCGCTTGATCTCCTGTCCGAGCGACTAGCGCCAATACGCCGTTGCGTTGTATCCAAATGCCTGTGCCGTTCGTCTGATCGACGCCATTTCCAACCAGAGTAGCGCGGAATGCCAAATGGCCTTGGGAATTCAACGCCGGATTACCAAATCGATCAAATCTGATTCCAGTGGGGGCGCCAGGGGCTTGAATTCCTGCTCGAACAATGAGCGATAGTGATCCAGTGGCATCAGACCATACGCCTCTGTTATTAGATTGATCAACGCCAATGCCTGTAACGCCTGCCAGGAAGGCGGTTTGACCAAGTGGATTGAACGACACGCTGGGGTCGCTTCTGTCAGACATGCCGAAGTAAGCGAAGCTGACTCCGTTAGGGAGACCAGGCGTTTGCTCGCCACTACGGGCAATTGTCGCCAATGCCCCTCCTTTCCTAGACCAGATCGCCTCATCATTAGATTCGTTGATCCCAATTCCGCGCAGGCCGCTGGTGAATGCCAATTGACCGGCCGAATTAAGACGTAGGGAAGTCAATCGAGAAAGGCTGACGCCGTCGGGCATGCCTGGCGCCTGCTGGCCCTCTCTGGCGACTAGGGCAATTCCTGCATCGCTGCCCGACCAAATTGAATACAGTTCAGGCGAGGCTCCTGAAAGGGTTCCCGGAAATGCGACTTCTCCGGCGTCATTAAGCAAAATATTGCCAATAAAGCTCTTAAAAATCTCGTTTCCGGACAATCCTGGTGCATGACTATTGATACGGGCGACAAGGTCAAGTTCACCATTATTGTTGGACCAAATACCTTCCCTATTATCAAAGTCGATTCCCTCACCTTGCAGAATAGCAGAGAGCGCAACCTTGCCATCTGCGTTCAAAGTGGGATTCGATAGCAACTGATTGAAAGCGACACCGACGGGAGCGCCCGCTGCAGAATCTCCAGGCAACAAAAATGGCGTTGCATCAGGAACTACAGCGGCGTGGGCAGTTGGAATGCCAGGAGCAACAGACGCCAAGAGCAGCGCAGTGGACAGGAAGAGACGCACAGGACCGTGCCTCGCAAGAAAAGGGTTAGAATGCAACGTACTGCCGTGATAGCAACGTTTCCGGGACGTGAGTCGACCGGTCTTCTAATCCCCCTGCCCGCACGCAGTATACTACGTGCGGTCTCACACAATCAAGATCAAACTGGCAAGATAACCATAGCTGGTCATCCAGATTGCGACAACTAACGCCATGTCGACCACGTCAACCACTCCACCAATCCGCTTCACCATCCAATCAGCCCTGATTTGGACCGCCTTCATCGCCGTAGCCTGCTGGACGGCTCTCTCCTGCCACACCTTCTACGAAATCTTCGGCGAATTCCTGTCAGGCTTCATGCTGATCATCGCCGTCGCTCTCCTCTTAACAACTCCGATAGTCCTCGCCTCCCCCTATCGCCGAGAGTGGCTCCTCGCCGCCACCGGCGCGATGATTCTCTTCTCGCTCAGCCTCGCGTCGCTCTCGGTACGCCTCGGCCGCCTCCATGCCGAGGCTGCACGAGTCGTGAAGTACGTCGACGCCTTTCACTTCCAATACGGCATGTATCCCGACGACCTCTCGGGCTACACCTTCGCCGACTCGTCGCTGCAACCCTACTTCTCCTACGACGGTCACCGCAACGGCGCCGAGTTCGCCCTTTACTATCACCCCATCCAGCATTCAACCGTGCGGCACGCCTACACCCCCAAAAACGGCTACTGGCTCCAGGAAGAAGAGTAGCGCTTAGTCCCAGCCCTGAAAGGGCGCGCTGCGATAGCCCAGGGCAAGTCCGCCCCCGGCGGACGCCGCCCTGGGTCCTCCCGCCGGATAAGAACCTGAGCCCTGCAGGGGCGCGCTTGGCGTCAAGCGCGCCCCTGCAGGGCTACCGAAGAATTCATCGCCCACTCCCCAGGGCTTTGCCCTGGGCTATCACAGCGCGGCCCTTCAGGCCTCAATGCGACTCCGACAATGCAAATGTCACCCCCAACGGGGGGTGGCCAAAAACAGTTCGCCACTTCTCGCACGAAGGCTGCTATGGTGCATCAAGCGAGCGCTACCGCTGCGCCGTGTGCCACTGGCATCCTGCCAGTGTGAAGTGCCGAATGAGCCTGCCTGCCGTGTGGCGGGCAAGCAGCCTGGAATTGGGGACGGCTAGTTGGCTGTGGTTGTGGAGGCCATGTACCAACTTCTCACTGGCGATACGCCAGTGGCGCTCTGGCGCCGCCACTTCGGCAGCTGGGCCCCAAGAAGAAAGGCCGAAACTGATTAATCGACGCATGTCGACGCAAGTCTGTCGCCTCGCGCAATCCCTTAAATAGCATCTGACAAACAGCTTACGACTATTGTCGCCAAAAATCGATCAAGCGACAGAAGTGCCACGCACGACAATAAGGCCGGGCGCCGTTCGCAGCAGCGAACACGCTTAGCTGACAACTTGATCAACGACTACAGGAATAGTCCATCAGCCCGACGCGACGCCCTGTCGCTCGATGCGTCGCCACTGGCGCATCGCTAAGTTATGACTGCCATTAGGATTACGCCTAGTGTCGCCAGAAATCGTTGAGGCGACACCAAGCGACACCAGGCGACACATGCCACCCCGCCGCCAACGGCCAACGTTCTTTGACAACTCGCTTCGCAACGCTCACGCGTACTGAGCTGCGCTCGCCGACCGCGATACGACCTTTGACCGCCATGGCCAAGAATCGAGGCTTGACCCCGTCTGTCGCCAAGAACGTCGTTAGCGAGCGAGCGCCGGCGTCGCCGCGCCCGCCATCGTCGGCCGATAGCAGTTCGCCCGGCAATGAAACTGCGGCGCCCACTTGGGACCCATGTCGCCGAGCGACTCCGACGAACCGACGAGGATCCAGCCGTTAGGCTGCAGAATCTGAGACATCCGCGTGAAGATGCTCTTCCGATCTTCAGCCGTGAAGTAGATGACGACGTTGCGGCAGAAGACGACGTCGAACGGACCGAGGCCAGTGAATTGATCGTGCAAGTTCCGCGTGCTGAAGCTGCACATCGCGCGGATCTCGTCGCGGATCTTCCACTGGGCGCCTTGCTTCGTGAAATACTTGTTGAGCCGCTGGGCGTCCATCCCGCGACCCATCTCCATTTCGCTGTACAGACCGCGGCTGGCGGTCTCGACCGACGCCGGCGAGATGTCGGTGCCGACGATCTGGACGTCCCAGCGATGGATGTCGGGAACGAGATCGGCCAGCGTCATCGCGATGCTGTACGGCTCCTGTCCCGTGCTGCATGCGGCCGACCAGATGCGAAAGCGTTTAGGGAAGGCGGTGGTTGACTTCGCGTCGATCATCTCGGGAAAAATTTTGTGCTTGAGCGCTTCGAACGGCGAGTTGTCGCGGAACCAGAGCGTCTCGTGCGTTGTGACGGCGTCGATCACTTCCGACTTGAGCGCCGGCAACATGTTCGCCTTCACCCGTTGGGCGAAGTCGACGTAGTTGGCGCAGCCGCTGCGCTTGAAAATGTTCGTCAAGCGCGACTCGATGAGATAAGCCTTCGAGTTATCCCAACAGAGTCCGCAGAGGTTGTCGACGAGGTCGCACACGGCGTCGACGTCGGCTGGGGTGAGATTGCTCATGCGGAGGCTCCCACGAGCAATGACTCGTTGATGCGGGCGGCGATGGTTTCCAGCGGGCCGACGACGTCGACCAGTCCAGCTTCAGCGACGGCGCGAGGCATGCCGTAGACGACGCAGGTCGCTTCATCCTGAGCGAGAATCGCGGCGCCGCGCTCCTTCATGGCGCGACAGCCGAGGGTGCCGTCGTCGCCCATGCCGGTGAGGATGGCGCCCCACGCCTTGGGGCCATACTCGGCTGCGATCGAGCGAAAGAGGAAGTCGACCGCGGGGCGGCAGTTCCGCTCCGGCGGGTCGTCGGTGATTTGGATGTAGGTGCGGCGTTCTTCGCGAACGATCCGCATCTGTTTCCCGCCGGGCGCGAGAATCGCCCGGCCGCGTTGGACGGTCATGCCGTTGTAGCCTTCGAGGACTTCGATCTGACAGCGGCGGTTGAGGTCGTCGGCAAGCGTCTTGGTGAAGATCGGCGGCATGTGCTGCACGATCACCATCGGCGGCGTCTGCGGCGACAACAGCGGCAGGAGTTTGTTGAGCGCCACCGGCCCGCCGGTCGACACGCCGATCCCGATGAGCTCGGGCGCGCGGCGGAGCGCTGCGGCGGACGAGGGAAACTGCGACCGCGAGGGCGCCGAGTTCCCTTGACCGGCGCCACGCGCGGCAGGCGACGAGGGACGTACCCCGGCGCGACTCGCGGCGCCGTCGCGGCGCACCAGTCGGCAGGCGTCCAATCGCGGACCAAGGTCGGCGAAGAGCTGGCGTTCGTTGGCGTGAATGTCAGGCGACGTCGGCTTCAGCACGAAGTCGAAGGCGCCGAGTTGCAGGGCCTGACTGGTCGCTTGGGCTCCGGCGGCAGTGAGCGTGCTGATCATGATTGCCGAAAGCTGGATCTTGCGATCGCGAAGTTCGCGGAGCAGGCCGAGGCCGTCGAGCTCCGGCATCTCCATGTCGAGCGTGATGACGTCGGGACGGTCGGCGATGATCCGATCGAGGGCGAGTCGACCATTCTGCGCGTGGCCGATTACTTCGACGTTGGGCAGCTGCTCAAGCACGGCGCGGACGACCTTGCGGTAGAGGGCGGAGTCGTCGACGACGAGGACTCGTAGCGGCGGCAGATTGTGCGGAGGGAGTGGCATGGCTATCAGTTTTCAGACATGGATGTCGTTCAAGTGGGCGCGTCGACGAACTGTACGTCGAGTGGCTATGAGCGCACCAAGAAGGGGGAGAACTTGCGGGAACTCCCCCTTCGAAGTTGGCGACGCAAGTAACTGCCGCGGGGCGCCGGTGCGCCCCGCGGCGTTACGTTTCTCTTCCTTACAGTTGGAACTGAGCGACCATCCCGCGGAGTTGCTCCGAGAGGGTCGACAGTTCCGATCCGACCACTTGCGTTTGCGAAGCACCCTGAGCGGTTTGCTTCGCGGCCTGATCGACGCCCGCCATGTTGCGGGTGATCTCGGCACACGCGGCAGCCGACTCGGCGACGCCCGTCGACACCGTGCTGGCGGCAGTCGCCGTCTGGTGGACGTTCGACGCAATCTCACGGGTCGTGATGCTCTGCTCCTCCACCGCCGCGGCGATGGTGGTCGACGCCGAGTTGACCCGTTGGATCGCCTCGCCGACTTCCTTGATCGACCGGACAGCTTCGCCGGTCGAGGCTTGGATGCCTTCGATGCGGCTGCGGATGTCTTGGGTCGCGTTGGCAGTCTGCTTGGCGAGTTCCTTCACTTCCGTGGCAACCACGGCGAAGCCCTTGCCCGCTTCGCCGGCTCGAGCCGCTTCGATCGTGGCGTTCAGGGCGAGCAGGTTCGTCTGCTCGGCGATGTCCTGAATCACCTCGATCACCTTGCCGATTTCGTCAGCGGCCGAGCCAAGTTGGCCGATCGTGACGTTGCTCGAATCGGCGAGCTGAGCGGCCGTGCTGGCGATCGTCGACGTCTGGCCGGCAGTCTTGGCGATTTCGCCGATGCTGGCGGTCAGCTCCTCGACGGCGGTCGAGACAGCCCTCACGTTGGCGGTCATCTGCTCGGTCGACGCGGCCATGTTGGTCATGTTCGTCGACATTTCTTCAGCGGCCGCGGCGACGGTCGCCGCTTGGCTGTTGGTCTCTTCGGCGCCGCCGGCAAGCTGCGTGGCGGTGGCGGAGAGTTCGGTCGACGTGCTGGCCAAGTGGCCGGCGTTCGTCGTCAGGCCAGTGAAGACCTGACGCAGGTTCTGACACATCGCGTTGACGGCGCCGGCGATCCGGTTGAAGGTTCCGCCGACTTCGGCCGTATCGTCGTCAGCCGCTGCGACTGCGTAGGCTTGCGTCAAGTCGCCGCCAGCGACGGCGCTCAGGACGGTCGATACCTTGGCCACTTCAACTTCTTGGAACTCCGCCACCTTCTTAGCGCGAGCGACCTGCTTGCGTTCTTCGGTGACGTTCTTCCATTCGAGGGTGTTACCGACGTAGTTTCCGGCTCCGTCGAGCTGGGCGGAGACATTCAATGCGAAGGTCAACGGGCCAACTTGGATGTCGGTACGAATCGGCAACCGGCTCGGGTCGGAGAGCAAGTTGCGTTGGTGGCGAGGGTCCTTGTGGAACTGATCGATGTTCTGACCGAGGATGTTCTTCGGATCGAACTTCGGGAAGATCGAACGGAAGACTTCAGCGTACTTATTGAGCAGAACGTTCGTTTGCTCGTTGAGATAAGTGATGGTGAAGTTGCGATCGATCATCATGAACGCCGAATCGGAGTTGTCGACGACGCCGCGAAGCTTGACCGCGGCGTTCCGCTCGTTCACTTGCGCGGTGATGTCGCTGGCGTACTTCACGACCTTGCAGGGTTTGCCGTTGAGATCGAGAATCGGGTTGTAGGAAGCCTGAATCCAGATTTCCTTGTTCCCCTTGGCAAATCGCTTGAACTCGCCGGCCTTGAATTCGCCGCGGTTGAGCGAATCCCAGAACGCGCGATACTCGCTGGTCTGGGTGTAGGCCGGATCGCAGAACATGCGGTGGTGCTGTCCCTTGATCTCGTCGAGCGTGTAGCCGAGGCCGTTGAGGAAGTTCTCATTCGCCTTGATGATGGTACCGTCGAGGTTGAACTCGATGACCGCTTGCGACTTGCCAACGGCGCTGATTTGGCCTTGGAAATCGGCGTTCTGCAACTTGGCGGCGGTGATGTCGCTGGCGTACTTGACGACCTTCACCGGCTTGCCGCTGTGATCGAAGATCGGGTTGTAGGAAGCCTGAATCCAGATTTCCTTGGCGCCCTTGGCGAATCGCTTGAACTCGCCGGCTTGATACTGGCCGCGGTTGAGGGCGTCCCAGAATTGCTTGTACTCGGCCGTTTGAGCGTACGCCGGGTCGCAGAACATGCGGTGGTGCTGTCCCTTGATCTCGTCGAGCGTGTAGCCGAGGCCGTTGAGGAAGTTCTCATTCGCCTTGATGATGGTACCGTCGAGGTTGAACTCGATGACCGCTTGCGACTTGCCGATCGCGGCAATTTGGCCTTCGAAGTCGCTCGCTTGATGCTCGAACGCTGTGAGCGAATCGAGCAGCGTGTTCAGCGAAGTGACCATCTTGCCGAGGTCGCCGCCCACCTTAGTCTCCACCCGCTTGCTGTAATCGCGGTTCGTGGCGGCTTCCATCGACGTCACGACTTGACCGACGACGTTGCCGATCGAACGAGCCAGGAAGTAACCGATCGCGGTCACGAGCGCCAAGCAGACGAAGCTGACGGAGACCATGGTCCAGGTCCGCTGCGACGTGGTCGCGGCGGCATCGGCTTCGACGGCGGCGTTGTGCTCAGCGGCCAAGGCGACGACCTTGTCGATCGCGGCGCGGTGTTCTTCGTACAACACCGACATCGGCCCGCTGACGAGCGTCTTCGCCTTTTCCTTGTCCCCGGCGCGGAGCGCGGGCAGCATTTCATTCTGGGCCACTTCGAAGAACTTGGTCGCCGGCTCGTACGCTTCTTCCAGCAAGACTTCGTTCATCTCGCCCTTCGGAAGACGCTCGGCCCAATATTCATGGCGGGCGTCGAAATCCTTCTGAAGGGTTTCGAGCTTCTTCGCCAGTTCGTCGGTGCCGGTCGGATCCTCAGCGCCGGTCATCTTGTGAACCGTCAGATACGACTCGATGATGTATTCGGGAGGAGGCAAAATATCGGCCAGCAGGTCCTTGCCTTGGGCGAGCTCGCCGTAGATGGGACCGTTGACCTTCACCTTGTTAAGAGTGGAGAAGGCGATGACGCCAAACAGCACGGTGCCGACGGCGTACAACGCCGCGAGGCACATCAGCTTGCTCCGAACTCCCATGTTTGCGAACCGACTCATGACTGGTGTCTCCCGAACGAAAGAAATGTGAACTGTGTTGAAACTGGTCAAAGAAACGGATGCGTATCTCGTGAACTATTCCTGGCGGGCGCTGTCAGCCAGCACCTCGTCGATGTCGAGCAGCACGACGATGGCCGAATCGAGCGTGCAGACGCCGCTCATCAGGCGGCCGTCGACGCCGTCGACGTTGGTCGGCGGCGGGTTGATCTGGTCGTCGCTGAGCGTCAGGATGTCGGAGATGCGGTCGACCAGCAGGCCGATCGCTTCCCCCTTGTGATGAACGATCAAGTTGCGAGTCTGCCGACTCGCCTCGGAGGCGGGCAGGCCGAGGATCGTCCGCAAGTCGACGACCGTCGCGACGTCGCCGCGGAGGTTGATCACCCCGCGAACGTAGTCGGGCGCATGCGGCACCTGGGTGATCTCGGACTGGCGATTGATCTCTTGGACGACTCGAATGTCGACGCCCAACAGCATGTGGCCGACGTAGAACGTGGCGAACTGCAGTTCGGCGGTCTTGCCGAGTCGATCGGCGGCGATAACGGCGGACATGGTTTAGTAATACCTCGAAGAACTCTGATCGACACAGTCGACGGCGTTGAGCTGACGACGACGTTAGGCAGGCTGCAGGTGGCGGCGGCTGCTGCCCGCTTTGGCGCCAGTAAAGTTGTGGAGCGCGGCCAGCAGCTTCTCGCGATCCATTTTGATCTGGTAGTCGTCGATGCCGACCTCAATGCCCCGTTGCATGTCGGAGGCGCCGGCGAGCGACGTCAGGGCGATGACGGGAAGGTAGCTCCACTTCGACTGCTTGATGCGTTGGCAGAGCTCGAAACCGTTGAGGTTCGGCATTTCGATGTCGGTGATGACGACGTCGACTTCGAGGTCGCCCTCCATCAGCCGCTCCCAGGCAAGCAAGCCATCTTCGCAGTCGACGACTTCGTAGCCGCGTTCTTCGACCATCGACTTCACTTGCTTGCGGAAGAAGGTCGAGTCCTCGGCCAGCAACACCAGCGGCTTCTTGCCTTCTTCGACGTTGGGCTTGGGTTGGTCGGCGAACCATTCGGCGTGGGCGATTTCGGCGATCTGGAACAAATCGACCAGCCGCGTCGTGTGTTCAGAGATGGTCAACGAACCCTGAATGCCCGGCTCTTGGAACGTGATCGTGTCGACGTTGGTCGGCACGCGGCGGATGTCTTCCAGCCGCGGCGCGATCAGGCCGACTTCTTTGCCGCCGATTGCAAAGACAATGACGTAGACCCAGTTCTGCGGCTCCGTGGGGCGAGCGGAGATAATGTTCTCCAATCGCAAGAGCGGCACACTCGACTCGCGGTACTGGACCAGTTCTTGGCCGCCGACCGAGTCGATCTGATCGGCGCGAATTCGCTCGATTCGCGCGACGATATCCATCGACACCGCGAAGTGATCAAGCGGGTGATTCGTGAACAGCAAGACCGACTGCGAGTCGCCGTCGCCGTGGACAGTCTCTTCGCCCTTGCTAGTGGAGACGGTTTCGTGGGCCGACCCGATTTGCTCATGGGCAGCGATGCCGGCGACGTCGAGAATCAGCGCGACGTGCCCGTCGCCCAGGATCGTGGCGCCCGACAAACAAGGAGCGTTCTTGATGTGTCGGCCGAGCGGCTTGACCACGATTTCTTCCGAATCGTGCAACGCGTCGACGACGATGCCGAAGCGTTGCTGTCCGCTTTCGACGACGATGATGTTGGTCGTTGCTTGCGAATCGTCTTCGGTCGTCGCGATGCTAGGCAACCCGAAGCCCAAGACCTCGCGGAGTCGGACCAGCGGCAGCAGCGAACCACGCAGTCGCAAGACTTCGGCCGACTTAACCAGGTCGAGCCGCTTCGCCATCTCTTCGCGACGGAGCCGCACGAGTTCAGAGATGTTGACCTGCGGAATGGCGAACCGCTCGTCGCCACTTTGAATGATCAGCGATGGGATAATCGCCAAGGTAAGCGGGAGCGTGATCTGGATCGTCGTTCCATGGCCGGGGTTTGAATCGACGTCGACCGTTCCGCCAAGCTTCTCAATATTGGTGCGGACGACGTCCATGCCGACGCCGCGGCCGCTGACGTCAGTGATCTTCTCAGCCGTCGAGAAGCCAGGGTGGAAGATCAGTCGGACCGCTTCGCGGTCGGTCATACGCCCCGCCTGTTCGGCGGTGATGACGCCCTTCTCAATCGCCTTTTTCTTCAGCTTCTCGGGGTAGATGCCGCCGCCGTCGTCGGCGATGTCGATGCGAACCTTGCCCGCTTCGTGATAGGCTTTGAGATGGATGGTGCCGATGGCCGGCTTGCCAGCGGCGACGCGAACGTCGGGCCGCTCGACGCCGTGGTCGATCGAGTTGCGCACCAAGTGGGTGAGCGGATCGCCGATGGCTTCGAGGATCGTCTTGTCGACGTCGACCTCTTTGCCGTCCATGACGACGTCGCACTGCTTGCCGAGCTTGGCGCTCAGGTCGCGCACGACGCGCGGGAACTTGCTGAAGACGGCGCCGATCGGCTGCATGCGAGTCCGCATGATCGCCTCTTGGAGTTCCGTCGTTACCTGGTCGAGGCGCGAAGCGACTGCTTCAATGCCGACGTGGGCGTCGGTGTTCAAGGCTTGGATCAACTGGTTGCGGCCCAGCACCAATTCGCCCGCGAGATTCATCAGACTGTCGAGGACGCCGACCTGGACGCGGATGCTCGATTCGGCGACGGCCGTTGGCGCCTGTGCGGTCGGGGTAGCGCTGGCCGTGGATTTTGGCTCGTCGATAACGGTAGGAGCGGGCGGCGCGGCAGCTTCGATGGGCATCTGTGCGGGCTCCAATTCAGCATGGGCAGTAGGATGAGCTGCGTCGTCGGCAGCTTCGTCGAACATGGCCTGTTCAACGAAATCGACTGCCGAGTCAAGATCCAACTCGTGCTGCTCTTCTTCTGCGACCGCAGTGCAAGTTGCCGTCACGACAGCGACTGCTCCTCCCTCGGCGTTGGTGAAGATGGCGTCGAGCCTCATCACATGATCGTCGACGTTCGCGTCGTTCGACGCTTCAGCGTTGTTCACCAAATGGGCGAGGGCGTCGGCGGCGCGGAGCATCACGTCGACCATCGCCGAGTTCGGCGTGAGTTCGCGAGTCCGCATCAGGCCAAGGATGTTCTCCAGGCCGTGGGCGAGACGATTGACGGTGACCAAGCCGAGAAACCCGGCGGCGCCTTTGATCGAGTGAATGCCGCGGAAGACGTTATTCACCAAGTCGACGTCGATGTCGGCGCCGTTGGCTTCAATCTCCAGCAGTTGCCCTTCCACGTGACTAAGATGGTCGCGCGACTCGGCAATGAATTCCGCCAACAGTTCTGGATCTTCGATGGCCATGGACTGGTTCCGTGTTTCTCGGGGTCGTCCGCCGGCATAGGTCGCCGTTTCGCTGCGGTTTTGCGCGACGGGCGGATTGCGGACGAACGAAAGCTAGGTCAGGACGGTGCGCGCTGCAAATTTGTCCAGAAGAACTGGAGATAGAAAAACCGGCACCATCGACGCCACCTGCTTTTTGCCAGGAGTTTTAGGCCGACGCTCTTCCGCAATTACCGAATGCTACGTTTGACGAAAGGAGATTCGTCAGAATCGTCGACGCGATCTGCGCCAAGCTGGCCGCAAACCGCATCGTCGTGACGCCAGCCAACAAAACTACGGAACGCGATCCATGAAAGCGGAACACATCAATCCATTTCTCACCTCCGCCGTCGAGGTGTTTTCCACGATGCTCAACTGCGACCTGAAGCGCGGAGCGCCAACGTTGAACGCAGCGTTTCAGCCGGCGCATGAAGTGAGCGGCATCATCGGTCTGTCGGGCAAGGCTTCGGGCGTCGTCGTGGTAAGTGTCGACCGCGAGGTCGCGATAGGCGTCACCGAGAAGATGCTTGGGGAGCGGCCCGATTCGTTGAACGCCGACGTGATGGATGCGATCGGCGAGATCACGAACATGATTGCCGGCCGCGCAAAGACTGGGCTCGCGCACTTAGAGATGAATCTCGCTCTGCCGACGGTGATCACGGGCAACGACCACGTGATTCGGTTCGGGTCGCTGGCGAAGACGATCAGCATTCCCTACAGCTGCGCGTGGGGCGACCTGACCGTCGAGGTCGGCCTGATCGAGGAAGACGAGGCTGCTGCAGCGGCGAAGAAGCCGATGATGGCCGGCGTTTAGTGCGATTTCAGCCCCCGGTAGAGCCAGGGGCTGCAGAGTCGCTCCACGGAACTGAAGAACTTTCAGCAGCTATTCGATTTCGTGACCGGCCTCTGGCTCTGGTCCGGCGTCGCTGCTTGCCGATGCATTCCGTTGCGAACTGAGAAACTCGACGACGTCGCGCAGATCGCGCTGCGACATGAACTTCATCAAGTCTTCCGGCATCGCCGAGAGACCTTGAGCGCGGTCCTCGACCGCGTCGAGCTCGACTTCCACTTCCTTACCGTCGGCATTGAGCAGCACCGCCTTCTCGTCGTCTTCGTGGCGCAGAATGCCGGTGACGACCGTCCCCGTGTCAAGCAGCATCGAGGTGGTCTGAAAGCCTTCGACGATCTTCGCGTTCGGCCGAGTCACCGATTCGATGATCTCTTGACGAGTCCGTTTGGCGCCGACGTCGGCGAGGCTGGGGCCGACGAGTTGTTCGCCCGGTGTTAACGAGTGACAGCGGCGGCAGGAGAGTGATTCGTTCGAGAGGAACAGCTGTTCGCCGCGAGTTGAATCGCCCCCTGCAACGGCAGCGGCGTAGAGCGAGGCGAGATCGCCGCTAACGGCCTGTTGGTCGATGAGCTTCTTATGCCGCTCGACTAATGACTTGTCAGTTGCCGATTGCGCCGCCTCCAGAACTTCGAGCAGCAACTCCTGAGGGCAGTCTCCCTGCTCGACTCGCGTCATCCAGGCGGCGAGCACTTCATGGGCGGCGGGGAGATCGATTCTGGCAAGGAGTGCCAGCGCCGCTTGGCGTTCGCGGGTTTCGCCGTCATTGGCCGCTGATGCCAAAGGTTCAATCGCCTTCGCCGGAAACCGCTCCGCCAAGAGCCGGCGTGCGGCAGAGCGAACGACCCCGTCAGGCGATCGCAATCCAAACTCAATGACGCGTTCGGCGACGGCGTCGTCGGCATGTTCAAGCGCGGCGATGGCGCGGGCTTGGAATTTGGCGTCGAGATTAGGCTGTTCGAGCAACTCCGGCAGTTGAGCCAGCGCCGCCGGCAGGCCGAGTTCCGCGGCGACGATGGCGCCGGTGGGGTTGGCGCCGCTGGCCTGCTTGATGCTGGGCCAAGCTTGCTTCATCGCGTCTCGCACCTCGTCGGCAGCTTGCGGTTCGAGCGGACGCCATTGGCCGTGGACCGGATCGCGCGACGAAGGCGCGGCCCAGTGGCTTACCAGTTCCCAAGCGTGATCGCGCATCGCGTCGGACGCGTCGGGATTCAAGGCGAAATGTATGACGCCCTGCAAATAGTTAGCTGCACGCATCGCCTGGCTAGCGGCGAGCGCTCGGCGCGCCAGCGGCTCGTTCGTGGGAGAAACCTTATTGAGGACATCGGCCAGCGCGCCGTTTGCGGCGACAATCGGCGTATCCCAAATCGCGCGGGCCGCCTCCAACGCCACCGCTTCGGAATCGTCCGCCATAAAGTTGCCGACGCGCGGCGACTTCTGCTTCGCGAGTGCCAGCACGATGGCGATGCGGGCCGCTGGATCGGCCTTCTTCGCGGCATCGATGAGATTGGCATCCGACTGGCTGCCGGCCAGGCCCATCACGATGCCAGTCCGGACAATGGCGTCGCCGACTTCGGCATTGTCGCTGGCTGCTTTAAGTAGTTCAGCAAGCGCTGGCTGGTAGCCGAGCGAACCGATTGAGGTGGCCGCGGAGGCGCGCACGCGGAGCGACGAATCGCCGAGCAGTTTGGCGAGCACGGCGCCGAACTCGCTGCGCTCTGTTTCAGGCGGTGACTTGGCGCGTCCCAGCGTACGGGCGGCTTGGTTGCGAATCTCGGCGTCGGCGTCTTCGCACAACGTAGCGATCACGTCAAAGAGGCCGGCATCATGAGTCGCCAAGGAGCCGAGGGCCCAGATGGCGTGAATCCGCGACAGCTGATTCGCGTCAGTCTGGTGAGCGAGTTCGGTCAGCGGCTGGGCAGACGCCGCGCCGAAGGCCACCAATTTCCGCTGCGCTGCTTGCCGCACGCGCATGTTGGGATTTCCGAGCAACTCTATGAGCTGCTCGGACTTCAACGTGGGGACCTGCTTCAGCGCGTTCGCCGATTCGCGGCGGGCCTCGACTAGTTTCGGATCGTCGTCGGCGACGCGATAGAGGCGACCCATGCCGGTGCCGTTCCAGCCTTCGATCCAGTCGGCCACGTAAAAATTACCGTCGGGGCCGAAGTCGCAATCGGTGGCAAGGATCCCCTCAAGGAACATTTTGTCATTGGCGAGTCGATAGCCGGCGCCTTCCTGCTCTAAATGAAAGCGACGAATGCCGCTCGAAGCGGGGGCGCCGCGGAAGTCCGCAAGAAAGAAACTGTCGCGGCAGTCGTCGGTCATCCCCGTGCCTGGATAGTAAACCAGGCCAGAGGGACCGTCGCTGAGATGGGCGATCGGCGGCACGATGCCGGCGGGCTGGTCTGCATTCTTCGTGTGCCAGATCTTCTCGCGGTTAAACGGTCCGCGGTCGGGAAGATACTGGTACGACATCCGCCAGCCGGTGTTCATCCCTTCAACGATCTGAATGATGCGCGCTCGATCGCCTGAGTCGGAGTTGTTGTCTACCGAAAACAGGTCGCCAAGTTCGTTGAACGCCAATTCCTGCGGGTTGCGCAGTCCGGTAGCGAAGAGTTCCAACTCACTGCCGTCAGGATTGCAGCGAAGTACAGAACCCGAATCGGGATTTGAGAGGACGCCATTCGGCGTTTCGACATGCAGGCCGCGGTCGCCGATCGAGAAGTAAATTTTGCCGTCGGGGCCTTCTACCAGCCCATGGAGATCGTGGCCGAACAGAGCGAAGTGGACGCCGAAGCCGGTGGCAAGCGACTTGCGCTGCTCGGCCTGGCCGTCGCCATCGGCGTCGCGCAGTTCCCACAAGTCGGGGATGCAGGTGAACAGCAGCCGATCGCCAACCCACATGACGCCTGCCGCCGCGCCGCTTTCGATTTCCTGGTAGCCGTCGGAGAAGATGCTGGAGTGGTCGTAGACGCCGTCGCCGTCGCGGTCTTCGAGCAGGCGGACGAGTTCGCTCGATTCTGTGTAGTGGTTGAGTTTGTCGGCCATGCGGCGTTCGATGTACGCCCGACGCTGGGCAACCGTTTGGGCCGCCAAGTCGTCGTCGAGCCAATCCATGTGATTGCGATTGTCCTCGGTGCCGTGATGGACGCGATGAGTCTCGGCGACGAAGACTCGCCCCTGCGGATCGAAGCAGAAGGCGACCGGGTTGGCGAAGAGCGGTTCGCTTGCCACGGGAGTGACTTTGTACCCGGGCTCTACGCGAAACGAGGCGGCGGAGAGCTCGGCTGCTGGCGAAATCGGCCCGCTACTGGCTTGCTCAGCGGCGCGTCCGCTCGATGCTACGGATGCGGCTAGGGCGCCTAAAACTGACGCGTAAATAGTTGCTTTCAAAAGCCGAAGCATGGCGAGCATGAAAGACCAGAACATTCGCTGCAGATCCTTGATAGATGCTGAGTGAGCAGTCAACGGCCGACGGGATGGCGTTTCAATTGAGCATTGTACTCGCCACGGCGGCGAGGATTGGCGTCGAGCGGTTCTCAACTGAAGCCAACCGTTCCGCACTTCGGAGAGGCGATTGATTCGCTATTTATTTCTCACGTTCATCACGCTGTTTGTCGAGGCGTCACGGCTTTTTTAGCGACTCGCTACCGCGAAATTGAGTGATGAAGAGTGCGATAATTCACCTGGAACGCGCTAGATTTGTCGATGGTTTTCACACCAGCTTGAGAAATTTAACAGCGCTTAATTACATCATTTTTAATTGACTTTCCGGCGGTCGTCATCGATCATCAAAGAAGCGGGTCTGGTCATAGCAACAAAGAGGCGGCACCTCTTCATTCGCTGCGTCGCAGCCCCGCGGGATCAACAGCGTCACCCCGACGTTTTTCTGGTTGGTCTCGAAAGCCGTTCGGCAACGGACCTCTTTTTCTCCACATCTTGCTTCAGGAACCGACCTCATGAAGATTGTGTTAAAGTACTTGTTCGCCGTGACGGCGCTCGTTGCGGGAATGGGGGGCGTCGAAGCTCGCGCCGTCTCGCTCAGCTACGTCGGCAGCGACTATGATCTGACGAACCTTTTCCCAGGCGGCTCGACCCCTTATGTCGTCGCACCGTGGCGGAGCAACTACCACGTTAAACCGCTGGATGCCGACGGGAATAACGTCTACGGCTCGGCAGGTTACGCCCTTTTCGGCACGCGTTTCGATTATCCCAACGCGAATGCCACTGGCGGCAACGCGTTCGTCAATCCGATCGACAACGCGGTCTACCCAAACATTATCAACCTGCCGAGCTTTGTGAGCAGTTCGCAGATTCTGTCGAGCCGCAAGGCAGGCGGCTGGGCCTACTCCCTGATCGACGACCCGCAACTCACCAATGGCGTTCGCGATTGGAACTGGGGCGACACGCAGACTCCCGCATCGAGCGGCCAGGCGCCCTATGTGAAGATGGGCATCCTCGACGGGACGGGAACAATTACCGGCAACGACCCTGCGGTAGCGCCGGCTGAACGGTGGGGCTTCGAAGTCGGCGCCGGCGCGCCAGCGAAGTTCCGCGTCAGCGTCATGACAGATGGCCTCGACTCGACGATCTGGGCCCCTACGGAAGTGTTGATGCAACAAAGCTCGGGCGGAGTTCCAGTCGGCGCTCCCGTGACGACCGGAACCGTTACGCGCAACCGGTTCGTTGACATGCATGTGTTCGAAATCAACGGCGCTCAAGCTGGCGAACAGTTCGTCTTCATGGTGCGCGGCCAAGGGGGCGGCAGCGCGGGCGTCGCTGGATTTGCGTTCGACGTCGTCGTTCCCGAGCCGGCGACTGCCGGCATGGCGCTGGCGGCAACGGTATTTGCCGTCGGGCGTCGCCGTCGGTAGTTAGTGCGGGGCAATGTTAGAGGCGATCAATCGGAGAGGCGGCGAAGTTGGGGGCCAGCCGCCTCTCCGTATGATTTGCGACAGAGATCGGAACGAGAGTTAGAAGGAACAGAACGAACGGATTGGAACAAGGAGCAGGCATGCGTTTACAAGCCTTACGATTCCGGCTGGTTTCACGTTGGTGGAACTGTTGGTCGTTATCGCCATTATCGGCGTGATGAGAGCGTTGCTGCTGCCGGCGGTGCAGGCGGCGCGGCGATCAACGAACAATTCATCCCCGCCCAAATACATCTCAGCGTCGCAACTTGGAATTGAAATCGCACCAGGATAGGCGATGGAACATGACTTTGAATTGAGCTCAAAATAATTAGCCAGAACAGCGTTGCTCCATTTTTTACGAAGAGGTGTGTTATGAAATCGAGACGGAATGGTTGGATCCGCGGCGTTTTGTCGCTGTTAGGCGCGGCATGGCTCTCGTCATCAGCCGGTGCGGTGTCGTTAAACTATGCAGGCTCTCAGGCGAATTTGGACAACGGCTACTATTCAGGCGGGGAGCTTCCATACACGACTTCGTACTGGCGCAGTGACGACGATCATAATATCTACGCCGCATCGACCGAATCTCCCAACCGCTACTATGGTACGGCTGGCTACGCGTTGTTTGCCACGACCTTTAGCTATCCCGACGCGAATGTCATTGGCGGTAATGCATATCTCAATCCTGACGGGAGCAATCCTCTTTATCCGAACCTCATCGACCTTCCGGAGTGGGTGTCGAGTTCGCAGCCTTTGGCGACGCGAATGGCTGGCGGCTGGGGCTTTTCGCTGATCGACGACCCCGTGTTGCAGCACGGCATTCGCCACTGGACGTTCGATGGCGTCAATTACCCCGATGCCGGCAGCGGGGCGCCCAACACTGGGCAGAACCCATATGTAAAGATGGGCTACCTCGACGGCACCGATATTTTCGGCAACGACCCGAACCTGGCGCCTACAGGCCGTTGGGCCTTTACCGTCGGCGCCAATGCGCCGGAAGCGTTTCGTATCGGCGTGATTACCGGAGGAAGCGATAGCGAGAACTTTGTACCGGCTCAGGTCTATCTTCAACAGTATCAGGGAACGACGCCCGTCGGCACGCCGCTCGGCACCGGCCTGCTCGCTGATACCCTGAAGGACCGCTTCGTCGATATGCATTTCTTCGACATTATCGGCGCCCAAGAAGGCGACACCTTCGCCATCGGCGCCATGGCGGGACCAAATTCGTTTGGCAACGCTGGTGTCGCCGGGTTCTCGTTTGACGTGCTAACGAACGTCACGGCGGATGACGCCGACTTCGACGGCAATGGGACGGTCGACGGGGCCGATTTTTTGATCTGGCAGCGAGGCTCGGGCGCCACGGGCGGGCTCAATCAAGGAGACGCGAACAACGACGGCAACGTCAACGCCGCCGATCTGGAAATCTGGAAGACTCAGTTTGGAACCGGCGCTGCCATCGGGGCGATTGGCGCTGTTCCCGAACCAGCAGCCGTCATGCTGCTTGCCATCGGGATCTGCGGGATCGCTCGTTTCCGCAAGTAACGCTCAAGTCGCGTTCTAAGCGAAGTGAAATCGCTAGCCGCTGAGGAAGCAATTCCTCAGCGGCTTTACTTTTTTGCGTTGTCGTGCAATCGCTTAGATAACGGCCAGACGTTGGGAGATCGGTGTGAATAACGATGCCAGTCGGTTATGCTGTCGCACGCCATGCGACGCATTCACTTCGAGCTAACTGATTCGACGAATACCCAAGCGAGGTTGCTTGCCGCCTCGTACCCAGGCGAGCGGCTACTGGTCACGGCGGCGGAGCAAACCGCGGGACGAGGTCGCCTGGGTCGCCAATGGGTCAGCCCCCGCGGCGGCGCGTGGTTGACGATCGCTTGGCCGATGCGGTTGGCGCCGGCGGCCTATCGCGCCGCGTCGTTGGCGGCTGTCGTTGGCGTGCGACGGGCGCTTGTCGAGCTACTCACCCGCGGCATGCCGGCCGAGGCGACTGGGTTCGCCCCGCGGCCGCTCATCAAGTGGCCGAACGACCTGCTCATCGACGACGCCAAGGTCGTCGGCATTCTGTGCGAGCAGTCGCTGGGCAGCGTTTCGAACGGGAACATCATCTACGTCGGCATTGGCGTCAACGTCGCCTTTGATCAATCATTGTTGGATGAACCGATCGGCGGCGAGAAACTACGGCAACGCGCGACGACGTTGTCGAACGCCGCCGGCCGTGTGATCGCAGTGGACGACGTGATCGAACTCGTCAGCGCGGAAGCGGCGGCCGCGCTGGAACAACTCGAGGCGCGCGGTTTCGCTGGCGCAGCCCCTGCTGGGCGACCATCGCTCCTCGACGAACTGCGCGAATCGCTCGCATACGTCGGAAGCAAGCGGACATGGCTTTCCCCGCGAGGCGAGATCAACGGCGTTATCGTCGGCGTCGATGACGACGGGCGATTGTTGCTCGACGACGGCCAGAGCGTTACGGCGTGCGACGCCGGTGAGCTCAGCGGCGCTTAAATCGCGGCGTCTTTGACGTTGCGGTTCGGTGCAGGAAGGTGGGGCCGGAAGTCGCTGTCAGCCCGCGCTCCTCCGTGGCAGCGCCGTCGCCAGTCGCTACAATGTGCGGTCTTAGCACATTTCTTCTCCTCGGCGACAATCAATATGGCTTCTCGCGACGTGCTGCTGCTGGCCAGCGGCGACCAACGACTTTCCGCCAATCAGAACTGCTGGGCTGCCCAGCGCGAGATGGAGGAGCGGCTTGCCGCGGCGGTGGCGTCGCTCGGCTATTCGCTCCGCAGGGCTCATCCCTACAAGGAAGCGGAGCGACACGGCTTCCTCGCCAGCCAACGCGAAGGGATGGAGACCTTTCGTTCGATTCCGCCCGACGCGCCGATCATCGTCGCCGAAGCAGTGTGGCAGTATTCGCATCACGTTCTCGCGGGATTGACGACGCATCGCGGGCCGATTCTTACCGTTGCGAACTGGTCGGGGCAGTGGCCCGGGCTGGTCGGTATGCTGAACCTGAACGCTTCGCTAACCAAAGCGGGGGTCGACTACTCGACGCTCTGGAGCGAGGAGTTTAGTGACGACTATTTCACAAGTCGGCTGAAGTCGTGGCTGGAGACTGGAGCATGCGCGCACCAACTGGAGCACGTGTACACACTGCCAGCGGGGTCGCTGAAGGGCGACGCCGCCGAGACGGGGCGCCGGCTGGCGGAGGAACTGCGCCGCGACAAGGCGATTATGGGGGTGTTCGACGAGGGGTGCATGGGAATGTTTAACGCGATCATTCCCGACCATCTGTTGCACCGAACCGGCGTGTTCAAGGAACGGCTCAGCCAATCGGCACTCTACTACGAGTCCATCCAAGTCCCTCCCGTCGACGCGAAGGCGGTCTACGACTGGCTCCGCGAGCGTGGCATGCGGTTCCATTTCGGCGTCGACGGGGCCTCCGAATTAACCCAGGAGCAAGTCTTCCGCCAGTGCCGGATGTATGTCGCCGCGGTCCGACTCGCCGACGACTTCGGCTGCAGCCTCATCGGCATCCAGTATCAGCAGGGGCTCAAAGATCTTCTGCCTGCGAGCGATCTGGTCGAAGGGACGCTCAACAACACCGATCGCCCGCCGGTTCGCAGTCGCGACGGCAGCCGCGAACTATTCGCCGGCGAACCGGTCGTTCACTTCAATGAAGTCGATGAGTGCGCCGGCCTCGACGGACTGATCACCTACCGCGTTCAGCGAGCACTGGGTCAGCCGGTGGAAAGCACGCTCCACGACATTCGATGGGGAGACGTTGATCGCAGCGGGACGGTCGACGGTTACGTCTGGGTACTGCTCATCAGCGGAGCGGCGCCGCCGGCGCACTTTATCGGCGGGTGGGCCGGGGCCGAAGGGTTCCGCCAGCCGGCGATGTATTTCCCCAGCGGCGGCAGCACTTTGCGCGGCGTTTCTCGACCGGGCGAGATCGTCTGGTCGCGGATCTACGTGGCCGACGACGCCCTGCACATGGATCTCGGCCGCGGCACGGTGGTCGAGTTGCCCGCCGAGGAGACCGAGCGCCGCTGGCAGGCGACGACCTACCAGTGGCCGATCATGCACGCCCAACTTCATGGCGTGAGTCGTGACCAACTGATGGCGAAGCATCAGTCGAATCACATTCAAGTCGTTTACGGTGACGACGCTGCGGCGGCGGATCGGACGCTGGCCGCGAAGGCTGCGATGGCGCTGGAGTTGGGGATTCGAGTGAATTTGTGCGGCGTTGCCCTCTGACCTGTCGCCGACCTTTCAACCCTCCGGTTCCGCCGGGTTTAGCGCATCGAGGGACGACGCACACCTGCTGGTAACCTACCCCCCGGCGGACCCTGAGGTTGTAGAGGGCAGGCCGAGTTCGATCGCGATCGCGATCAGTTGCGGGAACGTGTCGGCGCCGAACTTCTGCATGATTCGCGCGCGGCGGTTTTCGACGGTGCGGCGGCTGACGTTGAGGTCGTCGGAGATCTGCCGATGGTCGCACCCTTGAACCAGCATTTCGAGAACTTGACGTTCGCGCGGGCTGAGCTCATGGAGCCGCGCGATGAGTTCTTGGCGTCGATGATACGCGGCCCGCTGGACGGCGTCGCGAGCGAAGGCGGCATGAACTGACTCCCACAGAGTCGTTTCTGAGAAGCAGTGTTTCTGCAGGTAGGCTTCGACGCCGAGCTGCATCGCGCGGACGGCGGGCGGCACGGCGTTGCAATCCGTCACCACGATGATGGGCATCGGGATGGGGAGCAATGTTAGCGCTTCGAGAGCATCGAGCCCCGCAGCGGCAGGGGCGTGGAGCGACAAGATCACGCACCCATGCCGGCTGGCGTCGAGGGTTGCGACGTACTCGTCGAGCGAATGGAATGCGACGGGAGCGAACCCCATCGCGGCGACCATATTGACCAGCGATTCGCGCGACGCGGGGTCGTTGTCGATGATGTAAACGACGGGATGCAGATCCACCAACGCGTCCTACGCTCTCGATCGATGCCGTTACGGCAGTAGCTGCTCGGGAAGCAACGGGCGGCAACGCCGCACGTCCCACGGCTATCGTAGCCAGCAGGCCAAGCCTCTTGTATTGACAACACCACGGGAGAGGCGTGTTTTTCCACTTGCGGGAGAGTGCAACGAGGCGTCCGCAGGTTGCCAAGAGAGTGACGCCGCCGGCTGGTATTGACGAGATGCACGGCTGCTCGGGGGCCCACTGCCGGGGGGGCAGTCGGAGGTCAGGTCTGAACGCCGGCTTCCATCGAGACGCGGACCAGGTCGGCGAGCGACTCAACTTCCAGCTTTTGCATGATGCGAGCGCGCCGATCCTCGACGGTCCGTCGGCTCACACCGAGACTGGCCGCAATCGACTTATTCGCCTCGCCCTGGAGCACCTGGTTGAGGACCGACCGCTCGGGAGGGGTCAACTGAGAAAAACGGCGTTCGATCGCTTCCTTCCTGTAGTACTCGTGGCGGGTGCGCGCGTCTTGGGTCAGGGCGCGTTGCACCGCCTCGAAGAGCTCCGTCTCTGAGAAGGTCTTCTGGAGAAAGTCGACGGCACCCATCCGCATCGCCCGCAGGGCGGTCGGAACCTCGGCATGTCCCGTCATGATGATGATCGCCGGGCTCAACGGGAGCTTGGAAAGCTGCTCCTGCAGGACCAACCCGCTGGTTCGTTGCATGCGGACGTCGAGAATCAGGCACCCGGGGACTTGGGGATCGAACTGATCCAGGTAGTCGTCGGCCGAGGTAAAGGTTTTCGTCCTGGCGCCCATGGACGTGATGAGCGTGGAAAGCGACTCGGCGAAGGCGGGATCGTCGTCGACGATAAAAACAAAGGATTCGACAGACATAGTATCGCTACAAGTCGGTGCATCTGGAGGGATTTTGGAGAAAAGCCGCCGGCCGAACGAGTGCTTCGTCACATTCTCATTTTCAATGACGCCAAAGCACCAAGTCAGACCAGGGGAGTCGTCGAAGCTCGATGATCGCATGGTTGGCGGAAAAGTCCAGCGATTATTGCGTTGGGGGCGGTCGGAATTATCGGCGAACAGTTTCTCGCGCGTGAAAGCGTGAGGCACGGGTGGACGACCGACGCCGCGCCGCGAAAAGTCGCCCTCGTATGGGATACGGGCGCCGGCGGCGAAGCCGATGCCATTTTGAGCAGCTGGCGAATAGCCGTAGTGGATTCACACGACGGCGAAAACAACGGGAGCGGCTGTGCATTGAGGCGGCGGACCGCCTGAATAGATAGTCAGCATTAGTGCTCGAAGCCTTCCCATTTGCGAAGGGAAATGAGTTGGCGCGTGCGCCATCCCGTCCCCATTGCACGTTTACGCGGCTCAACGCCTGCGGCATTGCGCCGTTGTGCTCATCGGCACACCAACCTTCGCCCGGAACGGCGCGCTTCATCGAGCGGGTTTCCACAAAATCTCCTCACGCTCCTGCAATCGGAAATCTGGTTGCAAGTTAGCCCTATGTTTGGTCAGGCAAACGGGAATGCGGACGCGCCGCATCCAGTTTTCCGCAGGCGAAGTTCGCTTGTCGCTTCCCTTGAGGACGCAATGGCGAGCGTACGCACGGTCCGGCGGCAGATTCCAAACAATACAGGGCTGCGGCCATCCACTTACGGGGGCGAAACATGTCGAACAGCGAGGTGAAGTTGGCGCCGCAAAGCCAACGGCAAGCCGACGCCGGCACCATTCAGGTCGTCAGCTTTCGGCTGGCGAACGAGGAGTACGGCATCGAGATCACCAAAGTCCAGGAAATCATCCTGGTCGGGGAAATCACGCGGGTGCCGCAAACGTCGCCCTACATCAAGGGGCTGATCAATTTGCGGAGTACGGTAATTCCGATCGTTGACCTGCGGTTGCGGTTCGGGATGCCGGAAGAGCCGGCCACCGACGAAACCCGCATCATGGTGATGAACGTCGGCGGCAAAACGACGGGCATCATCGTCGATGCGGTGAGCGAAGTCTTGAGGATTTCCAAGGAGCAGTTGGCTCCGCCGCCGCCGACTGTCTCGGGGTTGGGCCGCGACTATCTCACAGGACTCGCGAAGCTCGAGAAGCGGCTGCTGATTCTGCTCGACGTCGATCGGTTGCTGTCGGACGTATCGGCAGCGACACAAATGGTGGCGTAACCGCGCTAATAGACGCGTGAGGACCCAATGCGTCTATAAGCCCCGAAGGGGCGGAAGAAAATAGCCAGGGGCGTAAGCCCCTGGTCGCCAGGGAGAGGCGGAATCGAAGCCCCGGAGGGGCGACAGAGATATTGAAGTTACACGCACTGTCGCCCCTCGCGGGGCTCAAGAGCAACACGACGTCCATCACCAGGGGCTGACGCCCCTGGCTAATGACTTTCGCCCCTCCGGGGCTCATTACAAAAAACCAATCCCCAACTAAAGGAATTTCCATGGTCGCTACAGTGAAAGCCCCCCGCAACGGCAAGCCGGTCGCCTCGAAGTCGAGCAAAGGCGCCGCGTCGAGCGAGATCGAAACGTTGCGCGCCGAGTTGACGGTCAACCGCGCGATGGCCGAGAACTCGCCGATCAACATTCTGCTGGCCGATCGCGATCTGAAGATCATTTACGCCAACCCGGCGAGCTTGAAGACGCTCAAGACGATCGAAAAATACTTGCCGGTGCGGGCGGAGGAAGTCGTTGGCCAATCGGTCGACGTCTTTCACAAGCAGCCGGAGTATCAGCGCCGGATATTGAGCTCGGACCGCAACCTGCCGCACCGTGCCATCATCTCGATTGGCCCGGAGAAGGCTGACCTGCTCGTATCGCCGATTTACGACGACGCCGGCGAATACCTTGGCCCGATGGTGACGTGGGAAGTCGTGACCGAAAAGCTCGCCATGGAAGAGCGGAGCCTCGACTACACCAACCAGATAGCGGCGATCAGCGCGGCTCAAGCGGTCATCGAATTCCAACTCGACGGCACGATCGTGACGGCGAACGAGAACTTCCTGAAGACGGTGGGCTACAGCCTCGACGAAATCAAAGGAAAGCATCACCGGATGTTCGTCGACCCGACCTACGCGCGGTCGATTGAATACTCCCAATTCTGGGAAAAGCTCAACCGCGGCGAGTCGGACGCCGGCCAATACAAGCGGTTCGGGAAGGGTGGCAAAGAAGTTTGGATTCAAGCCCGCTACAGCTCGCTGCTCGACGTGAACGGCAAGCCGTACAAGGTGGTGAAGTACGCCTCGGACATCACCGAACAGATTCGCCTGCAGGAAGCGCAGAAGGAACAAGAGGAACGCGATCGTTTGGCCCAGGCTGAGCTCCGCCGCAAGGTCGACGAGATTCTCGGCGTGGTGAACGCCGCGGCCGCCGGCGACCTGACGAAGCCGCTGTCGGTGGATGGCAACGACGCCGTCGGCGAACTGGCTAACGGACTGCGGAAGATGATGACCGACCTCCGCGCGGTGATCATGCAAGTGGTCGAAGGCGCCGCCCAGTTCACTGAAGGCGCTCGCGTCGTGTCGGAGAGTGCTCAGACACTGGCTCACGGCGCCCAAACGCAGAGCGCTTCGGTCGAGGAGATGAGCGCGACGATCGAAGAACTGACCCGCAGCATTGAAGCGGTGAAGGAAAACGCCAACGGCGCCAGCAGCGTCGCTCAGCAGACGAGCTCGCTCGCCGGCGACGGCGGGGCCGCGGTTCGCAAGAGCGTCGAAGCGATGGAGCGGATCAAGACTTCGTCGACGCAGATCTCGGAGATCATTCAGGTGATCTCGGAGATTGCGAGCCAAACGAATTTGCTCGCCCTGAACGCCGCCATCGAAGCGGCCCGTGCTGGCGAGCATGGGCTTGGCTTCGCGGTCGTTGCCGACGAAGTCCGGAAGCTGGCCGAGCGTTCGAGCGAAGCCGCCAAGGAGATTTCGGCGTTGATCAAGGAATCGACCCAACGGGTGAGCGAAGGCGCCACGCTGAGCGCTCAGACTGGCGAAGCCTTGGCGAAGATCATCGACAGCGCCGAATCGACTGCGAAGAAGATTACCGAGATTGCCACGGCTGCCGTTGAGCAGGCCCAGAGCGCGGTCGAGGTGTCGAAGGCGATTCAGCAGATCTCGCAAGTGACCGAGCAATCGGCCGCCGGCAGCGAAGAGATGGCCTCCAGCAGCGAAGAGCTCGGCGCCCAAGCGGCGTCGCTCCGTGAGCTGGTGTCGGGTTTCAAGGTGAACGCCTAGTTTGACGATACGGGGAGCCGCCGCCTCGCCAGCGAGGCGGCGGCCTTCTCTTTCAGCCCTGGGCTCCGCCCGGGGGTTGAAGTGCCGCAAACCTTGATCGCAACGCGACGCGACCCTCGGGCTGAGCCCGGGGCTGCAAAGGAACTGGAAATGCTTTCGACTCCCGTCACTCCCGCCGTCGGATCGGCGTCGACCATCGTCGACGTCACGCCGAAGCAACTCGATGGCTACGCCAAGCTGATCTACGAAAAAATTGGCGTCACGATCTCGCCGCAGAAGACGACGCTGCTGTCGAATCGCCTGCGACGACGGCTGCGGGCCACCGGGCTCGCGACGTATGACGACTACTACAAGTTGTTGAAGAATGCCGCGGCGAGCGATCCTGAGTGGGAAGCATTCTTGCAAGAAGTAACGACGCACGAGACTTACTTGTTCCGCGACCAGATCCATTGGGATTGGCTGCGCGACAAGTTTGTGCCAGAGATCGTGGCTGAGCAGAAGGCCGGCAAACGACAGGCCAAGCTTCGCGTCTGGTCGGCGGCGTGCAGCACGGGCGACGAGGCGACGACGATCGCCTGTTGTCTGGCCGATCGCTTGCCGGCAATGCCGGCCTGGCAAGTTGAGATCGTTGGCACCGACGTCGGCGCCGGGGCAGTCGCCCAGGCGCAGCAGGGAGCCTTCAGGGAACGCGCTATGCGGCTCGTGCCGAAAGCCTATCGCCAACGCTTCTTCGACAAGGGAACAGACGGCGCTTGCGCCTCACTCAAATCGGACTATCGCAAGCTGCTGAAATTCAAGCCGCACAATCTGCTTGAGCCGCTCGCAGAACAGCCGTTTGACCTCGTGGTGCTCAAGAACGTGCTGATTTACTTCGACGCGGCGTCGAAGAAGCGGGTGCTGACGCAAATCAAACGAGTGCTGCGACCGGGCGGCTACCTGATCACCGGGGCCGCCGAAGGAGTGTCGGATTTGGTTGGGGAGTTCGAGTCGACGCAAGGCTGGCTCCATCGCTGGCCGGGCGGCAAGTAAACCACGCCTCGTCAACTCACGACAAGAACGGCAAACGTTATGAGCAACAACGACCAACTGATGGACGACATCCTCGGCGACTTCCTCGACGAGTCGACGGAGTTGTTGCAGGCGCTTAACGCGCGGCTATTACAGCTGGATGAGTTCACGCAGCTCCCCGACGAGACTCGGCCGTCGCACCCCTGCCCTGACCTCTTGAACGAAATGTTCCGCGCCGCCCACAGTCTCAAGGGACTGTCGGGCATGCTGCGGCTTGACAACGTCAACGGGCTAACGCACCGCATGGAGAATCTGCTCGATGCGGCGCGAAATCTCGAATTGACGATCACGGCCGAAACAGTCGACGTCTTCTTCAAGGCGGTCGATCGACTCGAGGCAATGATCGACGCGCTACGTGCCGAGGAAGAAGACGCCGGCGATTCGCAAGAAGTGATCGAAGCGATCGAGCGAATGCTGGCTCGCGAGGGGGTACTCAAGCAACAAGCGTCGGCTGAAGAGATCGCGCGGCGGTTTGCTCAAGGGATGGCGGAGGCGTCGGCTCCGGCCGTGGCCGAAACTCCGACGCCGTCGGTCGCTGTGGAAGCCGCAGCCGTCCCGGTGGCGACGCTGCCAGTCGTCGACGCGAACGACGACCCGCTCGCCGACGTGCGCGACGACGAAGACGTGCCGCCGAAATACCTGGCGATCTTTCTCGATGAAAGCGAGATGACGCTCGACGATCTGTCGGAGACGCTGGTCGCCAGCCCCGACGTCAGCGCCAATGAATCGCTGCTCGTGAACTGCCATCGAATCAAAGGATCCGCGGCGTCGATCGGCCTCCACCGCGTCGCGCGGCTCGCGCATCGGATGGAAGACCTGGTGCAAGAATGCCGGCGGCAGCAGCGGCCCGTGCCGGGCGAATCAGTCGACGCGATGCTACGGTGCGCCGATGCGATTCGGAGCTTCACTGGCGGGCTGCGGACAGGGATTGCTTGCGACGTGCTGAGCGACGCGTATCGCCAATTACTGCGCGCCGGTGCGGCGGGAAGCGAACTCAAGCTGGCGCCGTGCACTCACTGCGGCGATGCCCACTTGCCGCTGGCTCGCGCGGCGTTTCCGCGCAACGGCCAGGGCTTCGTCGGACATGTCACGTTCGAGAGCGAGTTGCCTCTCAGCGAACTGAAGGCGATTCTGCTCGTCGACCGGCTGCGCCAGCATGGTTCGTTCTGCTACTGCCAGCCCGACGAATCGGAGATGGTTCGCCTGAGCGGCGTATCGTGCCTGACCTTCGGTCTCTCGACCGAAGAGTCGCTCGATCAAATGCGGCGGACGCTCACTGTCGACGGCGTGGCCGAAGTGAAGCTCGCGGCAGTGATCAATCTCGCGACGGCCTGCGAGACGACCGCGTTCGCTGTCGAGACCGAGCGGACCAGCGAACAGACGGTGGTCACTTCGCGAGATTTGACCCCCTCGAAGCCCTCCTCCACAGAGAGCGGCGACGGAGCCAACGAAGGCGAAGCGCGTGCGGGGGGTAAATCAAAGCCGGCTGAAACGCTGAGGGTCGACATCGATCGGCTTGACCAATTGATGAACCTCGCCGGGCAGTTGGTGATCAACCGCGCTCGATTCGGTCAGATCGGAGCCAAGCTCAAGGGCTTCTCGGCTATTAAATCAACGCTCAACACTGTCGCTTCCGCCCAGCGTTGCGCTTCACGGCTCACGGTCGGCATGGACGAATACTTTGGTTCGCAGTCGTCGCCCGAAATGGACGAACTGCGGATGATCGCCGCCCAGATGCGTGACGACTTGGAATCGCTGCAGCACGACCTGGGCCAAATGACCCACATGCGGACGGCGCTCAACGATCTCTCCGAGGCGGTCCACCAACTCGATCGCGTCTCTGACGGCATTCAGAACACCGTGATGGACACGCGGATGGTGCCGATCGGTCCGCTGTTCATGCGATTCAAGCGCGTCGTGCGGGACCTGACGCGCACCAGTAACAAGCAGATTGAACTGGTGATCGTCGGCGAGTCGACGGAACTCGACAAGCGGATGATCGACGAACTCGGCGATCCGTTGATTCACCTCATTCGCAACTCGGCCGACCATGGCATCGAGAGTCCTGAGGAGCGGATCGCCGCGGGCAAGAATCCGCAAGGTACGATCACGCTCAATGCGTTCCATCGCGGCAATCGGATCGTCATTCAGATCACCGATGACGGAAAGGGCCTCGACGCCGACCGCATTCTCGCCAAGGCAATCTCGAAAGGAATCGTCAAAGAGAGCGACGCCGAACGGATGACGCCGCAGCAGATTTACCAACTGATCTGGCAGCCAGGGTTCAGCACCGCCGAGAAAGTGACGGAAGTCTCCGGTCGCGGGATGGGGATGGACATCGTCCAGTCGAAGGTTGAACAGATCAACGGCGCCATCGAACTTCGGAGCGAGCCGGGGCAAGGGACGACGTTCGAGATCAAACTGCCGCTGACGATGGCGATCCTGCCAAGTCTTCTCATCGTGATTGAAGGCGATGTTTTCGCGATCCCCGTCGAGTCGGTCGTCGAGATCGTGCGGATCCCCAACAGCGAAGTCGGTACCGTCCACGGCCAGCGAACGGCGCGGGTGCGCGACCGGGTCGTGTCGGTGATCGAACTGAACGACGTCTTCACCTGGAATCAAACCTTCGAGCGGGATTCCGCACCGAGCGACGATCAAACGCTGGTGATCGTCGGCGTCGAGGGGAGCGAGCTAGGGTTGCGCGTCGACGCGCTGCTCGGCGAACAAGACGTGGTGATCAAGTCGCTGGAAGAGAACTTCCAGAACGTCGGCGGCGTCGCGGGAGCGAGCATTTTGGGCGACGGGCGGGTGTCGTTGATTCTCGACGTCGGCAGCTTGCTGACGATGTCGCAACAGGGACCGCGGGCGGTGGAGTCGGAAGAAGTCTTCGCGGTCTGAACGGCTGCCGGGCGAGCGAGACAACTTTAGGAGCATGGGAAGTGACTTCAAACGCATTAACCAACGTCAGAACCGCGTGGGAGCTGATTTTCGCCCCCGCCATCGAGAACGCTTCGTCGGCGATGAGCGCCTGGACAAACGGCGAGGTCTCGCTCGCGCTCGACGAAGTCCGTGAAGTCGCCGTTGAGGAGGTGGCCGAGGCGCTCGACCTGACTGACGAACTTTCAACGATGGTCATGCTGGCTGTCGGCGGCGCCATGGGGGGGCAGCTGATTCTCACGTTTGATCGCGAGAATGCTTGCCGCCTGATCGGCTCGCTTCTCAATCGCGACGTCGAACTCGACCAAGAGTGGGGCGAATTAGAAACCTCCGCCCTGCAAGAGACGGGCAACATCCTCAGCTCGGCCTACCTGAATGCAATCACGGCGCTGACCGGCCGCCGATTCTGGCCGTCGCCGCCGCTAGTGACCGAAGACTACGCGATGAGCGTCGTCGAGCAAGCGGTGATGACGCAAGCCCTCACCGAAGACCGCGTCCTACTCTGCCGGACGCGATTTTCGCGGCTCGGCAAACGAGTGGAGTGGAATTTGATTTTCGTGCCGTCGCCTGAACTGTTGCAGTTGCTCCGCGACACGGCGGCGACATTGTAAGCGTTACGACGACCGAGTTGAAATAAAAGCCACCGGCTCCGCCGGTGGACGCCCCAATCAACGAATAGCCATTTGAAGTTCGTCCACCGGCAGAGCCGGTGGCTTTTAAGACTGATATCGCTGAGACGCCTCCAATGACCGCAACGCTAACCACCCGTCGCGCAGAAACGACGGTCGGCATGGGCCAGATTGCCGTGCTGACCGGCGACGAGCGGGCGAGCGCGGTGCTCGGCTCGTGCGTCGGCGTCGCTATCTTCGACGAAAAGAAAAAGCTTGGCGCCCTCGCGCACATCGTTTTGCCGACCTCGGCCGGCCGACCGGGGACGCCGGGGAAGTTCGTCGATACGGCGATCGTCTGGATGATTAACGAACTTCGCTCGCGCGGCGCCGACCCGCGCAAGCTGACGTGCAAACTGACCGGCGGGGCGACGATGTTCGCCACGAACGGCCCGTTTCAGATCGGACAACAAAACATCGACGCCACGCGGCAAACGCTGGCGGCGGCGAACGTGCGGATCGTGGCGGAACATCTCGGCGGCTCCAAGGGGCGCCGCATCACCTTTGAATGCGACGCCTTCAAGGTCGTCGTGGAATCTGCGGGCGAACCCAGCGTCACGCTGTAGAGCCTCCCGCCTCGGAAAACCTAGGAACGATACCATGAGCCATACATTGCTGGTGACCGACGATTCGATGATCGTCCGCGAGATGATCAAGGATCTGGCGGCCGAAGCGGGTTGGAACGTCGTCGGCGAAGCCGTCAACGGCCAGCAGGCGATCGAGAAGTACCGCGAACTCCGTCCCGACGCGATGACGCTCGACCTGGTGATGCCCGAGTACGACGGCCTGCACGCCTTGCGCGGCGTGCGCGAGTTCGATCCGCAAGCCAAAGTGCTGGTCGTCAGCGCGATCGATCAGACTGACGTACTGCAAGAAGCGGTCAAACTCGGCGCCGCCGACTTCATTGTGAAACCATTCGACAAGCGACGCGCCCAGCGGGCGCTGTCGATCCTGTTCGGCGACGAGCCGATCGTCCTGCACGAAACGGCGGTCGCCGCCGGAGGAACCACATGAACTGGTCCAACTCCCTACCTTCCGAAAACGCGATCTTGCTGCAAAGCGGCACGAACGAAGTCGAGGTGCTGGTCTTCCGCGTGGGCGGCTTCACGCTGGGGATCAACGTCGCCAAGGTGCGCGAGGTCCTCACGTCGCCGCCGGTGACCGCTCTGCCCGACTCGCATCCGTCGATCTGCGGCTGCTTCCGCTTGCGCGACTCGGTGATCCCCTGCCTATCGCTCCACCGGCACCTTGATGAGCCGCCGTCGTGTCCGCCCGAAGAGGCGGTGGTGATCCTCACCGAATTCAACCAGCATCAAATCGGCTTCATGGTCGACGTGGTCGAGCGGATTCACCGCATCAGCTGGACGCATGTGATGGCGGCCCCCACGATCATCGCGCAGTCGAAGGCGCCGGTGACGGCTGTCAGCCAGATCGATGGCCGGTTGATTTTGATGCTCGACTTCGAAATGATCGCCGACCAAGTGGCGCTCGGCGAGCCGAAGGGGGATTCGATCGCCAATGAGCTCGGCGTCGAGCGCGGCGTGCAGCGGATTGCGATCGCCGACGACTCGGCCACGGCGCGCAAAGCGGTCGAGAACACGCTCCGCCAGAGCGGGTATCAAGACCTCCACATTTTCGAGAATGGCGCCGAGGCATGGAACTGGCTGGCGGCGTCGGCCGACCAGCGGCCGGGCCGTCCGCCGGTGGATCTAATGATCAGCGACGTCGAAATGCCGCAAATCGACGGATTCCACCTGACGAAGCGCATCAAGGACCATCCGCAGCTGCGGGAGATTCCGGTGCTGCTCTATTCGTCGATCCTCACGCCCGACAATGCGAAGAAAGGGAAGGCGGTCTCGGCCGACGCGCAAATCGCGAAGCC
Source organism: Pirellula sp. (assembly GCA_013822725.1). Classification (GTDB taxonomy): domain Bacteria; phylum Planctomycetota; class Planctomycetia; order Pirellulales; family Lacipirellulaceae; genus Lacipirellula. The sequence continues at coordinate 133,720 of PNKX01000014.1, forward strand.
CGAACTCCATCGCGTCGTCGAGATGGCCGATAAGTTAATCTTTGCGGCTGTGGAGAAGAAGAGCGCGAGCGGAGGCGCATCGACGACGAAACGAGAACCAGAGTTGGCCGGAGTTTGATGTGCAACGTAACGGCGAGCCAGGGGCGTGAGCCCCTGGAATTTAGTCGCGAGCCCAACTCAATCGCCCCCCCCGAGCAACGACGCAGTGCGCCCCAACGCACAGAACCAAAGCTCCCATGTCACGAAAACCGATTCGAGTTCTGGTAATCGACGACTCGCCGCTGGTGCGAGAGTTGATCGTCGACTCGCTCACGGCTCAGCGCGACATCGAGATCGTCGGCACGGCGTGCAACGGCGACGAGGGCCTGCGGCTGTTGGGCGAATTGCAGCCCGACGTCGTCACGCTCGACCTGCAGATGCCGGGCAAGGACGGTCTGGCGACGCTCGATGACATTCTCTCCCGGCGGCCGACGCCGGTCATCGTCGTCAGCGCGTTGACGCAACGCGCCGCCGAATCGGCGGTCCAGGCGTTGCAGCGCGGGGCGATGGACTACGTCGCGAAGCCCACAGGCCTCGCGGCGATGCGGCAATCATTTGGCGAAGAGCTCCCCATGAAAATTCGCAACATGGCGGGGGTCGACGTCTCCCATGTGTTGCAGATGCGAAAGGTTCGCGCCGAGCGACGCCAGGCGCCGATCGTCCGCGTCGATGACGGCGCTCTCGCCCGCTACGCGTCGGGTTGCGTGGCGATCGGCATTTCCACCGGCGGTCCGCCGGCGCTCGCGCGGCTATTCGCCGCGCTGGCGCCGCCGTTGCCGCCGATCGTCGTCGTGCAGCACATGCCCGAAATGTTTACGGGTCCATTCGCCGCCAGGCTCAACTCCGTTTCCAGCCTCACCGTGAAAGAGGCTGAGGATGGCGACGCGCTGCAACCGAATTGCGTCTATGTGGCGCCGGGCGGCAAGCAGCTGACTGTTCGTCGCCGCGCAGAACTAGGCGTCATCGAAGTCCGCGACGGCGATTTCGTCAGCGGACATAAGCCCTCGGTCGACGTGATGATGTCCAGCGTGGCTGCGGTTTACGGCAATCGCTGCGTCGGCGTCATCATGACCGGCATGGGTCGCGACGGCGCTGACGGATGCGGAGCGATTCGCGCCGCCGGCGGGTTCGTGCTCGGCCAGGACGAAGAATCGTCCGACGTCTACGGCATGAACAAAGTCGCCTTTGTGGAAGGAAACGTCGACTTGCAGACTTCGCTCGACCACATGCCGGAGGCGATCGTGGTGCGCGTCGGTCAGTTGCCGGGGCATCGCAAGTCGGTCGTGCCAATTGTGCCGGTTGTGGCTCGCTAGTCGTTGGGAGTGGCGTTGCAGACGGGACGACCTATTGTTTCTGATGGCGTGCCCGCCGCGTTCGCTGCCGAAAAACTTTGAATTCCAAACCAACTCACAGGGAAGTCGCGACCGTTCGCCCGAAGCGCGCAGTCGTGCAAACCTTATGTCCTATCAGCCGATCAAAGTCGAGTTCGTCAATCCGTTCCTCGACGCCACCTCGGCCGTCTTCCGGACGATGCTCAACACCGATCTTAAGCGCGGCGCCCTCTACCTGCGGCAGGGGATGACGCTGTCGCACGAAATCAGCGGCATCATCGGCCTCTCGGGCAAAGCGAAGGGAACCGTGTTGATCGGCATGAACTCCGACTTCGCTATCAACGTGACCGACAAGTTGCTGGGCGAGAAGCCTGAGGGCCTCACGCCGGAAGTGATCGACGCCGTGGGCGAGCTGGCGAACATGATCGCCGGCGGCGCCAAGACGCGGCTCGAAGAGCTGAACATGAGCATTAGCCTGCCGAGCGTCATCGCCGGCAAGAACCACACCGTCTCGTTCCCGTCGGGGGCGGTGCCGATCGGGATTCCGTTCGAATCGGAACTCGGCTCGTTTTCGGTCGAGGTAAGCCTCGTCGAAGTCTCGTAAGGAAGCGAGAACTCAGACTAGAGCGCCGCCCCAATCCCTCTAGCGCCGTGGTCGCAAATTAGCGAAGATAGGCGAAGACTTGGGGGGGG
>PNKX01000015.1 GCA_013822725.1 Pirellula sp.
GTCGGGATTCGCCACCTTACAAATCTTCCGGTGCTGCTATTGATTCGTGGGGCGGTTCCGGCACAATGACCAGCGTGAAAGCTGAAGTCGGGGAAAACTTTTCCTCAACTTCAATCGCGGGCCTGAGAATCCGCGATACGCAGTGAGGAAATTGTGAAATGGTGAGAAACAAGAACGCTTGGCAGAGAGGGTGCGCAGGAAGGCAACGACCTGCGGGCGGTCTCACCCGCCTCACATCGCCACCTCTGCCAAGCGTTGTTATTCTGAGACCACGCCACTCTGGCTGGTCGGGAAAGGTTTCCCATGTCCACGGCTCTCTTCGTGGGGACGATCGCGCGCCCCGTTGCCCGTCTCTTCTCCATCCCTGAGACAATCTCTAACAAGCTGCATCGGCGTAAGCATCTAAGCCAGCTGCCTTGCCCGCTGTGCAACACCGACCTGCACCGGAGCATCGACTTGATGATTCGGCAAGGGTTCTATCAGCCAGCGATCGCAGCCACACGGCTCCGCATCGAGTTAATCGTCGTCGACTACTACCGGAAGGCTGTCGCCAAGCTTCCTCAGGGAGTAATCCCCGCTGACCTTCGCGGCGTCCCGATGATCTTGCTGCGGATGCACGCCGCCGGCGAGATCACACTGAAGCTACGCCGACGGATTGACCACTTCTACAGCCGGTCGTCGCGCGTCGTTCACGGCCACGTTGAATGCACGCGGCTTCTCGCCCGAGACTTTGCCAATGAAGCCGAAGCCATCGCCGTGGCGATTCAGAAAGGGGGTGCCGTATGAGAACCCCCGAACAACGCGAGCGTTATCGCCAAGCGTCGATCAAGCGGTTTGCGAATCCTGTGGTCGACCCGACGCCGGAAGTGATTGCCGAGAGATGTGCAGAAGTTCGGGCGACCTGGACGTCGAGAGAGCGGCGGTATCGTTTGCCGCGGGCCGCTCGATGGACCGTGCCTGAGTTGTGCTGCGTTGATTTCTGCGAAGGCTAGTTCTCGATCGAGGCCGCGGGGGCAAGTGCGGCTTGAGCCGAGTTGAAACAGCCACGCCGGTCCTGATTGTGGCAGACAGAAGTGGGCCGGCGTGGCATTCCATACGGTTGCCCGGGGATAGGGCGGGCTCCCGCATGTCACAAGCTAACGCCGACGCTGGACGATCGCGATGCCCCGTTCGGGTGGACCAGTCGCCGGGTTAATCACACGAAGTACCGGGCGGGCTTTGGAGCTGAAGGGTCGAACAACAACTCCTCGGCGCCGCCCGGAAGCAACAAGTCGAGTGTGGCACGAACCCTCCGCCACACCAGCTGTATTTGTTTGGATTGGCCAAACGTGCCGGTTCGGCGCCGATTACGTCCCCCTGGCGGATGGTAAGCGTCTCCCGCCGCAGGGGCAGCGCGGCGGGATTACTTGCGGCGACGGAGGGCGACGAGGCCAACAGTCGCTACCCCTGCAAGAAAAGTCGCCCCAGGCTCAGGCACAGCAAAGAGATCGTAGTACATCTCGTCGAAGACGACGCCATCCGCTAACTCGGTACGAGTAAAGGTTACCGAATTAAAAGGAGCACTGACGACGCCAAAGAACTGTTCATTGTCGCTGCCTGCTGGAGCTGTGGCAGCGACGCCTGTGTCACCGGTATCCGTCGAGAATGTCAATGGAGTTGAATGGGACGGGTAACCGTAGTCAACGATGTTGATCCCAAAAGCGATCACGGTCGTCGAAAATGCGAAAGTGATCGAACTTGATGACGTCTGCCCATACCACACCAGATAATTGACGCCGTGCGTGGGATGTCCAACGCCTGTTGGCTGATTGAAGAATGCAAGATCAGCCGTATCTGTGGAGTTTGTGATAGTCCACGGACCGGACGACCTCGCTGAGAATCCAGGAGGTGGATGAGGTGCAGCTGCAGGTTGCGACTCGAAACTTTCCAACTCCACCGGACCAGCACTGCTGAGGAAACTTGCCTCGTTGGTGAAGAGCGTCGCCCCGTTCGCTAACAAGCACGGAACCATTGCTAGCAAAAAGGAACAAAGTGCGATCGGGCGCATTAGCAGGTCTCCGAGAATGTAACCAATTGATCCAGAAGTGGCTCACTCTAAGTTCGCTGGGCCACCGAGTCAAACATCTCATAAAAAGCTGATTTAAATCCTTACCCCTAACCCTTTGGAGACCAGCAATGGCATCGTTATCAACCGGCAAAGACGGCAAGCGGAAAGGCCTGCACCGCGTCCTACTGACCGACGCGAACGGCAAGCGTCAGCAGCTTTATCTTGGACGCATCCCTAAGAAGGACGCGGAAGCTGTTCGGCGTGCCGTCACCGAGTTAGAACGCTCGGCTCAGTACGGCCACACGGCCGCAGACTTCGCGCTGGCTTGGCTGTCGGAGGCCGGCGACGACATCCACGGCAAGCTCGTCAAGTTTGGGCTGGCGAAAGATAGGGCTGTTAGCGCGCCGGCTGAAGTTCTCACGCTCGGCCGTCTGGTCGAGATGTACCAATCCCGACCAGGGTGGAGGGCGCTAAAGTCGGGAACCCAGCGTGTTCAAAGCCGCGCCCTGCAGTTCGCCCTGGTTCACTTCGACGCGACGACCCCGGTGGAGAAGATCACCGCGGCGGCGGCCATGGATTTCTATGCGGCCCTTCAGCTCGATCGGGGCGACGGGGGCATGGGTCAGGCGGTATCGACCGCGAACACCATCTCGTCCGTCATCTCAGGCGCCTTCAACTACGGCATCGACGCCGAAGTGCTGGTCCGAAATCCGTTCCGGAAACTGCCCAGCGGCACGCGTCGCGGCAACAACGCCATGGTGAGCCTCGCGGACACGCTCAAAGTGTTCGAGGCCCTGCAGACCAACGAGGACAAGTTGGCTTTCGGTATGGCCCGCTGGGGGGCCGTGCGGGTGATCAGCGAGATCCGCACGCTCAAGTGGACCGACGTTGACTGGGCGAAGCGCAAGATCCTCATCCATAGCCCGAAGACGGAGCGCCATGAAGGCCACGCAGAGCGTTGGATTCCCATCTTCGCTGAGTTGGCGCCGCTGCTCGAAGCGCGGTTCGACGAGTGTGAGGCCGGCGAGGGAGTGCTGCCCAGCTACCAGAACTCGGATAAGGCGAAGCTCCGGGACATGCTGCGCAACGCCATTAAGCGGGCGGGCGTCGAGCGTTGGCCGCGTCTTTGGCACAGCCTCCGCGCCACGCGGCAGAGCGAACTCGCCGATCGGTTCCCGAGCCATTTGGTTCACCGGTGGGTGGGGAATTCTAAGGACGTTGGCGAGAAGCATTACCTGATGATGAGTGACGAGCATTTCATTCAGGCGGCAACGCAGAATGCAACGCAGTCAGTGTCCGACACGGCTCGTCAGGATAAGACAAGGGAGAATAGCGGAGCATAGGAAACGCTGTACTGTCGGCGTGTGGCGAGTGGTGTCGTAAGGTGTCTAGCCTAAATCGAACATTCTCGTCATCTGGGGCGACGACATCGGCACCTGGAACATCAGCCACAACAGCCGCGGCATGATGGGCTATCAAACGCCCAACATCGACCGCCTCGCCAAAGAAGGCGTCGCCTTCACCGACTACTACGCCCAACAATCCTGCACCGCCGGCCGCGCCGCCTTCATCAGCGGCAGCGTCCCGGTGCGATCGGGCATGACCAAGGTCGGCATGCCAGGCGCGAAGGAAGGCTGGCAGAAAACAGACGTGACCATGGCCACGATCCTCAAGAGCCAAGGCTACGCCACCGGCCAGTTCGGCAAGAACCACCAAGGCGATCGCGACGAACACCTGCCGACAATGCACGGCTTCGACGAGTTCCTCGGCAGTCTCTACCACCTCAACGCCGAGGAAGAACCCGAGAATCGCGACTACCCCCGCGATTTGAAATTGCGCAACGGTAAAACCTTCTTAGAGCAGTTCGGCCCGCGCGGCATCATCAAGTCCGCCGCCGACGGCAAGGGCGGGCAAACGATCGAAAATCTCGGCCCGCTCACCAAGAAGCGGATGGAAACGATCGATGAGGAAACCCTCGCCGCCGCGAAGGAATTCATCACTCGTCATGCCAAAGAAGGCAAACCCTTCTTCTGCTGGTGGAACGGCACCCGCATGCACTTCCGCACCCACGTGAAGCCCGAGCATATCGGTATCAGCGGCCAGGACGAATACAGCGACGGCATGGTCGAGCACGACATGCACGTCGGCGAACTCCTGAAACTGATCGACGACCTCGGACTCGCCGACAACACGATCGTCCAGTACTCGACCGACAACGGCCCTCACTACAACACCTGGCCCGACGCCGGCACCACCCCCTTCCGCGGCGAAAAGAACTCGAACTGGGAAGGCGCCTACCGCGTCCCCTGCTTCGTCCGCTGGCCCGGCCACTTCCCCGCCGACGTGACGCTCAACGGCATCGTTTCGCATGAAGATTGGCTGCCGACGTTCGCCGCCGCCGCCGGCGCGCCGGACATCAAGGAGAAACTGCTCAAGGGCGGCGTTGAGCTCAACGGCCGCACCTACAAGAACCACATCGACGGCTACAACCTGCTCGACTACCTCTCCGGCAAGGTGGAAGAGTCGCCCCGCGAGGGATTCATCTACGTGAACGACGCGGGCAACGTGGTCGCCATGCGGTATGACGACTGGAAGGCCGTCTACCTGGAGAATCGGGCGCATCAGCTACAGGTATGGCGCGAACCGTTCGTCCACCTCCGTATGCCGCTCCTCTTCAATCTGCGCCGCGATCCATTCGAGAAGTCGCAAGAAAACTCCAACACCTACCACGACTGGATGATCGACCGGGCCTTCGTCCTGGTCCCCCTCCAAACGATGGCCAGCGAGTTCCTCCTGAGCATGAAGGATTACCCGCCGAGCCAGACGCCGGGCGATTGGAGCCTCGATTCGCTCGAGAGGCAGATCAAGGGAATGACCGTCGGCGGCGAATAATTCGCTTGCAATCCAAGGGGCGCCGTCAGCCATGACGGCGCCCTTTTTTTATGGTTCTTCAGGGAATTTAGTGGGTAATTTCAGGCCCGAAGGGCCGGCAGTTAATAGCCAGGGGCGACAGCCCCTGGAAGGGGACGCATGAAGCGTCTTTAGCCCCGACGGGGCGACAGTAGCGCGCCAACCCTCAACCACTGTCGCCCCGTTGGGGCTACGAATTCTACGAACACCGTTTCCAGGGGCTGTCGCCCCTAGCTATTAACTTTCGCCGCGTGGCGACTGCGGAGCTTTGAGCCACTAAAATCACGGAAGAACCTTTTAATTTTACGAGAGAATCGACCATGCTGAAATTCTTGACGGCGTTCGCCTTCACGTTGCTCGCGTCGAGCCTCCATGCCGCCGATCCGCTCCCTTCCTGGAACGACACGGCGCCGAAGCAAGCCATCCTGAAGTTCGTCGCCGCGACGACGACTGAGGGCTCGCCCGAATTTGTCCCCGTCCCGCAGCGCATCGCCGTCTTCGACAACGACGGCACGCTCTGGTCGGAGCAACCGGTCTACGTGCAAGCCTTCTATCTGGCCGACCGCATCAAGGCGCTCGCGCCGCAGCATCCCGAATGGACGACCACCGAGCCATTCGCGTCGTTGCTGAAGGGCGATCTGAAAGGGGTCTCCGCCTCCGGCGAGGAAGGTTTGCTGCAGTTGGTCGCCGCGACACACGCCGGCATGACGACCGCCGAGTTCGAAAAGTCCGTCACCGATTGGATCAACACCGCCCGCCATCCCAAGACAGGTCGGCTCTACACCGACATGGTCTATCAGCCGATGCTGGAACTGCTCAGATACATGCGCGCCAACGGCTTCAAGACCTTCATCGTCTCAGGCGGCGGCATCGAGTTCATGCGTCCCTGGGCCGAGCGCACCTACGGCATTCCTCCCGAACAAGTCGTCGGCTCCAGCGGCGGCCTGAAGTACGAAGTCCGCGACGGCACGCCGGTCATCGTCAAGCTGCCGGAACTCGCGCTGAACGACGACAAAGAGGGCAAACCCGTCGGCATCCAGCGCCACATCGGCCGCCGACCCATCGCCGCCTTCGGCAACTCCGACGGCGACTACCAGATGCTGGAGTGGACCACCGCCGGCGCGGGGCCGCGATTCGGCCTCGTCGTTCATCACACTGATGCCGACCGCGAAGTCGCCTACGACCGCGAGTCGCGCATCGGCCGGCTCGGCAAAGCGCTCGACGACGCCGCGGCGAAGGGCTGGTCGGTCATCGACATGAAGAACGATTGGAACCAGGTCTTTCCGCCTGCGGCGAGCGACGCCGGCACGCTCCCCTGATCGTTCTAACCTGAGGAAGAGTCTACGCAATCGGAACAATCGTCACCGGCAAACGGCGCCCAGAGGGCCGCTCGTCGATTCTCACGGACGGCGGCAGGGCGAGATTGCCGATCGAATCAATGATGCGGAGCGTCGCCGCGCCGCCCGATTCGCCGTCGCCGACTCAACTCGCTCTCCATGTCGCTAGGACGTCGCCTGCTCGTCGCCCTGCTGCTGATCGTCGGCCTGCGCCCTGACGCCGTGGCGCCATCGACTTGTCGCGCCGCCGAATTTAGCGTCGCTGACTTCGCAGACGCCGCCTCCGTCACGCCGATCATCTTCACGCCGCTCGACTCGACTCACGAGTGGCCGCGCGTCTGGAATCTCGGTCCCACCGCCACCTTTCAACTTCGCGGCCGCATCGATACGGACGCGATCTGGTCGACCCAAAGCGCCGCCAACGAAGCAACGTTCGGCGAACTCGGCGACGTCGTCGGCCTCCGCCGCGCACGCATCGGCGGCGAAGGATCCCTCGGCGCCGACAGCCGCTACGTTGGTGAAATCGATCTTGCCTCTGGCAGCGTTGTCCCGCGCGACGTTTACGTCGCGCTCGGCAGCCGCTCCGACGGCGGCGAAAGCCAGTGGGGCCACTTCCGGGAACCGTTCAGCCTCGAAGGCGCGACCAGCGCCCGTTACTTCGCCTTCATGGAGCGCTCGCCCATCAACCTGCTCGATCCCGCGAGAAACTGGGGCGCCGGATTGTTCCACGAGAACATTAGCGCCCACACGTTCGCAGCCCTCGGCCTGTTCCACGCCGGCACCGATACGGGCGACTTCCAAGGCGGCGACGGCAGCACCGTCGGCCTGACCGGTCGGCTAACCACCGCGCCCGTGAACGAAGGCGACGGCGAACGACTGCTCCACTTCGGCCTGGCGCTCTCCGAGCGCATCCCCGAAAACGGCGTGATCATCATCAACCAGCAACCGCGCTCGCCGCTGCTTGAACTCTCAGATTCTTCCTCGTCCCCCTTCGTGCCGGCGATCACGATCCCTGCCGAGTTCCAGCAGCTGATCAACCTGCAATTCGCCGCCGCGCGCGGGTCACTTTGGACGCAATCCGAATGGTACGGCTCGCTCATCGACCAAACCGGCGGCGACACGGTCTTCTTCCACGGCGTCTACCTCGACGGCGGCTACTTTCTCACAGGAGAACATCGCGCCTATGACTCCTCGAACGGCACGCTCGGCGCCGTCCATGTCCGCCGACCGTGGCTACGACTCCCTTCCGAGAACGACCGCCCGCAAGGCTGGGGCGCCTGGGAACTCGCGGCGCGATTCTCATACCTAGACTTTTACGATCCCGATACGCCCGCTGGACCGAGCGGCCCGCAAATGGGCATCGAACTCCCGCAATCAACCTTCGGCGTCAACTGGTACCTCTCCGACCGCGTGCGGCTGATGTTCAACTATTCGTACGCCGTCCCCAAAGAGATGACCGCCGGCGAAAGCGCCGCCAGCATCTACGCCACGCGCCTGGCAGTATTCTGGTAGTCCAGCCTCCGACGCTCTAATCACTTACTTTCGCAACACAAAGTGTTCGCTCGTCGTTCGAATCTCAATTTTTCCGCCGCAAGCATACTGATCAAATAGTCCCACCAATAACTCCTGCGGCAATAGCGGCAAATAGTCAGCCAGTAGGAAGCGCAGAATCCGCATCCGATTCGCTTCGCTATCCTCAAAAGCCAGTTCATACGCCACCGACCGCTTAGCGTAGTCGGCCCTTAGCTCTTGCAACGACCGCTCGACATCCTCAGCCACGTTGTAGGGAACGTCTCTCCCCAACTCCCGAAACGCCGCGATCCAGATTTGGATGAGGGCGTTCGACCGGCCGGCAATCGCGGTCACGAAGACGCCTCCAGCAGCGAGCGAGCCGACTAGTTTCGCCAGCTCCGCTCGCAAGTTCGGAACGTAGTAGAAGACGTGGTTGGCCAGAATCAGATCAAACGGCCCCGCCCCCGCCGCCGGCAACGTCGCCGACTCGACGATCGGCGTCTCGCTGCGATTCGCCAATCGCTCGATGGCTTGCCGCCGCACCGCATCGACCGGCTCTACCAGCGTCAGCGCCACCCGCTCGGGCGGCCAGCGGAGTTCGTCCAAGAACCGCTCCGTAAACCCGCCGGTCCCGCAACCAAAGTCGAGCATCCGCACCACGCCCGTCGCCGGCAGCAGGCCCTGGAGTTCCGCAGCATACGCTCGCACATCCTCTTGAGCCTCGGTGGCATGACGCTCAAAGAACGAATAGTCATCCGCAATCGCCCCAAAATCCTTCGCCGGGTTGTCGCTCATGTAAGCCCACTTTTGTTAGGTCTCTCGCAAAGGCGCAGAGACGCAAAGATCACGCAAAGAAAACCAATGCAATTCTTTGCGTTTTTCTTTGCGCCTTCGCGCCTTTGCGAGAGAAATCCTATTCTCACCACACGAAAAACGCCGCCGCGCCTGGCCAAAAATAGTTGCGCGCAAACAAGCGGCCATATGATATCGTGAACGCCCATCCACAGACGCCATCTCGCTGCTGGCACGTTCAGCAAGCAGTCGCGCCACGAGGGATCATGAACCAACTTCCGTACGCGTGGGACCTTCTCACGACGGCTATGAGAAGAACTCTGTCGCCCCGCGACACACGACAGACGCATCGAACGACACCGCTAACTTATTGCCCTGTCAGGACTAACGATTACTGTCGCGAAAAACGCGTAACGCGACACATCTCCCCGACAACGACATAACGGCTCCCACATCCCGCCCAAATCCCCAAGCCACCTTCGCCCCGAGTTCACCAGCATCCAGCAACTCATGCCCAAGAAGCCCGCCACCGCCGCCGTCACCGGATTCGACGTGCTGATCGACCCCAAGTCGATCCAGCCCGCCGCCGTCACGGTCATCGTCGGCGACGACGGCTTTCTGCAGCATGAAGTCCGCCGCGCGCTCATCGCCCAGCTGTGCGGCAACGATCCCGACGCTGCGGCCGAACATCTCGACGGCGAACGGAGCGAGTACCGCGATCTTCACGACGCCCTCTCGGAGCTCTCCCTCTTCGGCAGCGGCCAGCGGGTGATCGTTCTCGAAGACGCCGACGACTTCGTCAAAAACTACCGTGATCGCCTCGAAGACTACGTCGCCAAGCCGCGCAGCGACGCGATCCTCCTCCTCGAAGTCACCACTTGGCCCAGCAACACACGGCTCGCCAAAGCCGTCGCCGAGTCGGGCCTCACGATCAAGTGCGCAACGCCCGCACAAGGCAAAGAGCTGACCGAGTTCACCAAGCAGTTGAAGGAGTGGCTCGCCGTCGTCGCCCGCCGTGAGTTCAACTGCGAGTTGCTGAAGCCCGCCGCCGACTTGCTCATCGATCTCATTCCGCCTGAGCCCGGCATCCTCTACCAGGAGGTCGCCCGCCTCTCGCTGCTCGCTGAACCGAGCCGCAAGATCGACGGGAGCCTCGTCCAACAGAACGTCGGCGGTTGGCGCACACGCAAAACGTGGGACATGATCGACGCCGCCGCCGATGGCCGCGCCGCCGACGCGCTGCAGCAACTCGACCGCCTACTAGCCGCCGGCGACGAGCCGTTCGCGCTACTGCCGCAGATGGCCTCGACCCTCCGCAAGTTCGCCCTCGCCGTACGGTTGTTCGATCAAGCGGAGCGGCGGCGCCAGGCGATGTCGATCCGCGTCGCGCTCGAACGGGCCGGCATGCCGCCGTTCAAACTGAACGACGCCGAACGCCAACTGAAGCAGATCGGCCGCCCCCGCGCCCGCCAGCTCTACCGCTGGCTGCTAGCGGCCGACTTGGAACTGAAGGGTTACAACTCGACCAAGGATCGTGCTCGCCGGGTGATCGAAACGCTGATCATCCGCCTCTCCCAGCACGCCGCGGCGTCCGCCAGTCGCTAGCACGCCGCTGAACTTGCCCATGTGACGGTGTTCTACTACTATCCGCGACCGCGCGGGCGGCTGAGGCCGTGATGCTGGATGCTTGATGCTCGTTGCTGGATGAGTCTCCTTCTTGCCAGCATCAAGCAACCAGCATCTAGCATCCGTCCGCAAGCCCTACGACTCAAACTCTTGTATGACGCTCTCGCAATGAGCCATCCTTCAGCCACACGATCGCACCTCGCCGCACTGCTCCTCGCAGCGCTGGCGCTTGGCTGCGCCTCGCCGCTGACGACCGCCCTCAACGGCGCCGCGAACAAGAAAGAACCGGTCCCCACCCCCGCCGAGACGCAAGCCGCCGAAGCGCTCAAGGCCCAAGCCCTCCACAAGGCGACCGTCGGCGAGGAGATCCCCGAAGACAAGGCCTTCGCCGAGGTCCTCGATCAACTCCAAGAGATCCGCGCGCTCGATCCCGAGGCGGAACGCGAGTTGATCGCTGAGCTCAAGCAGGTGAAGCCCGAAAACTACGCGATGGTGGTCGACGCCTTCCGCACGGCACTCGCCTACCGCCAGCAGCTGGCCGAACGCGACCGGGCCGTCTTCGCCGGCGAGTCCCCTGAGAATGAATTTGACGTCGCAACGCAGCAAGTGCGCGACAAGTCGCCCAGTGCACCGCTCAAGGTGCAACAGGCCTCGGCCACGGTCGAGATGCCGCCGCAGTCGCCTCCGCCCTCCCCTGCCGCGGCCAATTGGCCCGCCGCGCAAACGCCGGCGATGAACCCTGCCAGTCACGCCATCGCCACCGAACCGTTGGCGGCCAGCTCGCTGCCGCCGCAAGTCGAGCCGGTCCAGATGATCGACCCGGTCGCACTCCGACCTTCGCCGGCTTCGCGGCCCCTCGCGCCCGTCGAACCGCCGGCGATTGAACCGACAGCCGAAGCTGCGATCGTCTCCGACGATCAATCCGCGGGAACGCGATCCGCGGCAGGCGCTATCGCTGCGTCGACGACGCCGGGCGACTGGCACGCCCAACTCAACACGGCGATCGCCGACCTGGAGCAATCCGTCGCGCCCCAGCCGACGTCGGTCACCGAGCTCCACGACCACATGCGGCTCCGCACGCTCCAGTTGCTCGCCGGCAACGAAACCGACGCCTACCGCCCCATTCCTGGCGCCTCGCCGGCACAACAAGATTTTTGGTCGAAGCAACTTTTCGCGATCAACGCCTACTTGAATGCCACGACGCAGCTCGACGAAAAGCAACGCGCCGTCGCCGCGCTCGCCCCGCTCGACGAGGCCCGCGCCCGCCTCTCCGAACTTGCCTCGCTGCGGATTCGCAACCTGTCGTTCGTCGAGTCGGTCGACGGGTTCGGCGCCTACGAGCCGAGCAAGGGCTCGACGTTCACGCCGGGCCAAAAGGTCATGCTCTACGCCGAGGTCGAAAACTTCGCCAGCAACGCGTCCGAAGAAGGTTATGCGACCTCGCTCGGCACGAGCTTTAAGGTCCTCGACGACTCAGACCGCCTCGTCGACGGCAAGCAGTTTCCCGACGTGAAGGACACCTGCCGCAACCGCCGCCGCGACTTTCACATGCAGTACGAACTCGCCCTGCCGGAGCGGATCTATCCCGGCCCGTACAAGATCGAGCTAACGATCACCGACCACAACTCAGGCAAGATCGGCCAGGCGACCCTCCCCTTCGAGATCGCCGGCGACCCGACGCCGAAGCCGTCGACGGCGGCCGTTCCCGCAACGCCAAAAAAATAGCCCGACCATTCGGCCGGGCTATTTTTGTTTCGTGATCGCTCGAAAATAAAAGCCCCCGGCTCCGCCGGTGGACGAGTTTTTGAGTGGCTGCGTCTCGTCAGTCCACCGGCAATGCCGGTGGATTTATGACGCCCATCACACTCCTAGTGGAAGTGATAGTGGACGTCGCCATACCCATAACCGCCATAACCACCGTAGCCGCCAAACGGCTGCGTAAGCATGTCGGTCGCCGCGGCGTCTTGATCGGCCGTCTTCTGCAGCGAGTCTTGCTGAGCGAACTCTTGCTGCTGCTTCACAGAGCTTTCGGCCGTCTGCGCCGCCGCCGTCTCGTCCTTGTTAATGTCGGCGTACGACTTCTTCATCTGCTTGTGCAGCGCCATCGCTTGGCTGACGTCGGCCTGACGTGAGTTATTGAACGCTTGCTGTTGCGATTGAATCATCTCTTCTTCGTGCTGGAACTTCAGCAACCAGAGCTTCATCTGCTTCGGCGAGAGGTTGGCGAGCTCCGACTCATACTCCTTCGCTTCAGCTGGCGTGATCTTCGCCGAGTGAGAGGTGTAGTCCTTCACCCACGCGCGGGCCCGCAGCATTTGAGGGCTGTCCCAAATCTTCTCGCGTTCGGCGTCAACCGCCGCATTAGCGCCGGGATGATAGGGCGCGGGAGCCGCTGCCGGGGTTGCCGGCTTGGCCGGGACGGTCGTCGCCGGAGCAGCCGATTGGCTGAACGCAAAGTTCGCGAAGCTCACACCCACCGCCGCTAACATCAGAGCGGCGACAACCAAACGTTTCATGGCACGACTCCTCAATTCAGATATGTACAGGCACGCGGCCGGGCGAAGCGAAGCCAACTCGCCGATTACAGACGAAAGTCACGACCGATCTCGGCAAGTGTAGCTTGGCGTTCAGCGCCCGCCCCACAATCCGACTGTACCGATTATACCGACGAGTGCGGATTGCTACGCAGCCCCGGGTCAACGACCCGCCGGAGCAGAAATGAGCAGCGGCAAAGATGGCCGGCCGGCGTCGCTACGCTTCGTCCCGGTGCACGCCCAACTCCCGCTGGATCCGCGTCACCTCCGCCGCGACCCGCTCGGGATCAGCGCCGACTTCGCTGAGCAACAGCTTCGCCAGCCCGACCGCCGTTTCGGCCTCTTCGATGCAGATCTGCGTCGCGCCCACTTCTTCCAGCCACGCCCGCTCCTTCAGATAGCGAGCTCGCGCGAAGACCTTCAGCTCGCTGTTGATCTCCTTCGCCGTGATGATCACCAGCGTTCGCACGAGGACGTCGGGCACCGTCACCAGCAGATACTTCGCGTCCTTGATGCCGGCCGCTTCGAGAATATCGTGCCGCGTCGAGTCGCCGTAGACGCCAAGCTCGCCGTTGTTGGCGAGTTCACGGATCGTGTCGATGTTCAAGTCGACCACGACCGTCTCGACGCCGAATCCGCGTAAAATCCGCGCCGCCGTCTGCCCCACCGGGCCATAGCCGACGATCACCGCCCGCGTCTTCGCGTCGTCCGCGCCGTCGCTCGTCGCGACGCGCTCGGCCATCGCCTCGTTGAGCCGCAACCCGCCCGCCTCGGCGCGTGATCCGATCTTCTTCCACAGCGCCGGCTTCGAGCGCAGCCAGCGTTCGGTCGGCTCGATCAACCGGAAGATGAGCGGGTTGAGCGTGATCGAAATAATCGCTGTCGCGACGAGCAGGCTGCGCGCCTCTTCGCTCAGCAAGTGGAGATCAATCGCCTCCGTCGCCAGCAGGAACGAAAACTCGCCGACCTGTGCCAAGGCAATCCCGACGGTGAGCGCGTTGCGGAACGAATAGCGCAGCCCCCACACGATCGCGATCGCCGTGAGCGGCTTCGCGATCAGGACGATCGCCAGTAGCACGGCGAGGTAGAGCGGCTGGTCCACCAACACGCGCGGGTCGAACAACATCCCGACCGAGACGAAGAAGACGACCGCGAAGGCGTCCCGCATCGGCAAGGCGTCGGCCGCTGCTTGATGGCTCACCTCAGTCTGCCCGACGACCATGCCAGCCAGGAACGCCCCAAGCGCCACCGACACGCCGAGGTAGAGCGCCCCCGTGGCGATGGCAAGCGCGATCACCAACACGCAGAGCGTGAACAACTCTCGCGAACGGGTTCGCGCGACGAGACTCAGCAGCGGCGGAATCACGCGCTTGCCAGCGCCGAGTACCAGCGCCGCCAGCACGCCGATCCGCAGCACGGCCATCCCCAGCGACGCCGCAATGCCGCCGCCAGCACCATGCGCCGCGGCCTCCCCCGCTGCTCCCGCCGCCCCATCGATCACGCCACCGTCGACCAGAATATCGGCCGCCGCCGGCAACACAACCAGCACCAGCACGGTGAAGATGTCTTCGACGATCAACCAACCGACCGCAATATGCCCCTGAGTGGTGTGGAGCACGTCATTGTCGGTCAGCACGCGCACCAGCACGACGGTGCTCGCCACCGAGATCGCAATCCCGAGCACTACCCCTTCGGCGGTCGGCCACCCGAGCGCCACCGCCGCCACGGTTCCCAGCGCCGTCGCGGCGACGATCTGCCCCACCGCGCCTGGGATGGCGATCTTCTTCACCGCGAGCAGATCACGCAGGTCGAAGTGTAGCCCCACGCCGAACATCAGCAGCACGACGCCCACTTCGGCGAACTGCAACGCCATCTCCTGATCGCCGACAAACCCCGGCGTGTACGGCCCGATGACGATCCCCGCGATGAGATACCCCACGATCGACGACAACCGCAGTTTCTCGGTGATCAGCCCAAAGATCAGGGCGGCTAGGAGACTGACCGAGAGATTGATCAACAGTTCGTCGTGCATCGATCCTGCAGAGGGGGTAGAAGTCGCGGCGGGCGGGTGAAGGCAGGGCCGGTGATTGTAGCAGAAATCGACGGCTGTTCTTCACCGCAAAATGCCGCACTTACGCGTGCCACTGCTGACTTGCCTAGCCGAACACAGCGGGACCACAACCGGCATGCCACAACGGCCATTTAGCCGCGGGGCGCTCCCCACGCAATCAAGAGTCACTGCGGGGTTTTCAGACCCAACGAAAGGTCCCACAATGCGGCAGAGGCTTTTGCATTCGACTCTAACTCAGCTGGATCCATGGGCATCTCTCACAACGACGGCTACTCCGCGACGGTTGAGGCATTTCTCCTCATTGGAGACCAGCGCCTCAAACTCGCAAAAGTTGGTCGCGACAGGCTAACTTTCTCGCACCCTTGCGAACTCCCTCCGGGCGCGGAGGGAACGCTAACGATCAAGATCGACGGCGACGAATCGACGCGTCTTGTTGCGTTGGATGACGGAGCCTTTACTGGCAGCGACTCAGTCAGGTATTCAACGGCGGCGCCATTCTAACCCTTTAGTTCAAATGAGTTGCACACCATTAATTTGCAACTCATTTACTTCAAACTCCCCCCACCACCCGCCGCACGCGTTCCAAAATCGCCCGCGCCGCTTCCGCTTCTTCGCTCACCACCTCGGCCGCTCCCGCCTTCCGCGCCGCGGCCATGTTCAGCACATACCGGCAACGTGCCACCACCGCACACTTGGTGTTCGCCGCGCGGATCGCCGCCGTCACCTGCGTCGTGATGTCATCATTCGGCACGCAAACGATCGCCAGTCGCATCGAGGCGATGCCTGCCTGTTCGAGCGTCGACCGTTCGCGGGCGTCGCCGACCGTGGTGTCGAACCCCTGTTGCGCGAACGGATGAAGGTTCACCGGGCTGAGGTCCATCATGCCGACGCGCCAGCCGCTCGTTTCAAGATACGCGGCGACATCGCGACCGATCGGGCCGGCGCCGATGATGAGGACGCGACTCCCCTCCCCTTCGATCTCAGGGAGCGACACCCGCGGCCGGCGATGCTGTTCGTCACTGCGCAGGAACCGCACGCCGAACTTGAGCAATAGCGGCGTGGCGATGAGCGTCCCCAGCGCGATAAACAGCGTCCGGTTGTAGTTCTGCTCCGAAATGACGTCGCCACGCAACCCGGCGAGCAACAAGAGGAACGAGAACTCGCCGAGTTGAGCGAGCCCCAGCCCCATCCCCGCGGCGCTCTGCCAACTCAATCCGGTCAGTCGCAACGCCGTCGCCCCAGCGCCCGCTTTCACGGCAATCATGCCGATGAGGCCGAGCGTCATCAGCACCGGCTCTTCGAGAAAGACCGCCGGCCGCAAGATGGCGCCGAGGGTGACGAAAAAGACGGCGGCGAAGGTCTCACGAAACGGCAACAGAATTGAGTCGATCTGTGTGCTGAGCCGCGACCCGCTGAACGCCGCCCCCGCAGCGAGCGCCCCGATCGCCGGCGGCAAGCCGAGTTGCACCGCCGTGAGGCAGGCGCCGCCAAGCATCACCACGGCGAATAGGCACACGAGTTCGGGGCTGCGCAGCTCGGCGATCAATTGGATCGCCCACCGATGGAGCAGTCGCTTCACCAGCAGAAAGGAGACGAGAAACACGAGCGACTTGCCGGCCAACGCCGCGAACTCCGCGGCGTTCGGCGGTTCGCCCTGGCCGCTCAGCAGCGGCGTAAGCAAGATCAGAGGCACCAAGGCAATGTCTTGGAACAACAGAATCCCGACGGCCCGACGCCCGGGGCGCGACTCGAGTTGGCCCAACTCGGCCAGTCCGCGGAAGACGAGCACCGTCGAACTAAGCGCCGCGGCGGCGCCGACCAGCATCGACGCCTGCCAACTCATCCCGAACCAATGGGCGATCAGCGCCACCGGCACGGCCGAGAGGAGCATCTGCGTGAGGCCGCCGACGACAAAGTTGCGCCCGAGACCGATCAACTCCTCCAGCGAGAACTCGATGCCAATCGAGAACAAGAGCAGCAGCGCGCCGACCGTGGCGACCCCTTCGAGGGCTTCCGACTCGTCGCCGACCAGCCCCAACCCGCCGCCGCCGCCGATGAGGGCTCCCGCGAGGAGGTAGCCGACCATGAGCGAGGCGTTGAGCCGCCGGCAGATCACTCCCGCCGCTAGACCGGTCGCGAGGATAATGAGCAGCGTCGCCGCCAGCGGAGTAAACGTGTGATGATCCAAGCTCCAACCTTCCGACCGCCCCTGTCCAAACCAGTCCACGAACCCGCCAAGCCCCGCAAGTTTAGGCTGCCTCAGGAGTTCGCGAAACCCAAGCAACTCACTCAGGAGGCCTGCAGAGTTTTTCATTTGAACCGCCAAGGACGCCAAGAGCGCCAAGGGAATACCAAGAATGTTGGAACCGCGGATGAACGCTAATCAACACCAATAAAAACAAATGCATTGATCTGCGTTTACCGGCGATTCCATACTCTTCTTCCTTTTCTAACGTCGTGCCCGCCGTGCCGTCGTGGTTCCCCCCGCATTTCTTGGCGCTCTTGGCGTACTTGGCGGTTAGTTTTTGAACTTTGCAGTTTCCTGCCGGGACCCTCGCAGAACTTGCAGCCGCCGCTGGGGGCGTCACAATAAGGGAACGCCTTGTGAATCCTTCTCAACTCTTCGGATCTTCGGAGCCAGCCATTCCTATGAGCCAGAACAAGCGTGTCACGTCGCGTCGGGTATCTTCACGGCGCTCGTTCTTGAAGCAGTCCGTAGCGACGGCAGGGGCCGCAGCGGCAGGCGGGGGTATGGTTCCGTACTTCCTGACGGCGTCGCAGGCCATGGCCGCCACCGCCGCCAGCGATCGCCCGCTGATCGGCTGCATCGGCTTGGGCGGTCAGGGGAGCTGGAACATGGAGCTCGCCATGAACCACGCCGACGTCGCCGCCGTCTGCGACGTCGACTCCAATCGCTTGGCCGAGGCCAAGAAGAACGCGGGCGGCAAGGCCGACATGTACGACGACTACCGCAAGCTGCTCGATCGTAAGGATATCCAAGCGGTGAGCATCGCCACGCCCGACCATTGGCACACGAAGATCGCCATCGAAGCGATGAAGGCGGGCAAGGACGTCTATTGCGAGAAGCCGCTCACCCTCACCATCGACGAAGGCAAGAAGATCTGCCAGGTGGTGAAGGATACCGGCGCCGTGTTCCAAGTCGGTACGCAACAGCGGAGCGACATGGATCAGCGTTTCCTCAAGGCTGTCGCCATCATCCAAAGCGGCCGGCTGGGCAAGGTCAACAAAGTCACCTGCTCCATCGGCAACGCCGAGAGTTCCCCGTCGCTGCCGGTCGTCGCCCCGCCGAAAGAGCTCAACTGGGAGCGCTGGCTCGGTCAAGCGCCGTTGGTCGACTACCGTTGGCAGGGAGGCAAAGACGCCGAAGGCGCCGAGATCCCCTACAAGTCACGTGGTCACTACGAGTTCCGCTGGTGGTACGAGTACTCCGGCGGCAAGATGACCGACTGGGGCGCCCATCACGTCGACTGCGCCTGCTGGGCGCTCGGCCTCGACAAGACTGGCCCGAACGCGGTCCGCGTCGAGTTCTGCGAACATCCGCTACCCTTCGAGAAGGGTTACCCGACGCTCGACGATCGCTACAACACGGCGACCTCCTTCCGCGTCGTCAACGTGTTCGACGATGCTGGAGTCGAACTGACGATTCGCCATGACATGGATAACGGCATCCTGTTCGAAGGCGAAAAGGGGCGCATGTTCGTCAGCCGCGGCAAGCTCTCGGGCAAACCAGTCGAAGAACTCGAAGGCAATCCGCTCCCGGAAGACGCCATGCGCAAGGCGTACAAAGGCTCGGAACCGGTGAGCCACATGCAGAACTTCTTCGACTGCGTGAAGAACCGCCAGGAACCGATGTCCGACGTCTTCTCGCACCACCGCTCGCTCTCCAACTGCCATCTGGCGAACATCGCCCTGCGGCTCAATCGCGACCTGAAGTGGGATCCGGTGAAGGAAGCGATGATCGGCGACGACGAGGCCCAATCGTTCGTGGCCCGCGAACAGCGGAAGGGTTACGAGATCACGGTCTGACGCTCCACGTCAGAAACGCCGCGGCAGTGCACAAAAACACGACGCTTCCGCGAAACTGCGTCGCATTTCACGACAAACATTTGATTGGGGCGGCTCGTTGCTACGGGCCGCCCCTTT
Source organism: Pirellula sp. (assembly GCA_013822725.1). Classification (GTDB taxonomy): domain Bacteria; phylum Planctomycetota; class Planctomycetia; order Pirellulales; family Lacipirellulaceae; genus Lacipirellula. The sequence continues at coordinate 18,994 of PNKX01000015.1, forward strand.
ACATTTCCCGGCAATTTGTGCTGCTGCGGACCGCCGGGTATACTCGGACCGGTTTCCGATTCAATGCGGCGTCGACGGAACCTGCGCCGCGAAACCAAGCGATCAGCGACCTGCAGGCGGCATTCTGACAGGTCCGCGGCATCATCGACTGAACCATCCCACCTCCCTCGCCATTACGTCGTTGATCTCTGCGACGACAAGCCTGGCGATCACAATCCCTTCCATTCGACTGCTCTGCGAATCGAGACGGCACGTTCTCACGTCGATTTCGCCAGCCCTGGTTTCACACCCTTGATTACTAACTGAGGTTGCTACTGACATGAACGTCCGAAACCTGACTCGCAATTTTCTGTTGCTGCTCGCTGCAGCGCTTACTAACTCTTGGCAACTCGCGCCGGCCAGCGCCGATCAATTGCTGGTCGCCGATCGCCTCAGCAATGCCGTCTATCGCTACAGCGGCAACGGCACGCTTCTCGGCACAGTTCTGACGGACAACGTCAATCTCGTTCAACCTGCGGGCATCGCGCTGTCGCCAGATTCCACCAAGCTCTACATCGCCAGCTCGGGGAACAACCGAGTGATGCAGTACGACTACAGCGTGGCTACCGGCACGGCGACCAATCCGACGATCTTTGGGGACGCTTCTGAAGGCCTCTTGTTCCCCAGCTCGATCCTCTGCAGCCAGGATGGAAGCAAGGTCTATGTTTCCAATCTTGGCGGCAGCGGCGTCGCTCAGTTCGATACAACAGGCGCCCCAGCTGGTCCGCCGGTGAACGGCGCTATCGGCGGCGGCGCGTACTTCCAGTTTTCTGGGTTGGCCTTCGCTCCCACCGGTGAGTTGCTGGTCGGCGCGTTTCAAAACTTCCCCGCCGCCAACGCCGGCACGGTCGCCAAGTCGAATGCCGCCATCAGTTCGCTCGGCGATTTCCTCACCCCGTCTGCGTCTCTCAACGGCGTCACCGGCCTGTTGGTTGACGGAGACGACCTCTATGTCGCCGCTGGATTCGCCGGTACGGTTCAGCGGTTCGACGCCAACACCGGCGTCGCCGATCCCAGCTTTGGTTTGACGGGGCTCGAGTTCCCTCAAACGCTCTTGGAAAACCCGAATGGCAGTGGGTTCCTCGCAGGCATTCTTGGTTTCACGGATGGGTCGGGCAAAATCTCGAAGTACGGCTACGACGGCAGCTTCCAGGGCGTCTTCGCCAGCGCTGGCGGCGGCGGCTTCACCGAAGCGACCGCCTTCGTGTCAGTCGTCCCCGAACCTGCTACCATCGGCATGTTGACCTGCGCGGCCGCCGCGCTAGGGTTCACCGTGCGGCGCCGGCTCGCCTGAGCTTTTTCAGGCGGCGCCCGCCGAGTTTGTCGACCGCAAAGGAAACGGCTGAGTGTTGAGGTGGAACGCCATTGTCGCCCGCCTGCTGTTGGGTAGCGCGCTGAGCGCTGCTGGGGCGACGATCGCAACCACTTCCCACGCTGCCGTCACGACGTTCTTTGGCGGGCCCGCGCCATCGAAGCTTGATCTCACGAACCCCAACGTCGCCAGGAACGCCTTCCTGGCGACGTTGAGTTCTTATGGGGTCGAGAATCTGGAAACCCTCGGCGGGCAGCAGAACCCCACCCTCACGTTCGGTTCCACCGGCGTGACCGCCGCCGCCGGGTTCTCGAACGGCGTCAATTCGCAGTTCGCTTACTCCGTCAGCGGCACAAACTTTCTGTGGGACACAGAAGGAGTCAACGACTGGTTGCAGTTTTCGCAGCCGGTCACGGGGTTCGGCAGCTACATTGTGCAGGGAGGCGACGGTTCCTCCGCCCCGCCCGTCTCGGCGCCCCCAAACAAGTTGACTTTTCGACTCGAGAACACGGCGCTGGGGACAAGCAAGGACGTCGTCATCGGCGACCTCGGGCCCGACTGGGCGTTTTATAATGTGGTCTTCGCGGGAGTAACCGATAGCGAGCCGTTCGATCGCATTGCGCTCGTCGAATCGTACGACCACGACGGACTCCTCTGGGACGACCTCATCGCCGGCGCCAGGCAGCCGACGATCACCGGCGACTTCGACGGCGACGGATCGATCGACGAGACTGACCTCGCGATGTGGCAAGAGAATTTTGGCGCCAGCGGCAGCGCGCCGTTCACGCATGGCGACGGCGATGGCGACGGCGCAACTACGGGGGCCGACTTCTTGATCTGGCAGCGACAGCTGCCGACGCCGCTGGTTCAAGCCGTCCCAGAACCGGCCGCTGGTTCTCTGCTAATCGCTGCGGTCGTTTTCATCAGGAGACGACGCCGTGCGCAAGCTTAGCGGATTCACGCTGGTCGAACTGCTGGTGGTGATCGCCATCATCGGCGCGTTGATCGCGCTGCTGCTGCCGGCTGTGCAAAATGCTCGCGAAGCCGCCCGACGCACGCAATGCTTGTATAATCTCAAGCAGACCGGCGTCGCCGTGCAGAATCACCACGCGGCGCGGAATCAACTTCCCTCGGCGGCCATGTCGAAGTCGTACCCGAAGGATGAACGCCACCCCCACAGCTTCTACCGTTGGTCGGCGCTCGCGCAGCTACTGCCGTACATGGAGCAAGAGACGCTCCACAACCTGCTCGACCTATCGCTCCCCCTCTACATGCCCGGGGCAGGCTATCCCATCTCGGCGCCGAACAAGGCCGGAATCGCGCAGCTTTTGCCGGTATTCCTTTGTCCCAGCGACCTCGGAGCGCCGGTCAAAGAACACATGGGCCCTACCAACTACGCCGTCTGCAGCGGTTCAGGCAGCGGCGGCGGCACGCCCTTCGAAACGGACGGCGTCTTCTACGTTAACTCGGCCACGACGTTTGGCGATATCGTCGACGGGTCGTCGAACACGATCGGCCTCTCCGAATGTCTCCTCGGCGAAGATACGGTGCGTGACTCAAGCGGCGCCTTTTCGTCCGCGACGCCCGAACGAAGCTACAAATTTATCCTCGGCTTCGGCGGCGCTCCTGATCTGACCGACTTCAAATGCAACGGCTCGATGAGCTACAACTCCAGCGCCGGCAACGGCAACGACCCGCGCGGCTTCGCCTGGAGCAGCGGCGAGTATCGCAGCGCCGCATATAACCACTACTATCCACCGAATGCCAAACAGTTCGACTGCATCACTTCGGTCACCGTCGACCCGACGCCGCCGCCAGCCCAGCCGATTCTCTATTCGGCGTACGGCTGGCGCGCCGCCCGCAGCAGTCATCCTGGCGGCGTCAGCGGCGCGATGATGGATGGTTCAACTCGCTTCTTCAACGAGTCAATCGACCCCGTCGCGTGGCAGGCCCTCTCGACTCGCGGCAGCGCTGAGGTCGCCGCGGAATAGCGGCGCCGTGCTCGCAAAAAAAGAAAGCGGCCCTCGACCGTAATCGAGAACCGCTGTGGGGGGCTTTTCTTGAACGTCTGCGAACCTTACTTCATCGCGAGTTGGCGTTCTTGCCACTGCGACGGAAGTTCCGTCGCCGGCATGGTGGCCAGTTGCTGCAATTGCTTCAGCGTCTTCACGGCGTCGACGCGGCTGGCGAAATCGAGCTGCCGGTCAGCTGCCACGCGATTTCTCAAGACGCCAATCTCCGTCGCCAAGGCAACGCGGTAGACTTCGCTCGACGAATCCTGCGGCGACCAATTTCGCATCAGAGCGCTGATCGTCGCCAACGAACTGGCGTATTTGCCGTCCCGCAAGGCAACGGGCCAAAAACCGGCGCCCCGTTGTACTGATTGGTAGAGTCGCAACGCGGCGGCCATATCGGCGTTCGCTTCGGCCTGCTGGCGCTCGCGATTGGTTTGGGCCTTCCGCTCGAGGTTCTCCGTCTCCATCCGCGCGACGTCGCTGCGGTACGTCGTCCGTTGGTACTGGATCTGATCCTGAGCGGCGGTGACGCGGGTCCAGGTTTCAGCGGCGGTCGCTTCGTCTTTGAGGAACGCTCCTTGGGCACGCACCAACTCAGACGCTCCGGCGAGGTGATCGCCGAGCACGGTGCTGCGATGGTCGTAAGCGATCGTTTGGGCGGTAACTTGTTGCTCAAGGCCAGCGACGGCGAACGTGGCGACGGCGGCGAGCGTGAGTGCGGCTGTGCGTGACATGACATGGTTCCCTTACTCGGCTACTCATCCGGCTGCAGGCGGCGCCGGTTGATCGTGCGAGAGAGTGAACGCAATCCCGGCGCCAATTCAGCGCGCGCCTTCGGTGGCTCTCGTCACGCACCCATTGGGCACCGAAATCCCCGAGAAAAATGCGCTTTTTCGAAATCTTTAGGGCAACGCGTAACATCGGCGGGCGAACGCCGGAATCCAATTGACGACGGCTGTTTTGCATTTTGGGACGATCGGTCACGCGAGCGAGCTCATCACGAAAACGTCGTCAGCGCGGTGATCAAGCGATCGACGTCGTCACGGTTGTTGTATGCATGGGCGCTAACGCGAATTCTGCCGGCGCGGCACGCCAAGGCCACATGCTGTTCGAGGCAATGCCGACGAACCGCCATCACGTCGGCGTCCGGAAACTCGAACGATACAATCCCGCTACGCCGCTCGCCTTCACGCGGCGAGACGACGCGGAAACCGCCTTCCTCCAGCCGGCTGCAGAGGTGATCGGTAACATCGAGAATCGCCGCGGCGACGTTCTCGACGCCGAGCGACTGTAGCAGATCAATGCTCGCTCCCAGCCCGAACATGCCGGGGACGTTCAGCGAGCCCCCTTCGTAACGCGAGGCGTCCTGCTTCAGCTTCAACTCGATATGGGTGTAATCGTAAGCATGAACGACGCTGTGGGCGCCGACGGAGGTGGCTCGCAGCAGCGGCAGCCGATCGCGGCGGATATACGCAATGCCGGCCCCTTCGGGGCCGAGCAGCCACTTGTGGCCATCAGCCGCGAGGAAGTCGATCGGCGTGCGACTCACGTCGAGCGGAAAGACGCCAAGCCCTTGGATGGCGTCAACGAAGAGCAACGCCCCTTTCCGCGCGGCGATTTCGGTGATCGCGTCGAGATCGCGGCGGCAGCCGTTCGAGAAGGCGACCCAGCTGACCGTGATGAGCCGCGTCCGTTCGTCGCAATGATCGGCGAGTTGGTCGTAGTCGACGACGCCGTCGGTCGTCGGTACGCGGCGGGTTTCGACGCCGCGATCGGCAAGGTGCATCCAGGGGTAGAGGTTCGACGGGTATTCGTCGGCGAGCGTCACCAGATTGTCGCCTGGACGCCAGTCGAGGCCTTCGGCGACGAGGTTAATGCCAGCGGTGGTGTTCGGGACGAGCGTGATTTCGTCCGGCGTGGCGCCGATAAGATTCGCCGCTGATTGCCGCATCGCCTTCAGTTGCCGGCCCCACTCCGGCCACATCGTGTCCCCCTCGGCGACCGATTGCTCAACCCACGCCTGCATCGCCGCGGCGGCGGGGCCGGAAACGGGCGCCACGGCGGCGTGGTCGAAATAAGCCCACCGCCGCGCCACCGGCATGGCGTCGCGGAGTCGTTGTCGCGTTTGTTCAATGCTGCCGTTCACGCCGAATCTCCCTGCCGATGGTCCATGCTAGAATTACCCTCTATCGTATCCGTTCTCGGTTCTGCTCGTGAGTCTGTGCGAGGCGTGAGATGAATGGCAGCTGTAAATGCTCGGCAATTCTGACAGCGGCGCTGCTGCTGGCCAGCGCGCCCGGTGCTCGGCCCGCGTGGGGACAAGCCGCCGCGCCGACGGCGGCCGAGTACGCTGCCCAGCGAAGCAAGATGGTCGCGCAGGAGATCGAGGCGGCTGGCGTGAAGAATCCGCGCGTCCTTGACGCGATGCGCAAGACGCCGCGGCACGAGTTCATGCCTGCCGATTATCGCCCATACGCGTACATTGATGCGGCGCTCCCGATCGGCGATCGACAGACGATTTCGCCGCCGTTCGTCGTCGCCTACATGACCGAACAGCTCAATCCGCAGCCGACTGATCGCGTGCTGGAAATCGGCACCGGCAGCGGCTACCAGGCGGCGGTCCTCAGCCCGCTGGCCAAGGACGTCTACACGATCGAAATCGTCGCGCCGCTCGGCCATCGCGCCGAGCGTACGCTCAAGCGGCTTGGCTACAAGAACGTCCATGTCCGCGTCGGCGACGGCTACAAGGGTTGGCCCGAGGCAGCGCCGTTCGACAAGGTTATCGTCACTTGCTCGCCCGAAAGCGTGCCGCAGGCACTGGTCGATCAACTGCGCGATGGCGGCGAGATGATCATTCCCGTCGGCGAGCGTTATCAACAGAACCTCGTCCGCATGACCAAACGCGACGGCAAACTGGAAAGCGAACCGCTCCAGGCGACGTTGTTCGTCCCGATGACCGGCGCCGCCGAAGACGCTCGGCAAGTGCAGCCCGATCCGCTCCGTCCCGCGATCCGCAACGGCGGCTTTGAGGAAGTCGTCGGCGACGGAACCGATCCGCTCGGGTGGCACTACCTGCGGCAGGCGACCACTCGCCAAGGTGACGCAGCGACCACGGCCCCCGAGGGAACGCGCTGGCTGCGATTTGCGAACGACGATCCGGGCGTCGCCAGCCAGGCGCTGCAAGGGATGGCCATCGATGGTCGCAAGGTGAGCCAAATCAACATCTCGTGTCAGGTCCGTGCGGAAAAGGTGGTGGCGGGCCCCGGCGAGGGCCAGCTTCCGGCCGTGGTTGTCAGTTTTTACGACGAGCGACGCGCTGTGATCGAAACCGTCTCCCTGGGACCCTGGAGCGGGACGTTTGATTGGAAGGAGGCGTCGGAGCAATTTCGTGTTCCGCTGGCGACGCGCGAGGCGATCGTCCGCATCGGCTTGGCGGGCGCGACAGGCCGTCTCGAGCTTGATGATTTGCAATTGCATGCCGTCGCTCCATTGAAATGACTTCTGTGCGTCCGCTGGCAACGGTTGTGCGGGCGAGGGCTTTGCAGCTGGCGCCTGCCTATTCTTCCGCAAGCTCTACCAAGATTACTTAGTCGTCAAAACCGGCTAATTCTTCGTAAGTTCCTTGAATTACGCCCCCTCGCTGCTATGTTGTCGATGTGTCGGTCGAGTGCGGTAATCCGCTGGGATTCCCCCCTCGACCACGGCAGGGATCGTGCCTCATTCGAATGATCCAATTTCAGGTCCTCAGGGGGAAAGAACAGATGAGACTCGGCAACACTAGACTGGTCGCGGTCGCGGTCGTCGCGGCAGGTTTTGTCGCTGTTGCTGCCGGCGACGCGTTCGCGCGGTCGCGTGGCAGCGCGGGTTCCTACGGCAGCTACGGCTCGTCGGGCAGCTACTCCGGCGGCAGCTATGGCTCCGGTGGAAGCTACGGCGGCAGCTATGCCAGCTACGGCTACGCTTCGAGCGGCAGCTCGGGCAGCTACGCTAGCTACAGCAGCAGCGGTTCGTCGGGAAGCTACGGCCGTCCCGGCTTGTTCTCGCGTTGGCACGCCCGCAAGGCTGCCAAGCACTCGTACGGCAGCTACGGCTCGTCGGGCAGCAGCGCCAGCAGCGGTTCCTACGGCAGCTACAGCACCTACAGCTCGTCGGGCAGCAGCGCTAGCAGCGGCTCGTACGGCAGCACGATCTACGAGTCGTACCCCGTTGAAGAAGGAACGGCCGTTCCGGCTGAAGCCGCTCCGACGGAAGCGACCCCGCCGGCCGCTCCGAGCGCCTCGGCCACCGAAGCGACGATCTTCGTCAGCCTTCCGGCCGATGCGAAGATGTTCGTCAACGACCTCGCGACCAGCAGCACCGGAGCCGAGCGTCACTTCGTGTCGCGCGGCCTGAAGCCAGGTCGTTCGTACTCCTACAAGCTGCGGGTCCAGTTCGACCGCGACGGCAAGCCGGTGACCGAAGACAAGGTCGTCCGTCTGACCGCTGGCGAGAACGTCCAGCTCGCCTTCGGCGGCGCCGAAGCGGCTGACAAGACCGCTCAGACCGAGTTGAAGCTCAACGTCCCGGCCGGCGCCAAGGTTACCTTGGCTGGCGCCCCGACCGAGCAAACCGGCGACGTCCGCAGCTACACGACGAACAGCCTCGCCCCCGGCCAGAAGTGGGACGGTTACACCGTCCGCGTCGAGCTGGAGCAAGATGGCAAGACGTTGGTCGAAGAGAAGACCCTCAACATCGAGGGTGGCAAGACCTACGAGCTCGCTTTCGAGCTGGCGGGGGATTCGCTGAAGGTGGCGGCTAACTAAGTTCGCCATTTTTCGCTTCTATCGCAGTTTTACCCCCGCATCGGCGTTGACCGGTGCGGGGGTTTTTCGTTTGCTACACGCATACGGAACTGAAACGCATGGCAGCCCCGGGCTCCGCCCGGGGGTTGCACACACAACTACCCCGCAGCGAGCCGCAGGGCTTGTCCCTGCGGCCAGGAACGTCCTCAACGGGACGCCGCGCCAGTGGCCTTCATGAGCAAGCAACGTCCTGACCCTCCCCCACAGCAGCCGGCCGGCGAAAAGAAACCGAACGCGCCCCAAGCGCCGGAAGCGAAGCCGAAGCCTGCCAAGCCGGTGAAGCCGAAGGTCCCCTCCCCTTGGCCCTGGGGTCCTTTCGCGCGCGTGCTCGTCAGCCTGCTGGTGGCGTTTCACGTCTTCGTCTTGTTTATCTCGCCGTGGGAAATCCAGCTGCGTCAGTCGATCGTGCCGATGGCCGAACCAGGCGGTCCGCCGCTCGACGCGCAGGGTCGCCCGATCCCGCCGCAGCAGTTCGATCCCCGCACCTACCCGGCGCAGCTGCCAGTGCTCCCAATCGCGCTCACGAAGTATCTGCACCACTACGCGAATCTGATCTACATCAACAACGGTTACGACTTCTTCTCTCCTGATCCTGGCGTCAGCCATCAGATCAAGTACGAGGTCTTCAATAACGCGGGCGAGAAGCTGGCCGAAGGGCAGTTCCCCAATCGTCGAGAACAGTGGCCGCGGCTCTTCTATCACCGGCACATGATGCTGGTGGAACAATCCCGCGACCCGATGGCCGCCGGCCAAGGTTGGGAGACGGCGATCGCCGAGCGACTGCTCGAGAAGCATGACGGCGATCGCGTGCGGCTCGTGATGATTCGCCACCACCTCCTCACTCCGCAACAGGTGAAGGATGGAGGCCGCATTGACGGCCCGACCACGTACGAAGAAATCGGCGTGATGAATCACAACCGCACGCGGCCTCCCGCCACGGAACAAGCTCCTGCGGGAGGGACGCCATGACGACCATCGTCGCCTCGACTCGCAACTACTTCGCCGAACTCTGGCGGGCCTGGAACAACTTCTGGTTCACGCCAACCGACCCCGCGACGCTGGCCCTCATCCGCTTGCTTGCCGGCGGGATGATGCTGTACACGCACTTTATCTGGTCCTTCGACTTGGCGGGCTTCATCGGCCGCGACGGGTACACGCCGGTGGAATTCCTGCAGGCAATGCCAGGACGCGAATGGTCGGTCTGGTCGATTTTCGACTGGATCGGTCCGAATTGGCTGTTGTGGACGGTCCATATCCTGGCGCTCGGGGTGTTTCTCTGTTTGTTTCTGGGATTGTTCTCGCGAATCGCCGCCGTATTGGCTTACCTGCTGGCCGTGTCGTACGTCCAGCGGGTGACGCCGGGGGCTTACTTCGGCCTCGATAAAACCAACTGCATGTTGGCGATGTACCTGATGCTCGGCCCTTGCGGGGCCCGTTATTCGCTCGACCGCCTATGGCGACTCCGTCGCGGCGACGCCAGCGAACCGGCGCCGAGCACGGCTGCGAACATCTCGATTCGACTGATGCAACTCCATCTCTGCGTCGTCTACTTCTTCTCGGCCTTGGCCAAGCTTGAGGGGAACACATGGCGGCTCGGCACGGCAGTTTGGTGGGCGGCGAGCAACTACGAGTATCAGTCGTTGCCGCTCACATGGCTGGCCGATTGGCCGATTCTGATCGCGATGTTCACTCATGCGACAGTCTTCTGGGAACTCTCCTACCCGTTTCTGGTGTGGAATCGGTTCACACGGCCATGGATGATCTGGATGGCAGTAGCGGTTCATGGCGGGATTGCCCTGTTCATGGGGATGATCACGTTCGGGCTGGCGATGATTTTTGCGAATCTGTCGTTCCTGAAGCCGGAGACGGTACGGCGGTGGGTGGATCCGGTGGCGAGTCGAGTTTCGTTGGCGATTGTGGGGAAGAAGGTGGGGTAGGTTGGGACTGGCTCCGTGCGCCGTAGGGCCGGAGGGATGAACCCTCCGGCTCGCTGACATGGTTACGAAAATCTTCGGGAAATTGCTTGTCTGCCATGTGTGCCAACTCTGCCATGTCTGCCAACACTATTTGGCAGACATGGGACAAAATGGACAAAGATCCTGGCCCTGAACGCCTCGCGACGTGAGCCTCTGTGAGGCGCGCGACGAGCGCGATGGCAGGCACGTTCGATCCTAACCGTGAGAGCGAGCGGCGCGCAGCTGGCCAAATTGGCCAGCTTGACAGAGACTTGCGACGACGAGTTATTCGCCATTCATCGCGTGACGACGGGGCGAATCCAGATTGCGAGTTGCGGCGGCGCGAGCGAGAATGAACCGGTCTTCTACGCCGTCACCTTATCCGCCTGGGAACTGAATCGCATGTCGCGTCGCGCCGTTTACACCGGTTCGTTCGACCCCATCTCGCTGGGACATCTGAACGTCATCGAACGGAGCAGCCGGCTGGTCGACGAGTTGATCGTCGGCGTCGGTCACAACATCGACAAGCAGTCGTTGTTCACGGCCCAGGAGCGGGTCGATCTGATCAAGCTCGTCACGAAGGATCTGGCGAATGTCGAAGTGAAGATGTTCTCCGGGCTGGCCGTCCGCTTCGTTCGCGAATGCGGCTCGCGAGTGATCGTCCGCGGCGTGCGGTCGCTCGGCGACATCGAGGCGGAATTCACGATGACGCTTGCCAACCGGCAGCTCGATTCAGATATCGAGACGGTCTTTCTGATGGCGGATGATCAGTTCTCGCACGTGTCGAGTTCGTTGATCAAGCAGATCGCTTCGCTGGCCGGGGATGAGGAGTTGGCCCGATTCGTGCCGCGGGTGATTATTCCGCAACTGCGGGCGAAGATTGGATAGGCTATACTCTACGCTGGGAACGTCGGGCGAACCTCGGCTACTACACAACAGGATTTGGTCCCCATGGGTGAGCCATTCGCATTGGCCTTTGTGGTCCTGCTGGTCGGAGTTCCAATTTATCTGATCGCCAGTTGGGCTTATCGGGATGGCGAATCTCGAGGCAAGTCAGGCTGGCTTGTGATCTTGTTAGTGTTTAGCGGACCACCCGTGGGACTATTCGCTTGGCTAACGCTTCGTCCTGAAGTGGTGAGCCGCCCTCCCATGAGATCACGCCCCATCGTCGGGCCAGGAACCGCCTACGAGGCGTCGACGAGTCGGATTGTTGACGTGGCTCGCGAAAAGGGGTCGCTGTTGCGTTAGCCGCCCCGCGACCACCGGTCGCGGCTTTTTTGGAGATCCGTGTTATCGCACTGACGTGCGGCTGTCGCGGCGGTAGCCGCGCGGGGTTTGGCCGGTTTGGCGTTTGAACGCGACCGACAGGTATTCCGCGTGCGGAAAGCCGGTGCGACGGGCGATTTCGGCGAGCGTCAGATCCGTCTCCCGCAGCAGGCGCGACGTGCGTTCGATGCGAATCCGCATGATCTCGGCGTGGGGCGTGCGGCCGATGAGTTTCTGAAAGCGATGTTCCAGCATCCGCCGCGAAAGGGGTACCACGCGCAACACGTCGCCGACGGAGATCCCCTCGCAGGCATGTTCCCGAATGAACCGCAGCGCGGCCACCACATCGGGATCGTCGACGGCGTAGACGTCGCTCGACTGGCGCTGGGCGACGCCGCGGGGTGGAATGAGGATCGCCTCGCCGACGATTCGTTCGCCGCTCATCATGCGGTCGAGGAGTTTGGCCGCCTCGTAACCAGCGCGGTGGGTATCGGGGATCACGCTCGAGAGGGGCGGCGTGCAGAGCCGGCACAAGCGGGCGTCGTCGTCGACGCCGATGACGGCTATCTGCTCCGGCACCGCAATGTCGAGTTCGCGGCAGACGTCGAGGAGTTGCTGGCCGCCGAAGTCGTAGCAGGCCATCACGCCGATCGGCTTCGGAAGCTTACGGACCCAGGCGATCAACCGCCGTCGTTCGCGGGACCAGGAGTAGCCTTTCTCGGCACGCGACGTAGAGCGGAAGACCTGGCAGTTGCAGCCGCTTTGACGGGCGAACTCGGTGAAGTGATCTTCGCGCCACTGCGACCAATTGAAATCGGGCTCGCCGTAAAAGGCGAGTTCGCGAAAGCCGCGTTCGATGAGGTGGCTGGCCGCCAGCCGGGCAATTTCGCGGTCGTTCGTTTCGACCCAGGGCAAATGGGGAACACGGCGGGCGGCGGAAACGTCTACGGCGGGGAGGCCCGAGCGTTTCACCGCGGTGGCGATCGCTTCGGTTTCGATGCGGGCGATGATGCCGTCGCCCTGCCAATTGCTGAACCACGCCGGTGGCTTCGCCCCGCGCTGCTGCTCGCCGATGTAGATCGACCAGAGCTCATGCTCGCGTTGGTAAGCGATGATGCCGTCGAGGAGTCCGCGCGCGTAAGCGTTCGACGTTTCCAGCAGCAGGGCGACGGAGTGACGTTTACGCATGAGATCTGGTGAACTGCGGAAGGAAAAACTTAACCGCCAAGGACGCCAAGAGCGCCAAGGAATGCGGGGAGATTTACCTTGGCGCTCTTGGCGGTTCCGTATTCGTTTGAATGCCGGCCAAGAAAGCCGGGCTATCCGGTTGCTTGGCGGCTCATCGATTCGACCCATGGAGTTTAATTCGCCAGTCGTTCAGTTTAATCACATCGGTGAAAGATCGCATCTCTTCTGCGCTTTTTCTCATTCAGACTTGCGAAACCGGCAGTTAGGATCGATAGTTTGGGGACTCCTCCAACTCGCGCGGCAGACTGGCCGCGAACTATTCTCTGGCTTGCAAAGGTGCGGCGACATGGCAACCCGACCAGTACGCGTGGCGATGGTCGGTCTCGGATTCGGGGCCGAATTCATTCCGATCTACCAACGGCATCCCGATGCGGAAGTGGTCGCCGTCTGCCGGCGCGACGCCGCGGCGATGACTAAGGTGGCCGACGCGCTGGAGATCAACAAGCGCTACACCAAATACGAAGAAGTCCTGGCTGACCCGGAGATCGACTTCGTCCACATCAACAGCCCGATCCCCGACCATGCGTGGATGAGCATGGAGGCCCTCAAGGCGGGCAAGCATGTGATGTGCACCGTGCCGATGGCCACGAACATCGCCGACTGCGAGAAGATCTGCCAGCTGGTCGCCGACACCGGCCTGAAGTACATGATGGCCGAGACCGTGGTCTACAGCCGCGAGTTCTTGTTCATCAAGGAGCTCTACCAGAAGGGCGAGCTCGGCGAGATTCAATACATGCAGGCTTCGCATCCGCAGGATATGGATGGCTGGCCCGACTACTGGGAACGGATGATCCCGATGCATTACGCCACGCATGTCGTGAGCCCGGTGCTGGGGCTCGTCGACGGGCGGGCCGAGTACGTCTCCTGCTTCGGCTCGGGCAAGGTTCGCGACGACATCCGCGAGAAGTCGGGCAATTCGTTCGCCGTCGAGTCGTGCCACATCAAGATCGCCGAGAGCGACGTGAGCGCCCATATATGGCGGTTTCTGTACGACACGGCCCGGCAATACCGTGAAAGCTTCGACGTCTACGGGACGAAGAAATCGTTCGAGTGGTCATTGGTCGAGAACGAACCGCACGTCTTGCACACGGCGAAGAAGCCGGAACCGGAGATCGCCGAAAAGATCGAGATCCCCGACTACGCCCACCTGCTGCCGGCCGAAATCCAGAAGTTCACCCGCTCGATCGAAGACGCCGACCACCTCTCGTTCCTGCAAGGGGGCGGTCACGGCGGCTCGCATCCTCATCTGGTCAACGAGTTCGTCCGGGCGCTGGTCGACGACCGCGATCCGTGGCCGAACGCGGTGACGAGCGCCAACTGGACCTGCGTCGGCATTTTGGCCCACGAATCGGCCTTGGCCGGCGGGGCGATTAAGCAGTTGCCAGAGTTCACCCGCACGCGATAGTTCACTAGCCGCCCCCTGCCCTGCTGGGGGCGGCTGGCGTTTGCCTCCGACTCGCGGGGGCTGACTGACACTCCAAGGAACTTCCTCGATGATGAAGCTTTCCCCCGCGCTTGGCGCGCTCTTGTCGGCGGCGTTCGCCTTTTCGTCCGCGACGGCCCACGAAGGGCACGATCACGACAAGTTCGTGAAGCACTCCTTCAAGAAGGAGCAACTCTCGAAGGAGTTCTTCGGCGAAGGGGCGGCGTTCGGCGACGTCAATCACGACGGCGTGAACGACATCGTCTCCGGCCCCTATTGGTACGCCGGGCCGAAGTTTTTGGAGCGCAAGGAGTACTACCCGGCGAAGCCGTTCGACGTCGCCGGTTACTCGGAGAATTTTCTCGCCTACACGCACGACTTCAACGGCGACGACTGGGACGACATCCTGATCATCGGCTTCCCCGGCGCCGAGACGTCGTGGTTCGAGAACCCGCAAGGGAAAGAGGGGCCCTGGAAACGGCACGTCGCCCTCGCGGTGACCGACAACGAATCGCCGATGTTCACCGACGTCACCGGCGACGGCACGCCGGAACTCGTCTGCATGACCGGCGGACAGATTGGCTACGCCGAGATTCCGGAAGATCCGACGCAACCGTGGAAGTTCCAGGCCGCGTCGCCAGTGCGCGGCTACCAGCGCTTTACGCACGGCATCGGAGCGGGCGACGTCAACGGCGACGGCCGCATCGACCTGCTGGAGCAAAGCGGCTGGTGGGAACAACCCGAAAAGATCACCGCCGAACCGTGGGCGTTTCACGAGGTGAAGTTCAGCGAGCCGGGCGGTTCGCAGATGTATGCCTACGATTTCGACGGCGACGGCGACAACGACGTCCTCACGGCGAAAGAAGCCCACTCCTACGGCCTCTCCTGGTTCGAGCAGGTGAAGGACGGGGACGAGATCAAGTTCATCGAGCACAAGTTCATGGGCGAGAAGCCTGAGGACAACGACTACGGCGTCGCCTTCTCGCAGCTGCACGCGGTCGACCTAGCCGATATGGATGGCGACGGTGTGCTCGACATTGTCACCGGCAAAAGGTGGTGGGCGCATGCCGAGCATGACCCCGGATCGCTGGAACCGGCTGTGCTTTATTGGTTCCAAACGGTGCGCGACAATGGCACGGCGCGCTTCGTGCCGCACCTGATCGACAACAACTCGGGCGTCGGCACGCAAGTGACGGCCCGCGACATCAACGGCGACAAGCTCCCCGACGTCGTCGTCGGCAGCAAGAAGGGGACGTTCGTCTTCACGCACAAGGCGGAGGAAGTCGACGAAAAGACGTGGGAAGAGTCGCAGCCGAAGCTGCGTGACGGCGTCGATAAACCGGCCGTGGGCGAGCATGCAGCCGACAGCGGCAACGCTGCCGCCGACAAAGTTTCTGGAGACGGGGCCGATGGTTTCCCGGCGACGGCGGAAGATGGCCGCCGGCTGAATCTCGATTTCGAAAAGGGGAATCTCACCGATTGGACCGCCACCGGCCAGGCGTTCGCGAATCAACCGATCGAAGGAAACACCGTCCACGACCGCATTCCCGACGGCACCAGCAACCTCAAGGGCCTCTACTGGATTGGCACCTACGAGGGCCAAGGCGATCACCTGCAGGGCGAGTTGACCAGCATTCCGTTCAAGGTGACCCACCCCTACGCCAGCTTTCTCGTCGGCGGCGGCTCGGGCAGCGCGCTGGGCGTGCAGATCATCGACAAGGAAACGGGAAAGGTTCTCCACCACGCCAGCGGCCGAATGAGCGAAGACATGTCGCCCGTGGGCGTCGATCTCACCCAGCAGTTGGGCAAGGAGATCTTCATTCGCGTGCTCGACCTCGGCAGCGCCGGTTGGGGGCACGTGAACTTCGATCACTTCCGCTTCCACGACGAGATGCCGAAGATCAGCGAGAGCGATGCTCCGACGAGCGTCGACGAATATCCCTACGCTGGTCTGCCGGGGCAGGAAGCGGTCGACGTCATGAAGCTGCCGCCGGGGTTCAAGGCGATCCTGGCCGCGCAGGAACCTGACGTGAAGCAGCCGATTGCGATGGCGATCGACGATCGCGGCCGCGTGTGGGTGGCGGAAGCGTACGAGTACCCGGTGCGCGCCGCCGAAGGGAAAGGTCGCGACCGCATCTTGATCTTCGAAGACGCGGACGGCGACGGAAAGTTCGATTCGCATAAGGTATTCGCCGACAACCTCAATCTCGTCAGCGGCATGGAGCTTGGCTTCGGCGGCGTCTGGGTCGGCGCCGCGCCCTATCTGCTGTTCATCCCCGACCGCGACGGCGACGACGTGCCGGACGGCAAACCGGAGATTTTGCTCGACGGCTGGGCCTACCAAGACACGCACGAGACGCTCAACACGTTTATTTGGGGACCGGACGGTTGGCTTTACGGCTGCCATGGCGTGTTCACGCATTCGCGGATCGGCAAGCCAGGGACGCCGGACGAGCAGCGTATCCCGCTGAACGCCGCGATCTGGCGTTACCATCCGACGCGGCATGTCTTCGAGGTCTTCACCGAGGGGACAAGCAATCCGTGGGGCGTCGACTTCGACGACAACGGCCAAGCCTTCAGCACGGCCTGCGTCATTCCCCATCTCTACTACAACATTCCGGGCGCGCGGTATCAGCGTCAGGCGGGGAACCAATTCAATCCCTACACCTACGCTGATATCCAGACGATCGCCGACCACCGCCACTACGTCGGCGAGAATCCGCACGGCGGCAACGGCAAGTCGAACGACGCCGGCGGCGGCCACGCCCACTCGGGCGCGATGATCTACCTCGGCGGCGCTTGGCCCGAAGAGTATCGCGGCCGGATCTTCATGAACAACATCCACGGGCAGCGGCTAAACACCGACATCTTGAAGCCGCAAGGCTCAGGTTTCGTCGGCAGCCATGGGCCCGACTTCCTGCTGACGGGCGACCTGGCGTCACAGATTCTCAACATCCGTTATGGACCGGACGGGAACTGCTTCCTGATCGACTGGTACGACACGAACGCCTGCCATCACAACAACATTGAAGGACACGATCGGAGCAACGGTCGCGTCTACAAGATCGTTTACGGAGACAAGCAGGCGACCGAAGTCGATCTCAACAAACTCGACGACGTGGCGCTCGCGAAGCTGGCGCTCGACAAGAACGACTGGTACGTTCGGCACTCGCGCCGGCTCCTCCAGGAGCGGGCCGCGGCGGGCAAGTTGAGCGAGGCGGCGCGGAAGGAACTTGTCGACATTGCTAAGAACAACGCCGATCCGACGCGCGTCCAGCGGGCGATGTGGGGTCTGCACGTGACGGGCGGCCTGCCGGCCGATTTGGCCGCTGCGCTGCTGAAGCATCAATCGCCGTATGTGCGCGGCTGGGTGATTGAGCTTTCGTGGGACGGCGGGAAGTCGCCCTCGCCGGAGATGGTGCAGCAATTCGCCGTGATGGCGCAGCAAGACTCCTCGCCGGTGGTGCGGCTGTTCATCGCCGCCGCGTTGCAGCATGTGGCGCCGGCCGATCGCTGGGCGACGCTCGAGGCGCTCACCCGCCACGCGGAAGACGCCGACGATCACAACCTGCCGCTGATGTATTGGTACGCGGCCGAGCCGCTCGCTGCGGTTGATCCCGGCCGGGCGTTGAAGCTCGGCCTCTCCTGCGGCAAGACGATTCCGTTGTTGCGGAAATTCATGATTCGCCGGATCGCGAGCATCGACGGCGCGGAAGCGCTGGCCTCGCTCGTCCAAAGCGTCGCCGATTCCGACGACGCCGGCGAACAACTGGAACTAATCGCCGGCATGCGGCAGGCGCTGCAGGGGCAACGGCAAGTGGCCCAGCCGACGAACTGGGCTGCCGCCGCGGCGAAGGCTGCCAAGAGCAACGATGAGAAAGTCCGCCGCGAGGCGACGGCGCTCGGCGTGACGTTCGGCGACAAGCAGGCCATGGCCGCGATGCGAGCCACGGTCGATGCTGCGGACGCCGGCGTCGAGGCGCGTCAGCAGGCGCTGGACTCACTGCTGCGGGTGAAAGATCCGGAACTGTTGCCGTCGCTGCTCAAGCTGCTCGCCGATCCCGAACTGCGCGAGCCCGCGCTTTCCGGCTTGGCGCTGTACGACGATTCTTCGGTTCCCGTCGCGGTGTTGGCGATTTACGGCGATGCGGCGCCGGCGGCTAAGCGAGCCGCCCTGGCAACGCTCTGCTCGCGTCCTGCCTACGGCTTGGAACTGCTGAAAGCGATCGAAGCAAAAAAGATTGCGACGGCCGACCTTTCGGGCGATCTAGTGCGGCAACTGCAGAACCACAAGAACGCCGACCTCGACAAACTACTGGCCGACGCGTGGGGCCAGGTGCGCAGCACCCCGGCCGACAAGGCGGCGATGATCGTCGCCCTGCGCGAGATGCTGAAACACCCGCCGGCGAAGCCCGACCTGCAGCTCGGCCGCGCGGTGTTCGTGAAGACTTGTCAGCAGTGCCACACGCTGTACGGCCAAGGCGCTAAGATCGGCCCCGATCTCACCGGTTCTAATCGTGCCGACGTCGAATACCTCCTGTCGAATATCGTCGATCCCAGCTCGGTGATCTCGAAGGACTATCAACAGACGGTCATTCTGACGATCGACGGCTTGGTCATTTCCGGTCTGGTTCGTTCCGAGGATGACAAATCGGTGACGATTCAGACCCCCACCGAAACGATCGTCGTGCCGAAGGACGAAATCGAAGAGCGTCAGTTGAGCGACGCTTCGATGATGCCTGACGATCAGCTGAAGCAGTTCGTGCCGCACCATGTCGCGTCGCTCTTCGCCTACTTGCAGGCGAAGGAGCAGAACGCCGTTCTCGCTCAGCCCGACAACCAAGAGCTCTTCTTCAACGGCAAGGACCTGAGCGGTTGGAACGGCAACCAGGAGCTTTGGTCGGTCCAAGAGGGCGAGATCGTCGGTCGCAGCCAGGGGAAGGGATTGGAGAAGAACGAGTTCCTCTTCAGCGACTTCTCCGCTGACGATTTCGAGTTGACGTTCCAGGTGAAGCTCGTCGACGACGTCGGCAACAGCGGCGTCCAATTCCGCAGCCAGGAGGCTGAGCATGGCGAGGCCCGCGGTTACCAGGCCGACATCGGCCCCGACTGGTGGGGCAAGCTCTACGAAGAGTTGGGCCGCGCGCTGCTCTGGGACAAGCCGGGCGAACAGCACGTCCACAAGGGCGAGTGGAACGACTACAAGATTCGCGCTGAAGGAAGCCGCATCCAGACCTGGATCAACGGCAACCTGTGCGTCGATCTCGACGATCCCGAAGGAGCGCGTCGCGGCCGCTTCGCGCTGCAGCTCCACGCGGGTCCGGCGACGGAAGTCCGCTTCCGCGATATCAAGCTGAAGGTGCTGAACGTTCCCGTCGCAGGCGAAGCGACGGCGAAGGTCACTTCTGCAGAATGAGGCGGTTGTTCCGCGTCAGCAGCAGTCGATAGGTTTCGCCGGCGTGGGTGATCTCAACGACGCGCGCGCCTTGGAACAATTCGGCGGACTCGACGCTGCGCGGCTCGGACGGCTGTGGAACTGACGCGGCGGCGGCGGGAGGAAACGGCCCCGAAGGTAGCGGCGGAGTGAGCGAGTCGGTCATTGCTGCTCCTCCTGTTGCGAGGAGGGCTTGTCGGCAGGCGGCGGGCACGACGCTTGTCGACGGGTGAGCGATAACGCCGCCAAGCGACCTGCCAGCCAGGAGGAACGGACGACGTCGCCGCGCTCGATGCAGAGCTGCAGCGACTTGTGGAGGCAGCAGCGGCAGTTGATCCCTTCGACTTCGGCGCGGGTCAACTCGCTGAACGTCCGGTACCCTTCGTCGATTTGCCCCATCCGCACCAACTGCATGGCGAGCGAGACGCGGTAGCGCGGCTCCGCCGGATTGAGCCCGATGGCCCGCCGCAGCATGGCGAGCGACAGTTGCGGCGGCCGGCCCAAACGGGCCAGCGTATTCGCCGCGGCGAAACAAATCGCGTCGTCGTCGGGCCGCTGTCGCCCGGCGCGCCGGCAAACGGCCAGCGCCGCCTGCCACCGTTCCAGCTCGCAAAGCCCGTTGTACAGCGATTCCCACAGCTCGGCGGGGAACTCCGGATCGGCCGTCAGATCGGCCAACAAACTCGCCGCCGGGGCCCGATGCCCGTGCCGGATGTAGCCGGCCGCCAGCACCAGTAATCCTTCGTAACCGAGCGGCACGAGGGCCAACGCCCGCTGAATATTGTCAAAGGCCTCGGCCTGCCGCCCCTCGCGCTGCAGCAGCACTGCTCGCAGCCGCCAGAGGGCTCCCTCCTCCGGCTGGCGGGCCAATTCGGCCTCCAGCACATCGATGGCCGCCCGCGGAAATCCCCGCTGAAACAGTTCCGTCGCCCGCCGGGCGGCGTCTTGGTGGGTCGCCTGCTCGGTCATGGTTGGTCACTCCGGGAAGAAATCGGCTGGCTGGCGGAGGCCGCGAACGGCGTTGGCTGGCGGGAAAATCGAGGTTTTTACGACATCAGCCCCATTGACGCGGGCGTCAGGTCCGATAATCTATCGCTACTGAGACTCGATATCAAGACCGCCGATCAAAAGCAGATCGCTTCGCCTGGACGCCGGTCGCGCAGGAGCAACGACAGGAGACTCACGTCTGTAGCCAGCCAAATGCATTGCTGACGTTTGCA
This sequence comes from Pirellula sp., assembly GCA_013822725.1. GTDB lineage: Bacteria > Planctomycetota > Planctomycetia > Pirellulales > Lacipirellulaceae > Lacipirellula. The sequence continues at coordinate 39,747 of PNKX01000015.1, forward strand.
TGCGTTGGGGCCGGTTCCGTCAACCCACGCGGAAGTTCGTTCATGACTAGCGAGCTTCCGCACCGCCCACCTTGGAGTGACTGACTAATGATTCGCCGCTTTGCTCTTGCCTTGATTGCTTGCTTGCCGTTGTCGGCCGCGCACGCCAACACGTTCTTCACCAATCAAGCGATTCCCGCTACGGGTTCGTTCGAGTGGGACAACTTTATCGTGACGACCAACGCCGTCTCCGACTACTCCGCGCTCCACGCTCCGAACCTGTCGTCGGGCGTCGGGGCCGCCACGGTAAAAGGCGGGGTTGTGCCGCCGCCGACGTTTGCTCCTCCGGCGCAAGTCGCCACTGGCTCGCTCTACACCGGTAGCAGCAAGGGGCGCTTCACGACAGCGCTCAGCAGCGCTTTGACCATCGAGGCGAACACCACCGTCGTCGCGCAGATTGCCTTTGAATCCGCCGGAAACAACTCGATCGTCAATTCGACCTTGTTGCTGAACGGAGCTGCTCCCGTCGAATTCGTTGATCGCGGCATTGCCGGCGATTTCCACTACTACTGGGCTGAATGGCAACTTCCCGCTGCCGCGGCTTACACCGCCCTGTTTGACACGGCCGCCAACCACTCGGCGCTCGCGGGCGTGCAACTCGATTACTACAACGCCGCCACGACGTTTAACGCCGTAGCCGCTGGCCCGATTCCCGAACCGGCCGCGCTGACGGTCGCCGCCATTGGACTTCTAGGAGTGACGGCCCTACGACGCCGCCTGGCCGTCGCCTAACCCAACCCCGCTTGATGGACATCGAAAAAAGCCGTCGGCATTGAGCCCCGCTCAATGCCGACGGCCCTTGAGTTCCTGCAAGAAGATTCCTTACCAGATGCTTGAAAAGTCCTCATTGCCGCTTCGAAGCGTTTGCCACGCCGCCGCCATGGCGTGTGGGCGAATCGCCTTGATGGCCGCGGCTTGCCTGTCTGCGGGCAATGTCCAAGCTCAGACGATTAGCTACTTCAACGATCTTCCCGAAATCCAGATGTGGTCGTATCCGATCGCCTCGGCCAACGGCCCAGGCTCGGCTCGCGATCGCGGGGCGACGTTCTCGGCATATTCCGAGACTCAGAACGGCGCACCGACGTTTTTTCAAGGGACGGGAACCGAGCCGACTCGTCGCGGCAGCGTCCTCGTCGCCGCGAACACGTCGACGATGGTTCCGCTCGTCGACGCGTCGCGATATCAGATCAACTCGCTGAAGATCAAGGTCACGCTGCTAGGATCGCTCATTTTGCCTGAATTCGGGTTGACCCTCGCCTACGACGGCACGCTTGACGAGTCGTCGTCGGTGGTTGGCGGCACGGACAGCGACGTCGGCCATCCGGTAGAGATGTACGGCGTTGGATTTCAAAACGGACTCACGACGTTCGGCTTCGGCGCCAACCCGCCGGCAAACGCTTTCGCGTTACGGCAGCAACGCTGGGTTGGTTCCGCTCCTTACAGCTACTATGCGATCGACGCTAGCGGTCGCGACGCTGAGAACTCGCTCGTCGGGGGATACAGCGCCACCGAGCCGAGCCACACAACCGCCCAATTCACTCCGACTCCCATGGCAGTCGGCAAAGTCTACGATGGCGGCGGAATCGAACTCGCGCCAGGATCGATGCTCGCTCCCGGCCAGGTTTTTGAGTTCGCGCCGAACTTGAACAATCCGAGCGTCCTCGCTTACGTGCAGCAATCGCTTGCGCAGGGAAATCTTGGCTTCTCATTCTCATCGCTGTTCGAACCGGACGGGCAGAACGGCACGGTCGCCTATCCCGACTTCTACCTCGACGACCTCGACGTCGGCCCCAATCCCAGCGGCGCCGGCCCAACGATCGCGCTCGACGTGACTATTCTGCCGGACGAACCGACCGGCCCGGCAGGCGATTACAACACCGACGGCGTCGTCGACGGCGCCGACTTGCTCGTGTGGCAACGGACGCTCGGCACGGCAGCGACGCCGGCTGGCTCGGGCGCCGACGGCAACGGCAACGGCAGCGTCGACGCCGCCGATCTCGCCGTATGGCGAGATCACTTCGGGCAGACTTCGCCGGCGCCGATCGCGTCGATCCCCGAACCTTCGTCGCTGGCTCTGGCATTGTTTTCCATGGCTGCTTTGCTGCGGCGTCGCACAAGCTTGTGCAGCGCCGCTTCACGCTAGGATTTGCATTCATGCGAGACGGATATCGACATATTCGCGGATTCACGCTGGCTCGCGGGTTTACGCTGGTCGAGCTGCTGGTAGCGATCGCCATCATCGGCGCGCTCGTGGCGCTGCTCCTGCCGGCTGTTCAAGCGGCCCGCGAGGCGGCGCGCCGCACCTCGTGCCGCAACAACTTGAAGCAGATCGGGCTGGCGACGCTGAACTTCGAGACTTCGCATAAGACGCTCCCTCCGCCGCAGGTGCTCGGCGCGGGCGGCGGACTGGTGGCAGGCGATTCGTTCTACAGCGGCTTGGGCAGCACCTTCGTGCTGTTGCTGCCTTACCTTGAGCAGGGCGGGATGTTCGCCCAGTACGATTTGACGAAACCGCCGACTGAACGAGACTTAGCCCACGGCGTTGACAACCTGAAATTCAGCGAAACGTCACAGCCGATGTACCTTTGCCCGGGGATGAACCTCCCCCGCAATGTTCCTGACGCCTGCGGCGAGAAGCTCGGTCCCGGCAGCTACCTCATCAGCACTCGAGTGCTTTACCAGCCTCAGGTTGCTATGAATGGCGCTTTTAGCGCGCCCCCGGGAGCCGGCGTTCGTTATGACCTCGGGCTCGAAGCCATCACTGACGGCACGACGCATACGTTTCTGGTCGGTGAGACGAACTACGCCTGGGAAGGCTACCACTGGGACCAGCATTATGAGTCAAGCTGCACTGGCAACGGCGGTTCGTGCTTTGGCGACTTCACTTGGGCCCAGGGCTACTGGCATCATGCTTTTGGCCATTTAGGCCTGCAGAACGGCCAGCCGGAAAAGTACAATTTCAACGAGTTCAATAAGGACTGGGACTCGCGCTACCGCACCACTTTCCGCAGCGATCACCCCGGCGGCGTGCAGTTTGTGCTGCTCGACGGTTCCGTGCAGTTTATTCGCACTGATATTGAACGCGACGCGATGATGGCGCTGGTCACCCGCGCTGGCGAAGAAACCAACCCCGATTTCAACTAGTCCCCGCAGCGGCCCGTCACTTTTTTGGGCCGTGGGCGCGACGCGAATCTTCAAACGTTTGAGGAATGACAATGTCTCTCTCGGCGGTCCGTTCCCGCTTTGTGTTTGCCCTGTCGGCCTTGTGCCTCCTGGCCGGTCAGGCCCAGGCCCACTTCCCCTGGCTCGCCGTCGATGGCGAAGGCCGCGCGCTCGTCTTCTTCGGCGAGAACCCCGACGAGCGTAACTACCACCTGCCTGAAGCGCTCGCTGCGGCGAAGCTGAACGCGCGCGTCGGCGACGCCGAGGCCGCCGAGGTTCCGCTCGAGTTGCTGGAAGAGGAAGATTTCGTCGGCCGCCGTTCGAACGAACCGGTCGCCAAAGACGCGGTTCTAGAGCTCACCGCAGAGTACGGCATCTACCACGGCATGCTGCTAACCTACTTTGCGAAGCACCTTCCAGGCGAGACGATTGCCGCGTGGGAGAAGGCTGGACCGTCGAAGGGGCTGAAGCTTGACGTCACGCCGAAGGCTGCCGACGAGGGGCTCGCGATCGCCGTGGCGTGGGAAGGCGAGCCGTTGGCAGACGCCGGCGTCGCGCTCACCGATTCGACGGGCGAGACGCAGGAAGGGAAGACTGACGCCAAGGGGATCGCCACGTTTGCGAAGGTTGCTCCCGGCCCGGTGAGCGTGATCACGAACCAAATGAAAAAGGGCGAGAAGGGCGAGCACGAAGGCAAAGCCTACACCAGCGTGGCGAACTACGGGACGCTCACTTTCAACCACAAAACTGCGTCCGCCGAGAAGGCTGCGGCCAAGGCCGAGAAGCCCGCGAAGGCCGAAGCCGAGGAATCGGCCAGCGCCTACCCTGCCCTGCCGGAGGCGGTTTCCAGCTTTGGCGGCGCCGTCTGCGACGGTTACCTCTACGTCTACAGCGGCCACATCGGCGGCGAGCATGAACACTCGAAGGACAACCTCTCGCAGAAGTTTCTTCGCATCAAGCTCGATGGCGGCAAGGAATGGGAAGAGTTGCCCATGGAGACGCCGCTGCAGGGCCTGCCGTTGGTGGCCCACGGCGGGAAGCTCTACCGCATCGGCGGGCTGAATGCCAAAAACGCCGACGGCGAAGATGAAGACCTCCACTCGGTTGCGGAGTTTTCCTCCTACGATCCGGCCGCGAAGAAGTGGACGGCCCTCGCCCCGCTCCCCGAAGCCCGTTCGTCGCACGACGCCGTGGTGATTGGCGATAAGCTCTACGTCGTCGGCGGCTGGACGCTCAATGGCGATCGGAAGGGAACGTGGCTCGACACGGCTTGGTCGATCGATTTGAAGGATCCCGCCGCGAAGTGGGAACCGATCGCGAAGCCGACTTTCCGGCGCCGCGCCCTGGCGGCCGCTCAGTGGAATGGCAAGCTCGTCGCCCTGGGCGGGATGGACGAAGAGGTGAACATCTCGCGGCAGGTCAGCCTGCTCGACCCCGCCACCGGCGAGTGGACCGAGTTGGCGGAACTCCCGGGCGAGGATATGGACGGCTTCGGCGCCGCGGCGTGGAACCTCGACGGCAAGCTGTTCGCCAGCGGCACGCAGGAATCGCTCTACCGGCTGGCCGACGACGGCAAGTCGTGGGAAGCGGTGCTGGAGCTGAAGCAACCCCGTTTCTTCCACCGCCTGCTACCGGCGGGCGATGCGACCCTCCTCTCGATCGCAGGTGCGTCGTTTGACGGGCATCTGGCGAATATCGAAGAAGTGTCGGTCGCCACCGACGCGAAGAAGACGAACTAACAACAACAGCCCCGCGAACAAACGCTGCCTACCACATCGCCCATTTAGCCGCGGGCGGTAGCCCGCGTCCCGCCGCCAGCGGCGGGGCTAAATGGGCGTGGCGGGATGGTTGGTCGGCGGCAGTTCAAATAGTACGCAAGAGGCAGCCGTCCGGGCCGCCGTGGATCGTGAAGACCGAAGAGGCGAGCCCCCCAGGCTGTCCGCCATCGGGGCAGCTTCACGCTCTCCGGCCCGGCGCGCTGCCTCTTTTATTTGGCTTGGTAGGCGATCGGTTATTGCAGCCCCGGCTCCGCTGCGGGCTCGGTCACCATACCGGTAAACGCCGCCCCTCGTGACGCTACCCCCCGGCGGAGCCGAGGGCTGTAAAGGCACGTTCGCTAGGCCGCGTTCTGCGCTCTGTCAAACTTGCTGTGCGCACGTCCGACGATTCCTCGCGACCTGTCTATGCCGCCGCCCGCGAAATTGCGGCAAAAACATCCCCCTTTCCGGGTCAATCGGGCCTTAGTGCGGTTCCAGTCGGGGAATAAAAATTATACTATGCTTACTGCTGCAACTGCCGCCTTCTAACGCAAATGCCCGACTCCATCGCAAATGGCCACCCCAGCCGCGGACGTCGACGGTCCGCAACTTCAACTCAATAGTCAGAGCCTCGACTACGTCGAACAGCTCTACTCCGAATACAAAGACAACCCCGACGCTGCGCCGGCTGACTGGCGTGCGCTATTCGGAATGCTGGCCAATGGGACGGCTCACGCCACGGCGACGCCCAAGCTGGCGCCCCCGGTCTTCGACCAACGGCTGATCAGCGACGCGAAGCTGGCTGACCCTAAGTTGCCCGAGCCGCCCGAAACGAAGCTCGTGCTCGAATCGCATCGACTGGCCGCCCATGTGCCGCCGGTCGCGCCGATTCATCCAGCCTATCCGGTGAATGGTAACGGCAGCGGCAAGCACGAAGAACTCGCCGCTCGCCAGGAGCGCGTCGATCAGCTGATCCGCAACTATCGCGTTCGCGGTCACATTATCTCGGACATCGACCCGCTCGATCAGTTCCGCCCTCGTCCGCCGGAACTCGACCCCGCCTACTACGGCTTCACTGAAGCCGATTACGATCGGGTTTTCTCGACCCGGACGATGCAGGGGCCGAAGCAACGGACGCTGCGCGAGATCGTCAGCTGGCTGCAGAACACCTACTGCCGGGCGATCGGCGTGCAGTTCATGCACATCGACGACTTGGTCATTCGCGAGTGGTTGCAGTCGCGAATGGAAGAGACCGAGAATCGCACCGAGCTCTCGCGTGACGAGCAGCTTCGCATTCTCAAGCGGCTCAACGACGGCGCGTCGTTCGAGCAGTTCCTGCAAACCAAGTTCACCGGCGCCAAGAGCTTCTCGCTCGAAGGGGGCGAAAGCCTCATCCCGCTGCTCGATATGGCGCTGGAAAAGGCGGGGAACGACGGCATCACCGAGGCCGTCATCGCGATGGCCCACCGCGGCCGGCTGAACGTCCTGGCCAACGTCATCGGCAAGAGCCCGCGCGAGATTTTCCGCGAGTTCATGGACCTGGAATCGCCGCAGCGCACCGGCCCTGGCGACGTGAAGTATCACCTCGGCTATTCGGGCGATTGGACGACCGCCAAGGGGAACAAGGTTCACCTGTCGCTCTGCTTCAACCCGAGCCATTTGGAATACGTCGATGGCGTCGCCCTCGGCCGGATGCGTGCCAAGCAGGACCGCTACGGCGACGTCCAACGCCGCAAGGGAATGGTCGTCCTGGTGCACGGCGACGCCGCGTTCGCCGGCGAAGGGGTCGTCCAAGAGACGCTCAACATGAGCGAGCTCCCCGGCTATCGGGTCGGCGGCACGCTCCATGTGATCGTCAACAACCAGATCGGCTTCACGACGACTCCGACCGAAGCCCGCTCCAGCGCCTATGCCACCGACGTGGCGAAGCTGCTGCAGATTCCGATCTTCCACGTCAACGGCGAAGATCCCGAAGCGGTAGCTCAGGCGGTGCGGCTCGCCCTCGATTTCCGCAAGGAATTCCAGCGCGACGCAGTCATCGACATGTACTGCTACCGTCAGCGCGGCCACAACGAAGGCGATGAGCCGTCGTTCACCCAACCGTTGATGTATCAGGCGATCGGCGCCCAAAACTCCGTCCGCGAAGGCTATCTCAAGCGACTCCTCGCGCTCGGCGGCATCACGGCCGACGAAGCGGAGCAGATCGCCAAGGATCGCCACGCGAAGCTCGAAGCCGACTTCGCCGCCGCCAAGGATCGCGACTTTCAGCTCAGCAACCCGACGCCGACCGGCCCGTGGGCCAATTACTACGGCGGTCCGTTCGAAAAGGCGCCGAACGTCATCACGGGCGTGGAGCAAGAGCGTTTGGTCAAGCTACTCGAACAGCTGACCCACGTCCCGGAGAATTTCCACCTCCACCCGAAGCTCGTGCGGGCGATGGAGCGCAAACGGCAGATGGCCGCCGGCGAAGAACCGCTCGATTGGTCGACTGCCGAGTCGCTCGCATTCGCCAGCTTGGCGTCGCAGGGGGTTCGCATCCGCATCAGCGGTCAAGATTCCGAGCGCGGCACGTTCAGTCAGCGCCACGCCGTGCTTCACGACGTGAAGGACGGTCACAAGTACATGCCGCTGGCCCACCTGTCGCCCGACCAGGGTCCAGTGGAGATCGTCAACAGTCCGCTATCGGAAGCGGGCGTCCTCGGCTTCGATTACGGCTACAGCCTCGATTGCCCCGAAGGGCTCGTGGCGTGGGAAGCCCAGTTCGGCGACTTCGCCAACGCCGGTCAAGTGATCATCGACCAGTTCATCGCTAGCGCTGAAGTGAAGTGGCGTCGCCTCAGCGGCCTGGTGCTGCTGCTGCCGCACGGCTTTGAGGGCCAAGGGCCTGAGCATTCGAGCGCGCGCTTAGAGCGGTTCCTCACTCTCGCGGCTGAAGACAACATCCAGGTTGTTTGCCCCACGACGCCAGCGCAGTACTTCCACTGCCTACGTCGGCAGGTAATTCGCCCCTGGCGGAAGCCGCTGGTGGTGATGACGCCGAAGAGCTTGCTCCGCCATAAGGAGTGCATCTCGACGATGGCGGAACTCTCGCGCGGCCGCTTCCATGGCGTGCTGCCGGAGTCGGCCAGTCGACTGAGCGAACGCGATACGCGCGTGATCCTCTGCTCCGGCAAGGTCTACTTCGACCTCCGGGCGCGTCGTCAGCAGCTCGGCATCGAGGGACCGCCGATCATCCGCATCGAGCAGCTCTACCCGCTGCCGATGAATCAGCTGCTCGCCGCGTTGGCTCCGCTGCCGAAGGGGACGCCGCTGGTCTGGGTGCAAGAAGAGCCGGAGAACATGGGGGCTTGGCGCTTCCTGCGCTCGATGTGGGACGACAGCCTCTGCCTGCAGTATCCGCTGAAGTGCATCAGCCGCCCCGCCTCGGCGTCGCCGGCCACTGGTTCGAAGACGGCCCACGAGCGCGAACAGGCCGAGTTGGTCGACCGCGCCTTGCTGCGTGAATAGAACTCCGACCCGCGGCCTGGCGCTGCGGGCTTCCCGTCGGTCGGTCGCCTTGCGAGTCGCTTAGCCCCGGCCCATTTTCCAGACATCCATTTATCCATCGCGGCCTCGCCTGATCGCCCCGCCGCTCATTGTCAGAGAATTGAAATGCCCATCGAATTGAAGGTCCCGGTGATCGGCGAGTCGGTCTCCGAAATTTTCATCGGCCAGTGGTACAAAGGCGAAGGTTCGACCGTCGCCGTCGACGAGAACCTCGTCGAACTCGAATCGGAGAAGGCGACGCTCGACGTTCCGTCGCCGAGCGCGGGCGTGATTTCGAAGATTTTGAAGCAAGCAGGCGAAACCGCCGAAGTGGGCGAAGTGATCGCTTACCTCGATGAGGCCTCCGCCGCGGCTCCTGCAGTGAAAGCCCCGGAAAAGGCCCCTGAACCAGCGGCGCCCGCCCCTGCCCCGCCGGTTGCCGAAGCCCCCAAGCCGGCGCCTGCGCCCGAACCGCCTAAGCCAGCTCCCGCCCCCGCTGCGAAAGTTGAACCGCCGAAGAGCGAGCCGGCCAAGGCTCCCGCTCCGATTGCGACGCAACCGATCAACCACACGGCGAAGCCCGCCAACTACTCTCAGTCGCTGCAAGTCGGCGCCGGCAACCGCACGGAAGAAGTCGTGCCGATGAGCCCGGTGCGACGCCGCATTGCGGCGCGCCTGCTCGACGCAACGCAGAACGCCGCACTGTTGACGACCTTCAACGAGGTCGACATGACCGCCGTCAAGGAGCTGCGCGGCACGCTCGGCGAAGCGTTCGAAAAACGTTACGGGGTCCGCCTCGGCTTCATGTCGTTTTTCGTCAAAGCGACGGTCGACGCGCTCAAGCAATGCCCCGAGATCAACGCGATCATTGAGGGAGACAAGGTCGTCTACCGACGTTACTTCGACGTCGGCGTCGCCATCGGCAGCGATCGCGGCCTGTTCGTACCGGTCTTGCGGAATGCGGAAGAGATGACCTTCGCCGACATCGAGAAGTCGATTAACGATCTCGCCAAGCGAGCCCAGACGAACAATCTCCGCGTCGACGAACTGCAAGGCGGGACGTTCACGATCACCAACGGCGGCGTCTACGGTTCGCTCCTGTCGACGCCGATCGTCAATCCGCCGCAGAGCGGCGTCCTCGGCATGCACTCGATTCAGAACCGCCCCGTCGCCATCGACGGCCAGGTCGTCATCCGCCCGATGATGTACCTGGCCCTGACCTACGATCACCGGATCGTCGACGGCCGCGAGGCGGTGACCTTCCTGAAAAGCATCAAGGACGCGATCGAGAATCCCGCTCGCATTTTGCTGGAAGTCTAAAGTCGCTGAGGACGGCCAGCCGACTGATGGAATTCCATCACTGAGCGGCAACGGCGACTGATTGCCGCATCCGTCATGCTGAGCGGAGCGAAGAATCTAGCGTCGCGAATGGGCGGGGTGGCACGCCCTAAGGTACTCCGCAGGGCGTGGCGAATCGTCACAGCGGCTACCACGCCCATCGGAGTACCTCTAGGCGTGCCACCCACGTTTTCCAGTGACGGCGCGGCACGAATGACGCGCAGCTTGGTGTGCGGTGCGCTCTGCATCGCTCATCGCTGGCGGCTTTGCGCAATGCGTTGAAATTACCGCGGAAAGTCGAGCCTGGCCGGCCCGATTGGGCCTTGCAGAAGAACGCCCTCCCCGCGCATTATAGTTCTTCCCGCCTGCGATATCCCACCTGCACCGTGATCGAGAGAGGGTTTGCGTCGCTTCGATGCCCCAGATCTTTCATCCCAGCATGAACACCATCTCCCGCGCCAGCATTTTTGGCGCGGTGTTCATTCTCGCTGGCGCCGGCGCAATCTTGTGGCTTGTATTTCGTTCGTCGTACATGACGCAAGTCGGCGTCGTGCGGCCGCAGCCGGTTGAGTTCAGCCACGAGCATCACGTCTCCGGCCTCGGCATCGACTGTCGCTATTGCCACACGTCGGTCGAGACGAGCCCCTTCGCCGGCATCCCGCCGACCGCCACCTGCATGACCTGCCATTCGCAGATCTGGACTGACAGCCCCAAGCTGGAAGTCGTTCGCGCAAGTTATCGCACCGGCGAGTCGATCCCGTGGACTCGCGTCCACGATCTGCCCGACTTCGCTTACTTCGACCACAGCATTCACGTGGCGAAGGGCGTCGGCTGCGTCTCGTGCCACGGCCGCGTCGACGAAATGCCGCTGATGTGGCGCGCGAAGACGCTGCACATGGAGTGGTGCATCGACTGTCATCGCAATCCCGAGCCTCATATTCGCCCTCGAGACAAGGTCTTCTCGATGGAGCCCCTGCCCGCCGCCCCTACCCCCGCCCCTGAGAGTGACGCCAAGCCCGGCGTGTCGAACGTGGCGCTCGACCTGATGCAAGCCCACCAAATCGCCAGCGAAACCAATTGCTCCGTTTGTCACCACTAAGAAGCGGTGGCCGTCGTTCCTCCCTAAGCGACGGTGAGCTGAGAAGGACCAGTCGTGAGTTGTCATCATAAGCCGACCCAGAGCGAGGCTCCTACGGAGTCCTCCGCGATGCCGAAGTTCTGGCGGAGCTTCGAGGAATTAGCCGGCGATCCTGCGTTCGAAGAACGACTGGTGCGCGAATTTCCGCGCCTCGCTTCGGTGTGGGAGCAATCGCCCACCGATCGTCGCCGCTTCCTGCAGTTGATGGCCGCCTCGGTCGCGCTGGCTGGCGCTCAAGGGTGCAGCAAGGCGCCTTCCGAGAAGATCATGCCGTACGTCCGGCAGCCGGACCGTATCACGCCGGGCCTGCCGAACTACTTTGCCACGGCGATGCCGAGCAGCGACGGCGCGATTGGGCTAGTCGCCACGAGCAACATGGGTCGGCCGACGAAGCTCGAAGGCAACAAGCTCCACGCGGCGAGCCTTGGCGCCACCGACGCCTTTGCCCAAGCCTCGATCCTCACGATGTACGACCCCGACCGGTCGCAGACGGTCAAGCACATCGGCATCATCGCCACCTGGGGCGAATTCGTCGGCGCCGCCCGCGGCGCGCTGCCGATCGGCGGCGACGGCACGGGGCTGCGAATTCTTAGCCCGCCGGTCACGTCGCCGACGCTCGCTCGCCAGCGCGAAGCCCTACTGAAGGCGCTGCCGCAAGCGCGGTGGCACCAGTACGAACCGGTCAGTCGCGACAACGTCCGCCAAGGGGCTCAGCTCGCTTTCGGCTCCGATCTGTCGCCGATCTACGACTTCACCAATGCCGACGTGGTCGTCACGATCGACGCCGACTTCCTCTCCCGCGGCGGCGCTGCGGTCCGTTACTCGCACGACTTCATGTCGCGACGCGGCGCCGAGAGCGAGAAGCAGTATCCGGACATCGAGACGAATCGCCTCTACGCGATCGAGAGCACTTACACCCCCACCGGCGGCGCGGCGGATCATCGGTTGCCGCTCAGCCCGTCGCAATCGGAGCAATTCCTGCGCGCCTTGGCTCGGCAACTCGGGGTCGCCGGCGCCGCACCGGCCGACCTGCCGAGCAGCGTTGACGCCAAGTGGCTCACAGAAGTGGCCGCCGATCTTGAATCGAAGCGCGGCCGATCACTGATCGTCGTCGGCGACCACCTGCCCGCCTCGGCCCATGCGTTGGGCTACGCGATCAACGCCGAGCTGGGCAACGTCGGCCCGACGGTGAAGTACGTCGAGTCGATCGCCGCCGGCAGCGAAGATTCGGCCGCGTCGATCCGCGAGCTGACCGACGCCCTCAATGGCGGCCAGGTGCAGCTGCTGGTGATTCTCGAGGGGAACCCCGTCTACGACGCGCCGGCCGATCTCAACTTCGCCCAAGCGATTCGCAAAACGAAGCTTGCCGTTCATCTGAGCCTCTACGACGACGAGACGTCGGAGCTCTGCCACTGGCACATTCCGGCGGCCCACTATCTGGAATCGTGGAGCGACGTTCGCGCATTCGATGGCACGGCGTCGATCGTCCAGCCATTAATCGCTCCGCTCTACGCTGGTCGTACGGCGCACGAAGTCGTCTCCGCGCTCGTCGACCCGACGATTCAATCGAGCTATGACCTCGTTCGCGCTACGTGGCAAGCCAACCTCGGCGGCGGATTTGAACAAGGCTGGCACATGGCGCTGGCTGACGGCGTGATCGCCGACACGGCGTTTGCGCCCCAGACGCCGTCGATGCAAGCCGACGCGCTCGCCAACTTGCCCCCTGTCGCCGCCGCCGAAATCGATCTCGCGTTTGAGATGGTGCTGCTCCCAGATCCGACGATCGGCGACGGCCGCTACGCGAACAACGGCTGGCTGCAGGAAGCCCCGAAGCCGCTCACGAAGCTCACGTGGGACAACGCCGTCCTCATCGGCCCGGCCGATGCGAAGGAGCTCGCGCTCGAAACGGGCGACGTCGTCACGATCAAGTCGGGCGGCCAAGAGGTGAACGGCCCGATCTGCGTCATGCCCGGCCACGCCCCCGGCAGCATCACCTGCCACTTCGGCTACGGCCGCGAGCGCGCCGGCAACACCGGTTCGAAGATCGGCTTCAACGCCTACAAGTTCCGGACGACCCACGGCGGTTACGTCGCTCGCGATGCGAAGCTGGAAAAGACCGGCCAGAAGATGGCGCTCGCCCGCACGCAGACGCACCACGACATCGACGGCCGCAACATCGTCCACGCATCGACCGTCGCTCAGTTCAAAGCCGATCCCCATTCGGTGCTGCCCGAAGCGCTTCATCACGACTTGCCGTCGCTGTTGCCGCAGTGGGATTACTCGCAAGGCTTCGCCTGGGGAATGGCGATCGATCTCAACAAATGCTCGGGCTGCAACTCCTGCGTGATGGCCTGCCAAGCGGAGAACAACGTCCCGATCGTCGGTAAGGAACAAGTCCTCAACTATCGTGAGATGGCTTGGATCCGGATGGACACGTATTACTCGGGCGATCCCGAGAATCCGGAGTCGATCCATCAGCCGATGCTCTGTCAGCATTGCGAAAACGCCCCGTGCGAAGTCGTCTGCCCCGTCGCGGCAACGACCCACAGCGACGAAGGTCTCAACGAGATGACCTACAACCGCTGCGTCGGCACGCGTTACTGCTCGAACAACTGTCCCTACAAGGTGCGCCGCTTCAATTTCTTCCAGTATCAGGATACTGAAACTCCGGTGCTGCAGCTGATGCGCAACCCGGAAGTGACCGTCCGCAATCGCGGCGTCATGGAGAAGTGCACCTACTGCGTCCAGCGGATCAACCACGCCCGCATCGACGCGAAGAAGGATGGCGTCGCCAACGGCGTCGAACCGTCGATCGTCGACGGCGCGCTGCAAACCGCCTGCCAGCAGGCCTGCCCGTCGCAGGCAATCGTCTTCGGCAACATCAACGACAAAGAAAGCCGCGTTGCCAAGCTGAAGGCCGACGCGCGAAACTACGGCGCGTTGTCGGAACTCGGCGTTCGTCCGCGCACGACGTACCTGGTTCGCTTGCGAAATCCCAACCCCGCTCTTGCCTAAGCAAGTTTTTCGATACCTGTAGCATCCAAGGCGCCCGCGATGGCCACAACCCACAGCGATCAACGATCGGCGACTGCCGCAGCGGCGGAGAGCCCCGTTCTTGCGCCTGGCCATAGCTACGGTTCGATCACCGACAAAATCAGCTCGATCGTCCTCACGAAGGGGATGTCGCGCGGCTGGCTCTTCGGGCTGGCGTTTTCGTTCATGCTCGTGCAGGTCCTCCTGGTCAGCGTGGTCTACCTGATCGCCCGCGGCGTCGGCATCTGGGGCATCAACGTCCCGGTCGGCTGGGGTTTTGCGATCATTATCTTCGTCTGGTGGGTCGGCATCGGCCACGCCGGGACGCTGATCTCCGCCGTGCTGCTGCTTTTGAACCAGTCCTGGCGAACGAGCATCAACCGCTTCGCCGAAGCGATGACGTTGTTCGCAGTCGTCTGCGCCGGCATGTACCCGCTGCTTCACTTGGGACGCATTTGGCTTTTCTACTGGCTGATGCCCTACCCCAACACGATGGGCCTCTGGCCGCAGTTCCGCAGCCCGCTGCTGTGGGACGTCTTCGCCGTGTCGACCTACATGACCGTGTCGTTCCTCTTCTGGTACACCGGTCTGATTCCCGACCTCGCGACGCTCCGCGACCGCGCCCAAAATCGCTTCGGCAAGGTGACCTACGGCATTCTGTCGTTCGGGTGGCGCGGCTCGGCCCGGCACTGGCGCCGATTCGACGCCGCCTACCTGTTGCTCGCCGGCATCGCCACGCCGCTGGTCGTCTCCGTTCACACGGTGGTCGGTTTCGACTTCGCGATGTCGATCATCCCCGGCTGGCACAACACGCTGTTCCCGCCGTACTTCGTCGCTGGCGCCATTTACTCCGGCTTCGCGATGGTGCTGACGCTGGCCATTCCCCTCCGCGCCGCCTATGGCCTGCAGGACTTCATCACCGACCGGCACTTGGAAAACATGGCGAAGGTCATGCTCGCCACGAGCCTGATGGTGACCTACGGCTATGTGATGGAAGTTTTCTTCGGCTTCTACAGCGCGAACACCTATGAAGAATATCTAACCCGCAATCGCATGATCGGCCCCTACGCCCCGGCATTCTGGTCGCTCATCCTGTGCAACACGCTCACTCCGCAGCTCTTGTGGTTCCGTTCGATTCGGCTCTCGCCGGTGCTCCTGTGGTGCATCGCCATCGTGGCGAACATCGGCATGTGGCTCGAGCGGTTTGTGATCGTCATCACGAGCCTCCACCGCGACTTCCTGCCGTCGTCGTGGGGCATGTTCTATCCGACGTTCTGGGACTGGTCGACGTACATCGGCACCATCGGCGTCTTCCTGTTCCTGCTGTTGCTGTTCATCCGCTTCCTGCCGGTGATTTCGATCTTCGAAATGCGCGAGCTCCTGCACAAGACGGAGGAGGAGCATGACCATGAGTAGCCATCACGGCGCCCCCGAGCCGTCTCCCCTCTACGGCGTGCTGGGCGAGTTCTCCGACGCCGACCTACTGCTCGAAGCCGCCCACAAGGTGCGCGAAGCGGGCTACGTCCGCACCGACGCCTACGCCCCGATGCCGATCCACGGCTTGGCCGAGGCGCTCGGCGCCAAGCGGACGAAGCTGCCGTACCTCGTGCTGCTGGGCGGCATCCTCGGCGGCCTCGCCGGGTATGGGCTCTGCTACTACTGCTCGGTGATCGCCTACCCGATGAACATCGGCGGCCGTCCCGTTCACTCGTGGCCGGCGTTCATTCCAGTGACGTTCGAAACGACGATCCTCGGCGCCGCGATCACGGCGGTCCTCGGCATGCTCGCCCTCAACGGGTTGCCGATGCCGTACCACCCGCTGTTCAACGTCGCCGATTTCAATCAAGCGTCGCAGAATCGGTTCTTCATCTGCATCGAATCTGTGGACAAGAAGTTCGACGAAGCCGCCGCCAGCGAATTTCTCCGCAGCATCGGCGCCACTCACGTCACGAGCGTCGAAAACTAACCCTCCAGCCACCGCGACAATCAGCCCCTTCATGCTCTCGCGATCGCCATACGCCGCACGCTGCCACGCCACCTGGTCGCCCGCCATCGCGGCGCTGGCGTTGATCGCGCTCGTCGGTTGCCATCGCGACATGTACGATCAGCCGCGTCTGGAGCCGCTGGAGAAGAACACGTTCTTCGACGACGGCCGCGCCTCGCGTCCCTTGGTGGAAGGAGTGGTCGAGTATGGCGCCATTCCGCCCGACAGCGTGATTCTCACCGGCAAAGTGAACGGTCAACTCACCGACGAGCTGCCGCCTGAATTTAAGCTCGACGCCGCTCTGCTGAAGCGCGGCGAGCAGCGGTTCAACGTTTTCTGCAGCAACTGCCACGGCCTCTCCGGCGACGGCGACGGCATGATCGTCCTCCGCGGCTACCGCAAGCCGCCGACGTACCACAGCGAACGCCTCCGCGGCACGCCGATCGGCCACTTTTTCGACGTCGCCACGAACGGCTTCGGAGTGATGCCGAGCTACGCCTCGCAGATTCCGGTCGAAGATCGCTGGGCGATCGCCGCCTACATTCGCGCCTTGCAACTCACTCAATACGCCAAGCTCGACGACCTCCCTGAGGCCGAGCGTCAGCAACTCGAAAACCAGCCCGCCGCCACCCCGTCGCCGAGCGCTCCGTGACCGCCGCCCCGAACCAACCACCGGCCGCCCGTTCGCCGCTGCAATTCGCAGTTGGGGCGATCGTCGTCGGCGCTATCGTCGGGGCGATCGGCTGGAAACAGAATCACCACCAGTTCTTCGCCTCGTATCTGGTGGCGTGGCTCTTCTGGAACGGCCTGGCCCTGGGAAGCATGGCGCTGCTCTTGCTCCACAACCTCACCGGCGGCAAGTGGATGGAGCCGGTGCGGCCCTACCTCCGCGCCGCGGCCGGCTTGATCCCGGTGATGGCGATCCTGTTCATTCCCATCGCGCTCAACCTGAAGCAGATCTACGAGTGGGCCGACCTGGAGCTCGTCGAGCATGATCCGATGCTGAAATACAAAGCATCGTTCTACCTCAACGAAAAGTTCTTCCTCGTTCGCGCCGCGATCTACTTCACGCTGTGGATTCTGCTGGTCGGCCTGCTGAGCTGGCAAGGACGCGCCAACGCCGCGCCCGACAGTCCCGCCTACAATCGCTTTCGGCGTTTCAGCGGCATCGGCCTTGGTCTGCACGGGCTCGCCGTGACGTTTTCGTCGATCGACTGGATGATGTCGCTCGAACCGCACTGGTTCTCAGCGATTTACGGCGTGATCATCTTCGCCGCCCAGGGCGTCGGCGCTCTGGCCCTTTCGATTGCTCTGGCGACCCGCGCTGCCCGCAAGCAAGGGGAACTCACCAAACTGCGGGTTCACGAATTCCATGACCTCGGCAAGTTGATGTCGGGCCTCATCATGTTCTGGATGTACGTCCAGTTCTCGCAGCTCTTCATCATCTGGTACGGCAACCTGCCGGAAGAAGTCGTCTGGATCCAACGGCGGCTGGCGCACGGCTGGCTGTGGGTTGCAGTCTCGCTGTTGGTCCTCCACTGGATCGTGCCGTTTTTCGGTCTGCTCAGTCGCGACTGGAAGCGCAACCCCGCCCGACTCGGCTTCATGGCGACGCTCGTCGTCGTCATGGAATGGGTGATGTACGTCTGGTTCGTCGAGCCCGCCGTCCAGGCGCACGCGCACCACGGCGAATACCATCCGTTCTTCCCCTGGATCGACGCCGGTCTCACCGCGGCAATCGGCGGCATTTGGTGGCTGATCTTCACGTTGCGTCAGCCGAAGACCTTCGCCCAATCCGAAGCGGTCGCCGCGAAGACCAAGAAGAAGGGAGGCCGTCATGGCTGATCAAGACGAAATCCCCCATCTTCATACCACCACTACACACGCCCACGAAGGCAGCGACGTCAGCATCAAGGCGCTCGGCATCTTCCTCGCCGGACTCGCAATCACGATGGTCGTCACCGGCGTCATCGTCATTGGACTCTTCGACTTGTTTCTAAAAGAAGCCGAAGAGGCCGACGTCTCGCCGTCGCCGCTGGCCACAGCAGGCGAACCCGCCCCGCCGCCGGGCCCGCTGCTGCAAGTCGCCGAGCGGCTCGATCTGCGCGTCCATCGCGAGTCGCAAGAGAAACTGATTCACGAAACTGGTTGGATCGATCGCGATCGCGGCGTCGTTCGCATTCCGATCGACCGCGCCATCGAACTCACCGCCGAGCGCGGCTTCCCCGATTGGCCCCCCGTCGCCCAAGGCGTCGCAGTCGAAGGCGAGGCAAAATAATGACCAGTCGTCGCATTAACATGGCGCGCATCCAGCGCACGATCAGCATGGTCGCTTCAGCGACCATGCTCGCCCTGTCGCTGGGCGTCGCCCCCCTCCGCGCCGCCAGCGACGAAGAGCTCTCCCCCATGCTGATGTCGCCCGACGCGGTCGCCATCAAAGAAGTGCAGTTCCACCAACGGCTCGACAACCAGCTCGACGTAAACGCCAAGTTCACCAACTCCGATGGCCAAGAAACCACCCTCGCCGAGTGCATGGACGGCAAGCCGACCGTCTTCGTCCTCGCCTACTACCGCTGCCCGCGGCTCTGCAACATGGTCCTCAACGGCGTCGCCAAGGTGCTGCAAGCGATCGACTTCGAAGCGGGCAAAGACTTCAACATCGTCGTCGTCAGCTTCGACGCGACCGACACCATCGAAATCGCCGCCGACAAAAAGAAATCAGTCGTCCATGCGTTCAATCGCGAAGGCGACCCGACTGGCTGGAACTTCCTCATCGGCGATCAAGAAACGGTGAAAGCAGCCGCCGAGTCGGTCGGCTTTCAATACGTCTACGACAAGAAGAGCGGCGAGTACGCCCACGCCAGCGGCATCGTGATCCTCACCCCCGAGGGGCGCGTCTCGCGGTACTTCTACGGCATCGACTACCCGACCCGCGACGTGCGGCTCGGCCTCGTCGAAGCCTCGCAGGGCCAAATTGGTTCCCCAGTCGACGAACTCCTGCTGCTCTGCCTCCACTACGACCCAACCAACGGCAAGTACGGCCTCGCGATTCTGAACCTTGTTCGCGCCGGCGGCTTGCTGACGATCGCCGTGATGGTCGGCTTCATCGGCCTCTCGATCCGCAAGGACTACAAAGCAGAAGCCACGGCCCCCCAGATAGAAGCCACCGGCTCCGCCGGTGGACGCGTTCCGGATTAGTTGACCTTCGCCCGCTTCGTCCACCGGCGGAGCCGGTGGCTTTGAATCGCCAAAGCATATACGACCAAACGACACAACGAAGAGAATCCCGCCCCTAACCCCTCCCTTCGAGGGAGGGGGACTATGGAATGAATACTGAATTCCAAATATTCCCTGACGCCGCCTCCACCGCCGCCGGCAAGGTCGACGCACTCTACCTTTTCATGGTCGTGTTGTCGGCAGTCCTGTCGGTGTTCGTCGCGGGGCTCGTCACCTATCTGGCAATCCGCTACCGCCGCGCCAACAACGTCAATCGCGAGCACGTCGATCATGGCAACACGATCGAATACATCGCGATGGCGATCTCGTTCCCCATCCTGATGGGGATCTTCCTCTGGGGCGCCAAGGTTTGCTTCTTCCTCTTCCGCGCCCCCGAGCAGGCGATGCCGATCACCGTCGTCGCCAAGCAGTGGATGTGGAAGTTCCAGCACGCCGACGGTCGCCGCGAGATCGACACGCTCCATATTCCGACCGGCCAGCCCGTGAAGCTCACGATGGTCAGCCAGGACGTCATTCACAGCTTCTTCGTCCCGGCCTTCCGCACCAAGCAAGACGTGCTGCCTGGCCGTTACACCTCGGTCTGGTTCGAAGCGACCCAACCGGGCGAATACCGCCTCTACTGCGCTGAATACTGCGGCACAAACCACAGCCGCATGATCGGCAAGGTGATCGTCCAATCGCCCGAAGACTTCGCCCGTTGGATGGCCGGCGACGCCGCCAGCGATGAACCGCCGGCCGAGACGGGCCGCAATCTTTTCGAGCAGTACCAATGCGGCACCTGCCATCGCCCCGCCAACGAAGAAGGCGCCCGCGGCCCGACGCTCGAAGGACTTTTCCAGAGCCGCGTCCCGCTTGCCGGGGGCCAGACGGTCGTCGCCGATGAAACCTACATGCGCGAGTCGATCCTGCGGCCCGCGCAGAAGCAGGTCGCCGGTTACCAGCAGATCATGCCGACCTACGAAGGTCAGGTCAGCGAAGAAGGGGTCATGCACCTCATCGCCTATATCAAAACACTAGGGGCGCCAGCCGCGACCAAGCCAGCCGCAGCGCCGGCTCCCGGTTCGCCGGCAGCGACGGAGCCGGCCGCCCCCGCCACGGAGCCGACTGTCGATACGCCTACAGCCGCTCCCGCCACCGAAGACAACGCAGCCAACGAGAGTGAAGGTAACGCGCCATGACCGGCGAGATCGCATCGACAACGGCTCTCCCCAATCCTGAGCGGGAGCCCAAGAACTACCTCAACGCCGCGTGGACGGTCCGCTCGTGGCTGCTCACGGTCGATCACAAGCGCATCGGCCTGCTCTACCTCGCCGGCATCACGTTCTTCTTCCTCCTCGGCGGCGCCGCGGCCGGTCTCTTCCGTTTGGAACTGATGACCCCGCAGTCCGATCTCATGGAGTCGGAGACTTACAACAAGCTCTTCACGCTCCACGGCATCATCATGATTTTCTTTTTCCTGGTCCCCGGCATTCCGGGCGTACTGGGAAATTTCCTCATTCCGATCATGATCGGCGCCCGTGATATGGCGTTCCCCAAGCTCAATCTGATGAGCTGGTACCTGTTCATGATCGGCGGCTGCTTCACCCTCTACGTCACCGTCGCCGGCGGCGTCGACACGGGGTGGACCTTTTACACGCCCTATAGCAGCACTTACAGCAACACCTACGTCATGGCGACGGCGGTCGGTATTTTCATCACCGGCTTCTCGTCGATTCTCACCGGGTTGAACTTCATCGTCACCGTCCACAAAATGCGCTGCCCGGGCATGACCTGGTTCCGGCTGCCGCTGTTCGTCTGGGCGAACTACGCCACGGCGTTGATCATGGTCCTTGGCACCCCAGTGCTGGCGATCACGATTTTGCTTGTCGCGCTGGAGCGCGGCCTGAAGATCGGCATCTTCGATCCCCGCCTCGGCGGCGATCCGGTGTTGTTCCAGCATTTATTCTGGTTCTACTCCCACCCGGCCGTGTACATCATGGTGCTGCCGGCAATGGGGGTGATTAGCGAGCTCGTCGCCGCGTTCTCCCGCAACCGCATCTTCGGCTACAAGCTCGTGGCGTTCGCCAGCCTCGCCATCGCCGTCCTCGGCTTCCTGGTCTGGGGCCATCACATGTTCGTCTCGGGCCAGAGCCTCTACGCCGGCATGGTCTTCTCGGTGTTGAGCATGCTGATCGCCATCCCCTCGGCGATCAAAGTCTTCAACTGGACGCTCACCCTCTGGCGCGGCGAAGTCACGTTCAGCACGCCGATGCTCTACTCGATCGGCTTCCTCGGCCTGTTCACGATCGGCGGCCTCACTGGATTGTTCCTGGCGACCCTCGGCATCGACGTCCACGTTCACGATACCTACTTCGTTGTCGCCCACTTCCATTACGTGATGGTCGGCGGCACGGTGATGGCTTACCTCGGCGGTATTCACTACTGGTGGCCCAAAATGACCGGCCGCATGTACCCTGAAGGCTGGGCCCGCTTCTCCGCCGTACTCGTGTTCGTCGGCTTCAACCTCACCTTCTTCCCGCAATTCATCCTCGGCTACCTCGGCATGCCGCGCCGCTATCACGTGTACGACGAGGGCTTCCAAGTCCTCAACGTGATGTCGACCGCCGGTGCGTCGATCCTTGGCATCGCTTACCTGTTCCCGATCACCTACCTGATTTGGTCGCTGAAGTACGGTCCCAAGGCGCCCGCCAATCCGTGGAACGCTGTCGGCCTGGAGTGGATGACCTCCTCGCCGCCGCCGACCGAGAACTTCACCGAAACCCCCGTCGTCGATTTCGAGGCATATGAGTACCACCGCAACGCTGCCGACTCACACGGCTAAAAAAACGCCGGTCGTCGCGCATCACTTCGACGACTGGACCCAACAATACGACGCCTGCGTCCTGGGGATGTGGACCTTCCTTGTCACAGAGGTCATGTTCTTCGGCGGCGCCATTGCCGTCTACATGATCTATCGCTGGCAGTACCCCATGGCCTTCGCCTACGCGAGCCAGGAACTGAGCGCGCCGCTCGGCACGTTCAACACCTTCATTTTGCTCACGAGCAGCCTTACCGTTGCGCTCGGCGTCCGCTATGCGCACACCGGCGAGAGCCGCAAAGTCGGCTGGATGCTGATCTCGACGATCGTCCTCGGCGCCATCTTCCTCGGGATTAAGGCGTACGAGTACTACACCAAGTTCGAGCACAACCTGGCGCCGCTGCTCAACCTGCCGTTCGACTACGCCGGCCCCGATCCCGGTCCGACGAAGATTTTCTTTGGCCTCTACTTCGGCATGACCGGCATCCACGCCCTCCACATGATCATCGGCGTCGTCCTGATGGCCCTCTATATTCCCGCCGCGTTCCGCAACGAATACCGCGACGGCAACTCGCTCGGCATCGAAATCATCGGCCTCTATTGGCACTTCGTCGACCTGGTTTGGATTTTCCTGTTCCCGTTGCTGTACTTGGTCGACCGCAGCTTGGCTGCGCCAATGTAGGAGGCTATCGGCTATCAGCCATCGGCCGTCAGCCATACAAAAGCATTTGGTCTGGCCGATAGCTGACAGCCGATAGCCGACAGCCCTTCGCACCGCCTGCCGCGGCCGCTCGAACCCCACATCCCCACAACGCCCCTGCCTTCCCCCATGAGCAACACCGAAGAACACACTGGCCTGGGAACCTACTTCCTGGTCTACGCGCTGCTGATGGTCGGCCTCATCGCGACGGTCGCCGTGGCGTACGTGCCGCTGGGGAGTTGGAACCTCGTCGTCGCGCTGTTGATCGCCTTCACCAAAGCGACGCTGGTCGTGCTGATCTTCATGCACGTCTTAAACTCGCCGCGCCTCACCTGGATCGCCGTCTTCGCGGGCCTGATCTGGCTCAGCATCATGCTCAGCCTGATGATGGCCGACTACGCCACCCGCACCTGGCTCCCGACCCGCGCCCCGGCTGACATGGCCATCCCCTCCTACCGCGAACTCGTCCCCCTCAGCGACGACGCCGTCCACGCGCACGGCCACGGTCATGGCGAAGCGGCGCACGACGAAGCGGCGTCCGAAGAAGCCGCTCACGACAACGAAGAGTAGAACACTCAATCTTCCCTTTCCGGACTGGTCGCTTCAGCGACCAGTCAACGTCGCCCCAGGCCAATGGCACGCCACACGGGGTCGGGGACCTTTTGTCGCTGGGCGGTTTGCTGGCAAATGTGTATCGCCAGCGACAAAAGGTCCCCGACCCCTTCGCACGTGACGCCCTCAGACCGGTTCGATCCCACCGAACCGCCCTGCTCCCCCCACGATTTGCTGCAGAGCGCCTCGCTCGACTAAACTGAACGGCAGTTCCCCCATCCCGGGAAACTCCCCTCCTCTCAGTCCGGAGCGTCGCCATGAACGTTCGCCGTCGCCGTGATTTCCTAGCCGACGTGGGCCGCGGCATGCTGGTCGCCAGCATCGGTTCCGCCGCCACCTTGGAACTGGGCCTCGTTAAATCGTTCGCCGCGAACATCGACGACGCCAATCCCGATCGCCTCACGTTCGGCGCCCTCGAGCCGCTGGTGGCGCTCATGCAAGAGACGCCCCCGGAGAAGCTGATGCCGCTGCTCGTCCAGCGACTCAACTCCGGCGTCGACTTGAAGACGCTCGTCAGCGCCGCCGCCCTCGCCAACGCCCGCGCCTTCGGCGGCCAAGACTACACCGGCTTCCACACCTTCATGGCCCTCGCGCCGGCGCTGCACATCGCGGGCGAACTTCCCACGGAGCGCCGCGCCCTCCCTGTGCTGAAAGTTATCTACCGCAATAGCGCCCGCATTCACGAACAAGGGAAGAACGATCACGACACGCTTCATCCGATCGAAGCCCACGCCGCCGCCGATCCCCTCCTGAGCGGCGAGCAGCTGCGCGACGCCGTCCGCGCGGTCGATTGGCAGCGCGCCGAATCGCAATTCGCTGCCCGCGTCGCCGCCTCGCCGGAAGAGGCATTCAACGATCTCCAGTTCGCCGTCGAGGACGAAAATGACGTCCACCGCGTCGTCTTCTCGTGGCGCGCGTGGGTGATGCTCGACCTCGCCGGCGAAGAATACGCCCAGACGCTGCTGCGTCAGTCCGTGCGCTACTGCCTCGACGTCGAGCAGAGAATGCACGAAAAGAACTATCCAGAATCCAAGGTCCGCGAGCTCCTGCCGCGGCTGCTCGACGAGTACAAGCTGCTCGGCGTCAAACTCGGCACGCGCGAGGCCGATGATCAGTGGACCGAACAACTCGCCCAGACTGTCTTCACCGGCTCGCACGAAGAAGCGGCCACCGCCGTCGCCGCCGCGCTCGCCGAAGGGTTCGACCCCGAAGCGATCGGCGAGTCGCTCTCTCGCGCCGCCAACCTGTTGGTTCTCCACGACCCCGGCCGCAGCGTCGGGAGCAGCGCCCCCAACAAACCGCCCGGCTGCGTCCACGGGGACTCGGTCGGCGTCCACGCTTCCGACGCCGCCAACGCCTGGCGCAACATCGCTCGCGTCGGCAACCGCCGCACGAAGATCGCAAGCCTCCTCGTCGGCGCCTTCCACACCGCCGGCCAACATGGCTACGTCACGGACCAGCGCTTCCCCTACGCCGAACAGCTCGCAGCACTCGCCGCAGTGAACGATGGCGACAAGCTGATCGTCGAAACAGAAGCAGCGATCAAATCGAACGACCAGGCCCGCGCCTGCGCGCTGATCGATCGCTACGGCCAACTCGCCCTTCCGCCGGAGCCGGTCTTCGACCTCATGCGCAAGTACGCCGTCAGCGAAGATGGCGCCCTCCACGCCGAGAAATATTTCCGCACCGTCACCGAAGAGTACGCGACGACCAGCCCCGAACGCCGCTGGCGGCAACTGATCGCCCTGGCCCGCGTCACCGCCAGCGAACACGGCTACGCCGCCCCCGGCTACCAACAGGCGTGCGAACTTCTTAAGCTCTCGTGACGAGGACGAATACGAAACCGCCGATGAACGCGGATGAACGCAGATAATCTTTGAGGGCATCACTTGCTCTGCATTCTATTGGCGTTTATCTGCGTTCATCGGCGGTTCCATCGCATTTCTTGGCGTCCTTGGCGGTTAAATCCAAACGACTCTGCAATTTTTTTCGGCTAAAAAATCGCAGATTTGCCCCGCCAGCCCGCCTCGCTTATCATGGCGAGCGTCTGAATTCTCTTTTCCACTCGTCGATTCCGATTCCGGACTCCCCTTCTTCTCTCGCGGAGCCTATTCATGTCGTCTGCTCACCCCTGCGCGCGTTTCGCCGCGCCCCGCTCGACTTCGCTCATCGCACTCGCCGCGACCCTTGCCGCGCTCACGGCGTTTGCCGCACCGCGAACGGCCGCTGCTCAAACCGGTTACGTCGCCGCGATCGCCTACTCGCAAAGCACCGGCAAGTTCGGCCACACGGCTCGTCAAGCCCGCACTGAAGAAGCCGCCAAATCGCTCGCCGTGCGCGCGTGCAACCAGCCCGACGCCAAGGTCTGGATGTGGGCCCAAGACCAATGGATCGCCATCGCCACGGCGGAAGGCCTCACCGGCGCCGCCGGCTTCGGTCGCGGCGGCACCGCCGACGAAGCGCAGCAGAAGGCGCTCGCCGAATGCGCGAAGCGCGCCCACGGCGCCCCCTGCCGCGTAGAACTTTGCATCCATAGCGCCGGCTCGCGTTCGCGCCAACTTCGCAAGCTCGCCGGCGACCCGCAGCTCGTCGCCGCGCGGCAGGCCGGTTACGTCGCCGCGATCGCCTACTCGCCGAAGACCGGCAAGATCGGCTCCACCGCAGGCGACGCCCGCTCGAAAAAAGAGGCCCAGGAGATCGCCTTAAAGGAGTGCGACGCCCCCGACGCCAAAGTTTTCATGTGGGGACCTGAGTGGGTCGCCATCGCCACGGTCGACGGCCGCCCCGGCATCGCCGGCTTCGCCCCCGGCGCCACGCGCGAAATCGCCGAACGCGCCGCACTCGAACAAGCTGAAAAACTCGGCCGCGGCGCCAAGTGCCAGGTCGCCCGCGCCATCCACGCCACCGGCGACCCGAAAGCGAAGCCCGCCGACGACGCCGAGAAGAAGCCAACCGCGTCGACCGTCTCCACGACAGCCCCCACTCCTACGGCGCCTTAGAACGACCCACATCGCCTTCCATGGCGATAAAAAATATCTCACGCAAAGCGCACAACTTCTCGCGTTTTGTGCGGTCTAACTGCCTGCGGCAAGCCCCCGCAGCCCCGCCATCCCTGCTAATCCGGCACGATCCTTGCTAGATTGATGGGCTTGGCCCACGGCCCTAACCGCCGCGCGGCCGCGTACCAATCCGCTCCCCGGACCCATCATGCAGCCTCCCCAACCAGCCGCCGAAACTCGGCAGGTCAAAAAATCGTTCGTCACCGGCGAAGTCACCGTCGAAGCCGTTCGCGGCGTCACCGTGGCCATCCACCCCGACGAACTCACCGCCATCGTCGGCCCCTCGGGCTGCGGCAAGAGCAGCCTCCTCAGCATGCTCGGCGCCATCGACACCCCCACCTCGGGCCAGGTCTTCGTCGGCGGCATCGACGTCGCGACCCTTAGCGACTACGACCGCACGCTCCTTCGCCGTCGCCAGATCGGTTTCGTCTTTCAGGCGTTCAACCTGATGCCGACGCTTAGCGCGTTGGAAAACGCGGCCCTCCCCCTCGAACTCGACGGCGTCTCGCAGCGCGAAGCCCACGAACGCGCCCGCGCCGGCCTCGAACAAGTCGGCCTCGGCAAACGCGTCGACCATCTCCCCAGCATGCTCTCCGGCGGCGAACAGCAACGCGTCGCCGTCGCCCGCGCCCTGGTGACGAACCCGACGCTCCTCCTCGCCGACGAACCGACGGGCAACCTTGACACCGCCGGCGGCGAGCAAGTGATGAAGCTCCTCCGCGAGCTCGTCGGCAAGCATGGCCAAACCGTGGTGATGGTCACGCACGACGCCGAAATCGCCGCCGCCGCCGACCGCGTCCTCCGCATGCGCGACGGCCTGATCGCCCACGACCACCGCCCCAGCGGCGTCATCGAATCAACTCCCGTCATGGCCAGCGCGAAGCCTGCGACAGCGCCCAAACCAACGTCGCAGCCCTCCAAACACAAGACCTCCAAACGTCGCAAGTAAAGTGGAAAAGAAGCTGCCCGTGAATGGATGCGTATAGAAGACTAGACAGAATCACAGGATTGCGCGGATCGACAGGATTAAAAAACTATTTCATCCTGTTTATCCTCGCAATCCTGTGATCCTGTAAAAAAACAAATCAACGCTTCCATTCAAAAAGCATTCAGCACATTCCCTGCCCCCTGAACCCTCCCCAAAATGATCTACAGCCGCCTAGGCCTCCGCGAAGCCCGCCAACATCCTGGCCGCGCCTTTCTCACGATGGCCAGCGTCGCCATCGGCGTCGCCGCCGTCGTCGCGGTCACTTTCACCACCCGCTCGACCCAAACGGCGTTCGATGAAATCTTTCAATCGCTCGCCGGCCGCGCGTCGCTGGAAGTCGTCGCCCCCATCGGTCAAACGGTCCCCGCCGATCTTGCCGAAAAGATCGGCGCCATCCCCGGCGTCGAAGCCATCGCCCCGCGTCTGCAGCGCCCCGCCGTCCTGTATGTCGCCAAAAAGAATCGCGTCCAACTGGTCGCCGCGGCCGTCGATCCCGAGCGAGACGTACAAGTTCACGAATACAAGATCGTCGCAGGCAAGCCCCTCACGA
This sequence comes from Pirellula sp., assembly GCA_013822725.1. GTDB lineage: Bacteria > Planctomycetota > Planctomycetia > Pirellulales > Lacipirellulaceae > Lacipirellula. The sequence goes on from PNKX01000015.1 coordinate 67,666, forward strand.
CTGCGAAAGAAGCGCTCCTCAGCCAGCTTCTCGCCGAAAGCCTCGGCGTGAAAGTCGGCGACAAAGTCGAGCTCCTCACCCGCAGCGGCCGGATCAGCATCGAGGTCGTCGGCCTGTTCGCCTCCAGCACGTCGACGATGTCGGGCCAAGGCGCCGGGCTGCTCATTCCTCTGCAACGCGGGCAGCTTTGGTTTCTCGCGAAAGATAAGCTCGACACGATTCAAATCGTCTTCGACAAAGACGTCGACGAGGCCGCCGTCGCCAAGCTCATTGAGAAACAACTCCCCGCCAACGCCGAGCTCCGCCACCCCGCCAATCGCAGCGCGATGGCGGAAGAAACGATCCTCTCGACCAACCAGGCGCTCCTCATGGCGCGGGCCTTCATCGTCTTGGTCGCCGTCTTCGTCATCACGAACACGTTTCTCATCAGCGTCACGCAGCGTCGCCGGCAGCTTGGCATCCTCCGCGCCATCGGCGGCTCGCGCGGCCAGATCGCCTCGCTCGTGATGAGCGAAGCCTTCGTCATGGGCGTCGCCGGCACGATTCTCGGCTCAATCATCGGCGTTCTGATCGCGAACTACCTCAACGCCGCGATGGGCGCCATCTACGAAACGACACTCCCCCCCATCCGCCTCGACGCGACTCCGTTCATCTGGGCCGCCGTCTTCGGCGTCGGCATGTCGATCCTCGGCGCCATCTTCCCCGCCCTGAAGGCCTCGCGACTCAATCCCCTCGACGCCCTCCGCGACGTATTGCCCGACGAAATCGAAGGCGCCTCCCGCTGGCTCGTCCGCGGCGGCGTCTTCACCGTCATCGTCTGCGGCGTGCTCCTCGCCCTCAGCATCACGGGTCGCCTCAACAGCAGCGTCGCCGTCTACGCCGGCGTCCTCGGTCTGGTCGGCCTGGTCCTCATCCTGCCCGTCGCGCTCCCGACGATCACCCGCGCGGTCGCCGCTCTGTTCCCCCAATGGATGCGCGTGGAAGGCAAAATCGCTAGCCGCCAACTCCTCATCCACCGCTCTCGCACCACCCTCACCGTCGGCGTCGTCTTCATCGCCGCCAGCGCTGCCATCGGCCTGGCCAGCACTGTGCTCGACAACGTCCAGGACGTGAAAAAGTGGTACGAGAAAACTCTCATCGCCGACTTCTTCGTCCGCGCCACGATGCCCGACATGGCCACCGGCCTCGCCGCCGATCTCCCCGATGGCCTCGACAAGGAGCTCCTCGCCGTCAACGGCGTTGAAGGCATCGACGCGATCCGCCTCATCAGCGCCCGCGTTGAAAAGCAGAACGTCATCCTCATCGTCCGCGGCTTCAAAGATTCCTCGCTCCAGCAGTTCGACGTCGTCCGCGGCGACGAATCAAAAATCCGCGAGCGCCTCGCCGACGGCCAAGTCGTCGTTGGCTCGGTCCTCGCCAAGCGCGCGAAGCTCACCGTCGGCGACGAACTTCCGCTCGAAACCGACGCCGGCATCAAGCCGTTCCAAATCGCCGCCATCGTCAATGACTACCAGGCCGGCGGCCTCACCGTTTACATGGACCGCGCCGTCGCCGAGAAGCAACTTGAAATCGGCGGCGTCGATGTCTACGTCGTGAAGGCCGACCACGCCAAGATCGAGAACGTCCGCGCGGATCTCCTGAAGATCTCGCAAGATAACGGTCTCATCCTCCAGTCATTCTCCGAACTCCAAGGCGAAATCGACGGGATGATGGCGGGCGTCGACGCCGGTCTCTGGGGCATGGTCGTCCTCGGCTTGCTCGTCGCCACCTTCGGCGTGGTGAACACGCTGATGATCAGCGTCCTCGAACAAACCTTCGAGTTCGGCCTCTTGCGCGTCGTCGCGGCCACGCGGGCCCAGATCCGCAAAATCATCTTCGCCCAGGCGCTGATCGTCGCCGTCATGGCGATGGCCCCCGCCGTCATCACCGGCATCGGCATCGCCTACCTCATCAACATGGCCACCTACGCCGTCACCGGCCACATCATCGACTTCCAGTTCCACCCCTCGCTCACCTTCGGCGCCTTCTTCCTGGGCGTGCTCACCATCATCATCGCCGCCTGGATCCCAGCCGAGCGAGCCTCCCGAGTCCCCCTCGGCGGCATGCTCCGCGTCCGCTAACCCGCAGCGCACCAACGCTTCCCTCCCCCTCCGAATCCCCGGACTGGTCGCTTCAGCGACCAGTCGCGCTACCAAGCCGCGCCGCCCCCCGCGGCCGGAGCGCGGAGATAATCGCATAATTTCTGCTTGAGCGATGTTCAACTTGATCCCACGACTCCGGCATCATGGCGGCATACCAGTCGGCGCGCTTGGCGACAACCAGCAGCCGACCGCCGGGGCGAAGCGAGCGGCGGGCGGCGTTGACGAAAAGTTCGGCGATGCGGTTGTCGGCGTAGTAGGGAGGGTTGGCGACGACGAGGTCGTACTCCCCTGCCCCGCTGTAGATGCCGTCGCAGCTAAGTTCCGCAGTGACGTTCGTCAGCCCGTTGAGCGCGGCGCCAGCGAGAGTACACTCCACCGCCCGTGCGTTGCCGTCGACGGCGTGAACGGCAACCGTCGAGTCGCGTGCAGCGAGCGCGAGAGCGACCGTCCCGGCGCCGCAGCCGATGTCAAGCACGCGCATCCCGGGCGTCGCCTCGGCAGCGTCGATCAATTGACGGGCCCCGGCGTCGAGCCGACGATGCGAGAAAACGCCGGGGCGGCTGACCGCTTGCAGTAAGCGTCCGCGATCACGGAATGTGAGCTCGCAGCGAAAGTCGCGGACCTTGCGCAGTTCGACCTGTTTCCGTGCGATGTACACAGTGGCGTCGTCGTGCGCCTGCACCGTCACTTTGGGAAAAAGATCGGCCAGTTGTGCGCGGACCCATTGGTCGCGTGGGTTATCGACGGCGGCGACGAGCGTCCCGCCGAGTTCCAGCGACAAGGCAGCCGCTTGCAGTTGTTCGCGTGCTAGCTCCGCTTCGCCTGCCTTCGAGAGAGGCATCAGCGCCAATTGAAACGGCCCCGGCGGCGCGTCGGCCTGGCATGACAGCGTCAGATTGGGCGCTGCGCGGTCGATCGCCGTCACCGCCAGCTGCCGTGGAAAGAGATCGAGGAACCAGCAACTCACCGCGGCGGCAGGCTGGCATTGCGAAATGCCGAAGGCCCCCTGAGCGCGTCCCATGGTGGTGCAGAGAACGCGAGCAACGTCTTTGCGCGTTGCCAGCAGTTCGGCGGCGGCCGTTAGCGCTCGCGCCTCCGCCGGACGTGCAGGGGGCAAAATGGGCAATTCGGGCGGCATCGCGGCGGCAGGTCGGGTTGTGCGGAAATCGGTTGGCGATTATACACTCCGCCCGCCACGCGCGAGATGGGCCTGCACCATGGCCCGCGCTGGCGGTTCGCGTCGGCGTCAGACCGTCTATCAAACAAGGTCCGAAACCACATGTCTCGCAGTCGCAAGAATCCGCTGCTCGCGGCGCTCGACGCCTCGTTTTTGATTGGCGCCGTTTGCACCACGATTTTCTACATGATCCTTCTCAGCCCGGGGATGAAGGATTCGACGCTCCATCGGTACACTACCGAGCATTTGGTGGAGTACGTCGTCGTCGCCCTCACCTTCTGGGGGTTGGCGGACGTGTTGCGGAAGCTCGCTACCTTCCCGCGCGAAGTGCTCGCCTTGCGTCACCAATGGCTGCCGGCGCGCAAGGGACGCGTGCCCGCCGCCGCCGCCGCCGGACTGCTGGAGATCGTCGACGCCCAGCCCAAGTGGGTCCGCGAGTCGCGGATTGGGCGTCGCTTCGCCGCGGCGCTGGAATACGTCGTCGAAAATGGCGCCGGGAACGAATTTCGCGACCAGCTGCAACTCCTCTCGCATCATGACGCCGAACGGATGGCGGCCAGTTACACGCTCATTCGCTTCGTCGTGCGGATCACGCCGGTGCTCGGCTTCTTGGGCACGGTGGTTCACTTCGGCACCGCGCTGAACGGCATCACGCTCGACAAGATGAGCGACCAGCTCGGCGTCGTCGTCAGCGAGATGGGACACGCGTTCAACGCGACGACCGTCGCGCTCGCCGCGGCGATGTGCATGATGTTTTGCCAGTTCGTCTGCGAGTGGATCGAAAAGGCGATCTTGCAGCACATCGATCACACGGTGGAAGACGAGCTCTTCAACCGGTTCGAGCTGAAAGACGCCAGCATCGCGCCGTTCTTGCGCGTGGTGCAGGAAGCGAATGACGACGCGCTGAAGATCATGGCGTCGAATCTCGAAAGCCAAACCGCCACCTGGGTCGAGGCGTTCGAAATGATCCTGCAACGGCTCGACGCGCGACAGAAACAAGAAGGACATGCCTGGACGCAGGCCCTGGAAACGCTTCACAGCCGGCATGAGAGCTACGACGCGGTGCGCGAAGAGCGGTTGCGGCAAATTCTCGATGCGATCGGCGAACGGCAAGATCGCTTCATGTCTCAGATTCATGCCACCATCGACAAGGCGGCCCTGCTCCGCAATGACTTTGCGGTCGTCATCGACACGATTCAGGGTATCGCCCAGGGCGAAGGCCGACTGTTAGAATTGCAGGCGACGCTGTCGGACAACCTGCGCGTCATTCACGAGACGCGGCAGATCGAGGATGCGGTGCATGGACTCACCGGAGCCATTCACTTGTTGACCGCGCGAAGCGGCGACGGTCGCAAGACGGCGGCGTAACGCCGCATTTCCAGCCCCGGGCTCCGCCCGGGGGTCGGTGTGCAGCTCTCTCAGGGCGGAATCAAACGTGAGGCTACCCCCGGGCGAAGCCCGGGGCTAAAAAAACGCGCTCACTGCGCCAAAACAACAACAGCCCGGTCGGCGCAGGGCCGACCGGGGCTGCTGTCTCCCCCCTGGGATGAATCGACGGACGCCGCAACGCCGATGGGCGCGGCGTCCCCGCTGATCTCATTGCGTTAGCAACGAGTGAAGAGTCCCCCTGTGCGGGCAATCGTGAACGATCGCCTCAGTTCATCTGTCGCGCCAGCGACGCGAAGCGAAGCTGGTTGGACGGTTGAAGTTATCGACCAACGATGGCATGGGCTTGTGGCAATCTTTGCGGATTGCGAAGGGCTTGCGGTACACCCCAGCAAATCTGAAAAGTCGAAAAGGCAACCGCCAAGGACGCCAAGAGCGCCAAGGAATGCGGGGAGGAATTCGTGAGCCCGCGAATCACGCGAATCGGCGCGAATGAACGTATGGAAATTGTTATTCGCGATCATTCGCGTGATTCGCGGGCTTATGTCTTTCTCCTTCTTGGCGTCCTTGGCGGTTAAACGCTGGCGCCAGCAGCGCGATTTGCAAGATTCGACTACATCGAGTTTGACGGTTGGGCCGATTCTATGGGAAAGAGAAACCTTGCGCCGTCGCCGCGCGCCGCCACGGCGCTTGGCGAATGCCGCCCGTAGAAGGGGATTCAACGTGTCACGAATTACAGCGTTTTCCGAATGGCTGCTCCGCCAGCCGCTGGTCTGGGGAGGCATGGCCTGCTTCGCCTTCCAAGCGGTCTTCGTGCGCAACCTCGATCCGAGCGGCAACTTCTACCGCTGGTTCGCCAGCGACGGCGCGACCCTGCGGACGGCGGTGACCTTCCTTTTCTGCGTCGGCTTGGCCGCTCTCGCGATGCGGGCGTGGAATTTACTGATGCAGTTCGGCTCGCTAGGGAGCGTGCTCCCGCGACAGAGCGAGGCCGATGCCTTACTGGTCAAAACGATTGGCGACCGCCTGGGCGAGCTCGATCAATTGCCGCGGTCGATGCAGGAGAGCTATCTCGTCCGACGGATGCGGAATGGTTTGAGCGGCGGCAGCGCCACGGAAACGGCCGACGCCGTCGGGCAACGGTTGCGGCAGCTTGCGGCGGCCGATCGCACGACGCTGGCCGCGAGCTTCGGCGGCATTCGCACCATCATGGCGGCGTTGCCGGCCGCGGGCGCCCTCGGCGCCGTCACCGTCATCGCGGCGGCCATTCCTGGTTGGAACGCCCCGGTGGAGGGAGGAGTTGCCGGCACGCTTGCCCTGCAGGCGGCTCTGGCCATTGCAGGACAGGCGATCGTGACGACGGTGGTCCTCGCCTTCGCCAAGATTGGGGTCGAGCATTTTGAGCTGCAGTTACTCGACGCCGTCGATGCGACGGCCGTCAGCCAGCTTGCCGGAGCCAGCGGATACATTGCGGCGTCGACCGATCCGCAAGCGGCGGCCATCGTGCGGCAGTGCGAACGGGTCCTCGACACGGTCGAATCGGCCATCTCGCGGCACGATGCAGCGCTGAGCAAGTCGCTCGTCGCGGCTGGGCGTCGCTGGGAGGAAACCGCTTCGGCGGCGGCCGCTCTGCTTCACCGCACGGTCGGCGAAGCACTAACCGCGGGCCTCGCGAAACATGCCGAGGCGCTCAACCTGGGCGTCGCCAAACATACGGAAGACTTGCGAGGCGTCTTGGTGCGGCACGCCGAGATTCTGAGCGACAACATCGACGGGCACACGGGCGCCCTGGCCGAGGCGTTGGAACACCACACCGCTGTGATCGCTCACACGGAGTCGAAGCTGGCGGAAGACAACCGCCGGCACATCGGCGAACTGGAAGCGGCGATCGGCGAAGCCGTGCTGGTCGGCGTCAGTCGCCAGGAGAAGCTCATTCAGCAGAGCGAGGAAATCCTGCGTGAGATGCAGCAATCGATCATCGAATCGGCGGGTCTGGCCGTGGCGCATCAAGAGCAACTCGCGAAGCAGAGCGAAGTGCTGCTCAAAGTGGTCGACGCCACAGGGCAAGTGCGGCGGTTGGAAGAGGCGCTCAACAGCAATCTGGAGACGCTGGCCGAGTCGCACCACTTCCAAGAGACGGTCGTCAGTTTGTCGGCTACCTTGCAGTTGTTGAGCGCAAACCTCGGCCGGCCGATGTCGGCGCGGGATGGAATTAGTTTGCTGGACGCCACCCGGACGAGCCACGCCGCATGATTCGCCGCCGGACGAGCGAAGCAGGTGGCGGCGTCTTGTCGTTCACCTTTCTCGATGTGCTCACCTGCACCATGGGGTCGCTGGTGCTGCTGTTGGTGGTGCTTGCGCAGAAGGCGACGGACGTCACACTGGAAGAAGCGCTGGCCAACGCGAACAAGCCGAAGCCGGCCGCTGCTGAGAAACCGCCCGCCGAAAAAGCATCGTCCGAGCAACCAGTTCAGCCGGGAATGACCGACGCGAAAACGGCGTCGACAATGGCGGCGGCCGATCCTCAAAAAGCAGTTGGCGACGATCCGGAGGGAGACGCGAAGCTCAAGTTTGACGAGCAGCTGACAGCGGCGGAAAAGGGGCTCACGCCGGAAGAACTCGCCAAGCAGTTGGCGGAGACTCGCGAGGCAAGGCAAAAGATCGAAAAGCTTCGCGCTGAAACGGCGCAGCGTCGCAAAGATGACGAAGCGAAGGTGAGTCATCTCGAAGAGCATGAACGGCGGCTGGAGCGGGAAATTGCCGCGCTGCAGGTCGCGCTGGAGCGGCTCGAAGAGGCGGAGAAAGAGCAGAGCGTCGACCAGGAGGCCGCCAAGGCGGAGCTGGAACGACTCGAAGAAGTCATTGTCGAGACGAAGAAGCAGATCGAAGAACAACGGAAAGATACGGTCGGCAAAAAGTCGTACGCCATCGTGCCGTACAAGGGCGCCAATGGCACGATGCGGCGCCCAATTTACATCGAGTGTACGAAGGATGCGGTGACGATCTACCCGGAGGGGATCAGGTTGAGCGCGGCCGACTTCGACGGGCCGTTGCGCTCGGGCAACCCCCTCAACGCGGCGATTCGTGCGGCGCGAGAAGAGTTGAATGCTCGCGCGACGGCAGCGGGTCAAACCGACTTGCCCGATCCCTATCCGCTGCTAATCGTCCGCCCCGACGGGGCGTACGCTTACAGCGCCGCGTTGAGCGCGATCAGTTCGTGGGACTCGGACTTCGGCTACGAATTCGTCGATGCGGATTGGAAGCTAGAATACCCGGAGACCGATCCGCGGCTGGAGCAGGCGATGCGCCACGCCGTGGAGCAGGCGCGGCAGCGGCAAGCGATGCTCGCGAAGGCGGCGCCGCGACGTTACGGGCCCCGATTGGCGATGGGAAGCGGCGAAGGAGGCGGCATGGGCGGCGGCGACGCCGACGGCAGCGGGGCTGGCTTTGAGGGCGTCGCGCACCCGGGCGGCGACGGCGATCGGATCGGCGATCATAGCGGCGAGAACTGGATGGCTGCTTCGAGCGGCGGCCAAGGGGTTGGAGTCGATAGCGCCGGCGGGGCAGGAACTGGATCGAGCGCTGGAAACGGGTCGGCGGGCGTCAATCGTTATGCGGGCGGCGGGATGACGACCGACGGAAACGGCGGCGCCGGCGGCGGAGCGGCTGGCGGAGGCAACTTTGCGGATGCGCCCGCCACGGCTGCAGGCGCATCGAATGGAACTGGTCAAACTGCTGGCGGCGCGCCGCAGAACGGGCAAGCGGGAGCGAAGGGTACGGCTGGCGGCGATGCGGCAGGCCAAATGGCCGCTAGCGGAACTCAACCAGGCCAAGGGGTCGCGGGCGGGACGCAGGCCGCAGGTTCGACCGAGCGAACAGGCGGCTCGACGTTCGCCGGTGCGAACTCGCCGTCTGGCGGCGCCTCGTCGCAGACTTCACAGACGGCAGCTGCGGGCGGCAGCGCAGGTTCCAGCGAAGGCGCAGCCGGCGGTTCGTCGAGCGGTTCTCCGGGGGGGCAAGCGGGCAGCAGCAGTTCGGCGGCTGGCGGAGGAGCTTCGGGGGGCGCGGTGAGCTACAACCCAGGACAAACCGCCAGCGCGGCCACGTCCCGCGGTTCCAACTGGGCGAACCAAGCCGCGTCGCGCCGGGCGTCGGCGATCAGCCGGCCGATTCGCGTTGTGGTCAAGCCTGAGCAGATCAATGTGATGCCGACGAACCAAGGCGGCTCCGGACCAGTCGGCGAGCCGACGGCGATCACCTTTCATCAACCGACGGAGAAGGTGCTCGATCAACTGGCCGCCACCGTCAAGGAACGGATGAACGAGTGGGGCCTCGCCGGCAACAACATGTACTGGCGACCAACGCTTGTTCTGCAGGTGGCCCCCGGAGCCGAACAGCACGCGATACGGCTCAACGACTTGTTGAAGGACAGCGGCATCGACGTGAAATTCCAGGAAGTCGCCTCACGCACCGAAGAGGGAGCCGGCAATGGAACAACACGATGACGACGACTCGATGCCGGGGCAAGACTCCTTCATCGACGTCGTTTGCAATATGGTCGGCATCCTGATCGTCCTCGTGATGATCGTAGGCGTGCGGGCGTCGCGGCCGGCTGAATTCGACGCGGCCATGTTGCCGAAGAAGCCGCAGAGTCCAGCAGGCGTCGAGGAACGAATCGTTGACGCAACTGCGTTGACGCAGGAAATCAACGAGGCGCTTGCGGCGAAAAAGGAGTTGGAGCGCGAGACCGAGCAGATGGTCGACCTCGCCGTTCAAGCCGCGGCGACCGAAGCGCGACGCGAGCAGCTGTCGCTGCTGCAATCCGCCGTAGAGCAGCAGATCGCCGAGCGTCGCGCGAAGCTCGACGAAGCGGGGAAGGCGCAGTTTGACGTGCAGCGGGCTATAGCCGAGGCGGAAATCAAGCTTTCGGAATTGACGAAGGAGCAGATTTCACTCGTCTCTCAGACGGTCGATGTGGAGGAGGTGGAGTGCGTTCCCACGCCGTTGGCCAAAACGGTCGAGGGGGATGAAATCCACGTGCGGATCAAGAGAGGGATGCTCGCCGTAGTCCCTTCGGACGCATTGCTTGAAGAGGTTCACGCCCGCGGCGGCGACTATATTCGCAGCGGTTTGCGGGATCGCAGCTCCGTCGAAGACGTCTATGGACCGATCGACGGCTTTCGGATGCGACTCACCGTGAAACGGCACACTGTCGCCGTGCAAGGGCCGCCGGGCGTGCCGATGCCGCCGCAAACTGCCGTGGAATTGCAGGGCGTGTTTCTGCCGATCTCCGAAGACATCGGCCAAACGATCGATCAGGCCCTGCTCCCCAGTTCGCCCTTCATGCGGCAACTGAAGGCTCGCAAGACGGCGTCGCCGGCGGTGACCGCTTGGGTTTATCCCGATAGTTACGGCGAACTGCGGACGCTCAAGCGCGCGATGTGGGAGGCGGGCGTCGCACTAGCCATCCGACCGCTTCCTCACGGGCAGCCGATTATTTTCTCGACGTCAGGCAGCAAGTCGAGCGCGCAATAAAAAGCGTCCGCCGACGATTCGCCGGCGGACGCGGTAGCGCCATTAGTATTCGCGAAGCGATCGCGGCGATTCCGGTGAATCAGCCAGTCCGTCGCGTCTTGGCGGCATTGGCGCCAACGGGACTCGGCGCCGGCTTGAGCTGCGAGAGCGTCACGGCGGCCAATCGCTTCCTCGCGTCGGCAGCGACGTCGCCGAGAACTTCAGTTAGCTTCTTTTGCGATTGCGGGGTCAAACCGCCGATCTGCGGCAGTTCCGACTGCACGGGCCCGTCAATCGCCTCGACGATGTCGAGCATCGTGATCTGCGTGAGCGGCTTGGCCAAGCGATAGCCGCCGTCAACGCCGCGAGTCGACTTGAGCAACCCTTCGTTAACAAGGTTGCGTAAGACCTGCAACAAAAACCGCTCCGGCATGTCGCCGAGTTGCGCCAATTGGCTGCAAGGAATGGGAGGAGCGGCCGGCGAATCGCTCAACTGAACGGCGGCCAACAAGGCGTAGGTGGATGCGCGTGAGATTCTCAAAATTTACTCCGATGAACTGTTCCGAATGCATTTACAAAGACGCTGCCCCGCTCGTAAACGATGCGGTTTGTCGATGCGCGCTTAAGTGCAAACTTGGCGCCATCGACATTCATTGACCCTTTGACAGGGCCAATCTAAATCAAAGCTCACGACTGACTTAACGGCAACCCCTATTGCGGAAGACCGCAGGGAAGAAACAGGCACAAAGCGAACCGCTAAACTGGTCTCTCGTCGAGCAATGCGGTCACTAGACAGCCAATTCGCACAAAAACGCACTGAGTACAGATATTCCTGCATCCAACATTGCATTGTGTTCGTACGCGTCAGCCCGCGACGAATGACTCAGGCGTTGCCGCCGACGCGGGCCGCCGCCAGGAGATCAAGAAGAGCGCGATCGCTCCGCAAACTAGCAGCGCATCGGCGATGTTAAAGTTTGGCCACACGTCAAACTGACCCTGCGGAGGATAGCGTCGTGCGACCAAAATCCAATCGCGCACGGCGTGAACTGTGCCTGAACGCGACGGGTCCCACTCGGACCACTCCAGACCAGGCAGGCCGAGTCGGTCGTACAAGTTCCCTACCACGCCGCCCAAGATGCATCCCAGGGCAATGGTGAGGCCGCGGTCGCGGGCCGCTCCAAACACAAAGAGCCAGACGGGGATGGCCACGGCCGCCGCAGTCGCGCAGACAGCGAAAACCCACACCTTTCCTTGCCCCATGCCGAAGAGGGCGCCTTCGTTGAGACTGAGCTGAAACCCCGCATGACCTTCCCAGATCCAGCGGGGGACGCCATGCTCCCGCAAGTCGGGCTGGCTGAACATGTAGTGCTTCGAGCTCAGGTCGGCGGCGCATCCAGTGATGGCCAAGGCCCAGAAGAGGAGATGGCGACTCCACGGAATCGGGGATCGCTGATCCATCGCGATTGTGCTCCCTGCCCCGTCGGCAATGAATGAAGTGATAAAAAGTTCAGCCCCGGCCTTCGGCTGGAGGTCGCTCCGCCGGGGAGAATTCTTCCTGGGCGGGGCAACCGCCGGCCGAAGACCGGGGCTAAAACGTTTTGGGTTGCTAACTCAAGTCGATCAATCCAGCGGAGCTCGCTGATCGCGAGATTCCGCGCACTTAATGCAAACGGGCGTGTACGGGATGGCGTTCAGGCGGGCCTTCGGGATGATCCCCTCGCACTGTTCGCACTGACCGTACTCGCCTCCCTCAATCCGCTGCAAAGCCATCTCGATCATGCCGAGGCGGTCTTCTTCGTTGGCCAGGAGACTGAGGGTGAACTCTTGTTCGTAGTTCTCGCTCCCAAGTTCCGCCATGTGGATGGGCATACTGGAACTACTGGCTCCGTCCGCTCCACCTTTACGCAACGCAGCATGGGTCATCGAGGTCACATCGCCGCGAAGCCGGGCCCGGATATCGATCAGTCGATCCCGGTACACCTTCATATCCGCTTTCTTCATGTTGTTCCTCCGGAGCGAGGCCCCCGACCGGCACGGCCGAAATGGGCCAAGAATCGTTATTGTAAAGCGAATAATCGGGAGCGTCAAACCGCTGGCTGAGGATTCATCGCCGCGCAAGTGGTTGTCTGGTATGGCGTTGCGTGGCAGGCTCTAGTTGGCTGCCGTACAGGCGGCTGACTCGCTAACGGGCCTCAGGGAGGTTCTGGATGGTCGAAGTGGCGCTGGAGATTTGCTGTCGAGTCATCGCGCATCTGATCTTTTGGATCATCATCGTCATCCTGGTCACCCCCGCGGTCTTGTTCGTCGCTGCGTGGCAGCGAGGGTCCTACTGGCAGAATGTTCGCGCGAACTACGTGAAGTTTTTCGAGTTTTGCGATCCCACGACGTTTCTCTAACCGACTGAATGGCTGGGATTTGGGGCCATGGCCGCGGGTTCGCCGCTCCGTTGCCGCTCTGCACCGGCGAAGCTAGACTTAGTAAGTCGTTTTCCCCATTACGCTTACTACCAGTCTGCGCTCGGCCTGCCGATCCTGGCGGCGCCCGATCAGCCTCAATTCGCGGAGCATCGGATCAGGTGGCAACTTCGGTCGACATCGTTACCGACCAGGTATATCAACAATGCCTGTCGCCGGACTGCAGCGCCACCTTCGACGTCGGCGAAGTTCACACGGCATGCCCCAAGTGCGGCTCGCTGCTCGACGTGCTGTACGACTGGGACCGAAACGACGTCCCCGATTCGCTCCGCTGGTTCGAAAAGAAATGGTCCCGCCGCAACGAACCGCTGTGTCGCAGCGGCGTCTGGCGGTTCTCGGAACTCCTCCCGTTCGCCCCGCCTGAGAAGATCGTCACGATCGGCGAAGGCCAAACCCCGCTGATCGCCACCGACGGCGTCGCCAAGTACGTCGGCAGCAATGCCGGCACGCTCTTTCTGCAGTACGAAGGGATGAACCCCTCGGGGAGCTTCAAAGACAACGGCATGACGGCGGCGTTTACCCACGCCCACATGATCGGCGCCAAACGGGCCGCCTGCGCTTCGACCGGCAACACGAGCGCGTCGCTGGCCCTCTACTGCTGCTCCAGCAAGTTGATGCAGGCGGTGATCTTCATCGGTTCCGGCAAGATCTCATACGGCAAGCTGTCGCAAGCCCTCGACTACGGCGCCCTCACGATCCAGATCGCGGGTGACTTCGACGACGCGATGCACCGCGTGCAACAGGTGAGCAAGCAACTGGGCATCTACCTGGTGAACAGCGTTAATCCGTTCCGGCTCGAAGGCCAGAAGACGATCATGTATCGGGTGCTGGAAAGCCTCGATTGGCAAGTCCCCGATTGGATCGTCGTCCCCGGCGGCAACCTCGGCAACAGCAGCGCGTTCGGCAAAGCATTCCACGAACTCCACGCCCTCGGCCTGATCGACCGCATCCCACGACTCGCCGTCATCAACGCCGCCGGCGCCAACACGCTCAATTCGCTCTACAACGACAACGGGTTGCGTTGGAACGGCGGGCGGCCCGACCAAGCGATTATCAATAAGTATTACGCCGGCCTCGACGCCGCGTCGTCGAAGGCTGATACGATCGCCAGCGCCATCGAAATCAACCGCCCGGTTAACCTCACGAAATGCCTGCGGGCCCTCGATTGGTGCGACGGCGTCGTCCGCGAGGTGACTGACCAGCAGATGCTCGATGCGAAGGCCCAAGTCGGCGCGAACGGCCTCGGCTGCGAACCGGCCAGCGCCGCGAGCGTCGCCGGCGCCAAACTCCTGCGTGAAGAGGGCGTCATCGCCCCCAGCGACCGAGTGGTCTGCATCCTCACCGGCCATCAGCTGAAGGACCCGACGGCGACCGTCGCCTACCACACCACCGACCAGGAAGAGTTTAACCGCGTCCTCGGCAAGCGCGGCGTCAGCCGCGCCGCCTTCGCGAACCGGGCCGTTAAGGTGGAGAACGACCTCAACGAGATCGTGCAGGCGATACAATTGAATAGTTAGTGCAATGAAGGTGCATCATGACCGTTCAAACTTTTCGTGATCTGCTTACAGACCGACCGTTCCAGCCCTTTCGGGTCGTCATGTCGAGCGGTCAATCGTACGAGGTCCGTCATCCGGAAATGGCTTTCGTTACGAAGACGGACCTGCTCGTCGGTATTGACGTCGAAGACGACGGAGTGCCGGCAAGATTCAAGATTTGTTCATTGCTGCATGTGACCGCCGTCGAGCCGCTCGAAACTGCATCAAAGTAAGTACTACGGAGAGAGTTAGCAGGATGCCCGTCAAGTTAGCCATTCACGGCGCCGCCGGGCGCATGGGCCGTCGCGTCGTCGCCCTCGCCAGCCAAGATCCGCAGATTGAAATCGTCGCAGCGCTAGAGTCGGCCGGTAGCCGCTTGCTCGGCCAAGACGCCGGCATCGTCGCCGGCGGCGAGAAGCTCGGCGTGTCGCTGTCGGTCGTCGGCGAAAGCGCCGCCGACGTGGTGATCGACTTCTCGGTCCCCGACGCCGGCATCGCGATCGTCGATCACTGCCTGAAGTCGAAGAAACCGCTGGTGATCGCCACCACTGGCTTTGAGGCGGATCAAAAAGAGTTCATCGCCACCGCCGCGAAGCAGATTCCGATCGTCTTCGCGCCGAGCATGAGCACCGCAGTCAATCTGGTGATGAAGCTCACCGAGATCGCCGGCAAGGTGCTGAAGGATTACCCCTCGGGCGTCGACGTCGAAATCATCGAACGTCATCACCGCTTCAAGGAAGACGCCCCCAGCGGCACCGCGCTGAAGTTCGGCGAGATCGTCGCCGAGGCGATGGGACTCACCGATCACGTCCACGGCCGCGAAGGTCGCACCGGCAAACGGACCTCGCAAGAGATCGGCTACCACGCCGTCCGCACCGGCGACAATCCCGGCGAACACACGATCGTCTTCGGCATGCTCGGCGAAACGATCGAGCTGCGCGTCGCCGCCAGCAACCGCGACTGCTACGCCCAAGGGGCGATCCTCGCGGCGAAGTGGCTCGTCGGCAAACCGGCGGGAATGTACGGCATGAAGGAAGTGTTGGGGCTTTAAGCGGATGCTGGATGCTCGTCGCTGGATGCTGGATGGCAGGCAACAGCGTTGAGCGACATCTGCCTCCCTTACATCAAGTTACAAGCATCTAGCAACCAGCATCATCCTGTTACCATGGCCAAATGCGACGAAGGATACCTCTGCGACGTCTGCGGCCAAGACGTCGCTGAACTGACCGACAGCGAGATGTACCTCCGCTACATCGTCGGGATGCTCGATCCCGAAGTGCTCCACACGACCCCCGAGCGCCACATCCGCTGTAACCCCGCGCTGGCGCAGTACATCGTCGCCGACGACTTCCCGCCGGTCGTCGTCGAGGGGCCGTTCGACAAGCGTACGCTTGACTCGCGCTACGTCGGCCGCCGCGAGCGCCTCCTCACCCGCGGCTGGCGGCGGCTAAAAGAGGTCGCCGGCTCGGAAATTCCGATCATCGAGTATCCGCTGCCCGAAGTGGCGAATGAAATCAGCCGCCGCAGCGCCGGCTTCTGAATCCGCCAATCGGCGTTGCCGCCCCCGCGGCCACCAGCGGCACGGATGGTTGATAAAATGGCCCATGGCGCTGCCCGCCAATGGGGACGCGGTAGCGCCGTCTCGTCGCCTTCTCATCACAGGGCATCGCGCCATGATCCGCTTCCGCTCGCTCACTCCAGCGCTCGCGCTGCTGCTCGCGACCGTCACGGTCGTTCGATTTGCAGCCGCTGAAGTAAATTGGGCCCGTCCGTTGCGCGTCGACCTCGGCATGAACACCGGCCGCAACGATACGGGCACGCCAGGTTGGCAAGAGTGGCAAGTCGCCGATGGCGTCGCAGCGACGAAGGAGTTCGACGGCGTCACCGTCACGCTGCGCGCTATAGGCGCGGAAGAAATCAACGGCGACGAATCGGTCGCGCGAGCGAAGCTCAAAGGCGTATGGAACAAAGCAGGCCTCGCGCTAGGCGCGACGATGGCGACTGACGGCGTCATGGCGACGAGCGAGTCGCAGGCGCCGACGGCGATCGAGATCGAAATCTCGGGCCTTCCGCCAGGGCCGCAGTCGCTCGCGACCTATCACAACATCTTGGACGACGCCTCGCTCGCGCCGTACGCGATCACGGTCGACGGCGAAGAGGCGGCGACGAGCGTCGAACCCTCGCGGCGGGCCGCGGACAATCTCGCCGTCGCCAGTGCGTTCATCGAGTTCACCACGCAGGCCGATCAGCCCACCATCATTCGCATGGCCCCCCAAGACGAGTCGCTGCCGACGGCGGTGATATTGAATGGGTTCGAGCTCGGTGCCGTCGACCCGACACGCAAGACGACGACCCCTTCCCCTGCCAATCGCGAGAAACACGTCGACGCCGACAGTGGGAAACTGAAGCTCTCCTGGCATGCTCCAGCGTCAGCCGTGAAGTACGAAGTTTACTTCGCGTCGGCTTCGTCAGGCGAGGCCGCGTTCGACGCGATCGCGACCGCCCGTCCTGACAGCGAAACGCATGTCGGCACGGTCAGCGGGACTAGCGTTCCGATCACCGTTGACCCGCTCAAAACGCTGCTTCATTACGCATGGCGCGTCGATGCGATCGCTGCCGACGGCCAAGGGACGCACGGCGATATCTGGCAGTTCCGCCCGCGCCATCTCGCCTTCCCCGGCTCCGAGGGCTACGGCCGCTTCGCGATCGGCGGGCGCGGCGGACGGGTGATTAAGGTGACGAATCTCAACGACAGCGGCCCCGGCACCTTCCGCGCGGCGATTGAAGCTGACGGCCCGCGCACGGTCATCTTCGACGTCGGCGGCAAAATCGTCCTCGACAGCAAGTTCATCATCCGCAATCCCTACCTCACCATCGCTGGCCAGACAGCGCCCGGCAAAGGCGTGTGCATCGCGAACTACAATCTCGGCATGCTCGGAACGCATGATGTGAGCGTGCGCTTCCTCCGCGTTCGTCCCGGCGACACATCAGGGCAAACGCTCGACGGCATGGGGATGGCTTCGACCGACCACTCGATCATCGATCACTGTTCGATCAGCTGGACGCAGGACGAGGCGTTCAGTTCCCGCGGCGCCCGCAACGTGACGCTGCAGCGGACGCTCATCTCCGAGGCGCTGAACATCGCCGGCCACAAGAAATATAAAAAGGGGACGCAGCATGGCTACGCCGCGAGCATCAGCGGCGACGTCGGCAGCTTTCACCACAACCTGCTCGCTCACTGCTCGGGGCGGAACTGGAGCCTAGCCGGCGGGCTCGATAAGGCGACGCGCCACGCCGGGCGACTCGACATCCGCAACAACGTCGTTTTCAACTGGGGACACCGCACCACCGACGGCGGCGCCCGACAGGTAAACTTCGTCAACAACTACTACAAGCCAGGACCGTCGTCAGACGTGTTCCACGTGCTGATGGCCGAGCGCGAGGCAGTGCCCGCGTTCGGGCCGCAAGAATACTTCGTCGCAGGCAACGTGATGGAAGGCCGTTTCGGCGCCGACGATCCGCTCGCCGGAGTTTTCGAACGCCGCGGCGAGCCCCACAAGAATTTCATCGTGGCCGAGCCGTTCTTCGCATCGTTCGTCGCGACGCAATCAGCCGAACAGGCGTACGCCGATGTCGTCGCCGACGTCGGCTGCAATGTGCCGACGCTCGACGATCACGATCGCCGCGTGCTCGGCGAAGTTCGCGATGGGACCACGACGTTCGTCGGCAGCGTGAGCGGGCTGAAAGGCCTTCCCGATTCGCAGAACGACGTGGGCGGCTGGGAAGACTACCCCGAGGTTCACCGGGCGAACGACTGGGATAGCGACGACGACGGCCTGCCGAACGCGTGGGAAGAATCGCACGGCCTCAATCCCAATTCCGTGGCGGGCGATTTCAGCGACGCCAACGGCGATCGCAACAATGACGGCTACACGAACCTCGAAGATTATCTTTTCACGGTGGTTGCCGAAGCCGACGCCAAACGCCTCGATCAAGAGAAATCGGCCGCGGCCACCGATCAAACGTATCTCTTCACGTCCTTTCGCGGCGACGGCGAAGACGGCCTCCACTTCCTCACCAGCGAGGATGGCCTGAAGTGGACGGAGATTCCTGGTGCATTCCTCAAGCCAAACGTCGGCAAGCACAAGTTGATGCGCGACCCTAGTCTTGCTCGCGGCGCCGACGGGACGTTCCACCTCGTTTGGACCACCGGCTGGAAGGATGACCAGGGCTTTGGTTACGCCAGTTCACAGGACCTCGTCAATTGGAGCGAGCAGCGGTTCATTCCAGTGATGACACACGAGTCGACGACCGTGAACGTCTGGGCCCCCGAGATCTATTTCGACGAGCCTAATGACCAATTCATCATCTGCTGGGCCTCGACAATCCCAGGCAAGTTTCCCGACAACGCCGAGCCCCACGACAACAATCAACGGATGTACTACGCGACGACGCGCGACTTCAAGGAGTTCTCGCCGACGCGACTCTTCTACGATCCCGGCTTCAGCGTCATTGACGCAACGATCGTGCGCGACGGCGACCGCTATGTGCTCGTGCTGAAGAACAACAGCCGCGAGGTCCATCAGCTGCATACGGCCGAGGGAGATAGCCCGCTTGGCCCTTGGCGGGACGTCACGCCGCCATTCACCGATCACTACAGCGAAGGGCCGACCGTGATGCGACTCGGCGACGAGTGGATCGTCTACTACGACGCCTACCGGAAGGAAATCTACGGCGCTGCGAAGACGCGCGACTTCAAGAACTTCACCGACGCGACCGGTGCGGTATCGTTCCCCCAGGGCCACAAGCACGGCACGGTACTCAAGGTTCCGCGAGCGATAGCGGCCGGACTGCAAGCCGCAGTCGCTCAATAGTAATCGGCGGCTTCTACTCATCCCGCCGGAAGATTCGTCTCAGGTCGCAGAGAAACCAGAGGAAGATCGCCACCGACCCCGGCCCCAGGACGATCACGCTCAACCAGGTGACGATTTCCATCATCGCGCCACCTCCTCGTCACGATCGAGGACATGGCCGACGAGAAACGCTGCGATCGAAACCGGCAACGCACAGAGTACGGCGTAGTCTTGCCATATTTCGACGCCGCCGATGCGCCACACGTACGTCTCGTCATCGACGTCGTAGGCGCCGAGACTAAACAGCAGCCCATAGAAAGTGAACAGCCCGACGAAACCGCCGATCGCCCCCCACAGCCCCGCCCCGCGCCGCGGTCGAAAAAAAAGGGCGCCCATCACCGGCACGAGCACAACCGACGCCATGATGCCCGCCATGAACTGCCAAGTGTCGCGCATCCGGTCGAACAGCAGGCTCAACAACGCCGACGCAACCATCACGCCGAACACCCCGGCCCGCGTCATCACGAGCAGCCGGCGATCGCTCGCCTGCGGATCGAGCGTCGGCCGATAAATGTCGTACACGACGTTGCCGCTGGCGAGCAGCGAATAGCTGTCGATCATCGACATCGCCGCCGCCAGAATGCCGCCGATCATCAATCCCCGCAAACCCGTCGGCAACATCTCCATACAGACGGTCAGCAGCGCCGCCTTCCCTTCGAGATCTGCAGGCAGCATCCCCTGCTCCACCGCCGATCGAGCGATGATGCCAATGAGCGTCACCCCCCAGTCGTACGAGGCCCACAGCAAGATGCCGACCAAAAGCGCCCGCTGCACGCTCTTGGCATCGCTGGCGGCAAAAACGCGCTGATAGAACGCAGGCTCCACGAGTACAGTCAGCCCGGTGAGCGACCACGCTACCAGCATCCAGCCGCTTAAGCCCCCATGGTGGGAGAAGTGGTGCACCGTCTCGCTGCCCGCGTCGGCCGACATTCGCTCGACAAACGACCAGCCGCCGATCCACTCAACGGCGTACGGAATCGCGATCGCCAGCGAAACGCACATCAGCACGAACTGCAATGTGTCACTGATCGCATCGGCCCACAGCCCTCCCATCATCGTATAAGCGGCGCAAACGCTGATCGCTACCAGCAGCCCCCAACCCGTCGGAATGCCGAGGAATTCCATCATCGTCATCATCCCCGCCATCGCGAGAATGGGCGCTGAGTAAAAGAAGCAGGCGGCCGCCCCAACGACGCGCGTCGGCATGCCGTAATGGCGTTCCAAAATATCTGAAAGCGTCATCGCCCCGCCGTAGCGCTTCAGCCGCGGCGCGATCACGAGGGCGGCGAACGCGATGAAAAAATAGTAGGGCAAACTATACCAGAACCAGGCGACGACGCCGTAGTAGAAGCCCGACTCGCTCGTGCCGAACGTCACCTCAATGCCGTAATACGAACTGACGAGCGTGCAAATCAGCAGCGGCGTCGTCAGCGCCCCGCCGGCGAGAAAGTAATCCTTGAACGCCCGAATCCGCGTTGAAAGCACGGCGCCGAGCGCCAGCATCGCCGTCAAATAGAGACCGATGACGGCGTAATCGAGGCCATCGAGCTGGGCGTGATCGAGAACTGCAAGCGGCGCGTTCAATGGCACGGCGACGACCGACGGTGCTGGCTAGGGCTTGAAGAATGCCAGCAGCCTAGCTTGAACATGGCAACAGCGAAAGGCGCATCTGCCGGCGGTAAGGAGAGCGAAATTCCGACAGCTATACCATCATTCTGATATACCGTCATTCTGAGCGGAGCGAAGAATCTGGCAGCCCGTTTGATCCGCCGTGTGCCACTGGCGTGTCGCCAGTGGGAAGGTGGTACGCGGCATTCATTAACTATAGGTAACAAGCCCACCGTTTTCATCACGCAGGCTACATGCGAGCTAACCGGCGGGCAGGCCATTTTGCACTTCTCACTCGCCGCGGCGAGTGGCACACAGCATCACGCGCGCCGTCGGCGTACCACTGCCGCGCCCCCCAGCGCCAGCAGCGACAGGCTCATCGGTTCAGGAACGGCGGGGACGACAAACCCCGTGTCGGTCAGCTTGAAGACCGTGCCAGCGTCGAACTCCCCGCCGAAGCCCGTCGTGCTATACAGGTTTCCGTCGGCATCCGCGACTAAGCCGGCGTAGGGATTGGCGCCGTTAACGCCGTTGAATGACGTAAGCGTGGTCAGAGCGCCAGTAGCGAGGTCGAGCTTGAAGACCGTGCCAAGGTCGCTCGCTCCGCCATAGCTTGTTGTTCCGTACAGATTGCCGTTGGCGTCGGCGATCAGGTCGCCGAAGGGAATTCGGCCGTTGGCGCCGGCGAACGATACAAGCGTTGTAAGATCTCCAGTGGCAGGATTGAGCTTGAAGACTGTGCCGCCGTTGCTCGCTCCGCCATAAGCCGTTGTTCCGTACAGGTTGCCATCGGCGTCAGCGATTAGGCCGGCAGAGGGCTGTTCGCCGTTATGAACGTCGAACTGTGCGAGCTTGGTGAGGGCGTTGGTGACGGGATTGAACTTGAAGACCGCGCCAACCGCTCCATAAGTCGTTCCGTACAGGTTGCCGACTGAGTCCGCGATCAGACGGGCGCGAGGGTCGCGGCCAATGACGCCGTCAAATGATGCGAGCGTGGTGAGGATGCCAGTGACGGGATCGAGCTTAAAGATCGTACCGTCGTTGCTCGTTCCGCCGACGCTCGTCGTTCCGTAGAGATTGCCATCGGCGTCGGCGATCAAGCCGGCGCGGGAGAAGCCGCCGTTATCGCCATTGAACGATATAAGTGTGGCGAGAGCGTTAGTGACGGAATCGATCTTGAAGACCGTGCCGTAGCCATTCGCGCCGCCGCGGCGTGTCGTCCCGTACAGATTGCCGTGGGCGTCGGCGATCAGGCCCCCAAGTGTGGTTTGGCCGTTGGCGCCGTTGAACGACGCGAGCGTGACAAGGGCGCCAGTGGTGGGATTGACTTTAAACACTGTGCCGTAGATGTTCGGCCCGCCGCCGTCCAACGCCGTTCCGTAAAGACTGCCATCGGAGTCGGCGATGAGGCCCGCACTTGGGTGAACGCCACTTGCATAATTGAACGACGCGAGTGTGGTGAGATTGGCCGCACAGGCAGGCGATGCAAAGAAAATGCCCGTTGCGACTGCAGTGATAAGGAGGGCGCAAATCGCCAGCGAGTGCATCGTACGAATCGAGCGGGTGGTCTTCATGGGTTCTCTTGACCTGGGGATCGAATCAGCGTCCCGGCATCTCATGCATTCGCCCCAGGACAGGGCGATTGCCAAAATATCAGCCCAAACGACGGGGGGCAACTTTCCTAGCGCTAGGCTTGGCGGATTTTTGACCACGAACAGAAGAAGGCACGAAAGCGAAGACCACTGCGAATCGACGCGAATAACATTCAAGCAATTCCCGTCTTTCATTCGCGCAGATTCGCGCAGATTCGCGTGATTCGCGGTGACTTCCCCCCGCTCTTTTTTTCGTCTATTTCGTGGTCAACGCGTCCGCCTTTTCTTCCCTGGCGTCCTTGGCGGTTCCAAAAAACGACCGTCTTCCTGGTTGAAATTGGCCACCCAGATCGCTAACGTGAACATTAGTTCATTTTCCGTAAATAGAGAATCGCTCGCCCTAGTGACGGGAGAGCCCTTCATGCTGCGCAATTAGCTACCCCAGGTCAGCGATGAGAATTAGCCGCGACGCGCAGCGGAGCGCTCAATGCCACCCCAACGGCCACAAACAACTGACGCGACAACTGTCGCCTTGAGACCAACCACAACCCGAAGGGAGAAGACAACTTAAGACTTCTGTCGCCAAAAACGCATCAGGCGACACAATGCCCGCCGCGACAAGTCGTCGCCCGTGACGTCCACGCAACCTCAACGGAGAGCACAACTTGAGACTACTGTCGCCAAAAATGCACTTCGCGACAGAAGTCGCCGATGCGACAGAATATCGCGCTGCCAGCGCGTCACTTCGCAAACGCCTCGTACGCCTCCGCCACCTTCCCTTCACGTTCGTCCCCGCGATGAAGATAGAGGCGATAACGCAGGTCGACCGACTCGCCGGCCGGGACGACGAGGCCTCCCTTGTCTTCCGGCTTGCCAGTGTAAGGCGCCTTGCCAAAGGGGTTCGCCGCATGCAGTCCATAAGGCCGCACATGCCACCGCGGGACGCCATAGGCCGACCGCGGATCGGCGAAGATCGCGATGCCGACCCGCTCGTCGTCGACGGGGCCGTGGTAGTCGACCCACTCAGCCTCTTGGCCCCAGGTCGCGCCGTCGACCGCGCCACGGCTGTTGACGATCCGGCCACCCTGCTTCGCATCAACTCGCATCGTGCTGCCGACGCGCACCGCGAACATTCCCTCTTTGGTGTCGCCGATCGTCAACGGTCCGTCGGCCGACCAGAGCCGAATGCGAAAGTCGATCCACCGCGCATCGGCCGTGGCGCCGAACTCAAGGAGCCGTTGATCATGAGCAACAGCTTTGCCGCTGGCGTTCAGCCAGTCGTTGCGCGTCCCAATCACTGCGGCCTTGTCGTTGCTGTCGAGTCGCACAAATTCGCGATGGGCGACGGAACCGATTTCGTAGGGGCGCACGACGCCTGGCTCCGGTTCGTGCCAGAAGTCGCAGCCATTGACTCCTTCGTACCCGAACCAGACGGAACGATGATGAACGTGGTCGACTTCTTCACCCGGACCGCGTCCGCCGACGGGGTACGTTCGCGTCACCTTCGCTCCGGTCGGTCCATTGAGCGGCCACAAGACCGGCTTCGTCCCAGAACGTTTGAGATAGCGCGTGAAAACCTCGCCATCGACGTAAACGGTGGCGCCGTCCGGTTCTTCGGAAACGGTCAGGCGGGGTTCAGCCTGCACGTTCGCTGCGACGAGTGCAGACGCCAGCATCGCCAGCGCGGCGGCAAGGAAAACGGTAGGTCGTCTCAACGTACATCCTTTGCGAAAGATATAGGGGAACTGCAAAGTTCAAAAATTAATCGCCAAGAGCGCCAAGAGGAAATGCCTTTTACCACGAAACACACGAAGCACACAAAAAGTGAGGTAGCGCTGCAGCGCTTGTTCTTTTCCTTTGGTGTGCTTCGCGTGTTTCGTGGTAAATCTCCCCGCATTTCCTTGGCGCTCTTGGCGTCCTTGGCGGTTCATCAAAACGACTTTGCAATTCTTCTGGTGAAATACAAGGATTCATTCCGGTTGCGTGACGTTCTCGAGCCGCAAGCTCTCGACATGTTCAAGCACGCTCGGTTTGGCGGCCTTGGCGAACTTCGAATTCGAGATGACGACGTTCTGGATCGGCGATTCCGCCGTCCCCAGCAAGAAGAGCGGCCGCATGCTTTTCTGGGACGTGATCTGGTCCAGGTGCAGATTCCGCACGACCGGCGGATACTCCCCCGTCTCGCCGAAATAACGAAGGTCGACGTGGATGACCGCGTCGCTCACTTCGCCGACGCGAATGTTCCGCACGAACAAGTTTTCGAGAAATCCGCCCCGCAGCGAGTTCGATTTCAAGCGAATCGCCCGTTCGAGCCGCGGGCTGCTCATTTCGCACTCCTCGACGAAGACGTTGCGAATCCCGCCGCTCATTTCGCTGCCAAGCGTGACGCCGCCATGGCCGTCGCGCATCGTGCAGTTGCGGACGACGATGTTTTCGCTGGGCCGATTGAGCCGCCGGCCGTCGGCGTTGCGGCCCGATTTGATCGCGATGCAGTCGTCGCCGGTGTCGAACGTGCAGCTTTCGATCAACACGCCGCGGCACGACTCAGGATTGCAGCCGTCGTTGTTCGGTCCGTGGCTGTTCACTGTCACGCCGCGAATCGTCGCCGATTCGCAGAGAACCGGATTGAGAATCCACATCGGCGCGTTGATGATCGTCACCCCTTCGATCAACACGCGACGACAGCGGTAAGGTTGCACGAAGCTGGGCCGCAGGCGATCACCTTCGCCAAACAGTCGCTCCGCGGGAGGCGTCCCGGCGTCGGCCAACTCGCCGAGCCGCTTCACCGCCGCCGTTTGATCGGGATCTCCCTGCCGCCAGCCGTGATCGACCTCGCCTCCCCACTTTCCCTTCCACGGCCACCAGGCGCCCGGCCCCGCTTGACCATCGAGCGTTCCTTCGCCGGTGAGGGCGATGTTCTCTTGATCAAGCGCGTAGACCAGCGGCGAATAGTTGAGGAGCTCAGTCCCTTCGAACCGCGTAAAGACCGCCGGCAAGTAATGCTGCGGATCGGCGGAGAATTTGAGCGTGGCCCCGCGCGCCACATGCAGATTGACGTTCGACCGCAGATGGATCGGCCCATCGACGCGCCACTCGCCGGCCGGCGCCACAACCTTGCCGCCCCCCGCCTGCGCACACGCGGCGATCGCCGCATCGATCGCCGGCTTGCAGTCTGTATTGCCGCCGCTCACGGCGCCGTGGTCGACAATCGAAAACTCGCGATCGGGAAACGCCGGCAGTTCGATCGCAGCGAGGATGCTGGGCAGCGCCTCCCACCCCGCCGGCTCGGCCGAGACGGGCCGATTCCAGCACGCCGCCGCCAGGAACGCCAGAACGCCGAGTCGGATCAACTGCATGAATGCGGCCCGTCGAAGCAGAAAAAATCGAAGAAGAGATTGGCCCTAAAACCGGCCAATCTCCATTCTGGATTGGCCATCTGGTTGCAGTCGAGTCGCTGTCGTTGCAATAATGGGAGGAAAATCGCAGCAAACTGCGGTCACTCCTCTCGCTTGTTCGTCGTCGCCGCAATCGTGGCCGGGGCTTTTCCCATGAAACGCGTTCGAGAAATCGCGCTCGCCTTCCCGCGCGGGGCCCATCAGGAGGTCTTCATCGAGGGAGTCCTCCGCTACGCCCGCGACCAGGAGTGCGACTGGTCCTATATCACGGCGCCCGAATCGCTGTCGTTGTCGGTGCTCGACCTCGTCGGCTGGCCCGGCGACGGGATTCTGGCGGCGATCAACACGGCTCAGGAAGCGACCTGCGCGGCGTCGCTGTCGATTCCGCTGGTGAACATCTCCAGCGCCTTGCTTCGTTCGCCAGTACCGCGGTCGATCGTCGACAACCACTCGATTGGTTCGCTCGCCGCCGACCATCTCGTCGGGAAGGGATTTCAGGCCTACGCCTTCTATGGACTGAGCGACGTTCAATACTCGAAGGATCGACAGGCTGGTTTCGAAGAGCGGATCACCGCCGCCGGCTATCGCTGCGTTGAGTTCCTGTCGAAGCCAACGTTCGGCCTCGGCGGCAACCAATGGTTGCTGCAGTACCGCGTGTTGGCGGAGTGGCTGGCGACGCTGCCGGCGCCCTGCGGGTTGTTCGCCGTCTCCGACTACCGCGCACGGCAAGCGATCGACGCCTGCCGGCAGGTTGGCCTGCAAGTTCCCGAGCAGATTGCCGTCATCGGCGTCGACAACGAGCAGATCATTTGCGATCACTCGTCGCCGACCCTCACCAGCGTCGCCCGCAATGATCAACTGGAAGGGTACCGCGCCGCCGCGATGCTCGATCGACTCCTCAACGGCAAGCGCGTCTCGCTCGAAGAGGCGCCGATTCCGCCGCTGCAGGTCGTCGAACGCGAGTCGACGGCGACGTTTGCCGTTTCCGACGCTCGGCTGCGGCAAGCCCTCTCGTTCCTGCACCAGCATATCGAGAAGCCGATCACAATCGACCAGATCACCGAACATGCCGGCGTCTCGCGGCGTTGGCTGGAGTACGCCTTCCGCGACGTGTTGGGCGAAACGCCGTACCAGTATTTGCGGCGCCAACGGCTCGCGATGGCACGGCGTCTGTTGGCTGAAGACCCTACGGCGAAGGTGTATTCGATCGCCCAGCAGACAGGCTTTTCGTCGGCAAAACAGCTGGCGATCGCGTTCCAGCAAGACTTTGGCATGAGCCCGCGGGAATACCGCAAATCGACGCAGGCGTAGTTTGGCTGGCAACGTCCTTCGATTTATGGACAGGATAACAGGATAGAGCGGATCGACTGGATCGAAGAGAATTGATTGACGTTGCGTAGCGAGATCGAGCGCGACCTCGAACAATCAATCCTGTAGATCCAAGAAATCCTGTGATCCTGTCCAGTCTTTACTGCGGACTAGCCCTTACCCAGCGTTGAGCGGCGCGAGATGCCGTACGAAGTGCTGCTTCAGAATCTCGCAGTGTTCCTGCGGATAGGCCTTAAGCAGTGAGACCAATCGCGGGCCAAGCTTGGCGTTGGTAATTACCGACCCAAACGTGCAGTGCAGAATCTGCCGCCCTGGTTCCGTGAACCCACGGCCAGGCGCGACGTTCTCCCAGCGATCGAGATAGAGTCGCTCCAGGATGACCGCGTCTTCAACTTCGTCCGGCGAGGGGATTTCATTGACGACGGCGGAGACGTGATAGCTCGCCTTGTCTTCGTCGAACCGGCTGCGCGAGAAGTCGATGATCTCACGGAAGAGGCTCGGATCGTGTTGCGCGGCGACGCGGAGGGCTTCGAGGTAGCTCGTTCCCGCCGTCTTCACGTGGAACTTGCCCTCGGTGACGCGGGCCAGCACCGGATACATCGAAAGCTTGTCGCTGCCGCTGTGGAGCGAGATCTTGTAGGGGCCAAGACGGCGGGCGATTTCGGCGTGGATGCGCATCGACGCTTCGAGCTTCGTGAGATCGCCCTTGTAGTCGACTCCCTTTTCGAAGTCGCCGACGAACCGTGGCGCAACGCTGACGAGTCCGATCCCCGCCTTGCGGAACTGGTCGGCGATGATGAAGTGTTCCGCAGCAGTCGTCGGATGGGACGTTTCATCGACGCTCAGTTCGATCTCGAACGGCTGATCGAGCTTCGCGGCTTCTTCTTCAACGCACCGGGCGAGCGACGTCGCTCGTCGCAACGCGCGGCCGTACTTCACCGCGGCGCGAGCCAGCGTCTGCTCGTCGAACTCGATCGCGCCTGAATCAAGACGCTCGGTGCGGCCGCGATATTCGTCGACCCAGGGAGCGAATTCGCGGGCGGATGCGAATTTTTCCTGGAGCGTCGCTGCATCGTAGTCGTCGGCCTGTTGGTCGACTTCTTCCGACGGGTCGAGCGTGAACATCACGAACCCCGCCCCCATCGTGCGGCGAATGTCGGCCGGCGTTTTCAGATGATCGCCGTCTGCAGACCAGGGATCGGTAAACTCCAACGCCGCGAGCGCATCAACGGCCGCAGCCAGAATCGCTTCTGCACTCCGACCTGTGCGCGTCATTTCGCGGATCGACTGCTGCGCGAAGATGCCGCGGATTGGACCGCCCGCTTCGCGCAGCGCGGCCACATGGCCCGGCGTGCCGAGGCCGAGCCGGTCGCCGAAGCCGATGCTCGGTTCCATGCCGAGCGGCGTCGGTGCGGGGCGAGTGGTGACGGCGGCGTGACCTGCGCTCATGACGATGGCGTTCCGAGGAAGTTGGACATGTTTTCGTGGAAGAAGAGACGCACGTCGCGGCGGATTTCATCCTCGCTGGGACGCCAGCCGGTGGCGGCGACGTCGCGATACTTGTCGACCAGCACATTGGCGATCAGATCGCGACTGTGGTCCCACTTGTAAATCAGCTGGTCGAGCACGCGGGCGTCAGAATGCTGCGGGATGAAGCTCGTCCCCAGCAATTCCACTCGCATCCGGGTGATTTCGTCGATCAGCGACGGATTGTTGACGAACCACCAGCAGCCGAAGACCATCAGGTTGCCGAACTTGCGGGCCGCGACAGCGAGCTCGTGTTGGTTCTCGCGGGCGAGCATCGTGCAAAAGAAGCGATTGTGAGGGAAGTCGCTGCAAATGCGAGCGACGCTCGCTACGTCGGCCAAGCCGACCATGTCGCCGCCGTCGCGCAGCTCGGGGTTCACCCGCAGCCGCGAGCCGATCATCATCGCAAATGGCAGATCGCGCTCGGCAAGCACCGGCAGAACGATCTTCCGCAACACGGCGCTGCTGGTTCGCGGGTCTTCGGCGCCTTCATAACGGAAATCGGGCGGCAAGCTCACCGCACAGTAAATGGCCTGGACGCGGTCGATCCAATCGCGGACGAATCGCCGGGCATGTTCGATACTTTGCTCGTCAAGCGTCTTATTGACCGGGTAACCCCAGCGCACCAACTGAGCGGCCGCGGCAGGCCAGTCACGCAGCAGCGGGTCGAACCGTAGCACGCCGGCAAAGCGCGGGTCGTCGCCGACGTGGCGATTCTCGAGCCAGCGGAGCCGTTCATTATCGTCGAACACCGCGTTCGTCATGGTGATCCGCGAGACGCCGGAGATCTCCATCACGCGGTCGATATGGCGATCAGGATCTTGCTCGGCGAACCACTTCCGATAGCCGGCGAGGTCGCGGTCGGCGGGATCGAGCCCGAGTAGTTGCAGCGTCGTGAGGACGCCGCGGCAAGCTTCGCTGATCGGCGAGCGTTCGAGGAAGAGGTGCTTCCAAATGTGGTCGGCCTGCTCGCTCTTGGTCATCCGCCAGAAGTCGTCGTACGGCAACTGCTGCGGCGTGACGACGCGAAAGACCTCGGCGACAAGATAATGGTAGGTCAGAAGCTCGTCGATGCCCCAGAGCATCAACCCCTTGGGATCGGCGCCTTTTGCTGAACCGCTGAAGGGAGTCCCGAACGACGGCGGGTAGAGATGGGTGTGGAAGTCCCAAACCGGCTGCTCACGGACGGCATCGCGGACGGTCGCTTCCAAGGCCGCCCAATCCTGCACCGGACCAGCCGAGCCAGGGCCTGCCGCCGAGTCCGCATGTTGTTTCGTAACGAGCATGTCGATCCTTTACGTCCGAGCGAACGGGCGTCGCCGCCCTACCAACGCTCTCTCGCAGACCGCCGACGACGACGGTGTGGAAAGAGCCCTCATGCGCTCACACGATAAGGCTATTTGGGACGGAGCGCTACGCCTAAACCGCCGCTCGGGCTGGTTCTCTCCATCTTACGCGGCCGCTCGATTGCATCCAGGAGGTTATTTTTGCAAAGCGTGTCATAAAAAACGCATCGCGGCTTACCATCAATTAGCCACCGTCGACCTCTCCGCTGGAGGCCAGTTGAATCGCCTTGAGCAGCGTTTGGTATTCCAGCGGCTTGACCAGGTGTTCGTCGAAGCCGGCCGCCAATGCCCGTTCTCGATCGTCGGGCTGGCCAAAACCCGTCAGAGCGAGCAGCTTTACGGCGGCGCCGTTGGGGAGCTCGCGAATCTGCTGGGCGACGTCGTAGCCGCTGAGGTCGGGGAGGCCGATGTCGATGAGCGCCACGTCGGGTTCGCTCGTTGCGACAGCGGCGATTCCTTTCGTCCCATTTTCCGCAGCGGTCACCTCGCAGCCAAATGCCTTTAGTAACTTGCCGGTGACGACGCGAATGTCTTCTCGATCTTCGACCAACACGACGCGCAACCCTGCCAGCTTCGCTTCGTGTTCAGTGCGTCCCTTTTCCCGCGGCAACTCCTCGCTCGCGATGGGAATGCGAACGATGAATTCGCTCCCTTCGCCGATCCCTTCGCTGTCGACTTCAATCTCGCCGCCGTGGAGCCGCACTATGGTTTGCACCAAGGTTAGCCCAACCCCCATGCCGGTTTCCGTTTTGCCGGGCGCGTCGTCTACTTGAACAAATAAGTCGAAGATTCGATCGTGCATCGCGGGTGGAATGCCGATGCCCGTGTCGCGGACGCGCAGCACGACTTCGGCTCCTTCACGTTCCGCCTGCAACGAGATCTCGCCGCCGGACGGAGTGTACTTGATGGCATTGGTAAGTAAGTTCACCTGGATCTGCTGCAGTCGCGCAGCGTCTCCCTTCACGGGGAGCGGCTCGTTAGGCAACTCGACGTAGAGGTGCAAGTCACGTCCTTCGAGAGCCGGTTGAATCGCCTCCACGGCGTCACGCGACGTCTGGGCGAGATCGACCAACTTCCGGCGGATGCCGATTTTTCCTCGCGTGATCCGCGACACATCGAGCAAATCGTCCAGCAGTCGCGCCATTTGTTTGGATTGCCGGGCAATCGCGCCGCGAGCTTCGTCGACCGTTTCCTTGTCAAGATGGTCCCATTGAAGGATGCCCGCTGAACTCAGCACGGCGGCCAGCGGATTGCGTAACTCATGCGACAGCATCGCGAGGAAATGATCGCGCTTTTCCACGGCATCGCGAGCCTCGGCTTCGGCTCCCTGCCGCCGCGTTACTTCTTCGCGAAGTTGCGAATTGATCGATTCGAGTTCCTCGGCGTAGCGTTCTCGATCTTGCTCGGCCTCCTTACGCAGCGAGATGTCGCGGGCGATCATCGAGACGCCGACCACTTTTCCTCCTTCCTCGCGAATGGGCGAGAACGAACAGAGGACGATCATCTGTGAGCCGTCATGCCGGCGCGACTTCATCTCGATGGGGTGTTCTCGCAATTTTCCAGCGATGGTTCGCGCGTGAGCGTCGCGCAGCACGTGCTGCGAATCGTCGCCAGACTGCTGTGACTCCAGTGTCCAAGCGTCGCGCCCGGTCACCTCTTCAGGTTCGTAGCCGTAAAGTTTGGCAGCGCCTCGATTCCACGTCGTGATGCGACCCTCAAGGTCCATGCCGATGATCGCGTCGTCCGACGATTCGACGATCGCCGACATCTGATGAAGCCGCGCCTCGGTCCCCTTCAACATCGAGATGTCGATAAGCGTCAGCACCACTCCCTCGAGCTTCGAATGCGAGCGATATGGCAACACGCGCAGGAAGAACCATTGCCCCGCGCGGTCTTGCACTTCTTTCTCAATCGGTACGCTCGTCTCGACGACTTTCGAAACGTCGGCGATGAGGTCGGGATAACGAATATTGTGCGAGAAGCTGTCGATCCGTCGCCCGACGTCTTGCGGCAGGAGATCGAACGCTCGGCCTATCTGCGGGGTGAATTTGCGGATGCAGAGGTTCCGATCGAGGAAGATCGTTCCGATGTCAGTGCTCCGCAGCAGATTGTCCATATCATCCGTCAATTCGGTCAACTCGACGATTTTCTTCTGGTACTCGGCGTTGACCGTATAGAGCTCCTCATTCACCGAGTGGAGTTCTTCATTGGTGCTCTGCAATTCTTCGTTGCTGGCGACGAGCTCCTCGTTCGAAGCCTGCAGTTCTTCATTGCTCGTTTCCAGCTCCTCGATGGTGGCCTGCAAGTTTTCGCGCGTGTAGCGCAGCTCCGTTTCGAGCGAGTCGAGATGCTCTTTCGAGGCTTCGTCGACGTCCATCTCCGCGATGGTCCGGTCGCGCGCGACGGCGGCGCCTAGGCTCTCCAGTGAGATGAACAGATGCGTGAGATTGCCGTGCCGATTGAGGATTGGCTTGACGCCGAGCTTCAGCTGTTCCTCGCCGCTCGGCATCGTCACGCGGATGCCGTGGTAGATCACAGGCGTCTGTTCTTTCGACGCCCGTTGGATCGCCCCGGCGAGGGCCATCTTGAGATCCCCTTCGAGCAGATCGAGAATGTCCGTCGTCGGGCGACCTGTACGATGCCGCAAGAATCGCCCCGCGTCTCCGAAGGTGTGGACTAGTTGGCGGTTGTCGGTCACCAGCAACCCGGCGGGCATAAATTCTTCGAGCAACCGATCGTACGTCGACATCAACGAGGCGTCGAAGCCGGCGTGCGTCGTCAGCGTTGTCGCCGGGCGGAACGTCCCCATGGGCGCCGAGAGGGGAATTCGCATGTCGGCCGGCAGGCGTATGTCGCGACGCTTGCGATAGATTTTCCAGTGCTCGTCGAGCGGTTCGAACTCGCCAGACAGTTCGCCGAGCGTCTCGCTAGGCCCTAGAAAAAGGATGCCTCGCGTTTTCAACCCGAAGTGAAACAGCGACAGCGCCTTCTTCTGGGCCGGCGGTTGGAAGTAAATCAGCAGGTTGCGGCACGAAATGAGATCGAGCTTCGTGAACGGCGCGTCCTTCATCACGTTGTGCCGCGCGAAGACAACCAGCTGCCGCAGTTCGTTCGACACTTGATACCGGTCGCCACGGCGCACAAAATAACGGCTCAACCGCTCGGGGCTGACTTTCGCCAAGGCCTCTTCTTCGTAGATGGCCGCGCTGGCGAACTCCAGCGATGATTGGTGGACGTCGCTGGCGAAGATCTTCACGCTCGGCGGCCGATCGAGCTGTTTCAGCCGCTCATGGAGCAAGATTGCCAGGGAGTAGGGCTCTTCGCCCGTCGCGCAGCCCGCCACCCACACGCGCAACTCTTGCCCCGGCTTCGCCTTCGCGATGAGATCGGGAAGAATGTCGTGTTCTAGCCGTTCGTACGCTTCGCGATCTCGAAAAAACCGCGTCACGCCAATGAGCAGATCTTTGTAAAGCGCGTTCAGCTCTGGCGGATCGATCCGCAGCTGGTCGACATAGTCCTCCAAATCCGTCGACTGATTCATCGAAAGTCGTCGCTCGATGCGACGACTCACCGTATTCGGTTTGTAGTACGAGAAATCAATCCCGTACTCGTCTCGCAGCAGCTTGAAGATCGCGTCGTACCCTTCGAGGTCGGCGGCGTCCTCGGCTTCGGGGGCCGTGCTGCATTTGTCGTCTAGCCTCACATGGGCCAAGTGCTTCACGAGTTCCCCTGGCATCTCCTCTGGCGACAAGATGTGATCCACGATCCCCGTATCGCGGGCGCTTTTGGGCATGCCGTCGAATTTGGCCGACTCTTCCGACTGGGCGATGACCATGCCGCCGGCGTTGTGTATCTCCAAGATGCCGCGCGAGCCGTCGCTGCCGGTCCCCGACAGGACGATGGCGACCGCGCAGCCGCCAACGTCTTGCGCAAGAGAGCGAAAGAAATGATCGATCGGCAGGCTGAGGTCCTGGTCGGGATCTTTGTCGGTCAGCAGCAGGCGACCGCCGGAGATGATCATCTCCTTCTTGGGCGGAATGAGGTAAATTGAGTTCGCCTCGACCTCCATCCCGTTTTCGACGCGGTGAATCCGCATCTTCGTGTGACGCGCCAGCAGCTCATCCATCAAGCTCTTGAAGTCAGGCGACAAATGCTGGATGACGACAAACGCCAAACCGCTGTCGGCAGGCATGTTCTTAAAGAAACGCTCCAGCGATTCGAGGCCTCCAGCGGAAGCGCCGATGCCGACGACGTAAGGTCGATCTTCTAATGGCGTGTGGAGCGGCTTGAGTTGCGACACGCTTTCGCCGTCGCGGTCAATCGAGCCGTTCGCCGCCTGCTTGGCCGAATCCATGCCCTGCTCACTTATTCGGTGTCTTGTAATCAGTCTCTAGGGCCCCAACCTATGGGGGGCGTGTCAGTGCGGAAATTGAACGAAACCCGTTTCAGCAAAAAGTGGGCCAATCGGGCGATGCTGCCGTTTAGAGAAGGAAAAATGCCGTCAAAATGCGTTGCGACGCGCGTTCGCCAACCGCAGTGGCGGTTGCGGGAGCGGTCGACAATTTTGCATCAGCATTGCTGCGGCGCCGCCCGATCCGTTTGCCATCCCAACGACCCGCGTTGTCCGCGGCCATGTCTCGGGAGGCTGTCGACAACGAAATTTGTTTCCCGTATGTTCGACGCCATTCAACTCCTAGCGGTCGGATGATTTTTCTCTCTTCAGCCGGAACCATAACGATCAAGGTTTAGACAGATGCTTTCCGACATCTTTCAACTCGAGGGGGAAATCGCCGCCGTCATCGGCGGCACTGGCGCCCTGGGAGGCGCCATGGCGGACGCTCTCGCCGCCTTTGGCGCTCGCGTCGCCATCATTGGCCGGAGCGAGGAACGGGGTCGGCAGCGCGTCCAGGCGATCGAAGCGACCGGCGGCACGGCCATTTTCCAATCGGCCGACGCCCTCAGCGCGAATTCCGTCCGCCACGCTCGCGACGAAATCACTCGCCAACTCGGACCGGTGACGATCCTGGTGAACGCCGCCGGCGGCAATCGACCCGATGCGACGCTTCCTCCCGGCAGCGATTTCTGCAAACTGCCGATCGAGGCGTGGCAAAACGTCTTCGATCTCAACCTCGTCGGCGGCGCCCTGCTCCCCTGCCAGATATTTGGCGAGACGATGGTCGCCGCCGGACGCGGCAGCATCATCAACATTGCCTCGATGGCGGGAATGATTCCGTTGTCACGGGTCGTCGCTTACTCCGCAGCGAAGGCGGCGGTGATCAACCTCACGCAATTCCTGGCTCGCGAGTGGGCCTCGCGCGGCGTGCGGGTGAACGCCTTGAGCCCTGGATTCTTCCCCGCCGATCAGAATCGTGGTCTGCTGTTTAAAGAAGACGGCGGCTACACCGAGCGTGGCGGCCAGATCATCGGCCACACGCCGATGGCACGTTTTGGCGAATCGCACGAACTCGCGGGCGCTACGGTGTGGCTCGCCTCCCACCGGGCGGCGTCGTTCGTCACCGGCCAGAACATCGTCGTCGACGGCGGTTTCTCGGCGACGACGATTTGATTCAAATGCGAATGCGGATTTAACCACGAAAAGGACGAAAGGAACGAAAGGACGAGGCAAGAAGGTTGGAACCGCCGATGGACGCAGATGAACGCGAAGAGCTTTGAATGAATTCGCGTTTTGCTTGCCGTTCATCCATCAACGTTTATCTGCGTCTATCGGCAGTTACGTTGTTTTCTCTCTTTCGTTGCTTTCGTCAGTTTCGTAGTTACAAAAACAGCAGCAACAACCAACTCACCACCAACCAAGCTCCGTAAGATGCCCGCTCTCAATATCCGCCAAGACGCCTGTGCCCTCGACTTTCTTGCCCTCGGCGCCGTTGTCCACCGGCTTGATCCCGGGATCCTGCCGTTCCGGCGGGCTCGCTCGTTGGAAATCCATGTATCGGGCGGCGAGTACAACGTCGCGGCCAACCTTGCCAGTTGCTTCGGCCTGAATACCGGCGTCGCTACGGCGATGGTCGACAACGGCATCGGGGAATTGGTGCAGTCGCAAATCCGCGAGATGGGAGTCCGCCCTTTCTACAAGCACTTCAAGCATGACGGCGTGCGCGGCCCGAATATCGCCACCGTCTACAGCGACCGCGGCCATGGCGCTCGCGCGCCGGTGGTCTTCTACAATCGTGCGAACGAAGCCGGCGCGTTGCTCAAGCCGGGCGACTTCAACTGGAGCGAAATTTTTGCCGGCGGCGTTCGCTGGTTCCACTCGGGCGGCATCTTTGCTTCGCTTTCTGAAACGACGTCGCAACTAATCCTCGAAGGGATGCAGGCTGCGAAGGCGGCGGGCGCCATTCGGTCGTTCGATCTCAATTACCGCGCGAAGCTATGGGCCACCCTCGGCGGTTCCGCCAAGGGCCAAGAAGTCTTCCGCCGCATTGCCAGCGAAGTCGACGTGCTGATCGGGAACGAAGAAGATCTACAGATGAGTCTCGGCATCGAGGGACCGAAAGTCGACTCGCACGGCAAGTCGAAGCTCGACACGGCAGTTTTTTTGGCGATGATCGAAAAGGTGCGTCAGGAGTTTCCGAATATCAAGGCGGTTGCCACGACTCTGCGCGAAGTCCACTCGACTAACCGACACGATTGGGGCGCCGTCCTCTGGCTCGACGGCAAGAGTTACGTCAGCCCGACGCTCAATCTCGACGTGATTGATCGCATCGGCGGCGGCGACGGGTTCGCATCAGGATTGATCTACGGATTGATTCGCGGCCTCCCGCCGGAAGAATGCCTCCGTCTCGGTTGGGCCCATGGCGCGTTGCTGACGACCTTCCCCGGCGATGTTTCCATGGCAAAATTGCACGAAGTCGAAGCGCTCGCTAAGGGAGGCACGGCCCGCGTCCAGCGGTAGCCGCTTGCGGCTTAGCGATGAAAGTGACTTTAAACTCCGTGCTTCGCCGCAACGGAAGCCCCCAACGGCACTTTCGGAAGTTATCCCCTGGCGGATAGCGCCGCGCCGTAGTGCCCCCCTGAGCGGTGGCATAAAATAAGGAGCGCCTCGATCGCTTCTCTCTTCGACTTGTCACGCTCCTGCCATGGCTCTCTTGCTCCTCGTGCTAAACGCACGCGCGACGTGCTTCCTCGCCGCGGCGATGCTCTGCGCGCTCGCCACGTCGCTTCGAGCGGCTGAACCCTCCGCTGCGTCTGCCGAAGCTGCCGCTCACTTGCAGGTCCTTTCCGATAGGGCTGCCAAGATCGTCGACTCGCTGAAACTTGACGATCCCGAGTTGGCCACACGCGTGCGAGATGAAATTGCTCAGCAGTATCTAGCCCTCGGCAAACTTCACGACGCCGGACAACCCGAACCGGCCGCGCTCGACGCTCTCCACCGCCGCTTCGTCGCCCGTCTTGCTGCACAGCTGACGCCGGCGCAAGTCGATCAAGTGAAAGATGGCATGACGTACGGCGTCGTACCGATCACATTCGACGGCTATCAGCAGATGCTGCCGGAAATAACCGATGAGCAGCGTCATGAAATTCACGCCCAACTTCTCGAAGCTCGCGAATATGCGATGGACGCCGGCTCATCCGACGCGAAGCATGCGGTGTTCGGCAAGTACAAGGGACGCATTAATAACTATCTGTCTCGGGCAGGCATCGATTTAAAGCAGGCCGAGAAGGAATGGGCCGCCCGCCGCCAAGCCGCCAAGAAGTAAGCGCATGCCGCCGCTGCCGGTTCGTTGGCAGTGCGGAACGCAGACGCTTCCAACCATTACCAGATCGCCAAACAACTGCCATGAAACAATTCCTCAACATGATGATCATCGGCCTCTTCGTGGCAGGTGCGCTGCTATACGCGCCATCGGCCGTTGAGGCCGCGTATCCCAAGGTTCCCAAGGAAGTCCAAGAAGAGGCGAATGCCAAACTCATCGCCTTGCGACTTCGCTCCGATGAAATCTGGAAGCAGGCTCAGCCGACGATCGAAGCTTGGGCCGCGAAGGGCAAGCCATACATTCCATGGGCCGCGAAGCCCGAGGACCTGCCGCAGGCCCCCATTCCCGCTTTCCCCTGCGCGCAAGGGGGGGGCATGTACAGCTTCGGCGGCCGCGGCGGCAAGGTCTATGTCGTGACGAATCTCAACGACAGCGGCCCCGGCAGTTTTCGCGAGGCGCTCGAGGCCGCCGGTCCGCGCATCGTCGTTTTCAACGTCGCCGGCATCATCAAGCTCACTGAGCGGATCATCGTTCGCGCTCCCTACATCACCATCGACGGCAGCAGCGCTCCCGGCGACGGCGTATGTATTGCCGGCGACACGATCGAACTCGAAACGCACGACGTCATCATCCGTCACATGAGGTTTCGCCGTGGGGCCACCTGGGTCGGCGATCGCAACGACTCAATTGGCGGCAATCCGATCGGCAACATTATGATCGACCACGTTTCCGCGAGTTGGGGGCTCGACGAAAACATGTCGATGTACCGCCACATGTATCAGCCGCCCGACGGTTCGAAAGAATTGAAACTGCCGACGGTGAACATCACCATTCAGAATTCGATCTTCAGCGAGTGCCTCGACACCTACGAGCACTCATTTGGCAGCACGCTCGGCGGCTACAACAGCACGTTTCACCACAACTTGTGGGCTTGCAACACCGGCCGCAACTCCAGCGTCGGCATGATCTACGACTTCACCTTCGCGAACAACGTCGTCTACAACTGGCGGCACCGCACCGTCGACGGCGGCGATCACCGCAGCTACTACAACATCATCAACAATTATTTCAAGCCGGGACCGACGACGCCGCGCAACGAGGCGATCGCTCATCGCATCTTGAAGCCAGAGTCGCGCCGCAGCCCTCACTTCAACGCCGACTTCGGTCGCGCGTACGTTTCCGGCAACGTCGTTGAAGGAAATGCTGCCGTCACCGCCGATAATTGGAACGGCGGCGTGCAAGTCGATTTGGCCGATGGTTTTGAACCTGATCTCGTCCTGCCGCAGGTGCGAATCAATAAGCCGTATCCTGGTTCGTTCTTGGAGATCGAATCGGCGCAGGACGCCTACGAGCATGTCCTCGCCGACAGCGGCGCCTCCAAGCCGCGCCGCGACGCCGTTGACGCCCGCATCGCCGAGATGGTTCGCACGGGCACGGTCACCTACAAGAAAGGTCAGGGAATCATCACCGACGTCGAGCAAGTCGGCGGCTACCCCGATTACTCAGGCCAGCCCTACGCCGACGCCGATGCCGACGGGATGCCTGACGACTGGGAACGTCAACACCGCCTCAACCCCAAAGATGCCAGCGACGCCATCGCGGACGCCAACGGGGACGGCTACACGAACGTCGAAGACTTTCTCAACGAGCTTGATCCGAACGCTCCCAAGCAGGAGTGGCCGGCGCCGCGGACTTACGTCGACGTCTTTTGGAACATTCCCTGAATTTTTGAACCGCCAAGAGCGCCAAGGGAATGCAAGGGAATACAAAGAACGTTGGCGCCGCGTACGAACGCAGATTAATGCCAATAAGAATGATCTGCGTCCAACCGCGTTTATCAGCAGTTCCATCTTCTCGGACATTTCTTCCGTCCTGTTGTGTCGTCGTGGTTCAAAATCCTCCCCGCATTTCCTTGGCGCTCTTGGCGTCCTTGGCGGTTCAATCCTCCTCTTCAATAACCGCCGATTGCACTAAAAATACCGCTCCTAACGCCTAAGTTTGCCCCCCTCCCCTCCTCGCCTATAATGGAGCCAGTTCCCCAGCTTTTCCCGCGAAATCAGGCGGTCGCCCCAACGCCGGTGTGCGGTTCACCCACCAGTGCGCTTCGATCGATCGCCGTATGGACTACGATTCCGCCCACGAGCCGCTCGGCGCAAATGGCGACGTTGAAGACTCGCTCGAAAGCGACGTCACGGTCATCGGTTCCGCCTCGTCGATTACCCCGCAGGTCTTTCCGCTCGGTCTGACGTCGCGCGAGCTTTCTCATGCCCTTCGCGGCGAGATGCTTGGCCATTTTCTGCTGCAGCACTACATCGGCGGCGGCGGAATGGGGGTCGTCTTCAAGGCCCTCGATACGACGCTCGACCGCATTGTCGCCGTCAAGGTCGTGTCGTCGCAGCGCGTCGACGACGAAGATTTGCAGCGCCGCTTCCTCGTCGAAGCCCAATCGACAGCCCGCCTGGATCACCCCAACATCGCCCGGGTTCACTACATCGGCCGCGATCGAGGTCTGCCGTATATCGTCTTCGAGTACATCGACGGCGAGAATATTCGCGACCTCGTCGCCGAACGAGGTCCATTGCCGGTTGCCGAGTCGGTCAGTTACGTCTACCAAATCGCCCATGCGCTTGCGCACGCCTGGCAGCGCGAAGTGGTCCATCGCGACATTAAGCCTTCGAACATCCTCGTTACCGTCGACGGCCAAGCAAAACTCGTCGACATGGGACTGGCGCGATTGCGCCAAATGAACGACGAAACCGAGCAAGAACTGACGGCCACCGGCATCACCCTCGGCACGTTCGACTACATCTCTCCCGAGCAGGCCCGCGATCCGCGGATCGCCGACACGCGCAGCGACATTTACTCGCTCGGCTGCACCTTG
This sequence comes from Pirellula sp., assembly GCA_013822725.1. Classification (GTDB taxonomy): domain Bacteria; phylum Planctomycetota; class Planctomycetia; order Pirellulales; family Lacipirellulaceae; genus Lacipirellula. The sequence goes on from PNKX01000015.1 coordinate 108,199, forward strand.
TTCTACATGCTGGCCGGGCAGGCGCCGTTTGCGCAAGGGACGGCCCTGCAAAAGCTGTTGCAGCATCAGAGCGATCGGCCGCCCGATCTGCGCAGCTTCCGCAGCGATGTTCCCGATTCGGTCTCGCGCGTCGTTCGTCGGATGCTCGCGAAAGCGCCAGCCGACCGCCATCAAACGCCGATCGATCTGATCGCCGACTTGGCGGAGATCCTGGAGGAACTCGACACGCCGCTGCCGTTCGCGGCGACGACGCTCCCGTGGACGATGCCGCCGCGGACCGTGCCGCGCTGGCGAAAACACGCGCTCTGGTCGGCGCCGTTGGCGGGGCTGATTCTGTTCGGCTTCGCCGCCGATCGGCTGACGAGAACGACAGGCGGCGCGGCGTCCTTCCCTCCCCTGGATGCATCTCCAGTCGTCGATTCAGCGACGCCCAACGCCATCACCCCGGCGACTGAGTCCGCAACTTCGTCGCCCTCCGCAAACTCACTGCCGCCGCTGATTGCACCCGCTCCCGTCGTCGTCGCCCCAGTCTCGCAAGACGCAGTTCTCAGCGAGCCAGTTCCCGCCGCGACGACGAGCGAAACGGCGACGTCACTCGCAGCTGCGGAACCTACCCAGCCGTTTTCGCTCGACGAGCCGTGGGAAATGAGCAAGTCGCTGTGGGATATTGTTTCGAATTGGCCGACGACTCCTGACAGTCTTCCGACTGCCGTCGCTGGGGAGTCGCCGGCGTCGGGAAACTCGCCGCCGCTCGTCGCGCCCATTACCCCGACCTTAGCTCCCGCGCCGATCGCGACGTCAGCCGCCGCGTCTCCAACCGAGAGCGCAGCAGCCCCTCTCCTCCCGGCGCCTCTTGCAACGCCGCCCGCTGCCGTTGAATCCGTCGCAAAACCATAGCCTGTCAGCGGTTCGATCGCAGCTTGACACCCCTTTGGCGGCCAATTCTACTACTTGGACCTACCATTACGGGACCGGTCGCCTACTCGGCCGTCCCCGCTCGCGGCGGCGGCGGCAACGCCCTCCCCTGGCCGCGTTCATCAGTTGCCCAGGAGCTTCCAACATGCGTACGTTCGCCCTGACGATGTTCTGCGCCGTCGCCCTGCTTGGCCTCACCGCCAAGTCGGCCAGCGCTATCGCCCCCTTCCAGGCGGTCTTCATCAAGGAATACATCAACGACCACCCGAACGAAGAGTTCGCGAAGATGATCAAGACGAAGGCGAAGTGCCACATCTGCCATCAAGGCAAAAAGGTTGGCCCGCATCACAACGCCTACGGCAAACATCTTGTCGAACTCCTCGACGCGAAGACCGACAAGAAGGACGTCGAGAAGATCAAGGAAGCCCTCGCCAAAGTCGCCGAAATGCATAGCGACCCCGACGATGACAAGAGCCCGACTTACGGCGAGCTGATCGCTAAGGGCGAACTCCCCGGCGGCGACCTGGAGAAGGCCAAGGAAGAGCCGAAGGAAGAGTAAGCGTCGGTTGGCGTAAACGCCTGCGACCGAATCTTGAACGCGACCCAGAAGGTTGCCTTTGCGAACGCAGGGGCAACCTTTTTTATTGAGCGACATCCACGGTTGGTTTGTCGGCAACCGGTGGTTCTACCCCGGCGCGGCGGCTGACGCGCAACGTGACCGACATGAAGAGCACGGTGAGCGCCAGCAAGATGCAGGCTCGATTCACCTGCCGCCGATCGCTGTCGCCCCACGCAATCGTCGCCAGCGATTGCATGACGCCGAGCGCCACCCAGACGCCGCCGGCCAGACCAATCGTCGCCAGCCAACTCTCCCCCATCATCGACTGTTGCGCCGCCTCGTCGCTCGCCAGCAATAGCCAAATTCCCACCGGAATTTGCAGTATGGTCGCTCCCAATGCCCAACCCGCGAGGCGCCGCGCCGTTCGATCGTCGACCTGCTCTGCTTCATTTCGCACCGCGCGGTGGCAAACAGCCAGCGCCGCCGTAAACCCCACGGCCATCGACGCCAGCGCGAAGTGGGCCCACAGCGACATTACCTCGGGCCGAATCCAGAGCCGGATCAGCGCTTTGCGATGGAGCGTTTCGTCATCGGCCCAATGCGGATCGGCCGCCAACTCTCCGAGCACCGCCATCAGGGGCGGAAAGTGATAGAGCAGGTTCGTCGCCGCGACGATCGCCAGCAGCCACGTCAATTTGGGTCGGCGCGACAGCTTCCGGCAGCCAAAGATGCACGCCGCCGAGAAAAGAATCTCCGCTCCTGCGAACCAGTAGGCATCTGCGGGAAATCGCCGCAGCGCCGCCCGCATCCCCGCACTCGGCGCCAACAACATCGCCCCGCCGACAAGCGCCCCGATGGCCAAGCCAAGTAGCGACCCACGAAATGTCGCTCGCGCCCCACGCTCCAGCAAGTCACTATTGGCGGCGCCGTCGCGGAGACTGAGCCGGCGCAGCCACGCCCCCGCCAACGGCCCGGCCGACGCCACGTTCATCGCCAGCAAATGGACCGCCAACAGCAGCGTCGTCGCTGTTTCCAACACGCGCTCTCTCCAAGATTCCGCGAAAAACCACATTGTAGTCGACGCCGACTCGCGGCCCAATTGACACCCCCCAGCCCTGCCAACTACGATCGCAGGATCGGCCGTCTACCTCGACGCGCCGACCTGGGGCGATTAGCTCAGTTGGTAGAGCGTCACGCTTACACCGTGAATGTCGGGGGTTCGAGCCCCTCATCGCCCACTATTAGTAACTTCTGTCCTTTGCTCGTGTTAACATCGAGCGATTCTACGCTTGTCGCGACCGCAAACTGCCTTGTTTGCGTGTGGTACTACACACGCAACTGAGGTTTCGCTTAGCGCGTCGCATCTTCCCCGGCCTTATTCCCCTCACAAGGGCGCTGGCTGGGCCTTCGTCTCCCATCGCACGTTCGCCTAGTCACCGAGAGCCCGTCGACTTCAGATTCGCCGCCGCGCGGCGCGACAACTGTGCCAAGTGAAAGCCATTGTTAGCCCATCTAGTTCCCACAATGGGCACGGCGTCGCGGATTGGAGCGCGAGCAGGCCCAGTCCGCAAGTTCCGGCGCAGTAACGTCGATCGTCAAGTGAATTCTGTGATGCGCATTTACTCTATTTTGATCCTGATAATCTGCCTCTGTACGTGAATTAACGACCTGAGAACTTCCGATCTCTATCGGATCAATCCAAAGAATCGTCCTCATCGCGAGCCCTCATCCCATCGGGCTATTCATACTTCCAGCGTTGCCTGCTGGTTGATCTTGCCCGATTTCTAGTTGGCATGCCGCATGCATTTGCGATCGAGTCGCGTGAATGCGTGTAACGATGATCACATACACTCGAAGCTGGTCGTTTCAGAAGCAGTCTGGCTGCTTTTTGACCGGTTAGTGTGCGCGTTGTGATCGCAACGATGCGACCTCCACTCTTGGGAAGGGAGACTCCCATATGGCCACTGTTTATCCGGTCCCGCAAGATCAAGATGTTGACTCGGTGGATGTTCCAGCCCTTTTGGAGGCTTTGACTTCGCTTCGTCATGGTGACTTTAGCGCCAGGCTCCCGGCCACCTGGGTGGGAATAGCAGGCAAAGTGGGCGACACCTTCAACGCCGTCATGGACCAACTCGAGGGGATGACGGAGGAGATCGCCCGTACCAGTAGGGTAGTTGGGAAAGAAGGGAAGATTAAGCAACGCGCGACTCTGGGAAGCCTCAGCGGCTCGTGGGCTGGCAACATCGAATCGGTGAACGCCCTCATCAGCGACCTTGTTCACCCCACGAGCGAAATGGCCCGGGTCATCGGCGCCGTGGCGAAAGGCGACCTGTCGAAGTCGATGGCGCTCGATCTCGACGGGCGTCCGCTGGAAGGCGAGTTTCTTCGCACCGCGAAGACGGTCAATCGCATGGTTGATCAGCTCGGCTCCTTTGCTTCGGAAGTGACGCGCGTCGCCCAAGAGGTTGGCACCGATGGAAAGTTAGGCGGGCAAGCGGCAGTTAAAGGAGTTGCCGGTACCTGGAAGGATCTGACCGACAGCGTGAACTCGATGGCAGGCAACCTGACGGGTCAGGTTCGCAACATCGCCGAAGTGACCACCGCAGTGGCGAACGGCAACTTATCGAAAAAGATCACCGTCGACGTGCGCGGCGAGTTTTTGGAGCTGAAGAACACCATCAACACGATGGTCGATCAACTTCGCTCGTTCGCCTCAGAAGTGACGCGCGTCGCGCGTGAAGTCGGCACTGAAGGACGCCTTGGAGGCCAGGCGCGCGTCGAAGGCGTTTCGGGCACTTGGAAGGATTTGACCGACAGCGTCAATTTCATGGCCTCGAACCTCACTTCGCAGGTTCGAAATATCGCGGCCGTAACGACCGCCGTCGCCACCGGGGATTTATCGAAGAAGATTACCGTCGACGTCAAAGGCGAAATCCTCGAACTGAAGAACACCATCAACACAATGGTCGATCAACTCAGCTCGTTCGCCGACGAAGTGACGCGCGTCGCACGCGAGGTCGGCACCGAAGGAAAGCTCGGCGGGCAAGCACAGGTCAAAGGGGCTTCCGGTACATGGAAAGATCTGACTGACAGCGTGAATCTCATGGCGTCGAATCTCACCGCCCAGGTGCGCAACATCGCGGCGGTGACGACGGCCGTGGCGACCGGCGATCTTTCCAAGAAGATCACGGTCGACGTGAAGGGCGAAATTCTCGAACTGAAGAACACCATCAACACGATGGTCGACCAACTCAGTTCGTTCGCCGACGAAGTGACGCGCGTCGCGCGCGAGGTCGGCACCGAAGGCAAGCTCGGCGGGCAAGCTGAGGTCAAAGGGGTCGCCGGTACTTGGAAAGACCTGACAGACAACGTGAACTTCATGGCCGGCAACCTCACGGCTCAAGTTCGTAATATTGCCGAGGTGACGACGGCCGTGGCGAACGGCGACCTCTCCAAGAAGATTGAAGTCGACGTGAAGGGAGAAATCCTTGAACTGAAGAACACCATCAACACGATGGTCGATCAGCTGCGGGCATTCGCTTCCGAAGTGACGCGCGTGGCCCGCGAAGTCGGCACGGAAGGAAAACTTGGCGGTCAGGCCGAGGTTCGCGACGTCGCCGGCACATGGAAAGACTTGACCGACAGCGTGAACTTCATGGCCGGCAATCTCACCGGACAAGTCCGCAATATTGCGGAAGTGACGACGGCGGTGGCGCGGGGCGATCTTTCGAAAAAGATCACCGTCGACGTGAAGGGTGAGATCTCAGAATTGAAGAACACGATCAACACGATGGTCGATCAACTCAGTTCATTCGCGTCTGAAGTGACGCGTGTCGCGCGCGAAGTCGGTACGGAAGGAAAACTTGGCGGACAGGCCGAGGTAACCGGCGTCGCCGGCACTTGGAAGGATCTCACCGACAGCGTCAACTCCATGGCAGGCAATCTGACCGGTCAGGTTCGCAACATCGCCGATGTCACGACGGCAGTGGCCCGCGGCGATCTTTCGAAGAAGATCACGGTCGACGTGAAGGGTGAGATTCTCGAGCTGAAGAACACAATCAACACGATGGTCGACCAGCTTCGGTCATTCGCGGACGAAGTGACGCGCGTGGCGCGCGAAGTCGGCACCGAAGGGAAGCTGGGCGGGCAGGCCGACGTTCGCGGCGTCGAAGGAACCTGGCGCGCGCTGACGGATAGCGTCAACTCGATGGCAGGCAATCTGACGGGGCAAGTTCGCAACATCGCCGACGTCACGACGGCGGTGGCCACTGGGGACTTGTCAAAAAAGATTACGGTTGACGTGAAGGGCGAGATTCTTGAGCTGAAGAACACGATCAATACGATGGTCGATCAGCTTCGCTCCTTCGCTTCGGAAGTGACGCGCGTCGCCCGCGAAGTCGGCACCGAGGGCAAGCTCGGCGGTCAGGCCGAGGTGAAGGGCGTCGCCGGCACTTGGAAAGACCTGACCGACAACGTGAACTTCATGGCCGGTAACCTGACGGCCCAGGTCCGTAATATTGCCGCCGTGACGAAGGCCGTGGCGAGCGGCGATCTTTCCAAGAAGATTACCGTGGACGTCCGCGGCGAGATTTTGGAATTGAAAGACACGATCAACACGATGGTCGACCAGCTCCGCTCGTTCGCCTCCGAAGTCACGCGCGTCGCACGTGAGGTGGGAACGGAAGGCAAGCTCGGCGGTCAGGCCGACGTGCGCGACGTCGCCGGCACTTGGAAGGATCTGACGGACAGCGTGAACTCCATGGCCGGAAATCTCACCGGTCAAGTTCGCAACATCGCGGAAGTCACGAAGGCCGTGGCGAGCGGCGATCTTTCGAAGAAGATCACGGTCGACGTCAAAGGCGAGATTCTCGATTTGAAAGTGACCGTCAACACGATGGTCGATCAGTTGAGCTCCTTCGCCGCGGAAGTGACGCGCGTCGCGCGCGAAGTCGGCACCGAAGGGAAGCTCGGCGGGCAAGCACAGGTGAAAGGCGTCTCCGGCACCTGGAAAGATTTGACGGATAACGTGAATTTCATGGCCGGCAATCTCACAGGCCAAGTTCGCGGCATTGCCCGCGTCGTCACCGCCGTCGCCAACGGCGATCTGAAACAGAAGTTGACGGTGGAAGCAAAAGGAGAAATTGCGGCGCTCGCAGACACGATCAACGGCATGATCGAGACGCTCGCCACGTTCGCTGATCAAGTGACGACCGTGGCGCGCGAGGTCGGCGTCGAAGGCAAGCTGGGGGGACAGGCGAGCGTTCCTGGAGCGGCGGGAACGTGGAAGGACCTCACCGACAATGTCAACGAACTGGCAGCCAACCTGACGACGCAGGTGCGAGCGATCGCGGAAGTCGCCACCGCCGTCACTAAGGGCGATTTGACCCGCTCGATCAAGGTCGAGGCGCAAGGCGAAGTCGCGCTCCTGAAAGACAACATCAATGAGATGATCGTGAACCTTAAGGACACGACGCTCAAGAACGCCGAGCAAGACTGGCTGAAGACGAACTTGGCGAAGTTCAGTCGCATGCTGCAGGGTCAGAAGGACATGCTCACTGTTGGGCGTCTCATTCTTTCTGAGCTTGCGCCCGTCGTTTCGGCGCAACACGCGGTCTTCTACACCTACGACGCCATGCGCGAACAGCCCTGTCTGACGCTGTTGGCTAGTTACGCCTACGAACGTCCGAGCGAAGTTGGCAAGCAACTGGAGCTGGGACAAGGATTGATCGGGCAGTGCGCGCTGGAGAAACAGAAGATCGTGCTCGCCAACGTCCCGCCCGAATATGTGCGCATCTCATCGGGACTTGGCAGCGCCCCGCCGGTGAACGTCATTGTGCTGCCCGTGGTGTTTGAAGGGCAAGTAAAAGCAGTGCTGGAGCTCGCCTCGTTCGAGCGATTCAACCCGACGCATCAAGCGTTTTTGGATCAGCTGACGGAAAGCATCGGCATCGTGTTGAATACGATTGAAGCCAATATGCGAACCGAGGACTTGCTCAAGCAGTCGCAGTCGCTCGCCGAGGAGCTTGGGAGCCGGCAAGAAGAATTGCAGCAAACCAATCAAGAACTGCAGGAGAAAGCTCGCCTGCTAGCGCATCAGAACGTCGAGGTGGAACAGAAGAATACGGAAGTCGAACAAGCGCGCCAGGCGCTCGAAGAGAAAGCGGAGCAGCTCGCGCTCACGTCGAAGTACAAGAGCGAATTCTTGGCGAACATGTCGCACGAACTACGGACGCCGCTCAATAGCCTGTTAATTCTCTCCGACCAACTCTCGCAAAACCCTGACGGTAATCTAACAACGAAGCAGACTGATTACGCCAAGACCATTCATTCCTCCGGCAATGATTTGCTGATGCTGATCAACGACATTCTTGACTTGTCGAAGATCGAGTCAGGCACGGTTGTGCTGGACGTCGGCGACTTGCGGTTTAGCGATCTCCACAACTACGTCGAGCGAACCTTCCGGCACGTTGCGGAAAATCGCGGCGTTGAATTTGTCGTCGAACTCGACCCCTACCTGCCCAGATCGTTAACGACGGACAGCAAGCGGTTGCAGCAAATCATTAAAAACTTGCTCTCCAATGCGTTCAAATTCACGCATCACGGGCAAGTCTCCCTGCGCGTTGGCGTCGCCTACGATGGCTGGCACGCCGACAACGCCGCCCTCTCGTCAAGTGACTCTGTGATCGCGATTGCGGTAAGCGACACTGGCATCGGGATCCCTGCGGACAAACAACAAATTATCTTCGAGGCGTTTCAGCAGGCCGACGGCAGCACGAGCCGCAAGTACGGCGGCACAGGGCTCGGCCTGGCAATCAGCCGAGAAACGGCGCGGCTGCTTGGCGGCGAAATCCGACTTGTCAGCACGCCAGACGTCGGCAGCGAATTCACGCTCTATCTGCCGCAGATCTTCGTCCCGCAAAAAACCGTTCGGCGTCTGGTGACGCCGCCGCTCAATGCAGCGCTGAATGATCGCAAGCCGACCCCCGCACAGTCGAGCGGAGTCGTCGAGTTAAAGAATGCAAACGGTTCGTCGCCGCATGCGGATGGCGGCGATGATCGCGACTGCATCGGACCGACCGATCGCACGATCCTCATCGTCGACAATGATCGAGGATTCGCCGATTTTGCGCTCGAGGCAGCCAGGCACACCGGCTTCAAGGCCATGGTAACTCCCTCCGGAGCGATGGCGTTGACGCTAGCCCGCGACTATCAGCCCCGGGCAATTCTGCTCGACATTTCATTGCCTGATATTGACGGGTGGCGGGTGCTTCGCCGGCTAAAGCACGATCCACAGGTTCGGCACATTCCGGTGTACATCGTCTCGAGCGCCGACAGTTTGGAACATGGGATCCGCGTCGGCGCACAAGGCGTCCTGCAAAAGCCCATTCAAACGGCCGACCAATTGAAGCAGTTTCTGGAATCTGTGCGTCATTTTGTTGATCGAGGCGAGCGCCGCGTCATCGTTCTCGAGAAGGACTCTGATCGACGGCACCAACTGTACGATATGCTGTCGAGCCCTCATGTCGAAGTAGTCGCCGTCGACACCGGACTTGCAGCGCTGACAGCCATGGAGAAACAGGGCGCCGACTGCGTGATCATCACGCCTGATCCAGTTGACATGAGCCTGCCGACTCTGGCGGAGCAGACGCTCGCGGGTTGCGAGCGTCCGAACACGCCGATCTTTCTTTATGCTGCCGGCGAAATGTCATTGGAGAGCCGTCATCGACTCGTCCACTTAGCGAAAGAGTTCAACCTCCACTTCGTTGACGACGCTGAGGAGTTAATCCACCGAGCGACTCTCGCTCTATGCCAGCCCGTCAGCGGCCTGTCCGAGGAACAACGTCGCCGCATCAACGAGGTCGCGAATCGAACGCCAATCTTAGCCGGAAAGAAGGCTCTGATCGTCGATGACGACATTCGAAATATTTTCGCGCTGACCAGCGTGCTGGAACGCTACGACATGCTAACCGTGTCGGCGGAAACTGGGCGCGCTGCGATCAGTTTGCTAGAGGAATCCGCCGACGTCGACGTCGTGCTCATGGACATCATGATGCCTGAAATGGATGGCATCGATACGATGCGCGCTATTCGCCAGATTTCCCGCTTTAAGGATTTGCCAATTGTGGCGGTCACTGCCAAGGCCATGAAAGGGGATCGCGAGAAGTGCATCGAAGCGGGAGCTTGGGACTATCTCTCCAAGCCGGTTGACTCGGAACAGATGCTTACCGCCCTTCGCGCCTGGCTAACGACATGACTCCAATCGAGTCGAATAAAGCGAAACTCTTGATCGTCGACGACGATTTCGGCAAGCTCATGGCGATAGAGGCCGTGCTGCAGAGCCTCGACCAAACGCTCGTCTCCGTCACGTCGGGTGAAGAGGCGCTGCGGCGATTGTTGACGGATGACTTCGCCGTCATCTTGCTCGACGTCAACATGCCCGGGCTCGATGGTTTTGAGACTGCCGAACTTATCCGACGTCGACAGCGTTCGGAACATACGCCGATCATTTTTCTGACAGCCTACGCCGATGACGCCTTCGCCGTCCGCGGCTATGCGCTCGGCGCGGTTGACTACTTGCTGATGCCGGCGACGCCGGAAATGTTGCGGGCCAAGATCGGGGTCTTCGTCGACCTGTTTCAAAAAAGCGAGCAAGTACGACTTCAAGCGGAGCAGCGAGTGCTGCTTGCCCAAGAGCAGGCCGCTCGCGTCGAGGCCGAACGCGCTAGCGTGGCCAAGAGTCAGTTCTTAACGAACATCAGCCACGAGTTGCGCACACCGATGACGGCGATCATCGGCATGACCGATCTATCGCTGATGGAGACGCTGCCAACGAACGTTCGCGAGTATCTCAGCGCCGTGCAAACCAATGCGCATCTGCTGTTAGAACTGCTGAACGAAATATTGGATCTGTCAAAGCTTGAAGCCGGCACGCTCACATTAGAATCGGCTCCGCTGCAGTTAAGGAACATTCTAGGCGAGTTGAAACATACGTTCGGCCATCGCGCCAATCAGAAAGGATTGAAGTTTGAGGTCGTCATCGACCCAGCGGTTCCAAATTATCTAATCGGCGATTCGCTGCGGTTGAGGCAAATCATCTTCAATTTGCTGACGAACGCCATCAAGTTTACGGAGCGGGGACGAGTAACGCTCGACGTTCGCGTCGAGTCGTGTTGCGATCGTGAAGCGTGGATTCGGTTCGCCGTGATTGACACAGGCATTGGAATTTCAACGATCGATCAGGACCGGATTTTCGCTCCGTTCACGCAGGTCGACGCCTCGACGACGCGCCGTCGAGACGGGGCTGGCTTGGGGCTGGCGATTTCCGCCGATCTGATTCGAGCCATGGCGGGCAGCCGATCCGTTCGCAGTGAATTGGGACGCGGAAGCGAGTTCCGTTTCACCGTTCCGCTGCTTGTCGATCGGAGAAAGCTCGATGACGTGCCGCATGCCGCGTCAATCGCATCGTCGCCAGATGTTCTGAGCGAACCCTCTTCCAGGCCGCCCATCCGCGTGTTGTTGGCGGAGGATACGGCCACCAATCAGTTGCTCGTGCGACATGCCTTGAACAAGCGCGGACATCAAGTCGTGGTGGCCGGAGACGGACGCACCGCCGTCGACTATGCGCGGCGCGGACAATACGACGTTATTCTCATGGACTTGCAAATGCCCGACATGGACGGCTTTGAAGCCACCGCTGCCATTCGCAAATTGCCGGGAAGGCAGCCTCCCATCATCGCGCTCACGGCCCACACGATGGTAGGCGATCGCGAGCGCTGCCTTTCGGCCGGCATGCAAGACTACCTGTCGAAGCCAATCGATCTGCGCCAGTTAATTGCCATTGTCGAGCAAACCGCCCAAGTGTCGGTGAACTTGCCGACTCGAATACCATCGAGCTAGGATCAGGAGGCGAGCCCTTGGCGGCTAACCCGTGAGCAGGAACTCGGCCGTTAGGAGGCCGTCCATCGCAGTTTTTATAGCGGGCAATCGGCGTCTTACGATTCTTATTGCGAGATTGACGATTCATCACTTTCTTGTGTAAGAACCGAAGGCTCTTTCGCCGCCGCTACGCACTTCGCAGTTTGGCGAATCGCGGCGACGGGATATAATACCCACTGAACTTGTCCAGGTGAGCGATTGATTGCTCGAACTCATCCAACCTGCTTGCATTGAAGCAAGCAAGTTCCTTGCCGCTTAGCGTCTTTTTCGAGGAGTCCCGGCGATGGTATCGCGTTTAACTAGCGAAAATTCTCGCGTCGCCGAGCGTCGCCAGCCTCACAAGGCAATTCCGACTCGCGGACGGCGCGCCGGCGGGTTCACGCTGGTGGAACTGCTGGTTGTCATCGCGATCATCGGCGTGCTCGTCGCCCTATTGCTTCCAGCCGTGCAGGCGGCCCGTGAAGCGGCGCGTCGCAATCAATGCATGAACAACCTTCGCCAACTTGGCATTGGCATGTTGAATCACGAGACATCCAAAAAGCGATTTGCGCAGAACGAGCAGTACGTTTGGCAGAAAAACGGCGCTACTGGGCGACGCGACTTAGCCTCCCATCTGGTGATGGTGGCGCCATATGTTGAAGCTACCGGCCTCTATGGCCGGATCGATCTCAATCCCAAGGCAACGAAGGTTCCTGGCGAGCAATTGGTTGACGGTGTTCCACTACGTCAACTGCCGCTCGCTATATTAACTTGTCCTTCGGACGATAAGACAGGGGTCATCGACCCAAAAATGTTCTCTGCCAATAACCAATGGAGTGGCAATATTCGTCCCGGGTCAGTGGCCACTACCAGCTACTGCGGTTCGATGGGCGCCCAACTTATGGGTTGGGGAGGGTACAACGTCAAAACGCTCGTAGGAACTGCCGGCAACGAAGGACGTGGAACGAACAGCGTCGCTCCGGGGGACGACTGGTTTAATACGACGGCCAAACGGACCATTTGCAATAACGCTGCGAATGAGCGCGGAGATTGCCCGGATCCAGCTACTATCAGTGGCGTGTTCAGTCGCAGCGCTTGGGCGGCTGCTCTCCGCGAGATTGAAGATGGCACTTCGAACACCATCATGATGGGGGAGATTCGCCCATCAACGGCTGCTCACAACTGGATCAACGGCTGGACGCTCTCGGAGGGGCTATGGTTCGCCACTACGGGTCCGCTGAACGTTGAAACTGATCCAGAATTCACCGGCATCCCGCAACCGACAGGCAAACGTTGGGACAACGACTTCAATATTGCGCATGGTTTCAAGTCTCGCCATACAGGCGGCGTCAATTTTATATTCTGCGATGGATCCGTCCATTTTCTCAGTGAATCAATCGACTACAACAACTACCAACGCCTCGGAGCTCGCTCCGACAGCGAATCGATTAGCGAAGCACTCTAAAACGCGACCTTCGCTAATTGCTTGCGAAATGCAGACTCCAATCGCCGTTTACCGGAACCCAAGGGCGTATGATTATTTCACTCCGATTCGCGGCGCTGCTGATGCTCGTATTGGCAATTGGCTGCGGAAAAAGTTCGTCGGGCCCAGTGACGTATCCTGTCACCGGAAAGGTGACGCTCGGAGGAGCGCCCGTCGCGGGAGCCACCGTTTTCTTTGCTCCTGCTTCGTCCGACGTCGGCGCGACCGCGCAAACTGATCCTGACGGTTCGTTTAACGTTAAGATCGAATTGGATATGGGAAAATCGTCGAAGGAAGGGCTGCCGGCCGGAGATTATCGCGTCTCTGTTGTCAAGTTAGAACATCCTGCTGGAGCGCCTTCGCTTTCCAAGCCGCCGCAGAATACGCTCCCTCCGAAGTACGCTGCGGTCGAGTCGACGCCGCTTACCGTCACCGTGAAGCCTGAGGGAGAGAACCACTTCGAGTTCCCGCTCTAGGTCGCTTGCCGACTTCGGTTCAGCGGATTGGCTCTCTCAGTGTCCCGCTGACGCCGACGACTCGGCTACCGCCGCGGCCGCTTGCTGGATCAACAAGTGCATGCTCTCGCCGCGTACCGACGTGAGCGCCGTCGGCGCTCCCATCCCGTAACCCTTCAGCGGGTTGTGCCAGCGAATCTCGCCGGTCGCCGGGTCGAGGCAATAGATGTAGCCGTTGGTCGAGGCGATCAGCCGATCGCCGTCGAGCAGCAGCGTGACGTAGCCCGACTTCATCTGGTCGTTCGACCAGACGATTTCCCCGCTGTCCCGATCGAGCGCCAGCGCGTAGCCATTGAGTCCGACGAAAATGAGATGATCGAAGTTCATGCGTCACGTCGCGTGAGGGTGAAATCGCCGGGCGGGGTCGACGACTCCGATCATCGCGGCGACTCCAATCTAGCCGAGATTCGTCGCCGGCGTGATGATCTTGCCGAACGTTTTTTTCCGTGGGCGACGCGCCGATTCGGCACTATTCCTCGGGCGCCACGACGACTTCTAAGATGCCGACAGCCGCATCAGCCTGCGGCCACATCGTGAGACGCAGCCGTTCGACCGTCACCGGCTCGGCCGGATGGACCACGTTGTACTGGTCCGTCGCGACCCCATACGCGTCGGTGTTGTAGAGGGCGAACGGCTCCCACGCTCCCGCTCGCTCGACTTCCAGCGTCCACCGCTCGGGGACTTGGACGCCGCCATGATCGTCGTACCAGTAGACTTCGATCGTTCGCACGTTCGTTGGCTTCGCCAACTCCAGTTCAACCGTTTGAGGCTTTCCTCGCTCGGGCCAACTCGTCCAGCGCGGGATCGACGTATCGAACGAGTTCTTAGGTAGCCGCCCGTCGACGATCGCGGCTTCGCGATCCTGGCCGAACGTGTGACTCGCCTTCGCTGAGTTGAACCGTTCCGCGTTATCGCTGACGAGAATCGCATTGGCGCGCAGCGTCCGCTCATTGTCAGGAATCCAAACTTCCATCGAGCTCACTCCACGGTTGTCCCACGCGAAATACGGGATGAGCGCCAGCGGCGCCGGTTGCAACGCACCGGCAGCGTCCGTCCGCTGGGCGTCGACGGTCACGGCGAGCACGTCATGACCGGCGATCGAGATCCTCCGTTCGTCGATTTGTCCTGCGTAAGTGTCCGCCGTGAGGAGGTAATTAAAGACGTGCTGCTCGTTGTCGACCGACTCAGCGCAATAGACGAGCGGACCGCGCGTCACCGCGAGACGGCCGCGGTTGGCCTCGACCTCATCGCGGCATTGGCTAGCGCGCACCGGCATGGGCAGATTCAGCTCGATTCGATCGCCCTCCTTCCATTCCCGTTTGAGCACGGCGAATCCGTTGGCGACTTGAAAATCGTAGACCCGCTCGCCGTTCACACGCAACTCGACCGGCGGCGCCTGCACGCCCGCGGCGTAACGGTAGAGTTCGCCCGGCACGAAGCGATCGCTCGTCCAGGTCGGAATCCGTAGTCGCACGTCGAAAGTCGCCGGATTCTCTGGCCGCAGCGTTACCGCGATGCGGCCGTCGTAGGGATATGTCGTCTCCTCGATCACCTCGGTCGGCACGCCCCCGAGAGTCAGCGTGGTACGGCTCGCTGCGTAGAGGCCGAGATACAATCCCGCGTCATCGGTGGCGAAGATCATCCCCGGCACTTGGGGAATCAGCCGCGCGAGGTTGGTCGGGCAACACGCCGTCCCAAACCAGGGCGCCCGCCCGGCATGGCCATGGTTAAACGGCCGCGTTCCATCCGCCGCGAGCGGATTGACGTAAAAAAATCGGTCGCCGGCGAAATTCATTCCCGCCAGCGCGTTGTTGTAGAGGGCAACCTCTGCGACGTCGAGATACTTGGCGTCACGATGGAGCAGGAACATCCGGAAGTTGAAGAAAACGTTCCCGACCGCAGCGCACGTCTCGTTGAAGGCGTCGGCGTTCGGCAGATCGTATTCCGGCCCAAAACCTTCGATGCCGTGAACCGCTCCAAGTCCCCCTGTGATGTGCATCCGCGTGTCGACGATGTTCGTCCAAATCTTCTCGAGCGCTTCGTGATAAATATCGAGCCCGAGCATCGCCGCGACGTCGGCCATCCCCGCGTAGAGGTAAGTCGCGCGCACGGCATGGCCGACCGGCGCCGTCTGCTTCGCCACGGGGGCATGTTGTTGCGCATAGGTAGCGGAGAACACCCCTTCGCCTTCAGGGCGGTGCGTGACGCCGCGGATATCGAGAAATCGCTGGGCCGTTTTCAAGTAGGAGGGATCGCCCGTCGCTGCGGAAAGGCGAGCTAGCGCCAACTCAATCTCTTCGTGGCCTGGGGCCTGGTTCACCGGCTTGCCGTCGTTGTACGCCGGATCGCCCTCGAAGAAGACGCGCTCGACATGTCGCGCGCTCTTTTCCGCCACGTCGAGTAGCGACCGCTTCCCCGTCGCGCGGAAGCACGCGACCGCCGCTTCGTAGAGGTGGCCACAGATGTAAAGCTCGTGGCTGTGGTCGACGTACGCGTACTTGCCGTCGCCCATCATATCGATCGGCAGATGAGGATAGAGCGTTCGCGCGGGATGAAGGTAGCCGTCCGGCTCCTGCGCGGCGGCGATCACGGCGATGATCTCATCCAGCTGCGCTTCCAGTTTGGCGTCACGCTGGACGGCCAGCAGATACGCGGCGCCCTCCATCACCTTGAAGAGATCGGAAGTGCGGAACCGCTGCGGACCGGGAAGATTGTCGGGCTTCTTGCCGGCGAGAATCGCGGCGGCAACCTTCAAGTCAGCGAGCGCACCTTCCGTCTGCTGAAACGCGTAAGGCACCAGCACGGTGCGCTGCGTTTGCAGCCTGGGCAACCAGAATTCGTCGGCCAGCGTCACCTTCTCGAACGAGACCGGCTCGACCGGATACCCAGCGACATCGGCGGCCGCCGCGAGCAATGGCCCGCCCAGGAGAGTTGCGACGAGCAGAGATATTCGAACCATCAGAGGAATCGCTTTTGGGATTGATTAGGCCGAGGCTGCTGATCCTTCCAGCAACCCCTATCATTTTATGCGAGTGCTGCGCCGAACGTACGGAGAGTCTTTGTCACCCGCAGGAATTCAGATAGGAAGATTCCGCAACGCGGGTTGTGAATGAGCGTACGTCGGCGTCGATCGCTACAATCGAGACCAAGCGAATTGTTCTCGATATCCGCGGCGCGCAGCTAGCGTACGACTTCGCAACCCAAGAGTTATCATTCGGCGAGAGCAAGGCCCGCGCGCCGCTCGTCGACGGCAAGCTGACGCTGCGCGTGCTGTCGATCGCGCCTCCGTCGAAGCTTACGCCAACGATGGCAACGTCACGCTCAGCAACTGCTTCGAACCGGCCTCAAGTAAGCCGGCGTATCACCTGAGCGGCGCCGGCGCGAAGGTCGACAATCTGACCGTCTGGCCAATCAAGTCAGCTTGGCGGCTGTAGCATTGGCAGCCCCCGGCTCCGCCGGGGGGTAGCACGACGCGGGACAACGTCTGCCGGTATGGCAACCGACCCCCTGGCGGAGCCCAGGGGCTGAAAGCGTTACTCGTTTGTTTCTATGTCCTTCGCGGCCAGTTCCCCTTCGTGCTCGCTGTCATCCTCCGCCAACGTCAACCGGTACGAAAACGCTCCCAGCAATTCACCGCGCTGGACGTTGTGGCAGTCAAGACACTGCTTCGCCGCTCGCAGCGAGCCGAGCATCTGGTACTCGGCGCCCTCGCTCTGCACGACAAGATCCTCTTGCAAGCGCAGTTTCTCAAGCGCCGACGCCTCAAACTCGTTCAACTCTCTCGTCGGCGCCGTATTACTGCTCAGTTGATCCATCCGCGGCAGATGGTCGAGCACGTAGACCCGCGGCCCGTCGAACTTCAGCAGGCTGACGAGTTCGATGCGATCAATCGACCATTTGGGCCGTTCCTTGGAGCGCGCTAGCGGATGATGGTGGAAGGCGTGTGGAACGAATCTCACCACTTTTGTGCGTGGTGCAAGAATATTGCCGTACCCTTCCGGATCGAGGAAGTCGATTCGACTAGCGTCATGCACTTTATCAATCGGACTTTCTGCATTGAGAATGTCTCCAGCGTGCCAGCTAATCCATCCATCTTGTTCGTCGTTGAGTGCGGCGTTAGCGAAATCGATGTCGCGCAATGGCGATACTTCGATCGTCTCTTTTCGAGGCGGACCTAGCCGCGAAATGCCGAAGCCGGATGCCCGTACGAACTGTTCGTACTCTCGATCGTGAATTTGCCGCAAGTGAACTGTCCGCCAGTCGCGCTGCTGGAAAATCTGCTCATCTTCCGTCAGCTTAGCGTTCATGGCAGGCGTCATCCCAATGACGGCTTCTGTCGATGGCTGCTTGCCTTCGTACGCCAGTCGATTCTCCAGCGACTCGATGGGAAACAGTTCTCGCAATTCGGCAATGCGGTTGAAGTCGGCGTTGCCGTACGAAGTTGCAAGGACGAATGCGGCGGAGACGCAGACCATGGCGATGCCGCAACGGACTCGCGTCGACGTGATCTTTGCCGCAGCGCCGATCAGTATTGCCAGAACGAGCAATAGGGCTGAAAAAAAGGAAGCGAGCAAGCTGAAGGGGAGCGTACAGAATCCCGTGAAAAAAGTTACCGCCAGCAAGGCGGCTGTTCGTCCGTCGCGATAGCCAGACCAACGGATGAAGAATGCGGCGAGCACGAACGAGATGACCGCGGCGATCCAGAATTGCGGGTTGTCGAATCCAACTCTTCCTGCACACCAAGAGATCACCGCGACGAAGGTCAGAATGGCGAACAAATCGCGAGTTGAGAGCCGCATGCCGCTACCCTCCGCTGTCGTGGCAGGTGAAGTGAGAGAAGTCTGACAAGTCCATCCTATGCATTGATGCGCATCGAGTCGAAGTTTTCGTAATAGAATTCAGGCGGGCCTCCTTTCAGGCAGCGCTCTTGCTTGCGTCCGTGTGCGACGCCGTCTGGAGTGACTGCGGGCGGCGCCGGCGCATAAAAAACCGCCCGCTGGAAACCAGCAGGCGGTTCTTTGGTTTTTCAATCTTTCAGCCGCTGCCCGAGGCCGATGCGATGAGATGATTCAACCGATCGACAGCTTAGTAACGGCGTCCGCCGCCGCCACCGCCGCCGCCGTAACCACCGCCGCCGCCGCCACGCTTGCCGCCACCGCCGCCGCCGCCGCCGTAGCCGCCGCCGCCACCGTAGCCGCCGCCGCCACCACCGCCGCTGCGGGGTTCCTTCGGACGAGCTTCGTTAACGGTCAGCGCCCGACCTTGCGATTCCATACCGTTGAGGCCGGTGATCGCAGCTTGCGCGTCTTGATCCGAACCCATTTCGACGAACCCAAAACCCTTCGAACGACCCGTGTCGCGGTCCATGATCACCTGAGCAGACTGCACGGTGCCGTAGGCCGAAAAGAGCTGCTCGAGATCGCTGTCGCCGATACCGTAAGCCAAGTTGCCTACGTATAACTTCTTGCCCATGATTGGGACTCCCTGAGAAAAACGAAAAACCGTGCCTCGGACCATGCCGCGGACTAGACCGACAGTATAACGGACGCTACCACCGTGGATAGATAGCAGATTGCGGCGTTTTTCAAGTTTGGGCTTGACGCTTTCAGACCGAGGTTCGGACTGCGACCAACTCCAGATGTCAGCTGCAAATAGGGCGTCGGCTGGCGACGAAGAGAAAAAAACGATGCATGCCTCTTCGTATAGCGCATTCGCGTCACCGCGGCTTCCGGCGTCGCCGAGACGCTGCCAACCGTCTGCCGACCGTCTGCCGACCGTTAGGGAGCGTCTGTTTTACGTCTTGGCGGGCTACTAGCGAAGTCGGGCCAGGAGTTCCTCTTGGACTTGTCGCGTGGCGTCGCAATCGACGGGGCCGGTGCAGGTTAGGTGTCCAAACGGCAGCACGAGCACGTCGTCGACGCCGTCGAGTCGGCCTCGCTTCAGCGCGACGACGCCGTCGCCCTTGCCTTCGACCAGTTCTTCCATGTCGGAGAGCAGGTTATCGAACCGGCCGGTGCAGTCGCGGAGGCCTGGGCAGTTTCCGCCTGTTTCCTGCAGCGCGGTCCGCATCCACTTCATCTCGCCCTCGCTGACCGAGGCGCAGGTGCCGAGAAAGATCGTGTAGCGGACGTGGGGGTTGCGGGGGCGGGCGTTCAGGTCAGTCAGGAACGTCGAGCCGGGAATCATATCGTCGGCCGCTTCGCCGAGGCCATCGATGACCGAGTCGCGGCAGCGGTCCCACGGGCCGCCGTCGGCGCGGCCGAGCCAATGCTCCCAGACGTCGGTGGCGACGGCGATGTGGGCTAGCATCGTCCCGTGGGTCGGCGGGGCGATCATCACCAGGCGAGTGACGTTCCCGGGGTCGAGTTCCTTGTCTTCGAGGCAGGCGCGGGCGACGAGGCCCCCCATCGAGTGGGTGACCAGGGCGATCTTCTGACCGGGATGTTGTTGGGCCAAACTCTTCAGTTGCGCCGACAGCCTTGCCGCCGATTCGCAGATTTCCCAGTCGTTCGGATAGGCGAAGGTCGCCGTCGGAAAGCCGGCGGCTCGTACCGGCTCCAAGATGGCGGCGTTCTTCACCGGGTTGGAGTTGAAGCCGTGGACGAGCACGACCAGCGGCAATTCCGGCGCGGCGGCCGCGGCCGTTTGCCAGTTCTCATCGAGTTCTAAGCCGTAGCGGGCTTCATCCTCTTCGTCCCAGACGCGGTTGCGGAGCCAGCGGCGGAAGCTGTAGTCGGCGGCTTCGCGGACGATCTCCCGCGAGGCGGCGAGGACTTCGCTCTCCTCGCTGAGCCCGGTTTCCGTCGGCGCGTCGTCCGCGTGAGCGGCCGCGGGGAGCCAGAGGGGAAGAATCGCGGCGACGAGGGTCAGTCGCAAAAGCACTGGAGAAATCATTCTCTGCTCGGCTCCGAAAGGGATGGCGCGGCCGGTAATCGGCTTAAGGGTAAAAGCGCCAACTCGTCGGGAATGCTACGTCGTCAGTTCCTGGCCACATTATAGGGGCTCGGTCATCGTACGGGGCAAGCGTGACGTCGGTTCGTCGTGGGGAGGAGCGGAATGTTTATTGCGCAGGGAAAGATTGCGTGGGAAATGACGAATGGCGAAATCCGAATGACGATGGACAGGATCACAGGATGCCATGGATCGACAGGATGGAGCGTTGTTGGGAAGAGGAATTGGTCAGCCAATTCCGGCCCAGCCGCCGTCAATCCAGTCGATCTTGCGTATCCTGTGATCCTGTCCAGTCTTTTCATTCGGGCAGGCTGCTAGCAGAGGCGAGGCCTAAAACTCGTCGCCCGCGTCGCCGTCGCCATCGCTTTCGGCACTCGGCCCCTTGCTGGCGACCATGTCTTCCATCCCGCCGGCGGCCATGATCTTTTGCTTGATCTCCTCGGCAATGTGCGGGTTCTGTTTGAGGAAGTCGCGGGCCTTTTCCTTGCCTTGGCCGAGTTGCATCTCGCCGTAACGGAACCAGGCGCCGGTGCGAGCGACGAACTTCTTCTCCATGCCGAGGTCGAGGATGTCACCCTCATAGCTGATGCCGTCGGCATGCATCATGTCGAATTCCGCGACGCGGAACGGCGGGGCGACCTTGTTCTTGACGATCTTGACCCGCACCCGCTGGCCAACGACGTCTTCTCCTTCCTTCAGCTGTCCGATGCGGCGAACGTCGATCCGGCAGGAGGAGTAGAACTTGAGCGCCCGACCGCCTGGGGTCGTTTCGGGGCTGCCGAACATCACGCCGATCTTTTCACGGATCTGGTTGATGAAGATCACGGAGGTCTTCGCCTTGGCGATGGCGCCGGTCAGCTTGCGAAGCGACTGGCTCATCAGCCGGGCCTGCAGGCCGACGTGCGAGTCGCCGATTTCGCCTTCGAGTTCCCGCTTCGGCACCAACGCGGCGACCGAGTCGACGACGATCACGTCGACCGCGTTGCTCTTGATGAGCATCTCGGTGATGGTCATCGCCTCTTCGCCTGAATCGGGCTGGCTGACCAGGAGCGTTTCGAGATCGACGCCGAGCTTCTTCGCCCAGCTGGGGTCGAGGGCATGTTCGGCGTCGATGAACGCCGCGATCCCGCCCGCCCGTTGGGCCTGGGCGATCACATGGAGGGCGAGGGTCGTTTTGCCGCTTGATTCAGGTCCGAAGCATTCGATGACGCGGCCGCGGGGAATCCCCTGCCCGCCCAAGGCGAGGTCGACCGAGAGGCTGCCGGTCGAGATCCCCTCGATCTTGCGGAGCTTGTCGGCTCCGAGGGGCATGATCGAGCCTTCGCCATATTGCTTTTCGATGGCGGCGACGGTGTTGCGGAGCTCGGAGCTGCCCTCGAACATGACGTCGGCGGCCGACTTTTTGCCGTTCTTGTCGGCGCCGGTTTTGGCGGTCTTGTCGCCCTTCTTGGCGGGGGCCTTGTCTTTGTCCTTCTTAGCCATGCCGTTTCTCGATGCAGTCGTGGGTTTGGCGGTCAGTGGTTGGGGAGTCGTTGCGGCAACCATGAGTTGGGCCCCTATTTAATAACAGAATCGAAGGGAGATCGGAATTGGCCGCCCCGCAGCTGGCGAGGCGTTTGCGTTTTTACTGTACGCACGAATAGTGTATCGGTGTTCACAGGTAGGTGCAAGAGAAATTCAGGTTTTTTGTACTTTTGCTAGCAGGAGTCGCTGCGGGGCAACGACCCGCCGGAGCGGCGAGAAAGACTAACCACCAAGGCACGAAGGGCGCCAAGACGCACTAAGGATAGAAAGAGAAGCAAGAAAAGATCCGTAAGGGCCGGCTTCGTCGACTGGTTTTTCGCTCCCCTTTCCGGCATTCCTTTGTGTTTCTTGTCAGTCTTCATGTCTTGGTGGTGAATCTTCGAACCCCGCCGGAGCGCTTTTGTTGGTGGGCGAAGAATAGGACGCGGATTTTCGCGGATTGGGCGGATGGACGCGGATTGAATGAGCAGCTGAGCATGGCGGCTGGCAGCGAACGTAAGTTGCTTCTTTCTTGATCCGTGAAAATCCGCCGCATCCGCGTCAATCCGCGTTCCATTCTTTGTCTGTGGCAGTCAGAGGTCAGAGGGAGTAGTGGCAGAGAAGGGTTTTTGGGGTGTTTTTTGGGGGTGATGAAATGCACGGGGATGAAAAAGGGCTGATTTTTGCGAGTCTGCCATGTCTGCCAAGTCCGCCAATTCGTTTTGTTGACAGACATGGGAGAAGTCGTTTCTTGCGACGCGGTAGTGGAGTCCTTTGGCGAGGCGAATTCTGTGTTGCTGGAGTTCTGTCGCGTGGTGTGTTTTTGGCGACAGAAAGCGTAAGCAGGCCGCTGCATTGGGTTTGGAGTTGTCGCGGGGAGTGCAGCGAGCGACGGCGGGGCGACAGAAACGGGCCGGCGACGTGGCGGGCGGGAGCAGCGAGGTGGGAGAGAGGCGCCCAGTGGCGCGGGCCATCGCCGTCAGCATGGGGTTGGTCGAATTCGTGCGTGCGCAGCATGAGAGCCTCCGCTGAAGACGTTGCGGACGTTCCTGCAACTCTAGTGTGAACAGGCGTTCATGCTAGCGGGCTGAGTGGCCATTTTCAAGATGGTAGTTGGGAGATTTGTGGTCGTAGAAATGACTCGGAGCTCTAGGTCGGGTGCCACTGGCATCCTGCAGTGCTGAACTGGGAACACGGCTAGCCTTCAAGTGTAGGCAGCTGGAAGCCACGTCCTTCAGGCTACTTGCAAGACGATCGGTAGGCTTATCGTTTGGGCACTTTAGCACTGGCGGCACGCCAGTGGCGCCCACATGCCTGACGGCATGCGGTTTGAGCAGCATGTTATGGCGGGAGCACCTCGATGCTCTTCACCGCTTCGGTGCGAGGTTCTCCAAAAATTCCGTGCGTGTCCACATCCACAACAAAGACATGCCTGCTGGGAACGTCAACATCAACCACTAATTGAAGCGGATGGATGTAAGGAGTGGCCGCCAGCATTCCTACGTTCACATCGACGATTGCCAGCTTTGAGAAAAGCAATGACTTTCCGTTTATCTTCGATCGCTCGTCGTCGGACAACGCTGGACGAGTGATTAACAGTCGGCCATCCTTGAATTCAATTTTGTCTGCGACTGTAACTAATTTGCCAAGCTTCTTTTCGCTGTGTTTTACGTTGTCTGGACTGATGCTGGAGCTTCCATCGCATCCAGCGAGGACAATGAGGCCAAGGGCAATTGAGTAGAGATTCGGCATTAGCATAGAATCGCGTTGTTGTTGATGCTTTTTTAAGTAAGAACAGGTTTCCGAGCCTTTTCTAGAGCGGTTTCA
>PNKX01000016.1 GCA_013822725.1 Pirellula sp.
AGTTCACCTCGCCCTTAACGTCCTAAGACCCCTTACAATTACACTGCTACCGACCCTCCTCAACGTCAACAACCGACACCACTATGAGCACTCAACGCTTCGTCCAACGTGGCCTTGTCATCCTCACGCTATTTGCGGCATTGCGCACAGCGACAGCCGCAGAAACCGTTTTCGATGCCGTTCCTTCCGGAGTAGAGGCGTACATCTACGGCTATCCGTTGGTGACGATGGAAATGACCCGGCGGGTAATGACCAACGTCGAAAAGCCCGCAGGCACGCACGCACCGATGGGGCAGTTTGTCCGCATGCGCGCGTATCCGACCGCCCAGTTCCGCGACGTGACCGCTCCCAATGCCGACACGTTGTACACCACGGCATGGGTAGACGTGGCGAAGGAGCCGTGGGTGCTGAGTCTGCCGGATGCCCACGACCGGTACTATCTCTTCCCGATGCTCGACGCTTGGACCGACGTGTTCCAAGTGCCGGGCAAGCGCACCACGGGCACGGGACCGCAGAAGTATGCGATCACCGGCCCAGGATGGAAAGGAAAACTGCCGGCAGACGTCATTGAATACAAGTCGCCGACTTCGATCGTCTGGCTGCTCGGCCGAATCTATTGCACGGGAACCCCGGAAGACTACGCGGCCGTGCACAAGCTGCAGGATGAAATCTCCATCGTGCCGTTGAGTTCCTACGGCCAAGCTTACACGCCGCCGGCTGGCAAGATTGATTCGAGCATCGATATCGATATGAAGACCGCGGTGCGGGAGCAAGTCAACGCGTTGAGCGCGGACGACTACTTCACTCTGCTTGCCAAGTTGATGAAGGAGAATCCGCCCGCCGCGGCCGACGAACCAATGCTGAAGAAAATGGCCAAGCTTGGGATCGTCCCGGGCGAGCCATTTGACGGCAGCAAGCTAGGCCCCGTCGCGAAGGAAGCATTCACGAAGGTGCCTAAGCTCGCGAACGAAAAGATCATGCTATGGATGAAGGAAGGCATCTTAGCGGGCGACATGAAGCTTGAGCACGGCTGGCTCTTCACCACCAAGACTGGGGAATACGGCGTTAATTACATTCAGCGGGCCCTGATCACGGCCATCGGCCTCGGCGCTAACCGCCCGCAGGACGCCGTCTATCCGACTTCAGAGGGCCCAAGCGTACTGGAGTCTTACACAGGCGCGAAGAAATACGTGATGCACTTCCCCAAAGGCCAATTGCCGCCGGTGCAGGGTTTTTGGTCGCTCACGATGTACGATAAGGACTATTTCTTCGTGCAGAATCCGATCAACCGACAGAGCATCAGCGCGCGACAACCCCTCAAGCCGAATGCCGATGGCTCGGTGGACCTCTACATTCAAAACGAAAGTCCCGGCGCGGAGCGGGAATCAAACTGGCTACCTGCCCCCAAAGATAAATTCATTCTCATGTTGCGGCTCTACTGGCCGACGGAAACGCCCCCTTCGATCATCGACGGCTCGTGGGAAATTCCTGCCGTGAAGGCGGTGGACTGACTAACGAGCGTCGCGAACCACGCCGTATGGATTTCAACTTTTCAACTATTCGCGGCAACGCTAGGCGCATGACTACCGTAGCAACTTCGCTCACCGTTTTTGCTTGCGTTTTCGCCGGGGCGTTGATCGGCATGCGCCTACGACGCATGTTGCCGGAACATCACCTCAGTTCAGAGAGGAAGGAGACGGTGAAGCTGGCGATGGGGTTTGTGGCGACGATGGCAGCGCTAATCATCGGCTTGCTGGTTGCCTCGGCGAAGGACTCGTACGACACGCAGTCCAGCGGCGTAACGCAATTGGCGGCGAAGGCCGTTTACCTTGACCGGCTGCTAGCCAATTTTGGGCCAGACGCCAATGACGTGCGTCAACTCTATCGCGGCGTCGTGGAGCGGATTGCGCACCAGATGTGGCCTGAGCAGTACGCCGGCGAAGCTCAGCTCGATCCGAGCGCGATGCACACGGAGGAACTATTAGTCGCCATCCAAGCGCTGGCTCCTAAGACCGACCTGCAAAAGACGCTGCAAGCTCAGGCCGTTTCGACGAGTATGGAGATTGGCCAAATGCGTTGGCTGCAATACGAGCAGGCAAGCACGACGCTCTCCAAGCCGATGCTGGGCATCTTGGTATTCTGGATCGCCGTCCTGTTTGGGAGCTTTGGACTATTCGCTCCAAGCAACGGCACAGCACTGGCGGCACTGTTGCTGGCGGCGCTCTCGGTGGCAGGGGCGATCTTTCTGATCCTTGAGTTGCAAAGTCCGTTCACGGGACTGCTGCAAATTCCCGACACGCCATTCCTAGATGCGATCGCCCATCTGGATCGGTAGTGCACTTGATAATTCTGATTCCAACATCCGCCTGCTGATCAAATGCCATCTGAACAATTCCCAGGCAATCGAACCGTGCGTCCTGACGTGACGATGGATTACGTTGGTCAGCACGACACGTCCACGGCGCCAGGAGATACGTCAGAAGCAGGTCCCGGCAATCAGGGTGATCGTCCCGAGGTTGGGAATCGAGCCGATAAGAAAGCCAGAATTCCCAAGCGAATTGCATCTTATGAAATTCTGGATGAGATTGGCCGCGGCGGAATGGGAGTCGTTTATAAGGCTGAGGATCTTCGCCTTAAGCGGAACGTGGCCTTGAAAGTGATCCTCGCCGGCGGTCATGCCGGCGACGTCGAACTGGCTCGATTTCAGATCGAGGCCGAGTCGGTAGCTCGGCTTAAGCACCACACTTTCGTCCAGATCTATGAGGTGGGCTCTGAGGAAGGGTTGCCGTTTCTGGCCTTGGAGTACTGCAGCGGCGGCAGTCTGGAAGACCGTATTGACGAGTCGCCGGTAACGCCGCGCGAGTCGGCAGAGTTAGTGGCGAAACTGGCCGAGGCAATGGAGTACGCGCATCAAGCGGGCGTCATCCACCGCGATCTCAAGCCAGGCAATGTGCTCTTCGACGAAAACGGCGAGCCGAAAATCACGGACTTCGGATTGGCGAAAAAGGTTGGCGAGGACGACAGCCACACGAGAACCGTCTCCGTGATGGGCAGTCTCGGCTACATGTCGCCTGAGCAAGCCAGCGGCCACACGCGCGAGGCGACGCCGGCGGTCGACGTATACGCCCTGGGGGCGATGCTCTACCGGTTGCTCGCCGGGAAGACGCCGTTTGAAGGATCGTCAACCGTCGAGTCGCTGCAACTGGTCATCAACGGCGTCCCCGTACCGATTCGACGCCTGCGGCCCTCGTGCCCGCGCGATCTGGACACGATTTGCTTGAAGTGTCTCGAGAAGTTGCCCGCCAATCGTTATCAGTCGGCCGCCGATTTGGCTGACGATTTACGCCGCTTCCTCAAGGGTGAACCAATCGCAGCCCGCGCGGCCACTCCCCTCGAGCAACTCGTTAGCTGGGCGCGACGCAATCCGCTGCCCACGACAATCGCCGTCGGCGGCATCGTGATGCTGGCCCTGATGGCTGGCATGATGGCATGGACGACCTATCGCAACTTTCACGTGATTGAAGGCATTCAGCGCCATGAGATGCGAGTCCAAGACTTACGAGCACAGATACTCTTTCTGGACGAAGCGTTAACTAGCGCCTGCTCATTGGCTGCTGCTACTGGCGAGACGAGATGGGAACAGCGCTATCGGCAATACTTGCCGGAACTTGACGCCGCGATCGCTGAGGCGATTAAACTCGTCCCCAACACGAAGACGGAATTGGCCGCGGTCGGCGATTCCAATGTAGAACTTGTGCGTCTGGAGGATCAAGCGTTTACGCTTGTACGAGATCGTCAAGCGGCGCACGCGTGGGAACTACTGAACGGCGAGGAGTACCAACGCCATAAGCGCGAATATGCGAGCGGACTCGTTTTGTTTTCCAATCGATTAGAAGAGCATTCGGAGTCGGCGATCGACGCGGCGCGAAATGAAGCGATGTCGTTTCTTGTCGCGGCGCTTTGTTTGGGTGCGATTGTCGCAATGATTTTGCTTACGGGGTCTTTCAGCCTGTTTCGCGCGCTTAAGCTGCGATCGCCCTGAGGAATGCGCCCACCAACGCAGTAGCCGCGATTGAAAGGATCGTGGATTTCTCAGAATGGACGGCGGCTGTCAATCGCGATGATTAGGCTCATTCGCCCATGGATCGCTTAAAAGCGGCCATCGTGCCGATGGTATGAATTCATCATGCTCAAAAACCCTTGGCTTCAACCTACGAACGGATGGGTGGCTTCGGCAATCGCTTGCAACGCCAGAAAAAGCGGAATCGGGCCAATAGCAAATGAAGCGTCGATGTGTTCAGTACGCAATGCCCAGCGCAAGCAACGCGGCATCGCCGAGGCGGGCAATTGTCAGGGCGGCTTGCGGACGCTTACGACATTGTTAAGTGAAGACCCAGAAGTCGTCTATTCTGGAATTGATCCGAGGCTTCGGCCGATAACCGATAATTCTGTTCGTTGTAGATGGCGGCGAATTTATGTCTTGCGATGTTGGTATGAAGCGATGCATCTGCCCAAACGAAAATCGTTAGACTAAAAGGCCGTTTAATGCAAGGTAGCGTCGTAGAGGTCGGCGAGAAATACAGCGGCGACATCGTGAAGATTGGTAGCTTCCGTGCGGAGTTTGCCATCGAGTTCGCTTCGCTGGCGTTTGGGATCGTCGAGGGTAACGTAGCTGGTGTAGTTGAATCGTCGTAATGGGCAGCTCCCAGAGCACGCTGGACGGAACTGCTCAGTTCTAGCTGCGAGAGACGCTTTAGATAGGTCGCGAGGGTATTCTCAAGAGACATTTAAGAACAGGCGTCGCGATGGCCGTGAGAATAGTGGTCGTCGCGTAATCTTCGAGAATAGGCGGTTGCACGCGAAGCTCTGTCTTAAGCCGCCTTTTTCCCCAAGGCCCTATTTACTAGCGATCAGATGCCCACTGGTCGACTAATCCAAGTTTGATCTAATTCGAATCCAGCCCATCTGCTGCGTATGAACTTCGTCGAACAATCGTTCTGATAAGTCGATCTCAGTGGTCGAGGATACGGTCGGCGCGATTGCGGATGGCAACGGGATACGCTTGCCACTCTTCATCAAAGATGGTTGAAGTGGCATAGCACCGAGAGGTTCGAATATCACTACGGGTTCGAGGGTTTGATGATAGTACCAGCGAGAATTGTTCGGCGGCGTGAATTGGTCACTCGCCAAGAAGGCATCAATTGCCGCGGCTGAGGCGCGCAGTTCGACACCTCCAGTGAGCGACTCTTCCTCGGTCAGCGACGCTATGGAATGCGTCTCCGATAAAGGCAGGAGTTGAGTGCGAAAGTTCGCCTTCCATACAGAAAGATCTCTACCGTCAACGCGCCCGTCGCTATTGCCATCGGCCCCGCTGCCAGGATAAACGGTGGCGTTGAAACTCCTTTGCCACGACAGGAAATCTGCCCCGTCGACGTCGCCGTCTTCATTCGCGTCTCCGTCGGATGCGGCGAGATTCTCGTACCACACCGCCACCGGCCCCGTCACTGCAAGGATGTCGAGATCACCGTCTTGATCAATGTCTGCAGCGCGGACCGAGGTAGTACTAGACGCGTCAACGCTTCGGGACGTGAAACCGCCGGGACCGCTCTGAAGTAACACTATCCCAGTGCTCGCAGCAGCAAGAATGTCTAGATACCCGTCGCCATTGAGGTCAGCCACGTCAATTGAGGTGTAGTTCGCGGCGGGAGCGAGAATGAGGCGCTCCACCAAGACGCCACTCTGATTTTCATACCAAGCAATGGCGCCCGGAGTTGGGAGCGCCGCTACTAGATCGAAGTCACCGTCACGGTCCATATCTGCTGCGTGGACGTCACGTTTCACGCCTGCCCACGCGGAATTGACTAAATGACGCGAAAACTCTGATCCGTTAATATTCTCATACCAAGCGATTCCCGCGTTACCAGAAGCCAATACATCGATATCGCCGTCTCGATCGAAATCAATCGCGTCTGTCCATATCGTCCCGCTGGTCCCCCCATCCACCGTAACGCGCTGGAAGATTGTTGAGGTGGATTTTAAATACCAGGACACGTCGCTTACAGTTGCCCCTGCAACGACATCGAGCTTTCCGTCGCCATTCATGTCCACCGCAGTCGGCGCTGTGAATGACTCAAGCGATCCTGATGCAATGTTGCGAAGCGTGTAAGACGTGCCCAGATTCTCTAACCATTGCAAGCTGGACGAGGCAGTCACTCTAGATATTAATAAGTCGATATCTCCGTCTAAGTCGAAATCAACTGGCACGATTGAACCAACGGTGCTGCCCGCGTTAAAGAGTGTAGACGCTATGAAGCTGCCCGAGCCCTGCAGGTGCTTCGTCAAAGGGCCGGACGTCCCGTTTTGAGTGATGACGTCAATATCACCGTCGCGATCAAGATCGGTAGCTTCAGCGAGAGTGGCCACTCCGAGCTGTTGACTGAATACAAAGCTGTACCCCGAAGCGACCGGGGGCGTGACTTCGATCTGGTAGTCCTCGACCTCGCCGTCGTTCGCCAGCCCGCCTGGCGTCAATGCTCCGGTCGAACTAAGTCGGAACCTGGCGAAAGTCAAGCCCGAGCGAGTGTTTGGAGGAACATCGAAGTATATGACGTTGTCCCCGTTGTGCACCAGCAAGGCGTTCGCAATCCGCTCTCCGCTCCCGTTAAAATTACCGTCGCCGTCGAAGTCAATCCAAGCATCGAGCTTCGGTAACGCTTGCAGCGCACCTTGCACATTGACGATGGCCGATGCACGAACTTGTCCGGGGCGAATCGTGCTGAAGGTGACGCCGTCCTCGTCTCCTCCCGCTGCATCATCGCCATCTGCGGCTGCCGACGGCGCACCATCGGAATCTGCATCACGCGAAGCGCCGAGACGAGGGCCGACGGCCAAATGCCCAGGTCCGCCGCCAGCGCGTAACGATTTGAACGGCGTTGGTAGATCGCCGTAGTCTACCGGCTCGTCGTCGACGATGGTAATCGTTAAGAGATTAGGCGGCGACGCGATGTACTCCACCGCCTCAAACAGCGTCAAAAGGATAGTCTCGTTGTTTTCCAACAACCCATCTGTTTTTGGCGAGATGACGACTTGCGATTCAGCTTGGCCGACCGCGAATTCTATCGAAGCGGTTCCGAGACCGAACCAGGCGCCGATGGCAGTATAATCGCCGCCGAAAGTCGCCGTACCTCGAACATCGAAGTAGACGGTAAGCGGTTTGGTTAACTCTCCCTGGCGACGGAGAGTTAACGTGATCGGGGCCCCTGAATCCTCAATGGAGCTTGATTGGTCGATAGACATGGTAACTGTATTGGCGACGTTCTTGTGCCAGAGTATACGTTTAACCGTGCCAGAAGTGCCGACGGCAATGTCGAGGTCCCCATCGGCATCAATGTCGCCCGCTGCTAGCTCTAGCGGGAGTCTAGCGTTCGGTCCTGATATCGAATGGCGGCTGAAGATCTGCGTACCGTCATTCTCGAACCAGGCAACTGAATTGCCCTCGGAAGTACCGACAACGAGGTCCCAGTCGCCGTCGCCGTCGAAATCTGCGACCTCGAAGGCATTAACGTTAGCGCCCCCGACGATGATTGGGCGTTGAAGGAACGAGTCGGCCCCGTCATTCTCAAACCAGGCGAGATTGAGTGAACCACGTGCGGCTGCCACCAGGTCCATATCTCCATCACGGTCTACATCAATCGCCCGTGCCGCGACAATGCTTGAAAGCGTAGTCGGAACCGTATGTGAGGTGAACACGCCTCCTGAGGCGTTCTGATGCCACGTGAGTACGCTGCCCGCTTCACTGAAAATATCGAGATCGCCGTCGCTGTCGATGTCCGCAGCGTCGACAGAATCGACCGACGTAGTTGTGAACGCGTAGGGAGTGAACGCGCCGCTCCCGTCGTTCTGATACCACCGGGCGCCGCCGGTCGCACGGCTGGCCGCGACCACGTCGAGATCCCCATCTCCATCCAGATCGGCTGCCAACGGCGAAGAGGCAACGTAGTTCAGCAAGTCAATCGAATGCAACGTGAAACTCTGGTAGCCATCGTTCTCGTGCCAAAGCACGGCGCCATCGAAGCTATCGCCGGACGTCGAAATCAAATCGAGGTCGCCATCCCCGTCGAGGTCAGCCGCGGCGACGGCGCTGACCGTCTCGGTTAATGTGTGGACGACGCGAAGCGTGAACACTTCCGCGCCATCATTCTCATACCACGTGACCTGAGTGCCGGCGGAAGAAACAACATCTAGGTCACCGTCGCTGTCAAGATCGACGAGTGCCAACGAGCGAGTAGTTCCGGAACCCCCATCGATCGGGAACTCGTAGCCGAAGAGCCCGGTTCCGCTCGGTGAACCGATCGTAACGACTTCGTCTTCGACTTCGCCATCGTGCGAAGCGCCGGTCGGAGCCAACTCGCCCGAGGAACTGAGGCGGAACCGAGCGTAAGCGGCGCCAGGCTTTGCCCAGCTGGGAACGTCGAATGTGAGTACGTTGACGCCCTCACTCACGGACACGCCAGAAGCAATTCTTTCGCCGGCGCCTCCCCAGCTGCCATCGCCGTCAAAGTCAATCCATGCATCTAGTTTCGCCCCAACAGGTGCGCTCTGAACGTCAATAGTGGCAGTCGCTCCCAGCAGGCCTACGGTCAGAGTTCCCAAGACGACGCCGTCTTCGTCATCTGAAATCCCGTCGCTGTCGTCTCCATCTCCGGCGAGGTTTGGCGAAGCATCCGATTCGTCGTCACGGTGAGAGCCCAAGCGCGGGCCTGCGGCGAAATGACGCGCCCCGTCCTGAACCAGCATCGTGGGATAAGGAGCTGGTGCGTCGCCGAAATCGGCGTGATCGTCATCAATAATTGCAGCGGCGGCGACTAGGTCTAATCCAGGTTCGTAGTCAGCAAGGTCAACGATCGTCAGCGAGATGGGTTCATCGAGCTCACGAAGCGGGTCGTCGACGGGAGTGATGAGGATCGACGCAGTGGCCTGACCAGATGCGAAAGTGACAATTCCAGACGATTTCGTGAACGCAGTGGCGCCCACTTGCGTGTAATCGATTCCAAGTTGAGCCGAGCCGCCTACCGTGAAACTCACGGTCAGACCAGCCGTTAGATGTCCCGTGCGAGTAAATAAGAACGAGAGAGACTGGCCGCCACTCTCAACGACGCCGGAGGGCCCAGCGGTGACCGAAACGCGGTTGTCTACTTGCTTATAGGCGATGAGCAAGCTATTAACGCCATCCATCCTAATAAGGTCGAGATCGCCGTCGCGATTGAAGTCAACGATCTCTAGCTCGCCTGGCGAGCCGCCAGATGGCAATAATCGAGAAACGAAGCTTTCGGCGCCGTCGTTCACCCAAGCAGTCAGGCTCGCACCTGAACCGGTGACCACGTCTATGTCTCGGTCCCCATCCCAATCGGCGACAGCCAGGTCAGTAAGACTATTAGGCAGTTGATCGGCAATGACATGCTCAACGAAGTTAAGTGAGCCTTGATTTTCTAACCACTTCACAAACCCTTTTCCTGCGACTGAGCCTACGAGCACAATATCAGCGTCGAGATCGCCGTCCACATCGACAGCCCTCAGCGCAGTGAACTGTCCTTGCGTGAGAGCGATTGAACGCTTCGCAAACACTTCGAGTCCGTCATTCTCGTACAGCGTCACATTAAATGAGTTCGTCGCCACAAGATCTAAGTCACCATCACGATCGAAGTCGATCGGCTGCAGAATGTCCTCCAGCCCTTGTGGGGAGATTGCTCGCGGGATGAAAGTCCCTTGACCGTCGTTCTCGTACCAGACAACCGGCATGTATGGACCACCATAGAATTGCGAAATGCTTGCCACAATATCGAGGTCGCCGTCGGCATCCAAATCCGCAGTCGTGGCGGCGCGAATACCCGATACGCCGGTCGCAATTTGTTGAAAGGTGAAGCCTTGACTTCCATCGTTTTCGTACCAGCCGAATCCAAGGCCTAGGCCGGTCAGTAGGTCAATGTCGCCGTCTCCGTCGAGGTCATCCGGACTAACATTGACGACGAACGAAATCAGGTTCGAACCAATCATGCGGCGAGTGAACGACTCCGCGCCGTCGTTTTCATACCAGAATAAGGCATAGTCCCAGGTATTGATCGTCCCGTACGCGACGAAGTCGAGATCACCGTCTCGATCCATGTCAACGCTTGCCATGCCGTTAAGGTCAAGGTTGTCGCTCGATGCCTCTTCGTCGATTATCGTCGCAGCAATGAATGACCCAGTCGCCGACGCGGACGGTGCGATGTTAACTCGGTAGTCCTCTACCTCACCGTCAGGAGCACGGCCATTTGGCCCCAGACCACCCGCTTCGCTGATGCGAAATCTCGCATATTTTTCACCCGGAGTAAGCGACGACGGCACGTCGAACGAAATCGTCGCCGCACCATTGGTAACCAAAACGCTCTCGGCAATTTGTTCTTCGGAGACGCCCCAGCTGCCGTCGCCGTCGAAGTCAACCCAGGCATCAAGCCGTGCACCTGTCGGGGCATTTTGCACTGATACGATGACTGATGCGCCTAGCTGGCCGATCCACAGCGGGTTGAAGACGACGCCATCATCTGAGGCGTCGCCGTCGGCCCCAAGCGTTGGCGAGCCGTCGCCATCAGCATCTGCCGACTGCCCGAGCCTCGGGCCGATTTCGACGTGCCGCGGCCCGTCGTCAACGAGAAGCGTGGCGTACGGGTGGGGCGCGTCGCCGAAATCGGCCGCTAACTGCAAGCGCCCTTCCAGACACTCGAACAACAAATTGCGGCGGCCCCCCCAACTCCTAATGCCGAAGAGTCGACTGTTAGCTGAACGCTTTGCACATGCCAACGAACGTTTCGAACGATGGGACATAGATTCTAGCGTGCCTTGAAATCGGCTGTGGACGGGGTGCTGGAATGAATTGCCATACAGAATTCCAGTATAACCGGTTGTGGCACGGACGCTATGAATCAGAATATTCCCTCGTGGGCATTTCAGGCGATTCTCCCCAGCAATCTTTCATGCCTACATTCAAGACCGGGCCAAAATTGCGCTGATCACAGCGCCGAATGTTCGGAGAGTGGAGTCAGAAGGGCAATCCTCTACGTTGCCTCGCCGAACTCAACAATGAATCGAACTCATGCTGGGAGCCTGGATGCGGAAATGGCACTGTGTGCGTTACTGGGACCAATGTCGGATTTGGCTCCCCGCTCTCCACGAAAGTCATCGCCCATTGGTGTAGCAACCGTTTTCTAGAAGTGTTTCGTCGCCCACAGTTGCGAACTTAGCGGTCATTGCGTTGAGAAGTATTTGACTCAATTAAGGAAGCCGCCTCGGGAAACTATTGAGCCCGACGAAACGGCGCCGGGCCGTCGAGCACGTTCGAGATTGTCTCGGACGCGCCCGGGTGTCGGAGCGTCGGGCTTGCCAGGTGCTGAGCCAGCCTCGCAGCACGCAGCGGCGGCAGCGGTGCGTTCCCAGCGACGAGCCGCGCTTAGTGAAGCGGATCGTGGAACTGGCAAGCGACTACGGCCGCTACGGCTACCGCCGGGTGACGGCGCTGTTGCGTCGCGAGGGCTGGACGGTCAACCACAAACGCGTCGAGCGTCTCTGGCGTTAAAGTCCTCTAGAAGCAGCCGAAACGGCAGCGACTGTAGCTCGCCGACGGTTCATGCGTGCGGCTGCGCCCAGCCTACAAGGAACACGTCTGGAGCTACGACCTCGTCGCCGATTGCACGAGCGACGGCCGAGCGATTCGCATGCTCCAACGCGAAGGACTGACTTAGACTCCAAGCCGTATGTCGGGCCACCGCGGGCGGCATTGTCGAATTAGCTGCCGGACGGTAGCTCTTGTAGCCGTTTATTTGGTTCAACTTGGCTGTTCCGCAGCCACGCAATAGCAAGGAAACTTGCCGGAAAGCTCGCTGGCGATCGGAGCTTGCGCATACCGGCTTAGGCACTGCTTTTGACAAGAGTGGCGAAATTATCCGCCAATTGGTAGCCTGGGTAATGCACCTTCTCAGCATGAGTTCAACCGGGCGCAGTCAAACTCCGATGTCATCGACGCAATCTGTCAGCACTTGTATCGGTCATCTTAAGATTGGCGACGTTAACGCCGCTCAGGAGTTGTGGAATCGTTATGCCAGCCGCTTAGCCGAAATAGCGCGGCGGAAACTTCGAGATGCTCCGGTAACGATCGCTGATGAAGATGATATCGCGGCAAGCGTCTTTCGGAGCGTCTGCCGTGGCGCGGCCGCCGGAAGGTTCGCCGATATTAATAACCGCGACGACCTCTGGTGGCTCTTGCTTGCCATCACCAAGCAGAAGGTGGTGGATCAGATACGCTATGAAAGCGCTCAGAAGCGCGGCCGGGGGAATGTTCGATTAGAGATAGACGTGTCGTTAACGTCTTCCGGCGAGCCGACATTCTCACTCGATGATCTTGTCGGCGATTCGCCGACGCCGGACCTATTGGTGATGCTGGAGGAACAAAGTCAGCGTCTTTTGGGGCTGTTGCGAGACGATCGATTAAGAAGGATTGCGGTTTCGCGCATCGAAGGGTACACCGTACCGGAAATTGCCGACAGCTTAGGCGTCAGTGCGCGTTCTGTGGAGCGGAAGCTGCAACTAATACGCAAGGCATGGGGCCGAGAATTGCAGGTTGCCGAGTGAGTCGCTGTCTAACCGCGATATTCTTGCCACCGGGCGGTAGACGGCCGCGTTAGCGTGATCTCTGACGCCTGTTAGAGGAAAATCCGGGCACAGTTTTGAATGTCATACGGGCAGTTTTTCTTGACGAGTTCAATGTGCGAGATTATCAAGGAACGGTAAGTTAGCGCCATTTTGCAGCGTTCAGCACGGCGTTTTTTTACCGCGACCGTCGCCCACCATCGTCACTCTTCCATCTTCTATCTAGGTTGACCGGCTAATGAAGAGTTGTCGATGTTTGCTTTTCATGATTGTGCCGTGCCTGCTGTGGGCGTCGGTCTCCTCGGCTGCTTCTTCGCCTGTGGCTGACTTGAGCCATTGGGCGGGCAACGGAAATACAGAGTCGACCAACAACTACAAGGTTATCTCACCGACTTCGGTTGGCGGGACGTTCCAATCGCGCAAGACTCCCACCCCTCCGGCGGGAACATTTCCTGAGCAGTGGTATCTCCGCGACGCCACGCTGGCGGGCGGAAAGCTGGGGTTTGACGACGTGCTCGCCATGTCGGGCACGATTACGCTGAGCAGTCCCAACAACGCCGATCCAAGTTGGTTTTTCGGGTGGTATTCGAGCACCGATTATCGTTACCGCCTAGGTTTCTCCGCGGCTCAGGCGGTGCCCACGGCGCCAAATGCAATCCGGATGCAGTTGTCGCGGGGCAATGGAGGCGGCGCGACGCCGACTAACCTCAGCAGCGATGGCAATGGCTCGGCCCTTACCGCCACGATCCCCGACGGAACTTACAATTTGTCATTCGTTTACACGCCTGGGGCGAGCAATAATCTCACCGCGCACATTCAATCAATAGACAAAGATTGGCGGAAGCTAAGTCTGACGGTTGGTTACTTCACGCCCGACGTATTCGACCGGTTTGGCTTTCTTCAATCCGGCGCGACGCCGATCGCGACCCCAGGGTTCGATGCACGGACTTTTGACGTCACTGTGAGCAACTTGAACTACACAGGCGAGTCGCTCATTCCCGAACCGTCCGCCGCTACGCTAGCCTCGGTGGTCGTGATCGCCGCGTTTGGCGCGTTTGGTCGCTTACCGACTGTGAGGCTGTGCCGGCGTCGTTAGCGGCGAGTCCGACGGCGGCGCCTGCGAAGAGACGTCGGCTTGGGGGTTGTGTTACCGAAAACTCGCCAGAGCTGGCGCCCGCGTCAGTGGGATAAATACAGGGTATCCTGCAGGCGACGGCATCGCCTCGCTTGCTTAAAGCTAGATCGCGCATCGCGAATTCCTTTGACTTTGTCCAGGCGGAACGATAGTATCGCAGCCTGTGCTCCATAGAGTGCGCGTCATGTGCGCCTGCACCGCGGACTTGACTTTCGCCACCGCACATTTCTCAAAAGTTCAGATGCGCCAGAGATTCCTCGATTGCACTCTCGCCCTGGGGCTTGTTTGCTGGTGGACATCCTCGGTCGCGGCCGAAGAGGTGGGCGTCAGCTTCGTTGGGAATCTCACTTCAATCTTGCCTGCTTATGGTTTCCCGCCTCCGTTAAAGTCTTTCGACGGAAATGACGTCCGCGCGAAGTTCATTTATCGTACCGACAGCGTCGGGGCTAGCCTTGGCGGCTGCGACTGCGCCGGCTATCGACAGCGGATATTCAACGGATTTTCGGTGAAGTTTGGCGCCCACGGCGAGTTCGAGGTGAGGGCCGACGAATATTACGTCGAAGTCATCAACGACTACGGCCAAACCGGTTCGGATTTCTTCCAGGTCGTCTTCTCCAGCAACTATCAGCCAGTCAACGGCTCACCCCTGTACGTTAATGGCGGACAAGAGACGACGGGCGCGATGTTTATCCTGCTGAGAAACGAGGATGGCACGGCGATCAACGGGTCAACGTTGCCGACCCCGGCCGTTTTAGAGGCTTTCGAGGAGCGATATATTTTTCTAAATGAGTCGTTCGCAGATAAACTGCCGAATGGCAGCGATCCTTTCAACTTGGGGGGGAGCCTCGAACCGCCAGAGCTGCTGGACCTGGTTTTTGGCGATTACGACGTCGACGGCGCCGTCGACGGTTCCGATTTTCTCACTTGGCAGCGTAGCCTGGGCGACTCAAGCATCTCACCAACCGACGGCAACCGCGACGGTTTGGTCGACGAGGACGATCTTGCTATCTGGAGAGAGGGCTTCGGCGAATACGCGGGCGACAGCGCATCGACGCCAGTTCAAGTCCCAGAGCCTTTGGGGTTCACCATCGCCGCGATCTTGTTGGCGGCTACTTCAGTCGCGCGCATCGAACGCAGCGGTTCCAGTAGTAGTCGGTGATGCCATGGTGCAAAACGACTTCAAGTTCGCCGCTGTATCGGAACCGGCGCTAGCCGCTGGGCGAAGAGCGCGGAGAGAGCCGCTGCAAGAGGGTTTCACGCTCATCGAGCTGCTGGTGGTCATTCTGATCATCGGCGTTCTGCTCGCTCTCATGCTGCCGGCCGTGCAGGCTGCTCGCGAGACGGCGCGACGCATGAGTTGCCAGAACAATCTCAAGCAGATCGGCTTGGCCGCCTTGGGCTACGAAGCGCGGTGGGGGGCGCTCCCAATCGGGGCTCGCCGCGACGGGTCGCCGACTGGAACGAGCCCATCCTACGGTATGTCGTGGTGGATCGATCTGCTGCCCGAACTAGAGCAGCAAGTAATGTTCGACCGACTCGACCGGCTCGGCCCCGACAGCGGTTTGCCGTTGCTCCACCCCAAGAATGGCAAAGCAGTCCACAAGTGGTTGTTGCCTACACTGCTATGCCCTTCGAGTTCCGTGCCGACGTCGTGGAACGTCGGAGGGTTTGAAGTCATGACGCCATCCTACGTTGGCATCGCCGGGGCGACGAGCGAGGAGGGCTTCGACGAGCCGCGCACCAATACATGCTGCGGATCGCACGATGACGGGCAAATTGCGGCAGGCGGACTTCTAATCAGCAATCGAGCCGTCACGCTCAAGGAGGTCACCGACGGGACTTCCAACGCGTTCTTAGCCGCCGAAGCCTCAGATTTTTCTTACGACGCCGTCGGACGCGAGGCCCGAATTGACGCGGCATTTCCTAATGGCTGGTTAATGGGGACCGGCGTCCGTGGAACGCCCCCTGAATATGGCGGCGCTGGGCCGGCGCCGAGTTGGAACATCACCACCATTCGTTACGGGCTCAACGAACGCGACTATACATTGCC
Organism: Pirellula sp.; assembly: GCA_013822725.1. Taxonomy (GTDB): domain Bacteria; phylum Planctomycetota; class Planctomycetia; order Pirellulales; family Lacipirellulaceae; genus Lacipirellula. Next base: position 15,864 of record PNKX01000016.1, read on the forward strand.
GGGGGTCAGCAACAACCGTGGCCCCAACAATCCGCTCCTGTCTCCGCACGCCGAAGGCGTGAACGTCGTGCTTGGAGACGGGTCGGTCCACCTTCTATCCAGCGAATACGATGTGCTCGCCCTCAAGCGTTCTGCCACGCGGGACGACGGCGCATCAAAATCCAATGATTGAAGTATTGAAGTGCGTGATCAAAACAATTAGGAGGAAATCTGCATGCATCGTTTCCTACTTACACTGATGATCGTACTTTGCCTTTCGAGCGAAACCTGGTCTCAAACGCAACGAGAATCGACGCCTACGCCATGCTGTCAACCTGTCGCGGACGCGGCGACTACTACAAACTCGTTGACGGAAAATGAAGAAGAGTCCCCGTGTTACTGCATCAAGGAGTATCTGTATACGTACATGGCGCCAGGCGGAGGAATTGAAACGATGTATTTGGGAGAGCGTCATGACGACGGGTGTCCGCCAATAGGGTCGTGCTTGTCGCCAGTCACCGTTTATATGTCGAGTCCTAACGGTAGTCTTTTGGAAGAGATTTGCGCCAATGAAGAATGCAGCAGCGGATACAGAGCTTACGCGTCGAACGTCGGACTCGACAGGCCTGTGGACGCCGATTACATGCCGGCGTTTGTTCCCGCGTTGAAGGATATCGTTAAGGTGTCGGAACCAGATTTCATTAAACTTAACACGCCAGACCGAGGATGGATCAGCGCTGTCGTGTATCTCGTCCGGATACCAGAGGACGAGAAAGTACGCCCCGGTCGGCCGGCGCGGATCTTGGCGATTGGCTTCGAAGTCAAAGAAGAAGACGTAGCAGCCAACGAGTTGGAATATAGCTTCAAGGTTCCGGCTCGATACGTCCAGACGGGCCAAAACGCAAACATGTTCTATGCCAATGCGGGGGGAATCGTTTACGCCGTACTAGCAGTGCATAAAGAGCCGTGAGCGTTGGGCTGCCCGAAAATGCGATTGACTGGTCGAGCGGTCAGTTGTCCAAGTTGAGTGGAAGCAGACTCTGCTCAAGTGAGCGAGGCTTTCGCTCTTTTATGGATCGATGAAGCGGGGCTTAGCGCTGCGTACGCCCCGAAAGCCAATCGCGGCGCTATTGCTGCGGATCGCGGTAAAAGCTGTAACCCCGTCGGCATGGACAATGCTAGTTAATGAGGCCTCAGGCGGAGCATCTCCGCATGCTAAGCGAATTTGCCTTATCGAAGTAAGCTCATCAGCAATTTCGCCTTGATCCGACGCGATAGGGATTGGCAGCCTCGAGGTAGTCCATTCAGATACAGCGGGCCTCAGGTCGACTGCGGATGCGCTCGCATCGACTCCTGCTTGAATTGTCGAGTCGCCCCGGCCTGCAATTGCGGCCGCAGCAGTCGCGTACTCCTCCATCGTTGGTAGTCGCTTGCCGACTAGTTCGGCGTCGTGCATGGCATGATCGAAGTTACAATGGAACCAGTCAGATTCCGTCGGCGGGTTTTTGGTAGGCCAGTTTGGAGACTTTGGCCATTTGCCGCCTTCAATTCGGTCCTTGACATCTCCATAGGTAAACTCATTCGCGTCAATGTAGAACGGTTGAGTTTTTTCGATGCCTGCCAGTTCATCTCCGGATGAAGCCGAGGGCCCTACAGACGACACCAATGCCATGTCATCGGTTACGTCGAGGGGGGGGATGTCAATTATGGGGAGTTTGATCGACCCGTCAGGCGCAACTGTCCAGTAGACATGGTTGTATCTGCCTGGAATCGAATGCGCATCACGCGGCACGCGGCGTATGACTTCGTGAAACCTTCCATCTGCGAGCGCCACGACGACGAGGTAATTACCCGGCTTCAAGTCAACTGACAGCGGCGTGCGACCCCGGACGATTTCTTCTGTATTGGGTTCCGCGCGGTAGTCCGAATCGCTGAGCGGCACAATGACCGCCTCAGCGTCTGCAGGCGAGCTGGTGAGTAAGACGGTTTGAAGGCCCAAGAGCTGCCGATTTGTATCCGTCAGCCGCTTGGCGGCTACGAAGAAGAACGCCGCAGCGACGCCCAGCGCCGTAGCCACTACGACCGCAGGCCGCCGCCTCATCCATCGTGCGCCGTACTCGGCGGAACTTACCCGACGGGCGTGAACTGGCATGCCGTCCAGAAATCGCCGCAGGTCCGCCGCGAAGTCATCCGCCGTTGCGTACCGGCGGTCGGGCGACTTTTCGATCGCCTTCAGGCAAATCGTTTCCAAGTCGCGTTCAATTCGCTTGTCGTGAACGCGCGGGCGAAGGGGAGCATCGTGAACGACGCTGTTCAAAACGGCCGCCTGGCTGCCCGCGAAGGGGCATTGCCCGGTAAGCATTTCGTAAAGAATCACGCCCAGCGCATACACGTCCGCGCGGCGATCGACCGTCGCGCTTTCGCCGCGGGCCTGTTCGGGCGACATGTAGGCGGGCGTACCCAGCGTCTGCCCGGTCATGGTCATCTCATTGGCGTCGCCAGCCCACTTAGCCAGTCCGAAGTCAGTGATGTGCGGTTGCCCGGCGGCATCTAGGATGATGTTGGCCGGCTTCAAATCGCGATGGACGACGCCTTGCTCGTGTGCGTAATGCAACGCATCGGCGAGCGTCGCGCAGAGCTCCGCCGCATCGCCGGAGGTCATGCGCTGCACCGAAAGGTGCGAGCGGAGATTAGGGCCATCGATAAAGTCTACGACGATATACGCGGTGGCCCCGTCGCGGGCCGTTTCGTGTACCGTGACGATGTTCGGGTGGTGCAATTGGGCCGCGGCCCGGCCCTCACGGAGAAAACGCTGCAAGTCGGCATCGGAGAGACGCAGCGCATTCGGAATCTTGATGGCGACAGTTCGCTGTAAGAGAGGGTCGTACGCCTTCCAAACGTCTCCAGCCGCTCCGGCGCCGACGCGTTCATTCAAGACGTAGCGACCGATTCTCGTTATTTCAGTAGCGGGGGAAACACGCTCAACGACAGAACTGGAAGGAGGCCAGGAGTGTTTGTAGGCAGTGGTCTCAATGACGTCGCTGTAGTCCGGGAAGCGGCGAAGGTAGTCTTCCTTCGAAACAGCCTTTCCTCTGCCGACGCTATACTCGAGGTCGACCAGCATCAGTTCGGAGAAGAGTACGGGCGCGAATTTGCCGTCGACGCGCGAAATGAAACTGGAAATATCCGCCTGGCCGTCGCGAAGGAGATCGCTCTCAAACTCATCGCAGATGCTATCGATCAAATCGTCGATCGACTTGACGGTATCATCGGATGTGGCGTTAGGTTTAATCGTTGCGGCCAAAGTGCTCTCCACCGCTAAGGTTATCCGCCGTCAGTGTTCGCGGCACGAAGTCTGCTGATCTACCACCGGAGGCAATTAGTATATTGCGGCGCCGCCGTTGTCGCGAATAGATTTTGCCGGCAATTGCAGCACAACCCTGGCCGTCCGGAGGCTGAAGCTAGCTCCTCTTAGTACGAATTTGACGCACTGAATTCCAGCGAGGCGAGCTGCATGACCAGCGGCAATCGGCGGGTAGTCGAACTCTCATTCTGACGGTCGAGTTCGCTTTGAGATGTAGGTTTCCTAAGTGCCTGACTTTTGTGGAATGTTCGTTGACTTCGGCAATCCTGCGAGCCCAGAATGCGGGCTGCGCCACCGCCGACGCCTATTTCACTATCTGCTTGTGGACCAACTCGTTTCACGGGCCCCGACGATAGGTCACTTGGCACGCGCGACGACTTCCATCTACTTCGACGTGCTAAGAGAGTTGTTCACGCCTTGATCCATCTTCCGGTACGCATAACCGGCATGCAGCGTCAAATCGCGAAGGCTTTTTATTGCTTTATTGCGCAGTTCGAAGGAAACGAACAAGCGCCGGGAAATACTGCGTGCTTTGGCAACGACCGATGCGCCGTTTCTTCAATCGTCGATGCACGACTGATTCGATAAAAAGAGACTGGATCTCGTGCCGAGACCCTTCGCCATCCCTACTCGATTGACACAATAACGTTCATGCCCGAGGAGATCGTACGATGACCTTCAAGCAGTGGCTGCACAAATCGAACGCTCCACACGCACAGTTTTCACGCGCTCTCCGCCGCGTCGAGTCGCGTCGGGCTGCGCAACGCGGCTACAGGCCTCAAGTGACCCAGCTCGAGGACCGGCTGATGATGGCCGTTCTCATAGTCACCAACGACGCAGAGATCGGCGTCGGCTCCTTAGCCTACGCGATCGTTTCCAGCGTCAACCGCATCAACGGCGGCACGGGCGACGACGTCATTCAGTTTGCCCCGGAACTCGACGGCGACACCATCGCGCTCGCCGGCGATTTTCTCAATCCGTTTGCGTCGAACGTCGGCGCCACCGCCTTTCAGATCCTCAACAACACCACGCTGACCATCGATGGCATGACGGGCATGTCGCAAGGCGTCAATATCGCCCGCAGCGGCGCGGCCTTCCGTTTCTTCTACGTCGATGTCGGCAGCAACCTCACGTTGAAGGGCCTCACGCTCACCAATGGCGTCGCACAGGGATTGCGCGGCGGCAACTCCGCGTTGAGCGGCACAGGGGGCGGCAGCGCCGGCATGGGGGGCGCCGTCTTCAATCGAGGAGGCCTGACCATCGAGGCCTGCACGCTTGCCGACAATAGCGCCGTGGGCGGCGCCGGCGGATCGTATCAAGCGAGCCTCACCGGCCGCGGCGGTGGGGGCGGCGGCGGGATGACCAACGTCGGTCAAGGCGCCAACTCCAATACGGGCGGCTTCGGCGGCGGCAATGGCGGCGGCAACGGCGGCGCCTCGGGCGGAAGCAACGGCATGAACGCCGGCTTGATCGGCAGCGGCGGCGGAGGCGGCGGCGCGGGCCTCGATCCTTCCATCATTGGCGGAACCGGCGGCAAGGGATCGCTTGGCGGCGGGGGCGGCGGCGGCGGATCGTACAAGGGCGCCGGCGGCGCGGGCGGCTTTGGCGGCGGCGGTGGTGGCGGCGCCGATCACGCCGGCGCCGGCGGTGCAGCCGGGTACGGCGGCGGCGCGGGGCACGCTGGGGGCGGCGCGACCTTCGAATCGCAAAGCGGCGCTGGCGGCGGCGGGGCCGGCATGGGAGGCGCGATCTTCAACGAGGCCGGCGCCGTCACCATCGTCAACTCCACCTTCACCGCCAACGCAGCCGTCGGCGGGGCCGGCGGTACGGCGATTGATCCCGCCCGCAACGGAGCCGCGGGTCAAGGCCTCGGCGGCGCGATCTTCAATCGCAGCGGCACGATCACGATTACCAACAGCACCATCGCCGCCAACACAGTCACTCAAGGCGACGGCTCGACGCTGGCGCGGGCCGGCAACGGCGTCTTCAGCATCTCCGACACGACCTTAGCCGCCACGCACATCAAAAATACCATCATCAGCCACGTCGGCGCGCCAACAGTAGACGACTACACCTCCTTCGCCGTCGGCAGCGGTCATACCAGCACCGGTAACGGCAACCTGATGGGCATGCAGTTTGGTTTTCTGGGCGGAGTCGTCAGCAACGCCGATCCGCAACTCGGCCCGCTCCAAGAAAACGGCGGCCTTACCCGTACGATGGCGCTCTCCGCCGGCAGTCCGGCCATCAATCAAGGCATCGACCTGCTCCCCGGTAACGGCGTCCCCACGACCGATCAGCGCGGCCTCCAACGCGATCCGACGAACATCGACGTCGGCGCCTACGAGTTCCGCCTCGTCGCCAGCATGACCGTCACCGCCGAGATCGACGAAACCAACGTCGCCGCCACGCTCTCGCTCCGCGAAGCGATCGAGCTCGCCAACGGCACGCGCGCCTACGACAGTCTTTCCGCGAGCGAAAAGGCCCAGGTTACGCTCGTCGGCGGCCTCTCCAACACGATCACCTTCGCCAACAATCTAAACGGCAAGACAATTACGCTGACGACCGTCGGCTCCGGCCGAGTCGGTCCCACGGCGCTGCCGGTCACGAGCAACATCGTCGTCACCGGCCCCGCCGGCAACAGCGGCGTCACGCTCTCAGCAGCTGGAACCACGATGCGGCTCTTCGACGTCACCAGTGCCGGCAATCTCACGCTGCAGAATTTGACGCTCACCGGCGGAACGGCTCGAGGCTTCGCCGGCGGCGATTTCTCTTGGGGCGGCGGCGGAGGCGGCAGCGCCGGCCTCGGCGGCGCGGTCTTCAACCAAGGCATGCTGCAGATCCTTAATAGCACGCTCACCGCCAACATTGCCGAAGGGGGCGCCGGCGGCGCGTACAACGACAACTTGACTGGCAACGGCGGCTCGGGCGGCGGCGGCCTGAACGGCAAAGGCGCGAACGTCGCCAACAACAACGGCAGCGCCGGCGGCGGCCCCAACGGCGGCGCGGGCGGTAGCGGCTACGGCGAAGACGGCGGCTTCGGCGGAGGCGGCGGGGGTGGGGCCAGCGACGGCAGCAGTTCCGGCGGTCAACCCGGCGGCATCGGCGGCTACGGCGGCGGGGGCGGGGGCGGCGGCTACGCCTCGTCATTCCCCGGCATCGGCGCAGCCGGCGGCTTCGGCGGCGGCGCGGGCGGCAACAGCGGCGTCGGCGGCAACGGCGGAGCAGGCATGGGGGGCGCCATCTTCAACGAAGCCGGCGTCGTCTTCATCAGCAACAGCACCCTCGCCGCCAACACGGCCGTCGGCGGGGCAGGGAATGCTGGCGGCTCCGGCCTTGGGGGCGCTCTCTTCAACCACAACGGCGCAATCACCATCTCCAGCAGCACGATCTCCGCCAACATCGCAGCCCAAGGCGGCCGCGGCGTCTTCAACTACGGCAACGACGAGACCGTCACCACCGATTCGATCACCGCCACCGCCGTCATCAACAACACGATCATCGGCCAAGCCGGCGCCGCCGTCGGCGAAGACTTCACCGGCGCGACCAACGGCAACGGCGTGAACGCCACCTCCGGCAGCTACAACCTGATCCGCACCTTCAGCGGCTTCGCCGGTTCCGTGGCGAGCACCGCCGATCCCAAGCTCGGCCCGCTGCAAAACAACGGCGGCCCCACGCCCACGATGGCCCTCCTCGTCGGCAGTCCCGCCATCGACGCCGGCAACCCCGCGTATCTCGCGCCCCCCAGCGTCGATCAACGCGGCGGTTCGTTCGCGCGCGTGCTCAACGGCCGCATCGACGTCGGGGCCTACGAAGGCGTGGCGAGCGTCGCCCCCTCCGCCGACTTCAACGCCAGCGGCCGCGTCGACGGCCATGACTTCCTCGCCTGGCAACGCGGCTTCGGCATCGCCGCGCCCAACGCGACGAAAGCCAACGGCGACGCCGACAACGACAGCGACGTCGACGCCGCTGATCTGGCCGTCTGGAAAACGCAGTTCGGGTCCCCTGCACCTGTTTCCGCAGCGTACGAGTCTGCCCAAGCGCCAGCATTCGCCCCCGCAGTGATGGCCGCCGAGGAGTCGCCTACCTCGACGTTGACGAGCCAACTCGTCGATGCGGCAATGGAGACGCAGTTCGACGTCGATTCCACAGCCATGCGTCAACATGCGCGGTGGGCAGAAGCTCGCGATCGTCGGCATCACGCTCTAGTCCGACCTCACGTTCTCGTTCCGCAGATTGCGGCGGCGATCGCCACGGCCCGCGTCCGCACGCTGCTCTCTCACTTGCGTGGCGTCGAAGGGATTGACGCCAATTCGCGCGGGGATGAACTTGCCGAACAGGTCTCGGCCAACGAATGGGCTATCGTAAGTGCGAACCGAAGCATTTTCAGCGATGAGGCGTGAACGACAGTTTTTGAAATGTCGCTCGCTGTGTTCGTCAAGATCGCTTGTGCGCGGTAGGCGCTGGCGGCGGATACACAAATAACGACCCCTCTGATACCTTATCGCAGCCTCACGGCGTTTTTTTGATCCATCGATAGTCCTTCGACGCACGACTGCTATGAACCGAGCCCAAGATTTCCTGAATCGACCGCAGGTACTCAACAAACTTCGGTTGCCGAGCGTTGCTCAAAGACTCATGCGATCGCTGCAATGTTGTTGCGTACTTTTTTTCGGCGGCTGCAATCAGGGCGTTACGGAGTCTGAGCAACCGACGGAGCAGGCAGTCGCAAACGCCTCAGGCGAACGGCCGATCGCGGCGACCGGCGCTCCGCCTCGGCAGAAGGACGACTCGCTGCCAGCAACGGCTGCGTCGGCGAATCAGCCAATCGTCGCCACGCCCGTTGTTGCGGCGCCCTCAGCCGAGCAGATCGCGCGCTGGACGCCGACGTCGTTTGAACCGCTCCAATTGTTGGCGGTTCGTGAGTGGGACAAGACCAGCTTTACCCATTGCCTGGCGGCGACGCCTGACGGAAAGCACTTTGTCGCCGCAGGGTCGCGCGTGTTGCTCTGGTCGCTTGGCGGGGACGAGCCCGAGCATGTATTCCTGGAACTGACTTCGGATGACGGCGATCGAGAGATGCTCTCGCTGGCGATGGCGCCGGACGGTAAATGGTTCGCGGCCGGCGACTCCGAGGGGATGGTGCGGATCTGGGATCTTGCCGACCGGCGCGAGATCGTTGCCAAGAATGTAGGTTCCAACGGCGTGACGCAACTTGCGATCTCTCCCGATGGGCAAGAGATTGCCACGATCTCGTACGACGACGAAGTGGCGATATGGAACGCCGCCGATCTCAAACCGCTGAAGAAGTTCAAGGTCGATACGAACGGCCTCAAGCGAATCGAGTACGTTACGCCGCACGAGTTGGCCGTCGCGGGCGAAACGACGTCGGTGTGGAACACGAACAGCGGCGCCTTGGTGCGGCAGTTGTCGCCGGGGAGATACAGCGAGTCGATCGCGCGATCGCCTGACGGATCGCGGCTGGTCTTCGGCGGCGACGACTCGCTGCACGTCTGGAACATTGCTGATGCCAAGGAAGAGGCTGTCATCAACCACAGCGTGTCCGGCAGCGAGCGCGTGGCGTTTTCGCCGGACGGAAAGATTCTGGCGGCGACCAACGGTCGTGCGGTCGTGTTGTGGAATCTTGCCGAGCGTCGAGCTGTGCAGATTATCGACGGGTTCGGCTGGACGATCACCGATTTATGCTGGCTGCCGGGAACGAACCTGCTGGCCGTGGCTTCCGACATCGGCGTGACTCGCCTGTGGGGAACGCCCGCGCAGGGCGCTGCGGTCGGCCTCAAGCCCGTCCATGGTGCGATCGCGATGCCGGCGGCTGGCTCCCAATCTCCGGCGACGATTTCGCAGATGGAGCAAGTGATCGACTTCCGCACGTTCCCGCAATTGCCTAATAGCGAACCGAGCATCGTCGGCGCGCGAGACTACTCCGCCGTAGCGCCTATCTCGGTGGAGGAAGCCAAAACCTTCTACGACTATTTCCTCAAGCAGCTTGGCTGGACGCCGGCGGAGACGCCTTCGACGAACCCCTCCGCGTTGGAGTACCATAAGAATGGGTTCATGATTTCGGCTTCGTTCTACGATGCCGGCGCAGGGAAAACAAACGTCTCGCTGCACCACGCGGGGAACTACGACCTCCGTTGGACTCCCAAGTACGATGGCGCCGCCACGGAGCCCGCGTACGACAGCGAATACAGCGTCAGCTATCGCACGAAGGCGCCGTTGCTCGACATCGAAACGGCGCTGTTGCGCAAGCTTGGCGCTGCGGGTTGGATTCCTTACACGCGGCTTCACACGTCGCATTCCGATGACCCCGATCAGCGCGATTTGGAGTTTCTGCGGGGGGGCGCCACGTTGCGCGTCTCGATCGGCAAATTTCCCGTCGATCCGGAGAGCTACACGATCCAGTACTCGCTTTTCCCGCTAGACGCAGCGGCCCCTGTGCCTCCTGGCGCGGGGTATGTGGAGTTCGACGGATCCACCGAGCCGCAACTTATTGCGCTGACCGCGACGTCGATGGAAGACGTGCGCGATTTCTATGATCGGGAGCTCGCCGCCGAGGGGTGGGTGCTGCGTCATCCCCATCGACCGTTCAAGGACGACCAGGGTTGGCTTGCTTACCTGCGTGGTCAATGCAACATGACGATCGGACTGACCAAGCTTCCGGACGGTCGAACGCTCGTGCGCATCGGCGACGGCTCCGGTTCGTTGTGGGAGCTTTCGCAGGCCAAAGAAGAAGCAGCGGACGCAGACGATGCCGCGGGGCTGCAAGCGGCGGACTTTCCCGTGCTGAACGAGTCGAAGAACGCCAAGTACGACGCGATTGGTAAGACGATCGAACTGCAGATCGACGATAGCACACTCGCCGCGGCGGTTGCCAAGTACGTCGAATCGCTTAGGGCGCTCGGGTGGAAGCTTGAGGAGGGAGGCATCCGTGACGAGGAGTACACGCTCATGACGTTCAGCAAGGGTGATAAAGAAATCTCGCTCCGGGCCCGTCCGCAGGAGGGCCACGCGCTCGTGAGCTTCTCCGGCGACGACTTGCTGTGGACAAAAGAGCTGCCCGGCGGAAAGCAAGTCATCCCGTTCGAAACCTGGCTGCGGCTCCACAAGCGCCCGCCAGGACTTGAATCGCTCGACGAATTCGAAGCGGAGATGCGCACGCTCACGGTCAAATAGTACCGAGTGCTGCAGTGGTGAATAGGATTCGAGCAGCATAGTGTGATGCAGTTCTATCTCTCTTCCTATCGCTTTGGAAACGATCCGGCGCGGATGATTTATGCCGCTACCGCAAATTGGCGGGTGGGAGTGGTTCAGAATGCGCTCGACGGTTACGCGGATTTATCGTTGCGGCGGGTAGCGTTGGAGCAGGAGTTTGCAGGATTGGCGGCGATCGGGCTGACGCCGGAGGAACTGGACCTGCGGGAGTATTTTGGAGCGGAGGTTCGACTGCAGAAACGGGGAATTATGTTTGCCGCTTTGGTTTCCCCATGTTGACGGAATCGCAGCCGAGGCTGACGCAGGGTATATTAAGTGCTGAGCAGATTTTCAGGACGTTTCCCGACTGGCTCACTGCGCGGCATCGACAATGCGATGGCGCGAGTCGCCTTAAACTTACGCCGACATGAACACGCCTAGCACTGTAAATCAACCGGCGGAACTGCTTGCGTTTCTGTTCGTCAGCCACGCCGACGTGAAGAAGGCCAAGGTTCGGCAATGGTTGCAGCATGGCTCCGTTCAGGTCAATGGGCGCGTGACAACGCAGTTCAATCACCTGTTGCGAGCGGGCGACGTCGTGGCCATTCGCGGGAAGGACGAGGCGCTGGCCCTCAGCGAATTGCCGCGAGGATTGCATATTCTGTTTGAAGATGAGTCGCTCCTCGTCATCGAGAAGCCAGCCGGGCTCCTGAGTATGGCCAGCGACACGGAGCGAGAACGAACGGCTTACGCTTACCTGACCGACTACGTTCGCAGCGGCGGTCCGCGCAGCCAGGAACGCGTGTGGATCGTCCACCGATTGGACCGAGAGACTTCGGGACTGATGGTTTTTGCGAAGTCGGAGGAGGCGAAGGCGACGCTCCAGGCGGAGTGGAACGAGGCCGACAAACGTTACCTTGCCGTCGTGGAAGGGCATCTGCCGGCCGACGAGGGAGCGATGCGGTCGTATTTGGACGAGAGTCGGCCCTACATGGTCTATAGCGTGCAGCGGCCCAACGAACAGACGCGGCTCGCGGTGACCAACTATCGGGTGCTCAAGCGAGGGGCGAACTACGAACTGCTGGAACTAAGCCTCGAAACCGGGCGCCGGAACCAGATTCGCGTTCATTTGGCTGATGCCAAGTGCCCAGTCGTCGGCGATGAGAAGTATGGAGCCCGGACGAATCCGGTGCGGCGGCTCGCGCTGCATGCGTGTTCGCTGCAATTTCCGCATCCGACCTCGGGCGAATTATTGAAATTTGAATCGCCGTTGCCCGTAATGCTGGCGAGACTGGTGTAAGCCGTTGTCTTACGTTCGCTGTAGAATGGGCGGTACGGAATGCTGGTTTTCTCATCGAGGTGGTCGCAAATGGCAATCTTCCGCTGGATCTGCTTGCTTTGGCTCGCGCCCATGATGGTGAGCGCACAGGCGGCGCCGCCGCAGGCCTTGGAGCTTGGCAGTAAGTTCGCTGCAACCGACTCCTTGAAATGCGATGCCGACGCCAACGACGACGCACGGGAGTGCGCGGCGGATCTGGCGTGGGCGCCCGGAGCGTTTGAAGTCGAATTGCAGGCCGCGGCGCCGGGATGCGGCGACTGGCTGGTGCGGTTTCCGTCGGCTCGGCCGATCGGCAACAGCATCAACGACTTGGTGTCGATGGAGTGGTATGCGGCGCGCGACGAGCAAGGGGCCATTCGCCCGGCGCGCGCCGTGGTGGTCGTGCACGAATCGGGTCGGCAGATGACGGCGGGGCGCATCATCGCCCGCGGTTTTAACTCGCACGGGTTGCATGCGTTTCTGATTCATCTGCCCGGGTACGGTGCGCGCCGCGATGAGAAGTTGACCGACATTGAACGCGGGCTCGATTCGATGCAACAGGCCATCGCCGACGTGCGACGGGCCCGCGATGCGGTGGCGGCGCTGCCGGCGGTCGATTCGTCGATGGTGGGCGTGCAGGGAACGAGCCTGGGCGGGTTCGTCACGGCGACCGTTGCGGGATTGGACCACGGCTACGACCGCGTCTTTATCCTGCTGGCGGGGGGCAATCTCGAAGAGGTGGTGTTCAACGGCGCCAAGGACGCCGCCAAGTTTCGCCAGAAGCTGTCCGAGGCGGGCGTGACTGAGGAGCAGATCAAGGAGTTGGCTCGCAAGGTGGAGCCGCTGCGGCTCGCCCATCGGATCGATCCGGAGTCGACGTGGCTCTACAGCGGCAAGTTCGACGACGTCGTGCCGCCAAGCTGTTCGTTTGCCCTGGCGAAGGCGGCGAAATTGCCCGCGGGGCACCATGTGGAAATGCCGGCGGACCACTATTCGGGCGTCATCTATTTGCCGAAGGTGGTCAAGCAGTTTGCGGAGCAGATGGGGACGCCGCAAAACTAGGTTTTCGCCAATTTCCGCGACGGAACGCGCCCCGCAGCCTCGTTCGCCTTTGCGCTGTTCCCCCCGCCAACTAGAATTGCGAACTTCCCCCGGCCGGACGGGCTCTTGCTAGAGCGCTGGCGGCCGTGGCGGCAGTTTTCGGGGGCCCTCCCCTTTCATCGGTTTTCGAGGCTAAACGCGTGCTACGGACTCACACCTGCGGCGAATTGGGCGAATTGAACGTTGGGAATGTCGTCACCCTCTGCGGGTGGGTCGATTCCTACCGTGACCATGGGGGCGGGCTGTTCGTCGACCTTCGCGACCGGTACGGCCTGACTCAGGTGGTGTTCAATCCGCCCGACACGGCGCCCGGCGTCATCGAGTTGAGCAAGACCGTGCGGGCCGAGTACGTGCTGAAGGTGACCGGCGTCGTCGCCGCGCGGCCCGAAGGGATGGCCAACCCCAAGCTGTCGACCGGCAAGATCGAACTGCGGGCGACGGCACTGGAGATTCTGAACAAGAGCCTCACGCCGCCGGTGTCGCCGAACGCCAACGCTCAAGACCTGCCGGGCGAAGACCTGCGGCTGAAGCATCGTTATCTCGACTTGCGGCGGCCGGAGTTGCAGAAGGTCCTGATCATGCGCGACCGCGTGGTGAAGGGGATGCGCGACTACTTCGCCCAGCAACAGTTCATCGACGTCGAGACCCCCTGCCTCGGCCGCAGCACGCCCGAAGGCGCACGCGACTACCTCGTGCCGAGCCGCGTGCATCATGGTTCGTTCTACGCGCTGCCGCAGTCGCCGCAGTTGTACAAGCAGATTTTGATGATCGCCGGCTACGACCGCTACGTGCAGGTAGCCCGCTGCTTCCGCGACGAAGACTTGCGGGCCGACCGGCAGCCAGAGTTCACGCAGCTCGACGTCGAGATGTCGTTCGTCGACAGCGACGACGTGATGGGGATCATCGACGGACTCGCCGCGAAGCTGGCCAAGGAAGAGCTCGGCATCGAGTTGACGCTGCCGCTGCCGCGCATCACCTACGACGAAGCGATGGAGCGATTCGGCCACGACGCGCCTGACTTGCGCTTTGGCGCCGAGATCGTCGATCTGTCGGACCTAGCTCCGCAGAGCGAGTTTGGCGTCTTCAAGGCGGTCGTCGAAGGCGGCGGCAAGGTGCGGGCGATCAACGTCCCAAAGGGGGGAGAGTTCTATTCACGTCGCGGCATCGATGGGCTCACGGAGTTCGTGAAGGGCTTTGGCGCCAAGGGGCTGGCCTGGTTCAAGTGCGAAGAGGACGGCAAGCTCAACTCGACGATCGCCAAATTCTTCTCGCCGGAACTGCTGGCGACGATGGCCACGCGCCTTGGCTCGCAGCCGGGCGACCTGGTGCTATTTTCGGCCGACAACTGGGAAGCGACTTGCAAGGTGCTGCACGCCCTGCGGACGAAGGTTGGCCGCGAGATGAAGCTGTACGACCCGCAAGCGATGCACTTCTCGTGGGTCGTCGAGTTTCCCATGTTCGCCAAGGACGAAGAGTCGGGCCACTGGGCCGCGATGCATCATCCGTTCACGGCGCCGCTCGACGAGCATGTGTCACTGTTGGACACCGACCCCGGCAAGATGCGAGCCAAAGCGTACGACCTGGTGATCAACGGCAGCGAAGCGGGCGGCGGCACGATTCGGATCCACGACTCGGAGGTGCAGTCGAAGGTCTTTGCCTTGCTCGGCATCGACGAGGCGACCCAGCAGGAGCGGTTTGGGTTTTTGCTCGACGCCCTGCAATACGGCGCCCCGCCGCACGGCGGGATCGCGCTCGGCGTTGACCGTTGGATTATGCTCTTCGGGCGGTTGGAGAGCATTCGCGACTGCATCGCGTTCCCGAAGACGCAGAAGGCATCGGATCTGATGACCGACGCCCCAGGCCGAGTCGATGCGCGGCAGTTGCGTGATCTGGCGATCAAGTTGGTGGAGTAGGTCGCGGTCCGTTCAGCCCCCGGCTCCGCCGGGGGGTCGTGCGGCCTGCTGAGCGGTTGTGCGCTGCAAACCGACCCCCCGGCGGAGCCGGGGGCTGCAATGCAGTAGCATGCTGCGCGTTGCGAACCGCGCCAGCGTTACATCTTCGCAAGCGGCGGCCACATGGCCGTCAAATTCGCTAGGCAAGACGCTTGGTCCCGCTCGTCTGCAGTTGACCCTCCGCGCTCCCCGCGGAAAATGAGAGGCGTCGCGTTCAATGCGTGGAGGATCGAATCATGGACCGAGCTGGCTGGATCAATCGTTTGGCTGTCGCCATCATTAGCAGCGGCGGAATCATGCCCTTCGTCGCGGGCTGCAGCGAGCCGATGACCGAGGCGATGTCGGCGCAAGTCGCTGAGGAGTCGAACGAGCGGAAAGCCGAGGCGGCTGACGGCGCGGCTCCAGGGAAGAGCGTCGCGCCTGTGGCGGCGAGGAACGAATCCGCGGCGACGACGGCTGCCGGTCCGATCGCGCGTACCGCGGCGAAGCCAGTCACGGAAACGTATTCTGCCAAGGTGCCGCCAGTGTCGTTGGCGTCGGAGCATGCTCAGCTTTGCAAAGTAAACGTCGGCGATGCGTTCCCGGCGATCGCTCTCCCCAAAG
The DNA here is from genome assembly GCA_013822725.1 of Pirellula sp. Classification (GTDB taxonomy): domain Bacteria; phylum Planctomycetota; class Planctomycetia; order Pirellulales; family Lacipirellulaceae; genus Lacipirellula. Next base: position 31,390 of record PNKX01000016.1, read on the forward strand.
TCGGGGGCGGCGAGGCAAAGGTCGCGGATCTCGCCGGCAAGAAGGCGACGGTCGTGTTGTTCTGGGCGCCAGACCGCTGGATGGCTGAGGGAGCGCTGGTTGATCTGGCGATCGAAGCCGCGGCGTTCGGCGGCAAAGGAGCCGGGTTCGTCGGGATCGTCGAAGGGCCCGCGAACGACAAAACGGACGGGCTGATCAAGTCTGCTGGTACGGGGCTAACGCAGTTGGCCGACGCCGACGGCGCCGCGCTGGCCCAAGTGGGCGAGCTGGCGCTGCCGCGGATCTACGTGCTCGATAGCCAAGGGAAGGTGGCTTGGTTTGACATCGAGTACAGCGAAGCGACGCGGCGCGAGTTGCGGCAGACGCTGGCGGAGTTGACGAAGTAGCGATGCTTCTAGCCCCGGGCTTCGCCCTGGGGTCGGTCTGCAGCGCACAGTCGCTTAGCTAGCCGCGCGACCCCCCGGCGGAGCCGGGAGCTAGAAGAAGATCTCGCGCAGCGCCTGCTGCCGATACGCGAATATCTTCCGCACGTCGCGGCCGACGAGCAGCCAGTTCACCAATCCGCCGCCCGGCACGCCATAGTGGACCTCGTCGGTCATCCGCGTGCCGCCGTCGCACGCCTCGAAAGTATGTTCGTGCCGCCAGAACTTGTAGGGGCCGCGGCGTTGTTCATCGACGAAGCGGCGCTGCGGTTCCCAGGCGGTAATCTCCGTTTGCCAGCGGACCGGCAGGCCGCGGATGCGGAGCTTGTAGTCGATTAGCAGCCCGGTGCGCATCGTGAGCGGCGCGGGGGTGAGAACGCGGAAGCGGACCAGCGGCGGCGTGATCCGCTCGAGATTCATTGCGTCGGCGAAGAAAGGGAAGACTTCGTCGAGCGGGCGGGGAACGACACATTCGGCGCGGAGGAGCCAGCCGCGCGGGGCGCGTTCGATAATGACGTCGTCCATACGTAAGGAAGCTGCATTGGACTGGCCGCTTAAGCGGCCAGTCCGAAGTGCTGGGGAAGCCTGCTTTCCGGAAGAGAATTACGACTGCTCGGCGGGAGCGGATTCAGTGTCCTTCACCGGTTCCTTCGATTTTTCTTCAGAGACGAACGTCCCTTCGGGACCTATCAGCTTGACTGGCTCGAAGCCGGCCGATTGCACGGCCTTCCAGGCTGCCTTCACGTCGACCACCTTCTTCGACTGCGGCGTGACGATCGCGACGTGTTGCTTCACGTTCGTGCGAACCTTCATCACGCCCTTCACGCGGAAGAGCTTGCCCGAGATTTTTTTCGCACAGGTGGCGCAGTGCATGTCGCCGACGTAGATGGCGGTTTCGTGGGGGGCGAGTTTGATTTCAGCAGCTGCGGCGGGGGTCTTCTCGGCAGCGGTGGCCGATTGAGCTGCCGTGCAGAGAAACGCGAGTGACAACGCGGCGGCGGCGAGGGAACGGTAAAGCATGGTTATATCCAGTATGAATTTAAGTGGCGTAGTTTTGGTTCTTAATATGCTTGGCAGATTCACTCAGCGATTAAACAGTACTATGTACCCAGTACTCGCTACAAAAACGATCCAGTAGCGCGCTCTGGCTGAACGCTGAGGGCTGATCGCTTGCCCGCTTAGCGGCGGATGTACAACCCAGTCGCGTCGACGGTGATCATCCCGTTCGCAGCCGCCTTCGCCTTGCCTTTGACGACGACCGTTTCTTTTTCTTTAAGTTCAAACAAGTCGCGGGCGTCGACGGCGAGCGGCTTGCCCTTTTCGTCGGCAAACTGGACGACGGCGATGGCGTGGGCCGAGTCGGCGGCGTGAGCGGCGCAGAAGGCGCACTCTTCGCCCTCGGCGTGCGTGTGAGCATGTTCTTCGGCTTCGGCGGCGACTTCGGGATCGACGAGGAAGAAGATCGCCTGACCCTTGGCGAAGGGGAAGTCGGGGGTCGATTGGTCAGAGGGGTTCGGCACGCCGCCGACGGAGCCGACGAGGACGACGTCGAGTTCTTCGACTAACGGCGCCTTCGTTTCATGGGCGTGATCGTGATCGGCGTGGTCATGGCCAGCATGATCATGGTCATCACCCTCGTGGGCGTGGTCATGCTCGTCGGCGGCATGATCTGCTTTGCCGTCGCCATCGTGATCGTGGTCAGCGTGATCATGCTCTTCCGCGGCATGGTCGGCCTTGCCGTCGCCGTCATGATCATGATCGGCTTCGCCTTCGGCCGCGTGGTCGTGATCCTCAGCGGCATGATCTGCTTTGCCATCGCCATCGTGATCATGGTCCGCCCCTTCCGCAGATCCCTCTTCGGCAGGGTGATCTTCCGGGGCGTGATCCGCGACGCCATCGCCGTCGTGGTCGTGCGGCACGGCTGTGTCCGCCGGGGCGCCGAACATCACCTCGCGGACCTCTAGCACCGTTTGGGCCCCATCCGGCTCCTCTTCCATCAGCAGGGCGGTGCGGTGCTTGGCGACCACGGCAGGGTCTAGAGACGGCTTGCTGCAGCCGCTGACGCCCAGCAGCGTGAGGCCGGGGAGGGCGAGCAGCACGAAAAAGCGACGAATCATGAAAATCTCGGCAATATGGGTGGGTTGCGGGCGAATCTCCCGCATTCATGGCGAGGCCGTGGCTTCCGCTACGCACGCGGCGGCGGCGAGGTTCGAACCGGCATTGTCGGATTTTTGGCCCGATCCGCCAAGATCGCTCAATGCGCCGCGAAATCCTAGGTAGCAGGAGTTCGGCCCGCCAAGCCTCGTCGCCGCGGAATGCGATCCACTCACGTCTGCCCGAGCCTAGTTTCGGGCCATTTTCGGAGGCCAATTGCCATGATCAAGAAGCTTGTCGTCACGACGCTCGGCGTCGGACTGCTGGGGGGGGTGCTCGGCGCCACGAACCTCGGCAGCTATCTCACCACCGGTTGCCGTCAGGTTTCGGACTCGGTCGAAGACAGCGTCCCCATGACGTTTCAGATCGACCGCGCCCGTAACATGGTGCGCGACCTGGAGCCGGAAATTCGCCACTCGATGCATGTGATCGCCAAGGAAGAAGTGGAAGTCGCGGAACTCGACCGTCGGCTCGAAACCGCCACCGCGAAGGCCGACAAGGACAAGTCGGAAATCATGCGGCTGCAGAGCGACCTGAGCAGCGGCAAGAACGTCTTCCGCTACGCCGGTCACAGCTACAGCGAAGGCGAAGTGAAGGAAGACCTCGCCCGTCGGTTCAATCGTTACAAGACGGTCGACGGCACGATCGAAAGCCTGCAGCAGATGCGCGACGCCCGTCAGCGCAACCTCGATGCAGCCCGTGAGAAGCTGACCGCCATGATCGGCGCCCAACGCCAACTGCAAGTCGACGTCGAAAATCTCGAAGCGAAGCTGAAGCTGGTCGAAGTGGCTGAAGCCTCGAGCGACTTCCAGTTCGACGACAGCAAGCTGGCCCGCGCCAAGCAGCTGATGGTCGACATTCGCACGAAGCTCGACGTCGCGGCGAAGCTCGCCAACGCCGACACGACGTTCCAGGAAGAAATCCCGCTCGACGAGACCGAGGCCGAAGACGTCACCACGCAAGTGGCAGAATACTTCGGTCTGGAGCAAGAGAGCGACGAACTCGAAGCTCACGGCGAAGCGAAGATCGCGGCAGCGAGCTTCTCGGAGTAGCTAGGAAGCGGTCAGCGGTCAGCTGTCAGCTGTCAGCGATCAGCCAGAAAGAGTGCTGCCCCACTTCTTCACTGGCTGAAAGCTGACAGCTGATGGCTGACAGCTCAACACCCACCTACAATTCACAGTCTCCCTCTCACTCCCGCATGAGTTAAGGACCCCACACTCATGTTCCCGGCATGGCGATTTCAACTACGCGAAGCTCGCCTGGCCATGGCGGATGGTCGGTGGGATGAGGCTGCCGAGATGCTGGCGAGCGACAAGCTTCGCGAGTTTCTTCCCGCCAAGCGGCTGTCGCAGGAGTTGGCCGGGGAGTTGGTGACGCGGGCCCGGCAGCGGATCGAGAACGGCAACAGCCAGGCTGGCTGGAAGGATCTCGATCGGGCGGCGCGACTCGGCGCCGGCGAGACGGCCGTGAGCGACGTGCGGCAGGACGAAACCCGCCGGCGGCTGCAAAAAGCCCAGAATCTTGTGGCCCAGGGTGACGCGGCGGCGGCCCGGCAGGCCTTAGAACGGATGGAACACCGGCGTTTGGGCGGCACTGATCGCCGCACATGGCAAATGATTGCTCAACATCTCGAACATTCCGATCTGCGAGCCCGGCGAGGCGACGTCGCCTCGGCGATCGAATCGCTCGAAAAAGCTCAGCGACTATTGCCGGTCGACGCCCCCGCGAATGTCCTGCAAAGTCTGCAGGATCGGTCGACCAAACTGCACGACGCGGCGGCTTCGATTCACCAGCTCGACTCGCAACTCCACGCGGCGCTGGCAGCCAGCAACTGGACGGAAGTCCTCAAGACGGCCGAATCCTTGCTAGAATTAGCTCCACAGCATTCGGCGGCGCGGCAGGCGCGCCATCGAGCCTGGCAGGTGGTCGGCATGGAAGTGACGCTTCCCTACAAGCCGAACGGGCAAGCCGCGAAGTGGCCTTGGCAGCGGAGCCCCGTCGCTCACGCCATCGCGGGCAGCACGCGGCAGCTGGCGCGAAACGGCAAGGTGGATACGGTGATCAACGAGCGGACTCCCGGCAAACGCATCGTCGCGTGGATCGACGAAGTCGGCGCCTACATGATTTGCATGGGAGACGAAATCGTCCTCGGTCAACCCGCGGCCGAGGGAGGCGTCGACGTGCCGATCTTGGCCGACCTCTCGCGCCGCCACGCCATCGTCCGCCGCGAGCGCGAAGCCTACGTCCTCACGCCGCTGCACAAGACGGCGATTGACGGCCGCATCGTCACCGAGCCGACGGTGCTTCGCGACAAGTCGCTGATCACGCTCGGCAACGGCGTGGAACTCCGCTTCCGCAAACCGCACGCCTTAAGCGCCACGGCAGTGCTCGAAATTGTTTCGCGGCACCGGACTGAACCTGCGGTCGATGGAATCGTCCTGATGAGCGAGAGCTTCATCCTGGGCCCCCAATCGCACAGCCATATTCGTTGTCGCGACTGGACAGGCGATCTGGTCCTGTTCCGTCGCAACGACGAACTGATGTGCCGGACGCAAAAACAGATCGAAATCGAAGGGCAAACCTGCACCGGGCAGGCCGCCGTGAGCGGCAATTGCCGGATCGAAGGCGAAGAATTCGCCTTAAGCCTGGAGGAACTGTGAAACTCGTCGACTCCTGGCAAGAGTAGCTACAATGGAGCGAATTAGCGGTCAACCACCAGCAACGAGACGAGTTTGACGAACGCTTTTTACGGCTCTCGGAACAGACGCAAGAAGTGAATCGAAGGCTGTCCTCTTTCCTTGGAAAGTTGAGTACGTGTTGCTAAACGCTGCCGGCTGAGCGCTGACAGCTTTGAGTCGACCGCTCTCCCCACCGCTATGGCCGCACTTTTGGAAATGAATCCATCCCCCGTCCAATCCGACGACGTCGACTTGCAAGTGAAACCGCCGATGCGGTTCACCTACCCAAGCGGCTCGCGACCGTTGGAAGGTTACACGATCAAGCGCGGCGTCGGCCGCGGCGGCTTCGGCGAAGTCTACTTCGCTGTCAGCGACGCCGGCAAAGAAGTCGCGCTCAAGCTGATCCGCCGTAATCTCGAAGTCGAGCTTCGCGGCGTCACCCATTGCTTGAACCTCAAGCACCCGAATCTCGTCGCCCTTTACGACATCAAGTCGGACGAGCACGAGGATCGCTGGGTCGTCATGGAGTACGTCTCGGGCGAATCGCTCGAAGACGCCATCGACCGCTATCCCGAAGGAATGCCCGTCGCCGAAGCGATGCGCTGGTTTGAAGGGATCTGCGCGGCCGTCGCCTACCTCCACGATCACGGCATCGTTCATCGCGATCTCAAGCCGGCGAACATCTTCGCCGACGACGGCATCGTCAAGATCGGCGACTACGGCCTCTCGAAGTTCATCTCCTGCAGTCGTCGTAGCGGGCAGACCGAGAGCGTCGGCACCGTCCACTACATGGCGCCCGAAATCGCCAACGGCCGTTACGGTCGCGAGATCGACGCCTACGCCCTCGGCATCATTTTGTACGAGATGATCACCGGCCGCGTGCCGTTCGAAGGCGAGAGCGTCGGCGAAGTGCTGATGAAGCACCTCACCGCTGAGCCGAAGCTGGAACGGCTCGACGAGCCGTTCCGCACGGTCGTCCGCGGGGCGATGGCGAAGGATCCCGAACAACGGATCAATAGCGCCGCCGAGATGGTGCAACTGCTCCGCGGCGTCGATCGCGGTCCGCAGCCGGCGCCGACGTTCGCAGCCTCCCCGGCGGCGAACGGCTTCAATGGCCCAAACTACGCGACAGCGAATCGGCCCGCTGCCGCTGCAAATCCAGTTCGCAACGATAGCTTGGTGGCCTTCCTCCATCGCGATCCGGAGCCAGTGTGGCACGGCGTCGAATCGGTATGGAAATCGACCCGTCGCGACTTGAACTACGATCAATGGCCGGTCGTTGGGCGCTTGGCGTTCCTGGTCGGTTTGTTCGTCGCCGTGACGCAAGTGTGGCCTGTCGTCATGGCGCTGTTGACGTCCTTCGTGGTTCCTTACTGTCTGTATCGAATCATTCGAGTCGTGGTGCAAGCGACCACGACCGATCCGAACGTTCATCTGGAAGTGGTTGGCGGCAACCATTCGTCAGCCGCCGTCGGAGACGCTCCTATCGTTAACGGCCTGGCCGACGCGAGTGCGATGGAACAGGCCCCCAACCAAGCTCCGCCAGCGAGCGCGCCGCACCCGGTTTCGACCAAGCATCCGTGGCGCCGCCGCGGCCAAGCGAGCTGGCGTCACGCAGCCTATCAGGAGTTGCAAACTCAGCCGGCTCGGCAACGGGCCAGTTCAGTGCTGGGATCGATGTTGACGGCCGGCATCGTCGGACCTGTGGCCGCGCTGCTGGCCTGTTTGGTCATGGCGCCTGCGTTACAGTCTGAGCTCTACCTTTGGATGGCCGTCGTGATTTCGCTGGCCAGCTGGGCGATGATCGTCCCGAGCCAGCTGATCGAAGGGCGTTTGGAGGATCACGCCCCGCTCCGATTCTTTAATCTGCTCGCCGGCGCCCTGGTCGGCGTGGCCGCTTGGATGATTGCCGATTCGGTTTACGTCAGCTTGCCCGCGTCGAATGATTTTTCGCCCAGCCCCAACGACACGTTGTTTCACGAGATGTTCGGCTGGAATGTCGACGGCATCCACGCCGCCTACAATGCAGGCAGCGTCATCGTCCCGCTGACGATGTACGTCGCGTACTTCGCCTTCCTGTTCGTCGCGATGCGATGGTGGCGGTTGGCTGAATGGACGCGGCCGAGCCGCGTCAGCCTCTGGTCGATCGCCTTCGCCGGGTTCATTGGCTGGGCGCTCACCTTCCTGTGGTGGTTCCCGCAGCCGACCGGGATGCTGTTAGCGGCGGCGATCGCGTTCACCGTGCAGTTGTCGAGTCCTTGGCTGTCGCCAAGCCAGCGCCGGGAGCTGGCGCAGAAGGCGGTCTGAGATGCAATCGATTGGTCCAACTGAAATCGCCGGTGGGAAGCTGTCGTTCATGGCCATTATTGTGCTCGTCATGTTGCTTGCATTCGGCGTCGGATTGATGAGCCGCATGCTGCGCCCAAAATCGAGTTCCAGTCCGGTTGGTTGGTTCTTCCTCTTGGGCATGGCGTTGGTTGGCATGATGTTCTTCGGCTTCTTCACCGTTCGAGTGGAGCGTCACTTCCAAGCCCCTGTTGAAATTGTGACGCCAATGCCGCAAATCTTCGACGCAGAATCGATCGCCGCCCCGCCTCCCGTCGCGCCCGTACCACCGCAGCCTATCATGGCAGGCGAGTCGATCGAGGAAATGTGGAAGAAGCTCACCGCGCCGCGAATCAATCTTGAACAAGTCGCCGAAACCGCCACGAGCGACGCACCGCGCGTCGGCCCCAGTTCACCCCAAGAACTGACCGAAGCCGCCAAGGTGATTCTCTCGGCGTCGCTTCCTGGCGCCGATCCGTTCACGCAAGGCTGGCTGGTGAACGCCGCGAAGTCGATTCTCGGCATGCCGGTGAGCGAACAAGAACAGTTGGAACTGCACCAAGCGGCCGTCGAGGCTTTGGCCACGAACGAGCAATCTGCGAGCGCTGAGGCTACGTCCGCCGCGGCCGCCGTTGCGGCGCCGGCGCCGCAAGAGGCTGCCGATCCGTTCGCGCACAGCGCCGACGCGATGACTGTTAGTACAACGACTCCGCAACCGCAGCATGATGCAGCGAATCTAGTGATCGCTGAATCGATCGCCGCCCTCCCGAAGCCTGACTGGGTCTTGAATCCCCCCAAGCAGATTGGGAACGTGCGCAAGTTCGTCGTCATTTCCGATCCCTACCTGACGGCAGAAGAGTGTCGCCAAGACGCCGACGAGAAAATGCAGAATCTGGCTTTGAATCGCGCCGCTGAACTATCGGGTGCTGCGACGCGCCGCAATGGCGCCGCCAGCCTTGCAGACTTAGGATTGGGCGGCGATTACGTTCGCCGCGAACTTTGCACTGATGAGTACGTCGACGTGATCGACAGCTCCGTCGGTGAGATGAGGAAAACTTATTCGCTCGTGGAATTCAACGAGGCGCAAGACGCCCTGCTGATTGATCGAGCCCGTTCCTATTCCCGGCAGGAGGGATTACTGGACGTCACGCTCATTGGCGGCGGCGTCTTGGCGAGCATCGCGACCCTGTTTGGTCTGCTGAAAGTCGATACCTGGACCCGCGGCTACTACACCAAACGGTTGTTTCTCGGCGTCCCCGCGGCCATAATCACGGTGCTGACGCTATTCGTCGTGGCGGGCAAATAAACGAAGCGGAATCAACTTCGACTGACGGATCGATCCGACTTCGCCAATTCCCGACGCCCAAAACCGACTCCAACGAGAGCCCCACGTCAGGCGCCCGCGCCTGACCTACAATGCCCACCTCCGCCCACCCCGACGCGATCCTGGTCGAGGCTATCCGCCGCGGCAAGCCCGAGGCATGGAGCGATCTGATCGCTCAATACGAAGGGCGTCTGCTGTCGTTCGTCGACAGCCGCCTCCGCCGCCGCGCCGCCAGCGAAGACGTCGTGCAAGAGACGTTCATTGGCTTTCTCACCAGCCTGCCGAACTATGATCCGCGGCGGCCGCTGGAGAGTTGGCTCTTCACCATTGCGAGCCACAAGCTAACCGATCACTTGCGCCGCGAGGGACGTCGGCCCGCCATTCCGCTTTCGTCGGCCGACGGCAGCGGCGGCAACTGGGAACCGCGCGGCGCCGCCCGTCCGGCCAGCAGCATCGCCCGCAGCGGCGAACGCCGGCAGATGGAAGACGAAGCGTTGGCTGAAGCGATTGGGCGGCAACTTGAAGGCTGGCGCGCCGCCGGCGATTGGGACAAAGTGAAGGTGATGGAACTGCTGTTCGTAGTCGGCGCGACTAACAAGGCGACTGCTGAGCACGTTGGTTTGACGGAGCAACAAGTGGCGAATTTCAAGTTCGATTTCCTCGAACGACTGCGGAAGTTCGTCAAACAGCAGCGGTTGAGCGAAGATGTGTTTCCCGAATTGCATGAATAGCGGCGGATTCATTCAAGAGATTTAACACGGAGAGCACAGAGGACACAGAGAAAGACAAGTAGGCTTGAAATTCCGCGTCGCTTCTAAATTGATTTTCTTCTCTGTGATCTCCGTGTCCTCTGTGTTAGACGTATTCCGTATTTCAATTTAGAAGAACGATTGATGCCCTTCACCGACGCTGATCTCGACGCCTTCCTCGACGAAGGACTCCCTCCAGCCCGCATGGCGGAATTGGAAGCGGCGCTGCGCGAGGACGAAGCGCTCAAGAAACAGCTGGCCGCTGCCGTCGGCCGCCGCGATGCAGGCGTCCACTCGCTGGGAGCCATCTGGCGCCGCCACCGGCTCAGCTGCCCGACGCGCGAGCAACTCGGCAGCCATCTCCTCGGCGTCCTCGACGCCGAGCATGAAGAGTACCTGCGCTTTCATTTAGAAGTCGTCGAATGCCGCTGCTGCCAGGCGAGCTTGCAAGATCTGCGCGATCAACACTCGGCGGCCGAAGAAGAAGTGATCGTGAAGCGGCGGTCGCGATACTTCCAATCAAGCGCGGGATACCTATCGGAAAAAGCGTGAGCAGGTACTTCAACGAGTAGGCGAGTATGCGGCCCCCATCGGACTGGTCGCTTAAGCGACCAGTCCGGAAGTGCTTGCGAAGCCTCCACGCCACAGGGCCTTAAAGCCGCATGAACTCCAGCGGCGATTGCCAGAACAATCGCGGAACGAAAAGCGCCGCCAGCGTTGCTTTGAGTTCCGGACTCGAGAGCCGCAGCGACTGCTGTTCAACGGCTTCGTTGATCGCCAGATTCCCGGCCAGCAGCGATTCGAAGGTTGGCCGATCGCACTCGATCCAATCGGCCGGCCGATCGCCCATCGGTTCGAGCCGCGCACTGCGGCGCGTGAGCGTGAAGCGATAGGAAGCGTCGGTCGTCGCGATGCCGATCTCGGTGGGCCGCGGGACGCCGGCATCGTGCGCTCGTTGTCGCCAGAGAGGATAGCAGCGTTCGACCCACCGCTCGGGGGAGAGAAGCCTCATGAGCAGCCGCGGGCCGTTTTCTTTGCGGTCGCTGATCCAGGCTCCGCCGGCGGTGACCATCAACTCGTGCAGCGGATCGCTCGCCGGAGTGTAGAGCGAAATCGAGTGGTGGTCGCGGTCGATCGCGTCGCGGCAGGCGCGGGCGAGCAGTTGGACGCGAGCCGTCGGGAACTTGGCGAGCGTCATCATCTCAACGATGCACGAGCCGCGGACCACGGCGTATCCGGCCGCTTCGCCGACGAGCCCCACGCCGCTGTCGCCATTGGCGGGCGGGGCGCCATTCGTTTCCACAGCGAGCAAAACCTGATCTTGCGCCTTGCGGCCGATGAGCCATTGCCAACATTCTTCGGAGCGGAAGAGGGGACCCCACAACTCGGCGGCGGTCGATTCGTAAACGGCGCGCACGGCGTCGAGTTCGAAGTGGCGCCACGTACGCACGTCGAGCGTTCCTTTGCGACGTTTGCGAGCCCGCTCCTGGGCGTCGAGGTAGGCCAGCACCGCGCGGGCGTTCGCGCGAGTGTGCCCTTGGCCGCGCAGGGGACTCCAGCCTTGGCGTTCAAACCAGGCATGTCGGTCGGCGTTCGCCAGCCCGAGGACCGCCCCCTCGGCCGCCGCGATTTGCTCGGCAACCCCCAGCAGATCGCGATCGTACGCCGACTCGCGGTACTCCGGCAGGACGGCGAAATCTTCGAGCTTCACGACCGGCATCCGTTGCCCGTCGAACCACGCGATGTGGCTTGCGACGTGGACATGGGCCAGCAACTCCTTCTCGCGATGGACAAGCAACCGATTGCTCGGGCGATATCCAGGTTCGTCGAGACGACTTTGGAAATCGTCGGCGACGGCCGTTTGCCTCGCGTGCGTAAGCAACTGGACGACCAACGGATGATCGCCGGCGTTGGCGGTGACGATCCGCCCGCCGTAGGGCAGTTCTCGCACGGCAGTGCGGTCGTAGCGGGTCGATGGAGGACGACCGCTGGCGCTAAGGCGCGGGAAAGCCACAGCGGGCGGCGACTGAACGTCGCTCGGATCCGCTTCTCCGTGATGGCGGTTCGCTGGCGCGGACATGCTTGCGATGGCCCTACTTTCTGTTCCGGAAAGTAACCGCGCGTTGAAAAGACGAGTGCGCGGAAGTTGGCTCGGCTGCCCTACCTCCAGAGCGTATAGCACTCAGACCGGGAAATCCAGCAAAAACTGCTCAAGCAATTTGCGGGGAAATAGGCAAGAAGCGTACTCGCGGGAATTCAGCACGCGATTGGCCCGCGTCCGCTCGCTGGCAGCGGCGAGGCGGCGTTCAATCGACTCTCGCTCGCCGGCGACGTACGGCTGCAGGGCCAGATTGGCCGCCGCGATCTCTCGATGCCGCTCACCGGCATTGGCGGGGCTCTTCGCAACGGCGAGCCAGCGACGCTTGCTTTCGGCCGCTGCGGCCACCTCGCCATTAGCGCCAGGAGCGGCGAAGTCGACATGCTGCTCCGGATGGAATGTCAGCTCCCGGAGCCGCTGCTGCAGCCCCTGCGCTGAGCCGGCGTCGCCGGCGGTGCGGGCGATCGGCAGGTGGAGCGTCCCCGAGATGGCCGCAAACGCCGGGGGAGCCGTGCCGAAGAACCGCTCGCAGATGGCGTCGGTCGCTTCGTCGTACTTGGCGCCGCCGATGCCGTGGATGAACAGATCGGCCACGGCCAAGCGGGCGAACATCGTGGTGACGAGCGCCCGCGAGCGGAGTTTAAGACCCTCGGCTTCCCACGTCGCCAGCTCGGCCAGCGCCCGGTCGCCGCCATCGTCGCAAACGCACGGCAGGCGGCGCTCGAAGGTTTGGCGGTCGGTGGCCACGAACCCCGCTCCATCGCGGCGGAGGTAAAGCGGCCGGCGGCCCGGGGCGTCGGCCGACCAAACCCAGTAGGGGGCTTGGAACCAATCGCCGTCGACCGCCAGGTTCGGCACCGGCTGGGCGTGGTTGCGGAGCCGATGAACGCGGCGGTATTTGCCCAGGGCGTCGTTGTAGGAGGTGACGAACCGGGGGAGCTCGTTGAACAGGTGGAGCGTGAACCGTCGGAAGGCCGCGGTTTGGCACATCTCGCTTTGCGGAAGTTCCAGGTTGCGGCGGCTCCACTCGATCTCCGCTAGATGTCGGGCCTGGGCGAGCCCCAAACCGATCCGCCCTGTCGCGGCGGCCCGCTCCATCGCCAGCGGCCACCACTCGTCGAGCATCCGATCGCTCAGCAGGTTCTTCGACGCGGCGGCCACGCGGGTGGGGAACGATCGCCACTGCTCAGGATGAAGGATCGTCCGTTCCTCCCACGGCATCTCGTCGGCGGGGCCGTCGAACTCGACCGATTCCCAGCGCGGCTCCTCCAGCGTCCCGGCGGGGACGCGAATCGCCGTCGTGCGGCAGGCGTCGCCGTCGATCACCAGGTTGAGCGAAACGGCGCCTTTCGAAGCACACAACGCGGCGGCGGCGAAGTTCTTCACCCAGACGCCGGGGTGGACAAGCTCCGGCTGATGGCCGGTAACAATCAGCGGCGAACTGCAAATCCCGCCGGCAAGCGCTGCGCGAACTCTTTCGCTTTGGCTTTCGGCATCACTGGGGGAAATCCCTCCCCTAGCCCCTCCCTTCAAGGGAGGGGGACTACTGTACGTCGAAACGTATCCGGCCGCACGCTCCAGGATCTCGCGCCGCGCGTCGACGGCAAAGTCGTTGAGCGGCCGACCCAGCACCGTCAGCGGCGTTTCACGACGCCAAGCGACGTTGCCGGCGACGATGCGGCACAACTCGCCCCACGGGGGGGCGATGAGCTTTTGCCCGCTCTCGGCCGGCGCACGATAGCGAGCGTATTGGGCCACGGCAGCTCAGGAACAACTGGAGGGACAACCCTGATACTGCTCGGTGCAGCGAGGCAGGGCGAGGGGGTTCGACGGCTGCCGCTCGGCACATGCCTTCACGGCCCGATCGATCACCGCATGATAGTAAGCGAGCCGCTTGGCAGAATCATCAAGGGCCCCGCCGAAGCTCCGCTTCTCGTCGAGGTAGACGAGCGGCACGGCGGCCTCCACAATCTTCAGCCCTCGGAACGCTGCCTGGACCCAAAACTCCAGCGGCATCGCGTAGCCGGTTTCGGTGAGCTGGAGCCGCTTCAGCGATTCGACTTTGTAGGCCTTAAACCCGCAGAAGGCATCGGTCAGCTGCAGGCCGAGCCGGCAGTTGAGTTCGTCGGTCACCTGGACGTTGATCCGCCGCCGGTCGATCGGTGGGGCGCCGACGGTGCCGTCGAGGCTCAGGTAACGGCTGCCGGAAACCATATCGACGTCGGCACACGCCGCGGCGAGGCTGCTAATCAGTTGCGGTTCGTGCTGGCCGTCGCAGTCGATCGTCACCAGCACGTCGTAACCATGCTCGATCGCGTAATCAAACGCCGTGTGGAGGGCGGCGCCGTAACCGCGGTTCTGCGGGTGTGAAACGACGATCACGTCGTCGCGGGTCGCCAGCAATTCGCGGGTACCGTCGGACGAACCGTCGTCGACGACCAACACGTCCTGGGCGTTCCGCGTCACTTGGTCCAAGACCTCGGTAACGTGGTTGACTTCGTTGTAGACCGGCAGGGCAGTGAGGAAGCGGAGGCCGGCGGGCAGGATGGGGGAGGTTTGGTGGGCTTCCATAGTGGCGGGAACGCGCTAGGGGGGAGTGTGGTGGGCGCCTGACCCGGTTTTGGAGGAACCGAGCCCCCCGGTTTGAAGAACCGGGGGCTAAGACGCCGGCAAAACAACCTCCGCTGGTACGCTGATCGTGAAGTTTTGGTTCACGCGTCAGCTATCATCGGCACTCCCTGCCGCAAGCTATCGGGCCATTCTAGACGCCGGCGTAACCGGGTCAACTCGCCCTAAGCGTCGGCGACGTTTGGGGTTCGGGTGGCCGAGGCTGGAGCCGGGAGGGGTGAGCGGTTGGACGCTTCGCGGCTCGGCGAGAAGCTCGTACTGCGGAGAAATGCGTCGCCGCAGCAACGCACCACAGACGAATGGCGTCAGGGCCTTTCGCAGGTCAGGCACGCGAGCCGGCCGCCCTTTTCTGCAGGTTTTTTGGGGCTCGTTCGCTTGGCCCACGAAAAACGTCTGCTTTTTGCGAGTCTGCCATGTCTGCCAAGTCTGCCAACTGCGGCGCCTCGTTTTTGTTGGCATACTTGAAAAATGCGTCAGCAATTCTGGAGGCTGCAGACGATTTGCGGTGCGCGATTGCCAGACGCACGCTTGGGTCGCGCCGCGGAGCGGCGAGGGGTGCGTTACCACGCGGAGCGTGGGAACGAGTCGGTTGAATTGTCAAAGATCGGCTGGTGGCGTTCTTGCCTGACGAAGTCCGCGGCGGAAACTACGTCCACCATGGCGCCGTCAGGCTGGGAGGCCTGACCTACTGCAACCTAACAGGTCGCGCGGCCACTTTCTGCAGGTAGCTGCGAGAATTCTTGCGAGCCTTGGCGGGGTGGAGAAATTCTCTCGCAGCGGAGCGGAGAGGCGGAGGCAGGTCACCCTTTACTGACTATGAGTCCTGCCCCCTTAGATTCCTCGGCGATCATCGCCACGACGGTAGTTGCTGGGTTGACGGGGAAGGCGGTGGGGCCGTAAGGCGGCAGCTTAAACCAACCACCCCACTGTGAAGGCACCAGACTCCCCATGGAGTACAGCAGCGATGAACCATTTCCAAAATCATGGCGTCGGTCCAGTGTCGGCGGTATGATCTAGCACGTGAAGGCGACGCATCGTGTATCCTTCTGTATTCATATTTATTTGTCTTGCTTGGAGCAGCCTAATGATGAAGATCTTCCGAGGATCAGTTTTTGTGCTACTCGGCGTCGTAGCGTGTTCATGTAGCCGGCCATCATTCGCAGATAATCTGCTGGCGTCGTGGGTTGACGCTCCAGGCCAGAAATTCTCTCGCGTCGAGATCTATCGCGACTCGGTCCCCAAAGTCGACCTCAATTTTTCGGATTTAGCGATTGCTGTTGCTATCGATCCTAACGGCGACCTCTACGTTGTCTCTCTAGCGTCGGCGCAAATTCAAAAATATAGCTCCGCGGGACTTCCGCAAGGCGTCTTTGCAACGGCGTCGCTACCGCTATACGGCGGGGGAGTCGCTTTCAACGCTGCGGGCAACTTGTTCGTGGCCACCACAGATATGTTCCGTCCCAACCTAACGAGCAGCATCGAGCAGTATGCAAGCAATGGAGCCCAACTCGGCATGTTTGCAGCTGCTGCGCCCGGCGTTCACGTCGACATGGCAATCGATAGGGACGGGCACGTTTACTTGACGACCGTTAACTCCAGCATCCAACGCTTCGGCAGCGACGGCACGTTGCTCAACACATTTGCAACAGGGGGGAAGCTGAATTCTCTGGCGCTCGACAGCCAAAGTAGCGTGTACGCCGTTATCAACAATTCGTCTGTCGTTGCATTTTCCAGCAGCGGCGCTCCGCTTGGAACCATTGTCTCCGGAGTTGGCTTTATTCAATCTATTGCAGTTGATTCCGACGACGTTCTCTATGTCGGCGGCGGCGTCGAGTTTGCGTCGCAAGGTTTTATCAAGAAGTATTCTCCCAGCGGTACGTTTCTCGGCGATTTCGTGAGCGGACAGCCGGGTATTCCACTCGACCTTTCTTTTGCCGCGCCCGTTCCGGAACCTGGGACGCTGACGCTATGCGTATTCGTCGGAGGGTGCGCGTTGGCACTAAGTAGGCGATGGCAATTCGGCTCAGAACACTGACCAAAGGGGTCGGGACTCAATGCTTGATTGTCTATTTAATAGATGGCAATATGTCGGCATGCCCCGACCGCCACGCGCCGATGAAGCCAACGCACTCTACCATATGCCCTAAACCGCGGCAAAGGACGGGCGCCTCTTTCGCAGACAGGCCGATTACGAAGCCTCCGAACGGATTCTTGCAGAAGGACTCGCACGCTACGACCTGCAGTTACTCTGCTTTCAACTGATGCCGAACCACTAGCATCTGGTCGTCAGACCCGCGCAGAACGGCGCGATGAGCCAGTTCCTGCGGTGGGTCATAGCCACGCGTACGATGCGTTACCACGACCATGACCGAACGTCGGGTCAAGAGCACGTCTATCAGGTGAGGTTCTTGGACGAAGCGGGCGACAATGAGTCCTGACCCGTTAGATTTGTCTGACCCGTTAGATTTCTCGATCCGCGCGCCGCATTCGCTGTTTAGAACGCTGCGAGTGTGACAAATCTGCAATTGCAAACTGCCAGCTGATTATTAGCATGGCGTCCAATCTGGAATGCTCTAGGGTGGGGGCATGGTGCTCCTGCCTCCTTCGAAAGATCGCGTCATGCTGACCGAACGCCCTTTTTCTCTGGAAAGACTTCCGGGCGATCCCGATGCTGCCGCGATTGCGGTACTGACGTTGGCGATTAGAGCACGTTGGTCAGTTCGAGAACTCGCGAAGAGAACGCGAGTTGACTTTCGGCCTGAGGCTGCCGACTACCCGCGCGTGATTGCCGTCGCCTTCGAATAGCTAGCGTTTCGTTCGTACCCTCACGGCAAATTAGCTAGCGATCCTTCGCTAGCGATCCAAAGTCCTACGGAATGTCGCATGATCAAGGGCAGTCTCATCGCCAGCATTATCATTGGTTCAGTGGCAACGGCTGCGAGTCTTTCGTACCTGCTCAACGCGCCATTTCCGTCAGCAGGCTGGATTGTTTGTGCAGTCATTGGAGCGTTTGCAGTCATCACGGTCGAACAGAGCTGATTTGCTTAATGTATTCGCTTGCGCCGATTGGGCGGGCTGAGGTTACGCAATCGCTCGAGTCGAGCTTCTTCGGCGCTCCGCCGAGAAACGTACCCAGTCCGCTTGGCGAGGGCGCGTAGCATGGAGCTGAACGCATGGGGGAATCGCCACAGTGCGAATGCGATGAGAATAGCGCCGATACCAAGCGTTCTCTGAAGCAGCGACCAGTTTTCAATAGCTTGCCATATGTTCATCACTTCAAAGTAACCTCCACTGCGCTCTCGGTCGTTCTATTTCTAGCGGCCGCTTAAAAATTTTCAGAGGCTTTTACGGCAGAGCGGGCAGATCCACTTCTGCTCGCGGGTCGATAAGATCCCGCGCATCGCCGCCGATAAGATGCTTTGTTCGCGTCCCAAGTGAAAATCGTGAACTGCGCTCCGCACCCAGTTGATTGCCGCGGCGGCCCGCCCGAGCTGACCGTCACTGAGTTGCATGTCGGTCAACTCGGGGTTGCTAAGGAGTAGGCGGAATTCGTCCGAGGACCATTCTGATTCGCGTTTCATAAGATCGTTTCGCGTTGGAGGAAGCTTCGGCGCATAAAAAAAGCGCTGCATGATCAATCGCACCACGCAGCGCCCAGTTTCGCAGTTGCCGCAAACCTTTAAGAACCTCGGCGTTCGCTCCTGCGGCCTGCACTATAGCACGCCCAGCAGAGCAACAGTCTGACAATCAAAGAACATGGCCGATAAACAGGCCGTTGCCCGCGGTCTTGTCGCTAGCGCCGATCGTCACGCGATCAGCCAAAGCGCGCTCAGCAGCGACAGGGCCAGCGTTGCAACTCCTAGCGCCCGAATCCAATGGCCTCGGCGTTCGGGCTCAATGATCCAGTCGATGGTGGAAATCAGCGAAACTGCGCCGGTCCACATCAGCAGCCACAGCACGATCTGAATCGTGATCGCAGTCAGCGTACGCATCGTTCGACCTCCGCCGCGTCACCTGTGCGACTTGAGCACGATATTACAACTTTGGCTTGCGTCGTCAAAATCGAGTTCAACGAGTTCGGCCGACAATTGAGCTAGGATCTGGCCGACCCGCGTCTCGACGATTGAATGATCCGTTCCGTCGCGGGTGACGAACTCCAGCACAATGGCGCGGAGCGTGGACGGCCGAAGTTGCATGTGCGGAACGATCATGTCGAACTGCGGCGGAGCCCTGTACTCGATCGCGTTTGCGTCACTGCATGCCTAGGCGTTGAAGTTTATCAACAGCGATCATGTAGTCGCCTGTGGCGTCCAGAAACTCTTGATTGGCTCCGCCCCAGTCCGCCCAACTTTGCGCCGCCATCCCCCGTTGTTCGTCAGCCTCTTCGTTTGTCGTCGCTGCATGTGCCAAGCGGTCGTGCTCCTGCGCTGTATTTCTAGCGGAGCACATCACGGCTGCCGCCGATCGGAATCGCTGAAAAGCGGTCTCGCGCGAAGTTTGCAGTTCGTTGGCGGATGGTTCCATGGATTGCACGCCGAACGTCATCGTCTCGACCGTTGAATGGCTTGGCTGACGAGTCGCTGATGCTTGCCAAGAGAATACCGCTGGCAGGCGTCTTTGATGAGATACAACTGAAGTTCCGCGATGCCCGCGGCGGAAGCGGGATCGACCTCAATCGACCTCGCCTGCATGAGCAGCGTTCGATCGTCCGCGCTCTCACACTGAACGTGCCGGCCGGCGATCTGAATTTGACGAGGGTGTTCTAGCTTCTGCACGAAAACTCCGAGTTGACTTGGGGCTAAGCCGATTGCCGGGGCTTGGCGGTATTGATCTTGATCTGATCGACCACGCCGCCGATTCGCTCGCCCGTCGATTGGAATTGTTCCAGGAGCTCGATGATGCGATCCAGTTTTAAGCCATTCGCCTTCAGCTCCGCAGACAACGACTCTGGCAAGTCATGCGGGTCAGTTGGCATCAACGACCTCGCTCGCTTGAGTAGCGAGCGGACGAGCTTCACCGCGAGCCATGGCCGCCGCCTCTTTCATCAGTCGACCGGCGGCGCACTCTCCGACTTGGTGACCAATCATCACCACTGCTTCGTCGAGCTCTCTGGCAACTTCTTTGCCGGTTCGCTCGCCTTTAAGGACGGCGTCGGCGATCAAGACGTTGTGAGAGATATAGCGGGCGTCTTGCTCTTTGCGGCACGTATGCCACTGATCACCATCCAAGAGAACTTGCCAGCCAACCGTGGCTAAATGGCGGATAGTGATGGGGAGTTCGTCGGGCATGCGGTATCCAGGGGGATTGAAAGACTCGCGCAGCTTGACAGTTCTTTCGTAAAACGTCCATACCGGCAATGGCGACACGCCAGTGCCCCCTCGTCCTCAGCTTACTTGGATCGAGTCGTGTGACGCAGCGGGCAACATATTTGCCAGTCGCCCTTGGCGGGGATTTCTTACCCATGCAGTTGACACGATAATGCCCTGCAGTCCTTTCATGCGATGCCCCATAAGCCCATCCACGAGGAGTTCGGGGATGGTCTCGCATCCCCCTAGAGCGATGACGCAATAGGTTGCAAAACCTTTGCCATCAACACCCTACGACTGTCGCAGTTAACGCCAATCGTCTGCCAACTGGCTCCCGCGCGTGCCGCCTTGGGGTCTTCAGCCACAGTGTCTCTTGCTCTGCCCACCTGCGCGAAAGGTCTTCTGATTGGCAGCAATTCATCATGACCTTGTTATAGGATCTGGCACTGGGAGCACTTAGAATCATGTCGGCCCATCGCCGTCCTAGGCGGAGATCGCGACTTATCTGACTGGCGAGGCCATGTCCTGAATGTCAACGGTAACTCTGTTGCCTGCTGACTCTTTTCTCTTCTGATTGCCGTTCGGCTGATTCTTCTATTACTCGCACCTTTGGAGGGTCTCATGAGCAAGATCTCGGATCGGATGCTGCGCATCCAGTTCCTGAGCCGACGCGTTCCGTGCTTCTGTGCCGCTGCGTTGGCAATCCTTGCCGCTTCGAGCAGTTCCGCGGCCCCGCTCGCCTACACCGAAAACTTCGACGGCATGGGCGCCGCGGGCACGACCCTGCCGGCGGGCTGGTCGGCGGGTTATCTCGGTGCTGAAAGCAGCTCCAACCGGCTGGCGTTCGCGCCCTATGCCGGCAATGGACTCTCGCTCACGAACATGCCCATTCTGGTAAGCGACGGCAGCGCTTACCCGAATCCCAACGTTGGGAGAGTGATGAATCTTGGCCTGACGGGCGACAGCGACCGGGCCCCAGGAGGGTATCCTAGAACCACGCCTTCCGGCGATCACGTCTTCCAAGTGGCCGTCGTCAACACCACGGGAGCTCCGCTCAGCGACGTCACCGTCGCGTACGCCGGCGAACAATGGAATCAGGCCCAAGGAACCTCGACCAGCGGACCGGAAATGCTTCGCGTCCTGGTCAGTTCCACTTCCGCCACCAGTGGCTTCACTTACTATTCCAGCCTCGATTTCACAGCGCCCCATCAAGGCGGGGCTGCCGCAAATCCCACGGCTTTGAACGGTAATTTGCCCGCCAACCGCCAGGTCGTCACCGCGAACATTACGCTCCCCAGCGCCGTGCCCGACGGCGGAACGTTCTACGTTCGCTGGCACGACTGGAATGACAACGGCACGTCCGACCACTTCCTCGGCATCGACGACATCCGGATCAGCGGAGGCGTGCCGGAACCGAGTTCATTGGCACTCCTGGCATGCGGGTTGGGCTTGACTCTTCTTCGCCGGCAAAGGGCGAGTCGTGAGTCTGACAATCTGACTGCGGATTTCTCAAGCCGCCACTAAGCCGCCAGTTGCACCGCAGGTTTGCCGCGCAGGCGTCCCGACATTGGCGTAGCTTGCTACGCCGTCGGACTCGCCTGGCGGAGCCGCGTCTATTCAAAAAAGCTCCATCGGCCAGCTTTGTCGCCTTGAGAAGCCGAGGCGCCCTCAATCTTCCTCGCAGTCACAGAGTGATCCAATGAAACATTATTTCAGCGGGACAACGACCATCTTTCGGCTGCAGGAAGTCATCGCCTGCTTAGCGTCTTTGTCGATCGCCTTCGCCACGACTTCCGAGGCGGCGGAACATGTCGTCCACATCAGCGTCGACGGCTTGCGGCCAAGCTTCTTGCAGCAACTGATCGACACCGACATGGCGCCACACTTCAAGCGGTTCCAGACGGAGGGAGCCTGGACCAACAACGCCCGCACGGACTTCACCCATACCATCACGCTCCCCAACCATACGTCGATGGTCACCGGTCGGCCCGTGTTGCAGCCTGCGGGCGCGCCCAACACGCTGCATCACGGCTGGGTTACCAACACCGACCCGCCCGCATCAGCGACGCTGCACAACACCGGCAACCTGAACGTGTCCTATAAGGCGAGCACCTGGGACGTCGCCCACGACGCGGGACTGTCGACGGCCCACTTCGCCTCGAAGAGCAAATTCATCATCTACGAGCAAAGCTACAACGCCGCTAATGGCGCCCCGCATCCCAACGGCAAGGACAAGATCGACACGTTCTTCGCCCAGGAAAACGCCTCGGCGACGATGCAAACGCAGATGCTGGCCGCTCTCGGAACCACCGAATTCAACTACACATTCCTTCACTACGCCGACCCAGACATTGCGGGACATTCCTCTGGCTGGGGTGGAACGACGTATTTGAACGCCGTGAAGAAGGTCGACGGCTATTTGGGGCAGCTGTTTAACTTGCTGGAAACCGATCCCGGACTCGTCGGGAACACGGCGATCGTCCTG
Source organism: Pirellula sp. (assembly GCA_013822725.1). GTDB lineage: Bacteria > Planctomycetota > Planctomycetia > Pirellulales > Lacipirellulaceae > Lacipirellula. Next base: position 53,559 of record PNKX01000016.1, read on the forward strand.
AGCGCCGATCACGGCGGCAGCGGCACCGATCACAGCACTTCCTCTACGCCCGCGCACTACACGATCCCCTTCTATGTATGGGGCGATGGCGTCGACCACGGCGACCTCTACGCGATGAACATCGGCACGCGGGTCGACCCCAGCGCCAGCCGACCAGACTACAACGCGGCAGGCCAACCAATTCGCAACGGAGATGGCGGCAACCTGGCGCTTTCGCTGTTAGGTCTGGGCGCGATCCCCGGCTCGCTGATCAACGCGCAGCAAGATTTGCGAGTTCAGGCTCCCGTGCCAGAACCGAGCGCCTGGATTCTTGCCACCGGCGCCTTCCTGGTTTGCCGCCGACGTCGGACTCGGAGTGCCTAGAGCGCTCCCCAGGATCCTCGTAGCGGCGCATGCAGCCCCGCGCCTTCCTCGCAAGCACACCTGCCAAACGGCGCGGCCATTTTTTTGTAGAGGAGCGGCGAGAGTTACTTGCCGGCGTTTGAGTATCCATTTTTAGCATTATCGGCCCGATTCTGGCGACGAGTCATCGCTTTCTTCGTCGTTCGTTTCTCCGCCGGCGTGGTTTTCGCGGCGATGCTGCTGATCTCCGTCAATTGTCGATTCCACGCTGCCTCGAGTTCCGCCGCCTTCTCGGGGTGCTCGACCGCCAAGTCGTTCGACTCGGCGCGATCGCGCCGGAGGTCGTAGAGTTCCCATGGATCGCCCTGGGCCGCGACCAACTTCCAGTCGCCGCGGCGGATGGCGCGATTGCCTTGATGGAGCCACCAGAGAGCATCGCGCTCGACGACGACGTCGCTCTCGAATGCGGGCGCGAGGCTGCGACCCGGCGCGGGGGGAATCGCTGCGCCTTGCCACTCCGTCGGCTTCTCGACGTCGATGAGGTCGAGGATCGTCGGGACGACGTCGACGACGTGAGCCGGGGTCGTGCGGAGCTCGCCGCGGGCTTTGATGCCAGCGGGCCAGTGGGCGATTAGCGGCGTGCTGATCCCTCCTTCATGGACCCATGTCTTGTGACGGCGGAACGGCGTGTTGCAGGCGCTGGAGAAACCGGGGCCGAGGCAGAGGTAGGTGGCGGCGCTGCCGGGAGGGGCCGTCGGGTCGTGGCCGCCGTCGCGGACCATGATCTCGGCGGTGGCGCCGTTGTCGGCGGCGAAGAGGATGAGCGTGTTGTCGTAGGCGCCCATCGCCTTGAGTTGTTCGATGAGGCGGCCGATTTCGCGGTCCATGCGGTCGACCATCGCGGCGTGGATGGCCATTTTGATCGCCTGAAACCGCTGCTGCTCGGGCGTGAGTTCGTCCCAGGGGAGGGTGCGATTGATCTCGCCCGGGCCAAGCTTCACGAAAGCGTCGGGGTGATCCGAGGGGGGGCCGAGGTCGCGTTCGACTTCCGAGAGCGTCGTGTTGAGCAGACCGAGCGATTGTTGTTTAGCGAAGCGCTGCGCGCGCATCTGCTCCCACCCGCCGAGATACCGATCGCGGTAGCGGGCGATGTCTACAGGCAGCGCGTGCAGAGGGAAGTGGGGGGCGATGAAGGCGACGTACTGGAAAAAGGGCTGGTCGGAGTGCTTGGCCGCGTGCTCTTTCAAGCAGCCGATCGCATGATCGACGGTGGCGATCGTCGTGTAGTAGCCCGACTCGTCGTCGGCCGGCTTGACCGGAACGTCGTCGACCGTGTTGCCCTGCGCCGTGAAGTAGTTGCCTTGATTGCGGACATTGAGCGAACGGTCGAAGCCGCCGGCGAGGACGTCGCCGTCGATGTGCCACTTGCCGCTGTGATAGCTGCGGTAGCCGTGGGGGCGCAAAAAGTCGGGGAGGAGCCGCGCCCACGCCTGACGCTGGCCGTCGCCGCCGCCGCCTAGTTGCGGCAGGGCGTCGCGATGGACTTGCTGCGCGTAATACCCCGTGAGCAGGGCGGCGCGCGTCGGCCAGCAACGGGCCGTGTTGTAGCACTGCGTGAAGCGGAGGCCGCCGGCGGCGAGCTGGTCGAGGTTGGGGGTTTCAATCTCGCCGCCGTAGCAGCCGACGTCGGAATAGCCGAGGTCGTCGGCGAGGATGAACACGATGTTGGGACGGTTGGCTGCATCGCTAGAACTGTGGAGGGATGTTGCCAAACAGAGGAGGCAAAGGATCGGCGGTGGAGATGGGAGTCGCATTAACGGGTAGACCTGTTGGCGTCCTTCGGCGGTTGATTTCTTGGTGCGACGTGGCGGCGGGCCGTTGGGTGGGTTCGCCTGGTCGCTGAAGCGACGCAGGCCGAGGCGGCGGGAATCTTGCCATCCCTACTTTATAACAGTTCCTGCAGGACTTCCTCGATTTGCTCCTGCTCCAGCGTTTCGTGAGCGAGCAAGCTATCGGCGAGCGCTGCGAGGGCCATCCAGAGCTCGTCATCCTGGAATTGTTGGTAGAGGCGCCGAGAGACCTGCTCGAGGTATTGCAGTCGCTTCCAATCGTCGGCGTGCAGCAATGTCGCCGCTTGCGACGCGCCGTCCCAGTCGGCCGCCCACTCAGCGACGAATGCGGGGTGATAGGGCTCGCCGGAGTAGATCATCTCGGCGACCGGGCCCGCGAGGTGGACCTGGACGCTTTTCTTGGCGAACTCCTTGTCGCCGTCGGCTGGGCGTCGCCAGATGACTTGCGTATCGCCGCCGCGACGAGGGCCGTCGTCGTGATCGGGTTCGATGGTGACTTGCCGGACTTGGCCCCCCAGCAGGTAGGCCATCAGGGCGTGCCCCGCTTCGTGATAGGCGATGATTTCAGTCACGGCGGCGTTGGGGGCTACTCTATAGAGTTAGGAAATTTGCGAAGTCAATTCATTTGAACCGCCAAGGACGCCAAGAGCGCCAAGGAAATGCGTGAGGAATTGAACCACGGCGGCACGACGGGCACGACGGAAGGAAAGAGGAAGGGGCTGGAACCGCCGATTAACGCGGATGGACGCAGATCATCCTTATTGGCGTTCATCCGCGGTTCGAATGTTATCTGCATTTCCTTGGCGCTCTTGGCGTCCTTGGCGGTTAATTTTTTGAATTAGCAGTTCTCCTATCTCGGGATTCGAAGTTCTGCGCGAGTTTGGGCCCGCCAAAGAAACTCATTGAAACTTGTCTCGCCGTCTGCGCCAATCTAAAAGAGAGGCAGGGCGGCGTGGCGGCCGCCGATTCAAGGGGGGATTTCTAGCGCTCATTCGCTCGTTCCCCCCACCAGGAACAGGCGGAATATGGCAGGACGACACTTCTATCTTTGGCAGCGGTTGCTTGCGACGGGCGTCGTGACGATGGCGTGTTTCAGCCAAGCGCGGGCCTACGACATCGTCAATCGCTGGGGGGCCACGCAAGTGAACGGCGGCGGACTGCAACGCGGCGATCCGGTGACGCTGCGTTGGAGCTTAGTTCCCGACGGACAAGCCTATTCGCGCTCGGGCAATAGCCAGTTGATTCAGTATCTCGACGACGGGTGGAGCGTCCCGGCGGCCCAACGCGTTCCGGATCTGACGGGACGTTCGTGGTGGGGCGTCATGAACACGGCTTACCAGCAGTTCGGGCGCGTGTCGGGCGTCAGCATGTCTTACGTCGCGGAGCAAAACGCCAACGGAACTGATACTGGTTTGGAAGGGGACGTTCGCATCGGCGGCGAGAATATCGACGGCACGCCGGGCGGCGCGTTGGCCGACAATACCTTTCCGAACGACGGCGATATGCGCATCGACACGACGCGCGAGAGCGACGGTCGTCCGACGTTCTGGCACACGAATGAAGCGGCGCTGCGGAACCTCATGATTCATGAAACGGGACACGGCGTGGGGCTGGGGCACGCCCAGAACACGGGCGTCAAGGCAGTGATGGAGGGAGGGCTGCGAACCGATATTTGGGGGTTGCAGTTCGACGACGTCTACGCGCTCAACCGGCAATACGGCGATCCGCTCGAACGCAACGGCGGGAACAACAGCGCGGCCACGGCGACGCCGTTGGGCAACGTGACGCTGGGGGGATTCGTCTCGGTGGGGGGCGACGCGGCTGATTCGGTCGTCGAACAATTCGACGACGATTGGACGGGCATCGACGGGAACAATGACGCCGACTGGTTTCGCTTCACGACCGCCGGACAGGGATTTGCCAACATCAAACTGACGCCGCTCGGTCCGAGCTACACGTCGGTGCAACAAGGCGCGTTCAACGCCGCGGCGCAAAGCGACCTCATCCTGCAGCTCTTCAACGCAGCGCCCACAGTCAGCTTGCTCGAAACGGCGAACAAGGTTGGAGTTGGAGAGATGGAGACGATTGGAGCCAGGTATTTGTCGACGCCGGGCGACTACTTGGTTCGCGTGCGGGGAATGCAGAACCTCAACCAGTTCTATCAGCTGGACGTCGCGCTGAGCGCGGCTCCAGCAACGGGGGCCTCAGCCGACTTGAATCTCGACGGGCAGACGACCGCCGGCGATTGGGAGTTGTTCGTGACGAATTCTTACACCACGTTCCCAGGACTCGGTCAACTCGACGCCTTTCAACGCGGCGATCTGGACTTCGACGGGGACAACGACGTGGTCGACTTCAGGTTCTTCAAGTCAGCCTACATCGAGGTCAATGGCGCCAATGCATTCGCCAGCCTGTTCGGCGTGCCGGAGCCGCGCACACTCATGTTGGCGGGAATTTCTGCGATGGCATGCGGCGTGGCTCGGCGTCGTCGGTTGGGCTGAGAATGCGAGAGTTCATGCGCCGACGCGAGGCGACGTGCGTTGAACGCGACGGCCGGCTTTAACGACCAAGGGGGCGGCCACTTGCCAACCGATTGCAGCCATCGTCGCCAACAGGCTGATCGACGGCTCGGGGACGGCGACGGTTACTTGCAGCAGACCGGAACCGGTGATCAGCGGCGAGGTGAAGTCGGCGGCCGATCCGATGGCGCCCCAAGTGCCGACAGCCTGAGAGAGACCGTCGATGAAGAGGGAGTCGATCTGATCGATCCCGGCGAAACCGAGATGAAGCGAGACGCCGGCGAGCAACTTCACGTCGGCGGCGTTGGCGAGGAACGGCGTCGTCAGGCTGAGCGAACCTTGCTCGACGACGGTGTCGCCGGCGTAGGTATTCGCTCCGCTGAGGACGAGGGTTCCGGCGCCTGTCTTGGTCAGGCCGCCATTGATGACCGGGACGGAGATCGCAAGGTCGTTGCCTGCCGTCCCGTCGGCGACGTTGAGCGTGCGATTAGCTCCGCCGAGATCGACGCGGCCTGATAGTCCGGCGCCGCTGCCGTTGCCGATGACGGCGGCCGCGTTGGCCAACGGAGTGAAGTCGAGATCGCCGTTGAGCAGTAACTTCGCCGGCGTCGTGGCGTGCGGCATGAGGTTGATTTTGTTCGCCGTCAGGTTGCCGCCGTCGATCGTGAAGGTACGCGTCGAATCGACTTGCAGCGTGTGGACGCTCAAGTTGGCGTCGCCCAAGGTGACGGCAGCTGAAAACTGGGCCGAAATCGGCGTCGAATCGGCCGACGGCACATAGTTTACGTCGAGCGTTCCGCCGGTGATGTTCAGCGTCTCCAGAGCGTACAGCTTGCGGACATTGTGCGAACCAGTCGAGATGGTGACGGTGATATCCGCGTTGGGGCGGTCGAGGATGACGGTGTCATGCTGACCCGAGGTGACGCCGGAGCCCGCGGCGCCTGGCAGTCGCGGCGTGGGAAGCGTCAAAGCTCCGACGCGCGCCACTTGCCCCGGGCCTTGGACGGGGGCCACAGGCGTTTGGCCGCTGTTCCAGTTGGCCAGCGTCGACCAGTCGCCACTGTTGTCGTTCATCCAAAGTGCGGGGACCAGATTGTCTTTGAGAAACTCAATCCCACCATTGGCGACGTTGACGTCGGTGTTGGCTGCTTTGTTGTTATTGCCGTTCAGCTTCATCGTGCTGGCGTATTGCCAGAAAGACCAGGGATGGGTAACTCCCGAGTCATCCCATGGCCCGTAGATGTTTGCGTAGGTGTCTTTGGGCTGGCCGTTTTGGACGTCAATGGAATTTGGATCAGCCTGATTGGGCCAGCGGGCGCTCCACAAAACAGGGTGCTTGTTGACGACCTCGTTCCGCAAGGCGGTCGACGCGGTGCCAATCACGAAGGCCGCGTAATTGCCGTTCGTGTACACCGCGGGACGAATGCCCAATACGTCGTAAATGCGATTGGAAAAGTCGATGGTGAATTGGGCCATCTCGTTGTCTGTGCGGATGCTGTCCCCCGCCTCAAGATCATGCACGGGCAACAGATAGCCGGGCCGCATCCATGCGCCGGACATTTGCATGAAATGGTTCGCTTCATCCGTGCCCGTGTTAGCAATGCCGCCCGAGTTCTGCGTCGCGGCGACGACGTCGGGACGCGAGAAGTGATACGAGCCGGCAAACAAACCGGCGTTTGTGGCGCGCGTAATGTTCTGAACGAAGTAAGGATCGTCATAACGCTGCGATAGGGTGTTCAGACCATCGCTGTTGTCGGAGTCGTTCTGGTTATAGAAGCCAGTGGTGCCACCGCGGCTTGAGCGCATGAAGACGAAATCACGGCCGTCGCCGAAGACTCCGCCAACCTGCTGATCGGTGGGGCGCTTAAGCGTGGCCCACTCAGTGGTCGTGATTTCGGTCTGCCATGCCGAGACGTCCAATCCCAGCGCCCGCGTCATTTGGGCCTGCGTCGAACTCGCTGACAGAATGATAACGGCGGCGATCGTCGCCACTGTCACCGTGACGCGAGAAGCGATTGAAACTGCGCGCACCAACATCCCGTCATCCTTCCACTGGCCTGTCCCGGAGAAGACGCTCGACAATGCGAGCGCTCAGTGGAGTATAGGCATGGAGCCAGGGCAGGACAACGATTCAGCGAGTCGTAAGTCTTGACGGCCTAGGGGTTTTCGCAAAAGCGCGAGCGTCATGCGCAGGGAGTTGAAACGCTGCGCACAGTCGAGATGCCGGCTCGTGTTAGCGAGTGGTTAGCCGCCTGCGCGTCGCGGCGACACCGACCAAGCCGCCGGCGAGCGCCAGGGCCGTGTTCGGCTCAGGAACGGCGCTCACATTTCCGTTCACGCTTGCCGGAACATGCAGCCCGTAGGCCCGTTGCCAGGCGAGGTAATCGGCGCCGTCCGTGTCTCCGTCGCCGTCCGCATCGCTAGCGGCGGTGACGCCGAAGTCAGTTTTCCAAGCGGCGAGATCCGCAGAATCGGCGTCGCCGTCGCCGTCGAGATCGCCGTACTGGATGGAAAGATATTGGTCGACGTCGACGTCGTAGAGCCACTGGGTGCGGCCATCGGGCCAGACGATGCGAAGTTCGTCGATCTGCGTTGTGGCGCCGAGGCCGAAGTGGACCGGGACGTCGCTTTGATTGAAAGTGCCGGCGTTGGTGTTCGCCTCGCGGCGGAGCGTGCGCTCTTCGGGCGTTCCCTCATTGATCGTGGCGTAGACGGTAGCGCCGATCGCGCTCGTGTTATCTCGCGACCCGCCGAGTTGCAAGTACAGCCAATGGTTGCCGTTCTCGGCCGCGTTGCTGATGAAGACGTGCTCGGGAAAATTACCGTTGGTTGCAGCGACGAGGTCCTGATCGCCGTCGAGATCGAGATCGCCCCAGGTGCTGTCGTAGGCTCCTTCGTTGGTCGAGGCCATGCCGGCCAGCGTGGTGACGTCGGTGAAATTCCAGTTGCCGTCGTTGCGATAAAGTTTGCGCGCCTGGTTCGAGCCATTCACGTTCAGATTGTCGTGCATGAACAGATCGAGGTCGCCGTCGTTGTCGTAGTCGACGGCCTTACCGCCGTTGAGATCGCCGGCGGTATCGGAGAGTAAGGCGTGGCCGAGGATTTCTGCGACGTCGGTGAACTGGTTGTCGCCGTCGTTGCGGAAGATGCGGGTTTCTTGCTGGTCAGCCCCCACCATGAAGAGGTCGAGTTTGCCGTCGTCGTCGAAGTCGATGAACTCGGAGTGATAGCTATTGGGCATATTTTGCGTGCCGTTGGAGTCGGCGATGTCGATGAAGCTGAGCGTTCCGGTCTCCGTTAGTTGGTTTTCGTAAAAGTTGTTGCGCAGATTGACGCCGCCGTTGCAGGTGGAGATGTAGACGTCGAGATCGCCGTCGTCGTCGGTGTCGCCGATGGCCATGCCGTAGGCTTTGGTGCCGAAGTTTTGCTGGAAGTTGCTGGCGGCGCCAACGGGCGTGAAGTCTCCGTCCGCTCCTTGGAGGTAGATCTGGTGCTTTTCCGGACCTTCCATGCCAATGATCAGGTCGAGGCGATTGTCGTTGTTCATGTCGCCCCAGGCGACGTTTTGGTGGAAGCCAGGATCGTTCAGGCCAACCGCCGAGCTGACGTTCGTGAACCCGTTGCCGCCGTTACGGAGGACGTCTCCGGACGTGCTGCTATTAGTTTGGCCGACGAACACATCGACAAATCCATCGCCGTTGTAGTCGCCCCAGGCGGCGCTCCACGAATCGCCAATGGCGGAGGAGCCGGAGGGAAGCGTGCTAGTAATGTTCGTGTAACCGAGCGTGCCGTTGCCAGACCCGACGACGTTGTTCCGGTAAAGCTGCCGCGCGCCGGAACTCCCTTGAAAAAAGAGGTCGAGATCGCCGTCGTTATCGATGTCGGCCAGCGACGCGCTGCGGGCGCTCAGGGCGGCTCCACCGAGGACGGTGCTCGCCTGGTCCGTAAACGTCGTCTCTGCACTGGCGGCGTTGGAGAGACTAACGGCAAGCAGCGACGAAAGCAGCCGCGACAATCGAAATTGATGCCGACGCATTGAACTGAACTCCCAAGCAATGGACTAGCCGCCAGCAAAACCATAACCAGCGGCAGCACTGGTCCGCAACTGGAATGAGCGCGTGGCAACGCGCAATCAACGCCCAACTATCGGCGAGTCGCGTCGTAGGAGATTTCACAGCGCGGTCGCAGCGACAGATGTTGACGAACGCCGACGGCGATGTGCTTGGCGTTCGCTTTGCTGCGCGACGAGCGTTCGCCCACTGCGCTCGATTGTAGCGTTTGCAGCGGAAAATGGGCCAAAATCAGCTCGAGAAGGTTGCTGCTCCGTCATCTTCATTGAATGCCGGGGCGGACCTGATTAGGCTGCGAATTGACTCGCGAGTCTCGGAATTCTCTCCTCTTTCATCGAGTAATCACCACCGTGACGCACCTAGTTACTCGTCGATTGCAGTTTGTCGTGGCCGTCGCCAGTTGCGCAGCAGCGCTATTGCTGTGCGCGGCGCCGAGTGTGAATTGGCATTCGCATGACGAGTTTGCTGCTCGCTATCCGCAGCGGGGACGCGTCGCGCGGTTCTACGGTCGCTCATCGCAGCGAGCCGTTACAACACCACTTCAAACCGCACGCCGGGCGCAATGGAGTCCGGGTATGCGCCCCCTGGGTTGGTGATGTATTGCAGGTCGAGCTGCAGCGCGACAGAGTCGGTGAGGTAGGCCTTATAGAAAACTTCGCTGGCGGTTTCATACGTCAGCCCGAAGTACCGCCGAGCCGGGGAACCGTAGAGAACGTTGGTCACGCCGACGCCGACGACGTCGAGATCGCGTCCATGCATGGGCCCGCGGTAAAGAACGCCGCCGGCGTAATGCTGGTCGACAAGATTGCGGTCGTCGGGCGCCCAGCCGAACTGACCGAAGAAGCCCAGCCCCTGCTGATCGCCATCGGCGCCTGTCTCGCTGAGGAGCATCTTATCGAACGTGCCCCACGCGCCGTAGTTGTGCCCTAGCAATCGCGGGTGAGGACTCGCGACGACCTCCGTCGGATCGCCGGAGTGATACCAGCCGCCAATGCGCAGCGTTCCGGGCAACCCGTTGCCCCATTCTTCCGGCTGATGAAGTTCGAGCTGCGCGAGCGACATGCAGCCGTATTCGCCCAGATGGCTGAAGCCCCACTGGCCGCCATCGGGGAGGCCGTCGTAGATGCCGCCGCTAATCAGCGCGTTGTCATGTAGATGGCAGAAGCAGGCCAGCCCCAAGCCCGGGTTAGGAAAGGTGGGCAACGGCACCGTCGGAATTTGGCCGAACGACGAATTGATGAAGTCGCCGCCGAGATCGGCGAACGCAAAGTCGGCGTTGGCGTCTTGCTTGCCCGCTTTGAAGCCTAAGTTGCCGTCGCCGAAGTCTTGCCGATACCAATATTCGGATATTTGAGCGATCTCCAGCTTCGGCGCGGAGTCGAGATTACTGATTAGTTGATAATCGCCGACGTAATCTTCGGAAATAGAACGCCCATGATCTGATTGACCGTAGATGAAGAATCGTCCGCCATCCCATAGTTGCTGCTTCTGCGTGTCGACCTGGACGACGACGTCGAGGTTGCCGCGATAATGAGTGGAGTCGGCGGTGGCGATGCCGCCCCGGGCGTTGAGGAAGACTTCGCCGGTGTTGATGTACTCGCCGGTGACGCCGCCGAACTCGCGCGGCATCAGCGGGCCCAAGAAGCCATCGAGAGCTTCATCCGCGGCGACGCCTTCGACCTCCGCTTCTTCTTCGCGCTCGTCGTCCCGTTCCGTTTCCGCGGGGACTGGCGCTTCCGGAAGATCGCCGAGCGGCGCCAGGTCATCCGGTTCTCGTTGGGGCAACGACTGATTGCTGGCGCCAGGCCGTCGAGCGAGTGCTGCGTCGGCAGCGGCCCCGCCGTACGAATGCGCACGAGACGCATGATTCGTATGAGCGGCCTGCGAAGAGTCGCTCGGCGCGATGCTAGCGTGTTCCGGAATGAAACGCCCCGCGACGCGGACATGCCGTGACTGGGCGTGAGCCGTCGGCGCAGAGACAGCGATAAGCGCCAGCACCGCGCTTGCAGCTAGCAAGGTGCCGTGAACGCGCGGCGCGGTGATGTTCATCCGAGAACGCTAGCAGGCGGGAAGTTAGGGGCGGGATGTTTGGACGCAATGCCTATGGCAGCCCCCGCTCCGCCGGGGGAAGCTCACCGCAGGACAAGGTCTACCGGCAGCGTGACCGACCCTCCGGCGGGGCCGGGGGCTGAAAATGATCTAGGCGCCTTTTTGTAGGCTTCTTTCATTCGACAGGAGCGTCGCTTCGGCCAGCTGCAGCAGGCCGAGCAGCTCCGTAAACGTCCCTGCGTTCAAACGCTCGAAGATTTCCTTCTTACGTTTTTCGACTGTCCGTAAGGAAATATCGACTCGATTGGCAATTTGCTTGTGGGGCCGGCATTCCACCAGTTCCCTTAAGACGGCTCGATGTCCGTCGGTAAGCCCTTCGAGCGCTTCCCGCGCCGCTTCGCGTTGATAGTACGCCTTTAAGATTTCGAGCCCTCGCTGCAGGGCCAGGTCAACCTCCGCGCACAGGTAGTTGAGGGCGATCGGCTTCTCGACGACCGTGATGGCGCCCTGCCGCAGTGCTTTCACGGTCAGCGTCGGAGTGAGATGGCCCGAAATCAAAACTGCCGGAGCGAGCCAGGCCGTCTCATGGACAAAACGAATCAGCTCCATGCCGTTGTCATCGCCGATGTGGTAGTCGGCCACGACGCAACCGGGCGAGGTGAGCTCCAACTGCGCCTTGAACTCGGCGACGCTAGAGAATGCTAGCGTGTTCCAGCCGGCGCGATTGAACGCGATCTCGAGCGATTCAAGGATTGCCTCGTCGTCGTCAACGCCCCAGACATCCATAGTCGACGGCGCCTGCATGGTTCCTCACTCTCACGCTCAAGGTCGTTAGGGCATTCTCTCTATCCGAAATAGGTGATCGGAGCGAGGAATTGTGTCACTAAAGCACACTCGCTTTTAGGCTGTGGAAATGCGGCAAAGCGCAGGGGCGTGCGCACTTCCGTTAGCTGATTTGACTCGCTTGAATCGATATCGCCGCTAGTTTTCCGACAACCGCACGTCAACATTTGCGACTCATGTAGCTGTAATGAACGCCTCGACGCCTGCATATTCGGTCGTCGACTCCTCTTTTCCTCTGAATGGTGATTCGACGCACTCGTCGACATGGACGCGGCTTCGCGCAGGTTGGCTCCAAGTGATAGCGGCCTTCGCCGTTTGACAGGCCAATGCACAAACGCGCATTGGCGATCTGATTGACTCCCCCTCCGGCGAATGTATCGTTCGTTGCTCCCAATTTGGGCCGCACAGATTTAGCAATCGTTCCAGATTGCCTTCCGCGGCGTTGGCCGAGCGAGGCTGTCGTCCAGCTTGACGGTTTGCTCGACACGGTCCCCGATCGCGAAACCCCTTGCGGTCGTTCCACCCTGCACTCGCCTCGCGAGATCAATCCATGTCCCACCACGTTCTGGTCGTCGACGATTCGCCGTCGATCCGCAGGATGATCGCCGTCACCCTCGCCGCCGAAGGGTTCGAAGTCTCGCCGTGCAGTTCAGGCGTCGAGGCGATCAAAGCGGCGAAGGCGAAGGCGGTCGACGTCGTCGTCACCGACTTGAACATGCCGGAAATCGATGGCCTGGAGCTGACGCGACAACTGCGGCTGCTGCCGAACACATCGAAGTGCCCCATTTTGATCCTCACGACCGAAACGTCCGCGGCACGTAAAGACGAGGCGAAGACCGCCGGCGCGAACGGATGGATCTTGAAGCCGTTTCGGGAAGAAGCTTTGGTGCGCGCCATCCGCAGCGTCTGCCAACGAACGGGAGCGACCGCATGAACATCGACCTGGAAGAATTTCACGCCGCGTTTTTTGAAGAAGTCTCCGAGCATCTCACCGGGCTCGAAGATGGCTTGCTGCAGCTGGAGTCGCGTCCCCAGGACGACGAGTTGATTCACGGCATTTTCCGCGCGGCTCATTCGATCAAAGGGACTGGCGGAGCCCTCGGGTTCACCGAGGTCGCCGGGTTCACGCATCACGTCGAAACCGTGCTCGACCAAATGCGGCAACGGCAGCTGTCGACCACCAGCGAGCGGATTGAGCTGTTGCTGCAAGCGACCGATGCTCTGTCGTCGTTGATCGATGCGGCCAAGGGAGATTGCGCTCCGCCGGATAACCTTGACGAGCTCGTTGAATCGCTGCGCCGGCAGATCATGCCGGAGGGGGAAGTCGCGGCGAGCGTCATCCTGGAAGCGACGAGCGAAGCGCTGATCCTATTCGACGACGAACCAGCGACGCCGCTGCCGACCGTCGCCGCGACGCCGACCGCCGGCGGCGAGCCGACGCGAGCGAAGTCGGCCAATCAGGCTGAATCGATTCGCGTTTCGGTGGCCAAGGTCGAAGAATTGATCAACCTCGTTGGCGAACTAGTGATCGCCAACTCGATGGTGCAGCAGGCCTATGCCGACGAATCTGGCGATGCGCAGAGCTTGCAAGAAGCGATCGCGGCCATGGACCTGACGACGCAGCAGCTGCAAGAGCAGGTGATGGCGGTGCGGATGATGCCGATCGCCAACGTCTTTCGCCGCTTCCCGCGCATTGTGCGCGACCTAGCGTCGACGCTCGGCAAAAACGTCATCCTCGAAACGTCGGGCGAAGAGACTGAACTCGACAAGCAGGTGATCGAGGAAGTGAGCGATCCCCTCACCCACCTCATTCGCAACGCCGTCGATCACGGCCTCGAAACGCCAGCTCAGCGACTCGCCGCCGGCAAGCCGGCCGAAGGTCGGATTCACCTCCGCGCGTTTCACGAGGGCGGCAACGTCGTCATTGAAATCGCCGACGACGGCGCCGGCATCAACGCCCAGCGCGTGCGCCAGAAGGCGATCGATCGCGGCTTGATCGCGGCCGACGCGGTGATGACCGACGATGAGACGAACCAATTGATCATGCTTCCCGGCTTTTCGACCGCCGAGAAAATCACCGACGTCTCCGGCCGCGGCGTCGGCATGGACGTCGTCAAACGGAACGTCGAGGCCCTCAACGGCTCGATCAGCATTCGCAGCACCCAGGGGAAGGGTTCCACCTTCCGCATTCGCTTGCCGCTGACGATGGCGATCCTCGACGGGCTCGCGATGCGGCTTGGCAACGACGTCTACGTCTTGCCGCTGCTCAGCGTCGTTGAATCGCTGCGACCTGAACCGAAGCACATTGTTCACATCGCCGAGCGCGGCGAGTTGGTGATGGTCCGCGGCGAGCCGTTGCCGCTGATCTACACGCATCGCCTGTTCAACGTCTCGGGCGAGCCCACGAATCCCTGCGACGGACTGGTCGTTATCGTCGAGCATCAAGGCCGCAAGTACGGCATTGTCGTCGACGAGTTAATCGGTCAGTTGCAGGTGGTGATGAAGAGCTTGGAAGCGAACTACGAGCGGGTGGACGGAGTCTCCGGCGCCACGATTTTGGGCGACGGCCGCATCGCGATGATTGTTGATATTGCCGGCCTCGTGCGGCTGGCGTTCTGAACTCCGTCCGTTCCTTTGTCAAACAGGAGTCTTACCCGTGCCCGATGATCGCGCCACCGACAGCATGGCCTCTGCTGCCGACAATGGCCAATTCCTCACGTTCACGTTGCAGAACGAGGAGTATGGCATTGAGATTTTGAAGGTCCAGGAGATCAAGGGGTTCTCCAAAATTACCCCCATTCCGAACGCACCGCCGTTCGTGCGCGGCGTGATGAACTTGCGCGGCACGGTGGTGCCGATCATCGATCTTCGCGCTCGCTTCTCGATGACCGAGAAGGACTACGACCAGTTCACCTGCATCATCGTGGTGAACGTCGGGACGCGCGTCGTCGGGCTGGTGGTCGACACCGTGTCAGACGTGCTGAACATCCCGAATGATTCGATCGCCGATCCGCCGGAACTGGCTTCGGTCGGCGATAGCTCGTGCATTACCGGCATGGGCAAGCTGGGCGAGCGCATTGTGATGTTGCTTGATACCGGGCGTTTGGTTGGCGTGGAAGGAATTCCTGCCGACGAAATGACGGCCGCTTAGGACCTTCATTCATTCTTCCACCATTTCCTTCATCCTTTCAGGCGCCCCGTCGGCGCCCTTAGAGTACCTAATTATGTCATGGTTCACTCGCCTCAGCGTTGGGGCCAAGCTGTTTGCGTCGTTCTCGCTGCTGCTGGTTTTGATGAGCGTCATGGGCGTCGTTGCGGTCTGGAAGATGTCGTCGTTGAATCAGAATGTCACTGAACTCGCGACGAACTGGATGCCTGCGACGAACACCGCGAACTTTCTGAATACAAGTCTTTCTGATTACCGGATTCAAGAGTTCAAGCACATTAGCTGTGAAGAAGAAGCCGACATAGATACTGTCGAGAAGGACATCGCCAGGTTCCGCGGCAATATCGATACCCATCTAAAGAAGCTCGTCGAACTCTGTGCATCGCCGGAAGAAAAGCAGATTCTCGACGAATTCAACGCCATCCTGCTGAAGTATTTGGCAGAGAGCGAGCAGATTTTGGCGCTGTCGAGCGAAAACAAGAATGAGGAGGCTGAGGCAATCCTCAAATCGACGTCGCTTGAGAAGTATCGCGCCCTGGCGGACGTGATGTTGAAGGAAGTCAATCTTAACGTCAACGCCGGCGACGAAGAGGCCAAGAAGGCAATGGCCGCCTACGCCACGGGCCGCATGGTCACTCTGATTGTGTTGGGCGTGAACATTGTGCTGGGCCTGGGCCTGGCGACTTGGATCGCACGTTGGTTCACCAAGGCGATCGTCGAAGTCGACGACATCTCGAACAGCGTCGCCTCGGCCTCGCAGCAACTCGCTGCCGCCAGCGAGCAACTGAGCAGTGGCGCCCAGCAATCGGCTTCGAGCCTCGAAGAAACCGCTTCGAGCCTCGAAGAGATCACCGCCACCGTCCGCCAGAACGCCGACAACGCCGATCAGGCCAACCAACTCGCGAACAGCTCGCGGGAAACGGCCGAAAAGGGCGGGGCCGTGGTGGCTCAAGCGGTCGATGCGATGGGCGAGATCAACCGTTCTTCGCGGAAGATCGCGGACATCATCACGACGATCGACGAGATCGCGTTCCAAACGAACCTGCTCGCCCTGAACGCCGCGGTCGAAGCCGCTCGTGCGGGCGAACAAGGTCGCGGGTTCGCGGTGGTCGCCGGCGAGGTTCGGAACCTAGCTCAGCGTTCGGCCACGGCCGCTCGCGAGATCAAGGGTCTGATCGAAGACTCGGTGCAGAAGGTCGAGACTGGTTCGGAACTGGTCAACAAGTCGGGCGAGACCTTGGGCATGATTGTCACGAGCGTCAAGCGGGTGACCGACATCGTCGCCGAGATCGCCGCTGCCAGCCGTGAGCAAACGGTCGGCATCGAGCAGATCAATAAGGCGGTCGCCCAGATGGATCAGGTCACGCAGTCGAACGCTTCGCAGACCGAAGAGATGAGCGGCACCGCCGTGGCTCTGTCGGGTCAGGCCGAGCAACTGCAAACGGTCGTGGCTCAGTTCAATCTGAACCGCGATGTGAAGCAGCCGGCGAAGTCGACGAGCTACGCTGCGACCAAGCAACCGGCGACGAAGAGCTATGCGGCGCCGAGCAAGTCGGCGAAGCGGAAGTCGGCTCCGGCGAAGAGCGCCGGCCGTCGCGGCGAAGAACTCGAATTGGTCGGGGCCGGCGCCGGTCACGACGGGTTTGAGGAGTTCTGAGCAAACGTCGCTAATCGTTAGAGACCTCACCCTCGGGCGGGCGACAGCTCGCCCGAGGGCCTTTCCTTTGAGACTTCATCATGTCGTTCGCGTTGCAAACCATCTCTGAGGACGAATTTCAGGCGTTTCAGCACCTGATCTACACCGAGACGGGGATTGCGCTGAACGACTCGAAGCGTTGTCTGCTGTCGTCGCGGCTGGGCAAACGACTCCGTGCGTTGCAGCTCAACGACTACCTGGAGTACTACGAGTACATCCTCCGTCGCGACGCTGACGGAACGGAAATGCAGGAGATGATCAACTGCATTACGACCAACAAGACTGACTTCCTGCGCGAGCCGCACCACTTCGAGTTTCTGTCGACGCGGCTGTTTCCGGCGATCGTGCGCAAGGCGGCGACTGGCGGACCGCGCAAAGTTCGCATCTGGTGCGCCGCCTCGTCGCACGGACACGAACCTTACTCGCTGGCGATGACGGTGCGTGAGTTCGCGCCGTTCGAGGCGTCGTGGGACGTGCGAATTCTGGCGTCCGACATCGACACCAATGTGCTGGCTCGCGCGGAAGAAGGAGTCTTCGACGTGGAGGATCTCGCCCCCGTAGGCGACCTGCGCATGCGGCGCTACTTTGATCGCGGCACCGGCGCCTTCGCCGGCAAAGTGCGAGCGAAACGGCGGCTACGCGAACTCCTGACGTTTCGGCAGCTTAACCTCATTGAGGACGTGTGGCCGATCCATGCCAAATTCGACGCCATTTTTTGCCGCAACGTCATGATCTATTTCGATCTGCCGACGCAGCGCAAGGTCGTGGAACACCTGGTCCGGTACCTCAAGCCGGGCGGGTTTCTGATGTTGGGCCATTCGGAGAGCATTCAATGGACTCCGAGCCCAGTGCAGCCTTTGGGCAACACGATTTTTCAACTCGCTGAGTAACCAACCGCCCGCAGGACATGCTCGTGGATTCGTCGTCAACATCACTGCCGCAGAAATCGATCATCGTCGGCGACGTGTTCGCCAGCGACGAGCCTGCGCTGGTGGCGACGGTTGTCGGCTCGTGCGTCGCGGCCTGCCTGTACGACCCGGTGACCCGGATCGGCGGCATGAATCATTTCATGTTGCCGCAGGCGAATCGCGAAACGACGAGCGCCGCGTTCGGCATCCACGCGATGGAACTTCTCATTAACAAGATCATGCGGCTGGGCGGCGACCGGCGACGGTTGCAGGCCAAGGTCTTCGGCGGCGCCAACGTTCTTGCGCTGCAGGGGGCTGAGCTCCAGATCGGGCAGCGGAACGTCGCCTTTGTTCGGCAATTCTTGGAAGACGAAGGGATCCCGCTCGCCGCTCAGCGCGTCGGCGGCAATCAGGGGGTGAAGCTCTGCTTCTACACGGCAACCGCACGGGCGCTGGTGAAGCCGCTGCCAAATCGCTTGCTCGACGAAACGTTGCGGCAGGAAGTCCACTATCTCCGGAAGACCAAGACGACCACGGCGGCGCCCGCCAACGACGCGGTCACATTGTTTTAGGAAGGCGACGCCATGGCGAAGATCAAAGTTCTCGTGGTCGACGATTCTGCATTGATGCGGCAGTTGTTAACGCGCATTCTCACGCATGACAGCGAGATTGAAGTCGTCGGCGCCGCAGCCGACCCGCTGATCGCTTGGAAGAAAATCCAAGAGCTGTCGCCCGACGTGCTGACGCTCGACGTCGAAATGCCGAAGATGGACGGCTTGACGTTTCTCTCGAAGTTGATGGCCGCGCGGCCGATGCCGGTGGTGATGGTGTCGTCACTGACGGCTCGCGGGGCCGAAACGACGCTCAAGGCGCTGGAACTCGGCGCCTTCGATTTCGTCACGAAGCCGTCGATTGACGTGACCAAAGGCACGGCCCAGATCAGCGAAGATATCATCGCGAAGGTGCGAGCCGCCGCCTCGTCGCGGATCCGCCGCCGGGCCACGGGACCGGCGCTAGCGGGACCGCCGCTCACGATTCAGGCGCCGAAGGGGCTCGCCGAAGCGACCGACAAAGTGATCGCCATCGGCGCCTCGACCGGCGGCACCGAAGCGCTCGCCCGCGTTCTCCCGGCCTTCCCCGGCGATACGCCAGGTACGGTCGTTGTGCAGCATATGCCGAAGGCCTTCACCAGCGCGTTCGCACAGCGCCTCAACGGCCTGTGCCGGATGCGGGTGAAGGAAGCGGAGAACGGCGATCGGATCATTCGCGGCACCGTGCTGGTGGCGCCGGGCGACTACCACATGGAAGTCGTCCGTCAGGGGGCGGCTTACTACGTCAAATTAAACCAACAGCCGCAGGTAAATGGCTTTCGTCCCTCGGTCGACGTGCTGTTCCATTCCTGCGCCAATCAACTGGGTCGACATGCCTGCGCCGCCATCTTAACCGGGATGGGTCGAGACGGGGCCGCGGGAATGGCGGCGATGCGGTCGGTCGGCTCCTACACGGTCGCCCAGGATGAGGAGTCGTGCGTCGTGTTCGGCATGCCGAAGGAAGCGATCGCCGCGGGAGGGGCTGTACGGGTCGTGCCGCTTGAGCGGATCGCCGGCGAACTGATTGCGGCGGTCTCGGGAGCGAGAAGCGGCGACGTGCGAGAATCCGCGAATGTCGCTCGACGTTGAAAATGATGAGCTACGTTTGACTACCGTTTGACCTACTTTCCCGAAGCGAGATTCGTGCCATGAAAGTGCTTGTTGCCGACGATTCCGGCGTCATGCGTAAGATCATCATCCGCGCCCTCAATGCGTGCGGCGTCACCGACATCGTCGAAGCAGGCGACGGCGCCGAGGCGATCGCCAAGTTTGGCGAGACGAGCGTCGACCTGGTGATGACCGACTGGAACATGCCGAACAAGACGGGCCTCGACGTCGTCAAGGAAATCCGCGCTACCGGCTCGACGGTGCCGATCTTCATGATCACCACCGAAGCCGAAATGAGCCGCGTGAAGGAAGCGATCGCCGCCGGCGTAAACGACTATCTCGCCAAGCCGTTTGAGAACGACTTGCTCCGCGAGAAGATCGACAAGTTCGTCTGCGTCTGAGTCGACTGAAATTACAGAAAGTGAATCACTGACCGTCTGCGATCCGCCGGCGCCTGAGAGGATAGACCGTTGAAAGCCGAGTATATCAATCCGTTCGTCTCCGCCGCGGTGGAAGTTTTTAGCACCATGCTGCAGTGCGAACTAACGCGCGGCAAGCTGACCATCGGCAACGGTTCGCAGCCGACGATGGACATCAGCGGCATCATTGGCCTCTCAGGTCGTGCTTCCGGCACCGTGGTCTTGAGCCTTGATCGCGCCGTCGCCTTGTCGGCGACCGAGATCTTGCTCAGCCAAAAGTGCGAGTCGATCGACGGCGACGTGATCGACGCCGTGGGCGAACTGACGAACATGGTTGCCGGCCGCGCGAAGGCGGGCCTGGAACACTTGGCGATGTCGCTAGCGTTGCCGACCGTGATTACCGGCAAGAACCATGTCATCAGCTTCGGCTCGGTGACGCAAACGCTGGCGATCCCGTTCACTTGCGAGTGGGGGGGCGTCGTATTGGAAGTTGGCCTGGTTGAAAGCCCTGAACAGGCGGTAGAGTCGGCGATCGCCGCCAGCGCAGCAATGGCGTAGGTTAGGCTTTCCAGCCTGACCAGCGTGCCGCTGGGTTCTGCGGTTTCAATTGTTCTGCGGCGAATTCACCTCGTCGCGCCGTCAGGCTGAAAAGCCTGACCTGCGGCGGGCTGCACTTCGGCTTCCTGGCGGTTAAGCTATGGCAGCGGCGAATCGCCGCTCCGATGGCTTTTCATCCGCAGCTTGGAGTCGGCCCGACATGTCTCGCTTCTTCTCGCATCGAAGCATCTTGGCGGCAATCGTGGCGTGCATCATCGTGCCGTCGCGCGTCAGTGGTCAACAGGTGGAAATCAAGCCGACCGACGACGGCGCGACGATCACCGTCGATGGCGCTCCCTTCGCGTCGTATCTCCTGAACAGTGGCCACCAGCCCGTGATCTGGCCGATCGTCGGCCCCGGCGGCCAGGCGATGACGCGGCAGTACCCGCTCGGCGAGAAGTTGCCGGGCGAGAAGGACGATCATCCGCACCACCGCTCGCTCTGGTTCAACCACGGATCGGTCAACGGTCTCGACTTCTGGATGGAACCAGACGAGGAGGATGACAATCAGATCAAACATCGCGAGTTTCGGAAGAGCGAGTCCGCCGACGGCGTCGCCGAAATCGTTGCCGTGAATGACTGGTTCAACAACGACAAAAAAGTCTGCGAGGATGAGCGAACGATCAAGTTCGGCGCCGACGAGAATGGACGTTGGATCGACTTCACCGTCGTCGTCACTGCCAGCGAGGGCGAACTTGTCTTTGGTGATACGAAAGAAGGCGCGTTCGGACTGCGCGTCCCCGGGGAGATCGACGTCGACGCCAAAAAGGGGGGAATGATTCGCAACAGCAACGGTAAGCAGGACGAAGCGGCGTGGGGTGGCGCCGCCGAGTGGGTCGACTATCACGGCACGCTCGACGGCAAGCCGGCGGGGATCGTCGTCTTCGACATGCCCGATAGCTTCCGCCATCCGACGCGCTGGCATGTGCGGACCTACGGCCTGTTCGCCGCGAATCCCTTTGGCGAAAAGGATTTCCCGCCAGGAGAGACGAAGCAGGGGGAAGTGAAACTCGCGAAGGGCGAGCAACTGAAGCTTCACTACCGCGTGCTGTTCTACAGCGGCGAGCGGACGCCGGCCGAGCTGGCGGCGATTTACAAAGATTATGCGGGCAATTAGCGCATGTCATTCTGAGCGAAGCGAAGAATCTAGCAGCTCGTTTGATACGCTAAATTTTTCGCTCCGCTCAGAATGACGGCGGGATCCTCTAGTTGCACATGCGATCAAGCTCGCGGAGATATTCGAGCGCCTCATCCAACTCCGACGCCACGACTCCCGGCCGTCGGCCGCCGCGATCGCACTGCCCCAGCAATACCAGATCGTCGTAGTGTTCGCTCTCGCGCAAGCGGCGATGGGCGCGATGCCCAATCGTCTGATTGGCAATCTCATGGGCCAGCATGTGATGCTCGATCAGCCAGCGCGTACGCTCGGAGATGACTTCCTCCAAGGCTTCGAGCCCTGAGCCGACGTGATCGTACGGATCGATTCCCTTTCCCACATCGTGCAGCAGCGCCGCCAGCAGGAACTCCTCGTCATAAGGCAATTCATCGCGCGCTCGGTCGAACACCTGCAAGCTGTGATAGAGCGCGTCCCCTTCGGGATGATACTTCAAGTTCTGCTTGACGTTTTCCAGCGGCAGCAGCAGCGATTGGTAGAATTGAAACCGATCGACCTGTTCGCGCGCTTCGTCGAGCGCATCCTCGACGTTCAAATCAGGGTACTCGTCCGCCAGAAATTGCTTTAACTCCGCGGCTGTCGCCCTTTCAATTGGCTTCCCGGTGATCGAGCTTTTGAAAACGTAATGGGCTTCCTTCGACGAGTAGATCGTCAGTTCAAACATGAACTCCGACTCGACGTGAATGTGCGTGTAGGTTCGCGACTCGCCCTGCTTCCGCACCAGTTTCCGCTCGACTGTGAACGGCAACCCATGCTGCTCCAATATGTGGCCCACTCCTTCGACCGAATCGGCGAAGAGGTGGATGTCGACGTCGGAGCCTTGCCGCACATGACCCGTCAGCACGCTGCCGATCAGTCGCGGACGAAACCGTTCGAGCCGCTCCATCATCGCCAGCGCCGCGAGCCGCATCGCGCGGAGCTTGTCGGTTCGCGAGGCGCCTTCGTGAACCCGGGCGAGCATTTGCACCTGCTCGCGGATCTCGGCGTTCGAAGGCAAGTCGGCCGGTTTGGTCCAACCATGGCCGAGGCGCTCGGCGGCTTTCCTCTTGGCCCGGTAGTATTCAGATTCTTGCCGCTCGTACATCAAGCGCGCGGCTTCCCAAGCGATTTGCTGTCGCAGCTTGGAGTGTGGCATTCGAGGGGCGCCGTCAGCCCAAATCAGGTGGCGCGATGGGCGGGAAAGGAGTGAGTGCGTCAGCGGTCAAGCGCCGCCGACATAGGCTCATTGTAGGCAGGGCGCTGCGGCTTGGCCAATCGTGGTCGGGAATGCTACACCCCCCTCGTGCGATCGGCTAGAATTAGCCTCACCGCTGACCTTTTCTCATTAATTCAAATAGCAACCTGGAGCGTTTCATGTCTCGGTCTAGACCCTCCTTATTGGCAGCCATCTGCCTGCTGAGCGTTTCGGGGTTGTTGGCAGCGAGTTCGCCGGCCGCTGCGGCTGAGAAGCTCAAGGTCCTGATCATCGACGGGCAGAATAATCACGAGTGGCAGAAAACGACGCCGCTGCTCGACCAGATGCTCCAGAAGTCGGGCCGCTTTGTCGCCGACGTCGCGACAGCGCCAGCTTCGGGCGAAGAGATGAAGTCGTTTCGCCCCAAGTTCGCCGACTACGACGTCGTGGTGAGCAACTACAACGGCGATCGTTGGCCGGAGGAAACCGAGGCCGACTTCGTCGAGTATCTCAAGAACGGCGGCGGCTTCGTCAGCGTTCACGCCGCTGACAACGCCTTCGCCACCTGGCCGGAATACAACGAAGCGATCGGCCTCGGCGGCTGGTTCGGCCGCGACGAGAAGTCGGGCCCCTACGTCTACTATAAGGACGACGAGTTGGTGCGCGACGACTCCCCCGGCCGCTGCGGCGGGCATGGGCAGCAGCATGAGTTCATCGTCCGCACCCGCAACGCCGAACACCCGATCATGAAGGATATTCCCGATCGCTGGCTCCACGCCCAAGACGAACTCTACGACACTCTGCGCGGCCCGGCGAAAAACATGACGGTGCTCGCCACCGCTTACTCCGATCCGAAGACGGGCGGCACCGGTCGCGACGAGCCGAGCCTCATGGTCCTCGACTTCGGCAAGGGACGCGTCTTCCACACGACGATGGGCCACGCCGACTACTCGATGGATTGCGTTGGTTTCATCACGACGCTGCTGCGCGGAACCGAGTGGGCCGCGACCGGCGAGGTGACGATCGACGTTCCCGATGATTTTCCGACCGCCGAGAAGTCGAGCAAGCAGCAATAATCTTTCGAGTTTTTAACGCCCCGATTCGGCCGCGAAGCCCCGAACTCCTTAACCCGAGAGCCATTGCAAACGTAGAATAGAAGTAGAGAGCCAATTGTTCACATCAGGAGGTTGATCATGGCACACGAAATTTCTAGAGAAACGTTCGAAAAGCTCAAGTCGGATCAGAGCGACGAAGCGACGACGCTGCTCAAGGACTACAAACGGGCGGTGAAGTGCGATGAATTAGTCGTGGTCGACGAACCCGACGGCACGAAATCGCTGGTCGAGTTCAACGAGCAAGGCGAGTGCTGCACGCGACCGATGAAGCCGAAGTAGGAGAGTCGGTTGAAGTCGTTGACTCGCGAACTCTGGATGAACGTCCCCGAGCGCCGGGCGATCGTGTCGATTCATGATGAAGTCGAACGGCTCGTCAGCGAAAGCGGCATCCAAGAGGGGCTCGCGCTGATTAATGCGATGCACATCACCGCGTCGGTCTTCATCAACGACAACGAGTCGGGACTGCATCGCGACTACGACAAGTGGCTGGAGGAACTCGCGCCGTTCGATCCCTCCCCGGAGCGGTATCTCCATAATCGCACCGGCGAGGATAACGCCGATGCGCACCATAAGCGGCAGATCATTGGGCGCGAGGTGGTCGTCGCCATCACCTCCGGCGAGCTTCACCTCGGGCCGTGGGAGCATATTTTCTACTACGAGTTCGACGGGCGGCGGAAGAAGCGGATCTTGGTGAAGATCATTGGCGAGTGAAAACTAACCGCCAAGGGCGTCCTAACGGCGAATCACCTGTGAAAAGTCGGCTCGATTCGCCGCCGCCAACGCCTTCGGGTTCACATAGGCCCGCGCTTTCGTCTCGTCGAACGTGCCGGCGCTCTGGATCAGCCCTTCGTCGAACGCAAGTTGATCGGAGTACCCCGGCAACAGCACGCGATAGTCGTACTTCACCCGCTGCGGCTGGATGCGATTGATGTGGTCGACCAGGTTTGTCGTGCAGTTGTTGGTGAGCGTATCGTAGAACTCCGGCCGGCTGGCAAGCTGATTGGTGCGCGCCAACACGTCGACCAGCAGCAGGCGCGTCTGTTCCGGCGTCGCCGTCGTGCGGTAGCGATAGACGTTCTCGCCGCGCATGTTCGTGCGAACTTGGACGACATCGCGCTCGTCGGCTAACACGTACATCAACTCGAATTGCCGGGCGCTCCCTTTCCACGCGGCGTACTCCTCGCCCTGTTCCTTGCGAGTTTCGATGCTGACGGCCAAGTACTGCGGCGGGCCGTCGAGCGGGGTGAACTCGAAGCTCAGCATCGTATGCGCGAGCCGCGGCATGTTGTCGAACGGGACCATGAAGAAGTCGACGCCGCGCAGCTGGCTCATGTCGTAGGTGCGATCTTCATGTTCGACGACGTACGATTCTTGATCGAGGTAGCGGCAATAGCGGACGTTGTGCGCGACGAACTGGTTGCCGCGGAACTCGACGTAGGGGAGGACGGCCTGATCAGCTTCCCACGCCCGATAATTCGACGGCGCGAGCATCTTTGTGGCGCTCGAGCAACCAGCGGCGGCGAGCAGCGCGCAAGTCAGCAGTAGTCGAGCGAGAGCCATCGGCGCCGAGTGGGGAAGAGGCCGCGACGAGAGAAGCAGCGGAGTCTAGCGAGCGCCGGCAGATGGCGGCAAGAGACGCGCTCGGAGTGCTAGCAACGGACTTGCTGGCAGGATCGAGCGGTTTATTGACAGGATTACAGGATCGCGCGGATGGACAGGATGAAGCGATAGGTTTTCCTGCCTGAGTTGAGCCTTATTGATTGGCTCGCAATGTAGTGAATTAATCCTGTGATCCTGTCCAATCTTCCTCAGGAGTAGCCATTCAAAGTTACAGCCGGCAGTTGCTGATGGCCGTTTCCAGAATCGCCGTCGCCCCGAGCTGTTCGAGCCGTTCCATGATGTCGATCACCTCGCCCCGTTTCACCATGGCTCTGACGGCGAACCATCCCGCTTGCTCCAGGCGATTGATTGTCGGCGAGTTAAAGCCGGGGGTGATCTGCTCCGCTTCGGCGAGCTTCGCCTCAGGGATGTTGTATTCCAGCAGCGACCAGGCGCGGGCGATGACCACGCCTTCCAGCCGGCGGGCGACGCGGTCGGCGATGTGCCCATGCGGCGTCGCCGGGTTCTGCACCAGCACCGTTTCGTAGCTGCCGAGTTCGGCGAGCACATGGAGCCGATTGGCGGCAAGCGTGCTCCCCGTTTCGACGAGGTCGACGATCGCATCAGCGACCCCGAGAGCGATCATCACTTCGACCGAACCGGAGAGGTTGACGATGTGCGGCACCGCCTTGTGACCGGCGAGAAAGCCGTTCGTGATCTGCGGGAAGCTGGTAGCGACGCGCTTGCCGTCGAGATCAGCCGGGCGCTTCACGCCGCTGTCGTCGGGGACGCAGAGGGCGAGGCGGCACTTGCCGACGCCGAGCTTCAATCGCGTCGTGACGACGGCGCCGCTTTCGTTCACCAGATCGCTGCCCGTGATGCCGAGATCGATGGCCCCTTCGGCGCACAGCACAGGAATGTCGTCGGTGCGAAGGAACGTCACGTCGATCGGCATATCGCGAACGCGCGCGAAGAGGCTCCGCTCTTGCCGCCGGAAGCTGAGGCCAGCGTCGGCCAGCAGTTCGGTCGAGATCTCGGAGAGGCGACCCTTGCTGGGAATGCCGATGCGAAGATTTTCTGCCATTGCAATTTGTTCTTTTTTAAAGACTAACCACGAAGGCACTAAGACACGAAGGAGAGCACGAAGGGGGGGAATGACGGAACTTCGGCGATGAATGACATTCTTCCTTAGTGCGTTCTTTGTGCCTTCGTGTCTTGGTGTCTTGGTGGTTTGTATTTATTTCGCTGGTCCGCGCGAGGCCTTCTCTTCCAACCCAGACATGCCGAAGCGGCGGGCGAGTTCGGCCTCGACTTCGTCGAGCTTCACGCCGCGTACCGCCAGCAGCACCATCAGGTGGTAGACCACGTCGGCCGCTTCGCGGATCGTATGCTCGCGACCTGCTTCGTCCGGCTCGGCGGCCGCCTCGACCACTTCGGCCGCTTCTTCGGTGACCTTCGGGCCGACCTTGGCGACGCCGCCTGCCAGCAGTTTGGCGGTGTACGACTTGTCGGCCTCGCCGGCGAGTTGGCGCTGGCGGATGGTCTCTTCGAGTTGATCGAGCGGTCGCATGGCGGCGGGAGAGGCGTGCGGCGTCTTCCCAGTCGGGCCCGCAGACCCCACAATGGAGGGCCACGAATGTTCAGTAATCCCGTAGTTTAAGCCGCCTCCCGGGGCGAAGCAACCGCCGTGCCTAGCGAGTTACCCGCCCTTGATTGTTGGTTTTTGACTGGCGTGACCGCCACGGGGAAGTCCCGCATTGCCCTGGCCCTGGCTGAGCGACTCGGCGCCGAGATTATCTCGCTTGATTCGATGGCGATTTACCGCGGGATGGACATCGGCACGGCCAAGCCGACGCTGGAGCAGCAAGCGGCGGTTCCGCACCACCTGATCGATATTGTCCAGCCGAGCGAAGATTACAGCGTGGCCCAGTACGTCGACGCGGCTCACGCCAAGATCGCTGAGATCCGCGGGCGAGGACGCGAAGCGTTGTTCGTGGGAGGAACGCCGCTCTACCTCAAGGCGCTGCTGCGAGGCTTGTTCGAAGGGCCGCCGGCTAATTGGGAACTGCGGCAAGAGATTGAGCGCGAAGTCGCTGAAGTAGGAAACGAAGCCCTCCACGCCCGGCTGGAACAGATCGACCCTGTGGCGGCCTCGGCGATTCACTTCCGCGATACGCGCCGACTCATTCGAGCGCTCGAAGTCTATCGCGCCACTGGCCAACCGATCAGCCATCAGCAGATGGAGTTCGAAGATAGCCGACGGGCCGAGGAATGCCGCGTCTTCGTCCTGCGGCGGCCGAAGGAAGAGCAGAACGCCCGGATCAACGAGCGCGTCGAAGAGATGGTCGAACGCGGATTGATCGAAGAAGTCGAACGGCTCACGGCGAACGGCCGGCAACTCGGTCGGACGGCGAGCCAAGCGGTCGGCTATCGAGAAGTAATCGAGTTCCTCGCCGGCGAGCGAGATCGGGCGTCGATGCTTGAGCGGATCAAAACGCGGACGCGGCAGTTTGCCAAACGGCAAGGGGTGTGGTTCCGCAGCCTGTCGGAATGCCGGTTCGTCGATATCGAAGGCGAGGTCGATGCCCCAACACTCGCCGAGCAGATTGTCGCCTTAGCCCCCGGTCAGTGACCGGGGGAAGCCAACCGCTGGATGCCAGTCGCACCCTATTCAATGCACACAGCGATTACGCATTCCGAGCAATCACGAACCGGGCAATCTCGGCAAGCATCCGCTTCGCATCCGAATCACGCAGCGTCGATAGTTCGGCAGCCGCCTCTTCGGCGAACTTCACCGCCGTTCGGCGGGCTTGCTCCAACGCGCCTGACTCTTCGAGCCAATCGACCAGCATGCCGCTGTGGGTGGCGTCGGACTCTTCGTACAGGGCCTGCAATCGCTGCACGTCGGGTTGTCCCGCTTGATCCCGAAGCAAAATCAGCGGCAATGTCATCTTGCGATGGGCCAGATCGGTGCCGAGCGATTTGCCCGTCGATTGCTCTTCGCCTTCGAGATCGAGCAGGTCGTCGACGATCTGGAATGCGAGGCCCAGCTTGCGACCGTAGTTAGTGAGCCGGTCGACGGTCGCTTCGTCGGCGCCGGCATAGTGAGCCCCGAGCCGGCAGCAGCAGGCGGTCAGTTCGGCCGTCTTCGCGTCGATGATGCCAAGGTACTCGTCCCGGCTGAGCCAGAAGTTGCCGCTGCTGTTCGTTTGGCGGAGTTCCCCTTCGCAGACGGTGTTCGTCGACTCGCCGATCGCCCGGCAGCCGAACGTCGTCTCCAGCGTGCTGGCCATGTAGAAGGCGTGCGAGAACAAGTAGTCGCCCAGCAGCACGCTCGTATTGTTGTCCCAGCGTGCGTTGACGGTATCGAGGTGGCGGCGAACTTCGGCCTCGTCCAGGACGTCGTCATGCACCAGCGTCGCGGTGTGAACCATCTCGACGACCGCGGCGAGCGTGTGATGTTCGTGCGTCACTTCGCTGATCGCCCGCGCCGCCAGCAGCAGCAGGGCAGGGCGGAGTCGTTTGCCGCCGATGCGGAACGAATGCTGGGCCAACTCGTCGATGAAGGGGTCGGAATGCCGCAGCTCTTGCTGCAGGCGGCGGTCGACGAGCGCGAGGTCGGACGCGATCGGCGCAAAGAGGCGGCTCAAGGCCTGGCGTGCGTCGGCATCTGTGTGGCGAACCTGGCTCATCGATCCATTTTCCTGTTGCTGTATCCTACGTCTGTCGCTGGCGGTTCTGTCGCCAGCCGGCCGGTCAGGCGCCGGCGCCCGGAGCAGTCGGTCGGGAGAAATCGCCGCTTGCTCCCCCCGACTTCGCTTCCAATTGGATTCGCTCGATCACCATGCCGCGGTCGATCGCTTTGCACATATCGTACACGGTTAGGGCCGCGACGGTCACCGCCGTCAGGGCCTCCATTTCTACCCCAGTCTTCGCCGTGATTTCCACGGTGGACTCAATCCTTAAACCGTCATCGCCGTAAGGCGTTAACTGAAGTTCGATGGAATCGAGTGCCAGCGGGTGGCAGAGGGGGATTAAGTCGGCCGTCCGCTTGGCCGCCATAATGCCAGCCAGCCGGGCGACCTCGCGGACATCCCCCTTGGCGGCGGGGCCTTGGCAGATCGCCGTCAGCGTGGCGGGGAGCATCCGGACGACGCCGCTCGCCCGGGCGACCCGCCGGGTGGCGGGCTTGGCGCCGACGTTTACCATCCGGCTCGCGCCGGCGTCGTCGAAATGGGAAAGCTGGCTCAAAGCGGGCGTCCTTGGGGGTCGAGGACGCTCGATCCGGAAGGCGGGATGGAAAACCGCTCCCTATTCTAAGGGTTACCGCCCGGGCGTCGAGCCTGCCGCCTGGCGGACGGATGACGGAACCAAGTCACCCCGAGGTACTCCGAGGGGTCCGCATGGCCAACCGGACCCCTCGGAGTACCTCGGGGTGACAGGGTGCTACCGCGTGTGGATTTCCAGCGTTGACGCTGGCTTGGCAGCGGTCCGTGGCTCGGCATCGGCGGGATTGCCTCGCTTCACAATGGAGCGAACGGGCCACTCGTGGTTCACCGCAGGCCGAGCTGGCGTCGGCTCAACCTCGGGCATCGCAACCATGAGCGACGGCTTTTCGACCGTCACCTCGGGGGCCGCGGGCATCTCCGGTTCTTCGAGGACCGGCGGCGTCACGGCGCCAACCTCATTGGTCCGCGGGCCGGTGGCGATCTTCGGTTCTTCCGGCAGCGTCAAACGCTCGATCAGCCACGGTTTCCAACCTGCCTGGACTCGCGGGGCTTGCGTACGGATGGCCGACCAGAGGGCGCCGGGAAGCGTCGCGTCTGTGAAGTCACTCGGATCGAGGGCCAGCAGCGACTCCTGCAGCGTTGGTTGGCGCGCGGCCAGCGCGGCGGCGTCGATCTGCACACGGGCGAGCTTGTCGGCCTCGGCGGTGAGCGCGCCGATGTTGAGGTTCCACAGCCGAGCGGTCCAGTCGTCGCCGGCGGCGGCGAGCCACCGGCCGTCAGCTGTGAACGCCAGTGCATTGATGGCCTTATCGCTCGCGGAGAGGACGACAGGCTGCGGTTCCACGCCGGTCGGGGTGACGCGCCACAGGAAAATCTTGCCAGCCGCGTCGCTGGCGGCGAGCCAGTCGCCGGCGGCGCTCATCTCGACGGTGGTCAGCTGGGCATCGCCCGCGGTGAGAATCAGCGGCGCAGAGTCGGCTTGGATCGACTTCAGTTTCCAGACGCGCAGCTGTCGATTGTTGCCGGCGGCGACGAGGTACTGGCTATCGGCGCTCACCGTCGCCGCGTGGACGGGGCCGTCGAGTCCGCGCAGCAATAGTGAATCGCTCGGATCGTTGCTCGTCAGGTTCCAGAGGCGAACCGCCGGATCGCGGACGTCGCCGCAGGTGACGAGCCACTTGCCGTCGCCGGTAAACAGCGTGGCCGTGACGTGGCCGTGACGGCATTGGCGTTCGACTGACGCGGCGGCCGGGTCGCGAGCGGTGAGATCCCACAGCTTCACGGCGTCGTCGACGCCGAGGGCGAGCCAACGGTTGCCGGGGCTGATCGCCATCGCTTGAATCTGGCCGGCATGACCAGTCAGTTGCATCGAGACCGCGCTGGCAGGGCCGGCGGCGAGGCTCCAGAGTTGGCCCAAGCCCGACTCGGCGCCCCCTTCAGTCGAGACGGCGGCGAGCCAGTGACCGTTGGCGCTCATCGCCATCTGCGAGATCGGCTGGCCCTTGCCAGGAAGGATGATCGGAATCTCGGCCGGCTGGCCATTGCCGAGTTGCCAGATGCAGGCCGTCGCATCGCGGCTGCCGGTGATGAGCGAATGGCCGTCGCCGCTGAACAGGACGCTGGTGACCGGCTTCTGATGGACGTTGAGCGCGATGGAAGAGCGTTGCGGATGGTCGGCCCTCATATCCCAGAGGCGTGCCGTTCGATCGAGGCTACCGGTGGCGAGCCAGCGGCCATCGGGGCTGACGGCGAGCGTGGTGATCGGGCCGGCGTGGCCGCGAAGCTCGATCGCGTCGATGTCGTGCGACGCCGAGCAGCGGAGCAAGGCGTCGCGGAGGCTTTGGTGGGCTTCCGGAACGACGATGCCATCGGCGTCGAGCGTCGAGCGAATCGCGTCGGCAGAAACGGTCACGCTGCGCCACGGTTCCACCGTCGCGAGTTCCTGCGACTGGGCGGCGAGGTACTTGGCGGTCACGGTGCGGACGTCGCGTTCGGCGCTCGCCCGTTGATGGTCGGACGTTTGGCGTTCGCGTTCGAGGCGATGTTGGATCTCGCTCAAACGCTGGGTTGTCTCTTGTTCGCGGGATTCGGCCGATTGTTGTTGGATCGCCAACTCGTCGCTGGCTTGGTGGTAGCCGAAGTAGCCCGACAGCAACGCGATCGCCAGCGCGGCGGACCCGGCGACGCCGCCCGCCAGGGCGAGTTGCCGCCGGCGCGCCGTGGCCTGTTTTGCGGCGAAGTCGGGGTTGGGCAGAATCGGCCCAGGCGACCGCTGCAGCCACTGGACGACGTCGTCGCCATCTTCGGCGACGGGGGGCGCTTCGGGGAGGACTTCCAACTCCAGCACTTCGGGCCGCTGCGGCGGGAGGTCGATCGTGCAGGCGAGGCCGCAGGCGTCGCAGACCACCACCTGCGGGCTCGACTGCGGGTCGAACTCCATTAGCTCGTTGCAGAGCGGGCAGGGGCGCACGACCTGCAGCGACAGAGTCGCTCCGTCGCGGGAACCGCCAGCCTGTCCGATGTCCTTGCGGCCTGCCATATGTCGGCTACTACCCATGCTGTCGCGCGATTCCGCAGGAAGCGAGTCTCCGTCACAAACGGAGCGTTCGTCTCTACGATCATCGGCCGCAGGGCGCCGGCGCCCGCCGGAAAATGCATCCGCCCGGTAGATTCGCTAAAACCGGACCTTGCCCAGGGGTGATTGCCTGTCAGGGAGTCGCGCAGCGCGACAACGAACATCGGGTGGCACGCCCTAAGGTACTCCGCAGGGCGTGCTTGCGTTGGCGAAGGGTTCGCCACGCCCATCGGAGTACCTTCTGGGCGTGCCACCCTCGGTTCGTTTTGACAGCGATTTTGCTCAGCCCGCGCGGCGAATCGGAATGATCCGCTCTTCTTTGCCGCGAAGACGATCGGCGACGTCGGGCCGCTTGGCGCCGGTCGCGGTCTTCGGCGTGCTGAGCGAGTCGATGAGTTCGGTCATCGTGAGCGAACGGTTGTCGATTTCGAGCGGCGCCTCGCCTTGCGGATCGCAGTAGAGGTCGACCGTCGTCTCGTCGAGCCGCAGCACGTCGAGCTCGCGGAGGAGGCCGTCCATGACGGCCTGGCGAACCAAGGCGCCACGGGTGGCTTGGGCGTCGACGCCCGCTTCGCCCATGCCGTCGAGGGCTCGCTTCGCGAGTGCGGGAAGATACTCGGTCGGAATTTCAATCGTCCGGGGGACGTAGATTTTCAGTTGCATCGTTCCCTCACGAAATCGAGGCGGTCCGCTTGGTTGGCGGTCCGCACGCAATGAATTGAAAACTGTGGCGAGCGGCGTATGAGCCGTTGCCTCACGCGCCCGAAAATGGAGCGTCATTGCTGTGTATCGGCTAAGCCGGTTGTAGGGATTGCATCGAAATCGTTGGAATCACTGAACTGCCAGCAGACCACTGCGACTGGTAGAGGAGCGTCGTTGTGGTCGTGGTCTGTCGTGTCGCCCCTCATGTCGCGAGCGATTTTTTGGCGACAGCTGGCGGTTGACGTTAAGTTCTTTTGAGTTAGTGGTTTGTGGCTTGTGTCGCCGCGGGTGGTGTCGCTTCTGTCGCGTGGGATAGGAGTATTTACCCCAATCTGTCGCGTGTCGCATTGCGTTACGGCGTTGCACCAGCAGTCGCCTGTGGGAGGCGTCTCGGACGCCGATTTCGCTACCGCCACAAGCCGTTGTGGCGACGAAACGTCGCTTCGGGGTCAGAGACCCCTCCCACAGATTATTTGGGCGAAGCCGGTGTGGTGGTCGGGCGTTCAGTATATCGGCCGGGGCGGCCAATTTCAAGCGAGTTGGTGCTTGTTCACAGGGGATTCACGCGTGACGTCGGCTGCCCGAGTTGTTCGGCGAGCCCAATGAGAATTCCTTCGGGGCCGCGGATGTAGCAGAGCCGGTAGATGTTTTCGTACTGGACGACTTCGCCAACGACCGTCGCTCCCAGCTTGTTGACTCGGGCGAGCGTGTCATCGAGATCTTCCACGGCGAACATGACGCGCAGGTAGCCGAGCGCGTTCACGGGGGCGGTGCGGTGATCGGCGACGACCGGCGGCGCGAGGAAGCGGGAGAGTTCGAGCCGACTGTGGCCGTCGGGCGTTCGCAGCATGGCGATCTCGACGCGCATGTCGGGCAGGCCAGTGATGCGATCAGCCCAATCGCCGGCGATGGGGGCGCGGCCTTCGAGTTCGAGGCCAAGTTAGAGGAAGAACTCGATGGCGGCGTCGAGGTCTGCCACGACGATGCCGACGTTGTCCATGCGTTTAACGGTCATCGCGCCTCAGAAGGTAATGACAACTTTCAGTGGTGAGCCTAGAGCGAGCGCCGTTATTCCTCGGAATCTATCAGTTCGATTTCCAGATTCCGATAGGTCAGGTTCGAACCGGCCCAGCTGTACTTGGCGCCGATAGCGATGCGACCAGCCGTGAGCGTGCTGAGGCCTTCGACCTCTTGATCCTCGATCACCTGAACGTCGTTGAGCCAGACGTTGACGGTATCTCCCGCGACTCGCAAGACGAATTTCGTGGTTTCGCCAGCGGGCGTGTAGGGCTGTCGGCTTGCTCGTCGCTGTTGATACGGCCCGGCTGTTACCCAGCTCGTCGCGGGGTTGAACATCATCGAGAACAGCGGAAGGCCGTCGACGTTCACGAAGACGCCGGCGTCCCAAGGTTTGTACGGGCTTTCGCCATGGACCACTTCACCGCTCAGTTGCCAATGCGTTCCGAAATTGGATTGGCATTCCAGGATCACTCCGCCACTGTCGGAGACGCCGTGCAATTCGTCGTCGGGCGTACGGCGCCAGTCGCCGGCGATCACTTTCCAGCCTTGCAAATCGGTCGCTGGGATGAGCGAGAGAGGTTCGCCCTTCTGAAAGTCACCGCTCCAGTTCAATCCTTGCAACCGCGACGCTACTGGCGCGCTGATCGACGGATCGAGCCCCTGTTCCTCGAGGATGGCTTTGAGCGCGTCGACAGCCTCTGCGCGCTTGCCGTCGTCGTCGGCGGCGCGAAACGCCGCTAGAATCGCGTCGGCATGAGGGCTTGCATGCAGGTTCACGGCTTGGATCACCTCGTTTGCAGGCAGCGGAAAGCGGCTGAGTGCATCCGCGTCCAATTCGCTCTTGAGCTCGTCAAGCAGGCGTTTCGCCTCCTCCCATTGCTGGTTCAAGTAGGCGAATCCGAGCCACACCGTTTTCCACCAGACGGCGTTTCGCTCCTCGCCTTGGTTGATGTATCCCTGGCAGATTTTACGCACGTTTTCATAGAGGCCAGGACGCTGGGCGTACCGCGAGCCGAGCGGATTTTGATTGTCCCGCATGATTCGCCAGACTGCGTTGCAGAATTCATAAGGAACGTCGGTGTCGTAGCGGTTGGTCTCCATGCATTCGACGCCAAACTGGTACATGCGATCGTGCGAGCCGTGCCAGCGCGGCAATAGGCCGTTGATCTGATGAGAATAGGGGGTGCGGTAATCGAGTTGAGCCTCGACGGCGCGATAGAACCACATTCTCATTTCACGTTGGGGCGACGGACTGGCGCCCAGCGCGACGCTCATCATCGCGGTGGGCGCTTCGGGACGCTTGGGAGCGGCTTTCCAGGCCTTTTCGAAGGCGTCGCGCGCGAGGTCCATCTGCTCGCTAAAGCCTTTCCACCCTTCCTCAGTCACATCGGACGCAAAGTTGGTGCCCCGCGACTTCCATGCGGCGTCGAGATGGTATTCGCCGACCAGCATGTTGACGACGTAGGGCGACTTTTCTTCGTGAGCCTTGGCGGCCTCGCAGAACTTTTCCCTTCTTTCTTGCGGCAGCGACTCCGCCAGCGCGTTCAGGTGGTTGTAAAGCGTTCGGCCGTCGTTCGTTTCCAGGTCGTCTAGCAAGATCGCTTCCAGCGCGTGCTTCTCGCTGAGAGCCAGGAATTCCTCAGTCTTCTCTGCCTGGCTGGCGTCGTCCTTCAGCGTTCTGTAGACGCGATGGGCTGCAGCGAAGGGACGATTGGCCGGATAGCCTCGTTCGACGAGACCGTGATAGGCTTGCTCGACGAGTTCTAAGGCCCGGGCCTGTGAGGCCGCGTCTGGCATCCCGTCCTGCAACATTGCGCCGTGGCAATACATCACCAACGGGTCGTCGCAGCCTTGCTCGACGAGCGGTTCCGCCATCGCGATCAGCTCGACCTGCGACTTGTATCCCTTCGCTGAAGCGAAGTGCCGTGAGGCTTCCGTGAGGAATTCGATGGCCGCGTCGTCCCAGGCGTCGTCGCGACTGCCGACTTTCTTGTAGGCTTCTACGCTCGTGCGCAGATTGAAGGCGACCTGGTCCTCGATGGCGTCCTGGGAGGTCACCGCGTCGGGGCCGTTGGGAATAGGCTTACCGCCGCGTTGGGCGTCGCGGGCGGCTTGCAGCGCATCTTGAGCGAGCTGCTTACCTGCGAGCACGGCTTCGATCTCGTCGCTGAGCTTTTGCTCGAGGCCGTCGCCGTAACCAATATTCACCACCTGCACGACGCCCTGCTTGTCGACGATGATCGTCATGGGAATGCTGCCGGCCTGGAAAAGCTCGCCGAGCTTAGATTCTGGATCGAGAGCGATCGGAAGTTTGAGTTTTTCCTTTTCGAGAAACTCGCGAATCTCGTCCGCGCCATCGCCCAGATTGACTGCGAAGAAAGCGACGTCGCGATCAGCGAACTTCGTCGCCACTTGATCGACGGTCGGCAGCGCCGCGATGCACGGGCCGCACCAGAGCGCCCAGAAATCGATCACCACCACCTTCTTGTCTTTGAGGTCGGCAAGCTTCTGGGCGCCTCCCTCCAGTAGCTTGAGTTCGCAGTCTGGCGTCTCCGCCCCCAATAGCGGATGGGGACCTTCGTCACTCGGTTCCTCGTCTCGCAGCGACTCGACTTGCTCAGCGTCTTCGGGCACGTCGATCGCAAAGGTTTCGTCGGTGATTGCTGGTTCGAGTTCCCAGTTCGCGTAGCTCACCAGCTGCTTGGGAAGCTTGACCTCGGCGTCGGGCGCCTCGATTTGCAGGATCGCTTCCATTTTCCGCGGCAGAGCATGATCTCCTTGCTCGATCCAAAGAATGATTTTCGTTCGCTGCTGGGAAACCTCGATGCGATCGCAGGCAACGCCGTCGACTTGCTCGGGTTCCAAGAGGGCGATTTTCGTCGCCGACGCGGTGGCCTGTTTGTACCAGTCGCCCGTCGCGTACTGCACCACGGTGCGTCCGGCCCCCAGCAACAGTGCGGCTTCCTCCTGCAACGTCTCGTTGAACGTCTCAGGAGCGTCTCCCAGCAGATACCGCTGACCCGATGGCCAATAAGCGAACAGTTGCTTCCCATCGCAAATGACCGTTCCCTCGCTCTCGCCGCCGTCGGCTACCGTCACTGCAAGGCGATTGGGCCGCTCGATGACGACGTGCCGCTTGTCGGAGCGGCTTTGCTTCTCTCCTTCTTCCGGCTGAATTTCGATCGTGTGGTCAACGTCGACCGAAAATCCTTTGAGCTCGCCAAGGTATTTCGACATCGCCTGCATGCGACTATCAGCCGTGGGGTCGATTTCCGGCTTAGCCTCTTCGGCAAAGGCAACCGTCGGGCCGGCGATTGCCACCATTAGGGTGGCGAAGAGACTAATGGCAAGGCGTGAAGGGGATGACAAGAACATAGCTGGTTCCGGTAAATGCTTTCGGACAAGCGAAAAGGATGGTGATCAGCACTGATTAAGGATAAGTGATGCCATCAAACGCCGAAAATCGGGTTTCGACTCGAAAGGCCGAACAAGTCGAGAACTTGTTACTCCGTTTCCCTCGCGTCAGGGCTTCCGCCAATGGGGACAGCATACACCGATACGCGCTGCTTCCCAACTATTTTAGGCTTTACGCTACTCGCCCGCGGCGATGATCGCGCGAGTGATCGAGGCGACGGCGGCGGAGATTTCCGACGGCTCTGCCGACCCGAGTGCGTCCCAGTCGGATTGGGCGGCGGCCGTTGGCTTGGCGGTGTGCGGGTAGATCGCGCCGGCGTGGCCTTCGGTGCGGCCGATGGGGATGATCGTGGCGCCTCGCTTTGAAGCGACTTGATGTTCGTGGGCCGTGCCGGGGCCCCCTTCGATCACCAGGTAGATGGGCGCCATCCGGCCGAGGACCTCGCGGCGCTCTTCCATGTTGCGACCGGCGAACAGAGTGACGCCGTAGTCCCAAGGAACGCAGCCTGCGGGGAGGACGTGGAAGGTGCGCTGTTCGCCGCTGCCGCACGCTGCGAAGAAACTGCGGCCGACGGACTCGCCCACGCCCGAGACGCCGCCGGTGAGGAGGATGAGGCGGTCGATTTGGGCCAGTAGCGCGCCGATGAGGCGGCAGGTGACTGCGGAGTCTGGATGCCAGAAGGAGGTGCTGCCGATGACGGCGATGCGCGGGGCGGGGGGTAAGCGAGCTGTGAGACTGGTTGTCTGCTCGTCGAAAATGTTTAGCATGCTGGGCGTTTCGGCGATTAGTTAGGCGGCCGCGATACTATATTGCCTTCGCGCCGCCATAGGGATCATCGATGCTAGCCTCGGCGATCGGCATGTTGAAATCATAGAGGCGAGCGTCCAGGCGATCGTACTCCGCTGCCATGATGACGTCGCGATAATCTATCTGAGCGAGTTTGCAAAGGTAGTCGAAGTACCATGCATGGCCGCGCGACGCGAAGACGATGCAGCGCTGAATGCGCGTCGTGTTTGAGGCCTCCGCTAGTTGGGCAAGTCGTCTGTCGACCTCATCCCCAGGGAAGTCATGTCGGAGTTGATCGATGATGTCTTGCGAGATGTTCATGGGGCTATGAGATAGTGCGGGTTATCTGGCGGATGATCTGTGCGCAAGCTGACGAAATTCCACCGCCGTCTCTGGTGGAGGACTTTCAAAGGCAATGTAACCAATATCCGAATGTGCGTACTTGCGCAACTCTGTAAGGAATTGGTCCGCGGCAGTCTCGCTGACGGACAGTCCGAAAATGAGTTGGGCATCTGAGGTGAAAAACACCATCAAGTGCGCCGGATCGTCGTCGCCAATTCGTCGCCAGTAAATGGACTGCGCCTCGGTCGAATGGCGGCAACAGTAGTTAACAACCTCATGCGATTCTCGGAAAATCTGCTGTGGGTAATCCGCGTGCTGCGGAATCCAGTACTCGTCTGCGGTCTGTTCACGCTCCGGGGCGAAGTTAGTAAGGAACCCAACAACTGCCGCCTCAGTGCGAGATTCTGCAAGCACATAGACGTCTGCGAATGGCGGCATGGCGTGTGAATCTTGCTTGCAAGGAGGCTCTGAATGAAGGAGATGCGAAGCGAGTGTGCATTTCATTGTATCTGTTAGCGGGACGCATTCTCAATATTCGTCAGGCATCGTCGGAACGAGTGTTCGCCCTCATCCCCAGCCCTTCTCCCTCGGGAGAAGGGAGTCAGATTGCGCGCGGGGCGGTCTGCTCCGATAAATCTTAACTCTTCTCAGTACGGATCCTGCTCCCCTCTCCCTGCGGGAGAGGGGCTGGGGGTGAGGGCGTCTCTTTATCGAGTGGCGCCCCGCTTGTCCTCATTGGACGAGGTCGTCATTTGCTTTGGCTCGCGCTGTCTGCTCCCGCCCCAACCATGCCCCCAGCGCCATCCATACTCCGACGAGCGGCAGGATTGCGATCGCTGCGGCACTCGCCGAGAATTTTCCCAGCGCGTCGACCACGTTCGCGGCGGCGACGTCGCTGCCGCGGAAGACCACCGTGTCGATGAAGGCTTTTGATTCGTACTTTTCTGTGCGGCTCACCACGGTAAACAGCACCTGCTGCGCGGGGACGAGCAGGCCGTAGCCGACGATTTCTTGGACGACTTTGGCGACCATCAGCGGCCAGAGCGTGGCGTCGAACGACAGCCAGGCGAAGAGGCCAATGATCACGCTGCAGGCGAGGGCGAGCGTGGCGCCGACGCCGGCGAGACGCATGAGCGCGGCGGCGAGAACGGCCTGGAAGGCGAGCGTGCCGGTTTGGGAGTAGAAGTTCATAGCCGAGAACAATTGCGTGCGCTCGGCGACCGCGAGTCCCTCCTCACGAAGCGTGTGTTGGAAGTTGTTGTAGACGAAGGTGGCGGCGAATTTGCCGATGGCGGTGAAGGCGCAGATCATCAGCAGGTAGCGTGATGACACGACGGTGCGGAGGCCGGCGAGGAGTGAGCCGCTGGAAGGGGGCTCGCTGCTGTTGCCATTGTCTTTGGTTGAAGATGCTTTGGCGTCGCGTGAGGCGAAACGCAGCACAAGCCAGGCCATCGCGATCGCCAGTTCGAGGGCGCCGATCGCGACGACCATGAGCCACTCGACGCCTAACCGCTGTGCGGCGGCATGTCCGACGAGCGACGCGACGATCGAACCGACGGTCCCCGCCGCGGCCATCGCGCCGAACCAAGTCTTCCCCTCCTCGGCGGAAAAGAGGTCGGCCATCACGCTCCAGAAGACGGCGACGACGTAGAGGTTGAAGACGCTCACCCAGACGAAGAAGGCGTTGCGCAGCCACTCCGTGTCGCCGTAGCCGCGGGCGAGCAAGACGGCAAACACGACGAGGCACGCGACGAAGAACTGATAGACGCCGAACACGAGTTGTCGCCGCGTGGTGCGGGCGACGATCCGCCAGTAGAGGGGAAGGGCGGCGGAGGCGGCGAGGAAGGTCGCGAGGTAGAGGGGGCCGAAGAGGCGGGTTTCCGTCGCGAGAGCGTCGCGGACTGGTTTAAGGACGTAGTAGGAGAAGAGGACGAGGAAGAACCAGAGGGCGGAGAGTAGGAGGCGGGTGGGCATATCTAGAATCGCAACCCCTTCTTTTGGGCG
This sequence comes from Pirellula sp., assembly GCA_013822725.1. GTDB lineage: Bacteria > Planctomycetota > Planctomycetia > Pirellulales > Lacipirellulaceae > Lacipirellula. The sequence goes on from PNKX01000016.1 coordinate 93,850, forward strand.
ATTGCCAGCAGAGTATTTTCAGTTTCTTGCCACGGGACGTCAGGTTGATACTCGCCGAAGTAGGACGCGAATTCGGCGCGCCACATCTCGTGCTGCTCGTGCAGGGAACTAGTGCTCACCTCGACTTGCGGCTTCATGGCTCCGACCTCTATTCCAGCAATTCGCTCATGCATTGCGGAAAGTAAACGTCGCACCAAGTCTCGACATTCCTCTAGAAAGGCTTCAACCGACATGACACGGACGCCTTGTCGAGCCGTCCAAACCGGGAGGCCGTCGATGCTTCGTCCGCGGTTGTCCCAGTGAATTCGCACAAATTGAAATTTTGGGCACCCCACTAGGTATGAGGTCGAGGGTGAGCGCTCGCCAAGCCATCCCCACGCGTCATACCAGAGATCGTCCACTGCTCGCACGTCGTCAAGTGGCTTCTCAAGCTCCATCAAGAGTTGCCAATTAGAGGCAAGCCGCTCAATTCTTGGGGGAAGGGGAGCAACGGCAGCCGCGACGCAGCTCAGTATTGATCGCACGAAGGCAGCAACCTGATACTCGGCATCTCGCTCCAAGCTCCCCCTGTGCGACAGTATCTCGTCGCTGTAGCGAAACAGGATTTGATCGCCAACAATCACCCGGAACCGGCCATCGGTTAAGGCAAACCAACTTAGACTCTGCTCCCCTGGCTCTCCCCAAGGCAAGATGTCCTCCACGCTCGCAAGCTCAAATTCAAATATCGCCATGTCGTCAATTCTAGTGTTGTCGCACCCGGGGCTGAAGGTGCGCCGCTACCTGGGGTTGTAACGCATCGCCACCGCCCCAGAGCCGAACTCCTGCCGACTTACGAGTTTCAAGTCGATAGGCTTCGATAGCCCAGCGAACAACGTTGGCCCATGGCCCGCTAGCGTGGGCTGCACGACGAACTCGTATTCGTCGATCAAGCCGAGCTCCGCGAGCGCCAGCGGCAGCGTCACGCCGCCCACGAACAGTCCGTTGCCCGGCTGCTGCTTGAGCTGCTGCACGGCCGCCCCCAGTTCGCCGCGCACGAGCTCCGCGTTCCAATCGACCGGGTCGAGGGTGCCCGACACGACATACTTCTTCGCCGCGTTGATCGTGCGGACGAAGGGCTGCATCCAGTCGGGCATCGCTGCCGTTGACGCCGGCGATCGGAAGGCGGACTCCATCATTTCATATGTGACGCGGCCGAAGAGGAGGGCGTCGGCGCGGGCGAGGGTCTCGGCCCAGTAACGATGCAACTCTTCGTCCGTGGAGCCTGCTTCATGGTGGCAGCAGCCGTCCAAGGTGACGTTGATCGCATACCGCAGGGGTCGCATGACGTGTTCCTGTTCAATGAGGTCGATAATCAACGTGTCATCGTACCCGCAGCGTCACTCCTCTTGAATCGCTATCGCGATGGGCTACTCTCTGCTTGCTGCAAGCCCCTCATCCCCAGCCCTTCTCCCTCAGGGAGAAGGGAGCCCGAGCGGGGCGGGGGCGAGGTCACGGCGTTGGAATCAGGTCGTCTTGGTATTCCAAGACGTCTCCGGGCTGGCACTGGAGCGCTTTGCAAATCGCTTCTAGCGTGGAGAGGCGAATCGCCTTGGCCTTGCCGTTTTTCAAGATGGAAATGTTGGCCATCGTGATGCCGACTCTGTCGGCGAGTTCGGTGACGCTCATTTTTCGCTTCGCCAACATGACGTCGATGTTGATGATAATGGCCATGTTGGTTTTCGTTACACCGTCAGGTCGTTTTCGGATTTGAGGTCGACGGCGTTCTGCAGGATGCGTTCGAACATGGCCGCGGCGGTGGCGACGACGACCGAAGGGAGAATGATGAGGAGGCCCATAAAAATCGGGGCTCCAGGATTGTCATTGTCACCGTTGCTCATCAACAGAATGAAAATTTCCTCGACCACGACAAAACCTACGATGGCTAGTGCGCAGTATTTTATTGTCCGCAGAGACTGGACGACTTCCGGCGAGAATGCTTTATTTCGTCCGACATATCCCAAGACGTTAATCGCTTGATAGAGGGCAATGAAGAAGGGAATTGAGCCTGCATACACCAGCGCCAGGAACGGATCTTGGAAGTAGATTTCGAAGAGCGTGGCGTCCTTATTTCTGCCCTCGAGGTGAGGTTCCCAGAGGAGGAGAGCCAGAACGCCTATGCCGAGGGCGACGATGACTGCTTGAAGAAAAACGATGGAGCTTCTTTTCATGGACGCTGCACCTCCTTGAGACGTGTGGGAGAGAGGAGGAGGGGTTTCATGATCGCAGCTTAGATCGGAGTTTATCGTTTGTCAATATATTTTTATTGTTTTGAAAGGCGATCGAGAGTGAGCAGAACTCCCGCCGCGAGCGGGCGGGGCTAAATGGGCGGGGCGGTGTGGGGAGCCGCGGGGCGGGAGTGCGGAGGGAGTGAGTGCGACGACGGATCGTTTGCGTGCGCGCACGAAAAAAGGCCCCGTCGATTCGAAAATCGACGGGGCCTCTTGTGCGGGGAACGCTGCGGCGAAGACGGGAGGTCTCGCGTCGCAGCGGACAGTTGAATCGTTCAACAGCCCCTATTTTCTATCTGTATCCGCGAGCAATTCTCGAGCGTCACGGGTTACGCGCTCGTCTCGAAGCGTTTGGGGCGCTCCGGGGTCATTCACTCTCCACGCAAGTCAAGCGGAGGTCAGCTTTAGACCAACTCTTTCTTGGCGCCAACGAGCGTCCGCAGGCGTTCGGCCAGCAGGGCGGCGTCGAACGGCTTCTTGAACGTTTCGTTGATGCTGGAGCGATCGAAGCTCGCCGTGGAGCCGTCATCGGGCAGCAGGGCGATCAGGATCGTCTCGGCGAAGTCGCTGGAGCGACGCAGATTTTGGCAAATCTGCAGAGCTTCGACCTGGCCGATGGAGAAATCGACGACGATGCAGTCGGGGTGGAAGCTCTCGGCTTGGATGCCGGCTTCAAACCCGCTGGCGGCGGTGTTCGTGCGGAAAGAACGTTCGAGAGGCAGCTCGCGCTTGAGGTTCTCGATCAGCACTTGGTCCTGCGCGACGATGAGCACTTTGGCCATCGCCTCATCCTCAAGGTCGCCCAGCGGCATGCCGTGCTCCTTGAGGAACCGGATCAGGTACTCGCGGGGGATCCGCCGGTCTTGCGAACCGGGGATGCGGTAGCCCTTGAGCCGACCCGAATCGAACCACTTGCTGACCGTGCGCGGGGCCACCTTACAGATCTTAGCGACCTGACCAGTAGTAAAGACCTTCATCACGGGTACTCCAAAATTGACTTGCGTGAACGCTCACTCTGGGCCCACGCTCCCAACGAGCGTGCGACCTGGTCGGCCCCTGGCAGTTTGCAACGCGCTTCGGCGTTAACTCTCCCTAAACGCCGCTCTTCTGGGTCGAGCGTCGCGTCGCAATTCGCCTGGGTCGGGGCACGGAATCTAAAATGGCATGCTGGCTTCGGTTCAGGTCCTTCTGATCCTCTGCTGTCATGTACGCTATTCGGCAGTGCAAGCACTCGGAGATTGGCGAAAGTCGTTAAATTGGAGAACTTCGCAGCTAGTCCATCCAACCGTTACAATCGCTTTTCTCGAGCACATGCGCAGCCGGGTAGGCTCGCAGTTGCAACGAGGTCGTTGCGCAGGGGAAGCTCCAGACGGCGCGCAGCGTCCCTTCCAATCAAGGGCGCAACGCGGCACCAGTGCGGCGTGCAGTGTCAGGCAGGCTCCCCCCTTCAATGGAAGCTCTCGGCCAGCGTTGCCGCCCCCTCGTTGAAGGGGGAAGCGCTGGAGAAGAGCACTCCATCCGCTACTTATTTCGAGTCGAGAGGGGGGTCGACTTTAGAAACTTTCAACCGTTGCAACGTTCTCGACGGTTAAATCGCACGTTCCGATGGCAGGCGAGTCGTCGTTTCGCGACGGTGGCAACGAATAAACCGGCTGAAACGGCGGCCGCTGCGATCGCGAGGCTTGTTCGCGCGAGTGCGCAACTTTATTTCCAAGCCACCGGTTGGGTGGTACGCCCAAAGGTACTCCGCAGGGCCTGGAGAACTCTCGTAGGGGCGACCACGCCCATCGGAGTACCTTCTGGGCGTGCCACACTCCCGGGCTACGCGGCTTTTAGTGCTGACGGCGCGATGTGGCCATCTTCGCTGACGTCTTCGAACCGCACCGACACTCGCTTCGACACGCCCGACTCTTGCATTGTTACCCCGTACAGGGTGTCGGAACAGGTCATCGTTCGCTTGGAATGCGTAATCACGATGAACTGCGTCGACTGCATGAACTGCTTCAACACCTCGACGAAGCGATCGATGTTCGCTTCGTCGAGCGCGGCGTCGACTTCGTCGAGCACGCAGAATGGGCTGGGGCGACTGCGAAAAATTGCTAGCAGCAGCGCGACGCAGGTGAGCGTCCGTTCGCCGCCGGAAAGGAGCGAGATGCTGCGTGGTTGTTTGCCGGGAGGACGGGCGATGATCGAGATGCCGGCTTCCAGCACGTCGCCGCTGGCGTCGTCTTCCAGAATAATGTCGGCTTCGCCGCCGGCGAAGAGGCCGCGGAAGATTTCTTGAAAGTGCGTGCGAATGTTATTCACCGACGCGACGAACAGTTCGCGACTTTCGGCGTTGATTTGCTGGACAATTTGTTCGAGCCGCGCTTTGGCCGACTGAAGATCTTCGTACTGGCCGGCCAGCGTGCCGTAACGCGATTCGAGACCTTCGAGTTCGGCGAGGGCCTCGACGTTGACGGGGCCGACGGCTTGGAGGCGACCTTTAAGGTCGCGGATTTCAGTTTCGATGGCGGCGCGGTCGGCGGGGATTGATTCGACGGCGGGGTCGATCGTGCGGTTCTCGGCGGCGAGCGCTGCGAGGTCGAGACTGTAATCTTCACGGAGGCGCTCCGCCGTCGCTGAACGCTGCTGGACGATTTGCTGGAGCTCGAGCTGCACGCCTTGCAGGCGCCGCTGGCGGGCGAGGAGTTGTTCGCGAATCGCATCGGCGGCGGTGACAGCGGCGCTACGCACGCCCTGTCGCGCATTGCGACTCTGCTCTAACTCAGCCAGCTTGGCGGCGAATTGATCCTTACGGGCGAAGAGTTCGGCGCTTTCGGAGGCGAGATCGAGCACCAACTGTTGCAAGCGGGTGCGTTGGGCTTGGCATTCGGCGGCGCGGAGCCGCGTTTCTTCCAGCAGCGAGTCGCGTTCGGCGTGGTCGCGGCGAAGTTGTTCCATCTGGCGACGCAGGCCGTCGAGCCGTTGCTCGCTGCGGGCGAACTGGACGCGTTGTTCGGTGAGGGCCTGGCGGAGTTGCTCGACCGCGGTCTCGAACTCGGCTTGCTGCTCGGTCGCCTGCTGAATCGTGGCGCCGCATTGCTCGATCCGCTGGCGGAGCGTCGTGGTTCGCTCGACCGAACCGTCGCGGTGGCTGGCGAGTTCTTGGAGTTGGGCTGCGGCGGCGGCGCGGGCCGCGGCGAGCGAGGCGATGCGGGCGTCGAGTTGTTCGAGTTTATCGCCGATCGACGCGGTTTGGAGCCGGGCCTCGCTGTGAGCGTTGGCGGCGGCGGCTTGGCGGGCGGCAAGCTTTTGGAGGCCTGCTTCCGACGCGGCGATGCGGCTTTCAAGTTCTTCGCAATCTCGCTGCGAGTCGACGGCGGCCCGTTCCATCTCCTCGATTTGCTCGCGGAGGGCGCGGAGTTCGCTCCGCCGTGAGAGGAGGCCGGCGATGTTCTGACGTGGGCCGACCGTGAGCGTGCCGTCTGCCAGCACGGCCTCGCCGGCGGCGGTGACGAAGTTGAGGCCGCGGCCTGGTCCGTTGGCCAAGCGAATCGCCGTGGCGAGCGTATCGACGAGCCAATGGCGCCCCAACAGGCGGCGGATCATCGGCTGGAGTTCTTCTTCGGCGTCGACGAACGTGTCGGCGCGGCCCATAACGCCCGACTCGTCGGAAAGGTCGATGCGGTCGACGGCGCTCGCTGGCGACGGCACGTCGAGTCGCAGGAAGCTGGTGCGGCCAGGCCAGCTGGCTGGCTCGCCGGCGAGGGCCGAGGCGAGCGACTTGGTTTCGGTGACGACGAGGTAGTTGGCCCGATCGCCCAGCGCGATTTCGATGAGCGGCGCCGAGTCGGCGTCGACGTGGAGCAAATCGGCGACGACGCCGCGGACGCTACGAAATGGCCCGTCAGGATCCTCTTGGGCTTGGCGGAGGACTTCCTTGGCGCCCGAGGTGAGTCCTTCCAGGCGGCGTTCGAGTTCTTCCAGGACGACCGTTCGCTCGCGAGCGCCGGTAAGCCGACCTTCGAGGTCGGCGACGAGTTTGTGGAGCGAGGTGACCTTGCCGCGATCGGCGGCGAGCTCGGACTGAGCCCGTTGGAATTGCTGCGTTGCCTGCTCTAACTCGGCTGCAAGCGTCGTCAACTCAGCGGCGGCTCGCTTCTGTTCGGCGACGTGCCGCTGGCGCGTTGCTGCGAGCGGGGCGAGTTCATCGTCGAAGCGGCCGAGCGAGCCCTCAGCGGTTTGCAGTTTCGCTTCGAGGAGTTGTTCGTCGTTGTGAACCTGCGCGAGTTCGCGTTCGGCTTGCTGCAGTTCGGTCTGGGCCTGCGTGGCGGCGTGGGCGGCGGCGGTGAGCTGCGCTTCGGCGGCGGCAAGCTGCTGTTGCTTCTCGGCGGTGACGCTGGCGCCGCTGTCGAATAGCTGCTGCGACGCTGCCAACTCGGCTGCCGTCTCGGCGACGAGCTGTTGCGAGTCGCCGGCGCGGGTGGTGAGGATAAGGAGCTGTTGGCCGAGACGCTGCGTTTCGAGTTCAAGCTCGTCGATTCGCGCCAGATTGCCGCCGCGGGTCGATTCGCACTGCGCGAGCCGCTCGCGGACGGCCGACTCGGCGGTCGACGTTTCGCGGTAGCCGCGCTGCAACTCGTCGTTCTGCCGATCGACTTCGGCCACGCGGGCGTCACACTCGGCGAGTTCGCGCTCCATGCCGGTCACGCCAGTTTCGTCGTCGCCGGCGGAACTGCGCAGGGCGTCGATGCGCGCGGTAAGCTTTCGCCAGTCTTCGAGGCCGACATGCGTGCGGAGGAGTTCGAGCCGCTTGGAAACCTCGGAGTACTTTTGCGCCCGGCCTGCTTGCGAGCGGACCGTTTTCAGCCGCGATTCGAGTTCCTCGACGATGTCGGCCAGCCGGAGTAGGTTTTGCTGTACCTTCTCGAGCCGCCGGGCCGCTTCTTCGCGTTTGACGCGGAAACGGCTGACGCCGGCCGCTTCTTCGAAGATCAGCCGCCGTTCTTTGGGCGACGATTGCAGGACGGCGTCGACCTTGCCTTGTTCGATGATGCTGTAGGCGCCGTTCGACATGCCGACGTCGGCCAGCAGGTCGCGGATGTCGCGCAAGCGGCAGGGCTGCCGATTGATAAGATATTCGCCTTCGCCGCTGCGATAGACGCGGCGGGTGATTTGGATCTCGGCGGCGTCGTGGTCGAAGATACCGGCGCGATTGTCGAAGATCAGCGACGCTTCGGCGGCGTTCGCTGCACGGCGGGAACGAGAACCGCTGAAGATGACGTCGGTCATCTCCTTGCCGCGAAGGGCTTTGACGCTTTGGGCGCCGAGGACCCACTTGATGGCGTCGACGACGTTTGACTTGCCCGAGCCGTTCGGCCCAACGACGACGGTGATGCCGGCCGGGAACTCGAACCGGGTCCGCTCCGCGAAGCTCTTGAAACCGTTGAGTTCGAGGGCGGAAAGCATGGCGGGGAATCGACTGCGTTTTAACCGCGAATCACGCGAATAAACGCGAATGAAGACTTTGGGGGGCGAAGCTGAGGCATGAATACGGTCTGTTTTGCCTGGAAAAGTTGACCGGCGTGGCAGCGTTTCATTCTTCTTTTTTCGCGTCGATTCGCGTGATTCGCGGTTCCTCCTCAGGCGGAAAGGGCGACTCTAGCCGCCGCTGGCGACGAGCTTGGCATTGTCGCTCGCTGCCGCCGGCTCTTCGGTGCGGTCGGGGACGCGACCTGCTTCGGGTAGGGCGTTCTCGGCGTAGCGACTCGGCAACGCTCCCATTTCCTTGGCTTGCCGCAGCATCTGGACGACGTCGGGGTAATCGCCGCCGAGATCGATGATGGCGCGAATGACGGCGTCGACGTTGGGGTCGACGATCCGTTGTTCGGTCGGGTTGTGCGGACCGAAACGGCTGATGGTAATCTTGTCGCCCTTGCGGCCATTCACGAGAATGCGTGGTCCGGCGTCGAGAACCAGCGGCATTTTGAGTTCGTGATCGCGGCCGAAGAGCACAATCTCCGGTCGGTGACTGCTGGTGACGTGGATCATCGGCGGGCCGCTCGTTTCGAGGCGGTGATACTTGAAGCGGCCGTTCATGCTTTCGCCGCGAATGCGCGGATCGTCGGGGGCCATCGTCGACAGAGCGCGGAAGGCGCCATAGCGGGTCTCGGCGCTTTTGACCCCGAGAAGACCCGCGAGCGCTTCCGTCGCGGCGCCATCTTCCATCGCGCCGAGCGCCGTGAACGCGTTGACGCGGAACGCGGGCTCGTCGGCGGCCGCTTTGGCGAGCGGTTCCACGGCCTCGGTCACGTCGAGATAGGCAAGCGCCTCCGCGGAGTAGAAACGCACTTCGGAGTCGGTGGCTTTGGAGCCTTCTTTTAGAATCTCAACCGCTTCGTCGCCGCCGACTGCTTCGAGTCGCATCGCGGCCGTTTCCGAGGTGACAGGGTCGAGAAGCTGGTCGTGGAGCAGCTTGAGTCGATCAAGCCGTTGCTGGGGCGTTTCGCGAACCGCAATGCTGCGGACAATCCGCATGTAGCGGCCGATGTTGTCTTTGTAGCGCGGGTGGATGGCGAGTTCGATGTACTCGTCGGTTTTCGGCGTCGCGACGCCGAGGCGACGACCGTCGATGTAGGTGTGGAAGCGTTCGCTGACCGCTTTGGCGACCATCTGGCTCAGCCGAATCGACTGGTGCGAATGGTCGAGGATGAGGCCGAGTTGCCGCGACTTGGTGGCGACGCCTCCGGTGAGGACGCGGCCTTGGACCATCAGCGCAGGATTATTTTCCACGTTGGCCGACGGGTCGACGAGGATGGCGCCCTGCGCCAGGGCAGTATCGTGGCCGCTTCTGATCGCTCCGCCGAGTACCGCCATTTCGCTGAGGCGAGTTTCCATCAGCCAGCCGCCGCGGAGGCTGGTGGTGTCGCTGCGGGAGGGGGTCTTCACTTCGATATCGAAGCGGTCGCCGGCTTGCATGCCGGGGCGGAGGTAGCCGCGAACCAGCACGAGCGCGGTGTTTGGCGAGCTGATCACTTCGTTGGGATTGGCAATTTCACGGCGATTCATTTCCGCGAGCAGGGCGGCGCGCTGGGGCGACGGAGCCGGATCTTCGCCCGTGCCGGCGAGGCCGGTGACGAGGGCGACGTTTTCGACCTTAACAAAACTCATGCCGTACGGATGGGCGACGGAGCTCACGAGCTGCGTGCCGTCGATAGCGCCATCTTCAATCGTCGAGAGCGCCGCGTCGGGGCTCTGCGGTCGGAAAATCGGACCCATACAGCCGAGCGTCAGCGTCGGCGCGAGGCAGACGGCGGCCGCCTGCAGCACCATACGACGGGACATAAACTGACTGCGACGTGATCGCTTCGACATGGGAGTAGCTCCGACAGGTCGCTGCGCGCAGCCCTGCGCGCAGCCTCGATACCAGACCGAGAGGCCGCGGAGGGTAGGGATGCTGGCGAGAAGGGTCAAGAGAAGCGTGAGGGGCTGAAGCCCGATGCTGGCTGCTTGTTGCTAGATGCTGGATAGATTCAACCACGCTAGCATCTAGCATCCAGCGACTAGCATCGCCCGCCAGGGCCTTCACGGCGGGTCGTAACCGCTGCCGCCCCAGGGGTGGCAGCGGCCGATGCGACACAAGCCCTTCCAAGTGCCGCGGAGGGCGCCGTACTTGCGCACGGCTTCGATGAAGTACTGGCTGCAGGTTGGCTGAAAGCGGCAGCGGGGGCCGATGAAGGGACTGATGCCGAGTTGATAGCAACGCACGGCGGCGATCAGCAGCCAGCTGGGTACGGCGATCACTCGTTGCCAAATCGTTGACATGTCGATCTACTAGCGAAGCTGGCGGGCTAAGCGTTCGGATAAGGTGCGGAGCGATTGCTGAACCCGCGGCATCGTCGGCGTGGCGCCGGCGCGCGGCAACGCCACTAAGTCGAGCCCCACCGGAAGTTCTGGCTGGGCAAGCCGAAACGCTTCGCGTAGGCAGCGCTTCCAGCGGTTGCGAACGACGGCGTTGCCCGCCTTCCGCGAGACGACTAGGCCGATGCGAGAATGGGGGAGGTCGTTCTCGCAGGCGTAAAGGATGAGCATGCCGTCCCCTTGCGAGCGTCGGCGGGCGAAGACGCGATCAAACTCTGCCTTCTTGAGCAACCGTCGCGATCGGTGAAAGGGGAAGTCGCTCACTTAACTGATCGTTTCGTCGCGGTTCGGCCGTTCACGGACCGTATCGATCCCGGCTTGAGTCGGGGCGCTGGTCTCGTCGCCGGCGGGCGAAGCGTTGTCTGCAGTGCGGCGGGGAATGGGAGAGCGATCGGGCGGCACGGAAGGACCGCGGCGGAAGTTGCCCTGCTTCCGGACCCAATTGCCGCCCAGCAGGATCACGACGACGATCAACAGGCCGAGCAGTGCAATGCCGAGCAGAGCCATGAGCACCGCGGCGCTAGCCGGCGGCGAGAGTTTATCGGGCCGCGCCGCCTCGGCGAGCAATGCCCAAGCGCAAGGCGGCGTCACGCTGGCGAAATCCGTCACCACCGCAACTCCGCGCGGGGATTCTCGTTGTAGCGCTGCGCAATCTCCGCGAGTTGCTGGCGATCTTCATCGCTGAGATCCTTGGGCATCACAATCTCAAGCTCCGCAAACAGATCGCCCGGCTCGCCGGAACCGGCCTTCACCCCCTGCCCTTTGACGCGCAGTTTGCGTCCGCTGGAGGAACCTGGCGGCACGGTGAGCGTGATCACGCCGTGCGGCGTCGGGACGTCGATTTTGCCGCCAGCGATCGCTTCGGCAAGGGTGATCGGCACCGAGACTTCGAGCCGTTTGCCAAAGCGGCGGAAGTGGGGATGTGGGGCGATGGCGACGCGAATCAAGATATCGCCCGCCTGTCCGCCATTGGCGCCCGGTTCGCCCTGGCCGCGGAGGCGAATTCGTTTACCGTCCTCGATGCCGGCGGGAATCTTCACGCGGATCGTCTCGGTGCGGCCGTCGCCGCGCTGTACGGCGATCTGCGCTTCGCCCCCCAGGACGGCGCTGGCGAAGGGAATCGAGATCTCATGCTCCAAATCGGCGCCTTCTTCGGGCAGCGGGCGACGACCGCCGCCGCGGGCCCCGCGATTGCCGAACTGTTTGAAGAGGTCGGCAAAGCCCCCTCCCCCGCCGCCGCCAAAGAGATCTTCCAGGTTGACTTCGTGCGCTTCACCCCCTCGCGGTCCGCCGCCAGCGCCGGGCCAGGGACGCGCGCCTTGCGGTCCGCCGCCCCCCATCGATTCGTAGGCGCTACCGTACCGGTCGAACATCTCCCGCTTTTTGGGATCGTTCAGCACGTCGAACGCGCTCTGCACTTGCTGGAATTTTTCCTTCGCCTTCGGATCGTCGGGGTGAAGGTCGGGATGGTTCTCGCGCGCGAGCTTGCGGTACGCCTTTTTGATCTCCTCTGCCGAGGCGCCGCGGGCGACGCCAAGCGTTGCGTAATAGTCTTCAGCCATGAATGGAAAGGCGCGGTGTTCGAAGGGGTCGGCGGCGCTGGGCTCGCGGGGAAAGTCCCATTTTAGCGGACGCGAATGGGCTGGGTAGTGAGCCGTCGTGCGGCGTTCGCGTAGATCACGCCCCCTGCTTCGATTTTTGTCCGCCGCCGTGCTTCGACTTGCCGTCGCCGTCGGCGGCGCTTGGCGGCGTCTTTGCGAGCGCGATGCCGCTGCTCGCGGCCAGTAACTCGCGCTGGGCGCGATGTTCGGGCTCGTCATGCCAAGCGGCGGCCCGCACGTAGGACCCGTCGGGCATCAGCACGCGAGCGCGGCAGTTGTCGCGGAGGTAGACCGGAATAATTTCGTCGCAGATTCTACGCTTTAGCTCCGGCGCTTCGACGGGGAACATCACTTCGACGCGGCGTTCAAAGTTGCGCGGCATCCAGTCGGCGCTGCTCAGGTAGATCTGCTCCTTGCCCGCGTCGCCGAAGACCATGATGCGGCTATGTTCGAGGAAGCGATCGACGATGCTGCGGACGCGGATGTTTTCGGAAATGCCGGGGAGCCCGGGGCGCAGGCAGCAGATGCCGCGAATGACCAGGTCGACCGGCACGCCCGCCTGGCTCGCCTGATAGAGGGCTTCGATCGTTTCGCCGTCGACCAGCGAGTTGAGCTTGGCAAAGATGCGGGCGCTTTTTCCCTCGACGGCCCGGGCCGTTTGCTCGTCGATCAACTCAACCGTGCGGCGGTGGAGGTCGGTCGGCGCGATCACCAGCTTCTTCCACTCGTGGCCCTGCGAATAGCCCGTGAGGAAGTTGAAGAGCGCCGTGCAATCGTCGGCCATCACCTTGTTCGACGTGAACAACGCCATGTCGGTGTAGAGTCGCGCGGTCGCCGGATTGTAGTTGCCGGTGCCGAGATGGACGTAGCGACGAACTTTCGTCCCTTCCTGCCGCACGACCATGGCGAGCTTGCAGTGAGTTTTGAGGTCCATGAAGCCGTACACGACATGGACGCCGGCCCGTTCCATTTGACGAGACCAACTGATGTTGTTCGCCTCGTCGAAGCGGGCCTTCAGTTCCACCAGCGCCGTGACGTGCTTGCCGTTCTCGGCCGCCTGGATGAGCGATTTGACGATGGGGCTGTCGCCGCTGGTGCGGTAGAGCGTTTGCTTGATGGCGAGGACGTGCGGATCTTCGGCGGCGCTTTGGATGAAATCGACCACCGGATCGAACGAATCGAACGGGTGGTGAAGCAGCACGTCGCGATCGGCGATCTCCGCAAACAGGTTGTCGCCCCGCCGCATGCCGAGCGGCTGCCGCGGCGTGAACGGCGCGTCGCGCAGAGCGTCCTTCCCTGCCAGGCGGGCGAGTTCGTTGAGCGCCGTCATGTCGAGCATGCCGTCGACGCGATAAACTTCGGAGTACTTTTCTCCCTCGATGAAGAAGTTCTCCTGCAATTGCTCTTCGCCGATGAGCGTCTCGAGCAAGTCGCGGCTCATTTCTTTGTGAACTTCGAGCCGGACCGCTTCGGAGTGCTGCCGAGCGCGCAACCGCGACTCGATCGCCCGCAGCATGTCGTCCGACTCTTGTTCCAGCATGTCGACGTCCATGTCGCGGGTGAGCCGGAACGTCGCCTGGTGGGCGCTCTCGTAGCCGCCGAAGAGTTCCGACAGCTTGCAAGCGATAATGTCTTCGAGCAGGACGAACTTGTTCTCGTGCGGTCCGCCCACGTCGATGAAGCGAGGCAACACTTGCGGCAATTGGACCACGGCGAAGAGTTCCGCCGGGCCGAGTCCGCTGGTGCGCTGCAACAGCGCGGCGAGGTAAAGTCCGCGATTGTGAAACCGCGGACTCGGATGGCTGGGATCGATCGCCATCGGCGTGAGAATCGGGAACGCGCGCTGGCGAAAGAACTCGTCGACGATCTTCCGCTGCGGTTTGTCGAAGTCGGACTCTTTAAGCAGCAGGATCTGCTGTTCGACGAGCGCCGGCAGAATCGCCTTGTTCCAGCAACGGTACTGCTGTTCGACCAACTCGCGGGTGCGCTGCCAGATCCGTTGCAGCAGCGTTAGCGCGTCGAGCCCGTCGGCCCCGGCGTCTTGCGGCGCCACGCCGCCGAACGCCTGTTCGCGCAGGCCCGCCACGCGGACCATAAAGAACTCGTCGAGGTTCGAACTGAAGATCGAGAGGAACTTCACCCGCTCGAGCAGCGGGTTCGAAGGATCCTGCGCTTCTTCCAGCACCCGCGCGTTGAACTCCAGCCAACTCAACTCGCGGTTGATGAAGTGCTCAGGGAGGTAAACGACGGGATCGGGCATGGAACTGCGGAGAATCGGGCGGGGAGTTGCGCGGGCAGAATGCCAGCGCAATTATAGCGTACGGCCCGCCCTCCGCCGGAGGTGCGAAAAAGACTCAAGTTCCGCCTGCTCGGCGCCGGCGTCAGCGTGATCAAGCCAAGGCGTCGAAGACGCGGACTTTCGACCAATTCACCGATTGTTCGGCGATGAATTCTTTGTGCCGCGGAGCGACTTGGTACTGGTCGTGCGCTTCCTTGCTGTCGAAAACGACGACTAGCGCCACGTCGAACTCTTGGTCGTTTACCGGGCGTTGATACGAGGGTTCGCGAACGCCAACGCTGTAGTGGACCGTTCCCGGATGGTCCGTGAGGTATTTATTGCAAGCCGCGAGGAACGCCTCACGCGAGGCGGGCGATTGGTCTTTCAGCGTGAAGAAGACCACGTGGGCTAATCCGGGCGTCGATTGGGAAGGCATGCATCGATCTCAGGTAAAGAATCTGCTACTGGCTGCTACTGATCGTCGCGGGAAGCAACTTTGCGTTATTGGCCTGAATTGATCAAGCGCGGCTGTTCTTGAGCCCTCGGGGTCACGGCGGCTGGTTCCTCGCCGTTGGTGCCGGGCGGGATTAACTTGTTCTCGCGATAGTTCTGCTCGCTCGAACTGCCGTCGGCGCCCCAGCGAACCAGCGTGCCGTTGAGCATTCCCTTTTCGAACGTCGCCTCGGCCAACTTTCGACCAGCTTCATCCCATTCAGTCATTTGGCCATCGAGGAGACCGTCAGTAAAACCGGCCTCTTGGTGAGTCTTGCCGCTGGCGTAGAAAGTCTTACGCGGCCCCGAAAGTTTCCCGTCGACAAAGGTCTGTTCGATTTTCGGGGTCTTGCCGTCGTCGTAGTAGGTGACCCAGGCTCCGTCGCGTTTCCCCGCCTTATAGCCTTTCTTGGCTTGCAGCGTTCCGTCAGCGCGGAAGATCTCCCAGGCTCCATCCGGAGCGCCCTTCTTGAAAATCACCGTCTTCGCCAGCTGGCCATTGTCGTGCCAGTAGCTCCAGGGGCCGTCATGGACTCCGCTGTCGAAGTTTCCTTCGGCGAACTTCTGGCCACCTCGATAGTACTCGGTGTATTTGCCGTGGTTGACGACCTGATTGTCGGAAAGCAAACGCACGTTCCGTTCAACGCGGACCTTCCCGTCGTCGTAAGGTTCCTTTACTGGGCCTTCCTTGGCGACGGTCGGCTCTGGGGAGGGCGTCGGTTCATCGAGGTACACCGCCGCGGGCTCGGCTTTCGCTGCGTCGGCAGCGGCTGGGGCTGCGGCTTCTTGGGCGAACGCCGGATGAAGCGAGGCGCTGGCGCACCAACCTGAGACAGCGACCACGGCCAATAGACGGAACGAAACTCGCAACGCACGAAGAGAAGTCATCAAGCTAAACTCCAAGTATCCCGCCCCCAGCGGGGCAAGTTGGCTCACTCAGCGAATCTGTAGTATGGCGATCGAACGCGATCCAGCCTAGGAATCGTCGCCGACTCTCCGCCGCGGGCAAGTCCCTTCCCCGCGAATCGGGTGCGGCTTTGCCGTTTAAGCCGGTTCCGCCGGCTTTTTACTGCTTTCAAAGTACCAGTCGGGGGGGAGAATCGTGTCCTTCCCGACGACGATAATTCCGTCGCGGATGACGCAACAATCGTTCGCCCCGTCGTCCAGCTGAGCGTCATTGATGATTCGCACCCGTTGGCCGACGCGGCAGTTTTTATCGATGATCGCTCCCTCGATGACGGCGCCGGCGCCGATCCCCATCGGGGGCTCGTCGGCGAAATCGCTCGCCGCCACCGCTTCGGGCGATTCATAGAAGTCGGCGCCCATCAGGATTGAGTTGCGAATCGTCACGTCGCGGCCGATGCGGCAGCGAAGGCCGATGACGCTGTTTTCGATTCGCGCCCCTGGCTCGATAATGCAGCCATCGGAGATGAGGCTGCCGGTGATCATCGCCCCGTCGATTCGCGACGGCGGCAAGAACCGCGGCCGCGTATAGATTGGGGCGCCGCCGTCGTTCAAATCGAACGGCGGATTTGGCTGGGCGAGTTGCAGGTTCGCCTCGTAAAACGAACCAATCGTGCCGATGTCCTCCCAGTAGCCGTCGAAGAGGTGAACCTGCACGCGACGCGTGCCGATGGCGTGCGGGAAGACTTCGCGCCCGAAGTCCTGATGGTTGTCCTGAGCAAGCATTTCCGCCAACACCTTGGCGCTGAAGACGTAGATGCCCATGCTCGCCAGGCAGTCGCGCCCGCCGCTGCCGACGCCGCGGGCGTCGATCCAACCCGGGTCCATCCGGACCGGGGCGATCTGCTCCTCAGTCTTCGGCTTCTCGACGAAGCCCTCGACCTGGCCGGAGTGATCAACCCGCATGATTCCCATGGCGGCGGCTTCGTGGGCGTGGACTGGCTTTGCGGCGATCGTGATGTCGGCCTTTGAGTCGATGTGCGTCTGGATCATCGCGGCGAGATCCATCCGATAGAGCTGATCGCCCGAGAGGATCACGACGTAGTCGACGCCGAGCTGCGTGAAGTAACGCAAGTGCTTCCGCACGGCGTCGGCGGTTCCCTGGTACCAGCCGGTTCCTTCGGCCATCGTCTGCTGGGCCGCGAGGATTTCGACAAACCCGCCGCTAAAGTTGTCGAAGCGGTAGGTGCCGCGGATATGGCGGTGGAGGCTCACCGACAGGAACTGCGTGAGCACGTAAATGCGGTTGATGCCGCTGTTGAGGCAGTTCGAAATCGGGATGTCGATGAGGCGGTACTTACCGGCCAGCGGCACCGCCGGCTTTGACCGATAGTTCGTGAGCGGCTGCAACCGCGTTCCCTGTCCGCCGCCTAAGACCACGGCCACCGCATTCTTCATGGGAGATTCCTTAGGTAATTCAGTTGAACCGCCAAGGACGCCAAGAGCGCCAAGGGGGGGATTATGAACCACGACGACACGACGGACACGACGAAGAATTGAAGAAGCGATCAAACTGCGGACTGCATCGTTCGCATTTTCTCGTCGTGCTCGTCGTGCTCGTTGTGTCGTCGTGGTTCAATCCTCCCCGAATTTACCTTGGCATCCTTGGCGTCCTTGGCGGTTCAACTCTGTATTTTGAAAAGTTAGTCAATCACTTTACTGCGAAGATCACCAACCGGCCCGGGACGACCTTCTCTTGCACGATGGTCTTTCCGGCGATTTGCTCTGCCACCTTGGGTTCGGCTTTCGCCGCGGCGAGGATGGTTTTCTCATCGGCGTCGGCCGCCACGGTGATCTTGCCGCGGACTTTGCCGTTCACCTGCACGGCGAGTTCGACGGTTGATTCCGCAATCAATGCGTCGTCGAACTTCGGCCATGGTTCGTAAGCGAGCGTCTTGCCGTGGCCCAAGAGTTCCCACAGTTCTTCCGCCATGTGGGGCGCGAACGGCGACAGGAGCAGGACGAACGGTTCCATGCAGGCTCGCGTGCGGCGTTCCTGCTTGGTGAAGAAGTTGGTGAACTCCATCATCCGCGCGATCGCCGTGTTGAACGAGAGCTTGGCAACGTCTTCTGTTACCGCTTTGATCGTCTTGTGCAACGTCCGCAGTTCGTCGGCGTTGGGGGCGTCGTTTGTTAGCGCCGGGCTCAGTGCCATCTCCTCCGCGCGGTCGTCGACGATCATTCGCCACGCGCGGCCGAGGAAGTTGTAAACGCCGTTGACCCCTTCCATGCTCCAGGGCTTCGTCGCTTCGAGCGGACCCATGAACATCTCGTAGAGCCGCAGGGCGTCGGCCCCGTATTCCTTCACGACTTCGTCAGGGTTGATGACGTTGCCGCGGCTCTTCGACATCTTCTCGTTGTTCTCGCCGAGGATCATCCCCTGATTGACGAGTTTCTGGAACGGCTCAACCGTGCTCACGACGCCACGGTCGTAGAGGACCTTGTGCCAGAAGCGAGCGTACAGCAAATGCAGCACCGCATGCTCGGCGCCGCCGATGTAGAGGTCGATCGGCATCCACGCCTTTTCGATCGCAGGATCAATCGGCGCCCTGGCGTTCGTTGGGTCGAGGAACCGCAGGTAATACCAGCAGCTGCCGGCCCACTGCGGCATCGTGTTCGTTTCGCGTTTGTACTTCACGCCGTCGATCACGGGGTAGAGCCACTCGTCGGGCGCCTTGTCGAGCGGCGGCTCGGGGCGGCCGTGCGGCTTGAAATCGTCGAGGTGAGGCAAGTCGACCGGGAGTTGGTCTTCCGGCACGGCGCGGACGCGGCCCGTTTTATTTCCGGCGGCGTCGAGTTCGTGGAGGATCGGGAAGGGCTCGCCCCAGAATCGCTGCCGGCTGAAGAGCCAGTCGCGGAGCTTGTAGTTGACGGCCTCGCGACCGACTTCCTTTTCTTCGAGGTCGGCGATGATCTTCCGCTTGAACTCGGCCGTGCGGAGCCCGTTGTACTTGCCGGAGTTGACGGTCATGCCTTCGCCGCCGAAGTAGCGGCGGCCATCGAGGACTTCGTTACGCTCCGCCGGCGGCAACGCGTCGCCAGGATCGACGACCGCTTTGATCGGCAGGCCAAACTGTTTCGCGAATTCAAAGTCGCGCTCATCGTGGGCCGGCACGGCCATGATGGCGCCGGTGCCGTACGAGGCGAGGACGTAGTCGGCGACCCAGATGGGGACGTGCTCTTCGTTAACCGGATTGACCGCGTAGCTGCCGGTGAAGACACCGGTCTTTTCCTTCGAGAGCTCTGTCCGCTCCAGGTCGCTCTTGCGAGCGGCTTGTTCGCGATAGGCTTGTACCTTTGCCGCTTCTTCCTTTTTCGTGAGGCGATCAATCAGCGGATGCTCCGGCGCGATCACCATGTAGGTGGCGCCGAAGAGGGTATCGGGCCGGGTGGTGTAGATGTCGAGGCTTTCTTCGACGCGGATCTCGGTCGTGACGAAGAGCGATTCGGTCGTTCCCTCTTCATCAGGAACGAGCACGTCCTGGACGCCGGGGAGGGTAAAGTAAACCTCCGCCCCCGTGCTGCGGCCGATCCAGTTCCGCTGCAATGCCTTGATGCCGTCGTGCCAGTCGAGACCGTCGAGGTCCTTCTCCAACCGATCGGCATACGCCGTGATCCGCAGCATCCATTGGCGCAGCGGCATGCGAACCACCGGGTGGCTGCCGCGCTCGCTTTTACCGTCGATCACTTCCTCGTTGGCCAGCACGGTACCGAGGGCAGGGCACCAATTGACCGGGGCCTCGCTCTGGAACGCAAGCCGCCGTTCGTCTTGGTAGTCGCGCACCGCATCCTCGCCGGCGGCTGACACGTCAGCACGAATCGGCAACTCGCTGATCGGCCGACCTTTCTGCAGTTCCGCGTCAAACCAGGTGTCGTAAATCTGCAGAAAGATCCACTGCGTCCATTTGAAGTACGCCACGTCGGTCGTGGCGATTTCGCGGCCCCAGTCGTAGCTGAATCCCAAACTCTTCAGCTGCCGCCGGAACGTCGAGATGTTCTTCTCGGTCTGGATCCGCGGATGGACGCCGGTCTTGATAGCGTGTTCTTCCGCCGGCAGGCCGAAGCTATCGAACCCCATCGGGTGGATGACGCTCTTCCCTTGCATACGGGCGGCCCGGCAGACGATGTCGGTCGCCGTGTACCCTTCGGGATGGCCTACATGAAGGCCGTCGCCGCTGGGGTAGGGGAACATATCGAGGGCGTAGAGCTTCTCGCCCGCGGGCATCGTCGGCGCCGCGAACGTCGCGTGCTGCTCCCAATAGGCTTGCCACTTCGGTTCGATCGCAGCAGGGTTATAGCGTGGCATTTCGGGAGTTTTCGTCGCGTGCAGTGAGAATGAAGGAAGTCGACCAGTCAGCGAGCCGGGCCGTCCCGGCCCCGGCGGGCAGAGCATTTACCCGCCCAAGAACGACCGATTCTACTCCCCCCGCCAAGCGGCGCAAACCATGTCGCCCGTTGACGTTTGCGCACCCCACGATTTACTATGTCGTGCTTGTTTCGACCCGAACGCGACCCCCTGGTGGGGCTGTCCTCAACGTAGCCGCCGCCGCTCGCACCACCGTAACGCCCGCACGCCGCCCCATGGAAAAAACCAAAGTCGCCATCATCGGCCTCGGCACTGTCGGCAGCGGCGTCGCCCGCTTGCTGCTCGACCATGGCGACCGCACGGCCCGCCACGCCGGCCGGATTCTGTGGCTGGAAAAGGCGGTGGTCCGCGATCTGAAAAAGGCCCGCGACTGCGAACTTCCCGCGGGAGTGCTGACCGACGACGTGGAGGATGTGATCAACGACCCTGAGATCAAGGTCGTCGCTCACCTGGTCGGCGGCTTAGAGCCGGCGCGGACGATCATGCTGCAGTTGCTCAAGAGCGGCAAAGACGTCGTCACCGCGAACAAGGCGCTGCTGGCCGAGCACGGCCCTGAGCTGTTCGACCGTGCCCGCGAACTGGGCCGCTCGATCGCCTTCGAAGCCTCGGTCGCCGGCGGCGTGCCGATTATCGCGAATATCAGCCAGTGTCTCTCCGCCAATCAGATCATGTCGCTCCACGGCATCCTGAACGGCACCAGCAATTTTATTTTGTCGAAGATGCATGACGAAGGCGCCTCCTACGCCGAGGTGCTCAAGGAAGCCCAGCGACTTGGCTACGCCGAGGCTGACCCCGCGATGGACGTCGATGGCAGCGACGCCGCCCAAAAGCTGGCGATTCTCGCTCACCTCGCCTTCGGCGCCCGCGTCGACTGGAAAGAGATCCCGCGGGTCGGCATCGACAAGATCGACGTCGCCGACGTCCGTTATGCGAAAGAGATGGGATACCGGATCAAGCTCCTCGCCACCGCCGATTTGGTGGACGACACGCTGGAACTCGACGTGTCGCCGGCGCTGGTGCGGGCACGCAGCCCATTGGCCCAGGTGCCGGGGCCGTTCAATGCCATTCGCGTCGAGGGCGATGCCGTCGGTCCGTTGTTCTTCCATGGGCAGGGCGCTGGGCAGATGCCGACTGCCTCGGCGGTGGTCGCCGACATGATCGACATGGCCGTCGGTCGGACGGCGATCACGTTCCGGACGCTAGAACTCTGGTCGAACCGCAAGGCTCGCGTCACCGCGGCGCCGAACGACGCCGCCCGGGCGAAGTTTTATCTCCGCGTGATGGTGCAGGATCATCCGGGCGTGCTGGCCCAAGTGACTGCGGCGCTCGGCGCCCATTACATTTCGATCGCCTCGGTGCTGCAGCACGAACCGCTGGAGACCGAGGGGGTCGTGCCGCTGGTGATCATGACCCACGAAGCGAGCGAAGGCGCCGCCGCGCGGGCGTGCGAAGCGATCGACAAACTCCCCGCGGTGCGCGGCGAAACGGTCCGCATGTGGGTGCGTGACTAATTCGCCTATGGAAAGTGAGTTTAGTACTGCCGACGGAGTAGTTACCAGCCTGGAGTACAGCAATGAAGGGATTCTGCGACTTCGATTCGTCGATTGGCAGGAGCGAGATGTAAGCGTGGCGTTCGAAGATGTTGTTGCATTCAAATGGCAGGAAGCTGAAGAATTGCACCCCGAAGAGCCTTTCGATGGATCATATGAGATTGTCGATTCGCCCTGGATTGCGATGCATGCAAGCCAAGGTTTTCTCGATGACGGGATTCGGTACCGCCACCTTAAGTTCAATTTCAATTCGTGCGGTTCGCTGGAGCTGATTTGTTCTGGCTTTAGTTTGTAGTTGTTGACGGGTGTTGTCTCGCATAGCCAGAACCTGACGTAGAGCTGATTATGAAATACGCAATCATCATTCCCGACGGCGCCGCCGATGAGCCGCAGGAATCGCTGGGCGGCAAGACGCCGCTGGAAGCCGCGCACACCCCAGCGATGGACGCACTCGTCGCCGCGGGCGTCATCGCGCGCGCTTGCCATACCCCAAAGTCGCTGCCGGCTGGCTCTGAAGTCGGCAACATGAGCCTGCTCGGTTACGACCCGCTGAAAAACTTTACGGGCCGGGCGCCGATAGAAGCCGCGGCGCAGGGGATCGAGCTCGGCGCCGAGGATTGGGCCGTCCGCTGCAATCTGGTCACCGTTGAAGATCAGGTGATGCGAGATTTTACGGCCGACCACATCAGCACCGAGGAAGCGACCAAGCTCCTCGCGACGATGCAGGAATACGTCACCGCCGATACCGAACTCGCCGATGTTCTCCATTTCGTTCCCGGCGTCAGTTACCGGAACCTGATGATTTGGCGCGGCGTCAGCCTCGCCGCGCCGTTCAGCATGGAGACGCGGGCCACCCCGCCGCATGACCTGACCGACAAGTCGATCACCGAGGACTTTCCCCGCGGGCCGGGGAGTGACGTGCTCGTCTCGCTTATGGAGAAATCAGTCGAGTTGTTCAAGGATCACCCGGTGAACGTCGTTCGCCAGGGTTACGGCAAGCTTCCCGCGACCAACGTCTGGCTCTGGGGCCTCGGCCGGGCGCCGACGCTCGAACGGTTTGATCTTGCCTACGGCGTACACGGCGCAATGATCACGGCAGTCGACCTGCTTCGCGGGTTGGCGACGCTGGTCGGTTGGAAGCGAATCGAGGTCGAAGGAGCCACCGGCTACACCGACACCGACTACGCCGCCAAGGGCCGAGCCGCGATCGAGGCGCTCAACGACGTCGACCTGATTTGCGTCCACATCGAGGCCCCCGACGAAGCCTCCCATGAAGGGGACGTGCAGGGGAAGGTGAAGGCGATCGAAGAGATCGACCGCCACGTCGTCGCTCCGCTCGTCGAGGCGCTAAAGGCTCGCGGCGACTATCGCGTGATGATCTCGCCCGATCACCCGACGTTCGTGCGGACAAAGACCCACACCCACGGCGACGTTCCCGTCGCCATGTCGGGAACTGGGATCGTCCCCGACGAGTTCACCAGCTATGGCGATACGAATGCCGCCAAGTCGCCGCTCGCCTTCAACGAAGGCTGGCGGGCGATGGAATGGTTTATCAAGAAGTAGAAGAAGCCAACTCGATTGATTTTTGACAGGATTGCAGGATCGCGCGAATCTACAGGATTGAGGATGCTGCTTCGAATCCTGTAAATCCGTGAAATCCTGTGATCCTGTCCAGTCTTCGATGGACTCAGCGATCGATTTCAAAAGGTTCAAATAAAACACATGTCGCTCATCGTGCAGAAGTTCGGCGGCACTAGCGTCGCCACCAGTGAAAAGATCATGGGCGCCGCCCGCAAGGCGATCCGCGCGCAGCAGCAGGGCCACCAGGTGGTGATGGTTGTGAGCGCTATGGGCAAACAGACCGACGTGCTGGTCGATCTCGCCCGCCAGATCACCGAGCAGCCGCCGGCGCGGGAGATGGACATGCTCCTCTCGACGGGCGAGCAGGTGAGCGTCGCGCTGATGGCGATGGCGATCCACGCCCTCGGCGGGCAGGCGGTCAGCCTCACCGGCGGCCAGATCGGGATCAAGACCGACAGCTCCCACACGAAGGCTCGCATCCAGTCGATCTCCGCTGACCGGATGAAGAAGCACCTCGACGCCGGCCATATCGTCATTGCCGCCGGCTTTCAGGGCGTCGACGAAGACCTGAACATCACCACGCTCGGCCGCGGCGGCAGCGATACGACCGCCGTCGCATTGGCCGCTGTGCTGCGGGCCGACTCGTGCGAGATCTACACGGACGTCGACGGCGTCTTCACCACCGACCCGCGGATCGTCCCGTCGGCCCGCAAGATGGAGCGGGTGAGCCACGACGAGATGCTGGAACTCGCCAGCCTCGGCGCCGGCGTGATGCACAGCCGGTCGATCGAGTTCGGCAAGAAGTTCGACGTGCCGATTCACGTTCGCAACAGCGCCAGCTTCAGCGACGAGCCGGGGTCGATCATCGGGAGCCTCCCCGAGAGCAGCGATCGCGCCGTGAGCGGCTGCGCCCTGACGAAGAACGAAGCCCGCATTTCGCTCACGGGCGTACCCGATAAGCCGGGGACGATGCACCGCATTTTCTCGCGGCTGGCGACGGTGAATATCGCGGTCGACATGATCGTGCAAAACATCGGCGCCGCCGGCGTGGCCGATATTGCCTTCACCGTGCTGGAAAGCGATCTCCCGGTCGCCCTGAAGACGGTCGGCGAAGCAGCCCGCGAACTTGGCGGCGAGGTAAGCCATGACGCGAATCTCTCGAAGGTCTCGGTCGTCGGTCTCGGCATGGCCACCCAAACAGGCGTCGCCGACCGGATGTTCCGCGCCCTGGCCGACGCCCACGTGAACATCCACGCGATCACCACCAGCCAGATCAAGATCTCCGCCCTCGTCGAGCGCCCCCAGGGGATGGAAGCCCTCCGCGCGGTCCACGACGAGTTCGAACTCGAGAAGCCGCCGCAGTCGCGGGCCAGCTTCGGCGAGGGAGCGACGAAGGTTGAGCGACCGAGCCCGGTCGACGTCGTCTCGCGCCTGCAGCGGATGGAAGATCTGACGATCGACGACATCCGCCTCGATCAAACGCAGGGCCGCGTCACGATCTCGCAGCTTCCTGACTCGCCCGGCATCGCCGCCGAGATTTTTGAAGCGGTCGCCGCTGAGAGCCTCCTGGTCGACATGATCGTCCAAGGCGCCGGCCGCGACGGGCTCGCGAACCTCAGCTTCACCGTGCCGCGCGACGCGGTGCTGCAAGCCGTCGGGGTCGCGATGGACGCCGCCGACCGACTCGGCTGCGGTCCTGTGAGCAGCGATGCGACGATCGCCATCTTGAGCGTCTTCGGCGTCGGCATTCGGACCCACGTCGGCGTCGGGGCGCGGATGTTCAAAGCGCTGAGCGAAGCGGGAATCAACGTTGAGATGATCAACACCAGCGAGGTGCGCGTGAACGTCGTGGTCGACGCCGAGAAGGGCGAAGCGGGGCTGAAAGCCCTGCGAACGGCATTCGCTGATGTGATGGGTTAAGTGCTTTAACCGCGAACCCTCGCAACGTTTTATTTAGCCCCGGGCTCCGCCCGGGGGTAGGTCGCCATTTCGGTCGACGTCGTCGCGCGTGGTGCTACCCCCGGGCGGAGCCCGGGGCTGAAGCGTTGTGAGGCTTTAGCCGCCGTTGACGTCGTGCAGGACGTCTTCGTTGACGAAGATCGGTAGCTGGGGGTCGCAGGTGACCGCCACGGCGATCGCATCGCTCGGTCGGGCGTCGATCTCGATCAACTCCCCTTCGTGTCGGACGCGCAGGACCGCGTAGTAGATGTGATCCTTCAGCTCGCTGATGATCACGTCCTGGAACTTGCCCCCCATTTGCTCCACCGCGCTCACGAGCAGGTCGTGCGTCAGCGGGCGCGGCGTTTCCTGACGCTTCACATGCCGGTCGATGCTGCTCGCTTCGTACAGCCCGATGAGGATCGGGAAGGTGCGCGTGCCGTCGATTTCTTTGAGGTAGATGACTTGCTCGTTGTTGATCTCGCTGATGATGATGCGAGAGAGCTCCATCGCGACGGGCATGGGGAGAACGTCCTAAAGTGCGGAGGTCGTCTGTCGAGCCTGGCGGCGCCGGGCGGAGGACGAAAGCATTATAAGGAGTTGCGCCGCGGGGTGTGAAGCTTTTCAATTGTCCGACTCGTCCGCGCTGAAAAGTCGATTGGCGCGGACAAATCCCCTCGCTTCGCGAGCTCGGCGACGGCGGCGCCGGGCAAAACTGCCGAGGAATCGGCAGTTGGCGGTCGGTCGAGTTGGCGAAATGAATTGTCATGGACGTTTGGACAAAACGCTAAGCCGCGAAGCGGCGGAGGGTGCGGTTGCGATTTTCGCGGCGGCGAGGTTTGAGCAACGCTCGCGACGCGATCGTGCGTCGTGGTCGCGTCGAGGTCGCGTCGAGGTCGCCGGCGGCGATTCGATCCCCTTTTTGTGGATTGGAAGGTCGGATGAACGGTCGTTCCAGCGCATTCTTTCAGAAGCGGTGGCCCATTTTCAAGAGAGTAGTTGGCGGATTTTCAGGAGGGGATAGGCGGCTGTTTTTGGATGGTTGACAGGTTGCGAACGCCGCCGGTAACTTCGCTGGATGAGCTAGGATCACGCCGCCTAACGCCGCGGCAGGAGTTCATGCAGAAGCGGCAATCGTCGAAATGGCCAACTTCGCGCCTCGACGAACCTAGGTGGATGCGCGGCGTACGGCTGGTCGGCGGAGATGAGCCCTGATGAGCTGCTGGCGAAGTTGGTTGCGCTAAACTTTAGCGTTCAGCAACCAGGGATGCGTCTGTCGCATCAGGCCGTTGCGTGGTAGCTAGCATCGTCTGAATGTGGTGGGCGTGCTCGCGCTGCCGCAGTGAGATCCAGGTGAGAAGAGTAGGCGCCGCCGTCCGGAAGATGCCGGTCATCGTGTAGCAGTTTGGGGCGAATTCTCTAGTTGGCGCCGGAGTTGCCGGTTGCTTGCCGGTGGGGCGTGATTTCATTCGCTCTGTGGCGGTTTAGGATGGGGCAGTTGTGCCTTTCTTTCTTCTCCGGCAGGCGGGGAGCTTTAGCAATGTTGCGTACATTTTGCGGCCGCGTGGGGTAACAATAGAGAAGAAAGGCCGCCTGACTTAGTTCAGGCGGTTGGAGTGAGAGCATTTCTGGTGCGCGCGGGCGAGCGAGAATCTCTTCCCTAAACCCTCCCTGCAGCGGGAGGGGAGTGCATCGGGCACATGGCATCTGGAACGTGCCGTGTGCGTAGACTGAACAGAGAAGCAACAACTTGTGGAGAGTCAGATGGAGCGAGTCGCGTTTGAGGTGGAGCAGTTAGTCGACGAGTTGCGCATCGAGGCGAGCGCCGTCCCCGGGATCGCCGCAGCGAGACGAGAATTGCTCGTGCGGATGTGGTCGCTGCGTTGGGCGCTGGCGCCGGGGGCGCGGCGGCGGTATTTGGCGCTGGCGACGCAGTTTGATCTCGCGGGGCAGGGGGCGCTGCGCGACGTCGTTACTCGCTGGTCGGTCGACGACGAGCGCCACGAGCGAGTCGCCGAGGCGGCGCTGTGGGAACTCGGCGCCGACGCGATCGAGGCGCCGCTCGACGCCAAGCTATGGGACGCCTATTTAGACGCGATCGTCGTCGAGCAGCCTTGGGCGACGTTGGGGGCGATGTGGGCCTGGGAGGAATTGAGTGCGGCGGCGATCGACCTGGGGCAACTCGCCGGTGTAGCTTCGCGCCTCGTCGCGATGAAGTTTGGCGCGGAGGCCTCGCGCGGCAGCGAGTTGGCGGAGACGCTGCGCGGCGCGGCGTTGGATCCGGAAGAGATTGCGGGACTGCTGGAGGGGATTTCCACCGCCGGCGTCATGGGGCCGCGGCTGACGCGGTGGGCGTTGGGCCGCGAGGCAGAAGCCAGCGGCGTGCGGGCTTGGCGGGTTTCGCGCTGGGTGGCGGGGCCGCGGTGACGCCGCTCCTGGCGGAGATTCTTGCCCGCGCTATTGCGGGATGTCCTTCGTGACGGCGAAGAGTTCCGTGACGTCGATGACGAAGCCGTCGAGTCGCCGTGAGGTCGCCGTCTCGCCAATAGCGAAGCGGCCATGTTCGACGTATCGTCCGGCGTCCAAACGCAAAACGACGACCGCTTGCGCAACGGGATCGACGATCCAATATTCAGAGATGTCCCCTTGGGCGTAGTCGGTCTGTTTTTCTTCGTAGTCGCGCAACCGATCCTTCGGATCCGGGCTGACGACCTCCATTACCAAGTCGGCGCCAGTCCAGAGACGGTTGCTGCGATGATGGAGATTTTCGTTAGATAAGAACAAGACATCGGGTTCGCGAATCTTGCCGGGCTTGATACGCACGCGAAGAGGCGGGAACGGAACAATGCCGACGCCGTGGGCGGCGGCGAACGTCAGGAGGGCGTGATAGAGGAAGCCGACGAGCGCCTGATGAACTTCGGTCGGCATGGCCGGAAACTCCAAACGCCCGTCGACGAGTTCGACGCGCTTGTTCGAGCCGTCAGTTAGATCGAGATACGCCGCCTCGGTCCACGAGCCTTGCTCTGGGAAGAGAGTCGCCACGTCCCAGGCAAACTCAGGCGTCGATGAATTGGAGAGTGGCGCGGAAGACATAGCAGCAGCATTCGAGCGAGATGGCTTTTGATTGGCCTCTATATCTTACCATAGCGGCGAATCGTCGCCGCCATCATAAAAAACGAGGCGGGCGGCTGCATCGTTGCAGTCGCCCGCCTCGTCGATAGCTTCAAGCAACTGTCGCGAATTACGCTTGCGGCGGGCGGGCGACGACGCGCTTGTTGACGTCGGTTTCCAGGACGCCGAAGGCTTGTTCGTGACGTTGGACCGAGAGGTGCAAGGCGTGGAGCAGACGCTTGGCGGTGAAGTAGTTGGTCACCAGACGCTGGGTGATGACGACCGCTTCTTGCGGCACGCCGAACGGTTGGGCGTTCAGGCCGAAGTCGATGATCAGCTCTTCGGGGGTGCCGGTGACGCGGCAGAAGTTGGCGTAGGAGGTGACCGCGTGCTTGTCTTCGACCTGGACGCGTTGACCTTCTTGGACGGCTTCGGGCTTCTTTTCTTCGGACATGTCAGGGGACTCCTTGTTCCGCTTGCTGTTGAGAATTCTTTTAACCGCCAAGGACGCCGAGGACGCCAAGGAGGACGATTGCCAGAAGATGCGACAGGAGCGAACGAGACTTTTGGATAAGGAATCGCCTCGCGCCGACGCGCCTTCGTGGTTGTCGGGATGAACCGTTGATTTTAGGGGATCGAGAGAGAGGGAGCTATAGGCTGAGCTTGCGGGAAGAAGCGGGTGTCGGGTTTTTCGGCGCGGTTGTAGGGGATGTTTGGGGGAGATCGCTTCGCTGCGCGGCGCGGTTAACGCCTAGACGCTGGCTAATCTTCGCTTGCCGCTTTCGGGACGAGACGCAGGATGACGCTTTCGCCGGGGGGCGTGCCTGGCATCGGGTAGTCGGCGATTTTGCGGAGGTCGATTTTCCTGAGTAGCCCGCGGTGGCGCGCTTCGCCGCGCTCGTCGACCCAGCTGTGGCCTTTGATGAGGAGCAGTTCGTCGAACGCTTGCCAGTGGGGGCCGAGCCAGAAGAGGATCTTCCACATCGGCGCGACGGCGCGGGCGATGATGACGTCGAACGTGCGGAGCTCGAGCAGTTCTTCGACCCGAACGCCGAAGACTTCGGTCGGGAGCGACAGCTCGTCAATCATCGACTGGAGGACTTTGGCCTTCTTGCCGACTGACTCGCAGAGGGTGACGCGGAGGTCGGGGCGGCAGACGGCGATGATGACGCCGGGAACGCCGCCGCCGGAGCCGAGATCGAGAACACGGCGACCTGGCTGGAGTTGCTTGGCGAGTTCGAGGCTGTCGCGAACGTCACGGCCGACGAACTTGTCGAACGTCGTGTGCCGCGTGAGGTTAAGCTGTTCGTTCCAGCGCCAGAGGGCGGCGCGGTAGCGATCGAGAAGTTCGACTTGCGCGGGTTCGAGTTCGATGCGGTGCGCGGCGAGGGCGGCGGCGAGATTGGGGTGATCGGGTTTCATCTCGACGGGCGGGGCGGGGGCCGCGTCGTTGGTCGAGGAGTCGGCGGGGTCGATGGGGGCTTGGTCCACGAAGTTCTACTGATGTACGGTGAGGGGTTGGGGATTGGGCAGTATCGTGGAAAATGGGGGT
>PNKX01000017.1 GCA_013822725.1 Pirellula sp.
ACAGTGGTTGAGGGTTGGCGCGTTACTGTCGCCCCGTCGGGGCTAAAGATGCTTCATGCGTCCCCTTCCAGGGGCTGTCGCCCCTGGCTATTAACTGTCAGCCCTTCGGGGCTGATATTACCCAATAAATTTCCTGAAGAACCTTTATTAGCGATCATCAGCGTTTATTAGCGGTGAAGTCTTTCGTATTTTTTCTGCTTCGTGTGTTTCGTGGTAAAAACCATTTCCCGTCGGAGTCAAAGGTACGCCTCATGCCAGCGTCGCCGCAAGATATCCTGCAGGCGTTCGATACGCTCCCCCAGTCTGAACAGCAATTAGTCGCGGACGAGATCATCCGTCGAGTAGCACCGTGGGGCGTCGACTCCATCGACGATGCCGAACTTTTGTTCCTGACCGCTGAGCGATTCCGCTCACTTGATGCAGAGGAATTATCGTAGCCGCTGCGGTTGTCCGCTTCGCCGCCGATTTCCTTTGTTTCCCGGCTGATATTGACTCCCGCGACGCTTTGGGGCATGACAAGGATTGCCCGCACGCTCCGTCCGACCGTAGGATGGTTTGCCGCGGCATCCTTTGAGTTCAGGCGTCCTATGAACAGCAATGCATCGGCCTTCGAGTCTGGCTCGGGCCATGGCGGATCCTCCTGGCGGCTCGCCCTCGGCTACGGTCTGATGGTCGCCGGCACGGTCGGCCTGTTCATGCTGGTGCAACACTTCGGCGAACAGCTTTCGCCGCTCGCCGACGCCACGGCAAACGCCTCCGCCGCGAAGGCCCCCGCCGCCGGCAGCCACGCGATGATGCATGTGCTGCTAGCACTCGTCGCCGTCATTATCTCCGGTCGACTGCTCGGCCAGGTCTTCCGCCACTTCGGCCAACCGCGCGTCATCGGCGAGATGGTCGCCGGCATCATGCTCGGCCCATCGCTGCTGGGACGAATCTCGCCGGAGGCGATGCAGTTCGTCCTGCCGCCAGAAGTCGGCCCCTACCTCGGCATCATCGCGCAGCTCGGCGTCATCCTTTACATGTTCCTCGTCGGCCTGGAGTTGAACTCCGGCCTGCTGCGCGCTCACGCTCACGCGACGGTGGCGATTTCGCACGCCAGCATCGTGGCGCCATTCTGCCTCGGCTCGATCATCGCTCTCTTTCTCTACCGCGGCCTCGCGCCGGCGGGGGTGCCGTTCACCAGCTTCGCGCTCTTTATGGGCGTGGCGATGTCGATCACCGCGTTCCCCGTCCTCGCGCGGATCCTCACCGATCGCAAGATGGACAAGACCGACCTCGGCGTCGTCGCCCTCAGCTGCGCCGCGACCGACGACGTCACCGCGTGGTGCTTACTGGCGTTCGTCGTCGGCATCGCTCAATCGGAAGTCGGCGGCGCCGTGCAAACGGTCATTCTCGCGCTGGCCTACATCGCCCTGATGTTCATCGTCGTCCGGCCACTCGCTGTGCGGTTCCTCGGTCAGAACACTGGCAAGCAACCGAAGCAGCGTCTCGCCGTCTGGGTGCTGGTGGCGCTGCTGCTGTCGGCCCTCGCCGCCGAGTGGATCGGCATCCACGCCATCTTCGGCGCCTTCCTCCTCGGCGCCATCATCCCGCATGAAAGCGACGTCGCCCGCGACTTTCAGCACAAGCTCGAAGACATCGTCAAAATCTTGCTGCTTCCTGCGTTCTTCGCCTACACCGGCATGCGGACCGAGATCGGCCTCGTGAGCGGCTGGAACGACTGGCTCATCTGCGGCTTGATCATCATCGTGGCGACGCTCGGCAAGTTCGGCGGCACCCTCGTCGCGGCGAAACTCACGGGCCTCGACTGGAAGATGTCCTCGGCCCTCGGCATCCTGATGAACACCCGCGGCCTAATGGAACTGGTCGTCCTCAACATCGGCCTGCAGATGGGCGTCATCTCGCCGACGCTGTTTGCGATGATGGTGATCATGGCCCTCGTGACGACAATCGCCACGACGCCGATCCTCCACATGATCACCGGCGGTAAATACGACATGCTGCCGAAGGCGGCGACGGCCTAACAATATTGCATGCGAATGGGTGGCATGCCCTTCGGTAGTCCGATGGGCATGTCGAGCGTTCACTGAAAGAATTGAACCGCCAAGGACGCCAAGAGCGCCAAGGAAATGCGGGGAGATTTACCACGAAACACACAAAGCACACCAAAGAAAGAGAATGAGCGCTGCAATGCCTTCTCACTTTTTGTGTGCTTCGTATGTTTCGTGGTAAAAAACTCTTCCCCCCGCCAGATCACTGCGGCTTGAACACCCCGCGCTCCGTGACAATCGCCCGAATCAACCGATACGGCGTCACGTCAAACGCCGGGTTGTAGACCTTCACGCCAGCCGGCGCCGTGCGGCGGCCGAAGCCTTCGGTCACTTCTTCTGCAGCGCGCTCTTCGATCGGAATCTCGTCGCCCGTGGCGAGCGTCATGTCGATCGTGCTCGTCGGCGCCACGACGTAAAGGGGAATGCCATGCGCCCCGGTCAACACCGCGACGCCGTAGGTGCCGATCTTGTTCGCCGCGTCGCCGTTGGCGGCGATCCGATCGGCGCCAACGAACACCGCTTGAATCTTCCCGGAACGCATCACCGTCGCCGCCATCGAATCGCAAATGAGCGTGCAGTCGATGCCGCGCTGCATCAACTCCCATGCCGTCAGCCGCGCGCCTTGCAGCAACGGCCGCGTCTCGTCGACCCACACATGCGGCCGTTTGCCGCGACGGGCGAGTTCGAACACCGGCGACAAACCACTGCCATCGCCGCCGGTTGCCAGCGCCCCGGCATTGCAGTGCGTCAGAATCCCGGCGCCCTCCGGCAAGTCCGCGAGTAAGTCAGCCCCATGCCGACCCATCGCCGCGCACATTTGGCGATCTTCCTCGTGAATCGCCCGAGCTTCCGCCAGCAACGCCTCCGCCAGGGCCGGGCCGCTCGTTGAGGTCGCCGCTTCGGCGACGCGCCGCATCCGCGACAACGCCCAGAACAAGTTCACCGCCGTGGGTCGACTCGTCGCAAGATACCGGCAAGCCTCTACGACATCATAGACGGCAGCCTCGCCGTTCTTAATGCTCAAGCAGACGGCATATCCCGCGGCGACGCCGATCGCAGGCGCCCCGCGCACGACGAGCCGTTTGATCGCGTCCCAAGCCTCCTCCACCGTACGGCAGGGGATCTCGACCACCTCCAGCGGCAAGCGAGTCTGGTCGAGCAGCATCAAATGGCCGTCGACTCCGCCTTCCCAGCGCAGCGTGGCAGGAACTTCACTCATGGGCTTTGCACCAAGGAACTGCGGGAGGGGGCGTTGCCCCCAAAACGACGATTGTACCGCTACCACGCGGATCGGTCGCGGCGCGCAACGTCGCGTTGTAGCCCCGGGCTCCGCCCGGGGGTTGCACCACGCGCGACGATGCTTACCGGAATGGCGACCGACCCCCGGGCGGAGCCCGGGGCTGCAATTGGGGGCGAACACCGAATCCAACGGCAACCCTACGGCAAAAACCGGTTGCTGTAGGGAATCGCAAACGTCTCCGCCACCGGCCGGTTCGTCACCTCGCCCGCAAACATGTTCACCGCCCGCGCAATCGGCCGCAGCGAGTTCGCGGCGTCTTCGATCCCGCGCTGGGCAATCTCGATCACCCACGGCAACGTCACGTTGCACAACGCAAACGTGCTCGTCCGCCCCACGGCGCCCGGCATGTTCGTCACGCAGTAGTGGACCACGTCGTCAATAATGTAGGTCGGCTCGCTGTGAGTCGTCGGCCGGCTCGTGGCGATGCAGCCCCCCTGGTCGATGGCGACGTCGATAATCACGCTGCCATGCTTCATATCTTTCAGCTGCTCGCGTTCGATCAGCCGCGGCGCCTTCGCCCCGGGAATGAGCACGGCGCCGATCACCAGGTCAGCCAACCGCAGCTGTTCGCGAATGATGTGGCGATCGCTGAACAGCACGTCGACGTTCGGCGGCATGACGTCCGAGAGATACCGCAGCCGATCCATGTTGATGTCGAGAATTGCCACGTTGGCGTTGAAGCCCGCGGCAATCTTCGCAGCGTTGGCCCCGACGATGCCGCCGCCCAGAATGAGAATGTTGGCCGGGGCGACGCCAGGAACGCCGCCAAGCAGAATGCCGCGGCCTTGTTGCGGGCGCTCCAAATACTTGGCGCCTTCCTGCACGCTCATCCGACCGGCGACTTCGCTCATCGGCGTCAGCAGCGGCAGCCGCCCTTGGTCGTCGGCCAACGTCTCGTACGCCACGGCGGCAGCGCCCGAGTTGATCATCGCGTCGGTCAGATCGCGATCGGCGGCAAAGTGGAAGTAGGTGAAGACCGTCTGCCCCTTGCGGATCATCGGCCATTCGCTCGCCTGCGGTTCCTTCACCTTTACGATCATGTCGGCGCGGGCGAAGATCTCCGCCGCTTCCATCACCAGCTCGGCGCCCGCGGCGGCGTACTCGGTGTCGGGCAGGCCCGAGCCCGTGCCGGCGCCAACTTCGATCAGCACCTTGTGCCCGCGACGAGTCAGTTCCTCAACGCCGACCGGCAGCATGGCGACGCGGTACTCATCCAACTTCACTTCTTTCGGGACGCCGATAATCATCTCAACTCAGCCTTGGCATTAAGCGGTACAGGAAGGGGCGGGAATGCGATAGAATCGAGCCGGCGGACCGCTCTTGTTCAGCCCCCGGCTCCGCCGGGGGGTCGGTCACCATGCCGGTTGGCGTGATCCTACGGTGTGCTACCCCCTGGCGGAGCCAGGGGCTGCAATGGCGACGACGTCAACAGCCAACTCATCTCAGCCGAGTGTACTCTGAGGGCCTGACCCCTTAAATCTCGAATTGCGCAGCCGTTTAACGAATTGGCGCTTTTGCGCTGACCGTCGGCAGCTCGAACGCCCCGCTCGCGACTCCTCCCGCATGCAACACGAACCCACCAACCGCCGACTCCTGTGGTATATCGTCGCCGGCCTAGTCGCATGGGGCCTGCTGCTCGGCCTGGGGGCCTACCTCGGCCTCGACCCCCAAACCCCGGACCGCGACTACCGCCGCCTCTGGGTCGTCGCCGCCACGACCGGCGGATTCCTCACCCTTTGGCTCGGGGCGCTCCTCGTCCGCGGCCGAAAATAATGCGCCGGCGAGCCAGGAACGTCAAATCCCGGGTTCCCGCTCCCGGCTCGCCCCCCCCGTTAACCGCGCCGCGCAGCGAAGCGCGTTCCCCAAAAAATTGCTCCACTTGTCCCCCCGCCAAGCCGCTGGTAAATTGAGCGATTCTCCAAAGTCGCTGCGCCCCAGTCATGGCGCCTCGAACGAC
Source organism: Pirellula sp. (assembly GCA_013822725.1). Classification (GTDB taxonomy): domain Bacteria; phylum Planctomycetota; class Planctomycetia; order Pirellulales; family Lacipirellulaceae; genus Lacipirellula. Next base: position 5,309 of record PNKX01000017.1, read on the forward strand.
CGTTTTCGACCCGTTATTGCTGAAAGTATTCGTCGCATGACCACCTACATGGCCAAAGCTGGCACGTTCGAGCAGAAGTGGCTGCTGGTCGACGCCACCGACAAGATCGTGGGCCGTCTGGCCAGCGAGATCGCCGTCATCCTGATGGGCAAGCACCGCCCGACCTACACCCCGCACGTCGACACCGGCGATTTCATCGTCGTCGTCAACTGCGAGAAGGTCCACTTCACCGGCAAGAAGTGGGATCAAAAGAAGTACGCCTGGTACACCGGCTATACCCGCCAACGGACCATCAGCGCCGGCGACCGCCTGGAAAAGAGCCCCGAGCTCATCCTCCAGGAAGCCGTCCGCCGCATGCTCCCCAAGAACAAGCTCGGCGCCGCGATGCTGTCGAAGCTCAAGATCTACAAGGGCGCCGACCACCCGCACCAAGCGCAACAGCCCGAACCGACCGAACTCGCGTCGATCGCCTAATCGCGATCCACCCCATACAGACCATTTAGCCGCGGGCGCTAGCCCGCGATGACCAAAAAGAGGAACCTCCTCCATGTCAGCAGTCGCCACGCTAGAAGCCCTCGGCACTGGCCGTCGCAAGACCTCCGTCGCCCGCGTCCGCATCAAGCCGGGCAGCGGCAAGATCACCGTCAATGGCCGCGAACTCACTGAGTTCTTCCGGATCGTTCAGGATCAGAACGCCGTCACCGGCCCGCTGGACCACTGCGAGCTCCGCGACAAGGTCGACGTGAGAATCCGCGTCGCCGGCGGCGGCACCACCGGCCAAGGCGGCGCCTGCACCCAGGGCATCGCCCGCGCCCTGCTGAAGCACGACAGCGACCTCATCGAGAAGCTCCGCGAGAAGAACTACATGTCGCGCGATTCCCGCATGAAGGAACGCAAAAAGTACGGCCTCCACGGCGCCCGCCGCGGCACGCAGTTCTCGAAGCGTTAATCGCCTTCGCGACAACCAGAACCACGAAAAGCCGCCTTCCCCCTGGAAGGCGGCTTTTTTTTCGTTGCTGCTTAAGCGAAATGTCATTCTGAGCACAGCGAAGAATCTCGCGCCTAAATACCTGCTGACGAAGGGGTTCCCGCTGCATTTCCTTCCCGTCTCGATGACGCCAATTTTCTAGCATCGCCATCAGCTTTACGCTAACCTGGAACAAATCCTCATCAGGCCTTATCCCATTTCAGAACAGACCCAATGAATCCGAAATTTCGGCATTGCACATCGGCCGCAACTGTTCTCGCAACGTTATTGCTTTGCCAGAGCGATCTGCAAGCAGCCTTGACTCGATTCGCCTCGCGCAGCGAATGGAACGCGGCCGTGGGAGCCCATCAAACGGAAGACTTTGAGTCATTCACCGACTTCACCCCGCTTCCGTTCACGGGCGGAACCTTCTCTACCTCGGCGTTTAACATCCTCGTCGACGCCAATCACGGCGGCATCGGTCCGACGAATAACGCAGGACCTCAATACAGAGCGCCTTATCTGAACGGCGTTTACTTTGTCGGCGACGTTCATTCCCCCGAAACGTCTCACCCTCATTTCAACACGATCGTCTTCTCGACCCCAATCACCGCCTTCGCAGCAACCTTTTCGGCCCTCGACGACCACGGCATCGACGACGTCCGCATCGCGGGCGAATCGATGAAATTGGTCCCGACGCCTAGCCGCGACGGTCTATGGAGCTTCCTGGGCGTCGTGTCGACGACGCCCTTCACGACCATCGACATTCGCAACGCGAATGGCAAGCTGGAACGCTACGGCATGGACGACGTAGGCTTCGCGCCCGTCCCAGAACCCGCAGCGATCACGACCCTCGCATTCTTAGCGCCGGCGCTGGCGATTCGACGCCGAGCGTCACTGGCATCTTGCCAGTGAGAAACGGGTAGCCCTGGTTGGCGTACTGGCCTACCAGGGCGGCGCAGCCGCAAGAGGCCGCACCAACGCCTGTACTACGCCGTGTGCCACTCGCCATGGCGAGTGAGAAGCGCCGCAGCGACATCGTCGCCGTTTGGCTCGCAAGCAGCCTGAAGAACAGGGCAACCTGCGGCTTGAGATCGAAGCGGTTCTTGCTACCTTTTCTTCTCCATTCAACATTGAATTAGAATTCGACGCCGTACTTCTGCGTCATCTTGCGACGGATGTCGGCCGTGCCGTCTTCTATAAGCTTCAATCCGGTAACCCGTGTATCTTGCGCCGTGCCAAGTTCCTGTTGCGTGATAGTGGACCGCTCATCAAGGCCGGAGTATCCAGAGCCGTAGTAACCAACTCCTGAGCTTTCCGACTTCCGAACGCGTCCACGGATGCCTGACTGGCTTTTTGATAGCGCCATCACTCTCAGTGTCTCGGCCACCTTGTCTCCATAGTTTACCAATTCTTCGTCAACGCTCAGTACCGGCAGTTCGTCGATGCTGCGAGCGCAGCGTTCCATCAGGGCAACTGACGCAGGTTTCAAATCCTTTAAGTTATTGCGCACATCCTTCACTCGCACCTGCGTCGCGGCGAAGTAGGTCAGCGATCTCTCGCGGATTTCGCTTTCGCTCGACGCCTCGCCTGGGGACGATTCGTCGGCGCTCAGCTTAGCGGCAGGCAGTTCAATGACGCTAAACACCCGCCGCTGGAGTTCTGGCGTTAACACGCCTTTCATATGGATCGAACGCGAACCCAGCGAAACATCCCATTTCGACAGTTCTTCTGTCTGAAATCCCAAGTTACCCAAGGCATGGAGCACGAGCGGCTTGGCAGATTCGCCAAGCGTAGTCACGTCTGAGTCAAAGTCGATTTCCAATTGCCCCTGGCAGTCCTTACCGACTGCGATGCGCAGCACGGCGCCGCGTAGCTTCCCGAGCACTGCAGCAATCGCGGCGAGATCCGACTTGTTCTTAACGAGCCATTCTACTTCAGCGAGTTTTGCTTCGATGTCATGTGGACCTAAAACATCCGTCAGATCGACGGCCAGCAGCATTTGCACACGGTCATTCACCTTGGGTAGCGCCGACTGCAGATAGTCGCTTAACACTGAGCCCGAATTGTTTTGTGCGAAGGAAATCCAACGGGACAGGAATTGACGGTCTGCCGGACGCGCGGCCGCTAACACTCCGTTGCCGAGATCAACGAAAGCAGCGTCATTGGGCGTAAAGGCAGTCGCTAGGCCATTCACTTGTTCAACGTATCCTGACTCGCTCCTAGCGATGGAGCGCACAGCGACGGGTTCCATCAGTTCCATCACAGCGACCTCCCATTTGCCAAGAAATTCATGGTTGGGCTGCAACGCAGCGCCTAGGACAAGCTTCTTAGCCTCCGGAGGAAGAAAAATAGGCCGTTCCACATAGGCGGCCTCAAGAGTGCGCGACCAACCCTGGTCTCGTGCCAAGGGAGTCGTCATCATTTGCCCCACATCGATGAGCACCAAAGCATTCGCACCGGCGGGAATACGCCGAGCCAATTCGTCGAAACTCTCCGCGATTACGTGAGGAATACAGAACCCTAAGAGAAAACAGGATGTTACCAGACATTTTACCGGCTTGTTCATCTTCGATGCCTCTCGTGGTGGGGGTCGCCGTCAACTCAGGCAATTGGCGAAACGAAAATCGGCCTACATCTCCGGCGCGCTCGCAAACGAACGAGCAGTTCAGTGCCCGACATCAGTATTTGACAGGAAGAACGCATATTTTCTATCGGCCAGCATTGATGCGCATGATGATCTTGCGCCCGATGGCCATTACATGGACGTGATGCGTGTGCACTGCCTCAAGAGTCACCGGATGACACATCGAGAGCAAGATTATGCGATTCTTAAGGATCGCGAGATCAAGGGGAAAAGTTAGAGATTCGAGAGAGAAGAGGAATAAAATTCTAATTGTGGGAGTAATAATTGTAAAGACGCAGCACAGTCACGACGTATTCGGGCACGCAGCCGTCGGGGCCCACTGGCATTCTGCTAGTGAGAAGAACCGCAGTGGCATCGCCGCTTGGCTCGCAAGCAGCCCGAAGGATAGGGGAACCTTCGGCTGGCGACGAAGCCCTACGCCCAGGCCCCACGGGCGACGCGCTAGTGACACCCTGTCGCCACACATGCCGACGCTCCGCGAGGGCATGCCACCCAAATTCATCTCTCTCCTCGCTCTTCTTCGCGACTCTTGCGCCTCTTCGCGGCCGCCAAAAAATCTCTAACCTTCCCTATTGAAATCGGCCGCGCTTAGCGATAGTGTACGCCTGAATACACTCTGCTCTTTGACATCTCAAACTTCTAACTCCTACCCGGCCGCCACGTCTTACTTGCAGCCGGCCCGGAACCAATGCGCGCCGAGGTCGCTCGATTTTGTCCGTTTTGTCCGCGCTCACCTTCGAACACCATGGTGAAGGCGGTGCTCTCAATGATCTCGGTGGACTCGCGATTGGCTCGCAGCATTCCTCCACCGGGGGGTTCAACCTGTCAATTCGCCAAGTCGGCCAAAAACACTTGGCAGACTTGGCAGACTTGGCGGACATGGCCGCCTCGACGAATTCCCGGCCGTTTTTACGTCTCTGCCAAGTCGGCCACTTGGCCGACTTGGCCACCTCGGCACGCCGTCTGCCTTCCCAAACAGACCGTCGCCAGTAGACGTTTCCGGCCGAAAGACTTTCCGCCGAAACTCCCCGCGAAACCCCGGTGTTCAATCATCGGAACCGGCAGCGCGGAGATTTGCCGCCAGCGGATATGCTGGAAGCAAGCGGCGTCTGCCAGCAGATTTGCCAAACCAGATCCGGTCACGGACAGCAGGGCGCCACTGGCGCCCAAAAGTCGATTTCCATTTCGAACTTCGTCAATCGAAAAGACAACTCGCCATATGCAACGGTTTCGCTCAACGCTCGTCGCGATCCTTGCCGGCACGCTTGCCGTCGCTACCGTAGCCCATGCCGGCCCCCGGCAAGAGTCGCCAGCCGTCGCCAAGCAGGTCGACGCTTCGCTCGCGGCGGAACTGTTCGCATCGCAAACTGAAGTCGCTCCCCAGTGCGACGACGCCACCTTCCTCCGCCGCGTCTGGCTCGACGTCGTCGGCGACATCCCGGCCCCCGAGCATGTGATCGCCTTCTCGCTCGATCCTTCGCCCGACAAACGGGAACGGCTCGTCCGCGAGTTGCTGGCCGATCCGCAGTACGGCGTTAACTGGGCTCGCTACTGGCGCGACGTTATCTTCTACCGTCGGATCGAAGACCGTGCTCTGATCGCATCGAACGCCCTGGAGGCCGACCTCAGCCAGCAACTGAACGAGAACGTCCCTTGGGATAAGATTGCCGCCGGGTTCATCACCGCCACGGGCGACGTTCGCGACAACGGCTCGACCGCGATCATCATGGCCCAGGAAGGGCGCACCGAAGAGACGACCGCCGAAGTCGCCCGCATCTTCCTCGGCGTGCAGATCCAGTGCGCCCAGTGTCACGACCACCCCTACGATCGCTGGAAGCGCGGACAGTTCCATGAGCTCGCCGCGTTCTTCCCCCGCATCGGCGTGCGACCCGTCCGCACGCCGACGTCGCGTTCGTTTCAAGTCGTCGCCAGCGATCGGCAGCTGCGGATCGCCAAGAACGACGACGGCAATCGTCCGACGCCCGAACACTTCATGCCTGATCTGGAAGATCCCTCGGCCAAGGGAACGCAGATGCAGCCGAAGTTCTTCCTAACCAGCGCGAAGCTGGACGTCGGCACGCCCGATGCGAAGCGTCGCGAGATGCTCTCCAAATACCTTACCCGCAACGAATGGTTCGCCGTCGCCGCCGTGAATCGGATGTGGTCGGAACTCGTTGGCGCGGGCTTCTACGAACCAGTCGACGACGTCGGCCCCGATCGCACGGCTCGGGCGCCGAAGACGATGGAGATTCTGTCTCAAGGCTTTCGCGACAGCGATTACGACGTGAAGTGGCTCATCGAAACGATCGCCGCCACCGACGCCTATCAGCGGCAGTCACGCCCCCGCGAAACCGAAGCCGACCATATCCCCTTCGCCGCGAACGTGCCGCAACCGCTGCGGGCCGACCAGTTGTACAACGCGTTGCTCTCCGCCCTCGACCTTCCTGAAACGACGCCCAATCGTCCCGGCCGCGGCGGGGCAGGGGGGGGCTTCCGCCAGCAGCAGCGCGACCCGCGGACGCAGTTCAACCTCACCTTCGGCTTCGATCCGAGCGAGCCGCGCGAAACGATCAGCGGATCGATCCCGCAGTCGCTCGCGATGATGAACTCCGCCCAAGTCGCCGGCGGCCTGCGAGCCAACCGCGGCGTCCTCAGCGGCTTACTTGAAGAAATCAACGACAACGACGAAATGTTCACCGAGCTTTACCTACGCACGCTCAGTCGGCAGCCGACTGAAGATGAACTGGCGCGAGCCGGGGCGTACCTCGACGAAGTCGGCAATCGCAAGCAAGCGATTGAGGACCTGGCCTGGGTGCTGGTGAACTCGGCGGAGTTTCGACATCGGCGATAAATGCATTTTTAACCGCGAATCACGCGAATCTTCGCGAATAAGAACTAACGCGAGTTTCCAAAACAGACCTTCATTCGCGCCAATTCGCGTGATTCGCGGTTTGCATTTTTAATTTTGAGAATTGTCTATGTTCGCACCGCTACAACATCACACGCATGTTTCACTCCGCGGCAGCCGCGTCGTGCGCCGGCGCGACTTCCTCAAGGCCTCCGCCGCTGGCGGCTTAGCAGCCAGTGCGTTGAGTTGGACAGACGTGTTAGCCGCGCGGGCCGACGAACTGCGCGACCGCGGCATGGCGTGCATCCTCCTCTGGATGAGCGGCGGCCCGTCGCAGTTCGAAACCTTCAGCCCCAAGCCGGGCCACGCCAACGGCGGCGAGACGAAGGCGATCGACACCAGCGTCGCCGGCATCCAGATCGCCGATAACCTCCCTCACATGGCAAAGGTCGCCAACGAGCTGGCCATCATCCGCTCGATGACGAGCAAAGAGGGGAACCACCAACGGGCGACCTACTTGCTTCACCACGGCTACTTGCCGATGGCGAGCGTGAAGCATCCGACGCTCGGCGCCAACGTCGCTGACCAAATCGGCAATGCCGCGAGCGAACTCCCGAGCTTCGTCCAGATCGGCGGCCGCTTGCCGAATTCCGGCGGCGGCGGGTTCCTCGGCGTCGACTACGATCCGCTCATTATCCAATCCGCGACCAAGCCGCCGCAGAATACGACCCCGTCGGCCGAGGCGAACCGCTTTGCCCGCCGCATGCGGTTGCTCGAATCGATGCAGGGCGACTTCGCCGCGATGGGGGGCGCCCAGGTCGTCGCCGATCAACAGAAGGTCGCCAAGCGAGCGACCGACATGATCCACAGCCCGAAGATGGAGGTCTTCGATATCGAACGCGAGCCGGCCGCGGTTCGCGAAGCGTACGGCAGCGGGGAGTTCGCCGCCGGGTGCCTGATGGCCCGCCGACTCGTGGAGCAAGGAGTGACGTTCGTCGAAGTCCACAGCCGCGGGTGGGACACCCATCAGGACAATTTTAATTCCGTGCGGAACCTCTGCGGCAACGTCGACCAGCCGGGAGCACGACTGATCGCCGACTTAAAAGAGCGCGGCATGCTCGACCGGACGCTCGTCATTTGGATGGGCGAGTTCGGCCGGACGCCGCAGATCAATCCCCGCGGCGGCCGCGATCACTTCCCGAAAGCGTTCAACGTCGCCCTCGCCGGCGGCGGCGTTCGCGGCGGGCAAGTGATCGGCGCCACGAGTGACTCCGGAACCGAAGTGACCGATCGGCCGGTGACGATCCCCGACCTCTTCCGCTCGGTCTACCACACGCTCGGCATCGACCCCGAGTACGAAAACATGAGCGGCGGCGGCCGGCCAATCAAAATCGTTGACGGCGGGGAAGTGGTGGAGGAACTTTTTAGTTAGCCGCGAGAAGGCACAAAAGACGTAAAAAATAAAATGCGATTGTCTTTATTTTTGCGTCTTCTGCGCCACTTCGCGGCTAATAGCTAAGGGGCAAGGATCTTCAGCGTCTTCGCATCGGCGTCGATTTCCACTTCGCCCCCCAGCGGCACGGTGCAGTTTTGCGGGTAGTGGCCGATTGGGTAGTTCACCAGCACCGGCACGCCGAGATTCTCGAAGTATTGCCGCAAAACGCCGGTCGTGTCGAACCGTTTGTCATCTGTCAGCTTGTCTTCACGCACAAAATCTTCGGTAAATTTCCCGAGCACGACGCCCTTAATGCCATCGAGTTTCCCCGCCAGCTTGAGTTGCTGCACCATCCGATCGATCCGGTACGGCGCCTCGTTGACGTCTTCGATCATCAAGATCGCATCCTGCGTATCAATCGCGTAGGGCGTTCCCTCGAGAGCCGAAATAAGCGAGAGATTCCCGCCGACGAGCCGCCCAGTCGCCTTGCCTTTGCCGAAGGACGCAACCTGGGACACGCTCTCCGACACCTCAACCGTGTACGGCCCCGCCGACGTTTCCACCGCGCGAACGACGTACTTCGCCGTGAAGTCGGTCGGCCCCTCTTCACTCCCCAGTCCCGACGCCGGGCCCGGTCCGTGGAAGCTAACGATCCCCGCCTTATTCATCCCCGCGTGCAGGGCCGTAATATCGCTGAAGCCCAGCAGCAGCTTGGGGTTCTTCTTCACCGCCTCCCAATCGACTAGCGGCATCATCCGCATGCAGCCGTAGCCGCCGCGAACGCACAGGACGCCGTCGACGTCAGGATCGGCGAACGCTTCGTTGAATTCGTCTGCCCGCCGCTGGTCGCTGCCGGCGAGATACCCTTCGACATCGAACATATCGTCGCGCAGTTTCACCTTGTAGCCGCGCTGTTCGATGTGGTTCTTGAACCGCATCACCTGCTCGCGATCAGGCGGCCCGGCCGGGGCAATAAGCGCGATCGTATCGCCAGGCGACAACCGCTTCGGCCAGACCATCTTCGGCGCCTCGGCGGCCTGGACGACAGCGTTCCAACACGCCCCGACGAGAATCGCAATGCCACAGGAAAACAGAAACGCGGAATGGGACTTAGTCATTGCGAGTGACGTCTCGATTGATGAAGTTTGAATGTCGGCAGAGAATGCAACACCGCTAATGAACGCTTATCAGACGCAAATCAATTCGGGATGAATACACCCCTATTATTAGCGGCCCATCAGCATCAATCAGCGGTGATCGCTCGCAGGCGGAGCTAGATCGCTTGCTCCACCTTACTCCGCACGAAGTTCGCTGGGCAACTCGCTTTCCAACTTCATGCGCGAAGCCTCGGAATCCTTGCGCGTTTCGGAGAGGCCAACCCCGACGGCAATTTCTTCGGCCAGCCGCTCAGCCAGTTGCCGGCGCGGAATCGCCGTCGCCAGCGTGTGGCGAGCGCCGCTCCGTTCCAAAAGCTCCACCTTCCAGTACGTCGTGGCGCCGGAACTCACCCCCGACTTGGCCGCCGTGACGCTGGCGATCTCTTCAGAAGCCACCGCGCGCTCGCTCCCGAACCCTGCAATCCGCCGCGTGTACTTCACGCCCCTGGAACCAAACTCCAACCGCGTCCGTTCGAGGACCGTTACCACGGCAATCGGCAGCAAGATCACGGCAATGCCGCTGAATAACCAAGCAAGGAAGCGCGGAGCGTCGCTGTAAAACAGCCCAACGCAGACGCCAATCCAGATGAGGGTGAAAAACGTGATGCCAAACGACAGCCCCCGTTGACGAGCCATCGGAAAATCGAGCCGCTTGCGATCGGGCAGGTCCTCCTCCAACACGGCCGATGCCCCCTTGGCAATCGACTGCAGCGTGATGGGGGCGAAGAGCTTGCCGTCGTCGATCTCAACTATCGACGGCGTTGGCGAGCTGGATTCCGTTTTGAAGACTGGAACATCGAATTCCGACTGGTAATTAATGCCAGTGGTTTTCGCTGCGGCCGAGAGCTTCCAAGTCACCTCCTTGACGTCACTATCGGGCAAGTCGTAGGGAATCACGAACTGGACCGGGATCAGCGTCCCGGCGCCGCCAGGCGTGGAGAGGTTGCGGACAATTGTGCGATCTTCTTCCCAGAGCGTCGTCACCTTCGTATGTTCGCCGTCGCTCTTACTTTCGACGCAGGCCAGTCGGATGACGATTCCCTCCGGCGCCTCGATCGACCGCGGAACATGAATCACGCCAGCCAAAGGACCGCCCAGCACTCCCGGGACGGCGGCCATTTCGAACTCCGAGACGCCCCACTTCCAATGCAGCAGCCACAAGTAGCAGGTCCCAGCGATTAGTGCGACGCCGACCAACGGGAAGATACCGACGACGAGGAGGGTGTACCACTCGACGTCGCCGTCCGTCGCGGCCAGGTAGAAGACCGGCATACTGATCAGATTCCAGAGGCCGGCCATGATCAGAGCGCCCCAAGCAGGCGCGGCGCTGGTACGGATTCGCCCTGTTCGCCAAGCATCCTTCGCAAGCCAGGGCTCGGGCAACGGCCCTTGAGTCTCCTGCTTCTTCCCGCCCCACCCGAACGCCGCCATGGTGGCGCCACCGATGATGCCAAATCCAATGGCGCTAAACACTAACGCGAACGTTGCTTTGAACGCCAGCATCCCCGGACGCAAATCCCGAAAGAGGATCGCCTCAGTCGGATTGACGGGATTCACGTACGCCGTGACCGGCTTCCCTTCTTTGAGCAGCCGCTCCAGTTCCTCGCCACGTTCACGCTGAAACCCGCCGATGTTATCGGACATGTCATGAAGGGCGACGCGATCGTTCTCGTAACTCTTGCCGTCGACCTCGTATCGATACCGTGCAGTGGCCCGCAATGAGGATCGCTTGCGACCTCGCTCCCCCTCGAGCTTAGCCCCCAACAGCGTAGCCGGCGTCGCGTCCCAGGACTGGATCGTGCTGTAGGTCCACAAGTCGCGGATGACCCAACCGGACATGAACACGCCGACGCCCGCAAAGGGGATCGCAATCAGGAAGACGAAGATCGACTGCATCCACTGCTTAGCGCCCGTGGCGTTCTCAATGCTGACAAGCGACTTCATTCGCATGGGCGTCGACTGCTCACGATGCTTGCCGTAGAAATGTCTCTCGCAGAGGCGCGGAGACGCAGAGGGCATTTCACAGAGAAATGATACCTCATGCGCATGCGGCGAGCCCGCCGTCAATTCGTTGGAGCACTTTAGCCCCGGGCGCCGCCCGGGGGTCGCTATCCATTCCGATGGGCATCGCCGCGCGTCGTGCCACCCCGGGCGGAGCCCGGGGCAATACCGATCTAGACGTTAAACAAGAAGTGACAAACGTCGCTGTCCTGCATCACGTAGTTCTTCCCCTCGACGCGCATCTTGCCCGCTTCGCGGATCGCCTTCTCGCTTTTGTATTGCTCCAGGTCGGCGACCGAGTAGGTTTCGCAGCGGATGAAGCCCCGTTCGAAGTCGGTGTGGATGACGCCGGCCGCTTGCGGGGCGGTGGCGCCGACGGGGATCGTCCAGGCTCGCACCTCTTTCTCGCCGGCGGTGAAGTAGCTCTGCAGGCCGAGGAGCTTGTAGGCAGCGCGAGCGAGCGCAGCGAGGGCCGGTTCGGCGAGGCCCATGCTTTCGAGCATTTCCTGGCGTTCGGCGTCGTCGAGTTCGACGAGCTCCGATTCGAGTCGCGCACAAACCGGGACGACCGTTCCCCCTTCGGCCGCCGCGCGCTCGCGCAGCTTCGTCACGTGCGGGCTCTTGCCGTCGAGGTCGTCTTCGTTGACGTTCGCCACGTAGAGGACCGGCTTCGTGGTGAGGAGTTGCAACTCGGCCAGTGCCTTCGCTCGGACTTCATCGTCGTAGACCAGCCCGCGCACCGGCTTGCCGGCGGCTAGGAGGGCGTTGCACTCTTCCAGAATCTCGACGCGTTGCTTCGCATCCTTGTCACCGGTGCGGGCCGTCCGCTTCGCGCGGTCAAGCATCGTTTCGACCGACTGCAGATCGGCGAGCATCAATTCGGTGTCAATCGTCTCGACGTCGCGGATGGGATCAACGCTTCCCTCGACGTGGACGACGTCGCCATCTTCGAAGCAGCGGACGACGTGCAAGATCGCGTCAACGGTGCGGATGTGCGACAAGAATTTGTTGCCGAGGCCTTCGCCCTCTGACGCCCCGCGGACGATGCCCGCGATGTCGACCAGCCGGAGCATCGCGGGGATGATCTTCTGCGTTTTGATCAGCGAGCTGATCCGCCCCAACCGTGGGTCGGGCACGGCGACGGCGCCGACGTTCGGCTCGATCGTGCAGAAGGGATAGTTTTCGCTGGCGATCCCCGCCGCGGTGAGGGCGTTGAACAGCGTGCTTTTGCCGACGTTGGGGAGCCCGACGATGCCTGCTTCCATTGAACTAAAATCCTGACGCAGTAATCCTGACGCGATGGTTCCGGCGCGATGCCTGCCGGGCCCGAGTTAGGCTGGCGAAACTCAGAATTCTAGCTGTTTCGGCAGCTGGGCGACAGCGGGCCAAGCCTTCGCGATGGTTGCAGCCCCTGGCTCCGCCAGGGGGTAGCACTACGCACGACACTGCCGACCGGTATGGCAACCGACCCCCTGGCGGAGCCAGGGGCTGGAAGCGGGACGGCACACGGAGTGTGCCTGCTACTTTCAGGTATTCGAAATCTTCGGCGCCCACCGGACTGGTTCCGGCGGCGGCGCGGGCGTGGGGGCCGGCTCCGGTCCCGGCGGGTCGAGGTGGAGATCGAGCTGCGGGAAGGGAATCGAGATTCGCGCCGCGTCGAGTTCCATCTTCACGGCCCGAATGATCGCCTGCTTAGCGTCGCCGAACGATTCTTTCTTCGCCCAGCCGCGGACCTGCCAATTGACGCTCGAGGCGCCGAGGTCGGTGAGGATCACTTCCGGCGCGGGGGCCGGAACAACGAGGACCACGCTGCGGACAGCCTTGTCGAGGATCGCGCGCGTCTGGTCGATGTCGGCGGAGTAGGCGGTGCCGACGTTGACGTCGGCCCGACGGACAGCGTGATAGGTGATGTTCTCGATCACGGCGCCGAAGATCGAGCTGTTCGGCACGATGATCCGACGGTTATCTGAGGTGTCGATGGCGGTGGTGAAGAGCTCGATCTCGGCCACCTTGCCGGTGTAGCTGGCGACGTTCACCGTGTCGCCGACCTTGTAGGGGCGGAAGATCAGGAGCATCGCCCCGGCGGCGAAATTGGAGAGCGTTCCCTGAAATGCCAAGCCAATCGCTAAGCCGGCGGCGCCGATCAATGCCGCAAAGCTGGTGGTTTGGACGCCGAAGTAGCTGAGGCACGAGAGTGCGGCCAGCATCAAGATTGTCCAGCGGACGAGCGTCGACATGAAAAGAGTCAGAGTCTCATCAAACTTCACTCTGGTCAGGGCGGCGCGGACGATCGACGCGGCCCAGCTCGACAACGTCCACGCCAGAGTCAGCAGCACTAGGACGTAGACGGCGCGCAAGCCAAGCTGGTAGGCAGCGTATTCCCATTCCGCAGGGTCCATTTGGCTGAATTGCAGCGTGAATAGCTCGTTCAGCGCATTGCCCTTCCATTGCGGCGTCCCGACCGGATAGTCGATTTTCGCTGGTGGAGGGGTAGCGGCTGCGGCGTCGGCAGCTTGGGCGAGCAAGGGGATGAACATGACGTTACCGAAGGAGTCGCAGGAGGCGTCTGTGGGACGCGGAACGGAGTTGCCCGATCGTGGAGCAACGGGTATCTACCTAAGAGGCGGCGATGGTGTCGAGGGCAGCGCGGGCTGTCGGCGCGCGGCTAAATGGGTCAAACGATTTGTGCTAGCGGTTTGGCGGGTTGAACCGCGAGGTTGTTGGGGAATGAATTACCTCGCTCATGCGATTGATTGCCTCGACGATCCCTACCAAGTGGCGGGGGCGGCGACGCCTGATTGGCTCTGCATGACGCGGCCGCGGTTGCGTTGCCGGTCGCGGCAGGCGGCGCCCTTTGTCGACGCCGACGACCCGCAGCTAGCGTCGTATGCCCGCGGCGTGATGCGACATCATGCCGACGACGATTGGTTCCATGAGACGGGCGCCTTTGGCGATCTCTCGATGGAGCTCGCCCGCCGCGTCCGTTGGGCCACCGGCGATCGCGACGGCATGCGGCCCGGGTTTCTCGGGCATATCCTGGTGGAGTTGCTGCTCGATGCGGCCCTGATCGCCGAGGATCGCCGCGGCGTTGACGCCTATTACGCCGCTCTCGCCGCGGTCGACGCCGAGTTCGTCGCCGCCGCGATCGGCCAAATGAACGGCTGCGACGCGAGCGGCGTCGCGGGGCTGATCACGCGATTCGTCGAGATTCGTTTTCTCTACGACTATATGGAAGACGACACGCTGCTGTTTCGTTTGAATCAAGTGATGCGGCGCGTTCGACTGCCGGAATTGCCGGCGAAGATGGCGGAGATCTTGCCGGGCGCTCGGCAACTCATTGCCGAGCACCTCGTCGCGCTGCTCACGCCACGGCCGGTGGAATCGCCGCTGCTAGCAACGATTGCTACGTAGAACAGTTTCGAGTTCACGTCTTTTGCAGCCCCCGGCTCTGCCGGGGGGTCGGTCAACACGCCGGAAGGCGTCGTCCTGGGTAAGGCTACCCCCCGGCGGAGCCGGGGGCTGAAAGAGGCGGAGCCCGAAATAGCCGCCTTGTGACGGCGCCTCGCGCGGCGATATCATTCGGCCGCCATGGATCCCCCCCGCGACGCCAACGACGACATTCTCCCTTTTCGCGCCGCCGCCCCGACGGCGGTCCCGCCGAATCAGCGATTCTCCCTCGAACGTCTCTCTTCTGCATTCGCCCGCCTGATGGGCGCCCCCGCGACTTCGTCCGCCAAGACAGCGGTCGCGAAGCCGCAGATCGCCCTGGAACCCGATGAAGCGCCTGAAGAAGATGACTCGCTCCCCGTGACGCCGCGGATGATCGTCGAAGGGATGCTCTTCGTTGGCAACGCCGAGGGAAAGGCGCTCGCGGCGACGAAAATCGCCAGCCACATCCGCAATGTCTCCGCCGAAGAGGTCGACCAGATCGTCGGCGAGCTCAACGCCGCCTACCGTCAGGACGAAACGGCCTACGAAATCGTCGGCGATGCCGCCGGCTACCGCCTCCAGCTGCGCAGCGACCTCGGCATCCTTCGCGACCAATTCCGTGGTCAGCAGCGAGCCGCCAAGCTGACCCCCGCGGCGATCGAGGTCCTCAGCATCGTCGCCTACCGCCAAGGGGTAAGCGGCGAGGAACTGAACAAGCTGCGCGGTTCGCAGAGCCACGCCATCCTCGCTCAGTTGGTGCGAAGACACTTGGTGAGGGTCGAACGAGCCAAAGAAGGGGCCCGCGTGGCCCGGTATCACACAACTTCGAGGTTCAATCAGCTCTTCGGCGTCAGTTCCCCGGCCGACCTGCCGCGGAGCGAGGATCTCGATGATTCATGAAATCTGCAGGCGTCGCGTGGAAAGTCCGAGAAATCAAAAACGGCGGTAAGTCCTTTATCAAAAATGGTTTACAGCAATGACACGGGAAACCGCTCTAGTAGTTGGGACCGCGGTGAGTAGAATCAGCGCGGCGACTTCGACAACGCCGGCCGCCCTTGCGGCCCATGATCCTGCGAGGCGACTGAACGCGATTCAGTCGTTACCGATTCGATCGACGCCGCGCGACCTCACAGCGGCCATTCCCTCCTGAACCCCATTTCTGGGTCACTAGCTCCAGCGGTATGTCTTGCCGTGGAGCGACAGCCGATATGCCGCGCCGCCGCATTCTTGATGAACTTCGCAACCCACCGCCGGTGGTGCTGCCGTCGTTGCTACTCTGCGACTTCGGCAACCTCGCCGCCGAGGTGAAAGCGGTCGAAGCAGCTGGCGCCAGGGCCCTCCACCTCGACGTGATGGACGGCAACTTCGTCCCGAATATCACCTACGGCATGCCGATCGTCGCAGCAGTTCGCCGCGTGACCGACCTGCCGATCGACGTCCATATGATGGTCTCGAAGCCGGCGGCGTTCGTGGACGAAATCATCGAGGCGGGGGCAGACATCGTCACCATCCACGCCGAGGCGACCGACGATCCGCGGCCGATTCTCGAACAAATCCGCAGCCGCGGCGCCTGCGCCTCGCTGGCCATCAACCCACCGACGCCGATCGAAGCGATCGCCGAGGCGCTGCCGCTGTGCGACATGGTCCTGTGCATGAGCGTCATGCCGGGATTTGGCGCCCAAGCGTTCGAAAGCGTCGCCCTCGACAAGTTGCGGGCGCTCAAGGCGCTTCGCGGCGATTCGCTGTTGCTGGAAATCGACGGCGGCGTGAACGCCAAGACAATTGCCCAATGCACGGCCGCCGGCGCGCAGATGCTCGTCGTCGGCTCCGCCATTTTTAAGAGTCAGCACCCTTACGCGGAAAGTCTGGCCGAGCTAACTCGGCTGGCCGCGAGCGGGACCCAATAGCGTCGCGACCGCCGGGCGACGACGCCCACGCCCGCCGACGCACGAGAGACATGTCATTTACATTTCACGTTGTACCGAGAGATTCAGAGGTTGTTCACTCGATGTTAACGATCTTGTTAGTCCGCTCCGGGCTGACCGAATACGACTGCCAGGGTCGCATCCAGGGGACGCTTGACGTTCCGCTGAGCGGCGAAGGTCGTCAGCAGGCCAGCGCGACGGCTGAAGAGCTAGCCGCCCGCGGCACGGCGATCGACGCCCTCTACGCCGGTCCCTGCCTCGGCGCGCAGCAAACGGCCGAGGTGCTGGCCAACAAGCTGAAGCTCAAGCCGAAGACGCTTAAGACGCTCCACAACCTCAACCAAGGTCTGTGGCAGGGGATGCTGTTCGACGACGTAAAGTCGAAGCAACCGCGGGTCTTCCGCCAGTGGCAAGAGCGCCCTGACACCGTCTGCCCCCCCGAAGGTGAAACGCTTCGCGAGGCGACTGACCGGCTGAAGGCGGCGATCGCGAAGCTGACGAAAAAGCATAAATCGGGGACCATCGCCCTGGTCCTGTCACAACCGCTCGCCAGCGTCCTGCGCTGCATGCTGCAGACGGGGGGCCAGCCGCCGACGCTGTGCCAGTCGGCTTGCGTCGGCAAGCCGCTCTGGGAGCCCATCGAACTTGCATCCGCCATTTAGCCCCTGGCTCCGCCAGGGGGTCGAACGGCGTACCCTACCGTTGCGGCAGGCAGCGCGACCCCCCGGCGGAGCCGGGGGCCGCAGAACGCCGACCGGCATGGTTGGCCGCCCAGCACGCTGATATACTGCCAGACGGCGAAATCACCCCAGCAGCCGCCAGATGTCGACCATCGTTTCCCATTCGACCCAAGCTATGTCGTCCAGCGAAATCGAAGCTCCCGGCGGGCAGGGCAAGCCGCCGCGCGAAAAGCGCGGGGTCCCCAGCGGCCTGTGGATGCGCTGCGACAAGTGCGGCGAAATGCACTTCCGCAAGGCGGTCGAGCAGAACTTCAATGTCTGCGCGAAGTGCGACAACCACATGTACCTCAGCGCCCAGGGCCGCATCGCGTCGGTCTTGGACGAAGGGACGTTCGAGGAGTGGGATAGCAATCTCACCTCGGTCGACCCGCTGGGGTTCAACGACAAGAAGTCGTACCCCGACCGGATCAAGTCGGAACAACTGCGGACCGGCCTCCGCGACGCCGTCGTCACTGGCACGGGGATGATTCGCGCCCGCCGCGTGGCGTTTGGCGTCACCGACTCGGCCTTCATCATGGGAAGCATGGGGTCGGTCGTCGGCGAACGGCTCACGCGCCTCATCGAACGGGCGACGGAGCAAGGCCTGCCGTTGATCATCGTCAGCGGCTCCGGCGGCGGGGCTCGGATGCACGAGGGGATATTCTCCCTCATGCAGATGGCCAAGGTTTCGGCCGCGCTGGCCCGCTACGACCAAGCGGGCGGCCTGTTTATCTCGGTACTGACCAATCCCACCATGGGGGGCGTCGCCGCCAGCTTCGCGTCGCTGGGCGACATCATTTTCGCCGAACCGAAAGCCCTGATCGGCTTCGCCGGCCCGCGGACGATCAAGGCGACCATCCGGATCGAACTGCCCGAAGGCTTCCAAACCAGCGAATTTCTGCTGGCGCACGGCTATATCGACCGCATCATCCGCCGGCATGAAATGAAGAGCGAACTGGCCCGCGTCATCGACTATTGCGGCAAGCGCTAGACGCCCGAAGTCGCGGTCGCGTCCTGAGCCGTTCCTTGCCCGCCAACTCCCTTCCTTGCCCGCACTCCCCGGCCCATCTAAATTGGAATGGTGGCCGTTGCGGCCATTTAGCCCCGCCGCTCGCGGCGGGAGGCGGGCTCCGCCCGCCGCTAAATGGGCGTATTGATCTGGCGGCCTCCTCAACACCTCTCATTCAACAAACGCGGCAACTCATGGGCATCGGCGGCTTCTTCAAATCGCTGATCGAGGGGGGCAAGGTCGACGTCGCCAAGCGCTACGAAGTCCTCCGCGAAGCCGTCTCCGGCACCATGAGCAGCTTCCAAGCGGTTCGCGATCGGCAAACCGATCAGATCGTCGGCCTCAAGGTCCTCGACAAGGACAAGACCGAACAACTGGAGATGCGCTTCCGCGGCCTCAACAAGCCGAGCGAAGGAGAAATCGCCTCGCTCTTCAATCACCCCCGCATCGTCCGCACGCTGGGCTACGGCCTCACGACGAAAGGGGAGCAGTTCGTCGTGATGGAATATCTCGACGGGCCAGGCCTCAACTCGCTGATCATCGGCAAGAGCAAACTGCTCGACGGCAATCGGCTCGCGCTGATGACGCAGGCCGCCGAGGCCCTCCAAACGGTCCACGACGCTGGCTTTATCCATCGCGACATTTGTCCCCGCAACTTCGTTTGCACCAAGGATGCGAAGTCGCTCAAACTGATCGATTTCGGCCTGACCGTCCCCTCGCGTAAAGAATTCCAACAACCCGGCATCCGCACCGGCACGCCGAACTACATGGCCCCCGAGGTGGTTCGCCGCAAGCCGACCGACCATCGGCTCGATATCTTCGCGTTCGGCGTGTCGATGTACGAAATGTTCTCGTTCGAACTCCCCTGGCAGCGGGGGAGCGGCGACGGTCTGGCCGCCATGGGCAATGGCCAATCGGCCCCGACGCCCATCGAAAAGCACTGCCCGAAGATCAATCCCGCCATTCGGGACGCGATCCACAAGTGCCTCGAACCAGAGGCCGAAAAGCGGTTCCAGTCGATGAAACTGCTGCTGAACGCGATTCGTAACGCGAAAAGCGAGTCGGCGTGATCTTGCCCCCCGGTCGCTGACCGGGGGTTAAATCTGGCCCCATGGCACGCATTGCGGCCTCCGCCCCTGACCGCTAAAATGCCGAATTCTGTAATTTCCGCGGCGGCTCGCTTGGTGAGTCCGCCCTCGACGATACCCCTCTCACGACCGATCCGCCCGCTGGGCGGGAGCTTCCCATGACCATCGACAAGAGCCTGAAAGTCCGTCGCGGCGCCACGAGTACCCGAAGCGTTCTCACCCGCGCCGAGCGTCTGGAGCGTCTCAAAGAGAACGATCGCTGGAGCGAAGGGATGTCGCCGATCGGGCTCCCCAAGGTGCGCGTTAAGAAGCTGTCGCTGAAGAAGAAAAAGAAGACGAAGAAGGAAGAGGATGAAGCGGCGCCCGCCAAGGGTGGCAAGGCTGCTCCGGCCAAGGGCGGCAAGAAGTAGTTCGCTGCGGCCGCTTCGATCGATCACTGCACGCCAAAGACCAAGCCTTCGGGCTTGGTCTGTGCATTGCCGGACTGACTCGTCCGTTTCTAAATGCTCCACGACTCCGCGGTTTCCATCTCACCCCGTCGATTGCGCACAAGCCGCGACGCTTTGCGCGACTCGTAGTCGGAAACCACCGCTAGACGGCCGTCCAACGACGTTTGCAGCGAGGCCAGCAGCTGACCCTGCAAGTCGTACAACTGCCAGATCTCGCATCCCATTCGACTGTCGCCTTCACTGCCGCTGGCTAGTCGCACGGCGACCCGATCGCAGTGAAGTTCGCGTACTTCGGCGATGCGTCGCTGCGCGGACGCCGTCAACGTTCGCCAGCGACCAATGCGGACGCTCATGACGTCCCCGCGTCCGTTACGCTCGACGTCGACGCTCGACGCCGTCCGACGAGAGGCGTGAATTGTCCCTATTTCTCGGCGTTTTTCGAGTTCGCCGCGGTTAATCAACGTTGAAACGGAGACGTTGTCGCAAGACGGGCGAGGGGTCGGTTGTCGACGTGTGGAATTAAAGGCGACCATAAGACGAAAGACTCAGCTTGAGAGCAACTTGTACAGGCGAAGGGCCTTACAGGTTCGTAAGCGAAAAAGGTCAAGCCCCGTTACAGAGGGGGAAATACCCTTTGATAATTTTCCGTTTTGGCGAGTATCGGACCTGCGAATCGTTGTTATCCGCAAAATTTGACATACCTCCTATCTTTAAGTCGCAAAGCTGCTTAAAAACGAGACTGCGGAACGCTAATGAAAGGCGTTCCATCACCATTCCGGGCGCACTTGCGCCACCCGCCAGATGAGGTAGAACATGTTTTCACAAACCGTCGAATACGCCTTGCGAGCCATGGTGCAGCTGGCGGCCGACTCGTCGGGAGCCGCCACGACCAAGGATATTGCCGCGAAGGCAAAGGTGCCGAGCGCCTACTTGGCCAAGGTGCTCCAGTCGATGCGCCGCGGCGGATTGATCCACTCCCGTCGCGGAGTCGGCGGCGGCGTCACGCTCGCCAAGCCGGCCGGCAAGATCACCCTGCTCGACGTCATCGACGCCGTCGAGCCGCTGAAGCGGACCCCCGGCAAGAAGGTTCCGGCCGCCGCCCAACTCCAAAAGGCGATGGACACGGCCGTCGATCAGCTCCGCTCGAAGTTCGCTTCGGAGTCGCTGGCCGACATGCTGCCGAAGGGGAAGACCGTCAAGGCTGCCGCTCGCGGCGCCGTGGCGAAGCGCCCCGTTGCCAAGAAGCGCTAAGCTTCCGCTGGCCAACGCTTCTGCTGGCCAATAACGTCTCAGCGCGGGGAGCGCAGCTTCGGCTTCTTAGCCGAGTCTGCCTCCCCGCTGCCGACGTTCTCTTCTTGTCTAAGCGTCCCCTGATTGCCTAAGCATCCCTGGCGCCTTCTTGCAACTGATTCTTGGCAATTCCCGCTTCGGCGCGGCGAATGCCCTCTTACTCAGTTGAACCATCCTCTCCAGTTTGTAGGGGGCGATGCGCGACGCGAAAAGCAGTCGTCGCCGCGATTTCCTTTCCGCACCTTGCTGCATGGCGTATAATTCGCGCTGTTGCACTAAGCTGTTGCTATCGGTCGACTTAACGCCAGATGCACCGCATGACCAAGTCGAACGTCAGGAACGTCGCTCAAGCCTCTTGGTGGCGGGTGCTCCTGCTGCAGTTCGCGCTCGCCTGCCTGGCGACGGAACTTACGCAGGCGCAAGATCACCCGGCTGGCGGCGCCGAAGCAGCCGCCCCGCCTGCTGACGCCAAGCAGGGCCTCGCCACGCTCGTCGAAGTGAAGCTTCCTCTGGGCAGCGGCGGCGAAGCGCCTCTCAAGCAGATCATCACCCGCGCCCGCGAACGGTTGATCGCCGAAGCCCGCCTGCGCGGCGACGGCCGACGCCCGATCCTGGTTCTCGATTTTGTTCCCACCGGCGGCGCTGAAGGGACCGGCAGCCAATTCGAAACCGTTTTGTCGCTCGCGCGATTCCTCGAAAGCCGCGAGATGTCCGACGTGAAGACCGTCGCCTGGATTCCGCGCACCATTCGCGGCCACGGCGTGTTGGCCGCCATCGCCTGCGAAGAAATCGTGATGGCCGCCGACGCCGAACTCGGCGACGCGAGCGCCGACGAACCGGCCGACCAGGCCGTGAGTCGCACCGTGGTGGAAGCCTATCGCGAAATCGCCGACGCCAAGCGGACGATCCCCGTCGCGCTGGCGGTCGGCATGATCGACCCTGCCGTCGAAGTGGTGCAAATCGAAAGCGAAGAGGGAGTCCGCTTCCTCCTCCGCGACGAGGTGGAGGCGTTCCGGGCCGACAACGAGGTGATTAACGAATCGATCCTTGTTCCCGCCGGCTCGGTGGCGCGATTCACAGGACGCGAGGGCCGGCAGTTCGGCTTTGTGAAGTATCTCGGCGCCGAGAAGCCTGACGTCGCCAAGGCGTTGTCGACGCCGGTCGAATCGCTGGAAGTCAATCAATCGCTGCTGGCCGATTGGGAGCCGGTGATGATCACCGTCCGCGGCGAGATCACCCCCGGCGTCGTCAGCCAATTGTCGACGCTGCTCAACGACAACGTCGCCGGCGGCGCCAACTGGATCGGCGTCCGCGTCGATAGCGTCGGCGGCGATCTCGACGCTTGCATCACGCTGGCGAATCAATTGGCTGAACTCGACCCCAATGCCGTACGCACCGTCGCCTACGTACCGGTCGAAGCGAAAGGGGGCGCCGCGCTCATCGCGCTGGCATGCGATCAACTGGTGATGGCGCCCGACGCCGCGATCGGCATCGGCCCGTATCTCGCCGAAGTCGGTCGCGACGACAATCGAAATCTCCCGCCGCAACCGCGCCGACGCCGCGGCTTCAAGCCAAACGACGAAGAAGACCCCGCGGCGCTGAGAGCGTCGGTCGCCTCGGCGGAGATTAGTCTTCGCAGTTCGCTTGCCGCGAAGACCGATCGCAGTTGGTCGCTCCTCGCGGCGATGATCGACCCGAAGATCGAGCTCTTCCAATATCGCCACAAAGAGTCCGGCGAAACCCGGTGGATGAGTCCGGAAGAAGCAAGCGAGTTGCGCGACGCCGGCAACTGGACGCAGGGCGCTGCGTTGCACGCCGGCAACGAACCGCTCGTATTGCGCGGAACTGAAGCATTAGATGCGGGCATCGCCTTTCAAACGGTCGACGGCTTCGACCAGCTCGAACGCCTTTACGGCTTGAATCAAGTCGCCTTCGTCGAACCGAACTGGGCGATGAAACTCGTCCACGCCCTCGCCTCGCCGGGACTGGCTACGTTCCTGCTGATGCTCGGCTTGGTCGGCATGTACATCGAGATGAAGACTCCCGGCGTCGGCGTCGGCGGGGTCGTGGCGGCGCTCGCGTTCCTGCTCTTCTTCTGGAGCAAGTCGCTCGAAGGGACCGCCACCTCGCTCGAAATTGTGATGTTCATTGGCGGACTGGTGCTGATGTTGATCGAAATCTTCGTCGTCCCCGGCGTCGGCGTCTTCGGACTCACCGGCGGGCTGATGGTTATCTTCTCGCTCGTGCTGGCGAGCCAGACGTTCACCTTCCCCCGCAGCGGCGCCGAGATGGACGAAATGCGGCGGTCGATGTCGGTCGTCGTCGGCGCGGGAATCGGGGTCATCGGGCTGGCGATCGCGCTGCGCCGATTTCTTCCCAAAGCGCCGCTGTTCAATCGCCTCGTCCTCGAACCACCGCCGCCGGAAGAACGGATCACGCTCTCCCATCGCGAGGCGCTCGCCGACTACTCCCACCTCGTCGGCGTCACCGGCGAAGCGATGACCGACCTCCGCCCCGGCGGTCGGGCGCTGGTCGGCGGCCAGCTGCTCGACGTCATCGCCGAGGGAATTCCGCTCGATCGCGGGACCTCCGTGATCGTCGTCGAGGCTCACGCCAACCGCGTGCTCGTCCGCGCGGCGACGTGAAGAATGCTTCACCACGAAGGCACAAAGATTGAAAACGCCAGGATTCGCTACGGCTTATTTCATGGCAATTTCTTGGTGCTTCCTGAGTGCCTTGGTGTCTTGGTGGCGATCGCTTTCTCTTGGCATCCTTGGCAGTTCAATTAGAAGCGACTTTCTGCCGCCGCGTGCCCGAACGTGGTAGAATGCCCCGCGTCGGGAGAGGGGCAACGTCAGTCGTCAGAGAACAGCCTGCACTATGAATCTGCTCGATCCAATCGGCTGGGCCATCGTGCTGCTGGTGGTCGGCTGCGGTTTGTTAGTCTTGGAAGTCTTCGTCCCTTCCGGCGGACTTCTGAGCTTTTTGGCCTTCGTCGCCCTCGTGGCGAGCATGGTCGTCGCGTTCAATCGCAACGTCACGACCGGGCTCAGCTTCACGGCGATCGCCGTTTTGGCCGTGCCGCTCGCGATCGGACTCGCGTTCAAACTTTGGCCCAAGACTCCCATGGGCAAGGCCATCCTGGGCGAACTCCCCAGCGAGGAAGAAACTCGGCCCGACGAGCCCCGACGAACGCTGGTCGGCCGCGTTGGCGTCGCCCAATCGCTGATGCTCCCGAGCGGCGCCGTCCTCATCGACGGCAAACTGTTCGACGCCGTGAGCCAAGGAATCGCGATCGACCCTGGCCACCCGGTCGTCGTGGTGGAAGTGAAGGGAAATCGGGTCATGGTGCGCCCCGCCGGCGCCGCGGAGGCCCAAGCCGCCGCCTTCGAGCCCGACGACGTCCTCTCGCGGCCAATCGAAGATTTCGGCTTCGATTCCCTGGAAGATCCGCTCGCGTAAAACGATATCCCCGTAGGCTGGGGCGTCGGTACAGTTCTACGCCGCCCTCGTTTCCGCTATATTCAACTGAATCTAAGTCCCTGACTCCCTTCCCGTTGCGCGGAGCGCCGACAGATGGCAGACATTCTTAACTCCAGCGCGCTATGGCTTGTCGTGGGGTTTGTCGCGCTCATCATCGCCGCGGTCTTTCTCGCCGTGTTCGCGCGGTTCGCGCGGCTCTGGGTCCAATCGGTGATGACTGGCGCCGGCGTCGGCATGTTCGACCTGATGCGGATGTGGTTTCGCAAGGTGAACCCCACCGTCATCACCCGTACGAAGATCATGGCGGTGCAGGCCGGCCTCGACGACGATGAAGAGCTCACGACCAAGGCGCTCGAAGCCCATTACATGGCCGGCGGCAATGTGCCCCTGGTGATCCGCTCGATGATCGCCGCCCGTAAGGCGAAAATCATCGAACTATCCTTCCGCCGCGCCACCGCGATCGACCTGGCCGGCCGGAATATCCTCGAAGCAGTCCAAACCAGCGTTTACCCCCGCGTTATCGACTGCCCGCCCCAAACCGGCAAACGGCTGACGCTCGACGCGGTCGCTAAGAACGGCATCCAGCTGAAAGTGAAGGCTCGCGTCACCGTCCGCGCCAACCTCGACCAACTCATCGGCGGCGCCACCGAGGAAACGATCGTCGCCCGCGTCGGCGAGGGGATTGTCAGCGCCATCGGCTCGGCGGAAACCCACGCCGAGGTCCTGGCCAACCCCGATCGCATCTCCCGCGCGGTGCTGGCCCGCAAGCTCGATTCGCAAACTGCGTTCGAAATCGTTTCGATCGACATCGCCGACATCGACGTCGGCGACAACATCGGCGCCCGCCTGCAGGCCGATCAGGCCGAAGCCGACACCCGCGTCGCCCGCGCCCAGGCCGAAGGCCGCCGGGCCATGGCCGTCTCGCAGGAGCAGGAATATCTGGCCGGCATCGAAGAAAATCGTGCCAAGCTGGTCGAGGCCGAGGCCGAAATCCCCAAGGCGATGGCCGACGCCTTCCGCACCGGCAAGCTCGGCATTCTTGATTACTATCGCCTGAAGAACGTGCAAGCCGATACTGATATGCGTGAGTCAATCGCCGGCACCGGCACCGTCCGGGCGGCGACCGTCAATTAACAACGCTCTTCCAGATGTTGATCATTCGCCAACTCCCGCTCGCCGATCTCGCGGACACGCTCCGCGTGGTGATGCCGATCATCTTCGTGGTGATCTACGGCGTCGCTCACCTTGTCGGCGCCCTGCAGCAGGAAAAGAAGAAGCGCGTCCAGCGACCGCCGCAGCGCGATCCCGTTGAGTTGGATCTAGATCGTCCCGTACGCGCGGATCGCCCCGGCGCGGATCGCGGCCAACTGGGCCGCGGAGAACCAGGCCGCGGCGATCCGGGGCTTGGTAAACCAGTCAGCTTGGAAGAAACGCTCCGTCGTGAAGTCGAAGAGTTCCTCAAGCGAGCCCAAGGCGAACCCAAAACTCCGCCACAGACCGCACGCCCCGTTGGCCCGCCGCGACAACGTCCCACCGGGCCGCCGCAGAAGTCGCGCCCGCAGCAACCCGTCGAGCCTCCGACGCGCCGCTTGGTCGACGATCCGCAATCGGTCACCGGTCGCAAACAAGCGGAACCGGTCCTAGAGGTCGTCCGCTCGAGCGCCCCCACCGGCGCCGCGGTCGACGCCTACGTCACCGAGCAGATGCGCGGCGTCGCCGCCATCGGCCGGCATGCCCAACGACTCGGCGAAGAAGTGGCCCTCGCCGACGATCGGATGGAGGCCCAGCTCCAACAGAAGTTTGACCACCGCGTCGGCACGCTCGCGCCCAGTTCGGCCTCCACGATCTCGCAGCAGGACACCATTCCCGGCAGCAGCGCCGCCCGTGAGTTCCGCGAACTGCTCGCCCGCCCGGGCGGCATGCGGCAAATGGTCATCGCCAACGAAATCCTCCGCCGTCCCGAAGAACGCTGGTAACCAATCGAACTATGCCACTCTACGAATTCGTCTGCCGCGACTGCCAGCAGGAACAAGAACTCCTCGTCCGAGGTGACGAAACCCCGGCGTGCCAATCGTGCGGCGGGGTCCACCTGTCGAAGCTGCTGAGCGTCCCCGCCGCCCACCTGGCCGGCGAGGCGGGCTCCCGCCCCATGGCGGGCCCCTCCGGCGGCGGTTGCGGCACGGGTTGCGGTTGCCACCCCCACTAGCACGCTCCTCCACCAATTCAGCCCCTGGCTCCGCCAGGGGGTCGGTTACCACACCAATAGGCGTTGTCCCGCGTAGTGCTCTACCCCCCGGCGGAGCCGGGGGCTGCATGTGGCTTCCCCGCCACCCGCCTGTGGCAAAACCTCGCCGCACCGCCGCGGCCCGCCGCCGTATAATCCCTAAGACTGGTCGCCCGCACGGCTGGCAACCACGGGCCGTGGGCCGGCAAAGTTTGACACCCTTTTCGGGCCCTGATTATACTGCGGTACTACAGGGGATATCTCCTGTCCTGACAGTGATTTGCAGCAAGAGCAGCCGGCGTTCTCTCGTTGGCTCGGAACGCTCTTTGCACAAGTTGCCGTTCAGGGGGGATTTGACCGTCGCCACGGGACGGGGCATCGGATGCTCTGCGTGCCATTGGAGGCTTTTCGAGCGGTTTGGATTGAACCGCCCGAAGGCGCGTTGGAGTCGTTGCGGGCGTCAGGCCGCGGCGCTCCTTATGGGAAAGTGCATCGATGAATCTGCTTGGCAAGATCTTCACCGTCCTCATCCTCATCACGAGCATCGTGTTGATGGTCGTCGCGATGTTCGTTTATTCGACGCATCGCAATTGGCAAACGGCGTACAACACGCTGAACGCCAAGTTCCAGGCTGCTCAGACGGCGAACGCCAACGCCGAGACGCAGTACCTCGCGCAGATCACCCAGTTGAAGAGCGAGCAATCCGCCGCCGTTCAAGACGTCGCCAAGCTCGAAACCGAACGCAACGTCATCGTCAGCCAGAACCAGGCAATCCAAAAGGAAGTCGATCAACTCCGCCAGGAACAGGCTCAGAGCGTCGCCCTCGTCAAGGCGACCGAAGAGAACATCAATCGCCTGACCGTCGAAGTGACCGGTCTGCGCGATTCGATTCGCGTCGCCCAGCAGGAACGCGACGAGCAGTTCCACACGACGCTCAAGGCGACCTCGGAACTACACTCGGTCGGCGGTCAGCTCCAGCAACTTGAAGAGCGGAGCGCCCAGGTCGTCGCGCAGCTAGCCGACGTCACGGCCAAGGCGACCGAAGGAGGGGTCGATCTCCAAGGCGAATTCGTCCCCCGCGTCCGCGGCAAAGTCAGCAAGTCGCGTCGCAGCACCGACGGACAACTCATCGAAATCACCATCGGCGCCGACGACGGCGTCCGTCCTGGCCAGATGGTGGAAATCTTCCGCGGCGAACGCTATCTCGGTCGCGCGAAGATCCTCAGCGCCGATCCCGATCGCGCCGTCGGCCAAATCATTCGCGAATTCCAGCAAGGTCAGATCCAAGAGAACGACGATGTCGCAACCAAGCTTCGAGTCGGCTAGCCCCGCCCCGACCGTCCTGACGAAGAAGTCGGCCTGGAACATCTACACGGCCTTGCTGCTTATTTCGCTGGTCGCGTTGATGTTGGCCTCGCTCTTCTTCTACCTCGAAATCCGCGAATACGGCGGCTTCGGGAACGTGAAGGGACCGCTCAGCATGAGCGCGCCAGTCACGACCAGCGCTGTCGCTGCGATCTGGGCGTAGCGGTGCGCCTAGCCCCTGGCTCCGCCAGGGGGTCGGTCACCATGCCGGTAGGGCATCGCCGCACGTAACGCTACCCCCGGGCGAAGCCCGGGGCTGAAAATCCGCTACGCGTCAGCGCTCGGCGCCGCCGCCCGTCCGCCTAGGTCGCGATCCAGATCCAACAAGGCCGACGGGTCGTCTTTGACCATCTTGAACTTGTGGACCACCTCGCGGGAGGTCTTCTCTTCTTCGACCTGCTCGGTGATGAACCATTCTAGTTCCACCAGCGCCGCGAACGCCTTTTCAGTGAAAGCCAGTTCATAGAGGCGATCGATCTGCTCGGTCACCTTCATCTCTTGCTCCAGCGCCTTCTCGAAGACGCTCGCCACCGAGGCGAACTTCTGCTCGGGAGCCGCGATGGTCTTGAGCTTCACCGGCGCGTTGCGGGCCAGCAGAAAATCGTACAGCCGCATCGCATGGCCGTACTCTTCCTCGCTCTGGATTCGCAGCCACTTCGCGCAGCCGACGAATTGTTCGTGCTCGCACCACGCCGCCATCGACAGGTATTGGTACGACGAGAAAAGCTCGTAATTGATCTGCTCGTTGATGGCGTCTTGCACCACGGCGTTAAGCATGACTGAAATCTCCGCGGTTGGCGTAAGCATGGAAACGATAAACTGACGGCGCTTGAGGAATTGTAGTCGTTGTCGGACGTTTGACGACCGCCTCATGAGCGCAAAAAAAGAGGCTCGCCGTCTGCTGACAGCGAGCCTCAATCTCAATAAGCCGGCGGCCAGCCCAAGCATGTCGAGGGCCGCGGCAAATTTCAGTGGAACGCGTTGGCGCCGCGTCCCTCACCAAGTGGGCCCGACTGGAGTCGAACCAGCACGCCCTTGCGGGCACAAGGCCCTCAACCTTGCGCGTCTGCCAATTCCGCCACGAGCCCTTGGAGTTCCGGCCGCCATAGGCAATTTCACCCAATCGCGGCCAGATTCGGTAGTCTACCTCGCTCCCCGCGAACGTCAACCCGTGGGCCGCGGCCCACGCCCCGCCGGAGCGCAGCGCAAACAAGCAACCACTCCAAACCAACCCATTTAGCCGCGGGCGATAGCCCGCGCACCCGCCGCCAGCGGCGGGGCTAAATGGCCGTCGCGGAATGGGAATCGCATCAACGCTTCAGAAGAAATGATGCCTGAACGGCATTCCCCATTGGCCGCCTACTTCGCGTCCGCCGTTTCCGCAGCCGGCTGCGCCTCGTCGGCAGGCTTCTCTTCCGCCGATTCCTCGCTCTTTTTCTTCTCGGCCGCCGGCTGCTCATCTTCCAGCGTTTGCCGCTCGCGCCACGGCTTCTTCGCTTCGAAGCTCGCCAGTTCCTTTTGCAGTTCATCTGACAAGTCGTTGACCTTTTCCTGCTGGCCCGCTTCAATCGCCGCCGCCCGTTGTTTCTCGAACGTTTCGATCGCCTTCCGCGACCACTCGGTCGCCTTGTCGAAATCGCCCGCCTCGGCGTACGCCGCCGCGAGCGTGCTGAGGATGTGCGACTCCTCGTGATTCGTCTCTTCGCACGCCTTCGTCGCCAACTCAATCGCCAGCTTGCCGTCGCGCACGTTATCGTCAGGCGAGGTGGCCAGCACCCAGGCGTAGTTGTTCAATAAGCCCGATTCCGTCGGCTCGACTTCGAGCGCCTTCTTGAAGTCCGCCGCCGCGTTGGCATGCTCGCCAATGTTCAAATAGGCGTCGGCGCGCCCGCGCAGCGCCGGGAAGTTGTCGTCATCTTCTTCGAGCAGTTCCGTATACGCCGCGATCGCTTCGCGCGGTTGCTTCGCGAACAAGTGATAGAGCGCCAGCTGCAGTTGGAACTCCGGCTGCGCCGTCTCATCGTCGGTCAGCTTCTTCAGTTCCTCGATTGCCTCCGGAAAGCGCTCCATGCTCGCCAGCGTCTGCGCCTTCAATCCATGGGCGACGGTCAGCTCTGGATTCGCCTTGATGACCGTCTCAATGTCAGCCAGCGCTTCGTCGTATTGCTTGTTGTTGAGATACGCTTCCGAACGATGGATGAGCGGCAAGACCAAGCCCGGCTGCATGTTCAGCACTTTGGTAAATTGCTCAATCGCCTGGGGAAAATCGCCCTTCATGCGGAGAAGTTCGCCGCGCTGCTGGTAGATCCCCGGGGCCGCCGGCGCCAGTTCGGCCGCTTTGTCGAGCGCCGCCAACGCCTCGTCGAACTTCTCCTGCTCCCGCAGCAGCGTCGCCTTCACGAGGTACGAGCCCGCGACTTCAGGATGTTGCTCGATCACCGCATCGATGTCGGCCACCGCCTCGTCGTACTTCTTCTGGCTGTTGTAAAAGTCGGCGCGAGCCAACAGATGCTCCGGGTTGTCGCCGTCGAGTTCGATCGCCTTGCTAAAGTCGGCCAGCGCCTTTTCCGGATCGGTCGGCGCCAACAGCTTGCCGCGTATCACCAGCGACTCCGCCCGCATCTTCGGCGGCAACGCATCAACAGCCTCATCGTCGAACACATCGTCCAACAGCCGCAGCGCTTCCTTCGGATCGCCGCCCGGCATCGTCAGCAGTTGCGCCAGCAACACCTTCGCCTGGGCCGGAGCGTTGTCGTATTCCACCACTCGTTGCAGATCGGTCACCGCCAGGGCGCGCACCTTCTGTAGGTCGCCGTCGTCGAGCCGTCCCGGCGGGGCCGCCTGGATGACCGCCGCTAGCTGAGCCGCCCGCTGCATCAGCGATTCGACCAGCATCTCCTCGGCGAAGTCGTTGTTCTCGACGTCGAGCCCCTTCTCGATCGCCGACTCCAGCAGCTCGACCACCTTGTTCAGATCCCGCATATCCTCAGCGGTCACCTTCACCCGGAGCGCCTCGTCGAAATCGGCCTGGCCGTTCCCCTCCGCCCGAGCGGAGCCGACGGCGAGGGAGAGCGACGCGACAAGCGACATGGCCAGCAGCCACGGGCAACGAATCATGGGAACCTCTTCGGCGAAATGTCATCTCCGGCGGTCGCGTCGAGCCGCGCCGCCAGCGGGGTTTTCAAGCTCCCCCCATTATTGCCGTTTCCTCGCCGTCTGGCCACGCGAGTCTCGCAGGGCAGGGGGTCGGGAGCCTTTTGCGACTGGAGGCCTGTCTATTCCGCAAGGGTCGCCAGTCGCAAAAGGCTCCCGACCCCTTCCGCGCCTCCACCCCAGCGCGGCACAATACGCGCATGGACGTGATCAACCTGACCGACGCTGTGCCCTTCACCACTAAAGACGGCTCCGAGATTCGCGAGCTGCTCGCCTATCGCAACTCGGGGATCCGCAACCAGAGCCTCGCCGAGGCCCGCCTCCAACCCGGCGGCGCCACGGCGCCCCATTTCCATCCCCAGGCTGAAGAAATTTACTACCTTCTCGAAGGCCGCGGCCGGATGCAGATCGAGGCCGAGGTCTGCGAAGTCGGCCCCGGCGACGCCATCGCGATCCCCCCCGGCCTCCGCCACCAAATCACCGCGATCGGCCCAGAAACGCTCCGCTTCCTCTGCTGCTGCGCCCCCGCCTACGAAAACGACGACACGATCATGGTCGACAATTGGCCCTAGCATCGCAAAAAGCGAGCCGCGGGGTTCATCCCCGCGGTCTTCCACGCCGCGGTCGAGACGCCCCGGCTCGCTCACATCAGAAATCTCAAATTTCATATTTCAAATCATAGATCCCGGAGCCTCTCATGTCCCACCGCATCGAACGCGACACCATGGGCGAAATGCAAGTCCCCGCCGACGCCCTCTACGGCGCTTCGACCGCCCGCGCCGTCGACAATTTTCCCGTCTCGTTCGAACCGGTCCCCGCCACGGTGATCCACGCCTTCGGCTACCTGAAGGCCGCCTGCGCCGAAGCAAATCGCGAACTCGGCAAGCTCGACGCAAAGCTCACCGAGTCGATCGTCGCCGCCTCGCTCGAAGTTGCCGCGGGCAAGCACGACAAGCAGTTCCCGGTCGACATCTATCAGACCGGCTCCGGCACGTCGACCAACATGAACGCCAACGAAGTGATCGCGAACCTCGCGAACGAGCATCGCGGCATCGGGCTCGGCGCCAAGAACGAAAAGGGCGCCGTCCATCCGAACGATCACGTCAACATGGGGCAGTCGTCGAACGACACGTTCCCCGCCGCGATGCACATCGCCGGCGCCGTGCAGATCAAAGAAAAGCTCATCCCCGCGCTCACCCGCTTCGCTAACGAACTCGAAGCGAAGGGTAAGGAGTGGGACGACATCGTCAAAATCGGCCGCACGCACCTAATGGACGCCACGCCTATCCGCGTCGGCCAGGTCTTCGCCGGCTACGCCGCCCAGGCCCACTACGCCGTCGTTCGCGCCGGCCGTGCCTTGGCTCGCCTCGAAGAAAACATGCCGATCGGCGGCACTGCCGTCGGCACCGGCATCAACACGCATCCCGAGTTCGCGAGGCGAGTTTGCGCCGCCCTGACGAAGCAACTCGGCGTCAACTTCCAGGAAGCTCAAGATCATTGCGAAGCCCAAGGCGCCAAGGATTCGTTTGTCGCCGCGCATGCGGAACTGAAGACGATCGCCGTCTCGATGACCAAGATCGCCAACGACATCCGCTGGCTCGGCAGCGGCCCCCGCTGCGGCATCTTCGAACTGTTGCTCCCCGAAACGCAGCCCGGCAGCTCGATCATGCCCGGCAAGGTGAACCCCGTCATCGCCGAGTCGATGATGATGGTCTGCTGCCGCGTCATCGGCAACGACGCCGTCGTCACCACCTCGGCTCTCGGCGGCATCGGCTCGCTGTTCGAACTGAACGTCGCGATGCCGGTGATGATCGACGCCTTCATGGAATCAGTGAAGCTGCTCGCCAACGTCGCCAACGTCTTCACCGACAAGCTCCTCGTCGGCCTGCAGGTGAACGCCGACCGCTGCAAGGCGCTGATCGACGAATCGCTGATGATGGTCACCAGCCTGGCGCCAGTGCTCGGTTACGAAAACTGCGCGAAACTCGCGAAGCAGGCGTTCAAAGAGAACAAAACGATCCGCCAACTCGTCAGCGAACAGAAGCTCGTCGAACCGGCAGAACTCGACCGCCTCCTCGACCCCGACGGGATGACGCGCCCCGGTTGAGAGATCACGTTTTTACATGTGCTGTCATTCTGAGCGAAGCGAAGAATCTGGAGCCCGGTTTAACGCCAGATTCTTCGCTCCGCTCAGAATGACACCCCGTCACGGGCGCCAGCACGCACGGAAATCCAGGCAACCTGCGCCGCCCTTTCCGATTTTTCTCGCAATTTCGATTACGGCGACTTTCTGCCGCGACCGATACAGACTCAACGCGAACTCGGCGCACTAGCGCGCCCGGTTCCGCGTTGGCTTCTCAATTCGTCGCACTCTTCGCGGACTGGCCGAACATGAAATTCCACGACGCTGCCCGTTTCGCCCGCACTTGCGGGGCGTTGCTAGCACTCGGAGTCGCCGCCCCCGGCGCGCTGGCCGACGAAACGAACATTTCGTTCGTCACCGCCTCCGACGACGGCGTTGAAATCCAGGAACCGGCCGGCGACGCCGCCGGCGCGAGCGATCTCGTCTTCGCCGACGACAGCACGCCGGCGACGGCCTCCATCGCCGTCCAGTCGACAGCCGCGGCGCCCGCGCCATCCGCTCAGGGAACCCTCTCGGTCGTCGCCAACAGCGGCCGCCAAGCCCCGCTGAAGCCGATGGTCGAGGACGCCTCGGTCGTGCCTGCCGCGCACAATCGCGGACCAGTCTTCACCGGCCGCGGTGGGCGCGGCAGCAGCGTTGCCGCACCGTCGCGCCAGCAACCTCGACAACAATCGCGTCCGCAGGGAACCCGGCAACAGTTCAGCACGACGAGCGATCGCCAAGCCCCGCCGACGCCCGCGCCGAAGCAGGCCCAACGCATCGCCGCCACTGCGCCGAACGCCCAAACTACCTCCGCCGACGACGCTCTCGTCCGCGCTTATGAACTTTCGCTCTCTGCCCAGAGCGAAGCCGAATACTCCGCCATCATCCGCGACTGTGCCACCGCGATGCGGGCCGGCGTCAAAGAGGAGAACCGCAAGTTCGGCAACGAACTTTCCGCTTGGGCTCTGAACCGCCGCGGCCAGGCCCGCGCTGACCAGGGCCAGTTCGAACTCGCGCTCGCCGACTTCCGCGCCGCGCTGGAATTCGATCCTAACTGCTGGCGCGCCTACCACAACCGCGGCGTCAGCCTCGCCCAAGCCGGCCAGTTCGCCGAGGCCTTCGACGATATCTGCCGCTGCGTCACGATCAACCCGAACTTCGCCAAGGCCTATTCAAACCGCGCCACCCTGTACGTCCAAGCCGGCGACGTGGAGCGAGCCGTCGCCGACTACGAGTCGGCGATCCGCCTTGAGCCAAAGCTAACGCAAGCCCTCGTCGGCTACGGGCGTCTCTGCCACATGACCGGGCGACTTGACGACGCCCTCACGCATCTCAACGCGGCGATGGAGCAGAGTGAGATCACCGCCGAAGTCGCCTGCAGCCGCGGCGATCTGCTCGTCGACCTCGGCCGCTACCGCGAGGCGCTGCAAGATTACGCCAAGGCGATCGATCTCGATCCGCAGTTCGAACACGCCTACCGCAACGGCGCGTGGCTGCTCGCCACCTGCCCCGACGACACGGTCCGCGACGCGCAGGCGGCCCTCGCCGGCGCCAAGAAGGCTCTCGAATGCGGCTACGGCGATCGCTGCGCCGCCCTCGACACCCTCGCCGCCGCCCAGGCCAACGCCGGCCAATACCAGGAAGCGATCGCGACGATCAACCAGGCGATCCAAATCGCCCCGGAAGAGGCCCGCGGCGCCTACGAAGAACGCCGCACGATGTACCAGTCGAGCCAACCCTTCCGCACCGAACCGGTGTCGGAAGTGCAAACGGCTGACTTCGTCGAAGGCTAATCTTCAGCGAGCCGGGGCGTCTCGCCCCCGGCGCGCGTCGGCTTCACTAACCGCGGCATCAATCTCACTACCGCCGGGGGCGAGGACGCCCCGGCTCACGCCGTGTTGTGAGATGATCCGTACGGTAGCAGCGCGACCGCCGCCCCTACATAAACTGCCACTCGCCCGACCAAAGCACATACGCCCCCAACAGCCCGTTGGTCACGGCGTGGGCGGCGACGCAGTCCCAGATGTTCCGCGTCTTCAACATCAGCCACGTCACCAGGCTGAACCAGACGAACGCCGCGAACAACTCGCCCGGGTGCATCAGCATCGGGAACGCCACCGACGTGATCAGCCCCAGCTTGTCGACTTTGCCGAAGGGGATCTTGAACCAGTCGACGTCCATGACGAAGCGGATCAAGAACCCGCGGAGGAAGAACTCCTCGATAATCGGCACGATGATCGCGAGCCCAAACAGTCGGATCGCCAGAAACTGGTAAGCCCAGGTCGGGTCGTCTTTCAATTGCTCCAGCGGATTGAATCCCGTACGGGCCCCCATCCCCACGATGCTCCCGAGCCCCATCGGCACGAGCAACCGCTGCTCCAACTGCAACTTGCAGATCCCGATCCACAGCACGACGCCGACGACGCCCACCGCGATCCCGATCCAGTTGAGCCGAAACGGAAAGGACAAGTATCCCGGGAACACCAGAATCATCGCCACCACGGTCGCGATGATCTTGATCGAGTAAACCTTGGGGTAGTAGGAGTAGGGCATCTGCACGTAGCCCTTCTCGTCGAGTTCGACATGCTCGTCGATGGGATGACCGTCGGCGTCGCGTCGCAGGCCGTCTTCTCCGACGATGCCAATCGGTTGGCCCGTTTTGCCAACCTTGGCCGTCTCGCCCGGCTTGGCCGCTTCGAACTTCTTCGGCGGCCCCGGCTCGAACATTCCCACGAGCATGTAGACCGCGAACGGCAGGACGAACGTCAGCGCCGGCCAACGCCCCCAAATCCCGCGCGGCAGCGGCGGAGCGTCGCCCTCGAACAGCCAGCGCTTCGATTCTGGGACGCCTTCCGGAATGCCGTTGTCAGCCGCTGCTTCCATAGAAATCTGTTCTCGAAAAGGGGGAATCGGCGCTCGCACCCGGTACGATCGCCCGCCAACGAGAGGGCCAGGCTCCCGCCAAGCCGAACCCTCCATCGATCAATTCCGTCTTAAGACTCAGCAAGTCCGCCGATTAGGCGCCGCCTGAGCCCTTCAGTGTAGTCAAAATCGACCTTTGCGATTTACGCCCGGCGGCTTAATCTGTGACCGCAGCCAAACGCCCAAACTCGCGACCGCCCCAGCCCCGAAAACCGGTAAAAACCACCCCGGGGGACTAGTCGCGGCCGCAGCCGTCCGTAAAAATGTAGGATCGTACCCGCCCCGGACGGGCAGCGCTATAGCAAGCGTCGCCCGGCTCTTTGATCGTTCGTGCCCCCCGGCGACCTGTTCAGAGTCGCAGCAAACGTCGCGGGGCAAACCAACCACGGCTCCACCCGCGTCGCATTGCGCACGCGGCCGAGGGGCCGGACCGACAACTCTACTTTACTGCCTTCACCGGCGCCTCGACTATGGACCTTCGCAAAGTACGCAACATCGGCATCTCCGCTCATATCGACTCGGGCAAGACGACGCTCAGCGAGCGCATCCTGTTCTATGCCGGACGCATCCATAAGATCGAAGACGTCCGCGGCGGCGGCGACGGCGCCACCATGGACTTCATGGAATTGGAGAAGGAGCGTGGCATCACGATCACCTCCGCCGCCACCAGCCTGAAGTGGGAAGGCCACTCGATCAACCTGATCGACACCCCCGGCCACGTCGACTTCACCGTCGAAGTGGAACGCTCGCTTCGCGTCCTCGACGGCGCCGTGCTGGTTCTCTGCTCGGTCGGCGGCGTTCAGTCGCAGTCGATGACGGTCGACCGCCAGATGAAGCGCTACAACGTCCCCCGCTTGGCGTTCATCAACAAGATGGACCGCACCGGCGCCAATCCCGAAAGCGTCACCGCCCAGGTTCGCGACAAGCTCGGCGCCGACGCCGTGATGATGCAGATCCCCGTCGGCCGCGAGGAAGATTTCGCCGGCGTCATCGACCTGATCACGATGAAGGCCTACTTCTTCGACGGTTCCAACGGCGAAAAAATCCGCGTGGAAGAGATCCCGGCCGCCCAGGCCGAGGAAGCCGCCGAAGCGCGCACCCACATGCTCGAAGCCCTCTCGATGTACAGCGACGAGCTGATGGAGCTCCTCCTCAGCGAAGGCGAAGTCTCCGAGAAGCTGATCCACAAGATCATCCGCGACGCCACGATCAACCAGGGTTTCACCCCGGTCTACTTGGGCTCCGCCTATAAGAACAAGGGCGTCCAGCTGCTGATCGACGCAGTCACGCGCTACCTCCCCAGCCCGCTCGATCGCAAGTACTCCGCGATCAACCCGAAGGACGCGACCGAACGGATTGCCCTCGAAAGCGACCCGTCCAAGCCTTTCGTCGGCATGGCCTTCAAGATCATGGACGACGAATTCGGCCAGCTCACCTTCGTCCGCGTCTACCAAGGCACGGCGAAGAAGGGCGAAATGTACATCAATCAGCGCACCGGCAAGAAGGACCGCTTCAGCCGCATCGTGAAGATGCATAGTGACAAGCGCGAAGACATCGACCAGGGCGAAGCCGGCGACATCGTCGCCATCATGGGCCTCGACTGCGCTTCGGGCGATACCTACGCCCCCGAAGCCGGCTACGCCACGCTCGAAAATATGTTCATCGCCGAACCGGTCATCAAGATGTCGATCAACCCGCTCACTCGCGAAGGCATCGACCGTCTCGGCAAGGCCCTCCAGCGCTTCCGCAAGGAAGACCCGACGTTCAACGTCTTCACCGACGAAGAAACGAGCGAGACGGTCATCGCCGGCATGGGCGAGCTCCACTTGGAAATCTACGTCGAACGCATTCGCCGCGAATACCGCGTCGAGGTCGAAGTCGGCGCCCCCAAGGTCAGCTACCGCGAAGCCCCCACGGTCCCCTACGCCTTCAACCACACCCGCAAGAAGCAAACGGGCGGTTCGGGTCAGTACGGCTGTATCATGGGCACGATGGGCCCGATGACCGACGAAGAGCGTGAAGAGGCTGGCGCCGAGTTCATGTTCGTCGACAAGGTCGTCGGCGGTCGCATTCCGAAGAACTTCATCCCCGCCATCGAAAAGGGCGTGCGGAACATGCTCACCAAGGGCCCGCTCGCCGGCTTCCCGGTGGTCAACCTGAAGTTCCAGCTCGAAGACGGCAAGTACCACGACGTCGACAGCTCCGACATGGCGTTCATGCTCACCGCGCAGGAATTGATGCGTGAGGAGTTCGGCCGCATGAAGCCGGCGCTGCTTGAGCCGATCATGCTGGTGGAAATCGAATGCCCCGATTCGTTCCAGGGCTCGGTCGTCGGCAACGTCAGCAGCCGCCGCGGCATCGTCACCAGCACCGAAACGTCGGGCAAGATGTGCAAAATCATCGCCGACGTCCCGCTGGCCGAAACCTTCGGCTACTCGACCGACCTCCGCTCGATGACGCAAGGGCAGGGGACCTTCACGATGGAACTCTCAAAGTACCGTCCGGTCCCCGGCAACATCCAGCAAGAGATCATCGCCGAGCGCAAGATCGAACTGCAACCCGCCTAAGGGTAGCCGCAGGTCAACGACCCGCCGGAGCGGCGCTTCAACGACGCTCCAACCACGGCGAGCGCATCAAACGAAAAGCGAGCCGCGGGGTTCATCCCCGCGGCTTTCTTTATGCGCGCCGCCACATCCGCACGCCAGGCCAAAGCGCCACCCCCACAAACGCCAAGAGCGCATAAACGCGGTCGTAGTGAACTACCGTCACGATCCGTGATTTTGCCTCTGCTCCCGTCCACTCGCCGGCGTCATCATCGACCTCGTCGCCCCCGGCGATCGTCAATATCCCTCGCGCGGCGGCTTTAGAGAGGCCACCCGGCAAGTAAGCGGACCGCCCATCGCCGAAGCCGGCCAATCGTGCACGCTGCGAGAACGTCGTGGTGAAAAAGTTCTCGGTGACGTTGATATGCCCCTTCGCCCCGGCAGCCGTCAACTCCGCGAGCGCCTCGGCATACGTCAAATCGACCGGTGCCGTCCACGGCGTCGTCATGCCGGAATACTCCATGACCTGCAGCGTCTCTGACGGGCCAGCGGGGAGCAAGTCCGACCACTTCCGTTGCCGGCCCGCCGGCCAAGCAGTCTCCTCTCCGACGACCGCGACATAGCTCGATGCATACCGTGGCGTCTCTCCGAATGGTTTCGCCTTGAGCCTCCGGCACTGCTCGCAGCCGGGGCAGGCGTAAAAACTCGGCATCTGGTCCCAAAGCTTCAGATTGTTCGGCCCGTCCCACGGCTCGTCAAAACGATATTTGTTGTAGAGCGCCTTCTCTTCCGCATACGGCAAGATCAACACGCGCCAACTATGTATCGGCTTCCCGTCCGCGTCGGCGACATAAGGCGGCGGAAACGCGCCATTGGCGCTTTCATAGTTATGCAGGGCGAGGCAAATACATTTGAGATTGTGCGCACACCGTTGTCGCGACCTCGCCATGCGAGCATCGCCCATCGCCGACACGAGCGTAAGACCCACGACGCAGGCCAACAGACTCGTCGCCAATATTCCTACCGCCCGCGCCGGCTTCGCGTGAAGCATCATCCAAACGCCCGCCACCCATGCAGCTGACAACGCCCCGCCTGCCGCGCCAAACGTCGCCATCCCCGCCGCCAGCAGCGCAAACACATACGCGATCGTCCCCAACCGAAACTTCATCCGTTCGCCCCCTTAGCCCCCGGTTCTTCAAACCGGAGGCCGAACCGCCACACCACTCCCCACCCCGCAACGCCAATTTAGCCTCGGCCATCGGCCGGGTAAAAAAATCTCGCATCCCATCAATCCAACCATGCCGGCAATCCCTTCCGCATCGCCTTCGTCGTCTTCGCAACGTCGAACTCATCGGGATCGTACTCCTCTCCTACCCATTCGATGTAGTGCTCATGCTCCGGATGCTTCGGGTTCTCAATCGCCTCCAGCATCGCCGCATATCCCCAGACGCCCCCCACGTCTTCTGGCGGGCACGCGCCGGCGCCTTCAATGCAGCATGGATACTTCACCCCAGGCTCTGCCGCGCGAAGTTCCTCAAAATCGATTTCATGCTCCCACCCGTCGCCGAAGTCATACTCGTAGTGCATCGTCCGCGACGGTCGAGTTCCCCCGAATAGATCGCGCAGCGTGACCTGCGCCGAATCGAGCGCCTTCTCATCCTCATCGAGCCAATCCTCGTTCAGGTGAGCGGGAATGCCGTAATGACGGTCACCCCTTTTGAACTGGTGAAGATGTGAGTTGGTCCATCCCATGGCCGTCTGAATATGCTCGTGGAGATCGACCAGCGTCCCTTCCGGGACCAAGATCCGGCGCCAAATTAGCGGCTTCCATCCCAGAAGGGTGATCTTAAACTGATAGACGGCCGAGTCTGCCGTCTTCGCCGGCGCCTTCTTTTTCCGAGTCGACTTTGCGGCCGCGATCTTCTTGCTGACGGCCTTCTTCTTGGCAGCCATTGACGCACTCCTTCGCAACGCTTGAGGCAAAGACATGTGATAACGCTCTGGTCAAGTATCAACAATCGCCGCCGCGCCCGCAATCAATTCCAATGCACTCCTTCTACTCTGCCTCTCCAGATCGCGTAGTTACGGTGCGTCAAACGCGTCAATCGTCGCGGCGCCGCGTCAACCCCCAACTTTCAGCCACCCATCCCGACCAATAAATCCGCAAACGACCCTACAGATTTTGGCCGCGCGGTTCGCTAGGTTGGATCGTACGTCGCACTCCGCAGGTCGGGCTTTCACCCGACAGAAGCGCCGCCACGGCATCCAATTTCCAACGATGTTTCATCGGACTGAACGTTCAATCTACAAGGCGACGGCAGCGACGGCGCGCGAGCGCAACAAGAGCCGACGCTTAACCGCAGGGAGATCAGTCGTGTCGCCAAAAATGCGTTTCGCGACACCAGGCGACAGCACGCGACAAACCACCGCCGCGGGCTTTCAGTCCGACAGAGGCGCCGCAACGGCGACCGACGAGGCGACAAAGACGACAGCAGCGACAACGCGCAACCTTAACAACAACCAAGACTTAGCCGCAGCGAGGCTCTTGATGTCGCCAATAATGCAACTCGCGACACAACGCGACAGCACACGACAACAGGGCGTCGTCCCTGCGTCGCCGACCGGCGACTCAGTTGAACCAGACGGCAAACATCCCCAACTGTCCGCCGAACACGCGCTGCACGCGGTTCCACATTACTGGGCTCGTCGATGGACCCTCTTCCAGATAAGGAACCGCCGCGCTGCCTTGGATCCACAACACCAGATCAAACGTCTGCGGTTCGAAGAAGACCCGCTTGAGGTTCAGGTCGCGATTGTCGCCAGGACGCCAGTAAGGGATCAGCTTTTCGCCCTGCAAGATCGCCTCGCCTTCGTCGAGCACGGCCTGCCACTCGCCGATCATCTCGCGCGAGACCGTGACTCCCGGGATGGCGCAATTCTGCTGGTTGGAGTTGGGGATCCACTCGCGGTCGTCGTCGGTCTCCGCCTTAATGGCCGCCCAACTCAGCCGGCTCTGAGCGATGACTTCCAGCAGGTGAGCATGCGACGCCTTCATCCGCTCCACGTCACTCACCGGCAGTTGGATCATGTGAATGAACGCAATCGCATCGGCGATCGAATCCCACCAATCGTCCCCCTTCGCGAGGACGACCGGATACTTCACCTGCGCCGTGGGAAAGAAAAACTGGGCGGTGCGGTCATGGAGGTTCTGCGTGTCGTGCGCAAGGAAGAACTCGCAGAACGCCTGCAGCAAATGACAATAACCGCGCAGCCAGTGGACGTCGCCCGCGTCGAACGCGATGACGAACCCCTGGGCCTCCTCCTCGCCGATCGGCGCCCCCATCGTTTGTCCGAAGATGCCCCAGAACGACTCCGATTCGTCGGCCGTCCCGTCGCCGTTGACGTCGATCCGATACGTCCCAATCGCCAGCGGCAGTTTGACGTCGGCCGACTTGATCGGGGCCAGCGTCGCTTCAGCCTCGGCGAGCTGTGCGGCGAAGTCGCTCACGAGCTTGCGAAAGTCGGCGTTCGTCAGCGGCGTCGGCTGCGGGTTTTCCGGGATCGGCAACCGAATCATCGGCAAGCTCGTCCGCCACTCGGGGTCGAGCCCGTAACGATAAAAACCCTGCACAAGTCCTTCGAAGGCTCGCAACGCCTGGACCGTCCCGAGGGCGAACCGCGCGTTGTCGTCCTTCGGATCAGCGGCGACGGCTCCTGCAAGCTGCTTCTCCGCCTCAGCCCACTTCCCGGCGACAAGCAACGGCTCGAACGAGGAAACCTCAATCGCCTTCACCGACGACGCCACCAGAGCCATCACGGCGAGAACACCCAACAACACGCGCAGCTTCATTGCAGTTCTCTCAATAGCAGCCGCGGGTCAACGACCCGCCGGAGCGAATCAACACAAACGTCGCCGGCATCACCCAGCACGATTCGCATCATGCTCGCGGCAGTACGCAATCATCTGGTCGATTGTCATCGTCGACTTGTCGACCGGCCGGATCTTTCCATCGGCGGCAGCCGGCTTCGGCGCAGCGGGGGCGGGCTTGGGCTTCTCCGCCTTCGGTTCCGCCGGCGTCGCGGCGGCGGCCGGTTTGGCGCCAGCGCGAGCGGCGGACAAGATATCGGCCACCGATTGCTTCCCCCCGCCGCTTGCCGGCTTAGCGGGTGCAGCAGCGCCCGCCG
This sequence comes from Pirellula sp., assembly GCA_013822725.1. Classification (GTDB taxonomy): domain Bacteria; phylum Planctomycetota; class Planctomycetia; order Pirellulales; family Lacipirellulaceae; genus Lacipirellula. The sequence goes on from PNKX01000017.1 coordinate 48,273, forward strand.
CCTTTTGCGCCCCTTGCTGGCGAGCCATCTCCAGCGGCGAGAGCTTCTTCCCGCCAGCGGCGGCGGCAGCCGGCTTCGCGGCAGCAGGGGCAGCAGGGGCGACGGCCCGTTTGGCTTCGGCCTTCGCCTTCGACTCTTCGGTCGGCTTGTCGACGACGGTCAGGGCGGTCAAATCGATGTCGAACCAACCGATGTTCAGGTGGTAGTCGAGGAACTCCACCAGCGCCCGGCCGCTCATGTTGACGGTCTTCACCTGACCGACGTAATGCTCGAATCGAGCCAACTCCGGCCGGCCCGGATCGACCACGACATACTTGTCGGTGTACTGCTGCTTGAGCGCTTCGACAGATTCGGTGAACGTCAGCATCCGCTTGCTCCGCAAGACCAAGTGACCGCCACGGCGACGAAAGAAAAGACCCGGCAGCCGTCGCCCGGCGGCAGGTCATCGATTCTCCCCGAAACGGGCCCGCCGTTCAAGCGAACCACGCCATCAGGGAAAAGACAAAGCCCGCGAATCACGCGAATAAGAACGAAGACTGGACAGGATCACAGGATCGCAACGGATCGACCGGATGGGGAAAACAAAAATTCAATCCTGTTGATCCCCCCGTATCCTGTAATCCTGTCCAGCTTCATTCGCGCCGATTCGCGTGTTTCGCGGGCTGCTCCTCGTTTTTTTTGATGCTTGGAAGTTCATTGCCCCCAGCAGCCCTCCCACTCATAATCGGCCCCAGCCGCGGGAACGCGGGTTACTCCACCAGGCAAAGCATTCACCACGCAATTCACGAGGAATCGACATGATCAAGCAAGTCTCAGCCGTTGGGGCGCTGCTCCTCTCGCTCGCGGCGTCAACGAGCCACGCCGAGGAATACCTCACCGGTATCGAGTGGCAGGAACCGCCGATCGTCACCCCCGGCGAGAAGCCGAGCGACGCCCCGTCCGACGCCGTCGTCCTCTTCGACGGCAAGGACCTCTCCGCCTGGAAGGGCGCCGAGGGCTGGAAGCTCGAAGACGGCGCCATGGTCGTCGGCAAAGAAATGATCGAATCGAAAGACGCCTTCGGCGATTGCCAGCTCCACATCGAATGGTCGGCGCCGACGCCCGCCGTCGGCGAGAGCCAAGGCCGAGGCAACAGCGGCGTCTTCTTCGGCCCCTACGAACTGCAGGTGCTCGACTCCTACGACAACAAGACCTACTACGACGGCCAGGCCGCCTCGATTTACAAGCAAGCCCCGCCGCTGGCCAACGCCATGAAGGCCCCCGGCGACTGGAACGTCTACGACATCGCCTGGACGGCGCCGCGGTTCAAGACAGACGGCTCGCTCGAATCGCCCGCCTACATCACCGTCTTCCACAACGGCGTCCTCGTGCAGAACCACTTCGAGCTCCTCGGCAACACGCCCTTCAGCGACCCGCCGAGCTACAACAAGCACGACGTGAAGCAACCGATCCGCCTGCAAGACCACGGCAACCCGGTGAAGTTCCGCAACATCTGGGTTCGCGAGACAAAGCCGGCCGTTGGCAAGCGGACGCGCGAGCCGTTCCGCCGGGATGGCGATAAGGAGACGCCGATCACGGCGGCGAAGTGAGAGGATCGAACGATGTCCGGCCGCAACGGTCGATCAACCAATCAGCTCAATGGCGTAGCGCCAACGCACGGTCGTTGGCGCTACGTCGGCGGGCATGATCTCGCGAACGATCGCGATCTGGTCGCCGATCTCCTCGATCCGCGGCAAGGCCGATTGATCGCTCAGCTGAAGCAGTTCCACACGAAACCGCCCGGCGCGTACCGCTTCAGCGATCCGCGCATACCGGCTCACGATCCGCATGAGCCCATCCCGTTTGATTCGACACGCCGCGTCGAAGATCAAGCGGGGAGTCTTCGCATCGGCGTCGGGCTCCACAATTAGCGACCAGTGGTTCGCCCCCGACATACCAACTAGCGCAGCTAACTGCCCCTCTCGATCGGCCAGCGGCTGCACATGCACCGACTGCAGCGCTGGCGCTTCGGGCGAATCCTCGTCAGCCGTTAATTCAAGCGTGCGAACAAGCACCACTTCGCCGCCGTCTGCGTCTACGGCCAGCACGCGATGCCCATAGCGATCGCCCTGCTGGAGAAACTCCACCCGCAACCGACGCCCGTCGACGGCGTGAGATTCAATCTGCGCGATTGGCGACTTCTCTTCCATGGTCAGCTAAGAAGTCTCTCGCAGAGGCGCAGAGGATGTAGCTACTGACTTCTCTCGTATTTACTCTGCGCCTTTGCGCCTCTGCGAGAGATCCGTATTCACGAAGGTCAAGGATCAATCGTCATCCTCTTCCACCGGCTGCCCAGCGCGCCAGCGGAGCACCGCGTCGAGGAACCCCTGAATATCGCCATCCATCACGGCGTGGAAGTTCCCCTGACCATACTTCGTCCGGGCATCCTTCACCCGCTGATCGGGATGGAGGAAGTAGTTACGAATCTGCGAGCCAAAACCCGTCTTCGCCTGTTGCTGGTACTTCGCCGCTTCGGCCGCTTCGCGCTTCTCTTCTTCCATCCGCGCCATGCGGGCCCGCAGCATCTTCCACGCGGTCGCGCGGTTCTTGTGCTGCGAGCGTTCGCTCTGGCACTGGACGACGATGCCCGTCGGGAAGTGGGTCAGCCGAATGGCGCTAGAAGTCTTATTAACGTGCTGCCCGCCGGCGCCGCTCGCGCGGAACGTATCTTCGCGGATGTCATTCGGGTCGATTTCGATCTCGACCGAGTCGGAGATCTCCGGCGACACGTCGACCGCGGCGAAGCTCGTTTGCCGTTTGCCTTCGCTGTTGAAGGGGCTGATCCGCACCAGGCGGTGCATACCCGTTTCGCCCCTGAGATAGCCGTAGGCCATCGGCCCGCGGATAGCGACCGAGGCGTGGTTAATGCCCGCCTCTTCATTGTCATGGCGGTCGATCAGTTCGACCGAGTAGTCGTTCTTCTCCGCCCACATGAGGTACATGCGCAGCAGCATCTCGGCCCAGTCGTTGGCGTCGGTGCCGCCGTCGCGGGCGTTGATCGTGAGAATCGCTCCCGCGGCGTCGTAGCGGCCGTTGAGAAGCGCCTTTAGCTTGAGATCTTCGAGCAACGCCTCGATCCGCTCGATCTCCGGCGGCACCTCCGCGGCAAACGACTCGTCCTCCTCGGCCATCTCGATCATCGCAGCGAGGTCGTCGCTCGACTTGAGCGCCTCGTCGAGCGGTTTGACGATGCCGATCAGCCCCTTGCGCTCGGCGACGCGCTCCTGAGCCTTCTCCTGGTTGTCCCAGAAACTGGCGTCCGCCATCTCGCCGTCGATTTCAGTGATGCGCGACTGCTTCGTCGCACAGTCAAAGAGAGTCCCGCAGCTGGACAATCGTCTGGCGGATCGCTTCGGCGCGGTCGTACCACTGGCTGTCCAACATTGTTGCGAGACCTCGAGAGAGGGCGGAAACGGGGTGAGAGCCCGCCATTCTACGGCACGTCGACGCAGGGCACGAGGGGGCCTAGACTTGGTGTATGGCACGCGTGGTTCTGGCAATGTCCGGAGGAGTCGATTCGAGCGTCGCGGCCCATCTGCTGTTGGAGCAGGGGCACGAGGTGATCGGCGTCTTCATGCGCCACGGGCAGGCTTCGCCGGTCGCGTGTGCGGTCGACGAACCTCAAGCGGGTCGACTCGCGGCGACGTTGCCCGTCGTCAATCGGCTCGATCACAAGCAAGGCTGCTGCACCGCCTCCGACGCCGAGGACGCCCGCCGCGTCGCTGATCGCCTCGCGATTCCATTTTACGCATTGAACCTCGACGCCGAGTTCACGCGGATCATCGACTACTTCGTCGACGAGTACGCCGCCGGCCGCACGCCGAATCCCTGCGTCCAGTGCAACAACTGGATCAAGTTCGGCAAGCTGTTCGACTACGCCGACAGCGTCGACGCCGAGTTCGTAGCCACCGGGCACTACGCCCGGATGGCAACCGCTGCGAATGGCGAGGCGACGCTCCTCCGCGGACGGGACGATTCGAAAGACCAGTCGTACGTCTTGTTCGGGATTAAGCAGCGATTCCTCTCGCGGATGCTCTTGCCGGTGGGGGACTACGAGAAGTCTGAGATCCGTCGGCTCGCCGCGGGCGTGGGGCTGAACGTCGCGACGAAGAAGGACAGCCAAGAGATCTGCTTCGTCACGCAGGGCCATTACCATGAGTTCATCAAGGATCGTCAGGCGCGACGCGGTGACCTTGTCGCTGGCGAGACGAGCGGCGGCGAGTTCGTCCTCACTTCGGGCGAAGTCGTCGGACAGCATGATGGCATTGAGGGCTTTACGATCGGCCAACGCAAGGGACTAGGCATCGCCTTCGGCGACCGCAAGTTCGTCGTGCGGATCGAACCCGAGACGCGCCGCGTGGTGCTCGGCGATCGTGAGGAACTTGGCCGCAGCGAGTTGACCGCGAAGGACTGTAACTGGTTGATCGACCCGACGATGCTACCGGCGCGTGGCTTGGCACAGATTCGCTACAACGCGACGCCGGCTTGGGCGGAGTTTGATCTCGACGCCGACGGACGACTGCATGTGCAATTCGATGAGCCCCGCTACGGCGTGGCGCCAGGGCAGGCGGTCGTTTGCTACGACGGCGAGCGCGTCCTCGGCGGCGGTTGGATTGAGTGAGGGGAGGTGAGTAGGTGCTTCAGCGAGTAAGTGAATGACAAGCGTAACCACTCACTTATTCACCTAAACACCTACATACTCATATACGGGTTCGCATCCGCTTCTTTTTGCTGCTGTCGTTGGCTCTCCACGAACTTGTAAGCGGCGTGACCGAACACAAGCGCCAACGGGATCAAGCAGACGCTGCAGCGGAGTGCGATGCGGCCACGGGCGTTGAGCCCGATCCTATTGGGCAGATAAGCCGCAGAGAGCGTGATCGACGCCCAGAGCCCAGCCGCATGCCATGGCTGCAGCTGCGAGTAATGCGTCGCCAGCAGCAACAGCGAACCGGCTAAGAGGATGATCGGTCCCGCGGCGGCTTCGGGACCAGCTTTCACGCGCCAGAGCCAACCCGCGACAAAGCAGCCCCCGACTGAGGCGGCGAGCACGCCTATCGCCTGGGCGTAGACAAACGAACCGCTCATGCCGGCGACGGCGGCGGTGCAGCTGAGAACGATCGCCGCCAGCAGTCCGCGCGTACGCGGCTGGTCCGTTGGATCATTTGCTTCCCACAACCGCCACGCCAGTAGGATGGCGAACGCGACAACGCCGATCACCGCCACCGCTTCGCCTACTCCCCAGGCCTCTTTCGCAAAGCCAGTGGCACGAATCTCGGCACTTGGCAGATACTTGCCGCCCCACATCAGCCAGAGCGGGGCGACGACGGCGAGCGCAACGCTCAGCAGCCAACGCCACTGGCGACGCTCGCCCAGCAGCGCCGCGGCGATCGCCGGCGTCATGGCGGCGACGCCGATCATCCAAGTCCATTGATGAGCGTCGTGCGGCGCTCCCATTTGCTTCAAGGCGGCCACGACTCCCACGCCGCCCGCCTCGACGGCGATCGTCCCGCCGAAGTAGCCTGCCAGTACGCCGGCCGACCAAGCTACGCTTGCGCGGCGTGAAAAAAACCAAGCAAGCGAGAACGCCGCGAGCGCGACAAGCATCGGCGCGATGCCGCCGAGTAGGAAATCTTTGGGACCGAGCATGATGGTGTTGCCGTGATGCAAGAAAACCGTAGGCCAGATCGGGCGATCTGGCCTACGGCGAGCAAACTAACCATGAAAGCCACCGGCTCCGCCGGTGGACGAACTGACAGGCGAGCCACCATCCAGCTGCGTCCACCGGCGGAGCCGGTGGCTTTTATTGCAGCTGTCTCGATGGCCGTTTGGCAGGGCTGTCGGGGTGAAAGCCCAACCTACGCCCGGCCTATTTACGGACGCCTTCGAAGCTGATGGTGACGGCCACTTCGTCGCCAATATGGGGGACCATCTTCGTCATGCCCCATTCGCTGCGGTTGAGCTTCGTCTGGCAGTTGAAACCGGTGCGAAAATCCTGACCGGTCGGGCCAGGGCCTTCGCCGAGCTTCTGCAGGTTGAGCGTCACTGGCTTCGTCTCGCCATGCATCGTCAACTCGCCGCTCACGACATAGACGGTCGTCTCGCCTTCCTTTTTGACGTCGACCTTATTGCTCTTGAAGCTGATCACCGGGAACTCGCCGGTGTTCAGGAAGTCGGGGCCGCGGAGGTGGTCGTCGCGCTTGGCGTCGTTCGTGTCGATGCTGGCCGCATCGATGGCGAGCGTGAACGAAGCCGAATCGGGCTTCGCCGGATCGAGCGTGAAGTCGCCGCTCACTTTGTTGAAGCGGCCGTAGGTGAAGCTGTAGCCGAGATGGCTAATGCCGAAAATCACCGAGGTGTGGGAGGGTTCGACGACGTACTCGTCGGCGCGGATGGAGCTTTGGAGGGAAGCGAAGCCGAGCGCCAAGGCGAGGGCGAGCTTTGCGGTGCGGGACATCAAGGGACTCTCCTACTGGTTCATCGTGACAGGCTGCCGCGGGGGCAGACGCCGTCATTCTAGGCGCCAGGCGCCATTTGGAAACTTGCCGGAGCCGGCTGAGTGCCCGCAGCCGATCGTCGCCAGGCGGGGGTGCGCGGCGACAAGTCTATGGGGGGCGGGGGCTTAGGCGAATTTGACGAACTTTGGCAAGTGTTCTCACGGCTCAGCGAATCGCCTATGATGACAGCGAGGTTTTCACGCTCACCCGAACTTTAGCGCGACGCTTTCCACTATGGCAGTTGCACTTTTCCCGCTGGCGGCCCCTGACATGACGCAGGCGCTGCTGATCGGCGGCATTCTCATCGGCGTCGTCGGGCTGTTGGTCATCCTGGCGGTGATTCTCAACTTCGGCGGCTTGTGGATTCGCGCCTACACGTCGAACGCGCGGGTCAGCTTCTTCGAGTTGATCGGCATGAAGCTGCGGCAAGTGAACGCCAGCACGATCGTCGACGGCAAGATCATGGCGATGCAAGCTGGCGTGGGAACAGATCCTGAAACCGGCATTACGACCCGCCGGCTGGAAGCGCACTACCTCGCCGGCGGCGACGTGCCGCGGGTGATCAACGCGATCATTGCGGCGCAGCGGGCCGACATCGACCTCGACTTCGATCGCGCCGCGGCGATCGATCTGGCCGGCCGAGACGTGCTGGACGCCGTGCGGACGAGCGTCTATCCCAAGGTGATCGACTGCCCCGACCCGGCCAAGTCGCCGCGGACGACGCTGAGCGCCGTGGCCCGCAATGGCGTTGAACTCAAGATTCGCGCCCGGGTGACGGTGCGGACCAATCTCGCACAGCTGATTGGCGGCGCCACCGAGGACACGATCATCGCCCGGGTCGGCGAGGGAATCATCACATCGATCGGCTCGGCCGCCAATCACCTCGAAGTGATGGAAAACCCTGACCGCATTTCGAAGGCAGTGCTCCAACGCGGACTCGACGCCCACACGGCGTTCGAGATCGTGTCGATCGACATCGCCGACATCGACGTCGGCGAGAACATCGGCGCTCGCCTCCAGGCGGATCAGGCCGAGGCCGACACGCGAATGGCCCAAGCGCTCGCCGAACAACGGCGAGCGAACGCGATTGCCCTGGAGCAAGAGATGCGCGCTAACGTCGCGGCGAATCGCGCGGGCGTGCTATTGGCCCAAGCGGAAGTGCCGCGAGCGATGGCTGAGGCGTTCCGGCAAGGGAACTTGGAGCGGAGCGGCTCGAATGGTTCGCAATGACTCTAGAGCGATTCATTCCGCGTAACGGCTGCAGCCCGTCTATCGGAATGGCGACCTACCCCCTAGCGGAGCCAAGAGCTGACGCTAGTTTGCGTCCAGCGCGTAGTCGAAGAGTATATACTCCATCGATGGAGATCCATCTTCCGTTTTCGACTGCAATTCTTCCACGAGCTTCCAGCGCTGACCGTCGTAGGAGAGCGGATACTCAACCACCTCGACCGATTTCTCGTCTTCGACGACGAGCGGCTTCCTAGTTTCGTCAGACGGCTCTTCGCCGGACTCTTCGAGTTCCGCCGCGAACTTAGCCTGTGAGGCGTCGTTCATTGCTCGCGGAGCCAAAGCGCGCGTCGTCTCAATGAAGACCACCGCCTCGGGCAACGCCGATCCAGCGGAAGCCGGCAGCAGCTTGTGGTAAGCGCGCCGCTCGGAAATGACGCCCGAACCCGACGCGGCTTGGGCCGTCTCGATTGCGGAATCAAGGCGTTGCATCACACGCGCCAGCTTCCCTTCCGGCGTGTCATTGGGGGGCAATGCCGGAACGGACGGAATGTTCGACGGCTTGCTGCAACCGATCTGCAGTGGAAGCGCCAGAGCCATGCAGACCGCCCCCGCGATCCCCACGCGTGCAACGACGCTACTCGCAAATGCGGTCGCCATACCCATCAAAGAATTCCTATACGAACGCGAGTACGTGAACACGACGCGCAGTCCGCTGGAAATCCAGGGCGGCATCGACTGGGAACGCGAAGCGATTGCTCGCTACTAAAATCCGCCGAATGGATCTTCTTCTGTCTCGGCCGGAGCGTCTTCGGCAGGCTTCTCCTCTGCCGGCTTGTCTGCAGCGTCGGCGTCGGCGCCCTCTTCAGCAGGAGCCTCGTCTGCAGCACCTTCTGCGGCCGGTGCGGCGTCTTCAGTCGCGGGCTCTTCGGTCGCAGCTTCGCCAAACGGATCGTCTCCCGCTTCTGTCGCCGGTTCGGCAGCTTCAGCTGATTCCGCCGGAGCCTCCGCTGGGGCATCGCTCGCGGCTGTACCGAAGGGATCATCTTCAGTCGCCGGCGCCGTTTCGCCAAAGGGATCAGACTCGGCGGCCTCGGCGGGCGTCGACTCTTCAGCGGCCATCGGCTCTTCCGCAGTTGCAGAGTCGCCAAAAGGATCCGCTTCCGCAGCAGCGGGCTCTTCTGCAGTTGGTTCAGCGGTCGCGGCCGGTTCCGTCGCGGCGGCTTCAGCGGCAGGCGGCTCATCGGCGGGAATGCCCAGCGCCGGGTCTGCAGCGAAGGGGTCGCTAGGTTGTTGCTCTTCCTTCTCTTCGGCGGTCTCTTCCTCGAAGAGTTCATCGGTAGCGCTGGCGCCGCCGAGTTCGGTGGCAGTGTCCGCTTCGACTGGCTCAGCGGCAGGCTCGTCCGCGATCATCTCTTGCGGGGGCGTTTCGCCAAAGGGATTCGCGGCATCGACCGTGTCGCTGGGCGTCGTGGAGCCTTCAGCCGCAGCCGCTTCGTCGGCGGGGAGAGCGAAGGGATCGCCAGCGTCGCCGGCCGCTGGAGCAGCCGTTTCTGCCGGCGACTCGGTCGCGGCGTCGGGTGCGCCAAACAGGCTGTCAGCGGCAGCGGGCGCTTCTTCAGCGGGAGCCGCAGCCGGGGCGACCTCTTCAGTCATCGGAGCCGCTTCCGCACCAAAAGGATCGGCTTCCGCCGTCTCGGCTGGCGTCGCCGGTTCGATGGCGGCGGCGGGTTCGGTAGCCGCAGGAGTCTCCGCTGGCGTGCCGAATGGGTCGGCCGAGGGATCAGCAGTCGTTTCCGCTGGCGTGGCAGGTTCAACGGCCGGAGCGGGGTCGGCTGCGGGAGTCCCTTCGGCGCCGAACGGATCGACGTCTGACGCTGGCTCTACAGCGGGGGGCGTCGGTTCGACGACGACCGAAGTTTCAGCAGCAGGTTCTGCAGCGGCGCCAAACGGATCGCTGTCCGCCGGTGCGGCAGGGGGCTCGGCAGGCGCCGGTGCGGGAGTTTCGGCAGCGCCAAAAGGATCGCTTTCAGCGGCAGGGGCGACGGCGGGAGCGGCCGCCTCTTCAACCAATGCGGGTTGCGGCGTCGACGGCGCGGCGGGGGCGGCCAAGGCTGGCGGCGACATGGCAGGAATCGCGGCTGCTGCCGGCGCGGCTGGCGGCGACGCTAACTTGCCGAGATCGGCCGGCGTTTCATTGCGAAGGACTTGCTGCTCGCGGCTCTGCAGTTGCTCGTAGCGAGTTTGCGTCAGCGAATGATTTTTTTGGGCCTGTTGAATACGGGCTTGGCGACGGTAGCGCTCGACAAGCTGTCGATTCGATCCCTGCACGCGGCTCAGGGCTTGGCCGACCGCCCCGGAAGCGCCCGGGTCGCGAGCTTCAAGCGAGGCTCCGACGGCGAGGTCTTGCTCGGCTTCCGTCTGGCGTCCTGCGCGGAGCCGGGCCAGAGCGCGATAGTAGTAAACGCGAGGGTCGGTCGAACCGGCGTCAATGACCTGCGAAAACTGATCGTCCGAGAGCCAAACCTGGCCGCCGAAATAGTTGTGGACTCCGCGACCGTAAATCTCAGTCAACTCAGGCGAGTCCTGAGCGACGGCCGGTCGCGACGACAGAGCGACGACCAGCAGGCCGCCTGCCAAAGAGAACGCAGAAACACGGAGCGAACGAGCGACGCAACGATTCATACTTGGAAACTCCGCCCTGAGGGCGCTACCGATGGATCCGGAAAGATGGCGGCAAAACGGCAGTGTTCCTCACTGCGCGGAGGGCCAAACATGCGACCGTGGACTATCGGAGTGAGCGTCCAAGCATTTCTCCAAGCTCGCATCTTAACGACGGGGTTCCGAGCGAACAATGTTTGCCCCGCAAACCGAGGGCCAATTGTTCGCCAGCGGGACTGTCGCGGCCGTTAGAACCCGCAAATCGACGCCAGCGAGGCTTTCCGGCCAGATCTCGGGAAGGGCATCACTGAGCCTGGGCGGTCGCCCCCGCGGCAGCGGCCTGTTCGATTTTCTTCGTGAACCCCTCCAAATCCTGCTGTTCTAGCTTCGAAACCGCATCCGGCCCGATGCCCTCGGCCTGAGCCTGCTTCCAAGCGGCCGCCGCGCCCGCTGCGTCGCCGGCTCCTAATTGGGCTGCCGCCAAGTGATAGTGCTTGCTGGCCGTGGGGTTCATTTTGATCGCTTGTTTCATATCCTCAACGGCAAGGGGATATTGCTGCTGCTTGAGGTAAACGAGCGCGCGGGTGTCGAGGATGTCGGAAATTGGACCGATCAGCTCAATCGCCTGATTCACGGAATTGAGAGCCAACTCCAGATCTTGGGGCGTCTTGCTCTTCAGCGCGAGGATGAACGCCAAATTGTTGAGCGCCGTGGCGCGCACCAACCCCGGAACGTCGTCGCGGGCGAGGAGCGTTTTGTAGGCGCTGATGCTTTCATCAAACTTCTCTTGAACCTCAAGCATCTCCGCTTCGAGCACCAAGCGACGGGCCGATTCTGGATCGTCGCGCAAGCCGCTGCGAACGATACGGTCGACTTCGGCGTCGAGCTTGGCTGGATCTTCGTCGCGACGTTTGCGCAGCACTTCGACGGCAATCCGCATGGCATCGTCCATATTCTGCGGCGCCAACGAGCGCAGGCTCGCCAGCCCTTCATCGACGTTGCCGTAAAGGGCGTTCATCCGCGCCAACTCCAAACCGGCGTCGGGAGCGCGGCGTGCGTATTCTTGCAGAAGCGTCAGGGCATATTCATGGTCGCCTGCACCGTCCGCCGTTTGAGCCAGCCCGCGAATAAACTTCAGTTGGTCTTCGGTAAGGCGAGTGAAATCGGGCGTCATTGCTTTGAGCATGTTGCGCACTTCGTCTTTGTCGCCGCGGACCGAGGCGAGACGCAGCCGAAGTTCATTGATCGCCGGAGCTAATTCCGGTTTTCCCCCGAGCCGCGTAATGCGCAATTCGGCTTCATTAAAATCCTTTCGACCGATCAGCATCGACGCATACGCCGTCTGCAGTCGGGCGTCATTAGGGAACTTTCCGATGGCGTCGAGCATCTGTTGCTTCGCCGCCTCCCATTCGCCAAGGTCGTAAAGCAGGTGGCCCAGCTGCAGTTCGCGTTCAGGCGTCAGCCCGCCGCGCATCACTTTCACGTTCCGCAACGCATCAATTGCCCGCTGCCGTGATACGGGGTCGCCGCGGAGGCTCAGCAAGTCAACGAGCTGATCGAAGTCTTCAGGCGTGCCAGTTTTTCCCTCGACAGCAGCGCTCAGCAATTGTTCGGCGCGGACCGAATCGCTCCGATCCCCCGTGGCGGCTAAGAGCTTGGCAGCTTGACGCCGGGCCCAAGGTCCGTTTGGATCGCCCTCTTTGAGCTTCCCTTCGTAGGAGGCTTTCAGCAGTTTATTCAAGTAGACGGCCGCTTTGCCGCGGTTATTCTCGTTGGCGGCAATCCACTGCAAATAGAACTCGGCGAGCCGCCGTGAAACGTTTGGATCGTCTTCTCGACCCGCATACGCGGACAGATAAATGTCCTCCGCTTCCTGCCAGCGCGACTGAAGCTCGTAGTACTTGCCCGTCAGTAGCGGCAGATACTCGTCATCGAGCGCGAGGAACGCTTCACGCAACGTACTCTCGACGTCATTAGGACGCTTTGCTTGAAGGTACAGCGTCACCAGCCGGGTCCACGCATCGGGATCCTCGGGGTTAATCGCAATCGCCTTCTTCATCGCCGCTTCCGCCGCCTCGGGCTTCTGCGCGCGCACGGCAATGTCGGCGAACCAGGTTTGAGCCGCGGGATCTTCGGGTTTCGATTTAGCGACCTTTTCAGCCTCGATAAACGCCTTATCGGTCTCGCCAACCGCCGCCAGCACGTCAGCAGCCGTGTTCCCTAGGACGGCCGACCAGTTGACCATCGGAATGCGTTCCATGCGCTGACGGGCTTCCTGCGCTCGTCCCCGCTCGGCCAACAGACGAATCTGCAGCGCCAATGCATTAAGATTCGACGCGCCTAGCTCGAACGCTTTTTCGAAGCTCTTCAGCGCCTGGTCGACGTTGTTGTCGAGCACTAGCGCCAACTGCCCTTGGGAAACCTGCAGTTCCGCCAACCCGGGCCGCTGCTTAATGGCCGCGTCGAGCATTTGGCGTCCCGCCTCAAGCTCCTCCTTCGAGATCTTACTGTTCGCGAAACCGGAAATGCGTCGCTTTACTTCGGTCAGCACATAACCGGGATCGTTTTTGCTTTTGACGATCTCCAAGATCTTCTCTTGGGCGGCGATCATGCCCGGATCATCGTTCTGCTTCAGGGCGAGTTCAAAGAGCGCATTTCGCGTCGGCAAACTGTTGGGAGACAACGCGACGGCCTGCTCCAGCGCGCGCCGCGCTTGAGAGACGTCTCCCAGCTGTTCGAACCGGGCGGCGACGGCCGACCAGACAAGCGCTTTCTGATTATCGGGAAACTCATCCATCCCATCCGTCGCGGCGCTCAACTGCGCCGGCAGCTGCTCGTCACGAATGGCGAAGAGCAGATCGATGCGCAACGTCCGAAACGCGGCGGAATCTTTCCCCTTCTTCACAATCTTGTCGAGAAGTGCGAGCGCCTTCGCCGGACCACTGTCGGGCTCCTGGGCGAGCAAACGAATCGCCTGGATTTGCACCGTCGGATCGTTCGGGTCAATCGCGTATGCCTTCGTGATAGCCTCGCGAGCTTGCGTGAACAGAGCCTTCTGCTCCGCCGGATCATTGGTTTCAACGGCCCGCATGGCGAACATTTGACCGCGCAGAAGTTCCTTGCGCGACGAGGCCCACGTCGTCGGCACCACCCGCTTCGACGCTTCCGCGTCAATGTAGGCGTCGATCTTCGAGCCAAGAGCGTCCCAGTTCTGTTCTGCCTTGGGCTTCGCGAGCATGTTCTTGATTTCGCGATCGAGCTCGAGCATGCCCTCTTCGGGTTGATCCTGACCCATCATGGCTGAAATCTGCTCAAACCCCGACTTGGCTTGCGGCAAGTCGGGATTGATCGCCAGCGACGCTTTGTACGCTTCTAGCGCCAAGTCGAACTGGCCCAACTGCGTATGGCAGAAACCCTGAATCGCCGCCGCCAGGGCCTGCAGTTCGGAGAAGCCGAGCAAGCGCGGCCGTACGTTGCTGAGTTGAGCCGCCGCGTCGGCCCACTTCTCATCGACCGCAGACATCCGGGCCTGATGAAAGTCGGCCACGGCGTTGACGCGTTCATTATCCAATTCTCGCAGCGCCGCGATCTCTTTCTTAACGCCTTCAAAGTCTTTCTTGCTGATCAGGACTTCGACCTTAATATTGGAGAGCCCCAAGGCGGCGGGAAGCCCCAGACGGTCGTACTTGGTCTTCATGGGAAACGCCGCCAACCCCTTCTCGACGATGGCGAGGGCGTCCTCCGGCTTCTCCCGAAACGTCTCGATGCGCGCCGCACGTTCGAAGAAATCGATCCGCTCGGGATACTTCTCCATCCCCTCCGAAAAGTACTTGGCCGCTTCGGCCAAATGCTTTTTCGCATCCTCGCGAAGTTGATCTGCGTTGTCGCCCTTGGCGTCGGCGATCGCCAACTGGAAATCGGCAATCGCTTCCGCGCCCTTGGCGTTCAAGACGGAAGCGTCGTCCGCCTTCAAAGCGAACGCCTTATCGAGCGCCGCGCGAGCCTCTTCGTTCTTACCAGTAGTCTTCAGAAACTGATACTGCATCACATAGGCGTCGGTCGATTCCGGATTGGCGACAGTCATCTGATCGATGACCCGCCGCGCCATCTCAGGCTCGTTCTCATTGAGGTACGAGGCCAACATGGCGTAAACCAGCGGTTTCTCAGGCGCCTCCGCCTTCGTAACGTCAAACGCATCGGTTTGCTGGTCATATCCAATCAGTTTGTAGGATTCACGCGCCGCCTCCGCCGGCTTTTGCGTTGCGAACAGGCATTGCGCATGCAGTGCCTTCAATTCAGGATCGCTGAAGCCTTGATCAATAAGCTGTTTGATGTTGCCAAGGGCTAGGTCAGGCGCACCGAACTTTGTCTGAATGTCGACCAGCTTCCGACGGAGCTTGGCGTTAGCTCCTCGCTGTTGCTTCGCAATCTCGGGATCGGTTTCGTCGATGTCGCCCGTATCGCGAACCACTGCCACCAAGGTCTGAAAAGCCTTGCCGCGAAGCTCGGGTTCCATATCCTCCTGTTCGGTCACTTTCACCGCGACTTCGCCCAGCCGCACGCGGGCGTCGAACTCATCGGACCGCAGCTGGACGTACTGCTGCAAACTCTCGTATGCCTCTTCCAAGTTGCCCGAAGCTTCCGCCGCATCCGCTTTCGCGAGCAATCGAGAAGCGTTTCGATCGACCTGAAACCGCCACAGGAAAAAAGCAGCGACGGCGGCAATGGCGCCGCCGACGACCAACCCGAAAAGCAGTGGATAATTGACGCGGTAGCGTTGCATGGAAAGTTCGCTGCGTAAGTTATTGGCTAAGAATGCATTGTTTGATGAAGGGTCGGCCCGACGTCGCGGCTGATCCGCGATTCTGCTGCGTGCGACGAGCTGGCCTCTTCCGCCGATGAGGCAGAATGGAAACCAGACTGGAGTCGTGGCCCGTCGGTCTCCAGGAGCCGTTCCTCACCACGCCTCTGAACACCGGGAGGCGCCGCCCAAAGGAAGAGACGAGACGCCGTCCAGACGAGTTCCTCAACGTGGCATTAGGGCCTGTCAGGACAGGAGTTAAGTTCATCGTATCCCCGGTCGGGAGCGTGTCAACGATGCCGTCGGCGGCGCATCCGGCATAGCCGTTGCGGTCCCTCCCAGAGACCCCAAAGCTCGCCTTTGCGACGCCTGGATGGTCCTACGAGCGGAACCGCCGGGACGTTCGGACAGATCGACGGCCGGGTCGGTTTGACCGTCCCCAGGAGGGGGTCGATACTTGAAATGTCGACCCCGCTGGCATCGTTTGGCGGGGCGACGCGACCGCCATTCCCGCTTTCTTCACACTGCCCACTTTTTCCTACGTTGCCCTCAGCGCGGCAGTCCTCCATGACCTCCACCGCGCCCTCGGTCGAAACCGTCTTCACCGCCCGACGGATTACGAAGGTCTATCATATGGGCGAGGTCGACGTGCATGCCCTCCGCGGTGTCGATCTGGAACTGTACTCTGGCGAGTTCGTCGTCCTGCTCGGCCCTTCCGGTTCCGGGAAGAGCACGCTGCTGAATATCCTCGGCGGACTGGACGTTCCCTCCAGCGGCGAGGTCTTCTATCGCGATCGGCAGCTGACTGAGTTCGATGACGCCGCACTCACCCGCTATCGCCGCGACCACGTCGGCTTCGTGTTTCAGTTCTACAATCTCATTCCCAGCCTCACCGCGCGTGAGAATGTGGGCCTCATCACCGAGATTGCCCGCAACCCGATGAAGCCTGTGGAAGCGTTGGAGCTTGTCGATTTGGGCAACCGGCTCGATCACTTCCCCGCGCAGATGTCTGGCGGCGAGCAGCAACGCGTGGCGATCGCTCGCGCCGTCGCCAAACGTCCCGACGTGCTGCTGTGCGACGAACCGACCGGCGCCCTCGACGTCCACACGGGCATCCTCGTGCTGGAGGCAATTCAGAAGATCAACACGGAACTGAAGACGACGACCGTCGTCATCACTCACAACGCCGTCATCGCCGAAATGGCTGACCGAGTGATCCACCTCTCCGGCGGCGAGATTACGGGCGTGGAAACGAACTCCCGCAAACGACCAGCCTCGGAATTGAATTGGTAGGAGGGTCCGTGGTCAGTGGTCAGTTGCTGCTGTCGCAGGGCTCGTTCTCCCCGCATTTAGCAACTGACAACTGACCACGGACCACTGACAGCCCCAGGCATCCCTCGCCACACAGAACACGCGCCGCCGAATGCTAATCCCCCCACTAGATCGCAAGATGTTTCGCGACCTGTGGCACATGCGCGGGCTGGCGGCGGCAATCTCGGTGGTGATGGGGTGCGGCATCGCGCTGTTTATCCTCTCGCGCAGCATGCTCCATTCGCTGGAGCTCACCCAGCAGACCTATTACGATCGCTACAACTTCGCCGACGTCTTCGCCTCGATCAAACGGGCGCCCGACGAGCTGATCGATCGCATCGCAAAGATCCCCGGCGTGGCGATCGCCGAGCGGCGGATCGTGGTGCCAGTAAACCTCTCGGTCCCCGGGCTCGATGAACCCGCTTCGGGACGGCTCATCTCGGTCCCCGACGTCGGCCGGCCGCGGCTCAACCAACTCTATCTCCGCCGCGGCCGCTGGTTAACGCCCCGCAGCGACAACGAAGTCCTTGCCAGCGAAGCGTTCGTCGACGCCAACCAAATGGAAGTCGGCGACACGTTCTCTGCCGTCATCAATGGCCGGATGAAGGAGTTGCAAATCGCCGGCGTAGTCCTCTCGCCCGAATACATCTACGAGATCAAACCGGGAGGCATCGTCCCCGACAACCGCCACTTCGGCATCTTTTGGATGAATGAAGAGGCGCTCTCGCTCGCCTTCGACATGGACGGCGCGTTCAATGACCTGTCGATCAAGCTCATGCGAGGAGCCAATGTCGAAGACGTGATCCAGCGCGTCGACAATCTCATTGAACCTTACGGGGGCCTGGGGGCGTTCGATCGCCGCGACCAACTTTCGCATCAGTTCATCGACAACGAGATCGAGCAGAACCGTAATATGGGGCTCTTCGCCCCGTCGATCTTCCTCGGCGTTTCGGCGTTTCTCATCAACGTGGTGATGTCGCGGACGATTAACAGCCAGCGCGAACAGATCGCGGCGCTGAAGGCGTTTGGTTACTCGAACCTCGAGGTTGGCTGGCACTACATCAAGTCAGTGCTCCTCATCGCGGCGATTGCGCTCGCCATCGGGATCCCCGCCGGAGCGTGGTTCGGGTGGCTCGTGACTGGCATGTACGCCCGGCTCTTTCACTTCCCGGTATTCCTGTTCCGTATTTACCCTTCAGTGCTGCTGGCGGCCGCGTGCGTCGCGGCGACGGCGGCCGTGCTGGGCGCCATCGGCTCGGTCTCGCGCGCCGTGCGGCTCCCGCCGGCCGAAGCCATGCGTCCCGAACCGCCGGCTGGTTTCGGGCCCACGATTCTCGAACGGATGGGCATCGGCCACTTCGTCCCGCCAATCGCGCTGATGGTCGTCCGTCAGCTTGAACGCCATCCGATCAAAACCGGCTTCTCGACGCTCGCCATTTCGCTCGCAGTGGCGGTGCTGGTGATCGGTAACTTTTTCCAGGATTCGATCGACTACATGATGAACGCCCAGTTCCACTGGGTGCAGCGGTTCGACCTCTCCGTCGCGATGACCGACCCGGTGAGCGATCGGGCCATGTACGAGTTGGCTAGCATGCCCGGCGTGATGCGCTGCGAACCGACGCGCATCGTTTCGGCCCGTATCCGCGCCGGCGCCCGCAACCGTCGCGTCGGCATTCGCGGCATCGAGCCCGACAGCACGCTGTACGGGCTAGTCGATATGGATGGCCGCGAGACGCCGCTACCGCCCCACGGACTCTTGGTGTCGAAGAAACTCGCCGATGTCCTCAACGTCAAGGTTGGCGACTGGGTCGAGATGGAAGTCCTCACCGACAAACGGCCGAAAAGGCGCGTGATGATCGCCGCCACGCTCAAGGATTTCGTCGGCCTGTCGGCTTACATGGATCTCGAAGAGTTGCGCCGGATCATGCTCGAAGGGCAGGTCGTCAACGGCGTGAACATGGAAGTCGACCCCGCCTACCAGGACTCCCTCTACCGCAAACTGAAGGAGACGCCTGCCATCGCCACCGTGATGGTCAAACAGCACTCGATCGACAGCTTCAACGACACGATCGCCAAAAACCTTGGCGTGATGAAACGCATCAATCTGATCTTCGCTTGCATCATCGCCGCGGGGGTGGTCTACAACAGCGCCCGAATTTCGCTCTCCGAGCGGAGTCGTGAGTTGGCGACGCTGCGGGTGATCGGCTTCACGCGGCAGGAAATCTCGTCGATTTTGCTCGGCGAACTGGCGATCGTCACGTTGCTGGCGATCCCGGTCGGGCTCGGACTCGGCACCTTCTTCGCCTGGTGGATGTGCACGGCGTTCGATCAAGAACTGTTTCGTTTTCCGATGGTGGTGAGCAACCGCACTTACGCCTGGGCATCGCTTGTGGTGATCATCGCCTCGGCTGTTTCAGGGCTGCTGGTGCGGCGAAGCCTCGATCATCTCGACCTCGTGGCGGTCCTCAAATCGCGTGAATAAACGGGCTACACTTTAGGAATGCATGAATTGAACCACGACGACACGAAGAACACGAAGAAATGCGAAGAGAGAACACCGCTAATGAACGCTAATAGTCGCTGATTGAAATGCCTTGATTCTGTTGTTGTTCAATTAGCGCCCATTAGCGTTCATCAGCGGTGCAATCATGCAGAACCTATCACGTCTTCCGTCGTGCCCGTTGTGCCGTCGTGGTTAGTCTTCTTAGCCGATTCAAATGAAATCACTGGTCCGACGCATCCTGCTGATCCTGTTCATCGCCGCCGTGGCCGGCGCGATCATCCTTGGTCTGCGCCCAGCGGCGGTGGAGGCGGATCTGGCGAAGGTCGTCCGCGGCGAGATTCGCGAAACGGTCGATCAGGACGGCCGCACGCGGCTGCGCGAACGGTACACCGTCTCGGCGCCGTTGGCGGGTCGGCTGCTGCGGATCGAACTCGACCCCGGCGACGAAGTCGAAGCGGGCGAAACGCTGGTGGCGAGCATCGAGCCGCGCGATCCCGAGCTGCTCGACGCCCGCGCGTTGCTCCAGGCCGAAGCGAACGTCAAGGCCGCCGAGGCAAGGCTCGAACGAACGACGCCGCTCCTCGAAGAAGCAGCGGCCAATCTTGACTTCGCCGAAGCCGATCTCGATCGGGCTCGCCGCGCCCGCCAGGATAGCCCTGGCTCGGTGACGCTCAACGAACTGGAGAATAAGGAGATGGTCCGTCGCACGCGGGCGGCGCTGGTGCGCGCCGCCGAGCATGCCCATGAGATTGCTAAATTCGAATTGGCCCAGGCCAAGGCCGCGCTGCTGCGCAGTCGTCCCGCGATAGAAATGGCTGTTGATGCGAACGCTGACGCCGCCGATGCCAAACAGGAAGGCAACGGTCAGCCGCCTGCCCCTTACCCGCAACAAGACCCGCAGTGGCACTTCAACATCTTGTCGCCGATCAACGGCCGCGTGTTGCGCGTCTTCCGCGAAAGCTCCGGCGTCGTGCAGGCCGGCGATCCGCTGCTGGAGATTGGCGACCCGCTCGATCTTGAGGTCGAAATCGACGTCCTCTCGCGCGACGCCGTCAAGGTGCAGCCGGGCGCCCCCGTGCTGCTGGAGGAGTGGGGCGGCGACCGCCCGCTCAACGGCGAGGTGCGGCTGGTGGAGCCTTCCGGCTTCACGAAAATCTCGACGCTCGGCGTTGAAGAGCAGCGCGTGAACGTCATCGTCGATCTGGTTGATCCGCCGCAGACGCGCGAAGCGCTCGGCGATGGATTTCGCGTCGAGGCCCGGATCGTCACGGCCGAGGCGAAGGACGTGCTGAAGGTTCCGACCAGCGCCCTGTTTCGCGTGGGCGAAGACTGGGCCGTCTTCCGCGTCGAAGATGGCGTCGCCCGGCAGTGCCTCATCAAAATCGGCCTGCAGAACGGCCTCGAAGCCGAAGTTCAAGATGGCCTGGTCGAAGGCGATTTGGTCGTCACCCATCCCGGCGACAACGTGGTCGACGGCCGAGCCGTGCGCGCTCGGTAGTTGAAGGCCCGCTAGTCGTTGACATCCGCCCCCAAACCCCGAAGATGACATCCCATGGCCGAGACTAATTCGCCGCTGGTCGGCGTCATTATGGGGAGCAAAAGTGACTGGGAAACGATGCGCGCCGCGGCCGACGTGCTTGCCGAGTTCGGCGTGCCGCACGAAAGTCAAATCGTGTCGGCCCACCGCACCCCGCAGCGGATGGCTGACTACGCGGCCGAAGCCGAGGGACGCGGCCTCGAAGTGATCATCGCCGGCGCCGGCGGGGCGGCCCATCTGCCCGGCATGGTCGCCTCGCAAACGGTGCTGCCGGTGCTCGGCGTGCCGGTGCAGAGCAAGGCGCTGAGCGGCATGGACTCGCTGCTGTCGATCGTCCAGATGCCCGGGGGCATCCCCGTCGGCACGCTCGCCATCGGGACGGCCGGAGCCAAGAACGCCGGGCTGCTCGCTGTGCGAATCCTGGCGAACACGCGGCCTGAGCTGCGAAAGAAGCTGCACGAGTTCCACGAGCGGCAAACGAATGACGTGCTCGGCCACCAGTTGGATTAACGCTGTTCGGATTAACGTTTCGCCATGACGGCTTCTCCTGCGACCAATCGTGATGCGGCGCCAATTCTCCCTGGCGCCATGCTGGGCGTGCTCGGCAGCGGGCAGCTGGGCAAGATGTTCGCCATGGCGGCGGCGCGGTTGGGGTATCGCGTTCACGTCTACGCCCCCGAACACGACGCCCCCGCGGCTGACGTCGCCTATCGCCAAACGATCGGTTCGTTCGACGACGAAGCGGCCGTCGCCGAGTTCGCTCGCTCGGTCGACGTGGTGACGCTGGAGTTCGAGAATATCTCCGCCGCCGCGACCGAAGCCGCGGCTCGCTTCGCCCCCGTGCGGCCCGGCGGGCGGGTCCTCCATACGACGCAGCAGCGGTTGCGTGAGAAGGGGTTTCTCAAGGCCGCGGGGATTCCCTGTACGCCGTTCGCCGAGGCCACGACGAAGGAACAGCTCGCCGCGGCGCTCGCCGAACTCGGCACGCCGGCCGTGCTGAAGACCGCCGCCTGGGGCTACGACGGCAAGGGCCAGTCGATCGTCCGCTCGGTCGTCGAAGCCGAAGCAGCCCATGCCGCCCTCGACGGAGCGCCGGCGATCCTCGAGGGCTGGGTCGATTTCGAGTGCGAAGTCTCGATGCTCGCCGCCCGCAACGTGCAGGGGGAGGAGGCGTTCTTCGGCCCGATTGCGAATGATCATGCTCATCACATTCTCGACGTTTCGGTCTATCCACAACCGGAAGTGGCGAAGCTGTTCGACGACGCGCGCGAAATCGCCCGCGCCGTGGTTCGGGAGCTCGATGTGGTCGGGCTGCTTTGCGTGGAGTTCTTCCTGACGCGCGACGGCAAGTTGCTGGTGAACGAAATCGCCCCGCGGCCGCATAACTCGGGGCATCTCACGATCGACGCCTGCGCTTGCTCGCAGTTCGAGCAGCAGGTGCGGGCCGTTTGCGGGCTACCGTTGGGGTCGTTCGAAACGCTCGTGCCGGCGGTGGCGATGGCGAATCTGTTGGGCGATGTCTGGCAAGCGGGCGAGCCGCGGTGGACCCGCGTGCTGGCCGATCCGCGGTTGCGGTTGCATCTGTACGGGAAGACGGAAGCTCGGCCGGGGCGGAAGATGGGGCATCTCACGGCGCTGGCGGGGACCGCGGAGGAGGCAGCGACGCTGGTGCGGGCGGCGCGGGAATCGTTGATTGTTCGCTAAGCCGCGAGCGGCTGGGGTGCGTATACTTGCGTTATGGCACGCCGACCGTTCTTACTTCTGTCGCTCGCGATCCTGCTCGCTGCTGCCGTGCAGGCGGGTGTGAGCGTCTTCTCTTCGCAGCCGACGGCGTACGATGCCGGGGCGAAGATTTGCGGACCTTGCGGGCCGATTAGCGGCTTCTGCGAACTTAAGTAGCCGCGGCTCAACGAGCCGCCGGAGCGGGCTGACGAATAGGACGCGGATTTACACGGATTTGGCGGATTGACGCGGGGCTGTCGTAGAGCAACGCAACGCCCACTGAAAATGGAGCCTGCTCTTTCCTTATTTAATCAGCGAACATCCGCTCAATCCGCGAGAATCCGCGTCCTATTCTTCTGTCTTCTTGCGTTTCTTGGTGCGTCTTCGTGGCCTTCGTGCCTTGGTGGTTCATCTTTTCTGGGCCGCTCCGGCGGGTCGTTGACCCGCGGCTACTGGCGTTGGCGGTTAGACAAGTCTTAGCTCGGCCCAGCAGCTGGGGTCTTCTTCGTAGGGGAACTCGGGGCCGGTGGAGAACGTCTGTTGGCCACGTTCGCGGTCGAGGATTGCGTAGGTGAAACCGAGGCGCGGCTGTTGCGAGGGGTCGTAACCGCCGAGCGCGTCGGCGGGGGCGAACGCCCAGAGGGTGTAACCGCTGCCGCTGGTCTTCGCGCGGGCGGTCAGCTCGCGGGCCCGGGCTGGGCGAGCGTTCTCGCGGGCGCGGTTGATAAGCAGCTGCTCCGCCATCGGCTGGTCGCCCGCCGAACCGCCGCCGCGGGCAAGGTAGATGAACCGGTGGGAAAACTTGCCGGCGCGATGGACGTTGAGGGTCGCCCGGGTGTCGATCCAAATTTGCAAACCGTCGCTGTCTTCTAGTCGCGAGTCGCGGCACCAGGGGAGTTGCGTTTTGCCCTCGACCGTCACTTGCCACGCCAGCCCGCGCGGGCTCCAGGCCATCCGCACGTCGGCGAAGGTCAACCGACCGTCAAGTTCGCCGAGCGAGGGGAGCAGGTAGCGCTCGTCGAGCGTGAACCCCTTGGGCGATTCGATCCCGTCAGACCGCTGCACATCCGCGGAGAAGCGGAAGAACTGCCGCGGCGGCAGGAGGGAGGCGTCGAGTGGTTCTACTTCGGACATGGCGAACGAATGCTGAAGGATGAATGCGGAATGCTGATTGGCGGTCGCGGGTCGATGAACGCGGTTACTAGGGGCGGGTGCGTTTGATCATGCTACTCCGATCGTTGGTTGGCGAATACTGGGACCGTCCGCGGCGCCTACTGGCGGCTGAAGCCGCCAGTCCGAGGGGAGGGTGGGGTTTCGCGGGAATGTTCATGATTCGTTATGCTTGGAGGTATGAAACGCATGCTCCTTTTCTTGTTGGCGTTGGTATTGGCTGACACCGGGCGCCCGTCGGCGGGGGCTGCTGAGCCGCTGCCGGCGGATTTGGGGACCCGGGCGCAGGGGATTGATTGGCCTGACTTTCTGGGGCCGCGGCGCGACAGTCGTTCGCCCGAAACGGGCCTCGCCGCGGTCGCGGCGGAGGCGACGGGCGGGAAGCCGTTGCGTGTCGTGTGGCAATGCGATCTCGGCGAGAGCTACTGCGCCCCCACAGTCAGCCGGGGGCGGTTGTTTCATTTCGATCGGCATGGCGATCTCCATCGGCTCACTTGTCGAAATAGCGAAACGGGCGCGGAACTTTGGACCTACGAGTTGCCGGCGAGCTTCACCGACATGCTCGGCTACAACAACGGGCCGCGGGCGACGCCGGTAGTCGACGGCGAGCGGGTTTACGTCATGAGTCCTGAGGGGCTCCTGGCGTGCGTGCGTGCGGTCGATGGGAAGGAAATTTGGCGGGTCGATACGCTCCAGCAGTTTGGGGTCGTGAAGAACTTCTTTGGCGTGGGAAGCACGCCGATCGTGTGGGGCGATTTACTCATCGCGAACATCGGCGGCAGCCCGCCGGGGAGCAAACCGGACGTTTACTCCGCTCAGGGGAAGGTCGACGGGAACGGCAGCGGGTTTGTGGCGTTCGACAAAATGACCGGGCAGGTACGATGGCAGGCGACCGACGAGTTGGCGAGTTACGCGAGCCCGGTGATCGCCGACGTTGCGGGAAAAACGCGGTGCTTTGATCTGGCGCGGGGCGGGCTCGTGGTCTTTGATCCGGCGACGGGGAAGGTTGATTTTCAGTTCCCCTGGCGGGCGAGCAAGTTGGAGAGCGTCAACGCCAGCAGTCCGGTGGTTGTCGATGATCAGGTCTTTATTTCGGAAGCGTACGGACCGGGGGCGGCGTTGTTGCGAGTGAAGCCCGACGGCGGGCAGGAGGTCGTCTGGCAGGACGAGGCGCGCAGCCGGCAACGCGCGATGGAGCTTCACTGGAACACGGCGATCCACGACGCCGGCCACCTCTACGGCAGCAGCGGGCAGCATGGTGGGAACGCCGAGCTGCGGTGCATCGAGCTCGCCACGGGCAAGGTGACGTGGCAGGAGCCGCGGCTGTCGCGATCGTCGCTGCTGCTGGTCGACGGCCATTTCGTTTGCCTCAGCGAGGATGGGAGCCTGCGGCTGCTGCGGGCGACGCCGGAGAAGTACGATCAGGTGGCCGAAATCACGCCGAAGGACGCCGAGGGCCAGCCGCTCTTGGAGTATCCCGCGTGGGCGGCGCCGGTGCTGTCGCGTGGGCTGCTCTATGTGCGCGGGGCGAATCGACTTGTTTGTCTGGAGTTGATTCCGGCGCCGTGAGCGGCGCGCTCCGCTGGCGCGTCGCGGCTACGGTGGTTGGAAAACGGCTGGTTATTGCTAGTCGGCCGTGTCGGCCATGTTGGCCAATTGAATTTGGCCGACACGGGGCTTTACTGCCGCATTTTTGCCGTGTCTGCCGACTCTGCCGTGTCTGCCAAGTGTTTTTGGCAGACACGGGCGATTTTGGGGCGGAGTGGACAAAACTCTGCGCGCCGTGCGGAGACTTGGTCGCCGCGGAGTTGGATTGAATTGAGTTGCCAAAGAGCGTGAAATATTCGTTTGTACACTATCAGATTGAGTGGCCGATTTCAAGTGCGAAGTTGGGAGAATTAACCGCCAAGAGCGCCAAGGAAGAAAGGCGGGGAGGGGGGCCGCGAAGAATCGCAAGAAGGCGCGAAGAGGGGAATAACAAGAAAAGTATGGAGTGGGGGCGACCGCGGATTTCGCTGATGGCGCGGATGAGGGAGGGGAATGACGAATGACGAATGACGACGAGTGGATGTTAGGGGATCATTTTGTTGTCAATAGTCGGCGTCGGTGAGGGGCGGGTTCATGAAGCGCTGGTCGGCGGGGAGCGTTTTTTCGAAGCGCTGGTTGGGAGCGTCGGCGGGGGCGGCTTTTTGGCCGTCGGGGGTCATCAGTTGTTGGTAAACGGCGTAGTCGATGTCTCGGCTGATCTCGCGGGCGTTGCCTTCGCAGAAGGCGACGTTGAAGACGTCGGGGTGATTGCTGGCGGGGCGCGCGAATCGCGTCCCGCTGGCGGCGTAAGGTTGGTCAAGTTCGCTTTCGGAACGCATATCGCGGCCGAGAGGTTCCATCAATTGGAATCGCGGCGAGCGCGGGTTCTGCGGATCGACGACCCAAACCATGCCGTACCACTGTTCGAGATTCGTCGCGCCCGCGGCCGGACGTAACCAAGTATTGCCTGGCTGACTCGCGGAACCGGGGGGATCGCGGTGGATGTTTTCCGAGAGGAGGATGGTGGTGCTGTGGCCATTTTTAAAGTCGGACCAGCGAAACTTGGGCCCGAAGCGGCCGGGACGCTGATCGTGAAAGACGCCATTAGCCCGGAGATCACTCGGTTGACTCTGACTTGCGGCGAGCAGATCAGGCATGCCGCTGTTGGCCACATAACCGAGGCTGCCTGTCGCCATATCGATCGGCGGATCGGACGGGCAGTAGAAGATTTCTATTAGCGGCGGCGCGTTGAGATTGAAGTCCCTACCGCCGCTGAGAATCTGATCGTGAAGCGTCACCTGCTCGATCGTCGGCAATAGCCTCGTCGGCCAGGCGACCATGATTTCTCGTTCTGGAGTCAAAGGGTCTTCGTCACGAAATGTCGCATCATCATTGATTTTTAGCAGTCCAAGATATCCGTCTAATTCACTGCGATTGATCATGATGATCGCATGTGCTTTGGCCAGCTGAGCGAGATTGTGCGTGCAAACGGTCTGGCGCGCACGCTCCCGTGAAGGGCAGCAAGTCGAAGGAACTATCAAACCGACGAGCATGAAGACAATCAACAAGCAAACAATTAGCTCGACCAAAGTGAATCCGGGCTGGAGCTTCTTGTTCATGGCCAGCACTCCTGTGCGTCCAATAGAACGTGATGCGTCACAAAAAAAGCCGGCTCGAATTGCGTGAATTCGAGCCGGCTTGGGTTGTCAAACAGCAGCGCTGCGTTGCGAATCAATAGTCAGATTCGTTCAGCGGCGGGCTCATGAAGCGAGGCTGATTGGCCTGCTGTAATTTCTTTTCAATCATCACGCCGGGGTTGTTCGCAACGTCCTCAATCTTCTGACCATCAGGCGTCATCAACTGCTGATAAACCTGGAACGCAATGTCCTGGCTAATTTCCTTTGTGTTGCCTTCGCAGAAGACGGCGACGAAGACGTCGGGGTGCTCGCTGGCCGGGCGGGCGAAGCGTTGACCGAAGCTGCCGTAGGGCCCAACGGTTTGCCCCTGCATGAAATCACGATTGATCGGTTGAAAGACGTTGTCGGGTGGCGTCAGAGGGCTGGCTTGCACATAGGGCCACATGAAACCGAAGCGCTGTTCGGGATTGGATTCCATATCGGACTGCGTCGCTCCCATCGAGGCCTTCTGTCCGTAGGCCGTATTCTGAATAGGCCCCAGCCAGGTCGCGTTCCCGAGCGAGATCATCGGATCCTTATGAACGTTTTCGGAATACATGAAGGTCCGAGCCGAGCCATCCTTGATGTCGGTGCCATAGCGGACTTTTTGCCCTAAACGACCATCGCGAAGATCTTGAAACACGCCGTTGGCTTTGGAATCGCTGGATGGCGGATCAACGGCTAGCTTAAGCGTGTCAGGCATGCCGCTGTTGGCGACGTAGCTGAGCGTACCGACTTTGGGATTCGTGTTGGCATCGCTCGGGCAGACGAACGCAGTAACCAACGGGGGAGTGGACCAGTCGTTGATGGTTCCATCTCGCAATTGATCAACCATCGTTTGTGAGTCGAGCGAAGGAAGCAACTTCACCGTCCACGGGACGACGCCGACTACCGTGTTGCTGAGGGCGAACGGCTGCGCCCAACCAGGGAATTCACCCTTGCCGGTAGTCGCCATCGCAACGGTCGCTTTGCCGAGTTGCGACAGGTTGTTATTGCATTGCGCCATGCGGGCCCGCTCGCGCGCGGCTTGAATGGCGGGGAGCAATAACCCCACAAGAACGCCGATGATCGCGATGACGACCAGCAACTCGACGAGCGTAAAGCCGCGGCGGGATGATGTGGACATGACGCTTCTCTCCTCTGTGAACAGCAGTGTTCCCCTGCACGATTGCCCTGGCTGCGGCGCGGCGATGGCGCGAGGGTCCGACGGGCCGGTAGATGAGCCAGAAGCCGGCCTGGCGGGCGCGATCGCCGTGGCCGAGTAATTATCGCCGAAAGCGGGCGAAAATGCCAGCAAACGTTTTTTGGGGTGGGATTTTCGGGGGGTGGAGCGGGGGGAATGCGGGGGATTGGACCACGACGGTGCGACGGAAATCCGTAGACAGAAGGAACCGCCGATGGACGCAGATGAACGCTGATGGGATTCAATTTGCGTTCAGCGGCACTTATCGGCGGTTTCAAATGTCTTGGCGTTTCCTTGGCGCTCTTGGCGTCCTTGGCGGTTTATTTTTTGGGTGGGAGGGGATATGCGTGGGAAGACCGCGGGGGTGAACCCCGCGGCTCGCGGTCGAATTAGTGGCGGAAGTGGCGGCGGGCGGTGAAGATCATGGGGATGCCGTGCTTGTTGCAGGCGGCGATGACTTCTTCGTCGCGGCGGGAGCCGCCGGGCTGGATGATTGCGGCGATGCCAGCGGCTGCCGCTGGGCCGATCGAGTCGTCGAACGGGAAGAAGGCGTCGGAGGCTAAGACGCCGCCGCGGGCTTTTTCTCCGGCCTTTTTCAGGGCGATTTCTACTGAGTCGACGCGGCTCATCTGGCCGGCGCCGACGCCGGCGAGGGCGCCGTGGTTCGAGACGACGATCGCGTTGCTCTTCACAAACCGGCATGCGGCCCAGGCGAAGCGGAGCTCGTGGTGGAGTTCCGGGGTTGGCTGCACTGCGGTAACGACCTGCCATTCGGAGGGCACGTCGGGAAGATCGTCGGCGTTCTGAGCGAGCATGCCGCCGTCGATCTGGCGGAATTGGCGGGCGCCGTGGCCAACCGGAAGCTCGCCGACGCGGAGCAAGCGGACGTTGTCGCGCCACTTCGGCTTCGTGGTGAGGATGCGGATCGCGTCGGGGTGAAACTCGGGGGCGACGATCGCTTCGACGAACTTGCCTGGCTCGGAGAGGAACTCGGCCATCGCGGCGTCGACGGTGACGTTCACGCCGAGGACCGAGCCGAAGGCGCTCAGCGGGTCGCCGTCCCAGGCCTTGGCAACCGCTTCGCCGAGCGTGGCGGCGGTGGCGGCGCCACAGGGGTTGTTGTGCTTCAGCACCGCGACCGCGGGGCGTGGGAGGGCCTTGGCGATTGCCAGCGCGGCGTCGAGGTCGAGCAGGTTGTTGTAGGAGAGCTCCTTGCCGTGGAGCTGCTCGGCGTTGACGAAGGCGTGGGCGGGGGCGTCGGCGAAGGCGTAGAGGTCGGCGGATTGGTGAGGGTTTTCGCCGTAGCGGAGGGGGGTGCGGTGGGTGAGGTGGAGGGTGATGGAGTCTGCGGAAGTGACTGGTGACTGGTGATCGGTGATCGGTGGGGAGGTGGCGTGGGCGGCGCTGGTTGGCGCTTCGGCCCCCCTCCCCAGCCCTCCCCTCGAGGGGGAGGGGGCCAGAGGATTCTCTTTACCGCCGAGGATCTTGGCGAAGTAGGCGGCGATCGCGGTGTCGTACTGGGCGGTGCGCGCGAAGGCGGCGCCGGCTAGTTGGCGGCGTAGTTCGGGGGTGGTGCGGCCGTGGGTTTCGAGCTGCTGGAGGATCGTTTCGTACTGGCTCGCCTCGGTGGCAAGGGTGACGAAGGCGTGGTTTTTGGCGGCGGAGCGGACCATCGACGGGCCGCCGATGTCGATCTGCTCGATCGCCGCTTCGATCGTCACCGCGGGATTGGCGACGGTTTGCTCGAAGGGGTAGAGGTTCACGACGACCAGTTCAAAGCTGAGGATGCCGTGGTCGGCGAGCGACTTCATGTCGGTCGGGTTGTCGTGGCGGCAGAGGATGCCGCCGTGGACCTTCGGGTGGAGGGTTTTGACGCGGCCATCCATCATCTCGGGGAAGCCGGTGTAGTCGGCGACGTCGCGGACGGGGAGGCCGGCGTCGGCGAGGTGCTTGCGGGTGCCGCCGGTGGAGAAGAGCTCGACGCCGGACTCAACGAGCGACTTGGCGAAATCGAGGAGGCCGGTTTTGTCGCTGACGCTGAGGAGGGCGCGTTTGATGGGAGGGGAGTTCGGCATGGGAGAAAAGGGGGAGGGCGGAAGGGGGAAGGGGGATGGTCGATTACGATAGCACTGGTTTCAGCCGCGGGTCAACGACCCGCCGGAGCGGCAATCAAACCGATTCGCCATTCCGCTAGCTGTACTCTCCCCGCCGCTCATCCCACTTCCAACCGCTGTGCGATGGCAAGTATTCCGACATCAAGTACTCAAAATGCTCCAGATCTTTCACGTGCCGCTGGTTGCCGCCTTTGGAGAACCAAGTCCGCTCCGCCACTTGCTCCTTGAGGCGTATAGACAACGACTTTTTCATTGACTCGTTCAATCGTGAGGGAGACCGATCGTCCGGCCAACTCGCAAGAGCGTGGACATGCGAGAGTTCGGTAGCGACGGCGTGAAGCCGAAACCGCTGAAATCGTGCCGCTGTTTTTAGTTCTGCAATTAGCAGCAACTGCAGCGGTTCGCCAAACTCTGCTTCCTCCTGCGTCATGTTCCTTCGATAAGAATCCCCCAGATTGTCATCCGACGGCTGCTGGCCTTCCTTCCAATGAACGTATCCCTCGGCATGGTCTGGAAGCCATGATCCGTAGGCGTGGTAGGTGAAGAGAAAGCAGGGCATCGATGCGATTCAAAAGCCGGGGCAGTTACGCTTGTTGCTGCCTGCAATAAGCCACCTTCCAAGAGGACTATAAACTGGCGGTATGGACGCATCAAATTTTGCCGCTCCGGCGGGTCGTTGACCCGCGGCTACCTTTTTGGTTCGCTAGCGTTGAACCTTGGAGTTCAGCCTCCCGTACCGACTCTCAGTCTTCCCGTTGCACATGAAGCGACGGGCTTCTCTGGCATGACGCTCCGCAAGAATCGCGCGGGTGAATTTCTCGCTGCTGCGATCGCTCTAGTCGGCAGGCTTTGCCTCGCTTTCGTGAGCGGAACCCTTTGGCCTTGGCGCTAGGGATTGCCGCAACGCCTTTGACGATGGCGCCGAACGGCGATCGCAGAATTGTGATGTTCGCTGTGCGTGATTTTTTGACCGGTTGCTAGCTGTGACTTATATTGCTGGTGGCTAGCGAATGCGTCCCCTTTCGCCAAGCTCCCCACCTGCATGGATGCTCACCCTCAGCCTCGAGCAGCCGACCCGCACGCCGACGCGGATCGCTTGTTCAACGAGGCGCCTAGCGACCCTCCCCACCGCACGGAACGAGCAACTCATGCACTTCTGGGTCTTCTTACGGCAACGACGCCACTGGCTGCCACTCGCGCTGGCGATCTGTTGTCTGTCGTTGTTCTCGCTTTCATCCGCGCCGCTTGCCGCGCAGGAACAGCTTACCCGATCGGCCGAGCCGGTCTTCATCGCTCCCGAGCTGCCGGCGACGTCGCTCGACGGCGTGTTGGCTGAGGGGGCGCGGCTCGAATCGCTGCGTCGTTGGGGCGAGGCAGTCACGCACTACGAAGAAGCGCTCCGTGAATCGCCGGAGAACGTCGCCCTGCAACAGCGGAGCGACCTGGCGAAGCTCCATTTCAGCCTCGACCGCCGGTACGCCGACCGCAGCTTCGTCCAATCGCTGCAGACGCTGACGCCGCAGCAGGCGGGGGCGCTGTATCTGGAGTTGGCCCGCAAAATCAACACGCATTACGTAACCGCTCCGCGTTGGCAGTATTTGGCGCAACGGGGCGCCGCGGCGATCGACATTGGCTTGGGCGAACCAACGTTTTGCACGGCCAACGGGCTGAAGCTGAGCAACGAGCAATTGACGGCGCTGCGGAGCGAGCTGTATCAGTTGACCACTCGCCCGGTGAACGGGCCCGATGAATTGGCGGCCTTTGCGGCGGAAGTGGCCCGTTTGGTCGAAGGCCGGTGCAATCTGCGGCAGTCGGCGACTTACTTGGAATTCACCGCGGCGGCGGCTGGCGGTTTGGATGAATACTCGGCGTTCCTGACGGCCGACCAGCTGCGGGACGTTTACTCGCAGATCGAGGGGAACTTCGTCGGGCTCGGCGTTGAGCTGAAGGCCGACAAGGGCGCCTTGTTGATCGTGCACGTCATTCCCGGCAGCCCGGCTGAACGGGCGGGGATTAAGGATGGCGATCGGATCGTGGCGGTCGACGGCCGTTCGACGGAAGAACTGTCGACCGACGAAGCGGCCGCGATGTTGACGGGCGAAGAGGGGACGGCGGTTCGCGTCGTCGCTGAAACGGCCGGGCAACGCCGCGAACTGACGGTTCGCCGCGAGCATGTGGAAGTGCCGAGCCTGGAAGGCGTGAAAATCACCGACCCGGTGAACGGGGTGGCGTACATCAAGATTCCGGCGTTCCAGAAGACGACGAGCCGCGATCTCGACGCGGCGTTGTGGGATCTGCACGCTAAGGGGATGCGGTCGCTGGTGCTCGACCTGCGGGGAAACCCGGGCGGGTTGCTGACGGCGGCGGTTGAGGTGGCCGACAAGTTCCTGCAGCAAGGCGGGATCGTTTCGACCCGTGGGCGGAGCGCTCAAGAAGATTTCAACTACCAGGCCCACTACGGCGGAACCTGGCGGGTGCCGTTGGTGGTGCTGGTCGACGGCGACAGCGCCAGTGCGAGCGAGATTTTTGCGGCCGCGATCAAAGACAACGCCCGCGGCGACATCGTCGGGCAGAAGTCGTACGGCAAGGGTTCGGTCCAGGGGATTTTCCCGCTGGGCTACGCCGGGGCGGGGATTCGGCTGACGACGGCCCTATTTTACTCGCCCAATGGGCAGAAGATCAGCAAGCATGGCGTGATCCCGAATATCCCGATCGAGTCGGCCCGCACCGCGGCGAAGCCAATCCAGCAGCCAGTCAACGTGGCGGCGAATGTCGCTCCGGGCGGATACACCGCTGCGAAGCCGAACTCGGGCGTCAGCGAATTGACGATCGTCGGGCAAGACGCGGTGCTGGAAGCGGGCGTGCGGGCGGCGGTTTCGGCGGCCCAGCAGCGGCTGGCGGCCCCGGCGGCTGATGGTACGGTGAAGTAGGGTTCTGTTGGGCGCCACTGGCATCCTTGCCAGTGGAAGTGCCGATCGAGTCCCCACTTCTGCACTGGCAGGATGCCAGTGGCACCCCTCCGTGCGGCCTAAGATTGCTGCTGGTTGACGCCTTGGCCTGTGGCGGGCGATACTGGGCGGTTCAACTTTCCCGCATGGCCTGTCGCCCAAGGGGCGACCGCTTTCCGTGCCATTCCTCTATCCGCGCCCCTGTTCCTGAGGGCGATCCGGACGATGCCGTACGACGACGATGATGATTTGTTTGGCGAGGAGTTCGACTTCGTCGACGACGATGACTCGGATGATGACGATTCCGAGCTAGAGGAAAAGCCGAAGGCGAAGCCGACGAAGAAGAAGCCGGCGGCCAAGGACAAAGAGAAGGCCGACAAACCGGCGTCACGCGCTCCGAAGCGCGCTCCTCGCGGCGCCGGCAAGACCGAGAAGCCGGCGGCCAAGCGCGAGTCTCGCCGCGATGACGAGCCAAAGTCCACGGAACCGAAATCTCCGGGTCCGATCCCGAAGCTGCCGCCCGCGAAGTCGCTAGGCGACAAGGCGCCGGTCGGGTATCTCAGCTTCGCCCACGGCCTCGATATCGACGACGAAGAAGACGATGAACCGCCGTTCGCCGCGGCGCCGCCAGCGATTGAAAAAGCCCCGGTCGCTGAAGCGAGGTTTGAAGAGCCCGCGCCAACGCCCGCCCCGGCTCCGCCCGAGCCGACGGGACCGCCGGCCGACCATGTGATCCACATCTACGAGTTCGGCAAGCTGAAGCGGACCATCCCGCGGAAGTTCACCGACGAGCAGGCGGTGGGGTTCGCTGAAGAGTTCACGCGGACCAATAAGGCCTATGGCCGGTACGCGGTGGCGACTCCCGACGACGAAGAGCCGGCGGAGACGTTCGCCGGCGCGGCGAAGCAGTAAGTCGCGAGTGGCACGCCCAGAGGTACTCCGATGGGCGTGGTTGCTGCGGTGAAGGGTTCGCCACGCCCTGCGGAGTACCTTCAGGGCGTGCCACCCAAATTGTGAGCGGCACTTTGGCCCGTCGCTACTCTCGGCATAGGCGGCATATCCCGCTGCGCTGAATGTCCGCGCCTCCGCACGGGTTTGGCCCTCTTTGCGGCAAAACCTGCACTCTCTGCGCAGGCGCACGCGCGTCCGCCGAATTCCGCCGCCGCAGAGCGGCAATTTGCGTGCGTCGGGTTTTCGGCCCGTTTACCATGAACCGACGCGGATCGACTTCGCAGGCTACTCTTTCTGGATGACCAGACCTACGATTCCATCTGCATCTTCACGGGTACTTTCACGGGCGTTTTCGCTCTTTCCTCGGATCGAGGGACTTTTCATGAGTCGTTTGAAGCAGTTCGCATGGTTGGCGTGCGGCGTGGCCGCCGTGGTTCTTTCGCAGGCATCGGTTCGCGCTCAAGAAGCGGCGCCGGCGGAAGCGGGGCAATTGATGCGTCCGCAAGCAGCGCTGACCGCGCAGGCCGAAGGCGTCCGCCTGCTGGGCGAAAAGAAGTACAAGGAAGCGCTCACTCAATTCAACTTGGCGATCGCGGCGGACAATACGTTCCCCGAAGCGTGGCTCGGCAAGGCCGACGCCCAGATGGCGCAGGAAGATTACCAAAGCGCCGCCGGCTCCTACACCCAAGCGATCGATCGCGATCCGAACTTGGCCGCTGCATTCAATGGTCGCGGCGAATGCATGCTCGAGCTTCAGATGCTTGACGCAGCGTCGACCGACTTCAACTACGCGTTGGAAAAGTCCCCCAGCGATCCGAAGATCCTGTCGAACATCGGTCACATCCTGGTCAACTACAGCCGCGACGCCGCCTCGGCGACAACCGCCATTCGTCGCTTGGACGACGCCATCGCCGGAAACCCGGAAGATGCTCGCGCGTATCGGGATCGCGGCTACGCTCACGCGCTACTGCGTGAGTT
Source organism: Pirellula sp. (assembly GCA_013822725.1). Taxonomy (GTDB): domain Bacteria; phylum Planctomycetota; class Planctomycetia; order Pirellulales; family Lacipirellulaceae; genus Lacipirellula. The sequence continues at coordinate 83,115 of PNKX01000017.1, forward strand.
CGACAAGGGCGAAGCCGACCTGAAGAAAGCGGCGGAGATTGACCCCGCCGACCACGAGAACTTCGCCGTGCTGGCGAACGTCTACCTGTTTCAAGACGATTATGCCCGGGCCGGCGACGCGCTTTCGAAAGCCATCGCTGCCTACAAACCTGAAAAGGGGACTGATCCTGAGATCTTCGTCGCCGGTTACACCCTGCGAGCCGACGCCTGCCTGAAGCTCGCCGAGAAGGAGAAGGACGCAGCCAAGGCAGAAGCCTATCTCAAGTCCGTCATTGCCGACGCGGACACGATTATCAGCAAGTTCGAGGGACGCTTTCCGGAAGAAGGGCGCGCGTACTTCCGCAAGGGTCGCGCTCAGCGGATGCTCAAGCAATACAGCGACGCCGTGAACTCGTTCACGCGAGCCGTGAGCGATATCCCGCCGGGCCAAGAAGCCGAGTACATCGCTGACGCTCTTATGTATCGCGGCATCTGCTGGTACTACATGGGCGAGCCCGACTTGGCTCGCGGCGATTTTGAACAGGCTTCGTCCACCGGCAGCGGCTATCAGGATCCGCGCATTTTTCTGTGGATCGGCTTTACGCACCACCAGCAAGGGAACCATCGCGACGCCATCAACTCCTACGGCGAAGCCTTGGCGAAGAACCCCGGCTACGCGATCGCCCACGTCAACAAGGGTCGCGCGTACATGGACTTGAAGGAGTACGAACGGGCGCGCGAGTGCTTTAACGACGCCGTCCGCTCGGAGCCTGACGTCGGCGAGAACTACTACAACGTCGGTTTCGCCTATCTGCAGGAGAAGAAGTACCAGAAGGCGGCCGACTTCTTCCGGTTGGCGCTGTTGAAGGACAACCCGCAGCCGAAGATGTTCAGCAAGATGGCTGAAGCGTGCCGTGAGCTCGGCAAGAACGACCTAGCCGAAGAGTACCAGCGCAAGGCTGACGAAGCGAACGGGAAGCAAGCCGCCAGTAACTGACGCGACGGCGTTTTTCGCCGAAAGTCAGATAACGAATCGAAGAAGGGCAAGTCCTGGCGACTTGCCCTTTTTTCGTTGCGCTAACGCGAATCAGTGCGAATCGAAGACTGGACAGGATAACAGGATTGCGCGGATTGACAGGATGCAATTCGTTCACGCACTTTCGAATCCTGTTGATCCGCTCCATCCTGTTGATCCTGTCAAAAACGAATAGGTCCGGCCATTCAAGAAAGGGTTTAGCGGCGACTCTAAAGACCGATCAAGGCTCGTCCCGCCGCCTTGCGACTCACCCGTGCTCCCCTATACTGAACCGCTTGTGACAGGGGTTCCTGCAGGCCTCGCGCGCCTCGCCCGACTCGCCTTAGCCCCGCTAGCGTGGAAAGTACGCCGCCGTGGATAGCTCGCGACAATCGTTTTTGGCTCGCAACGACTTTCTGATTCGCCGCCTCCACTCGCTTTGCGGATTGATTCCTGTGGGCGCCTACATGGTGGTCCACCTGATCGTCAACTCGAGCGTCATCAACGGGGCGGCGACGTTTCAGAACAACGTGCTGAACATCCACAAGCTCGGCGCGCTCCTGCCGCTGGTGGAATGGACGTTCATCTTCATCCCGATTCTGTTCCACATGATCTTCGGCTTTGTGATCATCGCCGGGGGAATGCCGAACCCCCACAACTATCCTTACGCCGCCAATTATCGCTACACGCTGCAGCGGGCCACCGGGATGATTGCGGCGGTGTTCATTGCCATCCATGTTTTCCACATGCATGGATGGATCCACAACGAGTCGTGGCTCCACTACGTCGTCGAGCCGCTCGGCGGCGCCCAGTTCCGCGCCTACAACGCCACCAGCACCGCCGGCCTGGCGCTGCAGAACGTGGTGATGGTCGTCATCTACGCCATTGGTATCACGGCCTGCGTCTATCACCTGGCCAACGGCATCTGGACGATGGGGATCACTTGGGGCGTCTGGACCAGCCCGCAGGCCCAGCGGCGGGCGTCGTACGTCTGCACCGCCTTCGGCCTGTTGATGATGCTCATCAGCGCGACGGCACTGTTCGGCATTCGAGCCTCGGTCGATACGCCTGCGAAATTACAGGACGTGCGAAACGAGGAAGACCGCATCGTCGAATTAAAAATCGCCACCGGCGACATCCAAGCGAATCCGCATAAAGAAGCCGCTCCGCTCGATGAATCTACTGAAGACGGAGCGACTGAAGACGACGCTGCTGAAGAGAAATCGCCCGCTGAACCTGCGGCGACGAACGCGGCCGGCAACTGATTCATTGATAGGACGCCGGCGGCCGAGCGACGCGCTGCGACTGGTCCGGCTCAATACGACTGAAAGCAAGCGATCATGGCAAAGCAACGCGTTTTGGTGGTTGGCGGCGGGTTGGCAGGCTTGGCCGCTGCGATGAAGTTGGCCGAAGGGGGCATCGACGTCGACGTGATGAGCCTCACGCCGGTGAAACGCTCGCACAGCGTTTGCGCCCAAGGCGGCATCAATAGCGTCAACGAACTGACCCGCCAGCAGGGCGACAACGAGTCGAAGCATCTCGACGATACCGTCTACGGCGGCGACTTCCTGCAGCACCAACCGCCGGTTAAGGAAATGACCGACTGGGGTCCGCGGATCATCGACCTGATGGACCGCATCGGCGTGCCATTCAACCGGACGGCCGAAGGCTTCCGCGATCAACGGCGGTTCGGCGGGACGCTCTTCAAGCGGACCGCGTTCGCCGGCGCCACGACCGGGCAGCAGTTGCTGTACGCCCTCGACGAGCAGGTCCGCCGCTGGCACGCCGCGGGCAAGATCACGATGTACGAGGGCTGGGATTTCCTCAGCCCCGTGCTCGACGACGACGGCCGTTGCCGCGGCGCCATCGGGCAGAACCTCGTGACGATGGAGATTCGCGCGTTCCGCGCCGACGCGGTGGTCCTGGCGGTGGGCGGTTGCGGGTTGATCTTCGGCCGCAGCACGATGTCGATGGCCTGCACCGGCGCCGCCGCCAGCCGCGCCGCGCGGGCCGGCGCGCTCTACGCGAACGCCGAGTTCATTCAAGTTCACCCCACGGCGATTCCCGGCGCCGACAAGCTGCGACTGATGAGCGAATCGGCCCGCGGCGAGGGGGGGCGCGTCTGGGTGCCGCGGAAGCCGCACGATCCGCGCGATCCGAAGCAGATTCCCGAGAGCGAGCGTTACTACTTCCTCGAAGAACGCTATCCGAAGTACGGCAACCTCGTGCCGCGCGACATCGCGACGCGCGAGATTTTCAGCGTCTGCGTCAACGACGGTCTCAGCGTCGACGCCGACAAGCAGAGCGTTTATCTCGACCTGACGCACATCTCGCGGGCGGAACTCGACCGAAAGCTAGGCGGCATTCTGCATATCTACGAGAAGTTCCAGGGGGTCGATCCGAGGGAAGTCCCGATGAAGATTTTCCCGGCCGTCCACTACTCGATGGGCGGGCTATGGGCCGACTACGAGCGGACGGCCGCCGGCGGGCTCGTCCCCGGGTCGCCGCGCAATCAGCAGACGAACATCCCCGGCCTCTACGCCATGGGCGAGTGCGACTACCAGTACCATGGCGCCAACCGGCTCGGCGCCAACTCGCTGCTGTCGTGCATCTTCAGCGGCCTGTTCGCAGCGCCCGGCATCGAGAAGGCGCTCGGCTCGCTGAAGGATTCGGCCGGCGACGAGAAATACGACCAACTCCTCCGCGGCCAGCGCGCCGTGAAGCAGCTCGAACATGACGAACTGCTGAAGCGCGAAGCAGGGCGCGAGAATCCGTATTTGATCCACCAGCAGCTCGGCGACGTGATGACGAAGGCCGCCACCGTCGTGCGCGAGAACGGCCAGCTGCGCGACGCAATCGAGAAAGTGAACGACTTGGCGGAGCGGGTCGAAAAGTGCGCCCTCTCCGACACCGGCAATTGGACGAACCAGAACGTCATCTTCACCAAGTCGCTGCGCGACATGTTCCCGATCGCCAAGGCGATTCTGAAGGGCGCCTTGGCTCGCGACGAATGCCGCGGCGCCCACTACAAGCCGGCGTTCGACATGCCGGGGATCGATGCCGACGCCTCGCCGACCGAGAAGCACCGCCAGGCCGAGGCATGGTGCGACAAGTTCGAAGAGAAGAACCGCAAGTGGCTGAAGACGACGATCGCCGAGGTCGACGCCAATGGCGAACCGCATCTACGCTATGAGGACGTCGATACGACGATCGTCCCGCCGCGGCCGCGGCTGTACGGATTGGTCGGGGCCGAGATGATTGAGGAAGCTTGGCGCGAGCGGCAGGCGAAGCATGCGAGCAATGGGGCGAAGGCGACTCATGCTCCGCAGCCGGCCGCCGTTGGCTAGAGTTTCGCGCGAGCGCCGGCTTGCTGACTAGCGGAAGTAGCGTCAAAAAACCACTGCTTTTCACCGAGGATCTTATGCGAACTGCGATGATCTTGACGCTCTGGTGCTGTCTAGCGACGCCTGCCTTCGCGGCCGAGACGTATCCGCTCCTCTACGAGGACGATTTCGAAAACGGCATCGAGCGCTGGCAACCTTCTGATACTGATGCCATTGCCCAACCCTCTTGGGAAGTCGTCGATTTGAAGAGCGCCGCGGGAAATCCGACGAAGGCGTTTCGCACGACGGGGAAGAGCGACTACCAGCCGCCGTTTCGCAGCCCGCCGAACTTCGCGCTGCTCAAGGACCTGACGGTCGGCGATTTTGAACTGACGGCGAAGGTGCAGAGCACCAACGTTGATGCCGGCCCCCATCGCGATATGTGCATCTTCTGGGGGTACCAGGATCCTTCCCACTACTATTACGTCCACTTCGGCGCCGAGTCGGATCCGAACGCCTGCCAGATTTTTATCGTGAACAACGCGGCGCGAACGCCGATCACGACGAAGACCGCGAAGGGGACGCCGTGGACCACAGGTTGGCATGAAGTGCGGGTGGTCCGCCGCGTCGACGACGGGACGATCGAAGTCTACTTCGACGATATGGACGAGCCGTTCATGGCGGCGAAAGACGAGACGTTCACGTGGGGCCAAGTGGGCCTCGGAACGTTCGACGACAACGGCAACTGGGACGACTTTCAGCTGAACGGCGTCGAAGTGAAGCCAACAAAGTCGGCCGCCTCGACGAAGTAATCGCACCCCTGGAGCAGACACGATGACCATGGATTGTTCACGCCCGATGAGCCCATGGTCCCGTCCGCTTCGTCTGTTATCGCTGTCTCTCACGGCGATTACTTGCCTTGTTTTGTCATCCTCGTCGCTGAAGGCTGAAGACTGGCCGCAATGGGGCGGGCCGCAGCGCGACATTGTGTGGCGCGAGGCCAATGTCGTTGAGAAGCTTCCCGAAGGTGAGCTTCCGCGTGTTTGGTCGGCCCCGATCGGCGCGGGTTACGCCGGCCCTGCTGTGGCCGCGGGGCGCGTCTTCGTCACTGATCGACTCGCCGAAGAGAACCTCGAACGGGTCCTCGCCTTCGACGCCGCCGACGGCAAGCCGTTGTGGAAGCACGAGTACGAGGCGCCGTATGGCATCAGCTATCCGCTCGGCCCGCGGACGACGCCGACCGTCGATGGCGAGTTGATTTACACGCTCGGCGCCGTAGGGCATCTGTTCTGCCTGCAGGCTGAAACTGGCGACGTCGTCTGGTCGAAGTATCTTCCGGATTCGGTGGTGACGAAGCTCCCGACGTGGGGTCTCGCGGCGGCACCGCTAATCGATGGGGATCAGGTGATCGTGCTGGCCGGCGGCGAGAACGGGGCGCTGGTGGTGAGCTTCGACAAACGCACCGGCGAGGAGCGCTGGCGGGCCCTCGACGACCCCGAGGTTGGTTATTGCCCGCCGGTGATCATGGAGTTCGGCGGCAAGCGGCAATTGATCGTGTGGCACGCGTCGCATGTGTCGTCGCTTGATCCGACCGATGGCACGGTGTTGTGGGAGGTTCCTTTTCCGCTGCAGGCGGCCCTCTGCGTCGCCACGCCGCGGCAGATTGGCAATCGACTGTTCGTTGCGTCATTCTACGAAGGGCCGATGATGATCGACCTTGGCGCCGACGGCGTCACGCCAACCGTGATCTGGACCACCGCCCCTGGCAACAACGATTTGAAGAACGACAGCATTCACTCGATCATGCCGACGCCGATCGTCACCAAAGACTTCATCTACGGCATCAGCAGCTACGGCCAGCTGCGCTGCCTGAAGACCGACACCGGCGAGATGGTCTGGGAAACGCTCGACGCCACTGGCAAGGGGCGGTGGTGGAACGCCTTCCTCGTTCCGCATGGCACGATGAGCGGCCAGCGAGTCTATATCGCCAACGAGCAGGGCGAAATGATCACGGCCGAGCTCACCGGCGCGGGCTATCGCGAAATCAGCCGGGCGAAGCTGATCGAGCCGCTGCAGCCGATCCAGCGGCGGATGACGGTTTGGTCGCATCCGGCGTTTGCGATGCAAAGCGTCTTCGCCCGCAACGACCAGGAACTGATTCGGGTAGATCTCGGCAGTGATGCCAAGTAGCCGCGGGTCAACGACCCGCCGGAGCGAAACTCAAAAATGCAACCGCCAAGGACGCCAAGCAAGACAAAAGTTCTCCCCTATTTCCTTTGCGCCTTCGCGCCTTTGCGTGAGACATACATTTCTTAAAAAAATCTCACGCAAAGGCGCAGAGGCGCAAAGAAATACGAATCAAGGAGAAATCATTGGCTTCCGTCGTGCTCGTTGTGCCGTCGTGGTTCAATTCACCCCGCATTTCCTTGGCGTCCTTGGCGGTTAAAATTTTAATTTCGCAGTACTCCTGGCTCAATCTGGCCGAGGTTGGCGAAGGGAACTGATTCTCCTACAATTCAAGAATCCCCGGCAAAACTGCCCATTCTGCGGAACCTTCGATGTCAGCCCACGCTAACGGTCATTCCCACGAATCGAAGAAGCCTCACTCGTTCGAGGTGCGCATCCTCCGCCAGGAGGCGCCGAGCGAAGCGAGCCATTGGGAACGGCACCGCGTGACGTATGAGCCGAACCTCAACGTCATCAGCGTCCTGCAGAAGATCGCCGCCCAGGCGACCACCGCCGACGGCGAATCGACGACGCCGGTCGCGTGGGATTGCAACTGCCTCGAAGAGGTCTGCGGCGCCTGCACGATGCTGATCAACGGCCGGACGCGGCAAGCCTGCTCGGCGCTGGTCGACCGGCTGCTCGACGACAACGAAGCGATCGAACTCCGGCCGATGAGCAAGTTCCCCGTGCTGCGCGACCTCTGCGTCGACCGCCGGCGGATGTTCCAGGCGCTCGAAAAGGTGCAGGCGTGGATCGAGGTCGACGACTACTTCGACCGTGGCGCCGGGCCGCGCGAGTCGCCGCAAATGCAGGCGACGCGTTACCCGATGAGCGAGTGCATGACCTGCGGCTGCTGCGTCGAAGCCTGCCCGCAGTACGGCAAAATCGAAATCGAACGGCTGCCGGGCGAAAGCGACGCCGACTTCACGAAGCGCGAGAACGAGGCGTTCGAAACGGGCTTCGTCGGCGCCGCGGCGATCAGCCAGGCGATGCTTTTCAACGACAATCAAACCGGCGCCATGAAGAAGGGCGAGCGCCTCGACGCCCTCATGGAACCGGGCGGCATTCAGGATTGCGGCAATGCTCAGAACTGCGTGGCCGTTTGCCCGAAGAGCATTCCGCTGACGCGTTCGATTGCTCGCGCTGGGCGGCAGACGACGGTGCGGATGTTTACGCGGTTTTTTGATTCGTAAACAAATCGCGACACGATCGATTTACTATCCGTCGCCTCGTCAAAACGATCGCCATACTGTGGCGGCCATTTAGCCCCGCCGCTTGCGGCGGGTTCGCGGGCTATCGCCCGCGGGTAATGGGCTTGGCGGTACTCGACGCCAATTGTTGGCGCCGCCCGGAGGCCGTGGGCCTCCGGCTAGCGGGTGTACTTTGGGCCAGCGGGACGTTGGACGTCGGGGTGGTCGAATTGGGTGTTGAAGACGGGGCTCCAACCTGGCGCGAATCGATATCGCGTTTTATCCTGCTCTGCTTCGACCTAGCACGGCACGAGCCACTGCGGATAGATTCGCGGCTGCCAATCGTCGGCGACGGTGATGATGAGTCGATCACCGGGGCGAATATTGTGTTCATTGGCCCGCATCTGAGGCGCCTGTATGGCGTCCCACACTGTTGAAAGCTCGATCGATTCGGCGCTGCCATGAGGGCCAGCACGTTCGAGTTTGACTTCGCTGATCGGTGTGAGTTCGGCGATGAACGAACGAAAACTGGACCACTCCAAAAAATCTGACTTGGATAGATAATCTGGTCGAAGAGCGCCGACGGCTATTTCAGTTCCATCCGCGCGCTGAATGGAGATGACGTACTTTTCCGCGGCGAGCGTGCTGAGGATGAGTTTGACTTCGCAGTCGGGCGACTCCTTGCGGAGTTGGCGCTGAATCTCGGCGCGCGCTTCGCTGACGCTCAAGCAGGCGACGGTGACGACTTCCAGGTCGCTACCAAGCTCGATGGCTCCGTTACGGTCGACGGTGAACTCGCCTGCAATGTCGCCCCAAGTGAGAGCGTGGGCTGGGCGATGGGGACGGGCGACGCGGAGTTTTAGCGTGTCGAATGGTTGAAGTCGATAGACCGTCTTCGCCTCCACTGGAGTTGCCGGCACGATGGACTCTCGCGTCGGCGCGTTGCCCGTCTTAGAACGTTTCGAGGGCGAGGCAGCGGCCCCGCTGGGATCAGCTAGTCTCGGCAGCGAGATCAGCAACTGGTCGCCGGGAATCAGAGGATAGTTGTGGTATTCGGCGGGGACATTTTTTTCCCTGTCCCATTCAATAGCGTACTCGTTGTTCGTCCCCGGCTCGTTGGCCGGGCGACGCAGCGAAACTTTGCATTTCGAAAAGTCTTGGCTGCGCATGAGGCCGCTATCAACGCCGAATCCTTGCTCGATGGCGTTGGCGATATTGTGGTCTGGTCTTAATGGATATGGCATCGGGACGCGCGTGACCTCACTCGCACCGTCAGCGTCTTCGACGATCACGTAGATCACCCTGCTGTTGGAAGAGTGGACCGACAGCGAGACGCTGTCTGCAAACTGAATGAGCTGCCCAGCGACGACTCGCGTGGCTTCGTCGATAGTTTTGCCGCCGATATTGATGAAGCCGAGCTCCCCCAAATCAATCGTTCCGTCCATATGAACGACGCACTTACGACCCTCAAGCAAATCTTCCGCCGACTCGGGCAGCGATCTCAGCCCTTTGCGTTTGACATGTGCATCCAAACGCAGCGTTACGGCCACAACGTCGGGCGGCTCGATCGTGTAAATGGCCTTCGCAGCGTAATCGAACCGACGATGCATTTCGGCGCAAAGCTTCAATTGCGAGTGTAGTCTCTCTGTATTCTTGAGGCGTTCGCCGACTGGAATTCGTAGTTGCTCTACAAGAGACCAGTCTTGGAAGCTGAGTGGCTCTTGGGGCGTCTCATCGGCGACGACGCGCTCGATGCGAAGCGTTTGGAACATGGCGAGCAGCAGCAAGAGCAGCGGCGGGACGAGCAGTTTCATCTTCGATTCCTCCTTGAATCTAGGACTAACGAGGCGATGAGTTCTTCGCGTCAGCACGCCGCGGGCGGCGGGGGCGCTGGCGGGGAAGGGGACAGCGTACTCGGCGGATTGGAGCAGGGACTCGGCGAACGTCAGCCTGCCGTCGGTGGTCGCGGCGGCTGCGTCGTCGCAGGCCCATTCGGCGGCTTCGTCGAAGCGGCGGATCGCGCGCCACGCGAGCGGGTTGAACCATTGCGGCAGGGCGAGGATGCGAATGGCGAGCGATTTCCAGAGGTCGCCGCGGCGGAGGTGGGCGAGTTCGTGGCGAAGGATCGCCTGACGCTGGGGGGCGGCGAGCGCGGTCCAGAGGGGGCGCGGGACGAGGATCAGGTAGGCCCACGGCGCCCAGTGGAGGAGCGGGCCGAGGCTCGTGGTGATGCGGAGGTCGACGGGTTGGCGGCGGCGGAGTTGCGCGGCGGTGCGGGCGGCATGCCATTCGGCTTGCCAGGCGGGGTCGTCGGGGGGCGAACCGAGGGGGAGCGTGCGGAGGACTTGCCAGTAACGATAAACGGCGATGGCGGCGAGGGTGATCGCGCCGAGGAGCCATGAGGCGATCGCGATGATGGGAAGCGAGAGGGGGTCGAGAGCCTTTGGCGACTGTCGGGCATCCATTAATGGAGAGTCGCTAGTCGCAAAAGGCTCTCGACACCGTAGGGCTTCAGTCAGGAACGCGATTGACGATCGTTCGGTGATTCCCGCTGGCACAAGGCCAGCGGCTCGCTTGGTTGTTGTTGTTGGAGGTGACTCTGTTTCGATTTCGATCGTTAACGGGAAGAAGAGCCAGCCTTGGGCGATGACCAGCAGCCACGCGATGCGGTGGATTCGCGGGGCGTCGATGCGGAGCCAGGCGAGCAGCGCCCACGCGGCGAGCGCGGCGGCCGATGTGGCGAGCGTCGTGCGGAGCAGGGCGGCGGCGATGTCGGCTGGCGTCATGCGAACCTCGCTACGATTGGCAACCCCGGGACTTGCGTTCCGCCGCGGCGACGAGAGCTTTTAGTTCCTGGATCTCGGCGGCGGAGAGTTTATGGCGTTCGAGCAGGTGCGCGACCAACGGCGTCACGCGGCCGGCGGTCACCCGCTCGACGAGCGTATCGAGATCGGTCTGGCCGACGTCGGCGGCGGTGACGGCGGCGGAATACTTGGCGGGACGCAGCGTCGTACGGGCGGCGGCGCCCTTCTTCACCAGACGGTTGAGCCGCGTCTGGACGGTGGTGTAGCCGATCGGCAGGCCCAGTGCTTGCTGGGCCTCGCTGATCGTGACGCTCCCTTCGCGCCAGAGCATCTGGAGCATTTCGAGTTCGCCGGCGGCGAGTCGGGCGAGCGGCTTTTTGGGGGGCATCGGCGTCGCGAGCGGTTCGAGACCAACGAGAGGCTAAACTACGACGCGGGTAGTATTATGACTGCCGTCATAATTGGCAAGAGGAGTTTAGCGAGAAGAGATCTAGGGAGGGCGAGGCTCGCAGCAATGTGACTGACCCGTCAGCCTCAATGCACCAGCACGTCGAGTAGCGAGCTGTAGTCGTCGGTCCAGTTTACCGCGGGGCGATCCTTGGCATGTTCGGACAACGGCGTTCCAATGCCTTGCCCGGACAGCCTGCCCTCGCCGCGACCGAGCAGCACCCAGACGCAGGGGGCGGTGTTCGGGGTGCCGTCGGGCACGCCCTCGAGGACAATACCGTCGAGATTGAAATGTTCGGCGGCTGCGCGGACGACCGGCGTTAGCTCAAGATGGTCGCTGGAAATGTGAACAGCGATGATACCGTCGGGGTCTTGAAGATGGCGCAGGTAGAGCTCGAACGCCTCCAGGGTGAGGAGATGGGCGGGGATGGCGTCGCTGTTGAAGGCGTCGAGCACTAGGACGTCGAAGTTTTGCGGCGGTTCGCTCTCAAGCGCCAGACGGGCGTCGCCTTCAACGATTTCGATGGCGGCGCCCCGATTACGGGCGTCGTCGAGGTAGGAGAATATTCGTTCGGCGTAAGTGATCACCTGGGGATTGATGTCGTAGAAACGAAATGTTTCTTTTGGCTCGGCGAACGCGGCAATCGTGCCGGCGCCGAGACCGATGACGCCGACGCGACGGGGATGCTCTGGGTCGTGCTGGACGAGAACCTTGCCGACGCCGGTATCGGGATGGTAGTAGAGCATCGGCACGCGATGGTGCTCGGGTTCTTTAAATTGGCCGCCGTGAGAAATACGGCCGTTCGTCAGTCCGTAATATTCTTCCCCCGTGGAGGCGCGAAGATAGCGGACTTTGAGGACGCCGAAGAAGCTGCGATCCTGGGCCATGTGACCGGCCCATTGACGCGACACGCCGGCGTACATCAAGACGCACAGGGCGGCCAAGAGGCCGGCCATGGCTAGAAGACTTTTGAAGACCAACCCCTTACCGCCATCAAAGTAGGGTGATTTCTTGTCGGTCACTAGCAAAACGAACGCGAGCAGCCAGACCGCGATAACGCCTAGCTGGAGCTCGTAATAATCGTTCAGCACTAGCGGCGCCACGATGCCGACGAGCAGGCCGCCGATAGCGCCGCCGGCCGCGATGCTGAGATAAAAGGCAGTCAATCGGCGAGCGGCGGGACGCAGGCGCACAAGCTCGCCGTGGCAGATCATGCAAATCGACGCGAGCAGCGTGAGATTGATGGCGAGCAACACGCTGACGTCAACGTGAATCCTGCGTTGCCACGACAGCGCCGCCGCGAACGACGCCACGGCTCCCAGCGGCATCCAGACGTCGCGACGATACCAGCGATCGCTATCGAAGGTGAGGATGAAGCTGAGCAGGTAGACGACCATCGGCGCAATCCACAGGAGCGGTGCCGAGAGAATGTCCTGGCAGAGGTGGTTAGTGATCGCCAGGAGGGCCACCGACGCGAGCGCCGGCAGGGCGAGCCAAAAGAAACGTTGCAGCGGACGTTTGGAGTCGTCGACGTCGGCCTTCGAGGCGGTCGCGGCGTGCGCGATAGCACGATCGCTGGCTGAGCCTGCCGAAGAGGACCATAACGAGGCCAAGCCGCTCGCTGTGCAAAGCACTGCGAAGATGACGAAGAGCGACGCCCACGCGGTTCCTTGGGCGGCGACGCCGAGATTCGGCTCCACGAGAAAGGGATAGCTGAGGAGAGCGGCCAACGATCCGGCGTTCGACAGGGCGTAGAGTCGATAGGGAGAGCGGCCGGGATGAACGCGAGCGAACCAGACTTGCGTCAACGGCGCCGTGGCTGCAAGCGCCAAGTAAGGGAGTCCGACCGCAACGGACAACATGAAGAGGATATGGAGCGCGGGTTGTTGGTTGTCGCTGGGACGCCAACTGTCGGTAGGCAGGACGCCGAGAATCGCGGCGAGCATCGCCGCCGCGGCAAGGAGGGCGATGTGAAAGCGCACCTGACGAGCGGGCGTGAGCCAGCGCGTGGAGAGATGGGCGTAGAGGTAACCGAAGAAGAGAGCCGACTGGAAAAAGAGCATTACCGTGGTCCAAACGGCAGTGCCGCCGCCGAACCAGGGAAGAATCCGCTTGGCGACCATCGGCTGGACTTGGAAGATGAGCCAAGCGCTGAGGGCCACGGTCGCGGCGAGGGCGATATTCAGGAAGCGCGAACCTTCGACGGATGCGGAAGTCGGCGACTTAATGGGCGACGATGTGGCGGCGGCATTCATGCCTGTTATTGTCGTTGAAAGCTGGGCGGCGGCAAGTGAAGTGCGTGGTATGATCGTGAGCCGACAGTTGGTCCACGGTTTTGAATAACCGGGGGCTAAAAGGGGTGCATTGGCGGGGTCATTGGAAAGGAAGTTGCGATGAAGATTCAGGTCATTTTTTACAGTATGTACGGCCACATTCATCAGATGGCCGAGGCCGTTGTTGAAGGAGCGAAGAGTGTGGCGGGGGCGGAGGTTTCGCTCTTTCAGGTGGCGGAGTTGATTCCTGACGCAGCGCTCGAGAAGAGCGGGGCGAAGAAGACTCGCGACGGTTTTGCGAGCGTGCCGTTGGCGACGCCGGCGCAACTCGCCGATGCGGATGCGATCATCTTCGGCACGCCGACGCGATTCGGAAATATGGCGGCGCAGATGCGCAACTTTCTCGATCAGACGGGCGGGCTGTGGGCAAAGGGAGCGCTGATCGGCAAGGTCGGCAGCGTCTTTACCAGCACCGGCACGCAGCATGGCGGGCAGGAGACGACGATCACTAGCTTTCACACGACGCTACTGCATCACGGCATGATCATCGTCGGCGTGCCGTACAGCTGCCAGGAGCTGACGAACATGAACGAAATCACCGGCGGGTCTCCGTATGGGGCGGGGACGCTGGCGGGGGGCGATGGTTCGCGGCAGCCGAGCGCGAACGAGTTGGCGATTGCGCGGTTCCAGGGGCGGCATGTGGCGGAGATTACGGCGAGGCTTGTTGGGAAATAGAGGTTGTGCCATTAGCCCCCGGTTCTTCAAACCGGGAGCTTCGCGCGACGCCGCATACCCCCGGTTTGAAGAACCGGGGGCTAAAAAGCTACTTCACTTCGAGCATCCGTTCGAGCGCGACGAGCGACCACTTCGCGGTCTCTTCATCGACTTCGATGATGTTCACCGGCGTGCCGGCGGCGAGGTTTTCGAGGCTCCACGCCAGGTGGGCGAGATCGATGCGGTACATCGTCGCGCACATGCAGACGACCGGCGAGAGGAAGTGAATCTCTTGCTCGGGGTGTTGCTGTTTGAGGCGGTTCACCAGGTGCAGTTCCGTGCCGATCGACCACTTGGTCCCTGGCGGGGCAGCTTCGACGGTCTTGATGATCTTGCCCGTGCTCCCCGACTCGTCGGCGAGTTCGAAGACCTCGCGCGGGCATTCGGGGTGGACGAGAATCTTGATGCCGGGATGATTCTTCCGCGCCAGCGCGACATGCTCGGGGCGGAACATCTGGTGAACGCTGCAGTGCCCCTTCCAGAGGATCACGCGGCTCGCTTGGATTTGCTCTGCGGTGCTGCCGCCGAGTTCGTCGGCGTACGGATCCCAGACCGGCATCTGATCGAGCGGGATGCCCATACCCATCGCCGTGTTACGGCCGAGGTGCTGGTCAGGGAAGAACATCACGCGGCTGGTGCGGGCGAAGGACCAGTCGAGCGCCGCTTTCGCGTTGCTGCTGGTGCAGACGATGCCGCCGTGGCGGCCGACGAACGCTTTCAAACTCGCTGCCGAGTTGATGTAGGTGACCGGGGTGATGTCCTCGGTATCGATCACTTCGGCAAGTTGATCCCACGCCGATTCAATTTGCCGGATGCCGGCCATATCGGCCATCGAGCAGCCGGCGGCGAGATCGGGGAGGACGACTTGGACGCGTTCGCCGGCGCGCTCGGCGAGCTTGTCGGGGCGGTTCGCGAGGATGTCAGCCGTCTCGGCCATGAAGTGGACGCCGCAGAAAGCGATGTAGCGGCAATCGGCGCTCGCGGCGGCCATCTGGCTGAGCTGGTAGCTGTCGCCGCTGAGATCGGCCAGCGCGATCACTTCATCCTGCTGGTAATGATGGCCGAGGATCAGCAGCTTAGAACCGAGCTGCTGGCGAATTTTGTCGATGCGTTGCTGGAGCTCGTCGTTCGAGAGCGACTTGTAGGGTTGCAGTTCGAACTGCGGGGCGGCGGGTGCGGCGATGGTCATGGGCGGCGGCGATGGGGCCGGGTGGTGCATTGAGGGCGTCGCAGGTCATTCTGAGCAGAGCGAAGAATCTAGAACCTAGTTAGGGTTCCAGATTCTTCGCTCTGCTCAGAATGACAGACGCTTTCATTATAGGAGAAATGGCACGAGCCGGCAGCGTGGGGTTCGCAGGGGGCTTTTTCTGGTCGGCGCACAAAAAAACGGGCGGACCGTCCACTGGACGATCCACCCGCCGGAGAGAGTTAAATCTCCGAGTCACACAGCATTGAGCATGCTATTCCTTAGTCGGCCCCGATGGCTCCGCCGATGGCAGCACCAACATTAGCGCCATTGTTGCCGCCGATCGCACCGCCGATGGCTCCGCCGACGTTGGCTCCGGCACGGTAGCCTTGGTTGCCGTAGTTCTGATTGCCGTAACCGTTTCCGTTGCCGTAACCATAGCCGTTGCCGCGGTAACCGGCGCCGTAACGGTAGCCGCCATTGCCATAGCCGTAGTTACGCTGGCCGTAGCCTTGATCATACCCATAGCCGCGAACGCCGATATTGCCTTGCAACCCTGGGCGATAGCCTTGCGGGTAGCTGTAGTTGGCTTGGTCGAAACGGCTCCAATTACCGTCGCGGTGATACTGCCAGTAGTTGCCGGGGTTCCAGTACCACCATTCGCCGTTGTGTTGCTTGAAGCGCCAACGAGCGGTGCGATCGTTCGCGAGCGCAGCGGCGTTTGCGCCGACGTTCGCATTCGCGCCGGCGGCGAGTCCAGGTTGAGCAGCGGCACCGGCAGCGGCGCCGACGCCAGCTTGGCCAGGCGCGGCCTTCAGGTCGGCTTGGAGAGCGCCTTGCGTTTGCGGCACAGGCGGGGCGGCGACTTCAGCCCCGACGCCAGTTTGTCCGCCGATGTTCGCTGCGGGTTGCGACGTCGACGCGGCGACGTTGGCCGCGCCAGAGTTGGCTTGTGACGCGATATTGGCGGCAGCGCCGAGCCCGGACGAGGCCGAGTTCGTGCCGCTCGCGCCTGTGGCGACTCCTGCGGAGGAATCAACGGCTGCCGCCGCTCCCCCAGTCGCGGCATCGACCGTACCGCCAACGTCGACGCTCTGTGCAAACGCGGCTGGCGATATAAGCAGCACGGAGACGCCGAGCAGCGTCTTCGCTTTGGTGACGTACCTTCTCATCGTGACTTCTCCTCTGCAAAACTGAAATTGGACTGCGAGTTCTGGTTCGTGGACCGATCCTGGAAGTTAGTCCCCCATGGCGTGAACCAATTCGCAAGCGCCGTGCCGGAACTGCTGAACCAAGCGAGCGGGACTGACCATCGCGTTATTTGGGGCGATTCGCGAAAACCTACGCGACCGATTGGATATCGGAGGCGGCTGCGAGGGCTGCGCTCGCGACGGGCTGGCTGGCAGGCGACCAACGGGGCAGGAAGATCAAGTTTGCCGGTTAGGGGGACGATAATGACTATGCGATAGCGTCCCGGCGTTCCATGCGCTGATAGCGGCGCGGCTTTCCTCCTCTCTGCACAGCCGACATGAGCGAACTGAACCCCGAACTTGCCGGCTCGCTGCTAGAGATGTGCCGCGGCGGCGCCGGCGATGCGGCCGAGGCCCTGCAGAGGGCCCTCGACGGGGCCTACGCGCTGACCGTGGGCGAGGCGACGACCTACGCAACGTCTGGCGCCGCGGACGAAATGGACGGTCCGGGGTTGGCCCTGGTGTTCCATGTGGGCGATGCGGGTTTGGCCGCGGTGCTGCCCGAAGCGTCTGGTCTGCTCCCCGATTGGTACAAAACGCCCGACGCGACCGGGAAAAGTAAGCTAGCAACGCTGGCACAAGAACTCGGCATGATCGTCTTGCCCGAGGCGCTGCCGGTCGGCGATGCGAAGACAAGCTATGTCGCTAACTTGAAGGCGGCGCTCGCCGCCGCCGGGATGAGCGACGACGCCACGCAGGTGGCGCTGCAGCTGACGAGCGGCGAGAAGTCGGGAAGCCTGCGGCTGATTTGGCCGCTGGCCGCGCCAGCTCAGTTGCTCGCTGCGCCGGCGGCGGCAAGCGCGGCCCCTACGGCTGCCACGCCTGCAACTCCGCCCGCAGAAGCCAAACCGGCGCCGAAGCCGGCCGCTGCCCCACGACCGGCAGCCGCTGCGCCGAAACCGGCTGCAGCGAGTTCACAACCGCCCGACTTCAGCGGCTTGCCGGGCTACTCGCGCAGTCTGCTGAAGATCAGCGTGCCGATCAGCGTGGAGCTCGCCAGCAAAAAGGAGACGCTGCAAGAAGTGATCGCCTTGGCGCCGGGATCGATCATCAAATTCGAGAAAGGGTGCGAAGAGCTGCTGCGACTGCTGGTGGGCGAGAACGCCGTCGCCGTGGGCGAGGCGGTGAAGGTCGGTGAGAAGTTCGGCTTCCGCGTGACCTCAATGCTGCTGCCGCCGGAGCACTTTGTGACGGCAAAGCGGGCGCGCTCGGCGTGAATCGCGATTGCATCGCGACACGTCGAAGTCTTTCGCTTTACTCGCCGGGTTCGGACGCCCGGTTTGAAGAACCGGGGGCTAAGGCGGGGCGTTTGCGGAGGAGCCACCGGAAGGGCCACAGAGCGACGATCGCAAAGGCGATCAATGGGTAGCGAGTCACTTGGAAGCGATGCCTTTGGCCGGGTTGTGGCTGTGCATCACGTTCAAAAGTGCTCCAATCGATCCGCTCTCCCCCGCGGGCGGTCAGCAATGCTTCGGCCATCTTGCGGTTCATCGGGACAGGCAGGAAGCGAACCGAACCGTTAGCAAAGGCGGCGTTGACGCCCCCAATGTGAGCAACGCGATCGTCGGGTTCCGATGTCAGAATGCTAACCGCCTCGTCGAACGAGAGATCTTGTGGTTTCCCCCACGGCACTTCTAGCCCAGCGGCTTCAAGGAGCAAGATCGTTTGTTCGCGACCGTCGGTAATCTCATCGAGCGGCAAGCCTCGATCCAGTGGCCAGGCCGTTTGAGGACCGACAATGGCGAAGTAGCTCGTCGTCGCTGGGCGTCGCTCGTGGAATAACGAGTAGTCGCTCGGGCATTGGAACACGTCGATCTGAGCCGATACTAAGTCGGAATTGTGCGGACTGTCCCAGGGTTCCTCCCAGTTATAGGCGTCAGCAATATCAGGTTGCTCGATCGTAGGCAGCATCAAGATGCGCCAACTATGATATGGCCGACCGCTCGGCCCATTGCTTATGGCCTGTGGAAGTTGCCCCTTTCGCGTCGAATAGTAAAGCAAACTGTGTGCGAGCTGGAAAAGGTTCGTCTCGCACGTCGCAATCTTAGAATTCATGCGTCCATCTTTGTGCACGCTTTCGAGCGCAGCCGAAATCATCGTCACGCCGAGAATCAGCACCACAAGCACAACTTCAATCGCTCGAATTCGCACCTGGCCGGCAAACGCTATCCGCCAAAAGCCTGCCACCAGAAGCGAAACAACGATTCCTAGCGACGCCCCGAAGGCCATCACCGCGGCTGCCAGCAGCACAGCGACGTAAGCGACGATAGCGAGAAAAGAATGCACGCGGCGAATACTTCGAGAGGAATCGCAAATTGGATCGCTGAGACAGCGGCCCATCGGCATCATTGCTCGCGAATGCGCCACGAACAAGAGGAATGTACGCGACGACCGTTTCTGCAAATCGCTTTGCGATTAGCCGGACCGCCACGCGGTCCGGGCGGAGGCGGCGAGTCGCGTTCCATGCCGCTTGAACGTGGCAAGGCTCCCGACGCTGTTGGAGGTGGCGTCTCGGAGCGTGGCGCTGACCGGAGGCTGTGGGCCTCCGGCTGGGGTGAGCGCGCTGCCTACCGCGGGGATGAACCCCGCGGCTCGCTTGGTTGTTGACCTGTGGTTACTGGGCGGCTTGCCAGGGGGATTTTAGCCAGTCCGCAGTGCTGAAGACCAAGCGATCTCGTTTTTTGTCGATCGCGCGGTTGAGCTTTTCAACTAGCTCCGGGCCGTTCGCTTCCTCTTCGACCAGGCGACGGACGCCGCCGCTCAGTTCCTTCACGATCGGGCCGCGGGCTTCGCTCACGCGACGGATGTGGAACTCCTCAAGTTGCAGGCGGGCTTCGGTGACGCGGGGGTCGACCGTCATGCCGGGCGATCCGCTGACCGTCGCGACTTGCAGGCCGATCTCGCCCGAGAGGTCGAGGATCATCCGCATGTCGCCTTCGACTTCCAGGGCGATGATGTGGACGCCGTACTGGTAGATCTTCGCGCGGGCCCAGGCGTCGAGCTTGGCGTCGATGCGGAGCGTGAAGCCGACGCGGCCGCCGGCGATCGGTTCGAGGCGCGTGAGTTGGACCGAGAGGTTTTGCTCCGGCTCGACGACGCGCAGGCGGTAGTGCTTCCAGACGCCGTGGTCCACCATTTTCTTCTTGCGGTGGATCTTCGTGTGGAGGCCGCTCCCTTCGGTGCGGAGGCCGACGACCATTTCGGTTTGGGCGCCCCAGTCTTTACGCTTGTCGTAGTTGACGGGGATGGCGTCTTCGAGGAGCTGGCTGATCGAGGCGGCGAGTTTCGCGCGGCTCGGGTCGATCGCGGCGGTCGGCTGTTGCGCTCGGGATATCGGCGCGAGCCACGCTAGGGAGGCGAGGAGAAGGGCGGCGGTGAGGTTCCGCGGGGGCATTGGCTAAGGGGCTATTGCAGTTGGATGTTGAAGTTGGATCCACGTCTTGGGCAGCGCTCGGCGCTACCCGTCCCTCGCTCCCTACGTCAACGCTGAATGATTTTGTTCAAAGCATATCCTAACAACCAAAAAACCGCTCCATTTACAAGCAACGCAAGAGGCATCCCTGCGGAGTAAAGCTGGAATCGGGAGGCATCATCACCAAGAACAAACCATCCAAACAATTCCGCCGCCCCCAAGACGAACTCTAAGCTGCCTTTCAATGGATGCTGAACTCTATAGAACTCACCCAGATACACAAAGAGCGTACAGACCACGGCAAAAGACGCTAGCATCCATGGTAAGCGATGACGGCCAAAATGTTGTGACAACATGGAATCTGACGTACGTTTGTCGTGAATTACACGGGAGGCGAAAAAGTTTCGGGGAGTTCCACGTTGTTCCGCGTCGTTGGATGCCGACTGCTCGCAACTTCCTCCACCGCTCCGGCGGGTCGTTGACCCGCGGCTACTTTTGCATCTACCAACAAAAAGAACCTGCCCCGAGCCCGAAGGCTCGAGACAGGTCCTCAGAGGGGGTCTCTATTGTCGGTCGGTTGCTATGTCCTAGCGGACGAAGCTGGCCGAGACGACCTTACGGGGCTGGGCAATCCGAGCAGCCGGGTCAGCGACCGGGGCCGGCGGAATCGGAGCAGCCTCAGGGGCAGCAGCCTCACCGGCAGCCGGAGCACACGACGAGCAGCCGCTGGTGCAGCCGCTGTCGCAACCGCAGCTCGCTTCGCAGCACGAGTCGTCGCAGCCGCAGCTGGCTTCGCAGCAGCTGCTCTTGCCGCAACCCTTACGAGCGAACAAGCGGCTCAGGAAGCAACCTCTCTTGCAGCAGCTCTTAGCAGCACAACCGCAGCTGGCTTCTTCGCAGCAGTCGTCCGGGCAACCGCAGCTGGCTTCTTCGCAGCAGCTGTCGTCGCCGCAGCCGTCGGTGGCGCAGCACGGGTCTTCGCAACCGCAGCTGGCTTCGCAGCAGCTGTCTTTGCCGCACTTGTGTCTGCCGCTAAACAGGTTCAGCAAGCAGCAACCCTGCAAGCAGCAACCCTTCTTGCAGCCGCAACCCTTGTCGCAGCACGAGTCGTCCGGGCAACCGCAGCTGGCTTCTTCGCAGCAAGCGTCGTCACCGCAGCAGCCGTCGTCGCAGCACTCATCTTCGCAACCGCAGCTGGCTTCGCAGCAGTTGTTCTTGTGCTTGCCGCCGAACAGCCCTCCGAGGATGCAGCAGCGAGATTTTCCGCAGCTCGATCCACAGCAGGGATCTTCGCAGCAGTCATCGCTGGCGCAACCACAAGACTTCTCGCAGCAACAAGACGGCTCGCTCGAGTCGCAGCCGCAGCCGCCGCCGAGCATCCGGTCCAGCATGCCAGCGCCGAAGCTCTGGCCTGCCAGGCAGACGCTCACCAACAGCGCTCCCAACAAGTTACCTTTCATCGAACCACGTCTCCTTTTGCGTGAGGGGCAACCACAGCGACATCTTGACGTCACGGCGCTCGCGCGGCGGATCACTCCCTGTGACTGTCGTGGCGACAGGTTTCGGCCGAGACGGCCGGGGGGCGGGAATGTACGGGGCGGGAGTTAAGCCGAGGCGGGGCCGAGGTCGGCAAGGCGGGTTGTCGCGGGGATCACCCCCACTGGTGGGCGGCGGCTCCGGTCGAGCCAGTCCATGGCTCGTATCAGTCACTACCGGTTGCCGTCGCTCTATGCTTGTGTCGCAGTGACACGTGAGTGCTTGGCTTGCGACACCCGTGATATCGGCCCGTGCCGAGACGAGCCTTGAGAAGTGCGGAAGTAATTTTCAGCAAGTGGCTTACGTCAACTGTTGGGCAAACTTTGCCGTCCACGGAGGCTGTTCCCGGGGGTCCGGTTGTAGGCCCAACACCCCTTCCCGAGCATGGCTCACAGCCGGAAAATCTGTTATGGTTTACCATGCTCGCACGCACGGCGGCTGGCGCAGCGACCCAGGCGGCAAACCCTACCCACCGCCTGGCGTCGACCCAATCGGCAAGGTCTGCCAGGAACAGATTGAACGCGGCGAGCCCTGCTTTGAGGAGGGGGAGCGATCCCCATCCGCCTTCCGACCGAATTCCCTTCCCAACGTGCGACCCGGCTTCTCCCAGGCAAGGTCGAGGCGCACTTCGGCCCCTCACGTCCGAACCGAATCGCAAGAGAACCTTCATGACGCTCCGACCGCTCGGCCTCGCTGCGACTACTGCGACTTCTAGGGTGTTCACGCGCCTCTCGTTGACCATGCTGACGTTGGCGACGTTGGCGAACCTCGCGACGACGTGTCCAGTTGGCGCCCAAGAAAAGGCCGCCGAAAAACCAGCGGCCGCGGTGCCGGCCAAACCTGCCGCGCCGGCGGCGGAGGCGACCGACAAGAAAGAGGAGGCGGCGGCCCCCGCGGAACCGGTCGCCCTCGATCCGATGGATTGGGCGAACTGGCGCGGTCCGCAGCAGAACTCGACCTCGACCGAGAAGAACCTTGTCGAGAAGTGGAATCCCAAAGGGGGCGACAAGGGGAATCTTCTCTGGAAGCGTTCCGACCTCGGCACGCGCTCCACTCCCATCGTCTTGCGCGGCAAGCTCTATGTCACGGTCCGCGACAAGCCGGGCTCTGTCGATGAAGGTGAGAAGGTCGTCTGCGTCAACGCCGCTACGGGCGAGCGCGTCTGGGAACGGCGTCTCGACGTTTATCTGACTGACGTTCCCGACACGCGTCTTGGTTGGTCGAACGTCGTCGGCGATCCTGAGACAGGATACATCTACGCGCAAGGGGTCGGCGGTCTCTTTGCTTGCATCGACGGCGAGTCGGGCAAGATTCTCTGGTCGCGCAACTTGGCTGAGCAGTTCGGCACGATCACCACCTACGGCGGCCGTACGAACAACCCGATCGTCTTTGACGACCTGGTGCTGATCAGCGCCATCTTGGTGAGTTGGGGGGACACGCCTGAGTTTGACGGGCTGGCTCGGCCGGCGCACCGCTTCATGGCGTTCGACAAGAAGACGGGCGAGTTGCGGTGGCTCAACGGGACAACGCTTTCGCCCCCCGACACCAATTACAGCACGCCGGTGGCGGAAATCGTCGGCGGCGAAGCCCAGCTGATCTTCGGCGGCGCCGACGGCAAGCTGTGGGGCCTCCAACCCCGGACCGGCAAGCAGCTCTGGAACTACCCGCTGAGCCGCCGGAGCATCAACGCGTCGCCGATCGTCATCGATAACGTCGTCTATTGCGGCCATAGCGAAGAAAACCTGGTCGGCAGCACGCAAGGCGCCGTCGTGGCGATCGACGCCACGCTCCGCGGCGATCTGACAGGCAAGCAGAACTGGATTCAATACACCCTGATGGCCGGCAAAAGCTCGCCGGTGATGGTCGGCGATCGGCTCTGGGTCGTCACCGACGGGGCGAAGTTGCAGATCCTCGATCCGGCGACGGGCGAGTTGGTCGGCAAGCAGGCGCTCGGCACGGTGATGCGCAGCACCCCCATCTACGCCGACGGCAAAGTTTACCTCTGCACGAACACCGGCATCTGGTACGCCCTGAAGCCGAAGCCTGACGGCGCCAGCGTCATTCAGAAATTGCGGCTCAACGCTGCAGATCAGAACGACGGCTCGCCGATCGTCTCGCACGGCCGGATCTACCTGCCGACTTCCGAAGCGCTCTACTGCATTGGCGCCGAGGGGGTTGAGCCGTCGGCCGATCCGCTGCCGACGCCGGAGCAAGAGCCGCCGGTGTCGGCCGACGAGAAGCCGGCGACGCTGCTCCTCTCGCCATACGACGCCACCGTGGCGCCGGAAGGGACGCAGAAGTTCACGCCGCGATTGTTCAACGCCCGCGGCCAGTTCCTGCGGATCGCGACGCCGGAGGAAGCGAAGTTCACCGTCAACGGCCCTGGCGCTGTGGCGGCAGATGGAACTTATACCGCCTCGAAGCGCGACGGCCACTCAGGTTCGCTGGTGATTTGCACCGTTGGCGAGCTAACGGCCAAGGCGCGGGTCCGCCTCGTGCCGCCGCTGCCGTGGCAGTTCGATTTCGAGAAGGAGAAGGACATGCCGCTGAGCTGGATCGGCGGCCGCATCCGGTATGTCATCGAGGATCTCGAAGGAAGCAAGGTCGCCAAGAAGAAGGACGTCCTGCCGACGCCAGCCGACCCGAACAACAAGCTTGGCACGCGGAGCCAGCTGTTCATGGGCCCCGGCGACATGACCGACTACACGATCCAGGCTGACTTTCGGCTGACGGAGAAGAATGGCCGGCTCCCCGACGCCGGCGTCATCGACAGCGGCTACACGCTGGCCCTCCGCTCGGGCGACAAACGGGTTCGACTGTATAGCTGGCTGGCCCACGACCACCGGACAGCGGCGGAAGTGGAGTTTAACCCGCAACCAGGGGTCTGGTATCGGATGAAGCTGCAGGTGAAGCAGGTTGACGGTACGGCCGACGTGAAGGGCAAAGTCTGGCTCCGCGACCAGGACGAGCCGAAGGAGTGGACGGTGGAAATGATCGACAAATCGCCGATCACGACCGGTAGTCCCGGTATTTTCGGTCAGGCGCAGGAAGCCGAATTTTACATGGATAATATTTCGGTCATGCCAAACGAGTAGCGGGCGGGGTGCGTATCGATGGGGATAGGGGTTCGTTTTAGGAACCCGCCCCCTGACTGCCCGATTCGGTTTGCAACGCTAACACGCCCATTTAGCCCCGCCGCTTGCGGCGGGATGGCCGCGGGGATAAACCCCGCGGCTCGCCAAATCAACGCAAGAAACTTTTGGAACCATCGAGCTTTTCCATGAGCAAACGAACCCTCAGCGTCGCGAGTCTGCTGGCCCTGTTTGGACTGACCGGGTATGGCGCCCTCAGCTTGGCGATCGCCGCCGACGTGCCGGCGCCGAAAGACCCGAAGGCCACTGCAGCCGCCCAATCGGCCGCAGCGCCCGCAGCCGACGCGAATCAGCCAAACGTCAACTGGTCGCAATGGGGCGGTTCTTCGATCCGCAACAACACGCCGGTCGGCAAGGACATTCCGACTGAGTGGGAGATCGGCGAGTTCGACTACAAGACCGGCGTCTGGGATCCTACCGACGCGCAAAACATCAAGTGGGTCTCGAAGCTCGGTTCGCAGACTTACGGCAACCCCGTCATCAACAACGGTAAGGTTTTCGTCGGCACGAACAACGGCGGCGAATGGATCAAACGCTTTGCGCCGGGGACCGATCTCGGTTGCATGCTCGCCTTCGACATTAAGGACGGCAAGTTCCTGTGGCAGCACACCAACGAAAAGCATCCCGCCGGCCGCGTCTACGACTGGCCGCTGCAAGGCGTCTGCAGCGCCGCGTATGCCGAGGGTGATCGGATATGGTTCGTCACCAATATGGGCGAGGTTCGCTGCCTCGACGCCGAAGGTTTTTACGACAAAGAGAACGATGGCCCGTATGTCGACGAGCAGAAGGTGATCGACGCCCAGATCGCTCAGCGCAAGGCGCAGATTGCGGCGCAGATCAAGCAATTGCAAGCGACGCCGAATCCTGACGCCAAGACGCAAGAAAAGATCGCCGCTCTGAACGCCCAGGCGACGAACATCTCGGCCAATCTGCAGCAGGAAGCCGACGTCGTCTGGATCTACGACATGATGAAGGAGATGGGCATCTCGCAGCACAATATGTGCAGCTGCTCGCTCACCGCCGCCGGTGACGTGTTGTTCGTCTGCACCTCCAACGGCGTCGACGTTGAGCACAATTACATCCCGGCGCCCGACGCGCCGAGCTTCTTCGCGATCGATAAAAACACCGGCAAGGTGTTGTGGACCGACAAGTCGCCCGGGCTGAACATCCACCACGGCCAATGGTCGTCGCCCGCTTACGGCGTGATCGACGGGCAAGCGCAGGTGATCTTCGGCGGCGGCGACGGCTATATCTACAGCTTCGACCCTGCGGGCGATAACGGCAAAAGCAAGCTGCTGTGGAAGTTCGACTCGAATCCCAAAACCGCCAAGCTCGAACTGATGGGCAAGGGGACCCGCAACGACATCATTTCGACGCCGGTGATCTACGACAATAAGGTTTACGTCGCCACCGGGCAGGATCCTGAACATGGCGAAGGGGTCGGTACCTTCTGGTGCATCGATCCGACCAAGCGAGGCGACGTCAGCAAGGAACTCGCGTTCAACGCCTCCGACCCGAAGAACCCGATCGCTCACAAGCGCGTCCAAGCGGTCGTCGAGAAGGAAGGGGACTTTGCCCGGGCGAACCCGAACTCGGCGGTCGTGTGGGAATACAGCATCGATGATCGCGACGGCGACAAGGACATCGCGTTCGAGGAGCAGTTCCATCGCAGCATCGGCACGGCTGCGATCCGCGACGACATCCTCTACATCGCCGACTTCAGCGGCCTGTTCCACTGCGTGAACGCCCAGACCGGCAAGGTGAACTGGGTCTACGACATGCTGTCGGCCGCGTGGGGCTCGCCGCTCATCGTGGAAGACAAGGTCTATATCGGCGACGAGGATGGCGAGGTGTCGGTCTTCAAGCACTCGGCCGACCCGTCCGAAGCGATGAAGGAAGAAGACGGCGAGATGGTGCCGTTCTACGGCACGCGTAACATGGGAGCGAGCGTCTACGGCACTCCTGTCGTGGCAGGGAACGTCCTTTACATCGGCAACCAGACTCACCTGTTCGCGATCACGCCGGACGGAAAATGAAGAAGCGCGTTCTCGACGTCGGCAACTGCGGGCCCGATCACTCGTCGATCCGGCATTTTCTCGCCAAGCATTTCGAGTGCGAAGTGTTGCAGGCCGACGGAGCGGCCGACGCGCTGTCCGCACTGCGGAACGGCCAGATCGACCTAGTGCTGGTGAACCGCAAGCTCGACATGGATTACTCGGACGGCATCGAGGTGATCCGTCAGATCAAAGACGCGGCCGACGTCGCCCACGTGCCGACGATGCTCGTGACCAACTACGAAGAGCATCACGACGCGGCGCTAAAAATCGGCGCGTTGCGGGGCTTCGGCAAGCTCGATCTGGCGAAGCCGGAAACGGTCGAGAAACTGCAGCCGATCCTGGGTTCGGCAGATTGAACCGCCAAGGACGCCAAGGGAATACCAAGAAAAAGGAACCGCCGATAAACGCGAATGAACGCAGATAAAATCTATTTGCGTTTATCAGCGTTCATCGGCGGTTCCTTCTATTACTGGATTCCGTCGTGCTGACCATGCCGTCGTGGTTCCATCTCCCCGCATTTCCTTGGCGCACTTGGCGGTTCAATTCTTCAGAACTCACAAACGGCCGAGAGCTACTCGACGATCTGCTCTTTGACGAGCTGGACAAAATGGGGCGACTTTCCCGACTTGGTCAAGTCGTCAGCCTTCTTGTCCGCTTCTTTGCGATCGCCGAATTCAAAGACGGCGACGCGGCGCATCGTCTGATTGAAGACGCCCCAGAAGGCCTTCAGGCGGACTTCCTTGGTGCGGACGCGCTTGACGACCTTCTTCTTGACGGGGGCGCCGTCTGCCGACGCGGCGACCTTTTTAACGGCCTTCTTGGCGACCGGCTTTTTCGTAGCGACCGCTGCAGCGGCCTTCTTCACGACTTTTTTCTTCACAGGTGCGGGTGCTTTCTTGACGGCCTTTTTAGCGACCTTCTTCTTGACGCCAGCCGGCTTCACGGCGGCCTTGGCCCCCTTTTTTACGGGAGCCTTCTTCTTGGCTGGAGCAGCTTTCTTCGCTGGTTTTTTGGCCATAGACCCGTACGTCCCCGTCGGTTAAAGGCAATCAGCTAGCTCCCGAAATGTAACCTATTGACATTCGATTGGCTAGCCGGCCTTGGGGACGCCGCGACTAGAGGACGCTTCCTTCAATGATCACGCCGATCTTCTTCGCCCGCGCCGTAAGCGACGGTTGGAAGTAAACCATGGGCCGGAGTTTGAAGCTGCCGGGATGGGTCTTATATCGGTAGCGGGCGTAGAGGAAACTCGAGTCGACCATGTCGCGCGGCAGCTTCCCCTCGTCGACGAGTTTCACCACTTCGGCGATGTACTCGAAGTCGGCCTCGGTCTTCGCTTTCAAGCCGACGCGCAGCATGTCGTAGAGCTTGACTTGTCGCCCCCCCTCCTTCAAACGATCGGCAGGCGTGACGGGGCGGGGGAGGTTTTCGATCTCGATGGCACGGCCAGGCGTGCCGGTAAGGCCGACCCCAACCGCGGCCAGCAGGGCCGAGCAAGCGATCACGCGGAGCTTTGATTTGAATGTCATGTCCGTTCTCCCTCGATAACTCGAACGTTCGCTACGCATGACTGACGTCGAGGCGATTAGCCGGAGGGCCACGCCCTCCGGGACGCGCCCGGAGGCAAGTGCGCCTCCGGCTAGGGGCGAGTGTCGTTGCCGGCGCGTAGCTTGACCGCTATTTCGAGCCAACTTTTAGGGACGGCGGGCAGCGGCGGCAAGGCCGATTCGCCCGGGTGGAGCGGGTTAGAACGGCCCAATTCGCCGAATTCTCCTGGCGACTCGACGCAAAGGGTTGTCCCCAACGGAGGGAAAATGGTCATAATGGAGGGAGTAGCACCGGGGGCGGGACGCCCCGGCTCGCCGCGCTCACTCCTCATTACGCGAGACTAATCGCCATGCTGATCATCCCCGGCGCCGCTGGCCGCGACACATGCGATCGCCCCGCGAAGATTTCCCGCCGCGAGTTGCTGCGCGTCGGCGGTTCATCAATCTTGGGACTGTCGCTCGCCGACATCCTCGGCCTGCAACGAGCGGTCGCCGACACCGCCTCGACGGCGCTCTCTGCCGCGAAGCCGCCGCGCGGCTTCGGCGCCGCGAAGAGCGTGATCATGGTCTACCTCCAAGGAGGTCCGAGCCACCTCGATCTGTGGGACCCGAAAGAAGACGTCCCCGATAACATCCGCAGCGTCTTCAAGCCGATTTCGACCGTCATCCCTGGCGTGAAGTTCACCGAGCTCCTGCCGAAACTCGCCCAGACGATCGATCGCACGACGCTCATCCGTTCGATGGCGTACGAGCCGGTCGGCCTGTTCAATCACACCGCCGCCATCTACCAGATGATGACCGGCTACACGACCGACAAGGTCAGCCCCTCGGGCCAGCTCGAACCGCCGAGCCCGAAGGACTTCCCGAACTTTGGCGCGCAAATTACGGCGCTGCGACCCTCGAATGAGCCGATGCTGCCGTTCGTGATGTTGCCGCGCCCGCTGCAGGAGAGCAACGTCATCGGCAAGGGAGGCTCCGCCGGCTTCCTCGGTAAGGCGTACGATCCGTACACGCTCTATCCCGACGGCGACGATCTCGATCTGCAGAAGATGGAGCGGATCAGCGTCTCCGACCTGGAGTTGCGGGCGGAAGTCCCCTCGTCGCGGCTGCTGCGACGGGCGCGGCTGCGCGACGCCATCAGCCAAGGGATGCCCTCGCTCGAACGAGCCGTGGCCGACTACAAGCTTGACGAGAATTACACACGCGCCCTCGACCTGATCGTCTCGGGCCGTGCGAGACAAGCGTTCGACTTGAGCCAAGAACCGGAGCCGCTGCGCGAAGCGTACGGCAAGAACGCGTTCGGCCAAAGCTGTTTGCTGGCGCGGCGGCTAATCGAGGCGGGCACCCGCGTGGTGGAAGTACTGTGGCCCAATGTGGCCAACGGCGCGAACCATTCGTTCGACACGCATTCCGACTTGAGCACGCGACTGAAAACGGTCGCGGCTCCGATGCTCGATTCGGGGCTCTCGATGCTCGTGAACGACCTTGATCAGCGGGGGATGCTCGACGAAACGCTCGTGGTCGCCGTTGGCGAATTCGGCCGCAGCCCGCAGCGGGGACTCAGCACCTCCGGCAACGCCAACAGCGACGACGGCCGCGACCACTGGCCCTACTGCTTCACCGGCATGCTGGCCGGCGGCGGCGTCAAGCGCGGGCTCGTTTACGGCAGCAGCGACAAGACCGGCAGCGCGCCGGCCGAGAATCCGGTCCACCCGACCGAACTCCTGGCGACGGTCTACTACGCCCTCGGCATCGAGCCGCAGACGATCGTTTACAACCATCTGAAGCAGCCGCGGGAGCTGGTGAAGGGCTCGGCGGTGACGGCGCTGTTCGCGTAAAAGCTCGAACTGCTTATCACCACCACGACACGACGGACACGACGAAAAACATGAATTTGTGATTTCGTCTCCTACGTCGTGATCGTCGTGCCGCCGTGGTTCAATTAGCTTCTCTTCGATTCGCGCAAATCCGCGAAATCTGCGATAGTCCGCCCTCTAGCGGCACACGCTTTGCGACCGGAAAAATTCCTCGCAGCCGCTATTCCGCGAACTAAAATTACGGTGTAATGTCCGTCCCTCGCGAGTGAGAAATAGTCACGCTCGCGGGGATGGCGAACCGATGAGTTTGCTGCAACGTAACAAAGACTCCCACCCCTCGATGTTTGAGTCGGGGCCGCGGAGATAACAGATCAAGCTTCTGGTCAAGATTTCGGCGGGAGGACCATTTAATCGGATTAGGCCTGCATCGGCAACATGGCAGCGCGCAGCGCTGTTCGACGCACGTCTTTCTTCCAGCGACTCCACCCAGTCGCAATCAGGCCGGAAGTTTGTTACATGAAGAAGGTCGCGAGATTGGCACACGCCGCTCGCGACCTTTTTTGTTGCGCGGAGCAAGTTAAAACCTCGCCAAACCACTCACCCCATTTAGCCGCGGGCGATAGCCCGCGAACCCGCCGCAAGCGGCGGGGCTAAATGGGCGTGGCGCGAGAGGCGGCGTTTGGTGCGCTGCTGGGAACTGGTGCTCACGCCGCGCGGCAGTGCTAGCATCCGATGCGTCACTCTTGTTCGCACGCGGCGGCAGTTGGTACAGTTCCGGCCGCAAAATACCGAGGTTAGATCTGGGGGCATACGCGCTCTTCAAGCGCCGCTCGCCCCGTGTAATCAGAAAAAAACGGTGACGCCATGGAAGGCTTCGACGCAGCGCAGGGGGTCGTCATGAACGACTCCGCCCGGCAATTGGTCAACGACGTGCTGGTCTGGATCGGCTTCGGGACGGTGATCGGCCTGTTGGCCAAAGGGATCATGCCGGGCCGGGATCCGGGCGGCGCCATCGCCACGGTGCTGATGGGCGTCGGCGGCACGGTGATGGGCTGCGGCGTCGTGAGCCACTTCACCGAAGGCGAGCGGATCGTGCCCGTTAGCCCGCTCGGCATGCTCGTCGGCGTCGGCGGCACGCTGCTGATTCTGTTCTTCTACAAGCTGCTCGGAGGCTATTACTTCCTGGAAGGGGAGTATCAGACGCGCAACCATCGCTCGCGACTCGGCTACTCGAAGCAGCGCCGCAGCGCGGCGACGTATGAAGACTAAACCAAAAAAGTCAGTGGTCCGTTGTCCGTCGTCAGTGGCGGCTGTCGCAGAGGTTCGAGCCCCTGGCATTCGCAACTGACAACTGACCACGAACCACTGACGAAACCGCCGAACGGCAACCGGCAGGCTGCAACCGAGATTTGGACACCGAGCATCTCGACCGAGCACTGCCGGCTGCCTTGCCGTGGAAAACCGCTTGGTGCAAAACCGCTAAGCGATCTTCTCTCAAGTGAATAGCCCCGACCAAAAGGCTTGGCCGGGGCTAGACCGTGCCGAACGACCGACGCAGCGTGAGCGTCAGTTTTCCGGAAATTCGTACACCAACTTCGCCGGCGGAACTTTCGACGCGATCTGCTTGAACGCGTCTCGCAACTGAGTTTCCATCGCCCCCACGGTGCTGCCGCCCGGGACGTTGATGTAGATGCCGCCGCCGGCGTAAGCGATCGCTTCCATCAGGGCCCGATCTCCGTCGGCTCCCACGGCGAGCGTGTGGAGCGTCGCTCCACGGTCAATCGCCTTGGTCGCTTCCCAGAAAGCGTACTGCTTGTTCTTGTCGGTCGTCGTGTAGTTGGCGACGCCGTTGCCGTCGTAGTCGGTCCAGTCCTTCCATTTAAAGCTGGCCGGCAGGTTCCAACCCGACGGGTAGCGGTTCGCCTGACCGTCGGTCATGACGATCATCGTCGGCCGTGCGCCGTACCGCGAGAAGCCATCGTCATTGGCGTCGTTATCGACGCCCAAGAGCAGTTCACGACCTTTCAGGATGCCGTCGCCCATGCCGGTGTAGTCGTCGTAATGGCCGGCTTGATGGCGGACCTGAATCGCATCGAGCGTCGCGTAGTCGTCCGTGATCGGATCGTGACTGATGTCGATGTTGACCTCGCCGTCGTGATGGTCCCATTCCTTCACGGCGTAAGTGCCGTAGCTCACGATGCCGACCTCGTCGCCGAAGTCGAGATCCGTGAGGAAGTCGAAGAAGAGCGACGTTCCTTGCTTCACCGCATGGAAGGGATAGTGCGGCGTCCGCCACAGATCTTCCGATTCGTACCAACCGTTCTTGCTGTTTTGCAAGTAGCTCAGCAGCGTGCGGTAGCCGTACTTTTGCTTGTACGTACCGCTAAGCCCCTTCGCATAGGTGATGTAAGCCTTCCATGCCGTGTCGTTGGCGCTGGCGCTCAGCTTCGCCTTGGGCGTGCCATTGCTGTTGCGGCCCGACTGCGGAAAGGGATACTTCGCCGACCCGTCGCCGTTGCGAGCGTTCAGCTGGAGCGTCGTGAAGATCGTGTTGACGTCGGTGCTGCTCACATAGGTGCCGGCGGCCGTCTTCACTTGGCCGAAGCCGGTGGACGGGAACTTGCTCGTCGTCGTGCTCGGCCACTTAGGATTCGCCGCTTGCAGCGAACTCCACATCGCGTCGAGTTGCGCCTCGACTTGCGTTTGAGCCAGCGCGCTGTCGACCAGCGTGCTGTCGTCGTTCATCGACGCGGAGAAGTCGAGCACCACCACCAGGTCGCGGGCCTCGACGAACGCCGTGGCCGACGTGGTCAGCGGCACTTTCGACCGACCGACCGCCCAACCGAACGCCAGCGGCAACTGCCCGTCGGGAGCGTTGACGTCTTCATCCGTCTTACGACCCACGACCTTCACGACGTTGAACGGCGAGGAGTTCCACTGAATCGGCCAAGTTCCGTCCGCTTCGTTGTAGACGCGCTTGCCGAACAACACGTCGTCGTTGGGATCGATGTACAACCCATTGGCTTCAGCCACTTGGACGGCCATCGCGCGGGCTTGATCCACCGCGATCGAATTGGCGTCGACGTTGGCCGAGCCTTCGCCTTGACCGGCGGCGTGGATGGCGGCCGAAATTTCTTGGGCCGCCGCCAACGCGGCGGCGTCGACGGCGTTCTGCATCTTCGTGCCGGTGAGCACCATTCGCCCGGCGTCGACCGACAGGGCGACGAAGGCGAAGAGCGCGACCAGGCAGAAGCCGGTGAGGACGAGAATGACGCCGCGTCGCCGCGTCGGCACGCTGCGCCGCTGCCGCGACGGAGTCCGTCGCTGGATGTCGGGGGTGAGTTTCATGGCAGGGTCTCCGAAGAGCACGAGGGGCCGCGATCGTGCGGCGGGGCAGGAGGGGGGATTAGTCGGTCACGACCGCTCGACCGTTCCGAAACGTGAGGGCGGCGGTCAGGCTGTAGTCGTTCGCATCACTGACGGGCGTATAACTGACGTCGGAATAGGGGACGTCGACTCGCACTTGAAACAGCTCAAGATCATTCGCGGGATCGTCGAGATCAAAGTCATGATCAGGATCGTCCGCCGCGGTGACCTTGACGTTCACCTTCTCGGGATTGATGTTGTTCGAGGCGAGGTAATTTTTGACGTCGTCAATAAGCTTCTGATTAGCGGTCTTGCCGCCGAGCATCATCCCGGAGCGATCGAGCGCGGCGAAGCGAGCTCCTTCGCGAGCCGCGGTTTCCAACGTGTTCTGCACGCTATAGACCCGTGATAGTTCGATCAATCCGACGATCACGGCTAACAGCAGCGGGGCGATCGCTGCAAATTCCACGGCGACGGCGCCGCGTCGTGCGGCTGACTGGACGCAACGTTTCCAACGTCGCTGATGAAGGGCGGGGGACATGGCATGGGCTTCCTATGTAGTGGACATCACTCGTGTCGCATAAAGGCTTGGGCGTCGAGGGTGACGCCGGCCAGGAAAGGCATTGGAAGCACCGAAACGTCGTTGTAGTTGACGCTGGCGCGGACGACGAACATCTGACGAGGCTCGGCCTCGGAGACTTCCATAGGGGGCAAGGCCTGCACCTCGGCGTCGGTCGTCGGCCAAACCGCGCCCGAATCCATCGAACTGGCGTCTTGCACGTAAACGTTCACCACGCTGGAGTCGATCGCCGTCCCCAACGTTTGGCGCACTTTGGCAACCACTTGGTTCGTGTTAGGCCCCTGCATCGATCCCATCCGCGCCGCCGTGCGACAACCGCTCTGCAGCAGGTTGATCACCATCGTCGCGTGACCGAACTCGATGATCGCGAAGACCAGCAGCACATACACGGGCAACACTACAGCCGTTTCGACGACGGCCGTGCCGCGGCGTTGCGCCGAACGTTTTTGCAGAGTGCGCATGGCGGAGGTCTCGACAGGCGGGCCTGTCTCGCTATCGCGGAGCGATCTTCGTGCGCGCAGCGGCCAGCGCTGAGCGACAAAAGATTGAACCGAGGCGGGACAAGTTCGTAGCGGGCGGATGAGAACATGACAAGGACGGGCCGCAGCCCGTGCTCGGCGACGAGCCGTCGCAATCGCGACAAGCGCATGGCCGGGCATTACAACCCTAGGTCACGAATCAGGATGGTGCTGATCTCGCTCCGCAAAAGATGCAGAATCTTGCCGAAAAGGGCCCGGCAAACGCCGCATTGGAAAAAGGCGCGTCGATCGGCGCGACAGCAGCGACCCGGTGGAGAAGCGGATGATGAAACGATGTGGCGAAAATGCCACCTTTGAGGGCTCAGAACCCTTCTTTGCGCATCACCGAAGAAGAAGCGATATCCCGCCCGCCCATGATCCAGGGAGCCGGCAACCAGCTCACTTGCTCGAAACCAATGGTGA
>PNKX01000018.1 GCA_013822725.1 Pirellula sp.
TGAAACCGCTCTAGATCGCTTAAACAATCATTGCAGCGTTTTCAGCCCCCGGCTCCGCCGGGGGGTAGCACTACGCAGGGCGATGTCTACCGGCATGGTCACCGACCCCCCGGCGGAGCCGGGGGCTGAACGAGACGCTTCAGACCGCTTAGAGCGGAGGCGGATCGCGACGGGGCGGTCCCTCCGGAACTTTGGGTTCTGGCCGCGGCGGGCGCGGGTTGTTCGCTTGCTCGATGGGCGGCAGATTCGTGTAGCCTTCGGCCCACTGCCAGCCGAGAGGCGTGGCGAGTTCGCGCTCGGCCAGCGCCGCCCACGGCGTTTGAGGGTGCTCCTCAATGACGCGCTCCAAGTAGGTCTTGGCTTTCGCGGCCAATTTCTCCAGCGAGGTGTTCGCGTAAGTTTCGGTCGAACGCAGGACCCAGGTATTGTTCTTCTCGTCCTTAAACGGCTTGCCCTGCTTGGCCTCGGCGAGCATTACGTTATAGCCGTCGGTGCGGGTTTTTACGGCCAAGGCGCGCCCCATGGCCAAATCGTAACCCGCCCGCCACCGAAGTTCTTCCAACTTCGGTCGTGCATCCTCGCCGGCCAACAGCGTTTGGCAAATCGCGTCGATCTTCGGTTGCAGGATGGCCGCCGAACGCTGGGCCAGCGAAAGCAACTGGGCTAACTCAGCCTCGTCGCGTTTGGGGAATCGCAGCCGCACGTTCTCCATCGGCGAAGTCCAAGACATCTCGGCGGCCTGAATCAATGCTCGCCGCGCACCATTTGACTGCAGCAGGCGCATGTATTCTTGCGCCGGCAGGTAGTCGGGTTGGTAACGCCGCATCGCGTCGGGCTCGAAGAACATCGAGATATGCGCCGACAGATTGTTCGTTTCGTCGCCGCTGATCCGCCGTCCGACGACGCGGTTCGGGTGTGAGGCAAAGTAGAGTCCTCCTGTTTCGTAGCAGAGCCGCGTCAGGGCGTACGGGCCAAACCCCGAATCTAGCAACTCTTCCTCGTCGCCTTGCTGTGCGAACCGAAGCTTCAGCAACTCAGGCATCAGCGATTCCGGCCCCAGCGACACCGGCACCCACTGGGGACGCTGATCAAACCGCGGGTCAGGATCGATGTACTTCACGTACGCCGTCTGTCGGCCAAATGGCGCAGGCCGGCCGACGACGTAAACCGGCATGGCATATTTCCGGCAGACGCCGACGGTGTCGTCCACCAGCGGAATGTCGTCCCCCGCTTCGTCGGTGAAGACGACGATCATCACATGACGCTTGCCGTTCTTCGCCGAGCGGTACGTGCGGAACTTCTCGGCCACCATCCCCACGGCGCGAAAGACATTCTCCTGGCCGCTCTTGTCATCCTCGATATCGCGGATGGCCGCCTCGATATCTTCGATGCGATCGGTCGGTTCCGGCGTCAGCATCGTCGGTTCAGAGCCGAAGCCGACGACGGCGGTCAGCAATGGCTTGTCTTGATGGCGACGAAACGCCGGGTTGTCAGCCGCATCGATGACGCCGAGTTCTTCGTAGATGCGGCGAAATCGCTTGATGATGCGCGACCGCTCCTCGCGCAGGCTGCCCGATTGATCGAACAGCCACACCACCATCGTCGGCCGCTGCTCCAGCGACGTGAGGATTTCATGCGTCAGTCGATCAATCGCTCCTTCGGCGCCGGTGGCTCCAACGCTGCCGGCCCCTTGCGAAGGGAGCGAAGCTGAAAACTCTGGCCCTTGAAATGCTTCGGTTTCCAATTCAACGGCGACCCGATCCCCGGCATCGGCTAGCAGGTCCGCTTGTTCGCTGACGACAGACTGCTCGCTGAAGTTGGGCGCCGCCGCCAGCGCGCCGTCGACGCCGCCGCCATTGGCCATCGCGCCAATCTCAGTGCTGGCAATCTCGCTAGAGACAAATTCCTCGCTGAGAGTTTCTGGCGGAATGGTTTCCAGCGATTCCAGGGCCATTTCAGACGTCGAGTTCGCCGCAGGCAGCGTGAGCGTTATCGCCGTCAACGCCCCGAGGGCCGCTAAATGAACGACCAGACTCATCGCCCACGCTGCGGGACCTCCGCCTATTCGCGGAGACTCTCGATCGAGGTCGATTTCGACGTCGGTCGGCTCGGTGGTGGAGGCAACGCTGGCCACAGACGGACTCGATGTGAAGGGGGACTGACGTCTTCATTTTGGCCCATCACTAGACGTTCGGCAAGAAAAGTCGCCGGACGGCAGAATTCCGGCCTAGAAGCTGCGAACGTCAATTCGTGAAACTGCAAAGCCGGCGCGTTATGATAAGGCGATCATTGGAATTCGCACGACCGGTTCTGCAGCATTCTGCATCACGGCGTGCCACATGGTTTTCAGTCTCGGATGGCACTATGAATTCGCCCGCGCGCCGAAACGTCTTGAAGGTCGTCGTCTGTCTCCTCGTCGTCGGAAAGTCGACGACGGCGGGCGCGCAACCAGCACGGGCCAAGGCGGCGCCGCCAGTCGACGTGACGTTGACGACGAAAGACGGCGTTCAGTTGCAAGCGACCTACTACCCAAGTTCCGCAGGCCAGCAGGCGGTTCCGGTCGTGATGCTCCACGATTTCAACGAGACGCGGGCCGTGTTCGACCCGCTGGCCCGCACGCTTCAGAACCCGCCGGCGCCTGCCAGTCCGGCGGCGCCTCAAATCGCTTCTCGCGCCGTATTGGCCGTTGATCTCCGCGGACATGGCGGCAGCAAGTATTCGCAGGCTGCCAATGGTTCGACCGTTGAGCTTGAGTCGAATCGCTTCCAGCAGGACGACTTCCGGGCGATGGTCGACCTCGACATGGAAGCCGTGCGCAGTTTTCTCGTGGAGCAGAACGACGCCGGCAAGCTGAATTTGAACTCACTCGGCCTCGTGGGGAGCGGCATGGGGGCGAATGTCGCTCTGCTGTGGGCGGCGAAGGATTGGTCGGCCCCGCCGCTCCCTGTTCGCAAGCAAGGACAGGACGTGAAGGCACTAGTCCTCCTTTCGCCCCGCTGGAATTTCAATGGCCTGCTGCTTCGTGACCCGCTGCGATTCAGGCCGATCCAGAGTCAGCTTTCGGTGCTATTGGCCTACGGCGCCGAAGATCGGGCGGTGTCAAAAGACTGCCAGGACATCATCAAGATTCTGAGTAAGCATCACCCCGAGCCTCCGGCAGATCGCGTGGAGCAACTCAAGGACTTCTTCGTTTACTCGCCGGCGACGAATCTGCAGGGGACCAAGCTGCTGACGAGCGACGCGTTCGGGATCGGACCGAAGATATTTAACTTTCTGGAAGCAAGATTGGGCCGCCAAGCGTTTCCTTATTCGGTCCGCAAGAACCCGTAAGGCCCCGCCGCTATGGGACGGGCGCCAGGTTCGCGCGCTCGCTGACTAGCGGGATCTTGAGTTCGGTTCCGATCGGCAGAATATGGGGATTTTCCAACACCTGCCGGTTCAGGTCAAAGATCTCTACGGCTCGGCCCTGATCGCCCAAGTATCGCTGGGCCAATCGCTCCAGAGAGTCGCCTTCCTGGATGATATAGCTCCGCTCCGAAGCCGCGGACGCCTCGACGGCTTCGATTCCTGGCAAAGCAAGTTGGCTTGCCTCAGGCGTCGCCGGCTTGGCGACGGTCACCAACTGCGGTGATCCTCCTGCGGAGACGAGGTCGGATTGAACAGGCATTCCGCTCATTCCGATCGTCGTTGCCACAACTGAGGGCGGCGCCACGGCGGGCGCTGGCTGGGTTTGCGGCGGCGGAACAGAACCGAACGACGTCGACGGCGTTGCCATTGGCAACACGGCGGCTGGCATCGTTTCGCCGCGGCGCCAGGGCCACGCCAAGCCGAGTCCAACGGCCAGCACCGCGGCGGCGGCGATCAATTTTGGCTTGCGCGGGACCACGGCACGACCGTCCGCTGATGTGATGAAGCGGCTCGCGCCGGCTCGACCATCGGCCGGCGCAACTCGCCTTCATCCCCATCGGCG
Organism: Pirellula sp.; assembly: GCA_013822725.1. Classification (GTDB taxonomy): domain Bacteria; phylum Planctomycetota; class Planctomycetia; order Pirellulales; family Lacipirellulaceae; genus Lacipirellula. The sequence goes on from PNKX01000018.1 coordinate 3,971, forward strand.
AGAGCGTCGCCAGGAAATCAGTCGTCAAGGCCGCAGCAGCAAAGCCGCGACGACCGTCAAGGGCGTTCAATTCGGAATGGGCAAGCGGTAGCGTCTTCGGCGACGCGATGGCCACGTTTTGCCCCTGCTTAGGCCGCCTTCGCCGTGGCGGTTTCGGCGCCCCCTTCGAAGCGTTCAGCCAACCAGAGCAGCACCGGGTTTGCGATGTAGATCGTGCTGTAGCAGCCGGCAATAAAGCCGACGAGCAGGGCGAACGCAAAGGCGTGAATGCCGTCGCCGCCGACGATGTAGAGCACGATCACGCTGGTGAGCGTGGTGAACGACGTCAAGATGGTCCGCGCCAAGGTCTGGTTGACGGAGAGATTAATAATCTCCTTGGTTAACCGAGGGCTCTTCCCTTTGACTTCGCGGATACGGTCGAAAATAACGATCGTATCGTTGAGCGAATAGCCAATGATCGTGAGGAAGGCAGCCACGAGCGTCAGGTTGATTTGGAACTTGTCGATTAACAGCGCCGACGACAGCGACTCGGCGCCGTTGACGAAGTACGAAGACAACGCGACGAATCCAAGCGTTACGAGCACGTCGTGGACGAGGGCCGCCACCGCAGCGATGCCGTAGATCACACCGTGGAATCGGAACCAAACGTAGGCGATGATGCCAACGAGGCAGAGAATCATCGCAGCGATCGCCGAAGTCGCCATTTGGCCGGCGACGCGGCCGCCAATTTTGCTGGAGAGCGGGAACACGGGCTGTGTATTGGTTTCCTGGGCAAGTTGATCGAAGACCGCTTGGGCTTCCGCTGGCGGCAAAGCGATCGAGACTTGCCACTGCTCCATCGCTCGGTTGCTTCCCTCGCGATAGTCCTCGTTCGTGATCGCATACAAGACGTCGGCCTTCCCCGCCTGCGCGAGCGCATCGCCGATCATCTGCTCGAGCGTATCGTGGGTGACCCCCGAGACGTCGCCTTCTTTGTCGGCGGCGAATGTCAGCGTTGTCGATGCTCCGCCCGCAAACGGATCGACGGCGGCGGCCGGTGCGGGAGAGCTTTCCGTCGTTGCTGGAGCGCCGCTTGCCGGCGAGTCGACTTTTTCTGCTTCGTTCGAGGCTGGAGTTGAAGCTGCGGGCTCATCCGCAGGTTTCGCAGGAGCTTCGCTGGCGGCGGTTTCTTCCGCGGGAGTCGATTCTGCTGGAGTTCCCGCGGGTTGCGGATCGGCGGTCAACGACTCCTGTTCCGCTGGCGGAGTTGCCTCGCCGTCAGTTTCGGCGGGCTGCTGAAGCAGCGTGACGTAGGAGAGCGGCGACGCGACGCCAAGCCCTTGGAAGAAGTTGAGTGAATTAGTCGAGGGAAGCGCAGACGTCTGTTCGCCTGGAACAATTGGCTTCACTTCCTCAACGTCGACTTTGTACTTCTTCAGCTTGTCGCCGAACGCCTCTTGCAGAATCTTCTCGACGCTGACGACGTCGTCGTTGATCGTCGTGACCGTGTATCGAGAGTCGTCATCGTTCACTTCCACCAACGACAGGTTGGCCTCGCCTAGCGGCGTGTTCTCGAGCGTCTCATACACTTCGGCGTACGGCATCTTCTTGTCGTCGTCGAAAACGATCGTCACCGAACTGCCGCCGGTGAAGTCGATATCGAAGAGATCTTGTCCTCGAGAGAAGACCGCCACGAGTCCGATGCCGATGACCACCAGCGAGGCGGCGATGCTGGCAAAACGCCAGCCGACGAAGTCGATGTGAGTTTCGCCGATGAATTCACGCATGCTCATGTTCTTCAACCAGCCGCGACGTTCGGCGACGTCGAAAATGATGCGCGTGAGGAACACCGCGGTGAAGACGCTCATCAAGATGCCGAGCACCAGCGTGACGCCGAAGCCCTTCACGCTGTCGGGGGCGATCTTGTAGATGACGACGCCGGTGATCAGGTTCGTCACGTTGGAGTCGATGATCGTTTGGCTGGCCCGGTTGAAGCCGTTGCGAATGGCCATGCGCAGCGCGGCGCCTTTTTTCAACTCGTCGCGGATGCGCTCGTAGATGAGCACGTTCGCGTCGACCGACATACCGACCGTCAGCACGAGGCCGGCGAGACCGGGGAGGGTGAACGCGGCTTTAATCAGCACCATGCAGCCAAGGATCAGCAACATATTCGCCGCCAAACCGAGCCATGAAATGAAGCCCGCTTTCTTGTAGTAAATGACCATGAACAAGGCGACCAACGCGAGCGAGATGAGCAGCGCCTGCTTCCCCTTCTCGATCGTGAGTTGGCCCAGCGTCGGACTGATTTGAGCGCGGCTGATCGGCACCTTGTTCAGCGCGGCCGGCAGGCTGCCGGCATTGAGAATGCCGACCAGGAAGTCGACCTCGCCCTGGTCGTCCAAACCTTCAATGATGCCGCGATCAGAGATGACGGCGTTGAGGTTCGGCGCTGAGAGGAGGCGGTTATCGAGCAAGATGCCGAGGTTGTACTTGGCGCCCGAAGGGGCCGGCTGATGGGCGCGGGTGAGCCGCTCAAACCGAAACGCACCCTGGCTGTTGAAAATGAACGTCACCGCAGGCCGACCTGTTTGGTCGACGTCGGGCGACGCGGATCTCAGATATTCGCCGGTGACGTTCAGCCCGTCGTTCGTCAGCACGAGCGCTTGCGGCACCTTCGACGTTGTTCGCACTACCAGCGTGCCGTCCGCCTGTTCTGGGGAGCCAAATTGCTTTTCGTCGTACTCGACCCAGCGGGCGACTTCCTTGCCGTCGATGCGGACAATGTTCTGATTGGCTGGGAGGGCCTCCGCCAGTTCGATGACGGCGCGATGCTGGTCGAACTGCCGTGACGCGGTGATGCGGAATTCGAGCACGCCCGCCGTGTAGATGCGACGCTCGATCGCTTCGAGTTCGGCCTTCTCTGCCTTCGGAATGATGATTTCAATCTGGTCATCGCCGAACTTTTTGATCGAGACTTCCTTCGTGCCGGAGGGATCGACGCGCTCGATGAGGGCCTTGATCAGGGCCGCCATCGTGTCGCTGCGGTTGAGCGAGGCGAACCCTTCCTTCTCAGCCGCGGGATCTTTCTCGTCTTCTGCGACCTCCTCAGCCCCTTCTTCGGTAAGCTCGGTATCTTCGGTCGCCATCTCCTCTTCAGTTGCCGGCTGCTGCTCGACGGGCGCAGCATTCTCGGCGCCTTCGCGTTTTTCGATCTCGTAAATCAGCGTGATGCCGCCGCTGAGGTCCGGTCCCAGCTTGATTTCGCCGAGCGCCACAATCACGCCAGCGGCCGCTAACGTGCCGATGGCCAAGGCGAACTTCCAGCCGTGGTCGGGCATCTTCAGCGACTTAGCCAGCGCGTTGCCGATGAGGATCGGCACGACGAACAGTGCGATGACGATCACCACGTTTCGGATCGCGGTCGGACTCATGCCCGCTTCTTCTGCCTCGGCGGGAGTCGTCGCTGCGGGAGCCGCCGCTGGCGCCGGGGCGGGAGCGGTTTGGGCCCAGCCGGGAGCGGCGAGGAATGCAGTCGCCAAGACAACGGTAACGGCGAGCATGCCGCGCAGCGTCTTTGGGGTGAGCGAGGAGCGGCGGACCAGTGACTCGAATTCCATGGCCTAGAACCTGTCTATTGTCTTGCTCAGTTGAACGATCCCCTGGCGGGCTACCATGCCGGGCAGGCGACGTATGCGTTGAGTTGGTGAATGAGTTGAGTTGTCTTTTCCGCAATGCTGCGGTGCGGCGTCGCCAGGAGCGACGCTATGCCGTTTTTTCTTCGTCGGTCAGGATGCGGGCGATCGCCGAGGCGCCGACGCGGATCTTCGTGCCGGTCGACTCGTCGATGCGAACGGTGACGATCGCGCCGTCGGGATTGCGTTGTACATTGGTCACGATTCCGTGGATGCCGCCGATGGTCACCACGCGGTCAGTTTCTTTTAGGCTTTCGACCAGGCTCTTGAACTGCTGGTCCTTCGCCTTTTGCGGGCGGAGGATCAGGAAGTAGAACATGACCATGATCAGCGTGAGCGGGACGAGAAAACTATTGAACGGCGAGCTCGGCGCCGCGTCCGCAGGGGCGCCGTCGGCTGGCGCTTTGGGAGCTTCAGCCGTCTCGGCTTGCGCGAGTAATCCCCACGACGTAAATTCCATCACACTCACCCGATTCGCCGCACGCGGCCTATTTCGCCCAAGAGACTCGTATCGCCCAAGAGAACGGAGGCAAGCGCAGTCGTCCGCCGGAGCGGAACCCTAGACATCAAGATGACTTGCGCCGTAGAAAACCGCCGCCGGCGGATTGGCCCGGATCGCGGTGATGCACCTAGCAACCCTGCCGGCCAGCCTGCAAGCGAGCCATCATAAGTCTTGGCGGCGCAACCAACAAGGGCGTCAAGCGGCCTCATTCCACCCCCTCATCCGCTCCGCGCGGAACTCGGCGAAAGCGTCCGCGGCGATCGCCTCGCGTGCTCGCGTCATCAACCGCTGGTAGTAGGTCAGATTGTGGATCGAGGCGAGAATCGGCCCCAACATCTCGCCCGCCTGAAACAGATGCCGGAGGTAACCGCGGCTGTGTTGACAAGCGGGGCAGGGGCAGTCGGCCTCGATCGGCTGGAGGTCACGTTCGTGAGCCGCGTTGCGGAGGCGGACGGGGCCGGCGTCGGTAAAGACCAGGGCGTTCCGTCCGTTGCGGGTCGGCATCACGCAGTCGAACATGTCGATCCCGCGAGCGACCCCCTCGATCAGATCCTGCGGCCGGCCGACCCCCATCAGGTAGCGGGGGCGATCGGCGGGGAGTTCGGGCACGACCACGTCGAGGGCGGCGTACATCTCAGCGGGCGGCTCACCGACGCTCAGGCCGCCGACGGCGTACCCCTGGAAGTCCATTGCCACGAGCTCGTGGGCACAGCGGCGGCGGAGGCCCGGATCGAGCCCCCCCTGGACGATCGCCAGCAGCATCTGGTCGCTGCGGCGGGCCGCCTTTTGGCAACGCTCGGCCCAGCGGACGCTTCGCCAGGTCGCCTCTTCGACGACGGCCGGCTCGTTCGGCAGTGCTACGACGTGGTCGAACGCCATGATGAAGTCGCTGCCGAGCGCTTCTTGGATGGCGATGGACCGTTCCGGTGAGAGCTGGATCTTCGAGCCGTCGATGTGGGAGCGGAATTCGACCCCTTCTTCGCTCACCTTGATCCGATCGGCGAGGCTAAAGACCTGAAACCCGCCGCTGTCGGTGAGGATCGGCCCCTGCCAGCCGGTGAAGGCATGGAGGTCGCCGAGCGCCGCGACCGTTTGCTCGCCCGGCCGGAGCGCGAGGTGGTAGGTGTTCGCCAGAATGATCTGCGCGCCGGTTTCGCGGACGCGATGGATGTCGACGCCTTTTACCGTGCCGAGCGTGCCAACGGGCATAAAGGTCGGCAGTTCAACCGTGCCGCGCGGCGTGTGCAGGCGGCCGAGACGCGCCGCCGTGCGGGCGTCGGCGTGAAGGAGTTCGTAGCGGAATGGCGAGTTATCGGTCATTAAATGCTTAACCCCCGGTTTGAAGAACCGGGGGCTAAGGGTCGTATCGGGTTTAGGCGGCGAGACGAACTCAGTCCCCGCGAAGCTTCATGCCGCTGGCGGTAAGCTTCTCGCGAACCTCGTTGAGGCTCGTGACGCCGAAGTTCTTGCACTCCAGCAGGTCGTCGCCGGTGCGACGGAGCAACTCGCCGATCGTGGTGAGGCCAAGGCGAACCATGCACTTACGGGCCCGCACCGACAGGTTGAGGTCGGCGATTGGCCGGTCGAGCAGCGCCCGTTCGTCATCGCTCATGACGTTCGCTTCGAAGACCGGCTCTTCCTGCCACTTGGTCGACGCGAATTGGCCGAGTTCCAAGCCCTTCGACGAGAGCATCTCGCGAATCTCAACGAGCGAAGTCTCGCCGAAATTCTTGCTGGAGAGCAACTCTTGTTCGGTCGTCTCGGTGAGATCGCCGAGGGTCATGATCCCCATCTTTTGCAGGCAATTGCGGCTGCGGACGGAGAGTTCGAAGTCGGTGACCGGCACGCTGAGAATCTGCGAGAGCCGGTCTTGGCGGCGTCGCGCTTCCTCGTCGTAGTACATGTCACGCGAGGCGTCGGCGTCCTTGAAGTAGAGCCGAGCCCGTTCGTGACCGGGAAAGACGTCGAGGATGCGGAGGTAGCACTGCTTGGCGCGCTCGAAGTGTTCGATGTCTTCGTAGAGGAGGCCGAGGTTAACCAGCGTGCCGACGTTGGTCGGGAACTGCTTGGCGGCCCGCTCGTAAAGCTGCCGGGCGTAGTCGTCGTTGCCGTGGCGGTCGTTTTCGAGAGCCAGGCCAAACAGGACGCCAGGGTGGGTTGAATCGGAGTCGATCGCCCGTTCGAGCAGGGCGATCACTTCGTTGCGGTTGCCGCCCAGTGCGGCGACGGTCGCCGAGCGCTGGTAGAGGTATTCCGCGGTCTGCTCGACGGCGCCGGAAAGGCCATCCAGCACCTTGAGGGCGCCGGCGGCGTCGCCGTTGTAACGCATCGCATCAGCCTTGGCGAGCGTGACGTCGTCCTTGTTGTAGCCGGCGCGCTCGGCCGACTCGTACCCCTTGAGGGCTTCGGCGTAGCGGTCGAGGGCCAAGTAAGACTTGCCCAGGTAGTAGTGGGTGAGGGCGCCGCCGTCGGCGTTCGTCAGGGTCTGCACGGCGTCGCCGTAGCGGCCGATCAGATACTGGCAGACGCCGAGCCGGGCCGAGGCCGCGGGAGTCCGGGCAGTCTGCTGCGCGAGCTCGTTGGTCGCGTCCCGCAGGGTGCGGAAATTGTTATAGTCGCTCGAAATGGCCTGCGCGATCTGCTTGATCTCGATCGGCCCGAACGTGCTATTGGAAATGACAGTTTGACGCAGGTCGAATTCCGCAACTGGCGACATCTTCGAAATCTCACTCCGTGAATCAGGTCCGGCAGCCTGACAATGATCGACGAAAAGCCGCGGGTTCAGCCCGATGAACCCCGGCCGACGAGGAAGAGCCAGCGGTCGGAGTCGAACCGACAACCCCCGCATTACGAATGCGGTGCTCTGCCAATTGAAGCTACGCTGGCGTGGCGAGAGCCGGAAAGAAAGACGTTGGTCGCTGTCTAGCCGTTCCAGCCAAGCTACGCATTGTTGCGGAGCAGGGGCGGAAACGTCAAGGCGGGGCCTCGTGAGGTTGAAGTGTAGGTCGCGGCCAGGCGTGGGGACGAATGGCCAACGGGAGAGAAAGTCGGCACGCAGCGGGCGGGAACTCGGGGAAATCTGTGCAGTTCGGGTTGTGACCTTCAGGCGGGGGCGGCAGCGCCTGGCGAAGTCGTGCGGACAAGCGTCGCCAATGCTGGAATCACATTTTTGGCGACAGTGCGTCATTTGTGTAAGTCTTTTGGTTGTAATTGGTTGCGGTTTCTGTCGGTGCGCGTTCTGTCGCTTCTGTCGCGACGTGACGCGAGGGCGCCCGGGTAAGTTTTGCTGCGAGGTTGATCGCCGGGAAGTCGGCATTCAACAGTGCAAAAGCCCTCCAAAGGGTGGCAAACCCATGGCGTTTGGCGTGAGGTTTTTTGGGGGTTACGAGCGAATTTGGGTGGATATGGAGGGAGGGTGTTGTGCTTTTAGGGTAAGTGGTTTGGCTAGAAAGGAGCGCGAAAAAGGTTGGTTTAGTGTTCGGGTGTTCAGTTTAATGCCGTGGGTGGCCAAAAGCAAGTCGTGGCGTGGGGGATTGGCGGATGCGAGGGCTTCGCCACGCGGCTAAATGTGCGAGGTGGGGTGGGGGACGGGATTATGGGGCATTTTGGATGAGGGTGGGCGGTCGTTGACCGCGTGGGGGGGCAATTCGATAATCGCTAGCTTGCCGTCGGCTATTTCCTGCCTTCCGAGCCTGCCGCGTGCCGATCATTCGCCATCTTGAGCAACTGCCTGCCGCCGCCCGCGGCGGGGCGATGGCGATTGGTAATTTCGATGGGGTCCACCTGGGGCATCGACGGATTGTCGAGCAGCTGCTGGAGCGGGCTCGGGAGGTCGACGGCCCGGCGGTCGTCTTCACGTTCGACCCGCACCCGGTGCGGTTGTTGCGGCCGAGCGAATCGCCGCCGCCGCTGACCTGGACGGAGCGCAAAGCCAAGCTTCTAAAAGAGTTAGGCGTTGATTGGATCGTCGCCTATCCGACCGATTTGCGGTTGTTGGAACTCACCGCCCAGCAGTTTTTTGATCAGATCGTCGTCGAGGCGATCGGGGCGAAGGCTATGGTCGAGGGGCCGAATTTTTACTTCGGCCACAATCGCGAGGGGACGATTGAGCGCCTGGCGAGCATGACCGCCGCCGCCGGGATGACGCTCGACATTGTCCGGCCGGTGGAATTGAACGGGCAGCTCGTTTCGAGTTCACTTATCCGGCGGCTCGTTGGCGATGGCGAGGTGGCGACGGCGGCGACGATGCTGACCGAGCCGTACCGGATCCGCGGAATGGTGACGCATGGGGCAGGGCGGGGGGGGACGCTTGGCTTTCCGACGGCGAATCTTGAGGCGATTGATACGTTGTTGCCGGCGGTCGGGGTTTATGCGGGACGAGTGCCGCTAAGCGGCAAGCCGGTGGCGGCGGCGATCAATATCGGCCCCAATCCGACGTTCGGGGAGCATGCTTTCAAGGTTGAAGTTCATTTGATCGACCGCGACGAGTCGCTGTATGGCGAGCCGTTGGAGGTGGAGTTTCTAAGTAAACTGAGAGACGTGCGGGCGTTTGGTTCGAAGGACGAGTTGGTGGCGCAGTTGCGTGAGGATGTTAGCCAGGCTCGTGGGATTGTTAGTCGTTTTGGATTATTGACAGGATAACAGGATTGCGCGGATCGACAGGATGGAACGAATGCCGTTGGCGTTTCAGCAATTAACCTATCCAGTTAATCCGCGCAATCCTGTTATCCTGTCCAAAAAAATATCGGTTGCATGATTTTTATCGAATGCGTTTCGTCGTTCGTGCGAGTTGCCATTCCACCAGCAGATATGAAAGTGACATGAAGATCGATTGGTTGCCGCTGGTGGAGATGATTCGGTCGCACGACCGGTTTTTGTTGACGAGCCATCAGCGGGCGGACTGCGATGCGATTGGGAGCGAGATGGCGCTTGCGCTCATTCTCGAAACGCTCGGCAAGCAAGTGGCGATCGTCAATGCGGACGGGGTGCCCGAGCATATCGCGTTCATGGACCCCTACGGCCGCGTGGGCGTCCTCGGTTCGTCGGCGCCGCTGGAGGCGCTGCGCGGGTACGACGTGATGATCGTCGTCGACACGAGCGCCTGGGGGCAACTCGGCGGGATGGCCGAGGTATTGCGGAGCTTTCGCGGCGTGAAGGCGGTGATTGATCACCATGCGAGTGAGGACGATCTGGGCGCGCAGGTATTCAAGGACAGCACGGCCGAAGCGACGGGGCGGCTGATTCTGCAGTTGGCAAAGGAACTTGGCGTGTCGTTGACGCCGGAGATCGCGGCGCCGCTGTTCGCCGCGATTGCGACCGACACCGGTTGGTTCAGGTTCCCGTCGGTGACGGCCGATACGTTCGCGGCGCTGGCCAAGCTGACGGCGGCGGGTGCGAACCCGGCCCGCACGTTTGCAGAGTTATTTGAGCAGCACAGCTTGCCGCGGCTCCATCTACGGGGGAGGATCCTTCAGCAAGTGACGCCTGAGTGCGGCGGACGCATGATGTGGACGCATGTCACGGCCGCGGACTTCAGCGAGACGGGGGCCCAGAAGACCGACACGGAAGACGTCATCAACATGTTGCTGACGGTGAAGGGAGTGGAGGTTGCCGTGTTGTTCGTCGAACTCGAGCCGCTGGTGACGAAGGTGAGCTTGCGGAGCCGCAGCGGATTCGACGTGAACCAACTCGCGGCGCAGTTTGGAGGCGGCGGGCATAAGGCGGCGGCGGGGATCACGTTTGCGGGGCCGATGGTGGAAGCCCAGCAGGCGGTGCTTGAAGCGGTGCGGTTGGCGATGGGAGAATGTGGGGGGAAATGATGTTAGGTTTTTGGGGGATGGGGCGTTATGTGAGGGAGCGTCAGTTGTCCGTGGTCAGTTGCCAATGGTTGTGAGCAGTGAGCAGTGGCGCCCGCGTTGGTTTATTAGGCCAGAAAGGCCGCGCTTTGATAGCCCAGGGCGGAGCCCTGGGGAGCTTGGTGCGGGTGGAGTTTTAGCCCTGAAAGTGGCGCGCTGGCGCGCCCTTTCAGGGCTAGGGTTTCGCGTTGCGCGTTACCCAGGGCTGCGCCCTGGGCTGTCATAGCGCGGCCCGTTGGGCCTGAATTGGTTGTTGTGACGAGTTCGTTGAAATTGTGTCGCCCCGTTGGGGCTCTGGTTTTAAATCGTTGCTTACCGGGGGCTTACGCCCCCGGCTATTTAATGTCGCGGCGTTGCCGCTGAATTCACGCTTCGTGATCGACGCTTCGTGATTCATGCGACGGCGTCGACGTTTGAGATTCAACTTTTTCGAATTAACCTCGCCTATGTCGAATACTCCAGACCAACCGCCGCCTTCGCTGGTAAAAATTCCTCCGACGGAATCGGCGACGCGGCGGTCGTTTTTTGCGATCACCGCTGCCGTCGTGGCGGGCAGCATTGCGGTGCTCACGCCGATTGGCGTGGGGCTCGCGGCGTTTCTGACGCCGCTGTTTCGCAAGAGCAAGTCGCCTGAGGTGCGGATCGCGCTCTTGGATCAGGTGCCCGACGATGGGATGCCGCGGTACTTTCCCGTGGTGGCTGATCGCGAGGATGCGTGGACGCGATATCCGGCACAGCGCGTCGGCGCCGTTTATCTCATTCGGCTCGCTGGCGAGGAGAAGCCGACGGCGTTCACGGCGAAGTGCCCGCACGCGGGTTGCTTCATTGGTTACACGCCGGGGGCGAAGGTGTTTCAGTGCCCCTGCCACACGAGCGCGTTCAATCTCGACGGCTCGCGGGTGAACGGCGACGCCGAGGTGGCGCCGCGCGGGATGGATGCGCTACCGGTTTCGATTCGCCAGGCGAAGACGGGCGACGGCAATACAATCGCTGAGGTATGGGTCGAGTTCATCGACTTCCAGACCGGCCACAAGGAAAAGATTCCGACGGCATGACGAAGCTCTTTCAATCGCTGGGCGATTGGTTCGATGATCGGGCCGGCGTCCGCAAGCTGATCCACGAATCGTTGTACGAGCCGATTCCCGGCGGGGCGCGGTGGCGCTACGTCTGGGGGAGCACGCTCGTGATGGCGTTCGTCACGCAGCTGGTGACGGGCATTTTTCTGTGGATGGCGTACAGCCCGAGCACGCAGACGGCCTGGGAAAGCGTCTTCTACATCCAGTACGAAATGAACGGCGGCTGGCTGCTGCGCGGCATCCACCACTTCATGGCGCAGGCGATGGTGGTGCTGCTGGCGATCCACTTCCTGCAGGTGGTGTGGGATGGGGCGTACCGCGCGCCGCGCGAGTTGAATTTTATTCTGGGCCTCATCCTGATGCTGATCGTGTTGGGGCTGGCGCTGACCGGCTATTTGTTGCCGTGGGATCAGAAGGGATACTGGGCGACGAGCGTGGGGACGAACCTCGCCAGCCAAGCGCCGGTGGTGGGGCCCGACGTGAAGAAGCTGGCCGTCGGCGGGAGCGAGTATGGGCATCAAACGCTGACGCGGTTTTTTGCGCTCCATGCGGGCGTGTTGCCGGGAGCGCTGATGGCGTTTCTGGTGTTGCACATCGCACTGTTCCGACGGCATGGGCTCCACGCGCGGAAGCCTGATCACAAGCTGGACTCGATGTTCTGGCCCGACCAGGTGCTGAAGGACAGTATTGCGGCGCTGGCCGTGCTGACGGTCGTGCTGGGGCTGACGATTTACTTCCGCGGGGCTGAGCTAACGGCGCCGGCTGATCCGGCGAATCCGTATGACGCAGCGCGGCCCGAATGGTACTTCTTGTTTTTGTTCCAGTTCTTGAAGTGGTTCCCGGGCGAACTGGAAGTTTGGGGAGCGTTCATCATCCCTGGGCTGATCATGGCGGTGTTGTTCGTGATGCCGTGGATCGGGCGGACGCGGACCGGGCATCTCATCAATATCGCGCTACTCTGCCTTTTGCTCGGCGGAGCGGCGGCGTTGACGGCGCAGGCGATTCACGAAGATTACTTCGCGGCGTGGAACTCGAAGGAAGACATTCTCAAAGCCGACGATCCGGTGCTGGCTGCGCGATACGAGGCGTCGGAGCGGTTTCTCAACGCGAAGACCGAGGCCCATCGCGAGGCGGAGCGGGTGATCGAACTGGCCGAGTCGCCGCAACGGATTCCGCCGACGGGCGCGCTCTCGATGATGTACGACGACCCGTTGTTGCAGGGGCCGAAGTTGTTCGCGCAGAATTGCGCCAGCTGCCACAACTTTGTCGATCCGAGCAAGCCGGCGGAAGAGCAGCCGCATGCGATTGTGAACGCGAAGCCGACGGCGCCGAACTTGTTCGGCGTCGGGAGCGAGGCGTGGGCGCTGGGGATTCTCAATCCTGAAAAGATTGCGAGTGCGCATTACTTCGGCTACGAAGGTTCGCCGTTCGTTGACGGCGAGATGGCGACCTACGTGACCGACACCTTCGGAGCCGATATTTCGGACGAGCAGAAAGCAAAGGCGAAGGAGGCGTTCGCCAAGATCGCCGAGGCGCTTGAGGCGGAAGCGGCATTGCCGACGGGGCCGAAGCTGAACGAAGAACGGAAGAACCGGATTGCCGAGGGACGCGCCCTGATGACGGGCGGGCTGAGCGAGATGCTCGACAGCGGCATGAGCTGCACCGATTGTCACAAGTTCCACGACACGGGCGACCTCGGCTCGGCGCCCGATCTCACCGGGTACATGTCGCGAGAATGGCTGCTGGCGTTCGTGCGGAACCCGGCAGGGGAGCGATTCTACGGCGACAACAACGACCGGATGCCGGCGTTTGGGCCGCATGACAACCCGCAGCTGAACCAGCTGGATGACAAGTCGCTGGGGCTGATTGTGGATTGGCTCCGCGGCGACTGGGTGCGGGTGAGCGAGCCGGTGGAGGCTGAGTGAGAGTTTTCTCGCAAAGACGCTAAGGCGCAAAGTCGACGCAAAGAAATACAAGAGAGAGAGAAGGCAAGTAGCACCAGCTACCCGCCTTCCTCATTTCTTCAATTGTCTTTCTTCTTTGCGTTTCCTTTGCGCCTTAGCGCCTTTGCGAGAATCTAACCGGTCACAATCAAAGGGGGCGGAAAGTTTGTGGAATCGTTACAGATTCACATTCTCGGCGGTCGATAGCGTGAGAGGATGCCGCACTTTGTGCGCGGCGCGTTGGGACTTCTCACCTTGTCGATTGCCTTCCATGTGGTGCCGCCACTGCCAGCAAGATGTTCCGGCGGCTCGCGATGCGGCCGGTCCGCCGGCGTGTTCGCGGTGTCGGGAGGCATTTGTGGCGCTGCCGAGCGGTGCGCAGCCGGCGCTAAAGCTGGCGGCGATGGCAGACTGCGGCGTGGAACTTGAGGAGTTCGACCACGCTGCACAGCAAGCGACGTCGCTGATACGGCCGAAGCTGGCTGGCGGCGAGGACGAACTGCGGCGGCTCGAACGGATGTTGCGGCCAACGCTGCGGAGCGATTTTTCGCATGGTTCGCTCGTGGTGCGGGAGCCGGCGCCGCTTGGCGCGCTCCAAGGCGAGCAGTCGTTTGCCGTGCAGCCGATGCTGCGTGTGGCTACTCATCAATCTGCGGCGGCCGACGCCGTGCAGAAGCCGAAATCGGCTTGGGGCGTGACGCTATTGCTCACGCTTGGCTCGCTTGCGTTCTTTGCAGGCGTCGGGTTGCTGGCGATGGCGAACCTCTCGGGCGACGCGTTTGCGGCGCGATGGGGTCTGCCAACGACGCTCGCTGGAGAAGGGTTGCTGACCTGCGGTTTGGCGTCGCTGGCGGTGCGGTTGTGGCGGCGCGGTCGCAAGGTTGACGTGCGGCTCGACTCGATCGACGAGCGGCTTGGGGACGTGCAGACGACGCTGGAGCGGACGGTCGGCGGGGCGCTGTTGTGGGGCGACAATCAGCTGCGCATCGATGCGGTTGAACGCGGCACGGGCGCGTTGCGGCGCTCTGTGATGGGTACAAACAGCTTCTAGCCCCGGGCTCCGCCCGGGGGTCGCGCACCACATCGCAACGCGTTACTTGACGCGACGTTACCCCCGGGCGGAGCACGGGGCTAGAATGCCGCGCACGGCCATCGTTACATCACCCGCTTCGATATCTCCTCAACCACCTCGTCCACCTTCACGCGCCACTGCTCGAGCGTGTCGCGGTCGCGGATCGTCACGGTGTTGTCGGTAAGCGTCTGGCCGTCGACGGTGATGCAGTAGGGCGTGCCCGCTTCGTCCTGGCGGCGGTAGCGGCGGCCGACGGCGCCCTTTTCGTCGTAGAACGCCGAGAACTTCGCCTTCAGCTTGCGGTAGATCTCTTGGGCGATTTCGGGGAGGCCGTCCTTCTTCACCAGCGGGAAGACGGCGGCCTTGATCGGGGCGATCCGCGGGTGGAACCGCATGACAACGCGGGTTTGCATCTCGCCCTTTTCGTCGGGCTGTTCATCCTCGTAGTAAGCCTCGCACAGGAATGCGAGGGTCGCGCGGTCGGCGCCGCTGGAAGGTTCGATCACGTGCGGGACGAATTTTTCGTTCGTCACCTCGTCGCGATAGGTGAGATCGCGGCCGCTGCCGCGGTGCTTCGGACGCAGCTTGTCGGGCTTGCCTTCGACAGGGACCATCTCGACTTCGAGGCAGCCCTCGGCGTTCTTCACCAGCTTGCCTTCCATGTGGCTGCGGAGGTCGAAGTCGCCGCGGTGGGCGATGCCCTCGAGCTCGCCATACTCGCCCTCGGGGAGAAAGGGGAAGGCGTATTCGATGTCGGCGGTGCCGACCGAGTAGTGGCTCAGTTCATCGGCCGCGTGTTCGCGCATGATCAGCCGTTCGCCGGCGAGGCCGAGGTCGGTGTACCACTTCATGCGGCGATCGCGCCAGTATTCGTACCACTTGCGCGAGGCGTTCGGGTGGCAGAAGAACTCGATTTCCATCTGCTCGAACTCGCGGCTGCGGAAGGTGAAGTTCCGCGGCGTGATTTCGTTGCGGAAGCTTTTGCCGATCTGGGCGATGCCGAACGGCACCTTGACGCGGGTGCTGTCGAGGACGTTCTTGAAGTTGACGAAAATGCCTTGGGCCGTCTCGGGACGGAGGAAGGCGGCGTCTTCTTCGGTGCCCATCGCGCCGACGATGGTCTTGAACATCAGGTTGAATTCGCGGGGCTCGGTGAGCGTGCCGACTTCATTCGCCTCGGGCGCGAGTACGTGATTTAGAGGGGTGTCTGAAGAGTAGTCGGTCAAAGCCGGCTTTCCCTCGGCATCGTAGTAGGTTTCAGACTCAAAGTAACCGTGCTGGGCGCTGATTCCTTGCGGAAGTGACATCAACTCGCCCAAGTCCAACTGGTCGGCTTGCTTAGAACGAAGATTGAAGTACTTCAATGCACGTCGCTCGATATCAGCGTCAAACTCTTCAGCAACGGTCGTTACGAATACAGGAGGCTTTCCTGTTCCGACTTGGTCCTTCCTAAATGCCCACCGACCTTTGATCTGATCGTAACGGTATCGCTTCTTTGTGGCCTTGCAGTCGACCATCATGTCGCAGAACAGGTCGTAGTGGCCGGAGACCTTCCAAACCTGCGGGTGCATGATAATCGTGCAATCGAGGCCGGTCATCTCATACGCTTCGGGGGCGCCGGCGGGCGTGGAGAGCTCGTCGTGGCCGCGGACCATGTCCTGCCACCACGCTTCCTTGATGTTTCGCTTCAGCTCAACGCCCAGGGGACCGTAATCCCAAAAGCCGTTGAGGCCGCCGTAGATTTCGCTCGATTGAAAGAGAAATCCGCGGCGTTTGCAGAGCGAGACGAGCTTGTCCATGTCCATCGCGAGACTCTTCTTTTGGCTGGTCGATGATTTATGTTTCTCGCAAAGGCGCGAAGGCGCAAAGGGGACGCAAAGAAATGCCTGTTGCTTTTTCTCTTCTTTGCGCTTCCTTTGCGCCTTCGCGCCTTTGCGAGAGAGTTTTCTTAGGGAAAGCCCGCCATTCTAGCTGCGGGTTTGGAGGGCCGTCTACGCCGGGCGGATTTCGCCGGTGGCGTGGTTGAGTTCGGGGATGATCGGGAGGATGTCGAGTTCGGCGCAGGCGGGGAGGTCGATGCCGTGGCCGATTTCTAAAAGGTTGCTGCCGCCGGGGGTTTGCTCCATGGCGATCGCGAATTGGGCCGAAGCGTCGCGGCCGGTCGCTGCGGCGAGGGCGAGGAGGGCTCGCCACTGGTCGAGGGCGCTCTGGGCTTCGGCGTTTAGTTCCCAGCCGTTCGCATGGGCGTCGCCAACGAGCGCGTCGGCGATTGCCCCCGCGGCGAGGATGTCTTCGCCGGTGATGGCGCCATCGGTGCCGGCGCAGAGGATATCAACCCGCGGCTCGGCGGCCACGGCGTCGGCGATCGCCTGGCGGTTCAGGGCACAGCCGACGAGCGTGCGGCGAGCGAGTCGGGCGTGGTCGAGGGCCCGGGTGCCGTTGGTGGTGGTGAACAGCAGCGGCCGGCCGGCGACGGCGACGGGGCTGTATTCCAGCGGCGAGTTGCCGAGGTCGAAGCCGTCGATGATCCGTCCGTGGCGTTCGCCGCCGAGGACGATGGCGGCGCGGTCGAATTGCTCGGCGGCGCGGCGGGCGTCGTCGATTTCGAGAAAAGGCATCACGCAGGTTGCGCCGGAGGCGAGGGCTTGGCAGATCGTCGACGATGCCCGCAGCAGGTCGATGACGATCACGACGCTGCCGGCGAGGTCTTCGGCCGGGACGTGGGCGGGGAGGAAGTGGACTTGGAGCTTGGGCATCGGTCGAACCTGCAGGGCAGGGGAGTGTAATGATTCAAGGGTGCCACTGGCATCTTGCCAGTGAGAAGTGCCGAACGGGTACCCACATCTGCACTGGCGACACGCCAGTGGCACCCTAATGACAGGACATGAGCGGCTAGCGAGGCCGACATTCTACTGCGATACTGGCGTTCTCCCCACCGCCCGCGGGGATGAAGAAAAGAATGGGACGCCGATTTTCGCGGATTGAACGGATTCACGCGGATTTATTGCAGAGGTGTGGTGAACCGCTCATTCTGATCCGCGTCCATCCGCCTAATCCGCGTTAATCCGCGGTCCATTCTTCGGTCTTTAGAACACACCCAAGATTTCTGCCCACATGACCGTCGACAAATCTGGCCCGCGTGTTCGTCGGATGTTTGGCGAGATCGCCGGCAAGTACGACTTTTTGAATCATCTGCTGTCGCTGAACGTCGACCGCTATTGGCGGTGGCGGACGGTGCGGACGGTGGCGCCGAAGAGCGGCGATCGGATTCTCGACGTCTGCACCGGCACCGGCGACCTGGCTCTGGCGTACCACAAGGCGACCAAGGGGGAGGCGGAGATCGTTGGCGCCGACTTCTGCCACGAGATGCTCGCCATCGGCCACCAGAAGGGGATGAAAGCGCGGGCCGGCGATCGGCTGACGTTTATCGAAGCCGACACGCAGTCGCTGCCGTTTCCGAGCGACCGGTTCAACATCGTCACGGTGGCGTTCGGGCTGCGGAATGTCGCCGATACGGACGCTGGGCTGGCGGAGATGACTCGCGTCTGTTCGCCCGGCGGGCATGTGGCGGTGCTCGAGTTCTCGTCGCCCGAGTGGCAGCCGTTCAAGGGGATTTACAGCTGGTATTTCCGCAACGTGCTGCCGCGGATTGGGCAGATGCTCGCCCGGAATGCGGAGAGCGCCTACAGCTACCTGCCGGAGAGCGTCGGCGAGTTCCCGCAGGGAGAGGCCCTGGCCGAGCGGATGCGGCGGGTAGGGCTGACGGAGGTGAGCTATCGGCCGCTTACACTGGGGGTGGCGACGCTTTATGTTGGGAAGAAGCCGTAGCCGCATTCGGTTTCACCACGGAGAACACAGAGTAACATGCGAGAAGAATAGGACGCGGATTTTCGCGGATTCGGCGGATAGACGCGGATTAAATACAAAAAGGATTGAGAGAGCATTGCAGCAATCTTGCCCTGCCTTTAATCCGCGTGAATCCGTTCAATCAGCGAAAATCCGCATCCCATTCTTCTTAATTATTTGCCAAGTTTCATGCTCATTGCTGACTGAAAGATCATGCCCAGCAAACCGAAAAACATCTGCATCGGCGTTACCGGCGGCAGCGGGGCGGTTTACTCGCTGCGGTTGATCGAGGTGCTGCTTGCCACGGGGTACGACGTCCATCTGTCGATCAGCCCGTCGGGGGCCCAGGTGATTCATGAGGAGATGGACCTGCGGGTCGACCTTAACGACTTTCAGCCGGCTGACCTGATGCTGGAGGATGTGACGAACGCCTCCGACAGCAAGATCCGCATGCTGCAGGCGAGCGCCGGGATCGGCACGGCCGACAGCAATGTTCTTTCGGTCGACGCGGGGCGGGTGGGGCAGCTCCACTACCATCACTATCAGAACTACAACTCGCCGATTGCGAGCGGGTCGTTCCTCACGCAGGGGATGGTGATCACCCCTTGCTCGGGAGCGACGCTGAGTGCGGTGGCTCACGCTTCATCGGGCAACCTCATCCAGCGGGCAGCCGAGGTTCACTTAAAGGAGCGGCGGAAGCTGATCCTGGTGACGCGCGAGACGCCGCTGTCGTTGCCGCATATCGACAACCTGCGGAAGTCGACCGAGGCTGGCGCCGTGGTGATGCCGGCGTCGCCGGGATGGTACCACGGAGTGAACACGCTGCGGGATCTGGTCGACTTTATGGTGGCGCGAATCTGCGACCAACTCGGCATCGACAACGCCCTCATCAGTCGTTGGGGGGCGGATAAATAAGATCTCACGCAAAGGCGCGAAGGCGCAAAGGAAGAGAGAGGAACACTAATCTGCGCTAATCTTCACTGATCTTTATTAGCGAAGATTAGTGTTCCCAAACTGCCTTTCCTCTTTGAGCCTTTGCGTGAGAAATCGTCTCTTAAAGATGCTCCAAACGATCCGCCATTTTCTTTCGCTGATTCGGTTCAGCCATACGCTGTTTGCGTTGCCCTTTGCGCTGTTGGCGGCGTTGATGGCTTGGCGGATGCAGGCGTTGGAGTTGCCTGCGGAGACGATCGGTCCTTACGGCCGAATGACTTATTCAAGCGGCGCCCTTGCCGAAGAAGCGTCGGTGGACGTCATGGTTCACGACTCTTATCTCAACGTTCTTGGCGCTAAAATTCCGACCTCTTTTGATTTCGTCGGTCCCGAAAAATTTCGCGTTCGCTGGCAGGAACTCATCGGCATTCTGCTCTGCATGGTCTTCGCCCGCAGTGCGGCGATGGCGTTTAATCGGTTGGTGGATCGGAAGCTCGACGCCCTCAATCCGCGGACGGCGGGGCGGCATATTCCGGCCGGGCTGCTGAGCGCCGGCCAGGTGACGTTCTTTGCCGTCGCGTGCAGCGCGGGGTTCGTGGCGAGTACGCTGCTGTTTCTGCCGAACCGGTTGCCGCTCTATTTGGCTGTGCCGTTACTCGCGTTCTTGTGCGGGTACAGCTATGCCAAGCGGTTTACGTCGCTGGCCCATTTTTGGTTGGGGGTGGCCCTGGCGATGTCGCCGATTGCCGCGTGGATCGCCATTCGGGGGGAGACGGTCGCGCGGCATCCGGCCGATTTGCTGCCGGCAATTGTCCTGGGGGCGGCCGTGGCGGCGTGGGTGGCAGGTTTCGACATCATTTACGCCTGCCAAGATTTCGCCTACGACCGGGAGGCGAAGCTGCATAGTATTCCGGTGCGGCTGGGCGTAGCGGGCGCCCTCCGGCTGGCGGCGGGCTGCCATTTCGTGACAATAGCTTTGTTGGCGATTTTGCCGTTAATCTATCCGCCGTTTGGCGGTTTATGGTGGGCGGGAGTCGCCGCGGTGGCCGCCTTGCTGGTGTACGAACACGCCCTCGTGCGGCCCGACGACCTCGCCCGGGTGAACACGGCGTTCTTCAATGTGAACGCGATCATCAGCCTGGGGCTGTTGGTAGTTGGAACGGTTGATTTATTGCTTTGAGTAGGAAGAGAAGATTTCACGCAAAGGCGCGAAGGCGCAAAGAAGAGAAGCATTTTAGGAACACTAATTGACGCTAATCATCGCTAATTGGGATTAGAGGAGATTAGCGATGATTAGTGTTCTCTCAGTTTTCTTTGCGCCTTCGCGCCTTTGCGCGAGACTTAACTGAATTAAGAAAAGCGATGCTTAGAACTTCGTCTGAAATTCTCCGCCCCATTCGTGAGAAGGTAGAAGCCGGGGAGCGGTTGTCGTTTGAAGACGGCATGACGCTCTACAGCGACGCTGCGCCGCTGCCCGAGGTGGGCGAGTTGGCCAATCTCGTGCGCGAGCGGAAGAATGGCAACGCCGGTTACTACAACATCAACACCCATCTGAACCCGACGAACGTCTGCGTCTATCGCTGCACGTTTTGCGCGTTCCGGGCCGACCTCCGTTCGGCCAAGGGTTATTTGATGGACGAGGAGCAGGTGCGGGCGCGCGGGCAGGAGGCGGTCGACAACGGCTGTACCGAGCTCCACATCGTCGGCGGGTTGCACCATCAGGCAAAGTACGAGTGGTATCGCGGCGTCATCAGCACGTTGCACGAAAGCTTTCCTGAGTTGCATCTTAAGGCCTGGACGCCGGTTGAAATCGATTGGTTTACTCGGCAGACGAAGAAGTCGATCCGTTCGGTTCTGGAAGACATGGTCGAGGCGGGCGTCGGCAGCTTGCCCGGCGGCGGGGCTGAGATCTTCCACCCAGAAGTTCGCAACAAGATCTGCGAGCACAAAGCCGATTCGTCACGGTGGTTCGAGACGCATCGCAACGCCCACCAGTTGGGGCTCCGCTCGAACTGCACGATGCTCTACGGCCACATCGAGCAGGCCTACCACCGGATCGACCACCTGATTCGCCTCCGTGAACTACAGGACGAGACGGATGGGTTCCAGACGTTCATACCGCTGGCGTTCCATCCCGACAACACGGGGCTGTCGCACATCAAGAAGCCGAACGCCTTGATGGATTTGCGGACGATGGCGGTGAGTCGGCTGATGCTCGACAATATCGCCCACATGAAGGCCTACTGGATCATGCTCGGCATCGGCACGGCCCAGGTCGCGCTCGCCTACGGCGCCGACGATATTGACGGTACGGTGCGGCATGAGCTGATCTACCACGACGCCGGCGCCGAGACGCCTGAAATCCTTACGGTTGAGCAAATCCGTCAGTTGATTCAGGAAGCCGGCCGCGAACCTGTGGAGCGGGACACGCTCTATCATCGGGTGGAACGCGACGGGAATAGCTGGCGGACGGGTGAGGCGATTGCTGCGGCGAAGTAGTTCGTCTGGGGTGCCACTGGCGTGTCGCCAGTGCGATGTGCCGAGCGAGTTCCCACTTCAGCACTGGCGACACGCCAGTGGCACCCCGCGAGTAAGTCGCGGCAAAATTGGCCTTCGGTTGTTGACTACGGCTAAAACGACGGCAATTCCGGGTGGGCCACCCCATCGCCAATATGCGCTGGCAGGGCTAAAATGCTCGTTTTCACTTTGCCGGAACTCGCTCGCTAAGGATTCGCCATGACCCAACGGGTCTACAATTTCTCGGCTGGCCCCGCCGCTATGCCGGTCCCTGTTTTGGAATCGATTCAACGCGACATGCTCGCCCTGCCAGGCGTGGGGGCGTCGATCCTTGAGATCAGCCACCGCAGCGGCACGTTCGTGGCCATCGCCGAGGCGGCCGAAGCCAACCTGCGCAAGCTGTTGTCGATTTCCGACGACTACGCCGTGCTGTTCTTGCAAGGGGGGAGCCGGTTGCAGTTTTCGATGATCCCGATGAACTTGCTCGGCGAGGGGCAGTCGGCCGACTACATCCTCACCGGCTCGTGGGGCAACGACGCGCTCAAGGAAGCGAAAAAGGAAGGCGAGACGAGCGTCGCGTGGGACGGCAAGGCGACGAACTACGATCGCCTGCCGAAGCGGGGCGACCTGAAGCTCAACCCGCAAGCCGCCTACGTTCACTACACGTCGAACGAAACGATCCAGGGCGTGCAGTTCCAGAGCGAGCCCGAAGTCGGCGACGTGCCGCTGGTGTGCGACTCGTCGAGCGAATTTCTGTACAAGCCGCTCGACGTGAGCAAGTACGGGCTCATTTACGCCTGTGCCCAGAAGAACGCCGGTCCGTCGGGCGTGACGGTGGTGATCATCCGTAAGGATCTGCTGAAGAAGAGCGATCCGAACATGCCGGGCTACCTCAACTACCAGATCCACGCCGACAACGGCTCGATGTGGAACACGCCGCCGACGTTTGGCATTTACGTGCTCAAGCTCGTCACCGATTGGTTGCTGAACGACGTCGGCGGGCTCGACGCGATGTACCAGCGTAACCAAGACAAGGCGAAGCTGCTGTACGACGTGCTTGATGCGTCGGGCGGTTTCTACGCCGGCCATGCTCAGAAGGAAGATCGTTCGCTGATGAACGTCACCTTCCGCTTGCCGAGCGATGAGCTGACGGATCAGTTTGTCGGCGAAGCGAAGAAGCTTAGCCTCACCGACCTGAAGGGCCACCGCAGCGTCGGCGGCATTCGGGCCTCGATTTACAACGCGATGCCGGTGGCCGGCGTCGAAAAGCTCCGCGACTTTATGGTGGAGTTCAAGGAGAAGAACGCGAAGTAGCGTTGTTCCCGCGAGCCGCGGGGCTTGTCCCCGCGGTATTGAACGTCCCGCGGGGATGAACCCCGCGGCTCGCTGTTGATCACACTCCATCTACAACTTTCATCACGCGATAACATCATGCCCTCGGTCATCGTTCTTGATACGCTCTCGCAAGAAGGTCTCGATCTGCTGGCTGCCGCGCCTGGCATTTCCTACGAGGTTCGTACGGGCCTCAAGGGGGACGACCTCCGCAACGCCCTCGCGGAATTCGACGGCGCGATCTGTCGCAGCGGCGTGAAGATCACCCCCGAGTCGCTCGAGGGGAACCGCAAACTGAAGGCGATCGTGCGGGCCGGCGTTGGCACCGACAACATCAACAGCGCTGCCGCCACGCGGGCCGGCGTGGTCGTGATGAACACCCCGGCCGGTAACACGCTCAGCACGGCCGAGCATGCGGTGACGCTGATGCTCGCCCTGTCGCGGAACGTCGCCCCGGCGTACCAAGGGCTGATCGAAGGCCGCTGGGATCGGGCGAAATACATGGGCGCCCAGGTCGCCGGCAAGACGCTCGGCGTCGTCGGCCTTGGCCGTATCGGCTTGGCGGTGGTGAAGCGGGCCCAAGCGTTGGAGATGCGGGTCCTAGGCTACGACCCGTTCATGTCGAAGGAAAAGGCGAAGGAACTCGGCATCGAGTGGTACGAGAAGGTCGATGACATGCTGCCGCACGTCGATTACCTGTCGGTCCACACGCCGCTGACTGAAGAAACTCGCAACCTGATCGACATCCCGCAACTCGATCGCCTGAAACCAGGCGTGCGGTTGATCAACGCAGCCCGCGGCGGCATCTATAACGAAGCCGCGCTCGTTGAAGGGTTGAAGTCTGGCAAGATCGGCGGCGTCGCGCTCGACGTCTTCGTCGAGGAACCTTGCACCAACAGCCCGCTCTTCGGGATGCCGGGCGTCCTCTGCACGCCTCACTTGGGAGCGAGCACCGAAGAGGCCCAAACGCAAGTCGCCGTCGAGGCGGTGCAACTGCTGACCGACTTCCTGTCGACCGGCCAAATCAAGAACGCGGTGAACATCGCCTCGCTCGACGCAAAATTGCTCGAGCAACTGCGCGGGTATCTCGACGTGGCGTTCCGGCTTGGAAAACTCGCCGCCGGGCTTATCCCGAGTGGTTTGAAGGCCTGCAAGCTCACCTACCGCGGCGAAATCGCTGGCCGCGATACGAAAGTGCTGACGGCGGCGTTCTCGGCCGGGTTGCTCCAAGGGGCGATGGCCGACGACGTGAACTTGGTCAACGCGAGCCTGCTGCTCGAAGAGCGGGGGATCAAGCTGAGCAGCGAAGCCCGCACCGACATGGGCGCCTTCCGCAGCGCGATGAGCTTTGAGATCGAAGGCGCCGACGGCCAGAAGCATAAAGCGACCGGCACCGTGTTCGGCCAGTCGATGCCTCGGTTGGTGGCGCTCGACGGCTACCGCCTGGAAGCCTATCTCGACGGTTGCTTGCTCGTTTTCACCCACAAAGACGTGCCGGGGATCATCGGCGGCGTCGGCATGGCGTTCGGCGAGCACAACGTCAACATCGGCCAGATGGCGGTCGGCCGGGCCGGCGACGTCCCGGGGGGCGAAGCGGTTGGCATTCTCAACCTCGACGGCGAACCGCCGGCGGCGGCGCTGGAAGCCGTTCGCAAGCTGCCGGCCATTGGCAGCGCGAAGGTGATTCACCTGCCGAGCGCGGGACAGCTTCCATCGTGGTTGCAGGGTTAGTTGCGTTCGCGGTTTATTGGTAGGGCGAGGCTCCTGCCGAGCCGCAATGCGATCCGGCGGCTCGGCAGGAGCCTCGCCCTACCATGCCACGCCCGTTTCACTCCCAAACGGCATGTGGACTGCCGCATAGCTGCGCCACGGCTTGAAATTCTTGCCGACGCCCGCCCGCTGCTGCGTATTTGCCGGGCAGTGCTAGCGTCTATCCGGCACGACCGGCGCATCCGGAAACTCTTCCGGAAGTTTCCTCGCTTAACGGTCGACCTCTTCTGTTATCGGGCGCGAATTGCAACCGATATTTCCTCAGAACGCTGCTGTCGATAGCCTGCTCGGCCCCGCGGCGGTTCCCTCCTGAAGCAATTCCCGCTAGCGTCTTCCCGTTTCTAGGACTGAACAATGGAAGCTACGATCTCCCCGCCGCGCCCTAAACTGATCGACGAAGTCCACGGCGCGTTGCGCCGCAGCCCGTACGTCTCGGGACACGACATGACGGTCGAAGCGGCCGAAGGCGTGGTGCGGATCTCGGGCGCCGTGCGGTCGTTCTTCCACAAGCAGATGACGCAGGAACTGATTCGCCGCATCGACGGCGTCGAGCGGATTGAAAACTGCCTGCAGGTGCAGTGGTAAACGGCTAGCATCGCCGCTCATTCTCGCCCGAAGCAGACGAGGCACATGTCGTCGCTCTGGGGGAAGTCGCCGGCAAACTTGTGGACGCTGTCGAGAATGCAGGGGCCCAGGTCGCGGGCTTTCACCGTCTTGTCGGCGCAGAGTTGGGTCAGCCGCTCGATGCCGTAAAGTTCTCGCTTCGAGTTCATCGCTTCACTAAAGCCGTCGGTGAAGATCGTCAGGAAGTCGCCGGCGAGGAATTCGCGCTTGTATGACTCGTATTCGTAGTCGTCGGCCACGCCGAGCGGCAGGCCCGCTTCGTCGCCGCCGATCTCGATGACCTCGCCGTCGCCGGTTCGCAGCAGAGGCGGCATATGGCCGGCGTTGACCAGCGTTAGTTCGCACGCTTGCGGGTCGACCACGGCGACGACCATCGTGACGAACCGGTCGTCCCAGCCATGCTGCGAGAACGCCGTGTTGATCTTGGCGAGCGCTTTCGCCGGATCAGGTTCGCGAGCGAGCCAGAACCGGACGTCGCTGGAGAGCTTGGCCATGAGGATTGCCGCGGAAACGCCTTTGCCGGCCACGTCGCCGACGACCGCGGCGAAGCGATCTTCCGGCAGCAATACATAATCGTAGTAATCGCCGCCTACTTCGTAGGCCGCCTGATAGTGCTGGAAGAAGTGGTAGCCGCCGACGTCGGGCGCCGCCTTCGGGAGCAGGGCGGTCTGCATCTCGCGGGCGACCTGAAGGTCCCGCGTCATCGCTTGTTGCGCCACGACTTGTTCATGCAATTTTGCGTTGTCCAAGGCGTGGGCCGCTTGGCTCGCCACGCCGGCCAGCACTTGCAAGTCGAGATCGGTGAAGCGGCTCCGTTGGTCGCGGGTGTCGAGCTGGATGACGCCGATCGCTTCGCCGTCGGAGTCGATCATCGGGGCGCAAATCAGCGAGCGAATCTGAAAGTCGGCGATGCTCTGCGCCATGTTGAACCGCGCGTCGGAGGCGGCGTCGGCGGAGAGAATCGCCTTCTTTTCGTTCATCGCCCGTGAGATGATCGTGCGGCTGGGACGCGTCTCTTCGTCGTCGTTGCGACGGGCCTTGGTGACGACCGGCACCAGCGGAGCGCCCGGCTTCGGCCGCATAATGATGAACCCGCGGTCGGCCTGGATGAAAATCTTGAACAGGCTGTCAAGGATCTTCGGCAGAATCTCCTTCGCCTCGAGCGTGTTGCTGAGGTTGTTGGAGATCTCGATCATCGCCATCAGCTGCTGCTCAGGCTTGGCGGAAACTTGCCACGTCGCCTTCGCCTCGCGGCCGACGTCGAACGTCGCCATGATTTCCGATTCGTCGCCGCTGCCGTCGTCTTCCAGCAGCGTGGCCGCGTCGAGCGGAGACAAGAGGGACGAACCCCCTATCATTGCGACGCCAGCAAGCAGATTTTGCTCCACTACGTTGTGGAACTCCATCAACACGTCGCAAATGAGAATCTGATCGCCGTCGCGGAGCTGGGCCTGCCCCTCGATCTGATGACCATTGACAATGGTGCCGTTGCGGCTGCCGTTGTCCTGGATGAGGTAGAGGTCTTTGTCGCGCAGGACGATGGCATGCCGCCGGCTCACGGCCGCTACGTCGAGGACGAAATCGCACTCAGGGCTGCGGCCGATGGCCGATTCACGTCCCGAGATTTCGAACTTTTTGCCGACTTCTCCACCCTGGATAATCGTAAGCGTGGCCATGGCGATAACGTCCCGCTGCGGTTTTCCCCGCGATCTTGCGGGAGTTTGCTCGATTCTAGGGCGGCCGCGCGGCGGGCGTCAACAAGCAGGAGCATTCCGTCGCGGGCCAAATGGCCGGCATTCGCCGAACCAAACGCCCTTGACGATCGTCCAGAAGGGACCTACCGTTGAGGGCTTCGCAGCAGTTTCTTGGGGCGTAGTGTAATTGGTAACACTACAGATTCTGACTCTGTCATTTAAGGTTCGAGTCCTTACGCCCCAGCTTTCGCCGCCTCACGCATTGTCGGGAGGTTGGCAATGTTTCGCGGCGAAGGCGATCAGCGCCTCGTGGCTCTCGACGCCGAGCTTCTCTCGGCAGTGACGCAAATGCGTGTGGATGGTCGTGAGGCCGATCCCCAGCTTTTCGGCGATCGTTTGCGTCGAGTGCCCCGTGCCAAGCCACTCTAAGCACTCCTGCTCCCGCTCCGTCAGCTGATCAAGGTTGGCGGGAATCCGTACCCCGAGCACGCAGACGGCGATGTCGGGACGCGATAGCGGCCAGACCCAAACGCGGAAACGTTTCCCGCTCTCGCTCCTCAACTCCAGCGTGCGGCTTTCACGGAGCGACGCGGCTCGGGCGATCGCTTCCTTCGCTTTCTCGCGACATGAGGGAGCGAGGTGCTCCCAAGCGAACTCGCCGGGCTTCAACCGATCGAACGGCATGCTGCCCCACACGGCGCGACCTTGCCAGTCGCAGAGGAGCACGAAGCGGCCTTCCGTACTCATGCCCGGCGCCACCACGTCGCTCCACATTGGGTCCAACTGTGATGCCGCGGCGAGATGCAATGGGCTCTGATGTTGCACTTTGTCGCGTCCCCGTGTTCGCGTGCGGCTCGCCTACAGCCTGGGCCGAGCCGCGCTACCGGCTCAAGCGGCGACGATTCTAACACCTTCGGATTGAATTGCCGAGTTTTTCTCCCGCCACGCATGAAAAAACAGCTCTTGTTCATTATCAGCGAGGATCATCGCAACCTCGAATCGCTTCGGTCGATCACCAGCGCCAACAACTACGAGCCGAAGTGTTTTCATTCGGCGGAAGAGTTTCTGCAGTACGTTGCTCCGCGGCAGGCGGGGTGCGTCGTCGTCGATTCTCATGACGCCGTCGTCAACGTCGGGGCGTTCGTTGCATGTCTGCGGGAAACCATCTCGCAGCTCAGGTCGATCGTCATAGTTGCCGAAGAGGACGACACCGACTGGCTACGTCTCGGCGCCTTTGCCGTGCTGCGGCGTCCCTGCAGGGCGGAGTCGTTATTCGAGGCGATCGATCGTGCGCGGCGGGAGGAGAATTGAGCGACAGGCTGCCGCTTGGCGGTGACTTAGCTTGGCGGCGTGCGAATCACTAGCAGCCGCGGTTCGGTCATGTCCTCGATCGCGTAGCGGACCCCTTCGCGGCCAAGGCCGCTGTCCTTCACGCCGCCGTAGGGCATGTTGTCGACGCGCCAGCTGGGGACGTCGCCGATGACCACGCCGCCGACTTCGAGTCGATCCCAGGCCCGCTGAATCTTATAAATGTCGCGCGTGAAGATGCCGGCCTGCAATCCGAAGACGCTGTCGTTCACCTCGTCGAGGGCGGCGTCGAAGTCGCTGAAGCGGTCGAGAATCGCCACGGGTCCGAAGGCTTCGCCGGCGCAGAGGGGCTGGTCGCGAGAAACATTTTCCAGCAGCGTCGCCTGCAGCATGGCTCCGACACGTTTGCCGCCGCAGAGAATGTTGGCGCCGGCTTTCACCGCCGCTTGAATCCATTCGTCGAGCCGTTTGGCTTCGCTCTCGGCGATCATCGGCCCGATGAAGGTCTCTTCGAGCTTGGGATCGCCCATCTTAAGGGCCTTCGTCGCGGCGACGAGCCGGTCGCGCAGTTCGTCGTAAACGCGCTCGTGAACCAGGATGCGTTGCACCGAGATGCAACTTTGCCCCGACTGGTAAAACGCTCCGACAATGAGTCGGCTGACGGCGTCGGCGAGGTCGGCGCCTTCGTCGATGATGCAGGCCGCGTTGCCACCAAGTTCGAGGGTCACCTTCTTTTTGCCAGCGCGGGCTTTCAGGTCCCAACCGACCGCGGGCGAGCCGGTGAAGCTCAAGAGCTTCAGCCGTTCGTCGGTCGTGAACAGATCGGCCCCGTCGCGGTGGCAGGGGAGAATCGAAAACGCCCCCGGCGGCAAGTCGGTCTCGGCGAGGATCTCGCCGATGAGAATCGCTCCGATCGGCGTGCGGCTCGCCGGTTTCAGAACAAACGGGCAGCCCGCCGCGATCGCTGGCGCAATCTTGTGAGCGGCCAGATTCAGCGGAAAGTTGAATGGTGAAATAAACGAGCAAGGCCCGATCGGCACGCGCTTCGTCATCCCCGCGTAGCCACGCGCACGGGCGGAGATTTCGAGGTTAAGGACCTCGCCGCCTATCCGCACCGCTTCCGCCGCTGCGAGAGCAAACGTGTCGATCAGCCGCGACACCTCGCCGCGGCTGTCGCGAATTGGCTTGCCCGCTTCGACGCAGAGCGAGTAGGCGAGCTCGTCTTGCCGCTCGCGGAACCGACGCACGCAATGTTCCAGCACGGCTTGCCGCTCGTAGGGCGCCAAACGGGCCATCGGCTCGGCCGCTTTCACGGCGGCATCGATGCCGCGATCAATCGCGGCCGCGTCGGCTTGAGCGACGCGCGTCGCCACTTCGCCGGTGTACTTGTCGACAACCTCTAGATCGACGTTCGGCTGCTCCTGGCGGTTCGCCAGATAGTAGGGATAAGTCGCTTTGAGTTTCATCGCTCGTCACATCGCTGCCTGACGTTTCGCCAAGCTACGCGACCCCCTCCTCGCCTTGGATATAAACCCGACCGTGGTAGAACTGCGACCAAACGACGTAAATGACTGCGGCCACGAGCATCACGATCGCAAAGAACCAGTAGTAATTGGCGCCCTCGAGAATCGCCACGCCGACTTTCTTCTGGGCCTCGATATATTCGTTGACGCGGGCCGTCAGGATGTTCCCGAGTGCGATCGCCACCAACAGATAAACTCCCATGATGAACGACTTCATCTTCTTCGGCGCCTGCGTGTAGGAGAATTCCAGGGCGGTTACCGAGACCATCACTTCACCGGCGGTGATCACGACGTACGCGGCAATCTGCCACAGCATGTGCGGCGTCTCGCCGTTGACGATGCGCTGTTCAGCCAGTGCGATGATGACGAATGATAGGGCCGTCAGGAACAAGCCGATGCCGATTTTTCGCAACGGGGTTGGTTCGAACCAGCGGCCCATCAACGGGTACAGCACATAGGCGAACAGCGGAATGAAGCAGAGAATGAGGAAAGGATTCACCGCTTGGAGTTGGGCCGGCAGCATCGTGAACAGGCCAAAATTGCCGTTCATGCTCTTCGCCTGTTCGACCCAAGCGGTGTGGGTTTGATCGAACAGCATGAAGAAGGGGAAGATGAACAGGTAGAGGGGAATCAGATTGATCACCGCTCGAATGCCGTCGGCACTAAACGTCTCTTCGATGAACTTCGAACCGCCGGCGGGGATGTGGACGTACTTGAAGCGGCCGAGCCAGAAAACGAGCGTGGCAATCGCCATGATGATGCCGGGAATGCCGAACGCCCAACCAGGCCCGTAGTGTTTTAGCAGCCACGGGCAGAGGAGCGTCGAGACGACCGCTCCAGCATTAATGGAGAAGTAGAACCAACCGAAGACTTTGTTGATGAGGTCTTTGTTCCGCTCGCCAAACTGGTCGCCGACATGCGCCGAAACGCAGGGCTTGATGCCGCCGGCGCCCATCGCGAGTAACACCAAGCCCGCGGCGATCAGCCACTTCGGCTCGACGCCGGTGACCGACGGGAAGTCGACGAGCGCCAGCACGCCATGCCCGACGCAGTAGAGTAGGGAGATCCAGACGATCGTCTGGTACTTGCCGAAGAGCCAGTCGCTGAGGATGGCGCCGAAGATCGGCAGCGCGTAGACCGCGGCGTAGAAGTAGTGCTGCCACGCCTTGGCCAGTTCCGGCGACATCGGCGCCATCGCACCCGAGGCATCGCGGAGATGCTCGGTGAGGAACTCGTACAGCACGGCCCCCATGCCGTAGTAGCTGAACCGCTCCGCCGCTTCGTTGCCGATGATGTACGGGATGCCGGGCGGCATCGTCTCGATCTGCTGCGGCGTCGTGCGATATTCAGAGTTCGACATGGCGTGGTCGTCGCGGGGGGCAGGGGAGGGAGCGGCGACGCCAGTCTACCGAAAGCGGCGGCCGATCGCAGCCGCGGTTCTTCGGTTGAAAAAATTAGCCCCCGGTCGAGTGACCGGGGGCTAAAGGGCGTTCGTCTTTTATTGGAAGCTCGTCCCGGCGAGAATCAACCCGCCGCGGCCGATTGCGTCGCGAGCTCACTCTCAATGTCCGGCACGACGAACGGCTTGCGGTAGACGCGGGTCCGCAGTTCGTTGGCCTTCTCGTTGTCGACGAACTTCTCCGTCGCCGGATCGAGGTTGAGCCACTCGCCCATCGTCAGCACGGCGTCGCCATCGACGTCGACGCCATTGGCCCGCAGGTGGCCGAGCATCCGTTCGAACGAGTTGGAGAGCAGTTCGTTCGAAGCGAGTCGCTCCGCGATTTCGCTCGTCGGGGTCTTTGCGCCGAGACGATACGACACGTTGCCCGAGTGGCAGAGGGCGCTGGAGAGGTGGCCCTCCTGCACCTCGGCGTTGAGGAGCTTCGGGTCGTGGGCGGCGACGGCCTTCAGCCAGTTGTCGTGGTGGCCGGCGCCCTCGTCCCATTCCTTCACCTTCTCGCCGTCGTTGTCGAAAGCGACGACGCTGGAGTAGTTCGGCACGAGAACATAGCCATTTTCGCACTGCACGACGACGCCGACGCCTGAGCCCCGGAAGCGATCCATGTTGTCGCCCCAGCCGTTTTCTTGGAACTGCTTCGCCCGCGGCAAGCCGCGGACTTCAAACAGCAGCGGCGCCTTCTCGTAGCCTTGATAGACGATCTGCGTGTTCGGCGTGTTGCCGGCGTCGTCGTAGCCGAGGCGGCCGCCGACGCTGAAGACCCGCGGCGCCATGCCGTTCTCGCCGAGGAACCAACGAGCGATGTCCATCTGGTGGATGCCTTGGTTCCCAAGGTCGCCGGCGCCCGTGTTGAAGTCCCAGTGCCAATCGTAGTGAGGGTTTTTGCCGCCTTGTGAATTCTTCACGGGGCGATAGAACGCCTCGTCGGCCGCCGGACCGATCCAGAGATCGCGATCGATGTTGCTGGGGAACTTGAATGCCGTGTCGCTCTTGCCGATCGAGGGACGCTGCTTGTAGCAGGTGCCGATGGCGTAACGGATTGCGCCCAAGTTGCCCGCCTGCACCCACTTGGCAGCTTCTCTCAGGGCCGGGCTCGAACGCGACTGCGTGCCGCATTGAATGACGCGATCATATTTCCGGGCGGCGGCGGCGAGTTGCCGCCCTTCCCAGATGTTGTTCGAGACCGGCTTCTCGACGTAGACGTCCTTGCCGGCTTGGGCCGCGGCGATCGCAATGAGCGCGTGCGTGTGATTCGGCGTGGCGATCGACACGGCGTCGATGTCTTTCCGCTCCAGCAGCTTCCGATAGTCGGAAAACTTGTCGACGTTGATGCCGAGGCTTTCCTTCAGCTCGTTGGCCTTATTGTTGAGGACCTCTTCATCGACGTCGCAGAGAGCGACGACATGCTTGCCGAGGTTCTTGATGTGGCCCGAACCTTGGCCGCGGAAGCCGATCTGTGCGACGCGAATGTCAGCAACGTCCGCCGCTGCCGAAGCGCGGCTGCTCCACACCATACTGGCCGCCGCGGCAGCCCCGAGAGTCGTTTCCAAGAAGTGCCGCCGATGCATGGCTCTGAAGCTCCTGAGGAGTGGCCGCGAGCGCTAGTGATGAGAACGCCGCTCGCGCTGGATTGTTCGAACACGGCTCGGTCAGATCGTCGTTGCCAGGCGTTCCAGCGCTTGGCGTCGGCGATCTCGTTATTGTGAGTCAATTTGCCGCTCGTTGCCAGCAGATGAGCCCGTTATTCTGCCTGCGTTTTCACGTCATCTGCTTGCGTTTTTGCGGAGATGCTCGCTTCAGCTGCCGGAGAAACCTGCGCAGGTTTCTGATTTTGCCATTTGCGGAGGCCGTCTTGGGCGCCGTAGATCGCCACCGCCACGATCGCGGCGATGCTGATCCAGAGCGCCAAGTCGTAGAATCGTCCGGGTCGCATTTCGGGAACTTCGCGCCGGTAGCGAAAGTTGACGGCGGCGAAGACGATCACCAGCAAGATCGCCGCGGTGCCCATGCCGCCGAGCGTCACCATGATCACCGGTTCTTTGTAGACGAGAAAAATCGTCGCCCAGGCGAGTGGGAAGAACCACGCCAGCAAGGTGATAGTACGCCGTCGTTGGGCGACGTTCAGGAAGTCGATCATCCCCAGCTTGCCGGCAGCGTCGGTGAAAACCCGCGTCCACGCCGCGAGCGCCGAGAAGACGGTCGAGAAGAGGACGGCGAAGGCGCCGATCATGAACACGCTGCGGGCCCATTCGCCGAGCGACTCGGTGTACATCAGCGCGAGCGTGTTGATCGTGGCGTAGCCTTCCGGCGTTTCTCCGCGTGCATGAAGCACCGCGGCTCCCAGCAGATAAAACGCTGCCGTGATGACGGTGTAGACGACCATCGAGACGAGCGCGTCGAAATACATCACGTTGATCCAGCCACGAGCCCGGCGTTCCCACGCTGGGTCGCCAGGGATCCGCGGCCCCGTTCTTGCCGCGTAGCCTTTCTCGATCAGCCAGTAGGTGTACTGCATGATCTCGTCGCCGCCGACGCCGGTGAGGCCGAACGCCCCCATGGCGATCATCAGGTCGGCTGGCAGCTTGAAGCG
Organism: Pirellula sp.; assembly: GCA_013822725.1. GTDB lineage: Bacteria > Planctomycetota > Planctomycetia > Pirellulales > Lacipirellulaceae > Lacipirellula. The sequence continues at coordinate 37,686 of PNKX01000018.1, forward strand.
CAGCCCCTCGACGAAGTCGCCGCCCGACACGGCGTACTCCGTCCATTGCAGTGAGAAAACGCTGATAAGCGTCGTCGCGGTGAACGCCACGACGAGCGCGACGCAGACGCGTTCGATGAACCGGTAGCTCTCGCCGCTGACCATCATCGCCGCGACGACGGCGACGACCCAGCACCAGACGGCAACGTTCACCGACGGGATGAAGATGTTCAGCACCATCGCCACGCCGCCGACGATGCCGCCCATTTGCAGCATCTTCAGCGGTTGGATCAGCAGCCAGCACCAGATCGTCCAGTGGGCGCCGCGGAACGATGGGCCGGGAAGTTTGTTGAACGCCGTGAGGCAGGTCTCGCCGGTGAGGATCGTGTGCCGGCCGAACTGCAGCTGCAGCGCGACCTTGACGGCGCAGCTCACGAGGATGATCCAGAGCGCGGTGAACCCGGCCCGCGCCCCGAGCGACGTCGTGGCGATCAGTTCGCCCGAACCAACGATCGAGGCCGTCAGCACCAGCCCTGGGCCGAGGTACTTCAGCCGCCCGCTCCAAGACGCCGGCGGGTCTTCCGCCAGCGACGGATCGAGTGCGTACGGATCGCGCGGCGACATGGCGACGGGCCTGCGGAGAGGAGGGGCACAAGGAGAAGCGGCACGGAGAAAAGCCTTCGCGTCGAATCTAGGCCCTCGCCCGCCCCCCAGCAAGTCGCCGCCACGCCCGAAATCTCGTGGCGAGAGGGACCAGACAGGACCCTCGCGAGGCGATAAAATGGCGGTCTCCCCTTACCAGTTGAATCAATACGTCCTCGGAAGGATGCGCCTCGATGGCTCCCGCCACCCTTAAGCAAGATCCATTTCAAGCTCGCGACACGTTTGACACCGGTGCCGGCCAAGCGGGAATTTATCGGCTCTCCAAGCTCGAACAGCTTGGCCTGACCCGAGTGGCCGAGCTTCCCTTCTCGATTCGCGTGCTGCTCGAATCGCTGCTCCGCAACTGCGACGGCTACGTCGTCACCGAGCAAGACGTCAAGAACCTCGCCAACTGGACCGAGAGCCGGGGCGTCCTCGCCCCCGGCAGCGACGGCGTGGAAGTCCCCTTCAAGCCGGCCCGCGTCGTACTCCAAGACTTCACCGGCGTGCCGTGCGTCGTCGACCTCGCCGCGATGCGAACCGCGATGCAGCGCCTCGGCGGCGATCCGAAGAAGATTAACCCGCTTGTGCCAGTCGACTTGGTGATCGACCACTCGGTGCAGGTCGATTACTTCGGCACGAGCCAGTCGCTCGACCTGAACATTGAACTGGAGTTCTCCCGCAATGCCGAGCGGTACGAGTTCCTCCGCTGGGGCCAAACGGCGTTCGATAACTTCCGCGTTGTGCCGCCCGGCACCGGCATCGTTCACCAAGTGAATCTTGAATACCTGGCCAAGGGCGTTTTCATCGGCGAAGACCACGCCGGCAAGGTGGCCTATCCCGACTCGCTCGTCGGCACCGACAGCCACACGACGATGATCGACGGACTCGGCGTCGTCGGTTGGGGCGTCGGCGGCATCGAGGCTGAGGGCGTCATGCTCGGCCAGCCGATTTACATGCTGATGCCCGAAGTCGTCGGCATGAAGCTCACCGGTTCGCTGCCGCCGGGTGCGACTGCGACCGACCTCGTGCTGATGGTCACCCAACAGCTCCGCAAGCATGGCGTGGTGAACAAGTTCGTCGAGTTCTTCGGCAGCGGCGTCTCGACGATGTCGCTCGCCGACCGGGCGACCATCGCCAACATGTCGCCTGAGTACGGCGCCACGATGGGCTTCTTCCCGATCGACAACGAAACGCTCCGCTACCTGGAACGAACCGGCCGCACGCCGTCGGAAGTCCAGCTGGTCGAGCGCTATGCGAAAGAGCAGGGGCTCTTCCGCACCGACGATTCGCCGGCGCCCGTGTTCACCTCGACCGTCGAACTCGACCTCTCGACGGTCGAGCCGAGCCTTGCCGGTCCGAAGCGGCCGCAAGATCGCATTCCGCTCGCCGCGATGAAGCAGACCTGGTCGCGAGACCTCGTCGAAACCTACAAGAAGCCGGCCCCGAACGGCCACGCGACGAGCGTCGACGTGCAACTCGACGGTAAGACTTTCCCGGTCGAGCATGGCAGCGTCGTCATCGCGGCGATCACTAGCTGCACGAACACGAGCAACCCGTCGGTGATGATCGCCGCCGGCCTCTTGGCGAAGAAGGCGGTAGAGCATGGCCTCACCGTGCCGCCGCACGTGAAGACGAGCCTCGCCCCCGGCAGCCGGGTGGTGACCGACTACTTCGAGAAGGCTGGCCTCGACACGTACCTCGACAAGATCGGCTTCAACACGGTCGGCTACGGCTGCACCACCTGCATCGGCAACAGCGGTCCGCTGCCTGATCCGATTGCCAACGCCGTGCAGTCGAACGACCTCATTGTCTCGGGCGTCCTGTCGGGCAACCGGAACTTCGAAGGCCGCATCAATCCGCACGTGAAGGCGAACTACCTCGCCAGCCCGCCGCTCGTGGTGGCGTACGCCCTCGCCGGCACGACCGACGTTGATATGGCAACCGAGCCGCTCGGTACGGGCACTGGCGGCAAGGCGGTCTACCTCCGCGACATTTGGCCGACCCACGCCGAAGTAAAATCGGTCGTCGACGCGAGCGTGCTGCCGGAGATGTTCCAAAAGCAGTACGACAACGTCTGGCAGAAGAACCCCAAGTGGAACGCCATCCAAGTCACCGGCGGCGAACTCTACGAGTGGGATCCGAAGAGCACCTACATCCAGGAACCGCCGTTCCTGGTCGACCTCACTCCCGAAGTCAGCCCGATCAAGTCGATCACCGGCACCCGCTGCTTGGCGGCGCTCGGCGACTCGGTGACGACCGACCACATCTCGCCCGCTGGTTCGATCGCCAAGGCGAGCCCGGCCGGCAAGTTCCTGGTCGAGAACGGCGTCGAGCCGATCGACTTCAACAGCTACGGCGCCCGCCGCGGCAACGATCGCGTGATGACCCGCGGCACGTTCGCGAACATCCGCATCCGCAACCACATGGCCCCCGGCACCGAAGGAGGCGTCACGCGTCACCTGCCGGATGGCGAAGTACTGAGCATCTACGACGCGGCGATGAAGTACAAAACCGAAGGAACGCCGCTGGTGATCCTCGCCGGCGCCGAATACGGCACGGGTTCGAGCCGCGATTGGGCCGCGAAGGGAACGTTCCTGATGGGCGTCCGCGCGGTGATCGCCACGAGCTACGAGCGGATCCACCGCAGCAACCTCGTCGGCATGGGCGTGTTGCCGCTGGAACTCCCGGCCGGCACCTCGTGGCAATCGCTCGGGCTGACGGGCGAAGAGATTTTCGACTTCCCCGAACTGAATGATGACCTCAAGCCGCGGCAAACGATGAACGTCGTCGCTCACCGCCAACTCGCGGCCGACGGGACCGAGACGACCCTCACCTTCCCGGTGACTGTGCGGATCGACACGCCGGTCGAACTCGACTACTACCGCAACGGCGGCATTCTGCACACCGTGACGCGGAAGCTGCTCAAGGGTTGAGTTGCGGCACTTGCAGCCCCTGGCTCCGCCAGGGGGTAGCACAACGCGGGACGACGCTTACCGGTATGGCAACCGACCCCCTGGCGGAGCCAGGGGCTGAAGTTGCTTATCATCGGCGGCGTTTGCGCAAGCCGACGGACGTTACGCCGATCGCGGCCAGCAGGACTGACGACGCCTCCGGCACGGCCGTGACGGCATGGTGCGCTCCGCTTTCGCCGAACTGAAACTTCCAGACGTCGAGGTCAGGCGAGCCGACCTTCTTGTCGCGGTTGCCGTCGCCCATGGCGAGCGTCGCGTTGCTGGTGACGCCGGCGTTGCGCTGCCAGGCGAGGAAATCGGCTCCGTCAACGACGTTGTCTTGATTGAAATCGCCGGTCGACGCGGCGTCGGAGACGTCGACGACGATCAAGCCTTTCGTCCGGTCGCTGAGGAAGACGTTCTGCAGAATCCCTTCGGAGTTGAGTTGGACGAAATTCCCCCAGTTGCCGTTGTAGCTGGTCGACGTCCCTGTGAAAGTGTCGTATGAACCAGTCCTTACGGGGTTCGTCGGATCGGCGATGTTGAAGATCTGCAACCCCGCCTCGTACCACGAGAGGACCAGCATGTCGCCGTGCAAATGAGGATGATGCGGGCTATGGGCGTCGATGCCGACGTTGGTGCGGTTGAGCGTTGAGAGCAAGATCGGCGCGTCGGAGTCGTTCGGCTCATCGATCATGGAGATGTCGTAGATGTTGACGTTGCCGTTGGGCCGCTCTTGGGCGACGACGAGCAAGTTGCCGTCTTCGGAGACCATGCCAGTGTGCGAGCGGGCGCCGGTGGCCCACAGCTTTAGGCGCGTCGGCGCCTCCGTGGCGACATTGGAGACGTCGTAGATCGCCGTGGTGCCGGTGTTGAAGCTCGTCGCATCGTCGCCGCTGAAGCTATTATTCTTGCTGGCAACGTACATCCGCCCATTCTTCACGACGACTTCGTGGGACGCCTGTCCCGTGGGCAGGCCCAGGTCGATCGTGTATTTGAACTGCGGGGCGCCCGGATCCGTGACGTCGAAAATCTTGATCGTGTCGGTCGCGTTGTCTGTCGTATAGAGAAAGCCGTCGTAGTAGGAGAGCGTGTGGACCTTGTTGTGGCCGCCGTCGAGGCTGTTGATGCGGGTGATCATCGTCGGATTCGTCGGATCGGAAAGATCGACGATGTCGACGCCTGTGCCGGTGGTGACATTCGTGTCGCTGCCGAAGTAGCCGACGCCGTTGTAGACTTCCATGTCTTCAAACTGATCGCCGGCGTAGGTCGGCATCGTCACGGTTCCGGTCGGATTGGCCGGATTTCGAATGAACGTCGGATTCGAGGGAACCGAAATGTCGAAGATCGACACCCCGCCCCCGTCGACGTCGGTGCCGAGGTAGGCGTAGTTGCCGTCGACCCAGATGTCGCCGTAATAGAGACTCGTACTGAAGGGAAGCGGATCGAGTTGGCTGACGAGCGAGACGTTGAAGGTCTGATCGGCGGCGCGAGCGTCGCCGCCCGACGATACGCCGCCGAGTATCGGGCCAATCAGCGCCCAAGCGGTCAGTCGCACCGCGCGGCGCAGAAGACGATGAGGCATGGTTCGACGCACTGAGCTAACCTCTTCGTTGCAAGAATCCCTGTTCCGGAAACGCCGCCGCCTGTGGCGATTCTAGTTAACTGCGCCAGGGCGGTCGATGAATGACATGCGTCGCTGCGCAACAGCATTCTTTTCTTGCGCGAAGCCGATTGTTGCGACTTCGTCATCCTGAGCGAACGGAAGGCCAATAGCAGCTAGTTTTTCACTGTGCTCTGAATGACTATTCGTGGCGTTGCCCGCATAGCGAAAACTTGCTTTGACAGTCTCGGGCGCCAGCCCATAATCAACGGGGAAGCGGCGGCTTTCAAATTTGATGCTCCATATCTAGTTAGTCCCTGGCGATTTGCTCGTTGGTCATATCACTCCGACCCGCCGCTGCGTTGAACTGCCGAGCCGCCCTGCGGCGCGCCTGCCCGTTGGGCGCCTTCACGCTGGTGGAGCTCCTGGTCGTCATCTCGATCATCGGCGTCCTCGTCGGGCTGCTCGTTCCCGCGGTGCAGGCCTCGCGCGAGGCGGCCCGCAAAGCTCACTGCATCAACAACCTGAAGCAGATCGGGCTAGCGCTCCACAATCACATCAGCGCCAAGAAGAGCTTGCCGGCCGGGTACGTTTCGCGGGTGCTCAACAATGGCGACGACGCCGGCCCCGGCTGGGCGTGGGGCGCCCATTTGCTGCCGTATATGGAGCAGTCGCCGCTGTTCGAGCTGATGGACGAGAAAGTGGCGGTCAACAGCTACGCCGCGACCGCGCTGCGGCTGAAGATGGTTCCTGGCTTCATCTGCCCGTCGGACAGCGGCCTCCAGCCGGTGATCGACATTCCAGCCTACATCACGAAGACGTCGATCTGCAAAATGGCTTCGGCCAGTTACGTTGGCAGCGCCGGCACCGTGCGGCCGACCTGCAAGCTTTGTCGCGATTGGTTCGACGGCGTCTTCGGCCGTAACCATCCGGTCGAGCCGCGCGAACTGGAGGACGGACTCTCGCAGACGCTGGCCATCGGCGAGCGGGCGACCGACTGGGCGAACGCCGCGCTCTGGGGCGTCGTGCCGAATTCAATCCTGCTCGACAACCAACGCCCCGACAAATTCGCGGCTGGCCCGGCGTATGTGTTGGGGACGACGTTCAAGGATGGCTTCAATATCTGCACCGACGAGACGATCGACGCCGACTCGACGAGCTACGCCGAGTCATTCGGCAGCGTCCACCCGGGCGGCTGCAACTTCGCCTTCTGTGACGGCGGCGTCCGGTTTGTCTTCGAGAACGTCGACCCCGGCGTGATGAACGCCCTGGCGACGCGGGCGAGCATCGCCAAAGGGGGCGATTTGCTCGATCCAATTATTCATGACAGCCCGTTTTAGCCTACACGGGCGTGGCGCGGGTTTTCTACAGAGCCTTCACGTCCCTCTTTCCGCTGCCATCTTATTGCGATGCGCAGTGCGATGCCCCGTTGGAACTGGGGGGGCCATGGCATTCGACTTAGCGCAGCGATTGGCTGGCTTTGAGATGTTGGAGCTCGGCGAGAATGCGGTGCGTCGACGTGAGGTCGATCAGCTCCGCAACGCTGCTCACTTGCAGCTTCTTCATCAACGATGAACGGCGCATTTCGACGGCGCGCTCGCTGATGAAGAGTTTGGCGGCCATCGCTTTGTTCGATTCGCCGGCTTGAATCATTTGAAGCGTTTCGCGGTCGCGCTCGTTCAAGACTTCGATGCGCGCTGCGAGGGACGCGAAGGCGGCGTCTTGTCCGCGCCACTGGGCGTCGAGTTCCAGCGCGCTCTGAACGCGGTTCAACAATGTGTCACGATCGAACGGCTTTTCTAGAAACTCGACGGCGCCGCTTTTCATCGCGGCGACGGCGGTCGCCACGTCGGCGTGGGCGGTGATAAAAATCACCGGCAGCCGCTTTCCTTCCCGCAGCAATTGCTCGTAGAGTTCCAGCCCCGATTGCCGCGGCATGCGAATATCGAGGAGCAGGCAGCCCGGCATCTCGCTGTGGTAATAGCGATGAAATCCCCCCGGGGTGCTGAACGGCAGCACCTCGTAACCCAAGACGCTCAAAAGCGCTCGGAGCGATTCGCGCATTTGTTCGTCGTCGTCAACGACAAACAGCGTCGGACTGGAAGACTGGGCTTGGCTCATTCAATGGCAGGAGCTGAGGACTCTTGGCGAGGGGAAGCTTGAACGAGAGTTGAGCTCCCGTTGCGGCGGGGTGGATGCGGATTTGGCCCCCATGGGCGTCGACGATCGTGCGGCAGATCGAGAGCCCGACGCCAAGCCCCTCGACCTTCGTCGTATGGAAGGCGGCGAACGGAGCATCTAGATCGGCCACGTCGAAGCCGGGCCCGTTGTCGGTGACGCTTACCTCGGCCCAATCGTCGTCGACTTCGAGTTCGATGACAAGCCGACGCGAATCGGCGGGGCATGACTGTAGCGATTGCAGCGCATTCTGAATGAGATTCACCAGTACTTGCTGGATCTGGATGGGGTCGACTTCGACGAGCGCGGGGCGGCTGTCGAGCTTGAGCACATCGACCACCGCGGCGCGGCGAATTTCAAACTGGCAGAGTTCCAGCACTTCGCGCACGAGGGCGCCAAGATCGACGTCGACGGCGTCGCTGGCGTCAGCGTCGGTGCGAGAGACGAATTTGCGGATGCGGCGAACGATCTGGCCTGCTCGGAGCGCGGCCTCGTTGATCTGCTGCAAATATTGCTGCAAGCGACGGTCGTCGCGCGCGGGACCAGCTTGTGAGAGAATGACGTCTCCCGCCGAAGCGTAGTTGGCGATCGCGCCGAGTGGCTGATTCAGTTCGTGGGCCAAGCCGATCGCCAAGTGGCCCATCGAGGCGACGCGATCGGCGTGGGCGAGTTGCGCGGCCAGTTGCCGGCCGTGGGACTCGGCTAACTTGCGTTCGGCGACTTCATGCTGCAGCGAGGCGACCATCTCCGCCAGTTCCGCAGTGCGCTGCGCGACTCGAAGCTCCAGATCGTCGACTTGCCGACGGATCGCGCGTGTCGCGGGTCGGACGACCAACCAGCCGAGAATGATCAGCAGCGACGCGACGGCGATCGCGATCGTCAGGCTGTAGACGCGGAGGCGGCTGACCTCTTGGGCCGCTTCGAGTTCGAAGAGATCGACGATCCGTTCCATGCGTTCCAGGAACGCTGACTCGTGCGCCAGAATCGTGGCGGCGCTCTGCGCTCCGACGGCGTCGCCATCGATGATCTCTTGAGCAGCGGCGGCGATAGGCTGGAGGTCGTGATCGAGTTCCGCCCATTCGCGGGCCAAGTCGGCGGAGACGATACGGGGAACATTGAGCTGCTCGCTCCCTTGGCGGAGGGCGTCGTTGGCGGCGATCCATTCGGCAAGCGCGCCCTTCAGTTCCTGTCGACTGGCGTCGCGGCGCTCGGCGTCGGGCGCTCCCTCGGCGGCGAGGGCCGCCTTGGCGAGCTTCTGGCTGAGCATCCGCTGCCGGCCGGCGAGGTTGATCACCGGCGCGTAGGAATCCATACGCACCAAGAGCGGCTGGATAATCGCTTGGTCAACCAGCATCAAACCGGCGACCACCGCCAGGACCAAGAGATAGCGCCTGCCAAGTCGCCGGATCAGCGCGTCGGCCGACGGCGAAGGCCGCTCTTCAAGCGTTGGTTGGGGGTTGGTTGGAACCATCGGCAGGAATCCGGTGACGATGCGACATGCTCGGATTCGCGCGAAGCCGGACCACGTTGCCGCCTAGACTCTCCGCCTAAAAAGTCGTCGGGAGGAGAGGCCAATTTGAAAGCAATGAAAACGGCGTTCCAAAAGTGCTGTTCGAGGGGCAATGGCCCTAAATCTTCGAGTTAGAGGGAGATAGTACCTCGGCACTTCGGATTCCCGAAGCGGACGATGCCAGCGATTGCCCAAGCCCTGTGCGGCGGTGCGTACATTCGCGGCACGGTTGCGGCGCGATGTTTTCAGTTTGGGCCGTATTGCTTCGGGCTTCCGAAGAAATCGCCGTTTCCTGGGCGTTCGGCCCTTTGCTTGCATCAGAGGAGTGCGTCACACGCGTGATCATCGGTTTGGCGGAACCGTGATCATTTCATCCACAATTAGTTTTCTCTTGAGTGAATCCGCCATGGAAGCCGACGGCAAAGCGACTCGCATCGCGCTCTTCAATCTCTCGACGCCGAACATGCGGGCGTTCCACATGTCGTGGGTCGCCTTCTTCTTGTGCTTCTTTGCCTGGTTCGGCATCGCGCCGCTGATGGCGGTGGTCCGCGGCGAGTTGAACCTCACCAGAGACCAGATCGGCTGGTGCATCATCGGCTCGGTGGCGGTGACGATCTTTGCCCGCTTGCTGGCGGGTTGGATGTGCGATCGGATCGGACCACGGCTCACGTATACCTGGCTGCTCATTCTTGGCTCGATTCCGGTGATGTCGATTGGACTGGCCAATGACTTCACGACGTTCCTGCTGTTTCGCGTGATGATCGGGGCGATTGGCGCCTCGTTTGTGATCACGCAGTACCACACGTCGCGGATGTTTGCTGCGAACTGCGTCGGCACGGCCAACGCAACGGCCGCGGGCTGGGGAAATTTGGGCGGTGGCGTCACGCAACTCGCGATGCCGCTGCTGTTTGCGACGCTCGTCGGCTGGGGACTGACCGAGGCGGTCAGTTGGCGTGTGGCCATGGTGGTGGTTGGCGTGTTGTGCGCTCTCACCGGCGTCGCTTATTACTTCTTCACGCAAGACACGCCAGATGGAAACTTCCGCGAGCTGCGGGCGGCGGGCAAGATGCCGCGGGTGCAAGCGACCAAGGGGGCGTTTGGCGAGGCAGCGCGTGATCGCCGCGTGTGGGCGTTGTTCCTCATCTATGGCGCCTGCTTCGGCATGGAGCTGACGATCGACAACATCGCCGTCCTCTACTTCATTGATTACTTCGACTACTTCAAGACGCTCGATCAGTCCGAAGCGCTCCGGACCGCCGGGATGATCGCGGCGATGTTCGGCGGAATGAACCTGTTTGCCCGCGCCGTCGGCGGCTGGGTCGCCGACCGTTGCGGCAATCGCTGGGGGTTGGATGGCCGCGTGAAGTGGTTGTTCATCGCCTTGTTTGGCGAGGGAATCGGTTTGATGCTCTTTTCGCAGGCGACGACGTTGTCGGTCGCGATCCCGCTGATGATCACCTTTGCGATGTTCGTAAAGATGTCCAACGGCGCCACCTACGCGGTTGTGCCCTTCATCAATCGCCGGGCGCTCGGCGCCGTCAGCGGCATAGTCGGCGCGGGCGGCAATCTTGGGGCGGTGACGTTTGGTTTTCTGTTGAAGGTCGAAGGGCTCGATTGGCCCTCGGCCCTATTCATCGCTGGCATTGCAGTGACTTGCATCTCGTTCGCGAGTTTCGCCATCACTTTTCGAGAACACGCCGAAGCACGGCAGCCGCTCGATCTTCCCGCCGCGGATCCCGTTCCCGCCGTCTAAGCGACGTCCGACGATACGCCGTTAGTTAGTCACTCGTCGCTCCCTGTTCGTTACGTTTCGTTTGAATGGAAGCCAGCCTATGAGCAAGCCCATGTCCGCCTCGACCACGAAACAGACCGTCGTCGTCATCGGTAACGGCATGGTCGGCCAGCGATTCTGCGAGCGGCTGGTCGAATTCGACGTCGAGAAACGGTATCGCATCGTGACGTTCTGCGAGGAACCGCGGGCGGCGTACGACCGCGTGGGGCTGACGTCGTTCTTCGCGCACCGCGACGCCGAGCAGTTGATGCTCGCCCGGCAAGATTGGTACGCCGAGAACGGCGTGGAACTCCACATCGGCGATCGGGCGAGCGAGATCGATCGCGCGCGGCGGCTCGTCCGCTCCGATCGCGGGGTCGAGATTGCCTACGACCATGTCGTGCTGGCGACCGGTTCGTTTCCATTCGTGCCGCCGGTGCCGGGGGTCGATAAGACCGGTGTGTTCGTTTACCGGACGATCGAGGATCTGCAGAACATCATCAAGTACTCCGGCGATGCCAAGAAGTGCGCCGTGATCGGCGGCGGCCTCCTGGGGCTCGAAGCGGCGAAAGCGGCGTATGACTTGGGACTTGAGACGCATGTGATCGAGTTCGCGCCGCGGTTGATGCCGCGCCAGGTCGACGATGCCGGCTCGCGGATCCTGGTCAACAAGATCGAATCGATGGGGGTACGCGTTCACCTCAACACGGCGACGAAGGCGATTCATGGCGCCACGTCGGTCGAGCGGATGGAGTTCGCCGACGGCGACTTGCTTGACGTTGACATGGTGATTGTGTCGACAGGGATTCGGCCGCGGGATGATCTTGCTCGGCAATGCGGCGTCGGGGTCGGTGATCGCGGCGGCATATTGGTGAACGACCGGCTCGAAACGAGTGATGCGCGCATCTCAGCGATTGGCGAATGCGTCGTCCATGGCGGCATGGTCTATGGATTGGTAGCTCCAGGCTACGAGATGGCAGAGATTGTGGCGGCGAATCTCACCGGCGGTGATCGTCATTTCGCCGGCGCCGATCTTTCGACAAAGTTGAAGTTGATGGGCGTCGACGTCGCCAGCTTTGGACGCTACGAAGCGCCAGCCTGCGACGCGACGCCGTTGACGTTTGAAGACCCTTTCACGGGCGTCTACAAGAAACTACTTTTCTCGCGAGACGGCCAGCAGCTGCTGGGCGGCATTCTGGTCGGCGATGCGAGCGATTACGGCAAGCTGTCGATCTTTGCGAAGAGTGGCGGGGCGTTGCCTTGCGCACCGCATGAACTGATCGTTGGGGCCGGCCCAGTAGGCGGGGCCGGTCTCGACGTGATGCCTGACTCCGCGCAGATTTGCTCGTGCAACAATGTCACGAAGAGTGCGATTTGTGCGGCGATTTCCGAAGATGGCGTCGACACGCTCGATGCGCTGAAACGCTGCACGAAAGCAGGCACCGGTTGCGGCGGGTGTATGCCGCTGGTGACCGATCTGTTCAAGGCGGAGCTAAAGCGAGCCGGCAAGGCGGTGGTGAATCACCTCTGCGAACACTTTCCTTATTCGCGGACGGAACTGTTCGCCATCGTGAAGGCGAAAGAGCTGCGTACGTTTGGGGCCATTCTCGACCACTGCGGCAGCGGGGCAGGGCGGGGGTGCGAGGTTTGCAAGCCGGCGATTGCATCGATCCTGGCGAGTCTGTGGAACGAAGAGATTCTGGCGCCTGAGCACGAGACGCTACAGGACAGCAACGATCGGTTTCTCGCCAACATTCAGCGTGGCGGGACGTATTCAGTCGTGCCGCGCGTGCCCGGCGGCGAAATCACGCCGGAGAAGTTGGCGGTGATCGCTGACATCGCACGCCGCTACGGCCTCTACACGAAGATTACCGGCGGGCAGCGGATCGACATGTTCGGCGCGCCGGTGCAGCACCTTCCTGAAATCTGGGAGGAGTTGGTCGACGCCGGTTTTGAAAGCGGCCATGCTTACGGCAAAGCGGTCCGCACGGTGAAGAGCTGCGTCGGCACGACATGGTGTCGCTACGGCGTGCAAGATTCGGTCGGCTTCGCGATTCGCGTGGAGAATCGCTACAAGGGAATCCGAGCGCCTCACAAAATCAAAATGGCGGTCTCGGGCTGCATCCGCGAGTGCGCCGAGGCGCAGAACAAAGACGTCGGCCTGATCGCTACGGAGCAGGGATACAACCTCTACGTCTGCGGCAACGGCGGTTCCAAACCCCGGCATGCGGAGCTGTTCGCGACCGATCTCGATGAGGAAACGGCGCTCACCTACATCGATCGATTCCTGTCGTACTACATCATGACGGCCGACAAACTGACGCGTACGGCGGTATGGCGCGAGAAGCTCGAAGGGGGACTCGAACACCTGCGCGAGGTGATCGTTCATGACAAGATCGGGATCGCCGGCGAGCTCGATGCGTTGATGCAGCGGTTGGTCGATACCTATCAATGCGAATGGGCCGCCGTGGTGCGCGATCCGGCAAAGCGCGAGCGCTTCCGGCAGTTCGTCAACAGCGACGAGACGGAGCCGTGCATCGAGATCGTCGGTCAGCGCGATCAAACGCGACCGGCCGATTGGCCGAGCGAGTTTGTCTCACTGGAGCAGTTCCGCATGCTCGACGGCCGCTCGCTCGCAGAGCATGAACGCGAACAGGCGACGGCGCCACGGTGGGTGGCGGTGGGAAGCGTCGGCGATTTTCCGCACGACGGCGGGGCGACGGTGAAGTATGGCAAGTCGCAGTTGGCGGTGTTCAACTTCGCCAGCCGCGGCGAGTGGTACGCGAGCCAAAATATGTGCCCGCACAAGAAGGCGTTCGTCCTGTCGCGTGGCATCGTCGGCGAAGCGGCGGGCGAGCCGAAGGTAGCCTGCCCGCTGCATAAGAAGACGTTCTCGCTGGAGAACGGCACTTCGCTGCAGGGGGAGGAGTATCGGATTCGGACATTCCCGGTAAAGGTCGAGGAAGGACAGGTTTACCTTGAGTTGCCGCCGCCGGAAGTGCTTGATGAACAGTTAGCGACGGAGATTGGGTGTCGCTTGGCATCCTCATGCGTGGCGGTGGAGCCTGTTGCGGCTGTTGTCGGTGAAGGCGTGATGGTCTGAACATAGGAGCCACCGGCTCCGCCGGTGGACGAAGAAAGAGCGACCCGCCACTCCACTGCGTCCTCCGACGGAGCAGGTGGCTTTTATTGCAAGAGGATTATCTCGCCAACCGCATTCATGATTGAACTTCCTGTTTTGAATTCGAATCGATCGCCTTCGCCGCTCAGTGGGCCGGCGCTGGTGGCGCAGCTGCTCGCGGAGCAGCAGGCGATGTCGGCGGTGGAGGAGTTCAGTCGTTGGCATGAGCTAGACGCCAAGCCAACCTCGCGGCAGTACCGCCAGTTGCTCCCCGCGACGCCGCCGGGACCGGGCGAGCAGTACGCATTCGAAGTCGATCTTGATCGCTGCTCGGGCTGCAAAGCGTGCGTCGTCGCTTGCCACACGCTTAATGGTCTCGATGAATCGGAGACATGGCGCGACGTTGGCCTGATGGTCGGCGGTTCGACTTCTGCGCCGGTGATGCAGCATGTCACGACGGCCTGCCATCACTGCCTCGAACCGGCCTGCATGATCGCTTGCCCGGTGAACGCCTACGAGAAGGATGCCGTCACGGGCATCGTGAAGCATCTTGACGATCAGTGCTTCGGCTGCCAGTACTGCACGCTCGCGTGTCCTTATGAAGTGCCGAAATACCACGCCGGCCTCGGCATCGTACGGAAGTGCGACATGTGTTCGTCCAGGCTGGCTGTGGGTGAGGCGCCGGCGTGCGTGCAGTCGTGTCCGCACGAAGCGATTGTCATACGAACGGTGAACCGGCGGCAGGTGTTGGAGGATGCCGAAACAACGGCATTCCTGCCGGCGACGCCCGATCCGCAGATCACGCTGCCGACGACCAGTTTTAAGACGAAGAAACCGTTTCCGCGTAACTTGCTGCCGGCTGATTACGCGCGGGTGAGCGCCCAGCATGCCCACTGGCCGCTGGTGGTGATGTTGGTGCTGACGCAGCTTTCGGTTGGGGCGTTTTGCGTCGGCCTGGCTCTCGATGCGCTCGTTGTACTGCCCGGGGGAACGTCGTTGCGGCCGGTGCATGCGGTGGCGGCGCTCGGGTTCGGATTGCTGGCGCTCGGGTCGAGTTTGCTTCATCTTGGGAGGCCGCAATTCGCGTTTCGGGCGATCCTGGGGCTGCGGCATTCTTGGCTAAGCCGCGAGATCGTCGCCTTCGGGTTGTTCGCCGGGTGTGCGTCGGCCTATGCGGCGGCGGTATATCTCGTCGGGCGAATCGATTTCAACCTCGAACCGGCGATCGAGCCGCTTGGCTGGAGCGTCGCCGCGACGGGAGCCATCGCCGTCTTTTGCTCGGTGATGATTTACGTTTTTACCCAGCGGGAGTATTGGAGTTTCAGCCGCGTTGGCGTGCGGTTTACGTTGACCTGTGCGTTGTTGGGGATTGCGGCGATGTGGCTGAGCATTCTCGCCGCGATGATCGCGGCGCCGTCGCTGCAGCTGACGGAGTTGGTCGCCAAGGTGAGCCCACTGCTCTGTCAGGCGTTGATCGTTACGGCCGTTGTGAAGTTGACTTGGGAAGCGGCGATCTTCCGCCACCTGTTGTTTCGTCGGATGACGCCGCTGAGACGCTCGGCGATGTTGCAGGCAGGCGACCTCTCGCGAGTGACGCTGGCGCGGTTTGCGCTGGGGCTGCTCGGCGGCGTGATGATGCCGTTGTTCATTCTTCGGCAAGCGACGGAAGCGGGCAACGTGACCGGCGTCGAGTTCGTAGCGGCGACGAGCCTGCTGTTCATCGCCTGCCTCGCCGGCGAACTGTTGGAGCGTTACCTCTTCTTCACCGCCTGCGCGGCCCCGAGAATGCCGGGAGGAATTCGTTGATGAGCACCACTCAGACAAATGGCGCGGGCATGCCTCCAGCGCGCGACTTTGGTCGCTACATCCCACTGTTGCTGCAGCGGACCGGGCCGCTGACGGAGACGTTGTCGCTCACGCCCGCCGAGGTTGGCAACGGCCTGCTGCCGCAGCAGATACAGGGCGACAGCCTAACGACGTCAGTCTGTGGCTTCTGCTCCACCGGCTGCAATCTCAATATTCATCTGCGCGACCAACAGGCAATTGGCCTCAGCCCCGCGCCGGACTATCCAGTGAATCTCGGCATGGCGTGCCCCAAGGGTTGGGAGGCGCTCACGGTGCTCGACGCTCCTGACCGGGCAACGCGGCCCCTGCTGCGCAACGCCGCCGGCAAGCTGGAACCGGTCAGTTGGGACGTCGCGGCGTCAACGTTCACCGAGCGGATGAAGGCGATCCAACGCGAGCATGGCCCGCAGTCGATCGCGTTTCTCAGCACGGGCCAAATCGTGACCGAGGAGATGGCGCTGCTAGGCGCGCTAGCCAAGTTCGGCATGGGAATGCTCCACGGCGACGGCAACACTCGCCAGTGCATGGCGACCGCGGTCGTCGCTTACAAGCAGGCGTTCGGCTTCGACGCGCCGCCGTATACCTACGCTGATTTTGAGCAGTCGGATACGATCGTGCTCGTCGGCAGCAATCTCTGTATTGCCCACCCGATTCTGTGGCAACGGGTGATGCGGAATCAGTTCGATCCGAACATCATCGCCATCGATCCGCGGACAACCGAAACGACGATGGCGGCGTCGCAGCATTTGGCGTTGCAGCCGAAGTCGGACCTGACGCTGTTTTACGGCGTGGCGAACCTGCTCATCGAGCGCGACTGGATTGACCATGAGTTTATTGACGCTCACACGAAAGGGTTCGACGAATTCGCAGCGTTTGTCCAGGCGTTTCCGCTCACCCGCGTCGTCGAGGAAACGGGGCTCGCCCCCGAAGCGATCGAACAGTTCGCCCAGTCGATCCACGACGGACTGCGGGTTTCGTTCTGGTGGACGATGGGGGTTAACCAAAGTCACCAGGCCGTTCGCACCGCGCAGGCGATCATCAACCTCGCGCTGATGACAGGCAATATCGGCCGACCGGGAACGGGCGCGAACTCGATCACCGGCCAGTGCAACGCGATGGGTTCGCGGCTTTTCAGCAACACGACCAATCTGCTGGGCGGGCACGACTTTGCGAACGCCGAGCATCGCCAGAAGGTCGCCAACGTGCTGGCGATCGACGAATCAACGATCCCGCAAGAAGCGAGTTGGCCCTACCACCGCATCATGGAAGGGATTTTGCGTCGCGAGATTCGCGGCTTGTGGGTCGTCGCCACGAACCCGGCCCACTCCTGGATCAATCAGGAGACGGCCCGCGACATTCTCTCGCGGCTCGACTTCCTCGTAGTGCAGGACATGTACCACACGACCGAGACGGCGCGAATCGCCGACCTCGTGCTCCCCGCCGCCGCCTGGGGGGAGAAGGAAGGGACCTTCATCAACTCCGAACGGCGGATCGGCGTCGCCAGTAAGGTCTCACGGGCGCCGGGCGAAGCGCTCGCCGACTTCCACATTTTCAAACTGCTCGCCGAGTATTGGGGCTGTGGCGAAATGTTCCGCCGCTGGGAATCGCCGGCGGCGGTGTTCGAGATCCTTAAGCAACTGAGCGCCGGCCAGCCGTGCGACGTTACCGGCATCGACGACTACGAGATGCTCCGCGATTTGGGCGGCGTCCAATGGCCCTATCCCGCGGGGAGTGAGGAACCGGCGACCGAACGCCGACTTTTCGCTGATGGCCGCTTCTTTCACTCGGACGGACGCGCGAAGTTCATTTGTGAAGAGCCGCGACCGCTGCCCGAGCCGACGACGAGCAAGTATCCCTTCACGCTACTCACCGGCCGCGGTTCGGTAGCGCAGTGGCATACGCAAACCCGTACGGCGAAGTCGGCGGTGTTGCGCAAGCTCTACCCGGAGGAGCTTTACGTCGAGATCAATCCGCACGACGCGGCCGAGCAACGGCTCGGCTCGGGTGATCTCGTCGTGGTCTCCTCACAGCGCGGCGCTGTTCAAGGCCGCGCCTTGGTCACGCCCGCGGTCCAGCCGGGGCAGCTCTTCATTCCAATGCACTACGAGGCGACGAATCGCCTCACCCATCCGTCGTTCGATCCTTACTCGCACCAGCCTTCGTACAAGGCGTGCGCGGTGAGGATTGAACTTGCTTCGCGCTAATGATGCAGTGCTGCCTGTGCTAATCAGATGCACTCATGACCTTTTTGTGTAGCGAACGTTTCGCCTTGCCAGCGCGACCTGGCGAGGGAGGTTGCCGTCTCGGTCGAACGGCCGCACGCGGCCTGTGGCGGCCCGCAGAGTTGGCTCCGGCGGCGTTCCGATGGCAGCGACTCTGCTGTCTCAGGGAGGAAATCTCACGGTCAATCAGGCGTTTCGTCGAAGCTGCCCTTAGTTGGCCACCAGGCGGGCGCCATTTTTCGGCTACCCGAAGTCACGGATGACTCGACCCATGAAACGCTCCTATCGACTGCTAGCACTCTCTTGCGGGTTGCTCGCGTCGCAATTTGGCCTGCCTATCGGGGCGGCCGCCGAGGAGTCGATCCTCACGCTCCGGCAGCCCGCGGCGATCAACGCCGCGGCTCAGGGCGCGGTTCATGATGCGCCGACGATTCCTGAGCCTGTCGCGGGCGACGGTTCCTACGAGGTCGCCATGCTGCAGCCGGGCGACGCCGAGGAGGCCGAAGGAGACGACGACGCCGAAACGGACGACGAGGCGATCAGCGCGGAAGGGTACGGCCCTGCTCCTGCTAGTGGACCCTACCCGCAACCGAACCCGAAAAATCCGTGCGCCGAGTCGCACAAGAACGTTTTCTATCTCAATAACTTCAGCTACCTCAAGGATCCTGCATATCACGGCGACTGCTTCGGCGACCGCCTGAAGCTGATGCCGTTGGGAATCTATAACGATTGGGGAACTCTCGACGTCGGCGGCCAGTACCGCGCCCAGTACAAGCATGAAGTCGGCATGGGCAACGCCGTCAGCGGTCCCGGGGCGCTACGGTTTGAAGATACCGAGTTCGACCTGTTCCTCAACCGGATGAGAGTTTACGGCAACTGGCGGATGGACGAGGCGTCGCGAATCTACGTCGAAGGAATCTACGCCGACACGACGACCGACGGCGGCGAGTATCGCCCGCGTTTCACTGACGACAACTTTGGCGACTTACTCAACTGCTTCGCCGAGCATTCGGTCGCCGACGGCATGTGGACGGCGCGGGTCGGCCGCCAGGAAATGATCTTTGGCGCCCAACGGTTGATTTCGCCTCTCGACTGGGCGAATACTCGCCGGACCTTCGAAGGCGCCATGCTGTTGTACGAAGACGGCCCCTGGTCGATTGACACTTTCTACACGGCCTACGTTCCGCCGCTGGCGAATCAGTTCGATAAAGCCGACTGGCAACAGCAGTTTTACGGTTCGTACGCCGTCTACACCACTTCGCCGAACAATACGCTCGACCTGTACTACATCGGCTACGACAATCGCCGCCCAGGCGAGATCGTGAGCGACTTTTCGCTCCATACGTTCGGCTCGCGACTGTTCCGCACGTTTGAGAACAACTGGATGTTCGAAACTGAAGGGGGCGTTCAGTTGGGCCGCCAGAGCGGACTTGGCAAGGACCAACGGGCCGGATTCGCGACCGTCGGCGTCGGACGCAAGGCCCCTGATCACGAGTGGCGACCCGAGCTCTGGACCTACTTCGATTACGCCTCGGGCAACGACGGCGGCGACGACTTCACGCGGTTCAATCAGCTCTTTCCGCTCGGCCACAAATACTTCGGCTTCATCGACGCGGTCGCGCGATCGAACATTCAATCGCCGAACGTCTTGCTGACGGCGAAGCCGCCTAAGACCGACTGGGAACTGCTCTGCTGGTACTGGTACTTCCGCGCGGATCAAGCAGGCGACATCGTCCCCGCGCTCGGCGCCACGGAATTGCAGCGACTCGATAAGAACTTCCTCGGCCAGGAACTCGACTTAATCGCAAAGTACGTAATCGGCCCGCGGTCGAACATCTTGTTCGGCTATTCTCACTTTTGGCGCGCCGACAAAATTATCTCGCCGCACGACGCGGACTTCGCTTACAGCCAGTGGGAAGTGAACTTCTAATGCAGGCGAGCTCGCGACGACATAAAAGACAAGCCGCCGGTCATTAACCGGCGACTATGTCACTGGCGTCTCCTACGAACGAAGCAAAGTCGCCACTCGTCACGTCCTCGACGGCTTCTCTGCGACGGCCACGGCAGGGGACGCGGTTTAGGCCAACGGCGACGATAACTAAACCTGGTGCACGGGTTCAACAACGACAACCACCGCAGCACCGGGTGGTGCGTTAGAAACCTGCACGTCTCCGTCGGGACCAGCTTCAATAGCGGTTCCGGCAACCGCAACTTCACGGCCTCGATGCTCGGCAACCTGGCGAATCACGGTTATAATCGCACTTTCCACGTCGGGCTGCAGGCCGTGCCTGAACCAGCGACGGCTTTTCTAGGGATGGTCAGTTTTTTGAGCGTGCATGCGACTCGACGGCGCCGCCGACTATAATCGGCGGTGATTCGCTGCGATGCGTCGATGTCGCAGCGCTAGCTTCGTGACTTGAGAATTCTAGAATCGCGACTTCCACGGCCAGTGAGAGGGCCAGGACGGTCGAGAGACGGTAAACAGCTGAAGCCTTCGGAAGTGCGTAGCCACGCGCCTCCGAAGGCCATGCCGTTGGTAAACGGAACTGAGAGTTCGCATCATGATTCAAGTATTTTGGCGGCGACGACGTTCCTCCATCACGAACTGTCTGGAATGGCCCTCGCGCGTCGCCGTGCGACGGCAAGCCATCGGGAGTCGGTCGCTACGCTTCGAATCGCTCGAAGATCGGCGGGTGCTGGCCGCGGTCCCGACCGGCTTCACCGAGTCGATCATCGCGTCGAACCTCACCAGCCCCATCGCGATGACTGCCGAGCCCTCCGGCCATCGCATGTGGGTCGCCTTTCAGGACGGCAGGTTGGGCGTCATCGAGCACGACGCGATGCAGTCGCAAGCGGTCTATACGCTCCCCTGCGACGGTTCCGGCGAACGCGGCTTCCAGGGGATCACGCTCGATCCCGACTTCGAGAACAACGGCTACATCTACGTCTATTACACGGCGGCTGCGCCTTCGAGTCACAACCGCCTGAGTCGACTGACGGTCGATCCCACCACTCAGAACACCATTCTCGCCGGCAGCGAAGTGGTGCTGCTAGACCTTCCCCTCTTCTCGCAGTTGCCGACGAACCAAGCCCCGATCTGGCACATGGGCGGCGCGATTCATTTCTTGCAAGACGGCACGATTGCGATTCAGATCGGCGACCACCTGAATAACAGCATCGTCCAGAACAACAACTCGCCGCTCGGCAAAGTGCTGCGCGTCAATGCCGACGGCACGCCTCGTACCGACAATCCGTTTTACAACCCTGCCGATACGAACCCCGCGGGGGGCAACGATTGGAACGGCAACGCTCCCGGCGACATTGATTGGATCGATTACGTCTGGGCCTCCGGCCTGCGCAATCCCTTCAGTGGCGACGTCGACCCGGTCACCGGTCGCTACTTCGTCAACGACGTCGGCGAAGGGTCGTGGGAGGAAATCAACGAAGCGACCACGGCGGGACGAAACTTCGGCTGGCCCACCACCGAGGGGGCGTTCAATCCGGCGACGTTCCCGAATTTCACGAATCCGGTGCTCGCCTACAGCCATAGCGAAGACAGCGCCATCACCGGCGGCGCGTTCTACAGCGGGGCGCTCGCTCAGTTCCCAGCAGCGTATCAAGGAGTCTACTTCTATTCCCAGTTCACTTCGGGAAACATCAAGTACATCAACCCGGCCAGTCCGGGCACGGCCGTCACGTTCGCCACCGGCGCCGAGTACCCGATGAACCTTGAGGTCGCGGCGGACGGGTCGCTCTATTACATCGCCCGTGGAGCGGGGGCAGGGGGGGCGCCGGGAATTGGGACAGGGACGATTCGCAAGATTCAGTACGCCGCCAATATCGCGCCTCATATCAGCCAACAGCCAGTCGACCTGCTCGTCTCGGTTGGCTTCGACGCACAGTTCACGGTGAGCGCCGCAGGGACGACGCCGCTGAGCTACCAATGGCAGCGCCACAATGGCGTCGAGTTCGTCAACGTCCCAGGCGCCACGGCCGCGACGTTTACTCTCAGCAATGTCTCGATGGCCGACAATGGCGCGCAGCTTCGCGTCGTCGTCACGAATTTGATCGGCACAGCCGTGAGCGACGTCGCGACCCTTTCGGTCACGACCGACACGCCGCCGACGCCGACGATCCTAACGCCGTTCGTGGAAACAAAATACGCGGCCGGAAACACAATCTCCTTCTCCGCCGCCGCTACAGATATTGAAGACGGAACGCTCGGCGGCGCCGCGATGACGTGGCAGGTTGACTTCCACCACGACACCCACTCCCACCCCTTCATGGCGCCCCTCACGGGCGTCGCCGCGGGGAGCTTCGTCATTCCGACCATCGGCGAAACGTCGGCGAACGTTTGGTATCGAATCACGCTCTCGGTCGTCGATTCCGCTGGGCTGAAGACGACAATTTCACGCGACGTTCATCCCGTCACCAGCAACTTCAACGTGCTGACGAGCTTCGGCAGCGGCCAGATCCTCGTCGATGGCCAGCCCCATTCAGCCCCGCTGACGACCACAGGCGTCGTCAACATCGAACGGACGCTCACGGCGCCCGGCACGCAACTAACTCCCAGCGGCGAACTAGCGACGTTCGTCCGCTGGCTCGACGGCGAGACGCACAATACGCGTACTATTTCGACGCCGGCCAGCGACAAGGCGTACATTGCCGTCTATGCCAACGCCTCTGATTCGCTCGCGTTTTTGAGCGACTTGCCGGTCTCCAACGAACCGCCGCCCAATGGTTGGGGACCGATCGAACGCGACACGAGCAATGGCGAAGCAGCGGCCGGCGACGGCGTGCCGATGGCCATCGAGGGCGTTGGCTACGCAAAAGGGCTTGGCGTCCATGCGAACTCCGACGTCCAATACCAACTCGGAGGCTCCTTCGAGCGATTCATCGCCGACATGGGAGTCGACGACGAAACTGGGGCCGGCGGTTCCGTATCGTTCCAGGTCTACGGCGACGGGGTGCTCCTGTTCAACTCGGGGACGATGACAGGCTCGAGCGCCAACCAAAAGGTCGACGTCAGCGTCGTTGGCGTCCAGGTCCTGCGGTTGGTCGTGAATAACGCTGGCGATGGCGACGGTTTGGACCATGCCAATTGGGCCAACGCCCGCCTCATCGGCGATCAAACGGGCAACCAGATTTACGTCAACTTCCAGACGGCCGCGGCCACGGTTCCCACCGGCTACCTTGCCGACGCGGGGCTCGTCTACGCCAACCGCGGCAACGGCCAGTCGTATGGATGGTCCGTCAGTCATGCCGACGTCGCCCGCGATCGCGACGTCAACGCCGATCAGCGGCTCGACACGCTCAACCAGTTCCACGTCGGGGCGACTTGGGAGTTAGCTTTGCCCAACGGCGTTTACGCGGTAACGATGTCGATCGGCGATCCCTCGTTCACTTCCACGCATACGCTGAACGCAGAAGGCGTTTCTTTCTGGGACAATCTGACGCTTAATGCTAACCAATTCCGTCAACGGACCATGCTCGTCGCGGTGGTCGACGGTCGACTGACGCTCGATCAGGGCAATGGGCCCAAGCGTGGCGCTCGGCCCAATTACATCGAGGTGATTCCGACGGCCACGCCGGTCGCGTTTCCGTTAGCACTCGGCGACTTCAACGCCGACGCTCATGTCGACGGGGCCGATTTCCTGCAGTGGCAGCGCGGCTACGGCGCCACGAACGCCGCTCATTCGCAAGGCGACGGCGATGAGGACGGCGACGTCGACCGCGCCGACCTCACGGTCTGGCAGGCGAGCTTCGCCACCACTTACCCAGCGGCAACGGCGGCGACTGCGACGACGCTCGAAGTTAGTTCTGCAACTGCGCTCGCCGCCAGCCTGCTGACTGCCGAAGAGATGATGCTCGCAGAAGGGCTCGGACAGACTCCATTTCGGCTGACGACGTTGGGTCTGCCGTCTCTCTTTGCTTCAGCAATCCGTCAGCCCTCGTTGTTGCGCGCCCAGCGCATTGATCAAGCACTGCGAACCGTCGCCGCGTCGGCCCGCCATGCTGCCGTCGACGTCGACTGGCCATCGGCCGATGACGGCGAATTTTTCGCCAGCGCAAGCGCTGCGAACGCCCGCGACAAAGCTGTCGGCAGGCTTGGCTTTGGCCGGTTCAATTGCGAATTGAGCGACGAGTCCGCTCCCTCGATCGATTCGTTGTGAGAGCTAGTTTCGAAACGGCAAGCTGCATCATCCTAACGCCGTCTTCAGCATTGGCTCGGCGGTCAGTCACGCCGACTGCCGCGTCAGCATCGTCATCGACGGGCAAGTGATTGCAGCGATTCAAGAACCGCTGCCTTCGCTCTTTCTGCACAACGACTGCCGTTGCTCGTCCCGTACCGCCGCCGCTGTTACAGTAGCGATCGTACGCGCGGTCGATTTCGAGGCGGAGGCATGCCCGATTTAGCGCCGGCGTCTTCTCTGTCGTACAATCTTCTCGAAAAACGCCGCCCGACGGACATGTCAGAAAGAATCCGCGCCACATACGACATCGAAACGCCGCTGCCCGTCGCCGAGGCGGCGGCGATGCTGGCGGGCGAACAGTCTTCCGGCACCTTTGTTGCCGTCCCAAGCGAAACGCCCGAGTTGCGCGAGCGCTTTGCGGCGCGCGTCGAGGAGATCTGCGCGGGCGAATCAGTCGCGACGCCTGCGCTGCCTGGCGCCAAGCAGGCCGCTCGCTACCAGCGTGCGAGGATCGTCATCTCTTGGCCGCTGGAGAACGTGGGGACGAACCTGCCCGCGTTGGTCTCGACGGTTCAAGGAAATCTGTACGAGCTGACGCAGTTCTCCGGCCTAAAGCTGGTCGATCTCTCGTTGCCCGCAGAATTCTGTCAGGCGTTTCGCGGTCCGGCCTTCGGCGTTGCCGGCACGCGCGAGGTAAGCGGCGTCTCGAACGGACCGCTCGTCGGCACGATCGTGAAGCCTAGCGTGGGGCTGACTCCACAGCAGACGACCGCCCTCGTGTCGCAGCTTTGTGCGGCGGGGATCGATTTCATCAAAGACGATGAGCTGATGGTAAATCCCCCCCACTCGCCGTTTGACGAGCGCGCGAAAGCCGTCATGCGCGTGATCAACGATCACGCCGAGCGGACCGGGAAGCGCGTCTTGTATGGGTTCAATCTCACGGACGACTACGACAACATGCAGCGCCACTACGATACGGTGGTTGCGCTTGGCGGCAAGGCGGCGATGATTAGCGTCAACTCCGTCGGTCTGCCGGCGGCGCTGAAAGTCTGCGGTCGCGGCGAACTGGTTATTCACGGACATCGCAACGGTTGGGGCCAACTGAATCGGCACCCGCTACTGGGCATCGGCTACGGCGCTTACGGAAAACTCTGGCGATTGGCCGGCGTCGACCAGATGCACGTCAACGGCATCGACAATAAGTTCTGGGAAGCGGATGACGACGTAGTCAACAGCATTCGCGAATGCGGCGCGGAGTTGCACGACAAGCGGCCCGTCATGCCGGTACTCTCGTCGGGGCAGTGGGGGGGGCAGGCGTTCGAAACGTGGCGTCGGACGCAAACCACCGACGTCCTCTATCTGGCTGGCGGCGGCATCATGGCCCACCCCGACGGCATCGCCGGGGGCGTCACGGCCATTCGCCAGGCCTGGGCGTGCGCGGAGGATGGGATGACGCTCGAGGCCGCGGCTAAGCGTCATTCAGAATTGCGCCACGCTGTGGAAAAGTTTGGCCGCAAGGAGCCGTCGTGAGTCTGCTGCTGGCCTGCTTAGCGGATGACTTTACCGGGGCGACCGATGCGTTGGAGTCGTTGACGCTGGCCGGTCTCCAGACGGTGATGTTCGCCGACGCTCCTTCGCCCCAAGCGGTAGCCGCCATTCACGGGCTGCAAGCGATCGTCGTCGCCACGGCAGCGCGATCATGGACTTCTGAGGAAAGCGAACGCGTGCGGCCCATGCTCGCGGCGCTGCGCGAACTCCGTCCGCGGCACGTCGTTTACAAAGTCTGCTCGACGTTCGATTCCTCGCCGCAGCGCGGCAACATCGGTCGAGTGATCGAGATCGGGTCTGAGGTCTTTAAGCAAGCGACGGTCCCCGTCGTGCCGGGAGCCCCGACGCTGGGGCGATACGCGGTATTCGGAAATCTGTTCGCCGCCGGCAGCATCGCGTCCGGAGCCGACGTCTATCGACTTGACCGGCATCCGGTCATGAGTCGCCACCCCGTCACGCCAATGTTGGAGAGCGACTTGAGGCGACACCTATCGTTGCAGACAGATCGAACGATCGGATTGTTCGACGTTCGAGAGTTGTCGCTGCCGCCGGCAGAGCGTCGGCGCGCTTGGGCCGCGGCGGCGACGGCTCACGCGATTCTGCTTTGCGATCTGTTGACCGTGGATCAGCAAGCGGCGCTTGGCGGGCTGCTCGATGATTCAGCCGATGGCCAAGCGCCTAGATTCTCCGTAGGCTCTTCGGGCGCGACATCCTCGTTGGGCGCCTATTGGAATGCCAACGACGCCTGCAAGCCGCGCACCGATTGGCCGCCCGTGAACCCGCAGCGCCCCATTCTGGTCGTTTCAGGGAGTTGTTCCGCCGTGACGGGTCGACAAATCAACGCGGCCCTCTCCGCCGGCTGGGTTGGAGTCGACGCCTTCAGCCCGACGGCGGCGACCGACATGGCCGCGGTGTTACGCAGCGGGCGTAACGGCATCCTCCACACATGCATCGGCCCCGACGATCAGCGGCGAACCATTGAATTGCCGGATATGGGAACCCGCTTGGGAGGAATTGCCAGCGACATTTTGGCCAACGCGCCTACAGTGGGGCGAGTCGTGTTTGCGGGCGGTGATGCCACCAGCCATGCGCTCGCTCAACTCGGCATGAAGACTTTTCGCATGATCACGCGCATCACGCCCGGGGCGCCTCTTTGTCAGAGCGACGGTTACGAAATCGTCTGCAAAGGGGGCCAGGCGGGGCCTGACGACTTCTTCCTGCTGGCCGCCGGCCAACCCTCATCCAGTTGACGCCATGATCTCCACCACGCTCGGATTCATCCACACTTCCGCCACGCTCGTTCCCGTCTTTCAACAACTCGCGGCCGCTCAACTCGCGGGCGTGGAGACGTTCCACATCTCCGACGATAGTCTGATCAAGGATGTGATCCGCAGAAACGAACTAACTCCGCTGACGGCAAAACGAGTCGCGCAGCATGTCGCCTCGGCGGAAGAAGCGGGCGCCAACTACATCCTCGTCACTTGCTCATCCATCGGTCGGGCGGTGGAGGCGGCCGCACTCAACGCAAAAGTCCCCGTGCTGCGCGTCGATCAACCGATGGCCGACGCCGCAGTGCAAATCGGCCGCCGCATCGGCGTCATCGCGACGCTGCCGACCACGCTCGATCCGACCGCGGATCTGATTCGCCGCCGCGCGACCGCGGCGGAACGAGACGTTCAGATCACGGAGCGACTCTGCCAGGGGGCGTTCGCCGCGCTCATGTCTGGCGACGCCGCAACTCACGATGCGGCCGTGGCCGCGGCGCTCCGCGAGTTGTCGTCGAGTTGCGACGTCGTTGTGCTTGCCCAGGCGAGTATGGCCCGTGTGGCAGATGCGTTGTCGCCCTCCGAAAAGCCGGCGCCCGTGCTTTCGAGCCCTGGGCTCGCGATCAAGTACCTGGCAAGCGTGCTGCTGGATTCATGAACATTACGATCTCTCGTCTCGCCCTCTGGCTCTCTGCGCTTGCGCTCCCCGTTGCCGTTGCGGGGCTGCTCGCCGGCAATGCTGCATTGGCGAAAGTCGCCCTGCTTGCCGGCGTCGTTTTACTGGCTGTCGGGTTGCGCAGCATTCCGTCGCTGCGCAGCTTGGCGTTCACGGCGTGGATCCTCGCGGCGGTAGCGGCGGGGATGTTGTTTCCGGCGGCAGTGCTGCAGCCCGGCGGGATCAATATGAAGAACCCCTGGCTGATCCTCATCGTGGTTCAAAGCGTCATGTTCGGTATGGGGACGCAAATGAGCCTCTCGGATTTTTCGGGAGTGCTCCGTATGCCGTGGCCAGTGGCGATCGGGTTCGTGGCACAGTTCGCCATCATGCCGCTGACCGGGTGGGGGCTGACCAGAGTCTTTGAGTTTCCTCCGGAGATTGCTGCCGGAGTGATCCTCATCGGCTGCTGTCCGAGCGGGCTGGCGTCGAATGTCATGTCGTGCCTCGCACGGGCGAATTTGCCGCTAGCGGTGACGATCACCGCCTGCACCACGACGGCGGCGCCGTTGATGACGCCGCTGCTCATGAAATTGTTGGCAGGCGAGCTCGTTGAAGTCTCATTCGCGAAGATGATGATCGACACGATTGAAATCATGTTAGCGCCGCTCGTCGCCGCCTTCCTGCACGACTGGCTGAAAACGGCTTCGCCGCGCGGGCATCGCGTCGTGCAATTGCTGGCGATCGTTTCCGGCGCTGTCCTCTTGGCCTATGCCGTCGGCGGTTGGAACTGGATGAACGCCAACCTTACCATCGGCGGATTGAATGCGGCGCGCGTGGTCGGCTTCGCCTGCGCGGCGATCCTCGCCGGACTTGCCTGGCACCGACTCGCCGCCGCTTACCCGAAGCTCGTCGACTGGATGCCGCTCGTGAGCATGTCGGGCATCATCTTCTTCACTGCCGTCACAACGGCGGCGGGCCGCGAAGATCTCCTCGTCTCAGGGCCGCTCCTCTTCCTCGCCGCCGTACTGCACAACGGCGTCGGCTATCTCCTCGGCTATTGGCTGGCCCGCGTCGCCCAACTCGATCCGAAGTCTTGCCGCACCGTCTCGTTCGAAGTCGGCATGCAGAACGGCGGCATGGGGAGCGGATTGGCCGCGTCGATGGGCAAGCTATCAACCATGGGCTTGGCCTCCGCTGTGTTCAGCCCCTGGATGAATATTTCCGGATCGCTGCTCGCCTATTGGTGGCGGCGCCAGACCGCGCCAGAGCAGGAATAAAAGAAATCGGAGACCCAAAAAAGAAGGAAAAGCTGGTCACCGCCTAGTGGAGCGTAGTAGTACCCGCGACTGGATTCGAAGCAGTACCCTTCGGCTGCGGAGAATGCCCCGGCCGGACAAGAATTCGGCTATTTTCTCGGGGTTTAACGCATCTTATCGCGTTCTGGCTTGATTGCAAACCATTGCACGCCGTTTCGCAATCTCTCGGGGGATAGCGGAAGTGGAGGCTGTGGTATCATTCGCAAACCGGAATTTTCCGTTTTGCAGATTTGGAGGCGGCGCGGTGGCTTCGAATGATTTCAAACAGTCTGAAGTACAGGATCTACTGGCCCGCTGCCATCGCAGATGCTGCGTCTGTCACCGCTTCTGTGGCACGAAGATTGAACTAGATCACATACAGGAGCGATCGAAGGGAGGTAGCGGCGATATCGGTAATGCGCTTCCGGTTTGTTTTGATTGCCATGCGGAAATTCATGGTTACGATCCGAATCACCCGCGGGGAAAAAGGTTCACTGCCAAGGAACTTGAGAAGCACCGCGATCAGTGGTTGGATATCTGCGAAAAGCAACCAGGTGCCATGATCGGTGCCCCGCGTGAGATCTACGTTGGGCCATTACAGGGATTGATCGACGAGTTGGAATATAACCGAACGGTCATCGATTTAGCCAACGAGTCGATTAAGGTGAACCCAAGCCCCTTCTTTCGTTCTGCGGCTCCCCTGAAGAATGACCAGTTCTCACGGGCGATTAGCGAAGGAGCTATCGCCGTCTTACACGTCGAACTGAAGAGTGCAATCAATCGAGCGTATTCGATGATTGGAAAGGCGCAATTGCTGGCTGAAGCAAATGCATTTGCATCGGAGAGAGACAACGGGTTCGGCGCATTGAAAACGCAACTTAGCGACGAATTAAAATCGATGGTGAATCCGGTAAGTGAGGCTCATAGTCGCCTTCTTGAGTATCTGTCAATCGACGTCATTCCAGGTGATGGCGCCGAAGAATAGGCGGAGCAGGCCTTCTGGACTTTGAAATCAGTCAGGGTTGCCATTGCTGGGTCTCCAAAGGGTTAGGGACGTGTAGTTGATTGCTGGATGTAGGTCAGATAAGCTCTCTGCACTTTGTGGTAGTGGTCATCAACAGCGAGAGAACGAATGATCCGTCCCTGGTCGGTTTGCTTGGCGATGGCGTTGCTTTCTGCCTTTGCAACAGTTAGTAGGGCTACGATGTATTACGACGTGCCAACCGGCAACGTGACGATCTATCAGTGGGGGGCGTCAATTTACGGTGGGGCGTCGGTCATTTACTTGTTCTCGAACTCAGGCGCCCTCAATCCGGACAATATGAAGAACCACAAAGCTGTCGAGCCGTTGGACGCATTTGTGCCGGAGGTGGGCATTGCTCAGGAGGGAACTGCAGAAATCGCGGCTTGGTCATCCTTCCCCGATCACTCCCTAACTTTTGAGAAGCTGACACTGTTCGGCGCAATCACGCCGAACACTCCTCCTAGCGACCTGTGGCACGCCTATATTCTTCCCGGCGAATCGATTCCAGTTTATGATCGCATTGTCGTCACGCCTGAGCCATCGGCGCTGAGCTTAGCTGCAATAGCCCTCCTCAGCCTCGCCTCCCTCCGTCGCCGCAAGTAACTCCGCCGCCTGCCCGCGGCGTGTGACGCCAAAACCGGGGACATCGTGTGACCGGTTCTCAATCGACGCAGAAGTCGCCGCACCGTGACAATCTCTCGACGCAGGCCACACTGCCAGCGTGCTTGCATAGCGGCCGCGGCCTCGTCACCATTGGCTAGACGTAAACCCTCGTCTTTCATACAGGTCGTACGCAGCCATGAGAACGACAGCGGCGCTAAACATTGCGATCTTGCTGGTCGCTAGTACGCTCCCTTCCCAGCTGTATGCGGCGACGCCCATCAAAACGATGTCGTTCAACATCCGCTACGATACGTCGTCGGATGGAGTTAATGCCTGGAATACAGGAACGATTCCTCGTCGAACGTTGGCCGTTCAAGTGATCGACGATTTCGCTCCTGACATTCTGGGCGTTCAAGAAGCGCTGAGAAACCAAGTCCTCAACCTGAAAGCCGATTTGCCGGAATTCGACTTTTACGGCGTCGGCCGCGACAACGGCATCCAATCTGGAGAGCATAGCGCGATTTATTATCGCAGCGACCGATTTACTCGCACGAACCAGGGTACATTTTGGCTCACGCTGACGCCTGATCGACCCAGCCGCTATCCTGGCGCCTGCTGTAATCGGATTGCCAGTTGGGC
This sequence comes from Pirellula sp., assembly GCA_013822725.1. Classification (GTDB taxonomy): domain Bacteria; phylum Planctomycetota; class Planctomycetia; order Pirellulales; family Lacipirellulaceae; genus Lacipirellula. Next base: position 68,737 of record PNKX01000018.1, read on the forward strand.
CGTTCTGCAGGACAAACTCGACGGCAACCGCGAATACTTTGTTCTCAATACGCACTGGGATCACCAAATCACCGCAGCCAATGATCACTCTGCTACGCTGATTCGAGAACGGCTTGGTTTGCTTTCAGGAGGACGTCCAATGATCGTGATGGGCGATCTCAATTCGACGGAATCCAGCACAGCGTACCGGCGGCTCATAGGATTAGAAGATCCCACCGGCCTGCAATTGATCGATGCTTACCGCGACATGACGCCAACGATTGGTCGAGATGAGGCGACCTTCCATGGGTACTCCGGAGGGACGCGAGGCTCACGAATTGATTTTGTGCTTCACGACGAATCATTTGAGACGTTGGATGCAACGATAATACGGACTAGTTATGCGGGGCGATATCCGTCTGACCATTTTCCGGTGACGGCAACGCTGCGTCTGCGAATTCCCGAACCTCGTAGCACCGTGATGGAACTGCTTGCCATCCTGGGCATGATCGCGGGTCAGTCGGCGAAACTGTACCGATCAAGCTCCTAGCCCGCCTCATCCTTGCGTGGGCTCCCCTCGCGCATTTCCGCAGGTCAGCCACGACCCACTACGCGAAGGCCCATCCGAGGATTCCGATGAAGTCGCCTTCCCTGTGACACTCAATCCCCCTGGGCGTAATGAGGTGGTCCATCAGCTAGCGCCGCGACCGGCCGATTGCTCTTTCAAGCGTGTCCGGCGTGTAGATGAAATTTGGGTCAACTGGTTGCATCGCCTCCAATCGTTACTTCAAAGGCAGTCTCAAAGAGTTTGTCTTCTTCATCGCCATACGCCTTGATCTCCATGTCGGTGCGCCCGGAAAATCCGGGAGCATGGCGAATTCACGCCGACCGAGTCAAAAATCTCTTGCAATTGGCGCCCGTGGTGGGAAGGTTGGGCTGCATGAGAACCACATCATCACTCCTGTGCATCGCACTTGCGTTTGGTTTGTGGAGCTACCTCGCATTTGGATGGGGGCCGGTAATCTCCGAACAAGGATTTGAGGCGGCGATCACTGAGCAGTCGACGCAACCGCCGTTCCTCGTGACTGCGGTTTGCTTGTTCGCCAGCCTGTGCCTGTTAGCCGGCGGCATCTGCTTAGCGTTCAGTCGCAAGGGAGAGTAGCCCTTTGCCCACCGCATGTGGTCGGCGGCGAGCTCCACGATGGCATAGTCGCCTTTGGGTGCGCCTTAACTGGCTGAACGGCCGCTGGCGAGCCACTCGCCGATGAGTCGATCGTACTCGACTTTGCTGGCCTTCGACTTCTGAGGGCCGAGGAGATGGTCACGTCCGTTGATCGTGACGATGGCCTGACCGAATTGACGGTGCAAGCGATATTTGGGAACGGCTTCTGTAAGACGTGGCATAATGGGGTTCTCCTGTCGGTGGAGGCCCAAAACGGAATCTTCCGTTTTGGTTCCCGAGGAAAACGCCGCACTATCGAACGTCGATAGGTGACAGAAACTCTTGTCCGGCGGTCACTTACATTCTAGTACCCGCGACTGGATTCGAACCAGTAACCTTCGGCTTCGGAGGCGGTATGTGGGAGTCGCTGAAAAGCTCAGATTCTCTTACTGAGTGGCATCTTACGCCAAATCGGACTCATTGCAATATGACGCACTCCGATTCATTCAGGAGCGGTCATGGGCGGTAGTAGGCGTAATCACTGCGAGCAACACGGTAGGGGTACACTAGCTCGATCCCGTATGACCTCAGCCGTCACTGGCCCCGCAACAACTAAACACAATGTCGCACGCGGGGATGCCGTTTGGTCTTGATCGTCGATGCTTCGCTGCTGAAAAGCGATGTAAAGTCGCCCGACGCGAAAATCGCATCATGCGCTTTTCTCGTTGAATTTGTAACCTCGGCATAGGCCGCCAGTTCGACGTCTTTTTTGAATGCCGCAGCGCTCAGATAATCATTTTTGCTGAACACTTCCAAATTCGCGGCATCCACTGCATCGACTGCAGCGAGATCAGTGTAGTTTGACATAGAACTATCCATGACGGCGGAAGACGTTGGTATGGCGCCGAAAAAGTCCTCCCAAATTCCAAGATCCGCTTCATCGACGATGCCGTTTCCACTTCCGTCGGCATAAGTGAAACTCTCAACCGAGGAGCCAAAGCGACGTTGCCAGACCAAGAAATCTGTGCCGTCGGCGTCGCCGTCCAGGTCGAAGTCCCCATTTGTCGTCGCGCCACGCGCGGCAGCACTTGCGATGTAGCTAGCGTAACCACCGATTGAATTCGCAACAGACGGCGGAATTTCCCCATCTGTCACCACTTGCGTATGAAGCTTGGAAAGTAAGCGAGTCGCCTCGCTAAACTCCCCCGCTTGAAGCTCAATACGAATAAACGCGATCGAACTGAGTAATTGGGTAGCGGATACCGAAGAAATCTCATCCTCAGTCAAATGGGACGCAATAGAAGCCTCCAGTCCAGAGAGGGTTGGAGCCAGCAAGTGAAATCGCGCAGAAAAGGTCAATGCAGTTTCTACCTTCTCAACTGCCTCTACACTATTTGTTTCAGCTAACAAACGTAGTACTTCGGCTTGGTACGACTCAATGAGCTTAAGAAGCGCTGTCGTCGGCGCATCAGCCTGTATCCCCAACTCAATGGCATCTTCTGCCATCTCTAAAAACTGAGTTTCTTCGATTGTAAATTCCCGAGTTGGCACCTGAAGGACGTCCGATCGCAAGGCTGCTGCGAGTCTCAAGTGTTCTAATCCTAAAGAACTGCCCATTGTTAGGCCCGTTCTATGGCGATCCAGCTGCACTGCATTTGATAACTCGGGGAGAGATGAGCACGCTATGAGTTCCGAGACGAGATGATCGATTTGACTCTGCGTCCAGCCAGATTCGAGCAGCAATGACTCCGTCGATTCCGGCAGCCCATTTTCTGCCAAATAATCGGCGGCATCAAATGGTTCCTGGGCCGGCAAAACAGCCGTCAACTCGCTGAGCAAGCCTTCGTAGCTGATAAGCCGGCCTTCAAGCTCGGCCGCTCGGATAGCGAATTTGCCAGCGTCATCTAGTTGGCGCGCCCGCCAATAAGTGTCGCCCGCGAGCTCGGCTCCATCCGCCTTGTTAAGCGCCTTGAGCTCTGCGCCCTTCAACGCCGCAATCTCCAGCCCAATTTCGACCATCTGCCGAGTTACAAAAGAGCTTGCAACCTCCGAGGAATTGAAGTCAATAGGCTCAACCACGACAGGAATGTTGAACTCAGCATCGGGAGGATCCTTAGCAAATTCGTAATAGCCGCCAGCAGCTACCATTTGAGTAGCGCCTAGTAAAAGTGTTCCAGCTGCAACTCCGGCCAATTCGACCCTCAAGCTTCCGCCAAACGCAGCCGCAAATGCGAGTTCTTTCAATCCTGTCATAAGCGTGGCTACGCCCGTTGCCGCCACCATGTTATAGGCTGTATATGCAGCAAGCCGAGCGGGTGGAACGCCGATCGTCAACTCGTGAGGAGTACTCACGAGCAGAAGCCCGTCAGCGTTAAGCGGGGTGACCGTGTACCGGTAAACATTTGTAAGCTCTGTCGTAAAAAAGGCTTCAGCCACACTGTCGATAACGCCATAAACGGTTCCCAATAGTTTGGCGTTGACCAATCGACCGTTGGTTAGTTCATGTATCAATTCCTCAACGTACGACCAGCCGTTTGCTACGAAATCCGAGAGCGAGGGAGCTTCTGTCACACTGCCAAGTACGGGGTTGTCCGACGGTATCCACTCCCAATTGTGCCGAAAGTCAGCGACTACGACTGAGCTCTCGGAATCGAACCCAATCACAGGGACGGAGAAATTTCCGAAGTGGGCGGTGGACGATGGTGGCAAATCTTCCCTCACTCCTTCTAATCGAATTTCGAGCCATTGCGCTGCGAAGGCCGGAAGGGGCGTTGGCGACAAATTCTGAACAATCGCTACGACTTGATACGGTTGGTTTTTGACAGCATCACGGACAGAGAAATTCGGACCGTCAGCTTCGATGCTTAGTTCAACCTTGGCACCAAAATGAGCGAGAGCACTACCGCTATTGTTGACCTCTGACGATTCGCGAACTGTATTGGTCGGGTCCGCAATGACGATCAAGTAAGAATCGAAGCTCGGTGGCGCAATGAATTCGCTACCCGAAATTGTGACCTCGTGGCCCCCTTGCGTTATCGCAGTATGATAAGAAGCGGTGGTCGCAGGGACGCCGGTCGTTGCGTCAGCAGTCGCGCCCCATAGGAATTTGATTTCGGCGGGATCGTGCAAGTCCTGACCAGTGATGCCGTATGAGAGCTTGGCTCCGCCGCCCTCGGATACCTCCCGCCAAGACATTGCCGAGTTGGGATCAACTGCGATATCAGGCAATGGTAATGTCGTAAGCCGGTAGTCGATTTCGAATGCCGCAAGCGCGTCTCTTCGACCACTTATCAGCGGATACGTGGCTGATGCTTCTAAGATTACTGTAAATTGAGATCCTATAGACACCTTAAATGTGCCAGGGCCGGTCGCTGCGCCTGAGATCGAATAGCTAAAGCTTGAGATGCCGCCGTTTGGCACTTGCGAGTAAGACCTGAGATCTAGCTGAACTGGGTCTCCCTCTTGCTCGTCGCCATCAGGAACGATTGTGTATGTCCTGGTCGCCTGACCGGCTACATCGCCATAGTGAACTGGCGCCCACTCGAAGTTATTTCCACCGCCGGCACCAGTGTATACACTGAGCAACGTGTCGAAAGTAAAGTAATGAACGAGTTCACGTAGTTCGAAATGCACGCCAGGACCGCCTTGAGCTCCGCCACCAAAGCCGCCGAACTTGCCGGGAGACAATGACCCACCTCCGGTGTCCGTGCCTGAGTACGTATACATGCTCCCATTGTTTCCCTCCGCAGTATATTCGCCCCTCGCACCATACGAAGCCCAAGGATTGCCGTCGCTATCGAAGGACGAGTAAGACCATTCGTAAGATCCGCCACCCGACAATACACTTAAATGTGCGAGCAAATCGCGAGACTCAAGAGTCTCAAACGCGAGGTGGGTCATGAGACGTGAACGCATCGGCAGTCCCCAACGAGCGAGATAGGTTCATGCAGGCAGCGCCTCTCATGATGTAACTACCGAAGAGTAATTGCAATGATGGTGACAAGCTTGCGACCACAAATAGGGGGCAACTTAAGTGTAAGGAAAACGTTGGACAGGTTGCCGGTTTCTTGCCGGCCGATTCGCCCGGCACCGTTTGCACGCAATGAGTGTTGCGAGCCCTATAAAGGCCAGCATTGAACTTGTCGGACTGGGAACTAAAGTGACCGCTTGGTTCGCCGCCAAATTGATAGATGCACCATAGCCGGCTTTCCAAATCGCCAAGTCTTCAGTGGAGACAGCTCCGTCACCGGAAAAGTCGGCCTGCGAGTATCCCTCAATGCCTGTCGAGCCAAGTTCTCGCTGCCACTGAAGGAAATCTGCACCATCGATTCGATAGTTGGAATTTGCGTCTCCCAGAAGTTGTCCGTGAAGGCGAAATGCCATATCGCCTACGCTGAATCCGCTGAGGCCAACTAGTACGCCATTTGGAAAATGGGCCATTTGACCGTCGCCGGGAGGGTTGATCGCGAGTCCTGGCTGAAGAATATATGGCAACCCCATCTGAGCAAACGGGTGAGCATTTGTAGAAGCCAGTCCAATCCAGTATGGAGTTGCTGGTTGCAGTATTACGTCCTGAGTTAACGGTACATACTTTCGGTTATTGTGGTCACCTGAGCCAAGCTCATCAATGACGGAGATTGTACTTTCAAATCGGGTGACACGCGTTCCGGGCAGCCCTCCCACTTCGTCATAAAGCGATGTAATTGCCGGGTCTCCTACCTGCCCATCAGTGTCCCAACTGAAATTGTCCATCGCGACAATGCGGACCCACGCCGGAAAGCTGACTCTCTCCGCGAATTCGTTAAGCCCGATTTCATTGGAATACGCAGATGTATTACCGATGGCTGCGTAGCCTGTCGCCTGAGGGCTCCAATCCCAAAGCAAGTACGATTCAGCTTGCAAAGGTGAGACAATCGCATAGAAAGTTAAGAACACACATAACGCCGAACGCTGCATTTAGAACTCCTACTTAGCAGTCGCTCTTAGAGCGAAAAGAATTGCAGGTCAATATAAAGCATGACAACCCGAAGGAGTTGAGTGGACAATCATTAGCCTTAGGATAGTCGATGCTAGTTAGGTTTCGATGTAACTCATCGTGGTTAGCCAGTTCATGTCGCCGACGCAGCCCGTACTAAGACTATCCGCTTCACACGCGGTTCGTCGCGACTGGCACTGCTACGACTCATTGCACACGCAACTTGCCGCGACTTCAGCGTGCGGTATGGCACAAACGTCAGCAGGCTAAGACGTTCGCATTCGCATGAGGAAACATGTGAATGACAAGCTATGTTCTCAGGGAACGCTCACTTCGCTAGTCAACTTTCACTCGACTAGCGAAGCGTCAGACGATATACCTTTTCCAAATTTTGCTTTAGTTTACTCCAGTCCCACAGATTTACTCGCGCGCGAGCAGCAAGATCGATAGCCGACGCAGTGAATCCGGATGTTGTAATCACTAAAGCTCGGGTGCAGCCGTAATACTTCATTGCGCCAATTACCTGATTGACATCACCTACACCAACCTTACTCGAAAAATTGTACCTCTTTACTTGGATTGCGAATCTGTCGGATCCACGTATAGCGATCACGTCCGCGCCAAAGTCGCCTACATATGGTGTTTGTTCAACTGAATAACCGGAGTCTGCAAACAGTGTCTTGATTAGAGTTTCAAAATCCTCCGGATGAATATTAGAGAAGCGGTGGGGTGCATAGGTCATCAGTATTTCTGCCATGGCGCACCGCGCGAAGTCGATTCGTTGAACTGACGTTTGCTCGCCGATAGTTTTTCGTTCGAGTAACGGAACTGCTTCAATATGGTCGCCAATCTCGCCCAGTAGAAGTATCGCCTGCGCTGACAACTTCTCATCGGAATGCTCAGCAAGCTGATGGCAAGTTTCGAGAAGCGCTGACGAGAGAATGTTACCTGTCCGTCGAAATCACTCTGCACTCCGGTCGTGTAGTTCACCAGTGATTCCATCGCTGCAGCCGCAATTCTGCAACCATACTCCTTAAAGCGAATCGCTACACTCCCGTAAAACTCGATGATTGCTTTATGCCGGGTGATGGTTCGCGATTCTGATGCTATAGGCGCACAGTACAGGGCAGTAAAGTATTGCCCAAACAACTTCGAGTAGTTCGCTGGAAAATCCGTTTCCGTCTTTAACTCCTTGATGGTTTGCGAGAAGAAGCTGCTAAGTATGGCATCGAGCGACTCATCGGTGTCGATGTAACACAAAGTCCAGATGAGCGCGGCCCTAACATTTAGGTTAGGAGAGCCTAGAAACGGAACAATGTAACTAACGTAGCCCTTCAGCTTCAAGGAATCCGATTCCGCAATCTTTGCCAGGGCGCACGCGGCTGCGGACGCCCTGCCATCGCCCGAAGCGAGCTTTTCGATAAGCAAGTGTGTCGTATTCTTCATAAACTGGTCACGCGCGAGTGCTTTATTGTTGTGTTTGGCATAATCGATGACGCCCACCTTATTACTCTGATACCAGGAACTTGGCTTAAACGCCGGCATGCTCGGGAAAGTTGTGTTCGGCTATGGCACGCGCACACGCTCCCTTAGTTGTTTGGGCAACTAAATCAAAAACTCTAATTCGCGTGTCACTTATGTGGCTGTGGCGTCTAAGGCAACGGCTGAAAGACTGAATTTCTCGGCAAGCTCTAGCGCCCACTGGTTGCGAATGGAAGCTGACGAGATTTCGACCAGCTCGCGTTTTCGGTCGGTCTAGTCGAGAAGGATGACGCCCTTGGAGAGCGGTGACTGCAACTGAAAGAGTGCAGCTTCGATCTGATGCGGATCGAGATCCACAGCTGCGTCGAACAATGATATTGATAGTCGGTCAATTTCTTCCGCGCCCGTCTCGTAATGTCGTGCTTGAATTAATACGCGTGATTGGGCGGCGTTCCGATCACCGAGGTCTCCTTCGCATAATTTGAGAGCGTTTTGCTTCCCCCTCAAGCATGTAGTGCCAGGTGTTGTCTTCGCGTTCAGCCATGATGGAATAGCCTCGCTGACGAAGTGCGGTAATGTCGCGGGACATAGTGGGGATGGAAACTCCCACAGCTTTAGCGAGCTCGGGCGTGGAATAATGCCCGCTTTCGATGAGCTGAAGCACGGTCATTAGACGGTCTTCTATGTCGAGCGAACGTTGGTAAAGCATAGCTCCTCCGTGGGCTTCTCATGTCTATCACGTCGTGATAGTGAAGTCAATTAGTAGACTTGGAGGGAAAATACGTCAGTCCATAGGAACTAGCGGATTGACACTTGGACGCCGGCAACTGGTCCTGGCCGGTGCCCGCCAGGAGCAGGTGGTTGTTCCTGGTCTTTCCCGTGACTGCGTTCTTGCAGTCCCTCTACTGTAATAAACAGGGGGCCAGTGTCTCAGTCATGTTTGCACGGAGGGATTCAGGGATCAGAGCAAGGTGTCGGTTTCCTGGAGGAAATCTCTCCACTGATGGGTAGTAAGAGAGCCTAATGCTCTTCGGTTACTCAGCCTCGACATCCCGGCACGCACAGATTTAGCTTTCCATTGTTTCCTGGCGGCCTCTGTGCCGAGCAGCAGCCAATCTCCATTGCGTTCCGACGGACCGCCAGTTTCCTGGGGAGGAAAGGGCAGGGCACTGAATCTGAAGCATCAGCGAAAGGCCCAAATCTCTGTCAGTCTATCGCTCGCACAATTACGGCTTATAAAAGTTCGAGGACCTTGCTCATACCTTGATGCCTTTCGGAGGGAAGCCAAAGAAGGCGAAGACGGACTGCCAAAACGTCGCGGTCTCAGAAAGCCTGCACTCGCGGCTGAAAAGTGCTATGAAATAATTCAAGATTCTCTCTAAGCCATACGTACTGTTCGTGACGTTCAGATTCATTTGCCGGATCCGTCCCCTCTTTACGGATGGTTATGTGTTTTTGCTTGTTTTCCACTGGAGCGAACCAGGTCAGCGGCTGCCCAATTTTATCCTCGATAGTTTTCCGTTGCTGCTCCAACACTTCAAAGCGAGCAGCAGCATTGCCACCTCCGAGTACCAACTGAACTGCAATCCGTTTCTCCGAGGGGTTGCATGACACTGACAGCCAGCACGCAGTTTTTCCGAGCGCAAAATTGTTCCACACTTGTGGCAATGGCTTCACGCCGTCAATGACACTCCCTTGTTCACGAAGGTGAGAATGAAAGCCACACCAGTAGTCAAATAGCATTTGATGATGCGGATTTTGTTCCTTCGTGTTCTTATGCAAATCAGCCAGTCGCGCGAAGAAAGCTCGGCGGAAGTCCGCCAAGCGATCGGCAATCCATTCATGCTGGTCGAGCCAATCGAGTGGATCGCGGATACTAGCCTCTGGCAAATTGGAACGTATCTCAGGCGCTTCACCGTCGATCCATTCCGGCGCTACCTCACATTCATGGTTTATGACATCAGCTTCTGACTTCAGTGTCGCGAACATGCTCTTACCGCGGGCACGCGAGAAGGCCATCCGGACGGCAATTTCTCGTTTGGGCGGCAGTAACTTGATTTCCAGCTGCACATCGTAGGCTGGTAACGGGATAAGAAGGGACGAAAATTCGCTTGAACGCAGTGGCAAGCAAGGTGATTTGCGTTTTTTAAGGAGATCAATGAGCGCCTTCCAGTAATCGCTCCGACGCTCTCTGGCCAAATTGCTTCGATCGGTCGTAATAGCGAGCGGTTCATATTCGCCTCCTTCAGGTCGTGCCAGTAATAAAGCCAGCTTCGCTGATAGGTCTTGCGCGCGCTCCTCAATTGTCTCCCCTGTCCATGCCGGACGTTCCGCAAACCACTTATTCAGTAGCACATTGCTACTCAGTAGCTCCGCTCGTTTTTCAGAATATGGCCGGTTACTGAGGTTCGGATTGTACCCCGTCAGTGTGAGATTACCGATGGTATGTAACAAGCGTTCATGGACAGATTTCCAGCCGTCTCCCAACATGTGCTTCCAGGATGCACTACCTTGGCTGGGCGGGAGTGACTGCGGCATTACGTGTTCGATTTGAAGCGGCTTAAGATCGACCGTCTCCTTGTGCTGAAAGCCTTTCTCAAGCAAGTGCAGCATCAGCCGGCACTTCTTCGGATCGCGCTTATAGATTGGGAAATCTCGCAGGCGATTCTTAAACGTCTCGTCATCCGGCCATCCGCGATGTACGAGATATCTTCGCAGGGTGTCCTGAGGGCTTTTTCCCAGCTGAGGAATCACCTCACAGAACCACTTGCCGTACGCGCCGGTCTGATCTCCACAAATGGTTCTACGCGACACAAAACTGGCCAGATCGTTTACACATCCGACGAACTCATCATTCCCTATGTCACCGCGGTCAAGGCGATCCATGAGATTGAGCAGTAGCGGGTGGGCTGTTGCAGCATCGACTAGTTTAAACTGAGCGAGGGCATCTGCTACTTTGGTATCAGGATGAACGCCGCGGTGGATGGCTATATAAAACTTAGCGTAGCGTGTGAGGTCATCAGCAACGCTTGCGGGCGTGTGGCTCGCCATTTCATACTGCGACTTAAAGTCGACGAACGTCTCCCGTAGTCGGGAAAACATTCCGTTCCGCATCAAGTAATCTCGCGAGAACGGCGTAATCGCCGTGGCAGGATAATCGGCTGTCGCGTCGAACAATCGCTCGTAAGGCGCCCACCTCTCCTCATGGAACTCGTCGTGTTCTTCGAGCGGTAGCTTCATGAAAACGAAATTCCGAATGAGGTCCGACTCTTCAAGCGGAAGACCTGTTGAGTTCAGGCTCTCGAAAATCTCGTAAGGATTCTCTTCGCCGATCGTAATTACGACTAGATAAAGTCGACTAACCAGCGCCTCGAATAACTCCGCCAGTCGGCCTTGGTCCTGGTACAGTTCCTGACGAATCACTTTCTTGAAGTAGCGATAGGCTTGGACCAATCCCAAGTCGTCGTAATCATCCGTCGTTTCACCCACGACAATTGCGGCGAAAGCCTCACGGTCCCCGGTGCGCGGCAGAAGTTTGAATCGCCGCCAACCTCGTTGGAACCGATGGACGAGATAGGTCTCGTGGATCTTATCAGCTAGGTCCTCGTTTCCTTCGCACCTGGCAACGTCGCGTAGTGCGGCCAATAAGATCGAAAGGGTAGTGATCCGTTGTTGCCCGTCAATTAGCTGAAAGACGTGGATTTCACCGGGGGCCGCCTTGAGCGCCGCGCAGACCAGCGGTCCTAAGAAGTGCTGCTCCCGAGCCGGGTCCTCCAGTAGCATCCGCAAGTCGCTCCACAGACGATCCCAGTGGACCCGATGCCATGAGTAAAACCGCTGGAAGTACGGTACTAAAAACTGGTCGCCCGAGTGGAGGATTTCGCGGAGCGCCTTAGCCTTTGCATCCATTTTTCTATATCCCTTGGATCGCCGCAAGCAGCCGTAAGCCGAGTCGGCTTGCAATGAGGTCGATAAAAGCAATCCAACGAGTAATAGTCTATTCGCTTAATCATTCATTCGGAATAGGCGTCGGACATGAGACGCAAGGTGACTCTCGACGCATTCTCATAGCCTCCGTCAGCGTCTATGCTGAGAGTCGTACTAAATTTTGCACACTGGGCGGGGCGACGATGGCATACAGCGTTGAGCAGTTGTTGGAGCACGAGCATCTTGGCTTGGGAAAAGTCTTAAACGTCGATGGGCACCGCGTCCGCATCCATTTTAAAAAAGACCGCTCCGTGAGAACGATGTCGGCCAAGCATTCGCCGCTTAAACCGTCGTCCGTCGAGCACGACCCCTATTTCGACGGCATCAAAGCAGTCGCCGCCGCTCGGGCAAAGCCGCCAAGCAACCGTTCGAGACCACCGACCGGAAAGCCGAAAGCACCTGCGAAGTATCCCACTCAGCAGGAAGCGGTGGCCGGCTTCCTCAAAGTGTTTCCGGAAGGCTTCAACGATCTGGATTACTTGGGCGATGGTCCGACGGGGGAACGATCCTACAAGGTCAAAGCCCATAAGCTATGGAAGGAGACGCTGAATAGGTCTGAGTTTGAACGGCTGATCGCCGCGGGCAACTTCGAAGAGGCCGTTCAACGTGCGAAGCGAGTCGAGGCGGGCGTCAATCTCTTGCACCCGCAATTTGAAAGGGCACCACTTTGGGGAGCCGTCCGTGACCCTCAAGCGGCCGAGTCCTTCTCGGGTGGCTTATTCAATCTCATCTATGGCCAAGATCCATTTGAAGTAAAGTTTAACCGATTTGCGGCCGTTCTTGATCAGCTGCCGCAGCCAAAATCGTCAACGCTGAAGTGGCCGGCGATGACCATCTTTCCTTTCCTCGCACTGCCGACTGAGCACCTGTTCATGAAAGTCGAGGTAACGAAGAAGGCAGCTCAGCGACTTGATGTGTCGCTCAACTACAAATCGACCCCGAATTGGTTGACGTACTCGTGCTTGCTGCAATTGGGTCAGCGACTGATGATTGATTTGAAAGACCTTGGCCCGCGAGACATGATCGATGTCCAATCATTTATCTTCGTCACGGGGCAGGCGAATTATCCAGGCAGCTGAACTGCCATGCGTCGACAGTGACTAGACGATAACGTCTGTTCGTCCCGATTGAACGTAATTCAGTGTTAGCTCAAATACTCCAATTATTCGCGCAAACTTTTTGCGGCGAGTCGTTGGCTCCAACAGCAATCCATAATGAGGTTAAGGAATTCGACCCACAGTCGTGTGCTTGGGGAGCCTGCCAGTACATGTGTTTGTCGCGTCGCGTCGGGCACACTCGGAAACAGAAGTACATTATCGATGCAATGGTTGCGATTTGCATGCGCGTAGACTTGGTACATAGCTCCCTCCGACCCCGTTTTTCGCATCAATGAAGTCGCTAGTCAGACGCATCTGCTGACTGCCAGTTTCCTGGAGAAGAAAGGGCAGGGTATTGCTTACTTATGCCCAGCAAAAGGCCCGACTCCTTTCGGCGATCTCCTTCGCTTAATCCTTCTCAAGATACGTGACATGCTTGACAATCTTGACATCCTTCCTGCTTTCTCCAAGGCGACTGGACGTTATCCAATCAGCAAAGCCTGAATCCGTTCAAGCTTCAAATGCTGACTAGTGCAAAGAAACTCGCACCAATTAAGGCACCTCGATCACCGCTGAGCTGATCTTGCCTCTGGAACGAGTCCACTTCCTAGGTTAAGCGTTCCCACATGGGCAGCTGGGTTACCGCAAGGTCCTTGGGCTGAAACTTGTGCGTCGCCTTCTGAATGTGGCTCCGGTTCAAGATGGTCAACATTGTCAAGGTTGTCAGGTATAGGGGCACTTTCTCCACAGTCGTCTTTGGCCGTATTCTTCCATTGCCACGAACGGCCAACTTTATCTGAGCGAACGCCATCCATATCGGCCTTTGCTAGGTCTAAGGTCTTTTTGGAAATGCCCTTCTCCTTTGCTGCTGCCACCATCTCATTTGCACTTACTTCCCCAGACTCAAGTTTTTCTTCAATTAGTGCGTGGGCTTGTTCTAATTTTTTTAACTTGCGTTTAGTACGTGGTGGATCGCATTTTGTGACGCCCGTATCTGTGATCTGAAATGCCAAATCTTCCGGCCTTTTTGAGAAATTGCACTTCTCGCAGCGTACAACGATCGTCTGGGGCTTATCTGTCGGCCTTTCCAAAGTAATGACTGAGCGGGCGAGCGCCACGATTGCGCTAGACCCTCTAAGTGTGGGCTTGCCGAATTTGGGATTTGCGTGCGGTTTACCTAAATGGTGAATTGCAATAACTGCAATTCCAAGCTCTTGAGCCAGAGTGGCAAGACGATGCATCACTTTGTACATTTGCCCGCTGTCATTCTCATTGCCTTTATGAGCGTTCCTTAACGAGTCGATTACGATCAATTGCACATCCTCCAATTCCGCTCGCTCGCGAAGCCTCTCGACATCATCCTCCTGCTCAATGTTAATGCCATCGAGTTCATGGTCGCCGGGAACGATAATTTCCTGCGGATCCATTCCCCACTGATGGAGTCTGTCGACGTTTCCCGCATGAGTAGCTTCGGTGTCGCACCACAACACTTTGCCCTTGCATGGTGCTTGCGTTCCGTCAAGAAATACTTCGCCTTCGTTGACTGCTCTCACAATTGATGCGAGTGCAAAGGTTGATTTTCCGACTCCTGGGTGAGCACCAATCAAAGTTACGAATCCTTCTGGAATCCAGCTTTCCCAAAGCCATTTAACACCCCCGACGATTTTCTCAACGTCCGCCATTGTTTTAGCCGACGCGGGATCAGGAGATGATAGGTCGAAGGTGTCGAATGCCTTCAGCACCTCAGTCTCGTTCGATTGCGTTATCTCTGCGACGAGTCGACTGAGTGTCTCCCGAATTGACTCGGTTGGCACTTCTTTGAGCAATGCAACAATTGACTTGTAGTCTTCCGGCATACGTGCGATTAAGCCGAGATCCAGAGTTCTTCCAAGTTCAATTTGCTTCGCGACCCATGCGAGCCGTCCATCAGTCAGTTTTCCTCCGCGTTTCACACGACTTATTAAGGTTGGCGACGTGGGGATATTTCGGCTTTGTTCATTATCCGAATTTGCTTGTACTGCCTTGGGTTCGCTGGCAAATGCAGGACGAAACTGAGAAGGAGTACAGAAATCGGGGTCAATGTCAGGTGTCATGTTGGGGTCCATTAATGGTTGAAATTGCGGGTTGGAAAGAGAGGGCGTCGATTGATCAGATGCCGGCTGCGTCCAGTACACTTTTAGCGTGCGGGCTGCTGCATACGCGCTTGCGAACATTTCCGTCGACCTTGTTGAGCGGCACACACGTTTGAGAAGCAATGATCGGCGACTCGTGAACGTCGATAGCGTCAACAAAGTCCTGCAGAGCTTCCTTGCTGGTGTACCTAGTCCCTCCAATGAGACAGGTTTCCAGCTTTACCCCCCGCACACCGCGCATCCGCCAGCGGTGCAACGTCGAAATGTGAGGGCGGCCAGGCAGCCAACGAGCAGCTGCCTGTAGAGTCAGAAGTGACTCAGAATCAAGGTGAATGGCCATCGCTTTCTCCTGTGAGTTCGGGGGAAGCGAAGTGCTTCTCCCCAGATCACAAGATGGCGATGTGCTGTTGGCTTATCCAAAGCCAATATTGGGCTTACTCAAGCCAAGCCTTATCAGCCAATCGTGAACCACTATTGCTGGTTACAATCAGCTTATAAACCTCAGGCAAGTTTCTTTTCAGTCTATCCCGAATTCTCGTGACACGTGGGTCGGACTCGAAAAAATCTGGCCGAGCTCGCGCGATTTCCGGGGCGCTCTTAAAGGCTCCTGGGCGTGTCTTAATTAGCTCTTCAAGATAGATCGCGGTTTCAAGATCGATCGGCGACTTGATGTCATCTAGTATTACGAAGCTCGCTTTCGAGGTGATATCCGTTTCCACTGACATCCTGCACTGCGGGAGATGCGGTGCAGACCCGCCCTTTAACATGCACTGCGCCTCTTCGCGGAGACATTGCAGATACACTAGCCATTTATCGGAGTACACAATTGCTGGGCCGCCGTCAGTGTCGACGCAACGAAGCTTGCTCCGCCCCAATTCAAATCCTCCCTCGATCGGTTGATGAAGATCGTGAAATGCCGCAATCTCGCATTCCTTCAAGGCAGCCACCACCGCTCCGTCGAGCTTCGCAAACTGTTTTTTCTTTTCCAGTGACAATGGCGCCTTGGTCCGTGATAGATCCTTCTGTATTTCGTATTGGTATTCGACTCCGTTGGCTTGAGCAAATGACACTAGCGCGTCGATCGACTCGATCAGGCGCTCAAGTGAATTAGCGGCAATGGCCACGGCATTTCCCTCGGAGTATTTGACGGTTTCTGACGGCCCACTCCTAGCGTAGCGGTGGGAGTGCGGTTGTGGAACGCGCACTTGTGAAAGGGGACGACAATGTTCCAAATAGTACTTCCGTGGCACGCACGGTCAGCGCGAGGTAATGTTCGCATAGAGAGGTAGATTCAAAAATACAGCATGAGGCAGAGAATCTAGGGAGTCACCGTAGACGCGAAAGAGGTCCTATACACGTGTATTACGCCAACATCCATATTCCCCTCAACAATAGGTAGGTAGGGGAGGCACAACCGCGATGATACTTAGCCCACGCTACCCATGATGTCAGCGGCTTTTTTCCGGTTCGCTTCAGCGTAGATTTGCGTCACGTCCGCCCTCGAATGTCCCAATATGACTTGAGCAGCCTCTAGACCAAACTTCTCACGGATGCGAGTAGCTGCCGTGTGTCGCAGTTGATGCGGCGACCAATGGGCAACTTTGGCTTTCTTGACTGCGTATGCAATTGCTCGTCCGTAGCTCTGGGAGGTATATCTTTCCCCAGGAAACTTCAATGGCCGCTGCTTCGCCGTCCGCTTCATTTGGCTAGGAGTCATCGGAGACCTTCTTTGCTCCCGCCGCGTTGCGTTCCGCTCTGCAAGTGCATCTTTAGGGCTGAAGATGAAGGCCGTAGGATCGGACTTGAGGAAGGCCGAAAGCAGTTCTTGAGCCTGCGGTCCCAGGAAGATAACTCGCTCTTTGCCCCGATACAGAGTCTTGTGGAACTGTGGACGGTATTCCCAACTGGTGCCTTTTTGCGTGATATCGCAGCCTCGCATTGAGGTAACTTCCCCGCTTCGCATTCCAGTCAGCACCTGAAGCTGAATCATCGTCCAGACTTGACGCGACATGAGGCCTTCCACAGCCCCCACTAGGGCCTCTGAGACGGGTTCAACCGGAGCGGTCTCCCGAGCCGCAGTGCGACCTAACTTCAATCCTGCAACCGCCTGGAGGCCTTGGAGGACACTCGGAGAAACCAGCTCGTTCTCCACGCCCCATTTGAATACTCGTTTGATCCGTCCAATTTGCTTATTGACGTGCGACCTAGCGAAGTCGGCTGAAATGAACTGTTCTCTAACGGTCTTTAACGCCAAAGGTCCAAACGATTCCACATCAGTCCTGCCATAGAGCGACCTAAGGGGCTTCATCGCTTGGCGGTAAGCATCGACTTCCTTTGTAGGGAGTCCGTCTAGGCCCTTGTAGTAGCACTGTGCGTGCTCCCAGAAGGCTGCAAGAAGCTCCTCCATCGAAATGGGAGCTTGCTCCTGCTTGACCGTTCGACGGCCATTGGCGAGCCATTCAGCAATCAGACGATCGTACTCGTCTCTGCTGGCCTTGGATCCATGCGGACCTAGGTAATGGTCATTGCCGTTGAGAGTTACGACAGCTTGCCCAGAAGCCTTGTGGCGACGATACGAGGGCAGAGAGTTGATGAGCTTCGGCACGGTGCAAACTCCTAATCTGAGGGCCAAAACGGTATGTACCGTTTTTCCAACTGATTCTGAGCTGCACTGCCGACCATCGGCAGGTAACGTAAATGCTTAATTCAGCTAAACTTAGGACAGTACCCGCGACTGGATTCGAACCAGTAACCTTCGGCTTCGGAGGCCGACGCGCTATCCAATTGCGCCACGCGGGCTCAGCGGTATCCCATCAGCCGACAGCATTGCGAGCGAAAGCGAACGATGGTCGTTGCCCGCCGGAAGTCGGCAAGCCAATAACCTACCCCCTCGGACCTTCGCTGACAACGCCCGCCGTTTTAAGGCGGAAAACGCCGGCTCGCCGCGACGTTCAAATGCTTCGTGAGAAGTCACGCTAACGTCGGCGACATGAACTAGCGATGGCGCGATCGGCGACCAAGCGGGGGAGTCCTGCTCCGGAGATTCAGCCCGGCGGCCAATCGAGTTGCCGTCCGCCCAAGAGATGAAAATGGAGGTGGTCGACCGACTGCCCGCCAAGCTTGCCGCAATTCGTAACGACGCGGTAGCCATCGTCGGCGACGCCCAACTCGCGGGCGATCTTGCCGATCACCACCCAGAGATGACCGAGCAGCGCCGCGTCCGTCTCCTCGATGGCGTCGACCGACTTGATCTCTTGCTTGGGGATCACTAACACATGCACCGGCGCCTGCGGAGAGACGTCGCGAAAGGCCAAGCAGAGATCGTCTTCGTAGACGACGTCGGCGGGAATCTCGCGGTCGATAATACGCTTGAAGATCGTGCTCATGGCGTTCTTGTCGGCAGTAGGCCGTAGGGGGTCGGGAGCCTTTTGCCACTGGCGGCTTCAACTTGAGTGGAGAGTCTCTAGTGGCAAAAGGCTCCCGACCCCATTACGCTCAGCCTACTGAAACGTCCGCAAATCGACCGCTTCGTCGGGCAGCATCACGGGGATTTCGTCGATGATCGGATAAAGCAAATCGCCCGCAGCGCGGATCAGTCCGCCGTCGAGCGGCTTTTCAAATGTCTCGCCCGCGACACTCTTCAGTTCGCCGGCGGCGATGGCGCGATTGAGCTTGGCGACCAGTTCCGCGTCGGCCAGATGGAGCTGCGAGCGGTCTTGCGGGCAGCGGAGGATTTCAATCAAGTGGTCGGCGATCATCGCGGAGCTCGCTAGCAGCGGTCGGGGCAGGGGAGGGCGGCGTCAACCAAGCCAAACAGGGGGCGAGCCGCGTCGCCTCACATTCTAAGCCGCTCGCCGAACGGCTGCTAGCGTCGCCGCGTCCCCATCCCACTGAAGCTCGCCAACCCCTGCGACCGATACCATTCTGTAACTGCGCGGCGAAGGACCGCTGCGCAACGTGCGGCGCGCATCGAACGGGCCGGCGACGACTTGGCCAAGGCTGGCCGAGGGGGATTCTCTGATGGACATGCGACGTGGGATTTGGGCGACGCTGGCCCTCGCGGCCGCCGCTGTCGGCGCAAACTCGGCGAACGCCCAGCAGCCGGAGTACATCGACAAGGACGGCATTCGCTATCAGGTCATCCAGCGTCAAGTCCCGACGCAAGTTCCGATCACTGAAATGCGTTCGCAGGAGCAAACCACCTACCGTCAGCAGGTCACTACCGAGAACGTCCAGCACCAGCAGGTTTATCACGTTCCGGTCACGCAGTATCAGGTCGTCTCGCAACTTCACAATCGCTGGAATCCCTTTGCCGAACCCTACTGGACCCACCATTACGAGCCGGTGACCACTTGGCAGCAGCAAGTCGGCACAGTGCAGATTCCGGTGAGCAAAGTAGATGTCGTTCCCGAGACACGTACCGTTCAACAGCCGATCACCACTTGGAAGACCGTTAACAACACGATCACTGAGCACCGCGCCATTGGCCCGACGCCCAACGGCCCCGGCGCCAACACGATGATGGCCGCCGCGCCGTCTCAAAACAACGCAGCGTCGGCGACGCTGCAGCCTGTTCAATCACCACCGGCAGCTCGCGTCGCGTCGACGAACCAACTCGGCGGCACGCAACTTCAGAGCGACCCGCCCCGCTACGGCGCCGGCAATGCAAATTCCACTTGGCAGCCGCCGACTACCGCCGCTCCTATTCCGCAGACCGCCACGAATCCCGCACCGGCGCCTGTGTCGAACCCACGATACTAAAGGTCTCCCCATTTCAGCCCACGGTTCTTTCGGGGGCTGTCACCACACCGGTAGGCGTTGTCCTGCGGTGCGCTACCCCCTGGCGGAGCCAGGGGCTGCGAGAAGCGTCGACCGACTCTGGCGGCGCCTCATTCATTTCGCGTCCGGATGGAGTAAACTGATCGACTCACCACCGAGTCACTCAGTCCCATCCCAGGCGCCCCGATGAAGTCGCTCCTCCTATCTGCCGCCCCGCTCTTGATCGGCGCGCTGTCGGCGACCTTCGCTGTCGTCACCCTTGCCCCCGTCGTTCACGCCGAGGAACCTGCCGTGGAAGTCCGCTACGAATACGGCCCCGACTCCGTTCGCAAAGAGGGCGTGCCGCAAGGGACGATCACGGAGCACGTCTGGGGCGATAGCAAGATCTTCCCCGGCACGCTCCGACGCTATTGGATCTACGTTCCCGCACAATACGACGCGGCGAAGCCGGCCGCGTTGATGGTCTTTCAAGACGGCCACGCCTATAGCCGCGAACGTGGCGAGTTCCGGACCCCGATCGTATTCGACAATCTCATCCACGAAGGCGCGATGCCGGTCACCATCGGCGTCTTCGTCGATCCCGGCACGACTCAGCCCGAACTCCCGCCGAAGCCAGGGTGGGAACCGAAGCCCGAAAATCGCAGCGTCGAATACGATACGCTCAGCCCCGACTACGCCGACTTCCTCCTCACCGAGATCCTGCCCGAGGTGAAGAAGACGTACAACATCACCGACGACCCCGACGGCCACGCCATCGGCGGCATCAGCAGTGGCGGCATCTGCGCGTTCACGGCTGCATGGGAACGCCCCGACGCCTTCCGCAAAGTCCTGAGCCACGTCGGCAGCTTCGCGAACATTCGCGGCGGCGACCGCTACCCGGGTATGATTCGCAAGGGGCACGACAAACGTCCCATGCGAATCTTTCTCCAAGACGGCAGCCACGACCTTGACAATGCCCACGGCAACTGGTGGCTCGGTAACTTGCAAATGGAAGCGGCGCTCAAGTTCGCCGAGTACGACTACAAATTCGTCCCCGGCGAAGGCGCCCACAACGGCAACCATGGCGGCACGCTGATGCCGGAGTCGCTGCGGTGGTTGTGGCGGGATTACAAGTTGCCGGAGTAGCGGGCACCCCCCTCTTTCAAAAAATACGGTGATTTTCGCCGCGTTCGATGAACCGCGCCCCCTCCGCGCGCGACTATCCTACCGAATCAGCCGGAGGACCGTCCCATCGAACGTACCAGCCAACAGATCCGTGACGAACTGCTCGTGCTCCGCTGCCGTCGTCGTGATCTGGCCGCGTGGGACGAGCTCGTCGCCAGCTGGAACGATCGACTCCACTACTTTCTCCGCCGGCTGATCGACCACGAGCAGGACGCGGCTAACGTGCTGCAAGAAGTCTGGCTCGGCGCCTTCCGCAACATCGGCAACCTCAAACAAGACGCCCGCCTCGCCCCTTGGCTCTACACCATCGCCCGCCGCGCCGCGATGAACCACTACCGCGGCCGCTACGCCCATCGCGAAGCGGCCGCCGTCGACATTGAATCACACGAACCGACCAGCGACCGCGACGAGCAACTCGACGTCGACAACGCCGAGCAGATTCATTTTGGACTCGGCCGCCTCCCGCTCCCCGAGCGTGAAATCCTCACGCTCTATTTTCTCGACGACCTCGCCGTCGCCGAAATCGCCGCCGTGCTTGAGATTCCCGCCGGGACCGTGAAGTCGCGACTGTCGAAAGCGCGCTCGTCGCTCCGCCGCATTCTCGATGAGGAGGCCGCACGTCATGAACGGTAACCCCAACTCGCTCGGCCAGCGTCTGCTCGCCGTCGAACCTCTTAGCCCCGGCTCCCGCCAACAACTCGAACAGGATCTCTCTCACATGTTCCAACGCGAACTTACGACGACGCGACGCAGCTTCTTCGGCGTCGTGGCTGCCAGCGCCCTCGTCAGCGGCGGCATCTGCGGCGCGCTCGCCCTGACCGAACCCGACCTCCCGACGCTCCCGCGCATTGCGCTGGTCGTCGGCTCGCTCTTCGGTCTCGCTTGGGCCGTCGTCGCTGCTCGCATCTGTTGGCGCGGCGCGCTCGATCTCAAACGCGACGCCCGTCAGATCGCGGCGATGGTCTGGACGTTTACCGTGCTGATGATGACTTTCTTTCTCGCCGCCGGGATGACGGCGGACGACCGCCTGCAAGGTTTGCTCCTCATCGCCGGCGGTCTGCCGTTTCTTATTGGCGCCGGCGTCTATTGGCTGAACTATCGAATCGAGCAGGCGGAGCTCAACACACAGGAAAAATTCCTGCAGCTGGAGCTGCGCCTCGCTGGTCTGGGAGAGCGATTGGGAGCGGAGTGAATTAACTAGGCGTCGGGCGACTGCAAACGAATTGTGTCGCGATGACGCTTGCTGTCTCGAATCGATTTTTGGCGACAGCATGGCAACGTCGTAAGTTGTGGTGTGAACTGCAGTTGTGATGTCTGTCGTTGGTGGTTGTGTCGTCTTTGTCGTTATTGATGAAGCACCCGCGAGCGATCTGTCGCCAATGCGATTTTTCGCGACAGAAGTCGCAAACCGTTTTACCGCCGTCAGTTAGGGTAAATCAGTCGATGACGGCAACGACGACACCTATATTAATGTCGTGAGCTCGCGGTCGACTCTGATGCTGGGCTGATCGGCGCCAAGTCTTTTGGTCCAAGTTGCGACAGCGCGCGGCGAGGCGCAGTTTCTGTGGAATCGGCTTGCCAAAGAACGGTTCGGCGCAGCATCGCCCCGGCTAATCGCACCATAGCAAATAGTAGGACAAATGTGGGAAACTATTCTTGGCCACCCCTGGGCTAGAGGGCGTTACAAATCGTTATCTCGATTTCAGCCCTCGGCTTCGCTGGGGGGGAGCGCTACGCAGGACGAAGTCTATCGGCATGGTGACCGACCCCCCGGCGGAGCCGGGGGCTACAAGTGGAACTGAGCGCTCTTGTCGGCGCAGTTGTTAACAACTGCTGTGGCGCGTAATCAATCATTTGAGGAGATGCGATGAACAGCTTTGCCAGGTCACTCTCAGTGTTTCTTGCCCTCGCCGCATCCTTCCCGCTTCATGCTCAATCGACGGCGACGGACGAACCAATTCACGTCACTGTCGACAACTTCAATCGCGCTGAAACGGACATGTACTTCGCCCGCTTTGTGAAAGATGGGGGCTTCGGTAAGTTCAGCCATGAGCGCGAACTCGCCTCGATCGACGATCAAACGGTCGTGCGGCTCAATCGCGACACGCTTTATTCCTTCGGCGTCTTCGATCTGACCGCCGGAGCGGTGACGGTGACGCTGCCGGAGGTCGGCAAGCGGTTCATGTCGCTGCAGGTCATTAACGAAGACCAGTACGCCAACGACGTCTACTACGCGCCGGGCAAGTTCACGATCACGCAGGAATCCGCCGGTACGCCCTACGCCGCCTTGGCGGTGCGGACGTTCGTCAATCCGAACGATCCCGCCGACGTGAAGACTGTCCACGAGCTGCAAGATGCGATCAAGGTCGAGCAGAAGTCGCCGGGCGAGTTTCACGCTCCTGCTTGGGACGCAGAATCGCAAACGAAGATCCGCAACGCGCTCATCAATCTGGCCGAGGCCAACGGGGGAATCGACTCCGCGCGTATGTTCGGCCGCAAGGACCAAGTCGATCCGATTCAACATCTCATCGGCTCAGCCGCCGGGTGGGGGGGCAACCCGGCGGCGGCAGCGACTTACTTCGGCGTCGTACCGCCGCTGAACGACGGCAAGACGGTCTATCGGCTCACGGTGAAAGACGTGCCGGTTGACGGCTTCTGGTCGATCAGCGTTTACAACGCCGAAGGGTACTTTGTGAAGAACGCCCAGAACGCTTACACGTTGAACAACATCACGGCGAAGCCCAACGCCGACGGCTCGTACACGATTCAATTCGGTGGCTGCGACGGAAAGACGGCGAACTGTTTGCCGATCATGCCGGGATGGAACTATTTGGTGCGGCTCTATAGGCCGCGGGCTGAGATTCTGGAGGGGAAGTGGACGTTTCCGGCGGCGGAGGCGGTGAAGTAAGGTGGCCGTGCATGAGCCCCGCGAGGGGCGGCATTGAATAGCCAGGGGCGTGAGCCCCTGGAGCAAGCACGGTAAGCGCGCTTGAGCCCCGGAGGGGCGACACCCTATTCAGATGCGACGCTAGGATTTCTTTCGCCCCTCTGGGGCTTTGGATTTCGTTCGGGCCGTTACCAGGGGCTGACGCCCCTGGCTATTATCTGCCGCTCCTTCGGACCTAAGTCACTCAACGACTACACGGCGCTCTTGGCGTCCCTGGCGGTTCGTCTTTTGGCGGGGCTGTCGGGTCGAAAGCCCGACCTACTGGTGCCAAATCGAGTCTGGGGTCGTGGCGCCGCTCAGGGCGCGGGCGATGAGGGCGGTGCGCTCGAGGGCATCGCGCAGCGGCGCGGCCCAAGGGCCTTGTTGCGCGCGCTCCCAGGCGGCTCGGGCCATCTCAATCGATGGATCGTCGCCGGCGGCGAGCGGGTCGGTGGGGAGTCGATCGTAGTACGAACGGAACATCGTCGTCGACGCGAAGAACGTGCGGAGTCCGACTTGGTCGGCGAGCGCCGCTTGCAGCCGCAGGCAGGCGTGTTCGTGGACGCGCTTGGCCGGATTGAAGTTGTCGAGCCCCCAGTCTGGTTTCTGCAAACTCTCGGGCCCCTCGCAGAGAGCGTGGCAAACTTCGTGAAGAATCATCTGAGCCAGCGAGTCGTCGGGATCGAGCGTCTCGGGCGTGCCGATCGTCAGGACGCCGTCGCCGTTCCAGGAGGCGTTGACTTCGGCGCTGCGCTCGATGCGGATTCCCAGCTGCGCCGCCGCGTGGGTCCAGACGAGCGCGAGGGGATCGGCGTAGGTTTTCTCGATGTTTCGCACAGGAGTCGGCGTTCGGGGCTCGCGGGAGTTCTCGGCACGAGCATGCAGTTTAGGCCGAACGAGCCGCCGACGACAGTTGGGACTCGCAAGTGGTCGCCGCAGGAGTGTAAACTGCGACGGGCGCCAAGCCTGCCGCCGGTTCGCGCATCAGGTCGACTCCCAGCAGAAGCCAACCATCGCCCCGCACGCCGCCGTCCGCGCCGGCCTGCCGCTCGTCGCTAACGGAAAGGCCCTACTGCCATGCTTGCCGACAACCGTCGAAAATTTCTTTCGCGCGTCGCCGCCGCTGGAATGACCACGTTCGCGGCGGCCGTCACGACGTCGCAACGCGGCAGGTCTGCCGAAAACGCGACGGCTGAAACCCCGCTCCCCTCGAAGCCGACGTCCTCGGACCCGGAAGCGTCATGCGAACTGCTGTACACGACGCAAGGCAAGTCGGCGCGCATCGACCTTAACGGCGGCGAGCCGCGCTATTTCGACTTCGCCGTCCCCAATCAAGCCACCTGGCAGCCGGGCCCGATCCTGCCTAACGGCAAAGGATTGATCTTCCTCAGCATGGAGCCGCGCCGCGACGGCGACGGCAAGTCGTTCGATAAATACTACACGCAAACGCCGACGCATCTCTGGCTCTACGATCTGAGGACCAGCGACCTGCGCGAGCTCTGCACTAAGGACCGTCCCGCGCCGTTTATCACGCCAGCGTTGCTAGTCAGCGACGAACGCATGCTGATTCAGGTGGTGCGCGACGGGGTCGGGCAAATCTACAGCGTCAATCTCGACGGCTCCGACGCGCGCGAATTCACGCGTGCAGGGGAAGGCTTGCCGTATGGGCTCAGCCTCCGTCCCGACGGACAGCGCGTCGCGTTCCATCTGGCGAGCCCCGCCGGCTACCAGGTTTGGACCTCCGACCTCGACGGCCAAGATCGTCGACTCGTCGCCGCCGATCCCGCTCACCTCTACTTCGGCACGAGTTGGTCGCCCGACGGCAAGTCGATCTTGTTCGTGGATTGCCACTATCATGACGATCCGGGGCACGACTGGGCCGACGTCTGCGTCGGGACCGAGGACGGAACTCCTCACCGCGTCCTTACCAAAGATCAATCGATGTGGTTTGCGGCGACGTACGGTAATCTCGAAACGCGCGGCGGCGGTTCGAACCTGCCGGCATGGACTAGCGACGGCCAGATACTTTTCCCGCGCCGTCTTCCCGATTCGAAAGTCGCGTGGGAGTTCCAACCGCAACGCCCCGACGTCGATCATTTCAATCGCGACTTCAAACCGGAGCTGGCGCGAGGGGGCACGGAGATCTGCCGTCTCGACCCGCGCGACGGCTCGTGCGAACCACTGCTGCGCAATGAACCGGGCGTGTGGGATTTTCGGGCGACGGAGTCACCCGATGGACGCTGGATCGCCTTCTGCCGCGCGAAGACTGGCGAGGCGCCGGCGCTGTGGGTGATGAACTCCGACGGGGGCGAGGCGCGGCGGCTGACGCGAGGGTGGGAAGATCGGGGGGCTGATCATCCGCGCTGGCTGGTGAAAGATGTGTCGCCGGACGGCTGACGTGATTGAGAGTGGGCATATTCGCCTCCCCGGTAGCCGCTTGAGGCGGCAACCGGGGTTACCCGCTAACCGCTAAACCAAGACGGTGTTGCGAACAACAGGAAATTCATCCCAGGTTCTACCATCGAGTTGACGCCCCGATTTCTTCTTATTGAACCCACCCCACTGCTTAAAGAAGAACGGAACGCGAGCAGCCTTACACTGTTTGCGAATACTGACCACCCAATTTCGCAAACAGGGACGCGCGCCTGGACCTGATTCTCCGCCCACGATCGCCCAGTCGATGTCGGTTAGGTTCAGTTCTTCAAGCGGGCCTAAGAGCGGCTCCAACGACAGGAACTTCACTGCCGCCGAAGTACTGCGAAGATGGTCAATCCTGAACGTGTATTCCTTGCTTTCAACGCTTACGCCCATCCAAACATTGGGCGGCCAATCAAGGAAAGGGCTCAATCGTTCCAGACGCGAAGACCGCTTAGTGAGCACTTGAAACTGATGCCAGTGCGCTTCACGCATGACTGAAAAGACTTGCTCTATATACTCCGTTGGAACGTCCTTATGGAATAAGTCGCTCATTGAGTTGACGAAAACTCTCTTCGGAGATTTCCATTCCAATGGACGCCGCAACATGTGTGGCTGTAACGTCAGTTCAAAACCATTGGCGTAGTTCGAATTCCCCATGCCCTTTAGTCGCTTCGCCATACGCTCGGCATAGCAGTGGGCGCACCCTGGGCTGATCTTGCTGCACCCAGTTACTGGATTCCAAGTGGCTTCCGTCCATTCGATCGAGGAGTTGTCAGCCATTTGCGGCCCTTCCAGCATGCTTCTTAAAAATCTGTTCTACGATATCGTGTCCCGTCGCGTTGGGCGAGGCAAAGAACAGGTAATAGACGACGGCCCCCGATGAGTTACACATCGGAATTGGATCCGGAACATAACGGAATCCGGCTACGTTGCGAAGCCGATCTTTGAATGCCTGAGCGATGCGTTGGTTGCTAGCTTTCTCCTCAAAGAAGCCTCCTTCGTCGAGCAAGCTCTTTTGCTCCTTCTTGTAGGCCGCATCACGCCAAGATTCATCCCCCCAAACAGCCGTCATTCGAGCACGTTGTTCGGTAGAAACACGTTCCGGCGATCGCCAGAATACGTTCATGTTGGCGTCCATCATCATGAAGTTGTAGAAAATCTCCACACTCTTCATTCGCCCTGCGGTTTGAAGAACCTGCCAATCAACGCTTAGAGCATAGGGATCGAGGAGGCACAATGCACGTGCGAAATCGGAATACTGGCACTTTGGAAATATCTCTTCAAGAAGTACACAATTACAGTCGCCGTGATGCACGACAACATCATTGCTTCCGTCTGACAATTCTTGCAATCCTGCAACTCTTGCCGGATTGAGGTCGATGAAGTGGTACTCCGAAAACCTCGGTTCAATATTCAACGCATTTAAGGGGCTTCCAGAAACGAACTCACCTGATCTCTTTGAGACGTGAAACCCAGCCCCTGCAAAAGCGTCGATGTACAGATAGCGAGAAATCGATTTTTGCTTTGACAGAATCTTCGAGTATGCAGATGCATAGTCGCGAACGATTTCGAGTTTTACCTCAGACCAGAATCCGATCTCATCAATCTTGGGGGTCGACACCTAAGCCTCCGCATCTGAGTCGTGATGCACTGGAATAGCTTAAGTGTACGGATGGATAGAAAAAACTCTAGTCTTATTTTGGACAATACGAGACATCTATAATTACTTCCCAACCCGCACAATCTTCTTCCCAAAATTCTCCCCGCGCAGCACCCCAATCAACTCCCGCGGCGCGTTCTCCAGCCCTTCGCTCACGTCTTCCTTGTACTTGATCCGCCCCTCGCGCACCCAGCCGCCCACTTCCTCCAAGAATTGCGGGTACTGCGCTGCGAAGTCGCTCACGATGAAGCCGCGGAACGTGAACCGTTTCGTCAGGATGCCGTGCATCAGTTGCGGCAGGCGGTCGGGGCCGGGGGGGAGGTCGGTATCGTTGTAGTGGGCGATCAGACCGCAGACGGGGATGCGGGCGAAGTTGTTCAGCAGCGGGAAGACCGCGGTGAAGACTTCGCCGCCGACGTTTTCGAAGTAGACGTCGACGCCGTCGGGGCAGGTTGCCTTCAGTTGGGCGGCGAAGTCGGGGGCGCGGTGATCGAGGCAATCGTCGAACCCAAGTTCTTCTTTCACGTAACGGCACTTCTCGGCGCCGCCGGCGACGCCGATCACGCGGCAACCTTTCAGTTTGCCGATCTGGCCGACGACGGAGCCGACCGCTCCAGAGGCGGCGGCGACGACGAGCGTTTCGCCCGGTTTTGGTTGGCCGATGTTCATCAGGCCCGTGTAGGCGGTGAGGCCCGGCATGCCGAGGAGGCCGAGGGCGTAGGAGATGGGGCCGAGCGACGGGTCGATCTCTTGGAGGCCGTCGCCGTCACTGAGGGCGTATTCTTGCCAGCCGATCGGGGCGAGGACGATCTCGCCGACGCGATGGTCGGGGTGATTCGACTCGACGACCTCGGCGACCACTTGCCCCCCCATGACGCCGCCAACCTCGACGGGCGAGGCGTACGACTTCCCCTCGTTCATCCGGCCGCGCATGTAGGGGTCGAGCGAGAGGTAGATGCTGCGGAGCAGGAGTTGGCCCGGGGCAGGGGAGGGGAGTTCGGTTTCGACGAGACGGAAGTTTTCCGCCGTCGGTTCGCCGTGGGGGCGGGAGGCGAGGAGGATCTGGCGGTTTTTGGTGGGCATGGCGAGTGGGCGGTGGGCAGTTGCTGGATGCTGGTTACTAGATGCTTGAAGCTGGATACTAGTGGTGGCTTGAGCGAGGTCGCGTCATTCTGAGCCCTTCGATACCCTCAGGGTAAACTCAGCGAAGAATCTGGGAGCTCGGTGGAGATGCTAGATCCTTCGCTGCGCTCAGGATGACGGACGCGGGGCTTCACGGTTGGCGGCTCACGGTTGTGAAGTGTACCTGAATATGAGCTTAAAACGAAAACGCCGCTGGGGACATTTTCCCAAGCGGCGTTTTCGTGTCGGCCCAACCTAGCGGGTCGCGTGGAGTTGATGGCCGCGCGACCGTGTCGTTCAAGTTTTCAATTCTTCGATGCGTTCCGGTTGCTCGTCATGCTGCTTGTTGCTTAGGCTCTTCCCGATTCGTCGACGCCTGTCCGCGTCGGCCTGAGGACATCCCGCGTCACTATCCTGTCACCCGCCGCCGTGACTTGCGACCGGCGCCAGGCGCTCCCCACTCCTTCGTGAGACTTTCGAACACTTCGGGGGTCTCGTAACGGACGACTCCCTTTCCCTCGGGCATCGGGCCGATCAACCCGCGAAAGACCGGCATGCCGCGAAGGGTGAGGTCGGTGCTGCAATCATCGATCCCGATTTGGGTGTGCATCCGCAGGACCGCGTCTTGGTGTTCGTAGTCGCGGGCGCGGAGTTCGCCGTTTTTGCCGCGCGTGACGATTCGGTAAGTTTTATCCTTCGCCATAGGGTGCCACGGGGAGGTGAGAGGGGAGTTGGTCAGGATACCCCAGCTATCGTCACGTTTTGGAAGCAATGACAAACGTTTTGCCGCGCCAGCGCGCACCAGGCATCTTGCGCGAAACCGCTAGAACTGGCCCCAGCGTGCGTCGCCGGCGCAATGCGACGCCGAGCCTGCCGACGACGACCGATTTTGCCGGCCGACGCCTGGCGTTCGCCGCGGATCGCAAGGCCTCGGCAAACGCTAACGTTCGGGGCGAGGCGATTGGTTGCGGCGCCTCAAGCCCCGGCGGGGTCTGCTCGTCGCGGCTGGGCGAGCCTGAGGCCGATACAGAAATCGGCGCCGCGACGGCCGAAAAGCGGGCCGCCGCCGGGTCGTCATTGCCGACCAGCGCCGGCGCAGCTAAATTTAGAAATCTTCCGCTGGAGGGTAAGCGAATTGGCCAGCAGCCTGACTCGAAATCAGGTGCCCAGAAATGGGTTGGGGGTTCGAATCCCCTGCCCTCCGCTTCAGAAGTCCTTGGAAAGCATAGACTTACGCTCTTCAACGACGTCCGCCTTCGGGGCGGCTGTTGGCCTTTTCGGGCCGGTGTTACCTGAAGTGTTACCCGCCCAAGGTAACAGCTCTGCCGAAACGTCGTCCGCGTTGTGCTCGACGTAGTAGCTCATCGTCGTCTCGATACTGGCGTGCCGCATCAGTTGCTTCAGCACGGCCGGCATCACCCGCTTCGACCAGCGTGTGCCGAACGCCCGGCGGAAGTCATGGGCGCCTGCGAACTTGGGGATGTTGACTGTCTCGCCGGTTTCCTCGTCCACCTTCGACCTGCCCACGTCTTGGGTGACGACGACTCCAGCCTTCGCCCCGATCGCCGAGACGTATCGGCTCGCACGCTTTGTGCTCAGCGGCTTGCCGGGCTTCGGTCCCTCGATGCCGAACACCAATCCGACCCTCTCATCCTCGGGAGTGGCCAACAGGAACTCCGCGAACTCGGGAGCGATCGGCAGTAGCCCGTCGCGCTTCGACTTCTGAGCAGGCGCCCAAATGCGGAGCTTGGGATACTTGCCGTCCAGGTGGACCGTGATCGGCGCGTCGGCCTCCCACGACAACTGGAGCGCCTCTCCCAACCGCAGGCCCGACCACCAGAGCCCGCGCAGCAGCCGCTCCCACTTCTCGGGCTCGACTTTTTCTAACGTCTCGAACCTTGGCCAGCATCCGGTCGAACTCCTCGCCGGTGATCGGCCGACCGCGCATCGATCTGTCGAGTCCTCCCGCGGCCTTCGGCTTGCAGATGCCGGGGGCCCTGTCCATCAGGCCCATGCGGACAGCCCAGTTGAAGGCGGCGAGCAGTGACCGCAGGTGGCTGGCCAGCGTCGTCGGCTTCATCCCCTCGTCAATCAGCGACGCCTGGAACTTGCTCATCACGCTGGCGTCGATCGACGACAGCAGCTTCGGCGAGACAACGCGCGCCAGGTGGTTAAAGGCGGACTCCGCGGCTAGCAGCGTCCGCGGGGCCAACGTCGACAGCCGCTCCCGCGTGTACCGCTCGTGGAACTCGGCCCACTCCAGCCGGTTGGGCTTGTTGTACCTGCCCTCCCGCAGTTCGGCCTCCCACTTCGCTGCTACGCGCTCGGCATCACGCTTCCGCGAGGTGCCCGTCGACCGGGCGACTTGCTTCCCGCTGATCGGGTCCGTGTACCGCATCATCAGGTTCGCCCGATCGGCAAACTTGACGACGTGAACCTTAATCTGGTCGTTCATTTGGGTCTTCCATAAGGGTTAGGGGAAAAACAGGCACACCACTTGCAATCCTTGGCTGCTACCAAGGAGGAAACGTCCTGACTCTAAAACCAACGACTCGTGAACACTTCGACGATATCCTTTCTCTGCCGCACGAACGCTCTGCACCTTTGGAACCGACCGCCTGGTACGCGACTGACGACGATCAACTCGTGGCTGAGATTGGGTTCACCCTGCCACCGATCGTTGGCTTGGCGTGCTCTACTCGCGGTCACCGGATGGTTGGCGACAAGTCGACCGAGAGGGGTTGGGCTACTTCGGCCTGGACGATGCCGAACGCGCCCTCGTGTCGACCGCAGCTTCATTGCAGGCCAATGCCTAAGAGCAAATAGCCGTGCCACCTGACGGTGTAGTTAACGTCAGCGAGCTCAGAGACCAATCAACCAACCGGTATCTCGACGATCCGATAGAGGTTGGCGGTTGTGACGGCCCAACCTTCCTGCAGTTCCAGAACCATCGATTCCGAGACGCGCATGGCTGACTCTCTCCATAGCGCCGCTCAGATTGTCTCGGAAATAAGCCACCTCAGCGGGGCGATCGCCCCTGTGACTGAGGCGACTCTGACAGCCCGATGACGACGCGAAAAGACCGTAGGCCCGGTAATGCGGTTCGAAAGGAGGGTTAAGTCTCCCGCACGTACCTTGCTCCGGGGCTACCCCCATCGCAGCTTGGTACGCACACACACTACCGGGCCTACGGTCTGACGAAGCAGTCATCAAATTGTCCCTTAACCTACGGCTTTCGACGGCCGGCCAGCGGTATGCTGACGAGGACAATATGGACGGGACCGGCAGGCAGTGTCAATATTGCTGCGAATAACGCGGTTAGCGCAACTTGGAGTGACCGTGAAGCAAGACAACCACGCGCGTCAAATTCAGACTGCGGGCCGGACGATCCGCTGCAACTCGACAGAAGATCGAGCGTTGCTGGCGCAATCGCAGTCGATGGAGAACAATCCGGGTGCCGTCGACGAGATGGGGATAGGACGGTTGAGCCATTCTGCCCAACCGCTTCTTCAGCAGAATTCGGAAATAACTTCGTCACCGGCGAATTAGGTGCGGCAATGGTAACTCATTGCCCGCCAACAGGTTCTGCTATAATCCGCACGCCTTCAGTAATAAATCGCATCGATTTTCGTGCGAATTCCTGTCCCCATCGGTTGGCGTTTGGGCAGACCAGTAGTAGGCCCCATCGCACGTACCTCCTCGGCCATGCTCATGACGAACGATAAGCCAGGGACCGACCAGCTCGTGGAACTGGCCGCCCTCGGGAACGACTCAGCCGCCCAAAGCCTGTTGGGGCGTTGCCGACCCAGGCTCTGCCGGATGGTCGCGGTCCATTTGGACTCGCGTCTTTCGGCGCGAGTCGACGCCTCCGACGTCGTCCAAGAAGCGCTGGCGGAGGCCTACCAGAAGCTGCCGACCTATTTGCAAACCCGTCCCGTTTCGTTCTATCCGTGGATACGCCAGATCGCTTGGCAACGATTACTCAAAGTTCATCGCATGCACATGACGGCCGACCGGCGTAGCGTCCGCTATGAGGCGCCGGAGGAGCTGTCGCTCGCTGATGAGTCAGTCGTGCAGCTGGCTGAACGGTTTATCGCGGCCGACACCGAACCTCCGCAACGCGTCATCCGCAGCGAGTTACGTCAGCGAATTAGCCTTGCCTTAGAAGGATTAGACGCGTCCGATCGCGAATTGTTGGTCATGCGTTACCTCGAACACATGCCCCTCAAGGAAGTCGCCGAATCCCTTTCGATCACACTCGAAGCCGCCAAGAAGCGGCACGCGCGAGCCCTGGAGCAACTGCAGCTCGACCTCGATCAATCGCCGCCTTAAGCAAATTATGAAGCAACGCCTCCCACCCACCGAACTCGCCACGTCAGACGACGATTCAGTCTTCGCCGAGTTGCTTGACACGCTGGGAGGCCTCGTCGAAGCGGGCGATCACGCGGCAGTCGAGGCCCTTATCACGTTGCACCCGCTGCACGCCGACCGTCTTCGCTGCGCCGCCGCGGCCGTCGAAGTGCTCGCTGCGTTCGATAGCCTGCAAACCGAATCCGCTGGGGCGCATCAACGCGTGCTTGCCAGTACGCTCAACGACCAAACTCTAGGCGATTTTCGCATTCTCCGAGAGATCGGCCGTGGCGGCATGGGCGTCGTTTATGAAGCCATTCAGATCTCGCTGGGGCGACGGGTGGCGCTCAAGGTGCTGCCTTACGCGGCGCTGCTCGACGCGCGACAGCTGCAGCGATTCTTGAACGAAGCCCGCGTCGCCTCTGGCCTGCACCATACCCACATCGTGCCGGTCTACACCGTTGGTAGTGAACGAGGCGTCTACTTCTATGCAATGCAGTACATTGCCGGACGCGACCTTGCCGACGTCATCGGCGATCTCCGCGCGTCCGTGCGAAAACAAACGCCGACCGACGGCCACGCGCCAGGTCTCTCTGACGCCCCCACGGTTCGCGACGAGCAGGCCCTAATCGAGACGCCGCGGCAACCCCATTTGGGCGAACGCTACCGCCAGGCTGCTGCGTGGGCCGCCGATGTGGCTGACGCCCTCGCCTACGCTCACTCCGTAGGCGTCCTCCACCGCGACGTCAAACCGGCGAACCTGTTGGTCGACGAGGCCGGCGTCATTTGGGTCAGCGACTTCGGTTTGGCCCGACTCCAGTCAGACGCCAGCATAAGTTGCGCCGGGGAAGTGCTCGGGACGCTTCGCTATTCCAGTCCGGAGCAGGCGCGCGGCGATCGCACGGCTGTTGACGCCCGTACCGACGTCTATTCGCTGGGCGTCACCCTGTACGAACTGCTCACCCTGGAGCCGGCGTTCCCGGGCGCCGAGCGTTCGCAGTTGCTCGCTGACATCGCCCAGCGCGAGCCGATGCCAATTCGCCGCATCGACCCGACGATTCCGGCCGATCTCGCGGCCATCGTGCAAAAGGCGATTGAAAAAGACGCGTGCGACCGTTACGAGTCCGCGGAACAACTGGCGAGCGACTTGCGCAATTTTCTCGCTCACCGCACGATTGCCGCTCAGCCTCCCTCGTTGGTGCAGCAAGCTCGTAAGTGGGCGCGGCGGCACATGGCCGTTGTCCAGG
The DNA here is from genome assembly GCA_013822725.1 of Pirellula sp. Classification (GTDB taxonomy): domain Bacteria; phylum Planctomycetota; class Planctomycetia; order Pirellulales; family Lacipirellulaceae; genus Lacipirellula. The sequence continues at coordinate 103,217 of PNKX01000018.1, forward strand.
TGGCGGCCATCGCAGTGATCGTCGTGGCTATTGGCGGCGTCACGGCGGCAGCACTCACGCTCCGCGCCTACCGCGGTGAAGCGAGTCAACGCGCCGCCGCCGTCGCCAATTTAATGGTTGCTTCGGATTCGATCGACCGCATGCTCTCCCGGGTCGCCGACGATCGCTATTATCACGGCGACCTGGCCCAGGCCGAAACGGTGGCCGTCGATGCCGCGAAGTTCTATGACCAACTGTTACTACAAAGCGACGATCCCGATCTGCAGCTACGCGCCGCGCTCGCTCAGGCTAACGTCGCCGATATTTGGGTCCTCGTCGGACAACATGAAAAGGCGCGGCAGGCCTACCTGCGGAGCATCGAGCTGGTTCGCCCGTTGATTGCGGCGTTCCCTGCTGAGTCGGAGTACCTGGACGCCCGCGCCTACGGATATCAAGGGGTGGGTGAATCTCAGTGGCGTCTGCACAACGTCTATGAGGCCTTCGAGCCATTCCAGCAGGCGGCGGCCGACTACCAGCTGCTCGTCGATCGCTTTCCCGCTGAACCGAGCTATCGCCAGGGATTGGCCAACGCGTTGAACAACATTGGCATTTACTCCTGGATCTCGAATCGATGGGACGATGCGGAAAGTTATTACGAGCGCGCCGCCGAACTAACGAAGGAGCTGCCGGATGAGATCAACGATTCGGCGACTGGTCTCACCAACCACGCCTCCCTGCTAAGCAATGAGGCAATATTGGCACGCAGTCTGGGCGACGTCGCTCAGGCGGAAAGGCTACTCACAGACGCAGTGGCCATGCAGGAACGTTCGCGCGACCAGTGGCCCGACAATCCCGTGGCAGGCGATGCCCTTTACCGCCACTACTGGAACATGTCGGCAATAAGTTTGGGCGCCAATCGTCCGGAGGCAGCGGCCCAGGTGGTCGAGATCCTCGTCGGGACGTTTTCCGACCGGATGGACGCGTGCGTGGACGGCGCCACGCAACTTGTCCATTGCGCAGCGCTAGCCGAACAGGCCGTGTGGGGCCGTAGCGGAACGAGTGCGGATGTTTACTATCAACGAGCTCACGCGCTTGTCGAGCAAGCGAATGACTCGACGATTCGCACGCCCCGCGCGGTCGAGAAGTTCGCATGGTTCTTGCTGACTTGCGAAGTCGACTCCTTCCGTGACCCGGCGCTGGCGTTGGAGCTAGCCAAGGGCGTCGTCCAGGACGTACCGCAGAGGGGCAGTGCGTGGTTCACGCTCGCACTGGCCCACTACCGCAATGACGATTGGCAGGCAGCTGACGCGGCGGTCGAGAAGTCCATCAAGTTCAGTCGTGGCGCTCAGGCCAACGCCTTCGATTGGGTACTGCTATCGATGATCCGTATTAAGCAGGGACGGCTCGATGAAGCTCACCAGTGGCGGACGAAAGCCAACGACTGGATCGGCGATCACAAGACGGACGACCTGGAACTGCTTGCTCTGGCGAGCGAAGCAGATGCGCTCTTCTGAACGGATGACGATTAACCATCAGGCGCAACCCAGCATAAACTCTAGCCAAGATTGAACACCATGCTTGCACACTTACAAATTATTATGAGTCGATCGTTGTCCTTAATGATGGCGCTCGTTGCCGCTTTACTGAGCGCGAATTCCGTCTCCGCGGAACCGGCCTACTTCACGGGCCTAGGTATTCTTCCGGGCCTCACCGGAAGTAGTGCAGTCGACATCTCGGGCGACGGATCGATTGTCGTGGGTAATACTGAGCTTGGGCAAGCATTTCGTTGGACTCGGGATGGCGGTATGGTCGGGCTCAGCGAACCCGGTGTTAACAGCTCTGTAAATAGAATTTCCAACGACGGATCGACGGTCCTTGGGCAAAGCGGCAATTCGTATGCTTACTGGCAACAGCAGACGGGACTGACAATTCTTCCACTCAAAACTTACGAAGAAGAGATTGCGGACCTCTCAGGCGACGGTGGGATCATCGCTTTCTACAAGCACATGTGGACCCAATCCGGCGGACTGATTGGTTCCCCAAATGAAATGCATATTTCCGCCATGTCGTTGGACGGGAAGACGTTGACTGGGTGGGATGGATCTTTAAAGCCGGCAAGCGCCGACGGATACATCTGGTCGCAACAGGGTGGAGTAAAGGAATTCGGCCCCCCGTATCCGGAGCAGTTTCACCTCACTGATCCGCATCGATTTTCGGCAAATGGAAAGGTAGTGGTGGGAGACGGGCTTGTTAAGCCGAACGGCCCGTTCGGCGTCTTGCGCTGGGATGAACAAACAGGATTAACAAACCTCGGCTTATTGCCAGATGGCCGTCGGCCCACATCGAGAAACTATAGTCGAGCCGATATTTCGGAGGACGGCTCTGTAATTGTTGGGGCAGGTGGAGTTCGCCGCGATTTGAATTACGCGTGGATCTGGCGAGAATCGCATGGGGTTGAAGAGCTCTCTGAAGTGCTCGTCAATGAATTTGGGCTCGCGTCCCAACTCGCCGGATGGCGGTTCTCAGAGGCCCGCGCAGTTTCAAACGACGGGCGCACGATTGTCGGTACCGGTCAGAACCCCGCCGGCGTTTACGAAGCATGGATCGCACATCTTGGCACGCCAGTACCGGAGCCGAATGCCGCTCTTCTCGTTGCCATGACTCTGTTGACAACATTTCGCCTACGAGGCGCCCCTATGCGTAAGCACGCCAGGCATCGTGCTGAGTCGGTGAATTGATTGTCTTTCACTGAACGTTATTAACTAACCACTTCTCTCAGGTGACCCTATGCGACTCCGTACTCGCTCCCCTCGCAAAGCATCTCAAGGCGTCGCCCGTTTGCGGCGTGGCACGTTCGAATCGCTTGAAGCGCGTCTGGCGCTGGCCGCGGATCTCGGTTTCGCCGGCGCATTTGAGGTACTTGGCGGCCCCGCCACCGACATCTACAGCAGCAGCGGTTCCATGCAATCCAGAGGCGGCGGAATGGTGACCGATGGAGCAGGAAATCGCTATGTGACCGTCAATGGCACCTATGACCATATTCTGGACCTCGATCCTGGACCGGCCGTGCAGGCGGTCACGATGGACGCCGCACTCGTCAAGCTCGATCCCAACGGATCCCCACTGTGGACCGCGGCGTTGAACGCTACTTTACACACGTCGCCAGTGGTGCGAATCCTGCACGCCGTGGATGCTGATGAAAATGTCTACTTGGTAGGCGACTTCCGCGGCACGGTGGATTTCGACCCCGGCCCTGGCGTGACCAACGTCACGTCGAGCCAAGCCGGCGCAGAATATTCCGTTTACTTCGCGAAGCTCAATAGCGCCGGCGCACTGCAGTGGGTTCGTAAAATTGACGGCGCCGGTCTCCGGCCAGATCGATTCGCCCTGGACGGCGCGGGCAATCTTTTAATTGCAGCAAATTTTTCAACAGGGACGACTGCAGCTCCCATCGACGTCGATCCCGGTCCAGGCCAGACGTTGGTGCAGCAAAAAGCCGCCAATGGCAACTCGGATCTGCTGGCACTCAAATACAGTCCGAACGGTGATTTTGTTTGGGTACGTCAGTTTGGCGGCATCGACACCGTGATGAGTGCCTCGCTGCCGAGCCTGGCCGTGGATGGCCAGGGAGACTTCTACCTCGGCCGAGGCTTCGGAGGGAGCATCGATCTAGACCCGGGCGCCGCCGTCCATCTGGCTACAAACCCAGACTCCGCGTCCGACGGCTTTGTCGTTAAGCTCGATGCGAGCGGGGCGTTTCAGTGGGCCTATGTGACGGAAGGCATCGGCGGGGCGCAGTTCAGAGAAATCGAAATCGCCGGCGATGGATCCATTATTGTGGCGGGTTATCTCAAGGGCGACGTCGATTTCCGGCCCGGCAGTGGAACCCTTCAGTTGGCGTCGGTCGGCAGCGGCGTCAACGGCCTGGTGATCAAGGTCAACAGCGATTCGTCGATAGCTTGGGCGCGTCGTTTTGGCTCTGGGTCCGCCGGCAATGGGGAAACCTTGGCGATGGAGGCCGACGTCGATCAGGAAGGCAACGTCTACCTTGGCGGCTCGTTCGGCAGGCTCGCCACGGCCGGCCAAACGTTCGACTTTGACCCTGGGCCTGACGTGTATGAACTTATCACGCCGTCGACGCAGGAAACGGGTTACGTTCTTAGTTTGACGGGGACTGGCGACTTTCGGTGGGCCGTGCCCCTGGGGGGTAACGCGGGACTCGCTCAGGTTCAAGGCGTCAGCGTGACGGTCGACGGGAGCGTGCAGCTATCGGGGTCCTTTAAGGGAAACGCGGATTTTGATCCCGACGCTGCCACGCAGTACTTGCTCAACAGCGGGTCGTCGCAGAGCGTGTTCACCGCCACGCTGACGCAAGTGACGCCCGATCCCGGCGCCCCAGTCGTCGACGCCGGCGCCGGCCAAACGATCTTGATCAATGCCACTGCCAGCCTCCACGGCACTGTCTCTGACGACGGCTTGCCGAACCCGGTGACTACCACGTGGAGCCTGCTCAGCGGGCCAGGCGCGGTCACTTTCGGAAATGCTTCCGCCCTCGACACCACAGCGTCCATCAGTGCGATCGGCGACTACCTGCTCAAGCTCGAGGCGACCGACGGACAGTTCACGACCGCAGATTACGTCCGCATCGTTGTGAACCCGTTGACCGCCTCGCTGACCACCACGGCCGATACCTATCTCGACGGCGGAAGCAAAACGACCAACTTCGGCACCTCGCCGAGTCTTCTCGTTGACGGGAATCCCGACAACGGCGCCTTGCTGAGTTGGAATCTGAGCGGCATCCCCGTCGGCAGCACGCTGCAGTCGGCGACGTTGTCGGTCAACGTGACTGGCACGAGCGCTGACACGTACGAGATCTACGAGTTAAAGCGGAGTTGGAACGAAACGCAAGCGACCTGGAACAAGGCCACGGCGTCCGTCAATTGGCAGTCGGCCGGCGCGCAAGGGTCATTGGACCGGGGCACGACCGTGTTAGGGACGATCACGGCCACGGCGACCGGGGTGCGGAACGTCGTGCTCAATGCTGCGGGCCTGGCGGTGGTGCAACGTTGGGTCAACAATCCGGCGACGAATTTCGGGTTCGTGATTCAAGACTATGTGAACACCATAAAAGACGATCTGATCATTAGTTCAAAGAACGACGCGGTGGCGGCGAACCGACCGCAACTGCAGTTGGTTTATATCCCGCCGAGTCCCCCGGCTCAGTCATTGCGCTCGCTCGCGGTGACCGCCCCGGTTAATCTGACCTCGAACAAGGCTGCGACCGCGGACACAGTACTTGCTGGACTCGCAGGGAAAGAAATTCAGCCAAACAGCGCCGCGTCGCCGAAGGCGACATTGGCCCAACGCCGTGATGCGCGGCAATCAATTTTCGCAAAGATCGAGTGGAAAGCTGAACAGATCGCAAGTGCACTGCATTCGGCCAAGGGACCGGTGAAGTCGGAGCTTGGTACGATCGCTCGGGATAGCGCGGCCGGCGACGAAGCGTTTTCCGAGGTCGGCGAGCCACTGACCTCTCTATTTCGCCGTCTCTGATTAAAAATCGTCCCTCAGAAAGCTCGACCGATGAAGCGTCGCGATGCAGTTACTCTCGTAGAACTGTTGGTGGTGATCGCCATCATCGGCGTTCTCGTGGCGCTCCTGCTTCCGGCGGTCCAGGCTGCGCGCGAAGCAGCGCGGCGCGCCACCTGCGCGAACCATCTCAAGCAGCTTGCACTGGCTGTGCAAGATTACCACGACGCCCACCAAGTCCTGCCACCGCTCTACAACGGCCAGCTCGATTGGCGCAGCGTCTCGTTCGGTCTGGAGACTTTTTCGTGGCGCGTCGAAATATTGCCCTTCATCGAGCAACAGAAGCTTTTTGGGAAGTTCGACTACTCGCAGTACTCCACCGACGCCAAATGTCAGGAGGCGATTAGTATTCCGCTGACAGTCATGAGCTGTCCCTCGACACCCCGCACATCGACCGCGGCTAGCGGCCTGTGGCACGGGCGGAGTCAGTTCAACGAAGCGCTCACGGCCGCCACGACCGACTACAACGCTTCCGAAGGGTACGTCGAGGGCACGGACTGCATCGCCGGAGCATGGGGTGAAGTCGTGCATGGCAAGCCGGGCGAGCCGCTCAGCGTTCGCAAATTGAGCTTCGTCAATGTGACCGACGGCTTGTCGAACACGGCGCTCATTTTGGAACGGGCGGCGCTGCCCGACCATTATTTTGAAGGAGGAGCCAAGGTCGAGCCGCATCAGCCGCCGCAATATCGCACCTGGGGTAATGTCGGCTTGTGGGCGATTAGCGCCGAGACACTAGTGAATCACGTCACCGCGAAATCGGGCGTGCCGATCGTCGGCGGGGACAATTTGCATGGACTTTACTCGTTCCACCCGGGGGGTGCCCACGTCGCCTTCGTCGACGGCTCGGTGCATATGGTCGGGTCCGCGATTGACGACGCGACGATGCTCGCCCTTATCTCTCGCGAAAAAGGAGAGGCGATCGACGTGAGCATGCTTCCATAGGAACTGTCGTATGACGCGGGCATCAGTTGAATTGCACGCACTGTAGTAACTCCGCAGAGCGGGCAACGGCTCGCAACGCCACTCATGAAATCGACCTCCACGATGATGTCCGGTTGCTCAGCCCAGATTGTGCGACGAGCGTTTCGGTTGCTCTGCGCTTCCGCCGCCTGCATCGCGTTCGCCCGCAGCGCCGACGCCCAAGCGACGTCTTCCACCATTCTCCGCTGGCAAATCGAGGCGACCGTCATCCAAATCGATGATCCTGACGGAAACTTCCCTCAGGTCCGGCTCGGCGACCCCGTACATGGGACGCTGACCTACAATCTCGCGATCGCGGCCGATGCTTTCACCGACGACAAGGCGTATTACACGCATGCCGAGTCATTTCGCGTCGCGGCGATGATTATCGACAATCCTCGGACGGGAGAATCGCTGACGTTCGTCGGCGACGCTGGCTCGGAGCACGACATTCATGTCTACAACGACAACGAGTACGACGACGAAGTGTTTGACTATTTTCTCGCCCTGCAGAGCGTTTTGCTGCCGCCTGGCGTGGAGGCTGATTGGCCCGTCGTCAGCGTTGAGCTCACGGGTCCCGTCGACGTCATCCAAGACTACAGTCTCCCGCTGGAACTGGCCCTCGACGATTGGCCTCAGGCGACGATCTCTTTCAACGACCTGCTCGGTGATTCCGACATCTACGCCGAAATCTATTCGCTGACGCCCGTCGTGGTTCCGATGGTAAGCGGCGACTTCGACTTCGACGGCGACGTCGACGGCGACGATCTTTTGGTATGGCAGGACGGCTTTGGCTTCGATGACTTTCTCGACGCCGACGGTGACAAGGATCTCGACGTCGACGGGGCCGATTATCTCATTTGGCAGCGCAACCTCAGGGCGACCGGCGCTCCCGCATCAGTGAGCGTCCCGGAGCCCGAGGCTGCGATTCTATTCGCCTGTGTGATCTTAGTTTGGTGGGTAGCGTGGCATTTGACTGGCAAACGCAGAGCCTCAGCCGACGATTCGCGGCCCGTGCGGGTTATACAGGGATTCCCTACAAAATCGCTGGCGCCGGGGTAGGCCTCACTGCGGTGCAGGCCAGACATTGCGATTCCCGCTAGAACCTACTGATCGCCGATTAGTCGATGCCGCCTGCACTACTTGCATGATGAAGCTCCCCGGGGACAAATCTTGCTGGCGGAAGTAACGAATCTGGTAACACACACTCCAAGGCGTTGTTATTTCTTGGAGTTTTCAGCGGTCGGCTCCTGATTACGGATCGCTTCCCCGCCGCACGAAGTGTCGTCGAGTCGCGACGAGGCGCGACTTCGCGGTCCGCGGCGGTAGTGCGGAGCCGATGGACTGTTCCGACTCAGAGACGTTAAAGGGCCTAATTTTCCTGGGTTCTTGGATTGGTCGTCCTGTGTGATCTGTCACTACGTTACGGCGGGTAGAGTGCCTCTGGGCAGACGGCGGGTTAAATTTTTGCTAGGCGCCTGGTCGGCTGATAAACTGGGCGCTCGTCCCAGGACGGGGCGTCGCTCCTTTTTCCATAAAGCTTGCGTCATGTCTGATCGCCCCGACCCGCGACAACGTCGCTTGCGTCACGAGCCGCTGGAGGACCGGCGGATGTTAGCGGGCGTCACCGTGTCCAACGGGAACGACGTCGTCAACGGGACGGTCACGTCGATCTCGGCGCTGGTCGCCGACAGCGGCGGCGACGGCATTTCGCTGCGGGAAGCGATTCTTGCGGCCAACGCCGACGCGGCGGCGGACGTGATCGACTTCGCGCCGAGCGTCGTCGGGACGATCCAGCTCACAAACGTCGGCCACGTCGGCGAGTTGGCGATCCAACACGACCTCACTACCAACGGGCCGGGGGCGGCCGTCCTTACAATCCGGGCGTTCGGCGGCGCAGCGGCGGCAGGCGACGGCGCGCGGATCTTCAGAATTGACGACGGCAATATCGCCACGTTCAAAAGCGTCGCGCTCAGCGGCCTCATGCTCGCGGGCGGCGACGTGAATGGGGACGGCGGCGCCATCTCCAACTTCGAGAACCTGTCGATTGCCGATGCCACCATCAGCGGCAACACCGCGGCGGGCGGCGCCAATCGGGGCGGCGGCGTTCTCCACTTCTTTGGAACGCTGGCCATCGCCAGGACGACCATCAACGGAAATACGGCCGCCCACGGGGGCGGCGTGTACGCGAGCAGCGTCTCGAACATCGCCGACAGCCTGATTCATTCCAATACGTCGACCCTGAGCAGTGGCGGCGGCGGCGGTATCGTCGCCGCGAGTTTTGCCAGCACGAAGATGACGATCACTGGCAGCACGATTAGCAGCAATCATGCGCGGAACAACGGTGGAGGGATCGTCAACGCCAGTCCCAACTCGGACGGACTCGTCGTGCGTCACAGCACGATCACCGGCAACCGGGCCGACTCGGACAGTGTCGCCGGCGGTGCGGGTGGCGGCCTTTACACCGACAGCGGCGCGACCACTTCGCTAGACCATGTGATCATTGCGGGAAATTTGCGTCAGGCTACGATTCGTAGCGACCAGAGCGGTGGGGTCACAGAGCTGCGATTCAGCTTGATTGGCGAACGGGGCACCGGCACGTTCGTCGACTTCGGCGGCAATCAGATCGGGCCGCCGGGCTCGCCCATCGACCCGCTGCTGGCCCCGCTAGCCGACAATGGCGGACCGACTTGGACGCACGCATTTCTCGCGGGCAGTCGCGCGATCGACGCGGGCGACCCGGCCGCCGTGGCGGGCGTCGGGACCGTGCCGCTCTCCGATCAGCGCGGAGCGGGATTCGGCAGAACCGCCAACGGCGACATCTTCGTAGGATCAAAAATCGACATCGGCGCGTTCGAGCAGCAATCCGCGTCGTTGGTAAACCTTTTCGTCAATTCTCTCGTCGACGATAACGACGGGAACTTTGCACCCGGGGATTTTTCGCTTCGTGAAGCGATCGAAATCGCGAGCGAGCAGACGACGTCTTACACGATCGCGTTTGCTAGCTCGCTGACCTCGGCGGGGCCGGCCGCGATCGTGTTGACGATGGGTGAACTGGCACCCTTTGGCAGCCTCTCCATCGTTGGCCCCGGCGCGGACTTGCTGACCATCGACGCCTCCGGCAATGATCCCACGCCAACGCAGGACAACCGGGATGGCAGCCGTGTGTTCAACCTCGCTTTTGCCAATGAGGGGATCGCGCTCAACGGACTGCGGCTGATCGGCGCGGATTCAAAGAGCCAAGGCGGAGCCATTTTTAATCAAGGGCAGTTAACTGTCACAGAGTGCACGATAGCCGATAGTTCGGCGGGGTTCGGGGGCGGTGGAATCTTCAACGTTGGAACGCTCACCGTCGTTGGCTCGACGTTCAGCGGAAACCGGGGGAACAGTTTTGGCGGTGGCGGCGTTCGCAACCAAGGCGAAATGTCCCTAAGCGATAGCACCTTTCAGGGAAACACCGCTGCCAATGGCGGTGGCGTACTTAATTTGCAGGGCGGCCAGGCGACGCTCCTCCGCACCACGCTCAGCGGTAACACAGCCAATTCCGGCGGCGGCCTTTACGGCGGCGACCTCAACGCACCGAGCGCAGATGGCACGATCAATCTGATCCAAAGCACGGTGAGCGGCAACCGAGGGTCGTTTGGCGCTGGCATCTTCAACGCGATGTCGACCGTGATCATCTCCCACTCGACGATCACCAACCACATGGACCTGGCCGGCGATCCAGGCATCGCGATCACGTCAACGAACCAAATCGCGACCGTTACCCGCCTACAGTCGACGGTCGTATCAGGCAACAGTTCCGACCTGAGCTTGCAGATCGTGTCGCCCAACCCGACGCCGACCCAGCCCTATCAGTCTGCCGGGTTCAACCTCATTGGCGCGGGCCCGACTGCCGTCTTCTCGGAACTGGGCGACCAGAACGGCGTGACCGACGCCATGCTGGGCCCTCTGGCCGATAACGGCGGACCGACCTTGACGCACGCTCTGCTGCCCGGCAGTCCGGCCATCGACGCGGGCGATCCCGCCGCTGTGGCCGGTGCAGGCGGAGTTCCGCACTTCGATCAACGCGGTTTCGCCTTCACGCGCGTGGCCGGCGGCCGCATCGACGTCGGCGCTGTCGAGCGCAACGCCGCCTCCGCTGATTTCGACAGCGACCTCGATGTGGATGGCGCCGACTTCTTGACATGGCAACGCGGATTGGGCGCCTCCGGCGTCGCGGCGACCCGATCCAATGGCAACGCCGACGGTGACAATGACGTCGATGGCGCTGACCTAGCCGTTTGGAAAGCGCAATTCGATAGTTCGGCGGCAGTTGCGGCCGCATCCGTTAATGCCGCGGCGCCGACGGCCTCTGCATCTGCTGGACACCGCGCCGCAGCGTCGCCTGCCGTGAACGGCGAACGGACGCCACTTGCCGTACAACGAATGACGGCTCGGGACGCCGTGTTCACCGCGACAGGACTACCGTTTCTGGACCCTGAACTATTCTCTCGACGTCCGGCGGGCAAACCACGCGTTCGCAGTCCGTGGCGATAGCGCTGATCCATTGCCGCATGCATGCGTGCGACGCGAGGATTGCGCTACCGCGCGTAGGTCGCCCGGACATCCGGCCTTTTTGACCGCACGATGTGTGTCTCACATCTTCGCGACGCAATCATCTGCACGCCCACCCGCCTCCAGCGGAAAAGTTTGCTGGGGGCTTTTCCGTCGGCTATCCTGTTCAGACCTGCTCGCCATGGTCAAGGGAAGGCATACTATGAATTGCTTGAAGTTCCTGCGTACTTGGCGGATTGTGATGATGGTGGGCGTGGCAGCCCTGTCAGTATCCCACGAGGCGAAGTCCGATGACGACGTCTGGAAAACCGCCGTCAGCGCCGCGTGGACGGCCGGCGCCAGCTGGGTCGACGGCTCCACCCCCGACAGCGCCGACGACCAAGCCGAGTTCAACCTCCCCGGCGCGTACACCGTTTCGTTCGCCAGCAACCCACACGCGATCGGCCAACTGCGCTTGTCCGGCGGCTCAGAGGTCACCTTTGCCAGTACGTCGAAGTCCCCGCCCGTCGTACCCCGCACGCTTCATCTGGACGACATTGCCGCCGTTCGCGACGGCAACCTCATTATCTCCGCCGGCTCCGCGCTCACGCTGGGATCCGGCGGCAACCCCTTCCATCTCACCGCCGACGGCGGAGTCGGCGTCGGCGGCACGCTGAACGTTAAGTTCGGTAGCGACCTGACGTCCAAGACCATGAATCCCAATGGCCAGCTCAACATCGTTGGCGCCGGCTCTACCGCCACCGTCACCGACGCAAGCCGCTACTACGACGGCGCCGCAAACGTCACCGCTGGCGGCGCCATGCAAACAACCGACGCCAATTTCGGCATGCCGATCAGCATCTCGGGCGTTGGCTCTCGCTGGACAAACAACGGCCAACTGCGTCTCGGCCTTGCCGACACCACCGGGCAAAAGCATGCCCTCGTCTCCGTCGTAGGCGGCGGCCTCTTCGAAAGCACGGGCGCGCTTCTCGGCGATCAGCTAGGAACGACGGGAACTGTCACCGTCAGCGACAGCGGCTCTCTCTGGAGGGATACCGGATCGCTCCGAATCGGAGGCATCGGCCCCGGCACGGTCAACGTCCAACCTGGCGGAACCGTCGTCGCCGGCGAGACGATCATCGCGACGCAAGGTCGCCTGCGGCTACAGGGCGGCACGCTCGACGTCGCCGACCTCAATTTCCAAGGCGGCCAGCTCGACTGGACCGCCGGCACGCTCCACGTCGACACATACCACGGCGACCTCGGCTTCGCCGTCGGCACGCTTGCCCCCGGCCACTCGCCGGGCAGTACCAACATCACGGGAACCTACGCTCAGCAGTCCGCCGGCATTCTCGAAATCGAGGTCGGCGGCGCTGCCCAGGGCACTCTCTACGATGTTGTCAACGTCGCCGGCAATGCAACTCTGGGCGGCGTTCTTGATCTCAAGCTAGTGGGCGGCTTCGTCCCCACCCCGAGTCAAACGTTCACGATCATGAGCGCAAACTCCATCTCCGGCTCGTTCAGCAATGTCACGAGCGGCAGCCGCCTCAGCACGCCCGGCGGCGGCTCGTTCCGCGTCAACTACGGCCCGGGGAGCGCCTTCGCTCCCAGCCTTATCGTGCTCTCCGCATTCCAAAGCAGCACCAGCGGCGACTTCGACGTCGACGGCGACGTCGACGGCAATGATTTTCTCCTCTGGCAACGCGGCGGATCGCCCTCCCCAAACAGCGCCGCCGACCTGGCCCTTTGGCGAGTGAACTTCGGCACGACAGGTGGCGCCGCGGCGAACAATCCCGTTCCAGAACCCAATGCCGCATTGCTCGCGATCCTTGCCATCTCGCTGTTAACCGCGAGGGGGTCGAACCGCTTCACAAGTTACATTGAAACTGCGGGCCATTCGTCGCCCCGACCGATGAACGGTTTGCTCCATTCAAGTGGCCGGGCCGGGAATCACTTCGACGCTTTCAGCTATTTGAGCACGTTGAGTACGACATCAACCTGAATGGTTTCGATCACTTAATCGTGGCCAAAGATAACGAACTGAACAACTGGCGTGAATAAGCTGCCTGTGCT
>PNKX01000019.1 GCA_013822725.1 Pirellula sp.
ATATGCGGTTTTGGGACGGATATGTTCGGCATCATCAATATCAACAAACCTGCCGGGTGGAGTTCGCGGGCGACGCTGTCGCGCGTCGAGCGGCTGCTGCGGCCGGTGAAGGTGGGGCATGCGGGGACGCTCGATCCGCTGGCGGAGGGGGTGCTGGTGGCGTGCCTGGGGCCGGCGACGCGGCTGATCGAGCATGTGCAGCGGATGCCGAAAGAGTATCGGGCGACCTTTCTGCTGGGACGGCGGAGCCCGAGCGACGACGTCGACAGTGAGGTGGAGCTGCTGGTTGATCCGCCGACGCCGACGCGAGCCGCCATCGAGGCGCTGCTGCCGCGGTTCACGGGAGTGATTTCTCAACGGCCGCCGGCGTTCTCGGCGGTGAAAATCGAGGGGCAGCGGGCGTACAAGCTGGCGCGGAAAGGGCGGGACGTCGAGACCTCGCTGCGGGAGGTGGAGGTCTACGCGATTGAGTTAGGACGGTACGAGTACCCTGAAGTGGAGTTGACGATCCATTGTAGCGGCGGGACGTATGTGCGGAGCATTGGTCGCGACCTAGCGGAGCAACTCGGCACGGCGGCGGTGATGGCGGCGCTGGTGCGAACGGCGATCGGGCCGTTTCGGATTGAGGACGCGATGAACGCGCGGTCGCCCGACGAGGCGCGGCTGCGGGAGCATTTGCAGTCGCCGCTAGTCGCGGTGCCGGGGATGCCGTTGTTAGAACTCACGGCGCTGCAGGTTCACGAAGTGCAACATGGCGGGCTGATCAAAGTTGATCATTTGCCGGCCGAGTTACAGGGGTTTGCCAGCGTTCCCGAGGGGATGCTCGCCGGCGTCGACGAGCGGGGTGAATTGATCACGCTATTGAAAGTGGTCCGCCCGGGATGGCTGCGGCCGTCTCCCAACTTTCTGCAGCCGGCATAAGCGGCAGGTCTTCTTGGGGTTGGCAAAGTTTGCGGGCGTGTTTCTTGTCTGGCGGTGCGCGCTTTTCTGGCGGACGCGGGAAGAATTGATGTGGGCGATCCACTCCAATGCAGCCCCTGGCTCCGCCAGGGGGTTGAAGCGGTGATCGCGCAGCGGGCCGTTGCGGCGTGGTGCGCGACCCCCTGACGGAGCTAGGGGCTGCAATGGGGACATACCGTTCGCACTGGCGCGGTTGTGCTGGCGGCGCTGGTCGCTCGCTTTGTTTGTCGCGGGTAAGGGCTAGTGGAGTGGCGCGAGAGGTTGCATGCGGGGGAGGGCGGGGGTCGAAGAAGTGAGTAGAGAAGCGGTGGGCCGTCGCGGATGGCGGTGCGCTTGCTCGATGCAGCACAACCTACGGAAGACATTTTGGGCACGGATGCGCCCAGCGAACGCGCCTCGCGGTCATGACGACTGCGCGGCGGCCGATGACACGTTTTCGGATCGCCAACGCATCACGTTTCCTTATGTTTGAAAACCGTAGCTTAAAGCTCGATCTCTTTGCGCTCGCGCTGCTGGCCGCGTGCGTCTTCTTGGGGACCGCGCTGGCGACGTACGACCCGGCCGATCAGCCGGGGACGCTCGTTTATCCGCCGCGGGCCGAGTATCAGAACGCTTGCGGCCCGATCGGGGCTTATGCGGCGCACGCGCTGTACGCGGGCGTGGGATTTGGGGCGTATTACCTGCTTGGCTCGCTCGTGACGGTGGGCGTCTTGTTGCTCAAACGCCGTGAGATCGATCAGCCGGCGCTACGCGGCGTGGGGTGGGCGATTTCGCTCGCGGCGTTCGCGACGCTTATCGCGATGCTGTTGCCGCAGAGTTCGCCGGGGCCGGAAGTCGGCGCCGGCGGGTATCTCGGGGCGATGGGATACGTGCTGCTGGAATCGAAGTTCGCGCTGGCGGGGGCGTTCATTCTGGCACTGAGCGTGCTGCTCGCGGGACTGCTGCTCTGTACCGACTACTTACTGCTACGGTTCGCGGCGAAGACGACGGTCGTTTCCGGCGCGGGGCTGATGCAGCTGGGGCGCGTCGGGCAACGGGTGGCGGCGTTCGGCGCTACGCAGCGGCGGGCGAGCGATCTCGATCAGCTGATTGAGGAAGAGGACGCCGTCGACGCCGTCGCTGAAGAGGAATGGGAAGAAGCTGACGAGGCGGAGGAAGCGGAAGAAGCCGAGGAAGAGGAGCTACACGCGCTGCGAGTGAAGACGCCGAGCAGCAAGCAGCAGGCGGCCGCGGACGAAGAGGGCGACGTCGATATCGTGGCGATTGACGGCGACGCCGACGAAGCCGCCGGCGAGGATGAATCGGCTGGAGCCGCCGGTAAACCGCAGGGGATGCGGGCCAAGGTGGCGGCGGCGCTGACGATCAAGAACAACCGCATCGCCAAGCCGCAGCCGAAGAGCGAGCGCGACGAGGTGATGGAACAGCTCGACGCCGCCGAGAGCCAAGGCGCCGGCGAGTTCGACTACCAACTGCCGCCGCTCGATTTGTTGCTCCCTTCGGACGAGGTGAGCTACGAGGAACACGAGAAGGAAGTCCGCCGGAAGGCGAAGATCCTGGAGAAGACGTTCCAGAACTTCGGCTTCAACGTGAAGGTCGTTGAGATCGAGACTGGCCCGGTCATTGCCCAGTTCGAAGTCGAACTTGAGGCGGGCTTGCGGCTCTCGAAGATCACGGGCTTGGCGGAAGACCTGGCGATCGCGCTGCGGGTGCCGAGCGTGCGCATCGTGGCGCCGATCCCCGGCAAGAACACCGTCGGCATCGAAGTGCCGAACGAGCATCGCCAGCTGGTGCGCATCCGCGAGGTGATCGAAGAAACGAACGGCCGCGCCAAGCGGATGAAGATTCCGATTTACCTGGGCAAAGACGTCGCCGGCAACGCGATGGCGATCGACCTGACGACGCTGCCGCATTTGCTCATCGCCGGTCGGACCGGTACGGGTAAGTCGGTTTGCCTGAACTCGATCATCGTCTCGATGATCATGAGCCGCGGTCCGGACGAAGTGCGGATGTTGATGATCGACCCCAAAATGGTCGAACTGAGCGGCTACCGCCAGTTGCCGCACTTGATGCATCCGGTGGTGACCGACATGAAGAAGGCCGAGGCGATTCTCGGCTGGGCCGTCGACAAGATGGAAGAGCGTTACGCGCTGCTGGCCCGCGCCGGCGTGCGGCATGTGACGGTTTTCAATCAACTCGGCGAGGAAGAACTGCGGGAACGGATCAAACCGGTCAGCGAACTCGAGTGGGAGAACATCCCGCGGAACTTGCCGTTCATCGTGATCATCGCCGACGAAATCGCGGACCTCATGATGACCGCTGGCAAGGAAGTGGAGCATCACATCATTCGGCTCGCCCAAAAGAGCCGGGCGGTCGGCATCCACCTGATCCTCGCCACGCAGAAACCGACGGTCGACGTCATCACGGGTTTGATCAAGTCGAACTTGCCCGCTCGCATCGCGTTCCAAGTGGCGAGCCGGACCGACAGCCGCGTTGTGCTCGACGAGAATGGCGCCGACAAGCTGCTCGGCAACGGCGATATGTTGTTCCTGTCGCCGGGAACGAGCCAGCTGTTGCGCGGCCAGGGGACGTACCTCTCCGACGACGAGATTACGCGCGTCACCGAATACGTGGCGACCGACTCGCCGCAGTTCGCCCGGGAGCTAATTGAACTGAAGTCGAAGGACGAAGAAGCGGAACTCCCGACGCCGGGCGCCGACATGAAGAGCCGCGACGACTTGTACGAAGCGGCCGTCGATATTGTGGTGCGCGAGCGGCGCGGCAGCGTGTCGCTGCTGCAGCGGTGCCTTGGCATCGGCTACGGCCGTGCGGCTCGGCTGATCGACTACATGGCCGAGGACGGGATCGTCGGCGAGTACAACGGCTCGCAGGCGCGCGAAGTGGCGATCTCGATCGAAGATTGGGAAGCGATGGCCAACGCGAACAAGGCGGAAGCGAACGGCGAGGCGCCGGCGGCTGACGCAGTGTCTGCAGCGCCGCAACCGCTGACGGCGGCCAACGTCCAACCGAAGCAGCGGCGCGTGACGAAGATCTTGCCGGGCTCGGACGAGCCAAGCGACTTGGAAGAAGAACCGCCGCGCGCCAAGGGTCGGGGGTTGCGGCTCGGTCGCGACGCGGCGGATGAGATTGAAGAAGAGGAGAGCGAGGAAGTCGATGCGGCCGACGAAGAGACGCCGTGGGATGATGAAGCGGAAGCCAGTGACGACGAGTTCGACGAGGAAGAATCAGACGAAGAACTCGCCGCGGATGACGAGGAAGAAGTCGCCGAAGAGGAGGTCGGTGACGACGAGTTGTGGGAAGAGGAGGATTCAGACGAGTCGGAGTGGAATGAAGAAGACGAGCCTGAGGGAGAGTCCGGTGGCCGCGGTCGGGCGGCTAGTTGAAGCGAATGAGCGCGTCGCTGGCGGCAGACGACGTGGCTTCCAGACCTCGCACGCCATATGCCGCCGCTCAACCGGTTGATCAGCCTGAATACGGCGAACTTCGCGGCTTGCGTCTTCCTTCCAGTGAAGGCTTTGCCCTACGGCATTCGATAGTTTACGGAAAAACAGGCAGCTTCTTAGGCGGCTTGGGAGTCTGTAATTAGACTCAAGTCAGGTAGAAGGCCTCCCCTCTTCGGAGCGTCAACAAGCGATTGGCGCACCTGCGGCGATGATGTTTCGCCGTCTTGTCACCCCACTGATCGTCACCTTTGAGAGATCCTGCTAATGAACATGAAGAGTCAATCTGCGCTTGGGACATGGATTGTCGCATTATCAGTCACGCTTATGGCGTCGCCCTCAGTCAGCGCGGCGCCAATGCTCTTCTCCGGCCTCAGCTCTGACGGCCATCCTGTGTCGGCCATTGCCGACTTCATTCTCAACGACGCGACCGACACGGTCAGCGTGACGTTGAACAACACGACCACCACGACGCTCGACGCCGGCGAGTTGTTCACGGGGCTCGACTTCACGATCAGCGGCCTGACGCCGACGCTCACCTCCGACACGGGCATTCAGCGGACGGTCGATGGAGCCGGGGCGTTTGTCGACACTGGTTCGCCGCAGAATCTTTCATGGTCGGTCGCAGGACTCGGCGGCGGCGTCTACCAGATCAACTTCAATCCGAACGCCAAGGATTCGATCATTGGTCCTCCTACGGCGGGAAGCTACTCGGGCGCCACTGGTTCAATCAAAGGGAATGCAGGGCACAATCCGTTCGCAGCGCTCGAAGCGAAGTTCGAACTGAGCGTGCCAGGGTTGGGGCCGAACTCGGTCGTGGACTTGCGTGTCTTCCGTTTCGGAACGACCCTCGATCCAGCGAACGGGACGATCACGCCGTTGCCGGAGCCGGCTTCGTTGGCCCTGGCGGCGGTAGGGCTAGCGGCGATGGCGGCCCAGCGTCGCCGTCGATAGCGTGCCTGTTACGGCGGTTTGACAGACCCCGGTTTGGGTCTTATCCTTTACTGACGCAACCTTTAAGACTTGGGACCTTTCGATGCCCGCGAAGCAGCCGCTTTCGATGATTCACCCGATGCCGCACGGCGTCGTCGTGATCGGGATTATTATTCGGGAGGTCCGGCCTTAGGGGTTGATGACTCACGCTTGAGATCGCACAAACCCTGAGGCCGAAAGGCCCCAGGGTTTTTTTGTTTTGTAGCCCCGGGCTCCGCCCGGGGGTGGCCAACCGAACGAGGTTGGAGCGCGAACGATTAGGCTACGCGACCCCCGGGCAGAGCCCGGGGCTAGAAGAGAAAGCTTCCGATGCATATCCAAATCTACGACACGACGCTACGCGACGGGGCCCAGGGCGAGGGGGTGAGCTTTTCGCTGGAAGACAAGATCCTCATCGCGCGGCGGCTCGACGAACTCGGGTTCGACTACATCGAAGGGGGCTATCCCCTCTCCAATCCCAAGGACGCCGAGTTCTTCCAGCGGCTGGCGGCGGAACCGCTGAAGCGGTCGAAGCTGTGCGCGTTCGGCATGACGCGACGCCGCGGGATGAAGCCGGCCGACGATCCGGGCATGAAGTGCCTCATCGACGCCCAGACGCCGGTGGTGACGATCGTCGGCAAGTCGAGCGATTTCCACGCGACCGAGATCCTCGGCGTGTCGCTCGAAGAGAACGTCGCGATGATCAGCGATACCGTCGAGTATCTCGTGTCGCAAGGTCGGCAGGTCATTTACGACGCTGAGCATTTCTTCGATTCGTGGAAGTCGAATTCGAAATACGCCGCCGAGACGATTCGCGCTGCCGCGAAGGCAGGCGCCTCGCTGATCGTGATGTGCGACACCAACGGCGGCACGCTGCCGGAGGAGATCGAACGGATCACCAAAGAGGCGTCGGTAACGGTCAACGTCCCGCTGGGGATCCATTGCCACAACGATTGCGAGCTAGCCGTTGCGAATTCGTTGGCCGCGGTCGACGCGGGTGCGGTCCATGTTCAGGGGACGGTCAACGGCCTCGGCGAGCGCTGCGGCAACGTCGACCTCATCTCGGTAATCGGCAACCTAGCCCTCAAGAAGCAGGGGTACGAAGTGCTCCGCGGCGACGACGTGCAGCATCTCACGGAGCTGTCACGCTACGTTTACGAAGTCGCCAACATGAACTTCCGCAACGGCCAGCCGTTCGTGGGCGCCAGCGCGTTCGCTCACAAGGGAGGGATGCACGTCCACGCCGTCGCGAAGGCGGCCCATAGCTACGAACATATCGATCCGGCCGCCGTCGGCAACGAACGTCGCATCTTGGTGAGCGAACTGTCGGGCCGGTCGAACATCATCGCGCTGGCAACGAAGCACAACCTCGCGCAAGACAAAGAGTTGATGACCCGCGTCCTGGACGAAATCGTCGAGCGCGAGAATCGAGGCTTCCAGTACGAGGCGGCCGAGGCGTCGTTCGAGCTTTTAGTACGGCAGTTGGCTGGCGACTTCCACCCGCACTTCAAACTCGATCGCTACCGCGTCTCGGTAAGCAGTCACGACGAGCAGACGGTTACCGAGGCGACCGTGAAGCTAATGATCGGCGATGACGTGTTCCTGGAGGTGGCCGAAGGGGATGGTCCCGTGAACGCCCTTGATGCGGCCCTCCGCGGAGCGCTGGTGAAGCGGTTCCCCAGTGTGGCGACGATGCATCTTAGTGATTACAAAGTCCGCGTCATCAACGGCGAAGCCGGCACCGCCGCCCGTGTGCGGGTGATCATCGAGAGCCAGGACGAGGACGACAGCTGGACGACGGTCGGCGTTCACGAAAACGTCATCGAAGCGAGCTGGGAGGCGTTGATCGACAGCATTGAGTTCAAGCTGTGCAAGGACCAAGGCTGAACCCTAGGCCGGCGAAGCTCGTCGAAAGCCCGGCAATTCTGCTGCTGGGCGTTTCCCCCTTTGCGCCTTTGCGCCTTTGCGAGAAACTATCCCCTTACGATTCTCGCAAAGGCGCGAAGACGCAAAGGCGACGCAAAGAAATACGTAATTCCAAGAAGTAACGATTCCATATGAGCGACGACTCCCTCTCCGCCGCCGGCGAACTCCCCTCGCAGTACGACCACGAAGGCGCTCAGCGGCGTTGGTACAAGGTTTGGGAACAGCGCGGCTATTTCCACGCCGAGCCAGGCGCCAAGGACGCCGCCGGCAAACTGAAACCGCCCTACACGATCGTCATCCCGCCGCCGAACGTCACGGGCGCCCTCCACCTCGGCCATGCGCTCAACAACACGCTGCAAGACATCCTCATTCGCATGAAGCGGATGCAAGGGTTCAACGCCCTCTGGATGCCGGGGACCGACCACGCCGGGATCGCCACCCAGGCGGTCGTCGAGCGACGGCTGCTCGAAGAGCAAAAGCTCTCGCGGCATGATCTCGGCCGCGAGGGGCTCATCGAAAAGATCTGGGAATGGAAAGCCCAGTACGAGAAGCGGATCATCGGCCAGCTAAAGCAAATCGGCTGCAGCTGCGATTGGGAGCGGCTGCGGTTCACGCTCGACGAGACCTGCGCGCGGGCCGTCCGCGAGACGTTTTTTAATTTGTTCAAGGACGGAAAAATCTACCGCGGCAAGCGGCTCGTGAATTGGGATACGTATCTTCAAACGGCCGTCAGCGACGACGAGGTTTTTAAGGAACCGGTCAAGGGCCACTTCTGGCACTTCAAGTATCCGGTGGTGAAGGACGCGAAATGGACGAAGGGCGAACCGGAGTTCGTCACCATCGCGACGACGCGGCCGGAGACGATGCTCGGCGACACGGCGGTGGCGGTACATCCCGACCCGGCGGCAGCGTTCGACAAAGTCCAAGCCGAACTCCGCGAAAAAATGTTAGCCGCGACTGATAAGGAGCGCGGCCCCCTCAACGAACAAGCCGACCTCCTGCTCGAACGCCGCGCCAAGATGCTCCCGCTTTTGGAAACCCTCCGCGACATGGCCAAACGCGGCGTCATGCTCGAACTCCCCCTCACCGGCCGGCAGATTCCGCTCATCGCCGACGAATGGGCCAAGCCGGAACTCGGTTCAGGCTGCGTGAAGATCACGCCGGCCCACGACGAGAACGACTACGCCGTCGGCCAGCGCCACCCGGAACTCGGGGCGATCAACATCATGAACCCCGACGGCACGCTCAACGATGGCGTGCCGGAGAAGTACCGCGGCCTGAAGATGCACACCACCGCGCGGGCGGCGGTGATTGCCGACTTGGAGGCGCTCGGCCTGTTCGATCCGGAGAAAGACCGCGAAGACCGCGAGATCGAGCTGCCGCATAGCGATCGTTCGAAGACGCCGATCGAGCCGTATCTGGCGGACCAGTGGTTCGTGAAGATGGACACGCTCGCGCAGTCGGCAATGGATGCGGTAAGCGACGGGCGGGTAAAGATCACGCCGGAGCGGTATGGGAAGACGTACCTCGATTGGCTTGGCGAGAAGCGTGATTGGCCGGTGGGGCGGCAGTTGTGGTGGGGACACCGTGTCCCAGTGTGGACAAAACCCGTTGGCCCCTATCAAGGAAGCTCCGGAACTGACAGGGAGACTGCTCAGCTCGGCTCATTGATCGGAACCGATACTAGCCAGACGAACGTCGTATTTCTCATCGCGTACGGACCGAAACTTACCGATGGAACAGCTTTTGTTTGCTTACGAGAACCCGATCCAAATCTGGAATCGCAACTCGAGAAACTGGGATATACGCAAGAACCTGAAGTCCTCGATACCTGGTTCTCCTCCGCCCTCTGGCCCCACTCCACCCTCGGCTGGCCCGACGAAACTTCCGAACTCAAGGCCTTCTACCCCACGACCGCCCTCGTCACCAGCCGCGACATCATCACCCTCTGGGTCGCGCGGATGGTGCTCGCCGGCCTCTACAACATGGGCGAGGTCCCGTTCTCTAGCGTTTACATTCATCCCAAGATTCTCGACGGCTACGGCGAGACGATGTCGAAGTCGAAGGGTAACGGCGTCGACCCGCTCGACGTGGTGGAGAAGTTCGGCGCCGACGCCCTGCGGTTCGGGCTGGCGTACCTCGCCACCGAAACGCAAGACGTGCGGATGCCGGTGGAATTCGAGTGCCCCCACTGCCAGACGCTCATCCAGCAGACGAAAAAGAATCGCACGCTCGTACGGATCGAGTGCGACAAGTGCGGCAAGCCCTTCCGCACGCAATGGGCCGAATCGCACGGCACGCCCGAGGATCAGGCCCTCCCGCGCGGCGCCGTGGTGAGCGACCGCTTCGAACTCGGCCGACGCTTCTGCAACAAACTGTGGAATGCCAGCCGGTTTTCGTTGATGAATCTGCAAAAAGCCGCGACCGGTGGTCGCGGTGCGGCGCCCGACGGTGCGACGGCCGATAATGGTTCGAATGCGGGGACCAACGCGAATTCGAATGCAAATGCGGGGACCGCGACCACCGGTCGCGGCTTTATGTTGGAAGATCGTTGGTTGTTGTCGCGGTTGGCAACCGTTACCGGCGAAGTGACCGAAGCGATCGAGGCGTACCAATTCGCCGACGCGGCGCGGTTGCTCTACGCGTTCTCCTGGAACGATTTCTGCGATTACTACGTCGAAATGACGAAGGCCCGCTTCGGCGTACCGGAGCAGCGGGAGACTGCGCAGCGGGTGCTCGCGCATGTGCTTGATACGTTGTTGCGGTTGTTGCATCCGATGATCCCGTTCTTGACGGAAGAGGTTTGGCAGTTGTTGGGGCAGGTGGTGGAAGACCGGGGGCTGGAAGCCCCCGGCTCGCTGGGGAGCAAGGCCGCCGTTAGCGTTTGTATTGCCGATTGGCCGGTGGCGGATAAGTCGCGGATTGATGCGACGATTGAGACGCAGTTCGCAGACTTCCAAGCGGTGCTTGGCGCCGTGCGCGAGTTGCGAATGGGGCAGAACATCGCCCCGCGCGAAGCGGTCGAGTTCAGCGTCCGCTGCGACGAGGCGACGGCGAAGCTGCTCGAACCGATGGCGCCCTACTTCCTGCAAATGGCCAAGGCCACCGCGCTCGCGTGGGGCCCGAAGGCCACGGCGCCGGAGACGGCCGCCTCAAGCCAAGTGAACGGCGCCCGCGGGCCGATCGAAGTCCATCTCGACGTCAGTCGCTTCATCGACGTTGATGCCGAGAAGAAGCGCCTCGCCAAACAGATCGAGCAGTGGCAGGGCTTTGTGAAGTCGATGGAAGCGAAACTTAATAACGAGAGCTTCGTGAGCCGGGCGCCTGCAGAAGTCGTGCAGCAGCAGCGCGAGAAACTTGTGGAAACGAAGGGCCTCATCGAATCGGCCCAAGCGGCGCTGAAGAAGCTGGGCTAAGCTTCGCCGCTCTTTGCAGCCCCTGGCTCCGCCAGGGGGTAGCAGCACGCGAGGCGACTTCTATCGGAGTGGCGGCCGACCCCCCGGCGGAGCCGGGGGCTGAAAGAGCGTGGCTAAAATCAGAGTGACGGCTCTACGGGGCAGGTTTATACTGCTGGGACCGTTGCGTCGCCGTTCGCTCTTCATTCCCACTTCAGATTCGTTCTAGGATCTTGGGCTATGACTCGTCAATTCCTGCCGACATCGCTTCTCATCGCCTTGGCTTTCCATGCCGCCTCGATCAGCCCGGTCCGCGCCGAGACGCGCACCTGGTCGGACAGCACCGGCAAGTTCAAGATCGAGGCCGACTTCCTCGAAATTGTCGAGGGTCAGGTAAAGCTCCAACGACCCGACGGCAAACGCGTGTCGCTGCCGCTCGCGAAGCTCAGCAAAGGCGACCAGGCGTACCTCAAGGAGGAAATGAAGCGGCGTCGCAACGGCGGAGCCGACCCGGAGAACCCCTTTCAGACCGAAGGCGACGATGACGGCATCGGCGGGGCGCCTGAGATGGGGCGCGACATGGCAGGTCCGCGGGCGCGAAGTTCGCAGATGCGGGACGCGATGCGCCGCCACCGTGGAGCTTCCGGCAGAAGTGGAGATGACGATGCCCCGCAGTTCAACGAGGGAGACGAAGTCGAGGTGAAGCCGTTCGCCGCCGACAACTGGCAACGCGGCGTCGTCGTCGGGTTTAGCGAGGGGCCCTTCGTCAAAGCGTTCGTCCGCCTTGATGATGGTTCGATGGTGGAGGCTGATGAGGACGGACTTCGACCGTACGATCCGACGATTGGCGCCCTGGCGGGCGTGGCGAAAGACAAACTGGCCCGCGTGAACCTCAAGGGCATTCGTCGCATCGTGCCGCTGGGCGGGAACGAAGGGGGCTTTAAGCCCGATCCGGCGCCGGCGGGCGAGGCCGCTTGGAATCCGAAGCCGGTCGGGCTAAACCCCAAGGCCGAGTTTCACGAGCATGTCGCCGGGTTGTCGTTTGCCAAAGGGGGCACGACCGCGGCAGTGGCTCATCAACAGCGCATGGGCCGGCAAGAGGATGAGTCGCGGATCGAATTCTGCGATTTGAAATCGGGACGGGTGACCGGCGTCGTCCGCGGTCCGCGCAAGCTGCAAAAGATCGCCATTTCTCCCAACGGCAAGCGGCTCGCCACGATCAGCGAAGCAAAGACGTTCATCGACGGGCCAGTGCAGATCTGGGAAGTCGGCGGCGAGGAGCTCAAGCATCTCAACAGTTGGCAGGTGAGCGGCGACGACCCCCACAACGGAAAGATCGAATGGCTCGGTTGGCTCGACGACGGGCGGCTCATGACGATCGATCGCCAAGGTCTCACGGTGTGGGCGGTCGACGGCCCGAGCGGCGAGTACCAGATCATGGGCGACGGGGTGAAGGCCCCGTCGTTCAGCCCTGGCGGCAAGCAATTCGCCGTCGGCACGGACAATGGCATGTCGATCCATGACGCCGCCAGCGGCGAGTTGCTGACGCGCATCAAGATGGATCACGGCTTCAATCGCCAGGTGGCGTTCAGCCCCAGCGGCAAGTTGCTCGCCGCGACGGGAATGTCGGGAGTCGACGTTTACGACGCGACGACCGGCGAGAAGGTGATGGACGCCTACGCGGGCAATTCGCGTTCAGATATGGGGATCTGCTGGGTCGACGAAGAGCATGTGCTGGTCGGCGGCCAGGAACTGATTCACCTTCCCAGCCAGATGACGGTGTGGACTTACAACCACCATGCGGAAAGCGTCGTGCCGCTTGCAGGGCGGGTGTGGTATGTCTTCAGCGACATGGGGAGCGGCTCGATGGCGCTTTTGCCGTTCAAGCTTCCCCACTCGGCGGTGAAGCCGGTGACGGAGAAGGAACTCGCACTGAAGCCGGGCGACGAGGTGTCGGTGCAGCTGGAAGTTTCGTTCGACATGACCGGCCCCAACGGCGAAACGGCGGAAGACCAGTTGAAGAAGTCGTTGACCGAGGCGGGCTTCAAAGTCGTGGACAGCTCGAACAAGAAACTCGTCGGCCGCGCGACGCCAGGAGAGTCGAAGGAGATCGGCTACCGCATGTTCGGCCGCGACTTCGACACGGAGAAGGCGAACTATCAGGAACGGGTCTTCGAACTGGAGTTGCTCGTCGACGACCAATCGGTCTGGAAGCGGCGTCGCGTTTGGAACGCGCCGTTCCACATTCAGCTTGAAAAAGACGAAACGGTGGAACAAGCGATCCAGCGGCTGCCTGCAGCCGACACGGGCTTCTTCCGTTCGACCGTGCCGTCGCGGTTGCTGCCGACGGAGGCGGAGAAAGCGCGGACGTCACAGCTGACGATCAATGGAATGGAGTGATCGACTCCTATCGAGTTGCTAGTTAGTTGTGGGAGGCGTCTCCGACGCCGATTTGCTTTCCATTTCGGCCGCCCCCGCCTGAAAATCGGGCGTTTCCGCCGTTCTCAAGGGAATCGACGGCGTTAAGCTATACTTTTCTTCCCGGCAAGAATTCCGCCAAGAGGCGTTGCCGCGCGGCGAATAAGCCCTCAAGGAATCGGGTTCCTCGCAGTCATCCCGAGATTTGCCTCTGCCGCAGTTCTCAATGCGTCCAGCGGCGGATCTCGGCATGACTTTCGATCGCCCCGGCGGGCGACGAGTGACCGCGACCGCTACAATGAGCGGCGCGGTGGGCGTGCGAGGGAGACCTGGAACTATGCTCGATCTCATTTTCTTGATTGCAGCCGTCATCGGCGGGACCGTGATGGTCTGCCAGTTTGGCCTGACGCTGCTCGGTATGGGGCACGATGGCGTCGATGGCGGGTTGGGCCATGACGCTGGTCTTGGCGGCCACGACGCGAGCGGCGGCCACTTCGGCCATGACCTGGGCGACGTCGGCGATGCGACGAGCGTCGATCCGGCGGCCGAACATCACAACACGTGGTCCCACGTCGCCGACAGCGTGCAACACCCCGACAGCAGTTGGTTGTTCAGCGTGTTGTCCTTTCGCACGTTAATCGCGGCGGCGGCGTTCTTCGGCGTTGTTGGCAAGGCGGCCACAAGTTCAGGACTTAGCCAACCAGTTTCCTTGCTGCTGGCCCTAGCCGCCGGCTGGGGGGCGATGTACGGCACTTATTGGATCATGCGGAAGATAGCGGGATTTTCATCGTCGGGGAACGAACGAATCGGCAATGCCGTTGGGAAGCGCGCAACCGTTTACATCCCCATCCCGGCCAGCGGGACGGGCAAAGGGAAAGTGCAGGTTTCAATGCAAAATCGCATTGTAGAGTTACAAGCGACGACGGACGAAACCCAGCGACTCCCCACCGGCGAGACTGTCGAGGTGGTCGCCGTGGAGGGGAGTGACGTGGTTCGCGTGCGCCGCGTCGTTGAGACGGTCGGCGCTTGATGTTCTTCGACGAAGTTTCGGTTTCATTATTGTAGCGCTGGACGTCATCTAGTTAGACAACCGCAGCTAAAGATAACTCGCTTCTAAATTTGAACTGACGCTGGCGATCGTGCGATTGCCACTACTTAGAAGGTCTCTTGCAATGATCGAATACATTCCGACTTTGGCAGTTCTGGGGCTTAGCGCGGAGGCGACGTTTTGGCTTGCCGTCGGCGTCTTCTTGCTCGCCGGCGCATTCTTCTGCATGGTCATCTTGCTGAAGACCAACTACAAACGTTGCTCCAGCAACCAGGTGCTGGTGATCTTCGGCAAGACCTCCCAAGGCCAGGCCGCGAAGACCGTCCACGGCGGCGCCGCGTTCGTTGTGCCGCTCATCCAGGACTACCGCTACCTCAGCCTCGAGCCGATCCAGATCGAAATCCCGCTTCGTGGCGCCCTGTCAATTGAGAACATCCGCGTCAACGTGCCGAGCGTCTTCACGGTCGCCATTGGGACGCAGCCCGACGTGATGACCAACGCAGCGATTCGTTTGCTGGATCTGTCTGTGCAGGACATCCGCAAGCAGGCGGAAGAAATCATCTTCGGCCAGCTGCGGCAAGTAATTGCGTCGATGGGGATCGAGGACATCAACCGCAACCGCGATACGTTCCTTGAGCATATTCAGAACTCGGTCGAGCCGGAGTTGAAGAAGATCGGCCTGGTGCTGATCAACGTCAATATCACCGACATCACCGACGAAAGCGGCTACATCGACGCCATCGGCAAGAAAGCGGCGTCGCAGGCGATTCAACAGGCTCGCGGCGACGTGGCCGATCAGGAAAAATTGGGCGAAGTCCGCGTCGCTGACGCCGATCGTGAGAAGGCGATTCAGGTTGCTAGCGCCACCAAGCTGAAGGAAATCGGCACTCGCGAGGCGCAGCGCGAGCAAGCGGTGCGGTTGGCGGAGCTCGTCAAGGAACAGACGATCGGCGAGCAGACCGCAGCGTATCAAAGCGAAATGCAGGTTAAGGAAGCCGAGCAGTTGATGCGTATTTCGGTGGCCGAGGCCAACGCCAAGGCGGTCGACGGCGAAAACCTGTCCGAGGCCAAAATTGCCGCCTCGCAAGCGACGCTGTTGGTGCAAAAGGCCGAGGCGTATCAAAAGGGCGAGGTGCGCAAGCGCGAGGCGGAAGCCGCCGTCGCGGAAGCGCAGCATCGTGCCATGGCCAAAGCCGCCGTCGCGAACGCCGAGCGCGTTGAAGCGGAAGAGCGGGCGAAGTTCGAAGCTCCGGCCAAGGCTCAGAAGGCCCGCATCCTCGTCGACGCCGCGGCCGAGGCCGACAAGCGCCGATTGGAAGCCGAGGGCGAGGCGGCGGCGATTTACGCGAAGCTCGAAGCCGAGGCCCGCGGCCAGTACGAAATTCTCGCCAAGAAGGGCGAGGGCCTCAAGCAGATCGTCGAAGCGTGCGGCGGCGCCAAGGAAGCCTTCCAGTTGATGATGCTCGAGCATCTCGACAAGCTCGCCGAGTCGAGCGCCAAGGCGATCAGCAACATCAAATTCGACAAGATCGTCGTGTGGGAAAACGGCGGCGGCGCCAACGGGCGTTCGAGCACGGCCGACTTCCTCCACAAAATGGCCGGCACGCTGCCGCCGATGATGCAGGTGATGCGCGACATCGGCGGGGTTGATATCCCGGAGAGCCTGGCGCGGTTGGTGGGCGAAGATCCGGTCCCCACGCCCGCAGCTGCGGC
Organism: Pirellula sp.; assembly: GCA_013822725.1. Taxonomy (GTDB): domain Bacteria; phylum Planctomycetota; class Planctomycetia; order Pirellulales; family Lacipirellulaceae; genus Lacipirellula. The sequence continues at coordinate 15,891 of PNKX01000019.1, forward strand.
AGGCGATCGCGTCAAAGCCGAAGAAAACGGCGCGGCGCCAACGCGGAGCTAAAGCAGCCGCGGGTCAACGACCTGCCGGAGCGGTGTGAAAGGACGCCGCCCCGTGGTCAGTCGATTTGCACCAACGTGGTGTGTACGCCGCTCCGGCCGGTCGTTGACCGGCGGCTACTGCTGCGAGGGCACCCGCTGCTAGTGTCGATGCTGCCCCATCATGCGGCTCCGCTCCATCGCGTCTTCGGCGAGGCGGATGTAACCCATCTCGTTCGTGCCGGCGTAGGCCCGCTGATAGGTCACGCTCAGGGCGGTGAAGCTGAACGGGTCGCCCGGCTCGAGTTCCGTCACGCGAACGGCGTGCTTGATCGCCTCTTCGTGCCGGCCGAGTCGCTGCAGCACGACCGCGAGGGCGGAGTGAGCCAGGGCGTACGAATCGTTCGCCGCGACGGCCTGTTCCAGCTTGACGACCGCTTCGTCGAGCTTGCCTTCCGCCTTTAATTTGTCGGCTTCGTCATAAAGTTTTACTACGTCTGACATGGTCATTTGCTGCTGGAGACAATGAGGTCGTGAGGTGCGGTCGACCGCAATGAAATACGAAGTAGCCGCAAAGCTAGCTCTCTTTTACGACAGTCATTGTACCGTGGGGAGCGCCGGTGATCCCAGGGGCACATGCCATTACTCGTAACAGTTAAAGCACTTGCGATAAAGATTACCCCCATTCGGGGGGCCGCGGGCCTGTGGCGCCAGCATCTGCCTACGCGTCGCGCGGATCAACAGCCGTGAATCGTGGGCTAAACGCTAAGCCCGCACAAACGGAACGACCGATATAAGCGCTAGCGGCTGAGTCCCGATCGAACTCGCTGCGCCGGCGCCCGACGACCTGCCGCCCCGCAATCGTCGCCACGTCGCCGACTTACCCTCAATGCACACGGCACAAACTGAGGACCCACTCGTGATGATTCATCCCACCGCCATCGTCAGTCCTCGGGCCGTCGTTCATTCCAGCGTCGAGATTGGGCCGTTCTCGGTCGTAGAGGCGGACGCGGTGATCGGCCAGGGGTGTAAGCTAGCGGGGCGAACGACGATCAAGGGGCATACGATTCTCGGTCGCGAGGTCGTCGTCGGCGAGGGCGCGGTTTTGGGCGGCCTGCCGCAGCATATCAGCCCGCCGGAACGGCCGGGTCGCGTGATCGTCGGCGAGCGGACGGTGATCCGCGAGAATGTCACCATTCATCGGGCGATGGCGACCGAAGGCGAAACCCGCGTCGGCAGCGACTGCCTGATGATGGCCGGCAGTCACGCGGCGCACGACGTGCGCGTCGGCAACCGCGTGATTATTACGAACAATGTTCTGCTGGGCGGGCATGTGCAGGTCGGCGACCGGGCGGTGCTCGGCGGCGCCGCGGCGGTCCACCAGTTTTGCCGCATTGGCCGACTGGCGATGATCGGCGCCTGCGCGAAGGTCGTCCAAGACGTCCCGCCGTTCGTGCTGACCGACGGCGAGATGGCGATGGTGGTCGGTCTGAACAAGGTTGGCCTGCGTCGCTCAGGGATGACCCGTGAGGAAATCGACGAACTGAAGGCCGCCTACCGCGTGATTTACCGGCAGGGGATGCTGTTCGACGAAATGTTGGCCGCGCTGACGGCGAGTTACACCGTGGGGCCGGCGGCGGAGTTCGGCGAGTTCTTCCGCAGCGGCAAGCGGGGCTTCGTCCAAGAACGGCGGAGCCCGCCGAAGGCGGCGATTCGCATTCACTCGGCCGCGGACGACCTCGAAGACGAAGAGTCGTCTACCAAACTTAATCGCAAAGCGGGTTAAGCTTTCGACGCCGATAAAAAAATAGACAGGATTACAGGATCTAGCGGATCGACACGATTCTTCGGAGAGAGCGAAAAGCCTCCGCGAAAGATATCTTGTCGATCCTTTTGATCCTGTAATCCTGTCAAACGTTAATCGACGCTGATTATTAGGTCAGCGTGACGCTTACTTGCCTGCCGCCAGCGCCGCTTGGGCCGCCGCGAGCCGAGCAATCGGCACGCGGAACGGGCTGCACGAGACGTAATCGAGTCCTACCGTGTGGCAGAACTTGATCGAGGCGGGGTCGCCGCCGTGCTCGCCGCAGATGCCGCACTTCAGGCCCTTCTTTACCGAACGGCCCTTCGTGACGCCCATCTCGACCAACTGACCGACGCCGGTGACGTCGAGCGATTGGAACGGATCCTGCGCCAACAACTCGTTGTTGATGTAGTCGGGCAGGAACGTGTTGATGTCGTCGCGGCTGAAGCCGAACGTCATCTGCGTCAGGTCGTTCGTGCCGAAGCTAAAGAAGTCGGCCTGCTCGCCGATCTGGTCGGCGGTCAGCGCGGCCCGCGGAATTTCGATCATCGTGCCGATGAGGATATTCAGCTTGCCGGTGAACTTCTTGGCTTCCTTCACCTCGTCGATGACCGCTTGCGTCTGGTCGCGGAGCATCTTCAGCTCGGCGGCGGTGCCGACAAGCGGAATCATGATCTCGACCTGCGCGTCGATCTTCTTCTCGACGCACGCAATGGCGGCTTCGACGATCGCGGTGACCTGCGTTTCCAGGATCTCCGGATAGGTGACCGCGAGGCGGCAACCGCGATGGCCGAGCATCGGGTTCTGCTCGTGCAGCTGGGCGACGCGGTTCTTTACGAACGCCGGCGAAACGTTCAGTTCCTTGGCGAGTTCGCCTTGGGCCTTGGCGTCGTGCGGCAGGAATTCGTGCAGCGGCGGATCCAGCAAGCGGATCGTGACCGGCAGGCCCTTCATCGCGGTGAAGAGGCCGACGAAGTCCTTGCGCTGCAGCGGCAGCAGGTTCTTCAGAGCTTTCTTCCGGTCGGCCAGGTTGTCGGCCAGAATCATCGCCCGCATGGCGACGATGCGATCGCCTTCGAAGAACATGTGCTCGGTGCGGCAGAGGCCGATGCCTTCGGCGCCGAACTCACGAGCCCGCTTCGCGTCGGCCGGGGTGTCGGCGTTCGTGCGGACCTTGAGGGTGCGGTACTTGTCTGCCCAGTTCATGACGGTGGCAAAGTCGCCCGAGAGCTTCGGCTCTTGGGTGGCGATCTCGCCGACCATCACTTCGCCGGTCGAGCCGTCGATCGACAGCACGTCGTTGTGGGTGAAGGTCTTCCCGCCGACCTTGATCTTGCGGGTCTTCTCGTCGATCTGCACTTCGCCGGCGCCGGCGACGCAGCAGCGACCCCAACCGCGGGCGACGACCGCCGCGTGGCTGGTCATGCCGCCGGTGCTGGTGAGGATGCCGGCCGCGAGATGCATGCCGTCGATGTCTTCAGGGTTCGTTTCCTTGCGGACGAGCAATACCTTTTCGCCAGCGTGAGTCCGCTCAACGGCTTCCGAGGCTGTGAAGGCGAGCTTGCCGACGGCGGCGCCCGGCGAGGCGGGGAGGCCGACGGTCAGCAGCTTGCCATCCTTCTTCGCGGCAGCCTTCGCGGCCGGGGTGAAGCTCGGCAGGAGCAACTGGGTGAGGTCGCCGGCCGGAATCCGCATGACGGCGGTCTTCTCGTCGATCAGCTTTTCCTTGACCATGTCGCAGGCGATCTTCACGGCGGCGGCGCCGGTGCGCTTGCCGTTACGAGTCTGCAGCATGAACAGGACGCCGCGCTCGATCGTGAACTCGATGTCCTGGACGTCCTTGTAGTGCTTCTCGAGGAGGTCCTTGATTTCGAGCAAGGCCTTGTGGATCGCCTTGTTCCACTTGGGCATTTCGGCGACCGGCAGCGGGGTGCGGATGCCGGCGACGACGTCTTCGCCCTGGGCGTTCACGAGGAATTCGCCGTAGAACTTGTTCTCGCCGGTCGACGGGTTGCGGGTGAACGCGACGCCCGTGCCGCAGTCGTCGCCCATGTTGCCGAAGACCATCGACTGGACGTTGACGGCGGTGCCGAGCAGGCCGCTGATGTTTTCGACTTGGCGATACTTCACGGCCCGGGGCTGCATCCAGCTCTTGAACACGGCTTCGATCGAGGCTTCAAGCTGCTCGAGCGGGTCTTGTGGGAAGGGCTTGCCGTAGTGCTTCTTGTAGACGTCTTTGTAGGCTTCGCAGAGCTCGATCATGCCTTCGAGCGGCACTTCGTTGTCGAGCTTGGCCTTGTACTTTGACTTGATCTTGTCGAAGGCGACTTCGAAGTGCTCGTGATCGACGCCCGAGACGACGTCGCCGAACATGTTGATCAAGCGGCGGTAGGAGTCGTAGGCGAACCGCTCGTTCTTCGTGGCGTTGGCGAGGCCGACGACGGCTTCGTCATTGAGGCCGAGGTTGAGAATCGTGTTCATCATGCCGGGCATCGAGGCCGCGGCGCCGGAGCGGACCGAGACGAGCAGCGGCGCCTTGGAATCGCCGAACTTCTTGCCCGTTTCCTTCTCGAGGATGCCGACGTTCTTGCGAACTTCGTCCATCAGACCCGGCGGAAGCTTTTGCTTGTGCTTGTAGTAGAGGTCGCAGACCTCGGTGGTGATGGTGAAGCCGGGGGGCACCGGCAGACCAATGCTGGTCATGTCGGCGAGGTTGGCGCCCTTGCCGCCGAGGAGTTGTTTCTGGTTGCTCTTTCCTTCGGTCTTGGTCTTGCCGAAGTAGTAGGCCATCTTGGTGGCGCCGGCGGTCTTAGCCATCGTTGTTAGTTACCCTGTGAGATCGTTGAAACGTTGAATTGAATGCCGAGGCCCGACGGGCGTCGCCGCGGCAACCGACATGGGCTGCGGGCTAGTTCGGCACGGCGGAATGTACGGTGTCGTCATCCCCCGAGGACGACGTTGAGTTTTCAGCAACGGGCCCGCTTTTCCAGGGGATTCCGCCGAGTGAAAACAAGCCCTACAAGCTAGCCCTGGGGGTGGGGAGCGTCAAGGCGGCGGCGGGGCTGGGAGAGTCTCAAGATCCGCCAGGCGCGGCAGCCCGTTCGGAATCGTTCATCTTCCGGGTTGCTTTTGACCGCGCCGTTTTATATAGTGGACGGGTGTTCATATTCGCCTGTTTCAGGCCGCTGATGCGCTGGCCAGCTGTCGCTGACTGTTGGATCCGGCATCGTCATGGTACGCATTTAGACTTAGAGGCTCTTGTGAATGCTTACGGGACTGGACTGTGGGGCGAGAGTGGCCAGTGTTTGCTTGTTCCCGGACAATGAGCGTCCAATCGAATTGTGTCGCGACATTTGTCGCCTGGTGTCGTGATTCTAACCCCATTGATTTCAAGGGATTTCGCTTCCTGTCGCCAAAAATCGATCACGCGACAGATAGCGGCAAACGCCCCCTTCACGAGCCTTCGGCGTCGCAGGGTAGTCGGCGTGGTAGAATTGGAACTGAGGCGTTGGACCTGCCCGAGGTTGCTACATCATGTCGATTGCCCGTACCCACCATCGATTCTCGCTCGCCGATTACGAGCAGATGATTGATTTGGGCATTCTCAATGAGAATGACCGCGTGGAACTGATTCGCGGGGAGATTATCGAAAAGATGTCGATTGGCGAATTGCATGCGGCGTGCGTGCGGAAGCTGACTCAGCTGTTTGGGGTGCGGTTCGCCGCCCGGGCAGTCGTGAGCGTTCAGAATCCCGTCCGTTTGACCGACAGCGAACCCGAACCAGACGTTTCGCTACTCGCTGTGCGCGAAGACTACTACGCCACGGCTCATCCCGAACCGCGTGATGTGCTACTGCTGGTGGAGGTAGCCGACGCGTCAATCGACTTTGATCGCGAGGTCAAACGAGAGATTTACGCGGAGAACGGCGTCGCTGAGTTCTGGATTCTCAATCTCGTCGATCGCACATTGGAGGTTTACCGCCAACCGCAGCCGACGGGGCGGTATGCGGATGCTCGAGTGCTTTCGGCTGACGAGTGGGTGGAGTTGGAGCGTCTGCCGGGAGAGACATTCGTCGTAAGTGAGCTATTTCCCATCGTGAAATGATAGCTCGCGAGAGTGAAACGCTTCTGGAACTTTGGCAGGAGCTGTGAGCCCGTAGCGTATCGGACCGCAATGACGGAGGCGGCCGTTCAGCCATCGGGGTCGTCGAGAAGAGCTTGGAGTCGGGCGCCGAGTTCCGCTTGGAACCGTGCGGTCCACGTAGCGTCGATGAGGCCGACGTCGATCATGTCTCTTACGTCGACTCTCGCGTTAACGCGGTGATCAATCAACAACATTTCAACCAAGGGCTGGAGGCTGAGGACTCTGGCAGCTCCGAAGTTAACGAACTCGATGAGCGATGGCGTTATTGCTAAGTCGGACTCGCGGAGGTATTCGCCGGCAAATACGACTCGCAGAGCATGTCGGCTGCTAGGTTGGGAGCCTTCAACGAAGATCAGGTGATGCCCGCTAGCTTGCGCATCAAACCCGGCAGTTGAGAGAGCCGACTTGAGCCGCATCTGGTCACTGCGGTGCGCCAAAAAATCGATGTCGTTGGTGAAGCGCGTTGCTGACTCGTCTACGCTCGCGATCCAAGCTAGTACCGCACTGCTGCCTACAATCGCGTACTGAAGCCTTTCCGCATTGAGTGCATTGGTCGCTCTCGCCAGGCGATCTCTAACTCGATCGACCGCCCTGACCATTCTGTCTAGACCTGAGTCGTCGAATGAGGGGGCTGGCATTATTGCGCCTGCGAAGACGCGCGCCGGGGGCGGGACGCCCCGGCTCGCTGAGGATTACATTGCAATTCTACCACGGCGCAACAAAAAAGGCGGCCCGACTCGCAGTTGCGAATCGGGCCGCCCCGAACCGTCATTGACCAAGCCTCATCTATCGACTCAGGGTTTCCCCTCTGAGTCTTCCATTACTCAGCTCAGTTGCAGCAGCTGTCGGCCACGCCGCAGGTCGGCTCTTCAGCACAACCGCAGCTCGGCTCGCAAGCGACGCAGACCGGAACTTGCTTGCAGATGATCTTCGGGCAGCAGATCGTCTTGGTGTAGCACTCGGTGCGGGGGACGCACTTCATGACCTTGATCGTCTTCTGCTCGCAGACCGGCTTGCACACCGTGTAGCAGACGGTCTTCGAGCGTTGCTCGGGGACCATCTTGCAGACTTGGTAGGTGCAGGTCTTCTGCTCAGGAACCATGTGGCAGACCTTGTATTCGCAGGTCTTCTGTTCCGGAACCATCTTGCAGACCTTGTAGCAGACGGTCTTCGAGTGTTGCTCGGGGACCATCTTGCAGACTTGGTAATTGCACGAACGGGTTTCGGCAACCATCTTGCAGACCTTGTACTCGCAGGTCCGTTGCTCTGGCACCATGTGGCAGACCTTGTACTCGCAGGTCTTCTGCTCAGGCACCATGTGGCAAACCTGGTAGTTGCAGGTCTTGGTCTCAGCAACCATCTTGCAGACCTTGTAGCAGACGGTCTTCGAGCGTTGCTCGGGGACCATCTTGCAAACTTGGTAGTTGCAAGTCTTGGTTTCGGGGACCATGTGGCAAACCTTGTACTCGCAGGTCTTGGTCTCGGGGACCATCGTGCAGACCTTGTAGCACTCGGTGCGGGTGCGGCATTCGCAGACCGTCTTGCAGCAGTTGATCGTCTTCTCGATGCAGCAAGGAACCCAAACGCGCTTGCAGCACTTGATCGGCGGGCCTTGGCAGGTCAGCGTCACGCACGGACCGGGCTTGTAGACGCACTTGCAGAGGCAAGCGTCCCACTCGAACGTTCCGACGCTGGCGACCGTCTTCTTGCAGACAGGACGCTGGACTTCGTAGGTTTGCGTCGTCCAGTTGCCGCTCTTCACCTGGATCGTCTTGGTGTAGGGGACCTTCACCGCGACTTGGTACTGCACTTCACGCTGACGGGTTTCCCACACTGGCTTGCAGACCGTGTAGCAACGCGTCTTGGTTTCCCACACTGGCTTGCAGACCGTGTAGCAGCGGGTCTTGGTTTCCCAAACCGGCTTGCAGACGGTGTAGCAAACTTCCTTCTGGTGCGTTTCCCAGACCGGCTTGCACACGGTGTAGCAGCGGGTCTTGGTTTCCCAGACCGGCTTGCACACGGTGTAGCAGCGGGTCTTGGTTTCCCAGACCGGCTTGCACACGGTGTAGCAGCGGGTCTTGGTTTCCCAAACCGGCTTGCACACGGTGTAGCAGCGAGTCTTGGTTTCCCAAACTGGCTTGCAGACGGTGTAGCAAACTTCCTTCGAGTGCGTTTCCCACACTGGCTTGCAGACCGTGTAGCAACGCGTCTTCGTTTCCCACACCGGCTTGCAGACGGTGTAGCAGCGAGTCTTGGTCTCGTACACCGGCTTGCAGACCGTGTAGCAGACCTCTTTCTGGCACGTCTCGGGAACCATCCGAGTGACGTTGATCACTTTGTCTTCGCAGACCCGGTCGTAGACCGTCCGCGTGCAAGTGATCTCTTTCTGTTCGTAGACCTTGCACCGCACTGTTTTGTAAACAGTGTGGCAGTCTTGTTGGTGGCTACACGGGACAACCCCGTTGTAGCGAGCAACGCCGCAGTACCCCGCCCACGCTGGCGATGCCAGCAGGGCTAAGGCGAAGACTGCGAGCGTCGTCTCACGCATGTTCGCTCTCATTCCTTTGCCTCCCTTACCTGTGAGTCGACAGAGACTCGTGTGTAAAACTAGACGGTTTGGTCAAGACGGAACGCTTTCCCGTCCCCAATAGATTCGGAAGTTACAGCCTTCCCTCCTTAGCCAGATCGCGTCAGTTTCGCATGACACGCAGGTTCCTCAGGCCATCCAATCGATACCACCCGCCTGGTTGACTTTGCCCTGTCAGAAAACTCGACGGCGCGTCGTGCGGATGCGCGAAGAGATCGGGTTGGGGCGGAGAAGCGCGATCAACTCAAGATGCGCGCTTGCGGCGCCGGTGGGCGTTGTGACGGTCGATCGAGCGCGTCGCGCCGGAGAGGCTCCAAATTGGCGCTGCAACGGGGCGGTTTGAGTCGCAAGTTGTTAGCAGGGTTGACGATCCGCCCGCGATGGCGCCTTGCACTTCGCTTGCTGGCACACGGGAGTTGGTCTAGAGTGAGTTGCCGAGGCGGCCTGATCGTTTTTCGGCCTCCAGAACGCCTGCCCCAGGTCTTCCTTCCCGCCGTGAGCCGCCAGGCATGAGCTCGTCGAAGCCGCCGACTTCTCGTTCGGAATCTGGTCGTTCGGAATCGGGCTCCGTTCCCGCCGCGGTCGTCAACCGGCTGAGTCTCTACCTCCGAGAGCTCCAGCATCTCGTCGCCGAGGGGATCCAAACCACCAGCAGCAGCCAGTTGGGCGAGCGGCTCGGGTTCAGCGACGCCCAGGTGCGGAAAGATCTGGCCCACTTCGGCGCCTTCGGCCACCCGGGCGTGGGATATCGCTGCGACGAACTCATCAGCGAGATCCGCCGGATTCTGGGGACCGACCGCGTCTGGACCGTCGCCCTGGTGGGGGTCGGCAACTTGGGCCGTGCCCTCCTGGGCTACAAAGGATTTGAATCGCAGGGATTTCGCGTGGCGGCGGCGTTCGACTCCGACCCGGCGAAGGTGGGGAGCCACGTCGAGGGAATCGAGATTCGGCCGATTGAAGAAATCAGCCAGGTGGTCGCTCAAGCCGCGATCGACCTGGGAATGGTCGCCGTGCCGGCGGCGTTCGCCCAAGCGGCGGCCGACGTGCTGGTGGCCGCGGGCGTGCGGGGGATCGTGAACTTTGCTCCCGTCTCGCTGGCCCTTCCTGAAGGAGTGAGCCAGGTGGGGGTCGATTTGGCTCGCGAACTGGAGCAGGTTTCGTTCGCGGTGGCGAGTCGCCTGCGGGCGGAGGGGGCATGAGGAGCGACCGCTCCGCTGACGCGTCGCGGCTAACCGCGGCAATGGCGCTCACGCAGAACTTAGCCGCGACGCGGTAGCGGAGCGCGGCGGCAATCGGTAAATTAGCGGCTTACGCGTTACCCCGTAGTGTAATGGTAACACTAGGGATTTTGATTCCCTCATTCAAGGTTCGAATCCTTGCGGGGTAGTTTTAGGCGAGGAGTCAGGGGTCGGGAGTCAGGAGTCAATTGGATTGACTCCCGACCCCTGGCTCCTGACTCCTTTTTTTGTTGGCCTTGCCATTGGGAGCCGTCACGTGCCCGAGTTCTTTGATTCCGACATTGCCAAGTTTGCCGTCGCCGCCGTTCGCGAGGCATCGGACCTCGTGCGGTGCGTCCAAGCGGAGATGATCGGCGAGGCGATCACCAAGGGTGACAAGTCGCCGGTGACGGTCGCTGACTTTGCGGCTCAGGCCATCGTCGCCCGACGATTGGCCGAGCGGTTCCCCAATGCCGTGCTGGTGGGCGAAGAAAGCTCCGGCGCGCTGCAAGGTGATGAATCGCGGGCGACGCTGGAGCAGATTACGCGGTTTGTCCAATCGGTCGAGCCGGCCGCCACGGCCGAATCGGTTTGCGAGTGGATCGACCGCGGCTCGAACGAGGCGTCCGCGACCTTCTGGACGCTCGACCCGGTCGACGGGACGAAGGGGTTTCTGCGGAAGGATCAGTACGCGGTGGCGTTGGCGCTGGTGGAAAATGGCAAGGTCGTGCTTGGCGCCCTTGGGTGCCCCGAATTGGAAGAGGGGGTTCGCCCAGCCAAGGGGGGAGCGGGTTCCATACTTCTGGCTGGGCGCGGCCAAGGGACATGGGTGCAATCGCTGGCCGAGCCGAATGGCAAGTGGACCCGGCTGACGGCGTCGAAAATCAGCGATCCGGCCGGGGCGCGGCTGCTGCGCTCGGTCGAAAAGTCGCACACCGACGCCGACAGCATTGGCGACCTGGCGACGAAGCTCGGAGTCACGGCCGACCCGGTGCCTATGGACAGCCAAGCCAAGTATGCCGTTCTGGCAGCAGGGGGCGGCGACGTCATCCTGCGGCTCCTCTCGCCGAGTCGGCCTGATTATCGCGAAATGATCTGGGACCAGGCGGCGGGCTCGATCGTGGTTGAGGAGGCTGGTGGGCGAGTGAGCGACCTCGACGGGAAGCCCCTCGACTTTTCGCACGGACGGACCCTGGCGACCAACCGCGGGGTGCTGGTGACCAATGGGCCGTTGCATGAAGCCTTCTTGGCGGGTTTGAAAGAGATTGGGGCGTAATCGCCATTTCCTCGCAGTGTGCCGTTCCGGCTGGTCGTTGACCGGCGGCTAAAGGCTCAGCCTACCTGGACGATCTGCCGGGATGCCGCTAAATTACAGGGCTCCACTTTGCTCGCGCGGCCTCGGGTAGGGTGGATCGTAGACGTAGGCCGAGAACGTTTCCTTGCCAACGCCGGACGCCCGCGATCGCTCTGTCGGTCGCACTCATGGGACATAGCCGGCGTGCCACTGTCAGGAGTTTGAACTGTGTCGACTACGACCCTCGTGAAAGAGTTGGTAGAGTCGGGCGTCCATTTCGGCCATCGATCGAGCCGTTGGAACCCGAAGATGCGGCCGTACATTTACGCCCGCCGCAATCTGATCCACATCATCGACGTCCGCGAAACGATCCGCGGTCTGCTGCGGGCCAAAAAGTACCTGTCGGACGTCGCCTCGCACGGCAGCCTCATCCTGTTCGTCGGGACCAAGCGTCAGGCCCGCGAGACGATTCAACGCGAAGCCGAGCGTTGCGGTATGCCTTACGTCGCTGACCGCTGGTTGGGCGGCACGCTGACGAACTTCCGCACGATTCGCGACCGCCTCGGCCGCCTTGAGCAACTCGAGAAGATTCGCGAAGGCGAAGAGATCAAGACGTACTCGAAGAAGATGCAATCGACCCTCACGCGCGAGTACCGCAAGATTCACCACAACCTCAACGGTATGCGGACGATGACCCGCCTGCCGGAGTGCATGGTGGTGGTCGACCCGCGCAAGGAAAAGAACGCGATCAAGGAAGCCCGCAAGCTGGGCATCGCCACCGTGGCGCTGATCGACACCGACTGCGACCCCGACTTGGTCGACTTGCCGATCCCCGGCAACGACGACAGCATGCGGTCGATCGAGCTGATCGTGAAGATCCTGGCCGACGCGATCGCCCAGGGGAAGGTTCAGCAATCGGTTCAACAGGCCCAAATGAAGCGGGCCGAGATGGTCGAACCGGCGAAGGATTAGTTTCCTTCGGCCTCTAAACCATCCAACAGTCTTAAAAAATAGGCATTAGGATTTCACGCAAAGGCGCGAAGGCGCAAAGAAATGCGTGATTGCTTTTGTCTTTCCTTTGCGTCTTTGCGCCCTTGCGTGAGATGACTTAGAACCAGATTAGGAGTGAAGGCAATGGCCGAAATTACCGCGGCATTGGTGAAGCAGCTTCGCGATGAAACGTCGCTTCCCATGATGGATTGCAAGAAGGCCCTGACCGAAGCGGGCGGCGACATTGAAGCCGCCAAGCGGAAGCTGCGCGAAGATGGCGTCAAGACGATGGCCGCCCGGAGCGATCGCGTGACCGAAGAAGGCCGCATTGGCGTCTCGGCCAGCGTCGACAAGAAGGTCGGCGCCATGATCGAGCTGCAATGCGAGTCGGCGCCGGTCGCCACCAACGACGAGTTCGTGCAGTTGGCCAACGACCTGGCTCTGCAACTCGCCACCGGCCCTGGCGCGAAGACGGCGGACGAGTTGTGGGCGCAGCCCTCGCCGAGCCGCAAGGGAATGACCTTGGCCGACCAGCGCGACGAACTGCAGAACAAGATTCGCGAAGTCTTCCGCCTGGCCCGGCTCCATCGCGTCGACACCTCGGCCGGCGGCTTCGTCCACATGGCGAAGATCGGCGTGCTGGTCGAAGTCGAGGGGGGCAACGACCAGTTGGCGAAGGACGTCGCCCTCCACGTCGCCGCAATGAACCCGAAGGCCGCGACCAAGGATGCGCTTGATCCGAAGCTGATCGCCCAGGAGCAAGAAATCCAAAAGGAGCGGGCTCGCCAGGAAGGGAAGCCAGAAGCGATCATCGAAAAGATGATCGAAGGCCGGATGCGGAACTTCTACGCCGAGAACGTCTTGGAAGAGCAACCGTTCGTTCGCGACGAAACGCAGACGGTCGGCGCCCTGGCCAAATCGGGCGGCATGAAGCTGAAGAAGTTCCATCGCTGGACGTTGGGCGAAAGTGCCGGGACCGCCAGCTAAGCGGCCTATTTCAACGAGAACTATCGAAAGCCCCGGCCTATCCAGGTCGGGGCTTTTTTTATGCGCTGCATCTACAGCCCCGGGCTCCGCCCGGGGGTAGCACCACGCGCGACGATGCGTACCGGAACGGAAGCCGACCCCCGGGCGGAGCCCAGGACTAAATAAACACTACGACGATCTGTGATACGTCACAGGTCGCCAAGAACAACGCAAAGAAATGCAATTTTCTTCTTGGCGGTTCTTTGCGCCTTCGCGCCTTTGCGAGAGAATACTGGCCTCGCCCTTCCCCCAGGTGTCTTGATGAAAACTGCCGTTATGTCTCAACCTGCGCCTGTAAAAACGTCTGGCCCCTACAAGCGGATCGTGCTGAAGCTGTCGGGCGAGAGCTTCGCCGCCACTGGCGAGCGGGGCATCAGCATGCAGGAGGTGGTCCACATCTCCGCGCAAACGTATCGAGCGAAACAGCAGGGAGTCGAGATCGCCATCGTCATCGGCGGCGGCAACATTCTGCGGGGCGCCCAGTTCATTGCGGGCAATTCGAGCGTTCACGAAGCGACCGCCCATTACATGGGAATGCTGGCGACGGTGATCAACGGACTCGCGCTGCAGGACGCACTGGAGTCGCTCGGCTGCGAGACGCGCCTGATGAGCACGCTGAAGTGTGACGGCGTCGCCGAGCCGTTTATCCGCCGCCGTGCGAGTCGGCACTTGGAGAAGGGGCGGATCGTCATTCTCGCCGGCGGCACCGGAGCGCCGTTCGTCACGACCGACACCGCCGCCGCGCAGAAGGCGCTGGAACTGGAAGCTGACATTCTGATGAAGGCGACGCGGGTCGACGGCGTCTATAGTGACGATCCCGAAAAGAATCCGCATGCCGTCTTCTATCGCGACCTCACGTTTGAGCAGGTCCGCAATCAGAATCTGCGGGTGATGGACCCGACGGCGATCGCGCACTGCATGGAACACAACCTGCCGATTCTGGTCTTCAACTACCGGACCGACGGCAACATCGAAAAAGCCGTCCGCGGCGAAGCGATCGGCACGCGCGTCACCAGTGGGAAAAGCTGAGCATCAAGCACTAGATTATTTCAATCAGTTCTTTGCGTTCCCTTTGCGCCTTCGCGCCTTTGCGAGAGACATGCCGGCAAGTCTCTCGCAAAGGCGCGAAGGCGCAAAGAAAGCGCCAAGTTAAAGAGGGAGAGAGAAAATGGGTTCGGATGAGATCTTGATGGACGCCGAAGAGCGCATGGAAAAGGCCATCAACAAGCTGAAGGGCGATTTGACAGGCATTCGGACGGGCCGCGCGAACCCCGGTCTCGTCGATTCTCTGCGGGTCGAGGTGTACGGATCGCAGACGCCGATTAAGCAGATCGCGTCGGTCAGCGCGCCCGAGCCGCAGCAGCTGGTGATACGTCCGTTCGACCCGTCGACGATCAAGGACATCGAGCGCGGCATCATCAACAGCGATCTCGGCCTCGCCCCGAACAGCGACGGCAAGGTGATCCGCCTGAACATCCCGCCTCTCTCGGGCGACGTGCGGAAGAAGATGATCGCCCGTACGAAGGATCTCTCCGAAGAGGCGAAGATCGCGATCCGCAACGTTCGCCGCGACGGTAATAAGCACGCCGACACGGCCGAAAAAGATGGCGAGCTGTCGGAAGACGATTGCAAAGGACTGAAGGACGAGATCCAAGAGCTGACCAAGAAGTACGAGAACTCGGCGAACGATCTGGCGAAGGCGAAAGAGACGGAAGTCAGCGGCAGCTAGATCTCTTTCGGCCTTTTTCAGTCTTGTCGGAGCAGTTGATCCTCTCCGTTTTAAGCTAGATGCATTTAAATATTGGGAAACGGAGTCAGATAGCGTAAAAAGAGTCGACCGTTCTGTGTGGCTTCATGTTATGGCCAACTGGCAGGAGGTTTCTGGTGTCGGCTTGTCTTCTCTTGGTCGTGTGCGGTCGAATTGGCCGCGTCGTCAACCTGGCGGCCGTCGTCATGGCGGCGTGCTGGTTATTAGCGACAATTGAAACTCGAGCGTTCGCTCAAGTGCCAGCCGAGCCTCCTGAGCGCGGGCGCGTGCTGCACATCATTGACGTCGACGGCGCCGGATTACATCCCTTACCCAGCGAAGCGGGGAAAACGTACGGATCGCCCGATTGGTCGCCGGATGGCGAGTGGCTCGCCTACGACGTCAGCTTGATCAATCACGACGTCAATAGCACGCGGATTGAAGTGATCCGAGCCAATGGCGAGGATCGTCGAGAGATCGGCCACGGCGCGATGCCAAGTTGGTCTCCCGATGGCAAGCAGATTGTCGCTCACACGTACACGTCTGAGGGCATCGTCGTGATGGACGTCGACGGGGACGGCCGCGAGACGATCATGGAACATTGGGGGAGCCCCCGTTGGTCGCCGGTTGGCAACCGAGTCGTCGCGGCCAATTCTGGCGGGGGGCTGTCGATCTTCGACTTGACGGCAGGGACGGAATACGGCGTCCTGCGCCGCGTTCCCGTTTATCAAGGGCTCAGCATCGCCCCCGACGGCTTGCGTGTTTGTTTCGCCGACCCGAACGGGGCGCTGATGCTGGCGACGTTCGATGCCGAAATGAAGCACGCGTCCGCGAAACGGCTGGTGGACGGCGGTTACTTCTCGCACTCCAGTTGGTCTCCCGACGGCAAACAGATCGCCTTCACTTGGAAGCCAGATCCCTCGACTGAGGATCCCGAGCAACTCTATTTGCTCGACGTCGATCATCCGGAGACGCCGCCCCGAAAATTAAAGGGGCTCGACTCGGCGGATGACAATGCTGACCCCGATTGGTCTCCCGACGGCAAACAAATCGCCTTCTCCTTGAAGAAGGGCAGGTCGGCGACCGAGTAGGGGGACGCAAATCTATTTTGGAGCCGTTCGGCGCCTTTCATCGCTTGCGAACATTCAGCATGGCACAACTTCGTCCCGTCGTGGCTTCAATTCTGCGATGGGTGCGCCGGCAGTTAAGGTTCAGCATCCGCTCGTTCCTGGTCTTTACGGCGCTCTGCTGTCTGGCGCTCGGGGCCTGGTCGTTGTACGTGCAGCCTTATCGAGATCAAGCCGTCTCACTGTCACGACTCGACGATATGGGCGGCACGACAACCACGGTTGGCGCCGCGGGGCCCCATTGGCAGCGCTGGCTTGTCGAGGCGTTCGTCGGACCGCAGGGATTCGTCGAAGTTCGTACGGCCGACTTGCGGGGACGCAAGATCACCGCCGAGGACGTCAAATCCCTGTCGGGGCTGATTTACTTGGAGGGGTTGCGAATCGATCGGGCCGAGTTAAATAATGAGAATATCGCGGCGATCGCGCGAATGTCCAAATTGACGGAACTCTCGATGACCTACACAAAGATAGGCGACGAGGGCCTCCGTGAGGTGACTCAACTGCCTAAGCTCGAGAAGCTCCATCTCACTGGGGTTCCGGTGACGGACGATGGAGTTGCCCTGCTGGCGTCGATGCCTGCGGTCAACGAGCTATTCATTCGATGGACCAAGATCACCAACGACGGCGCCGAGCGACTCCGGGCCTCATTGCCAAACTGTCGCGTTCACCATCACGAGGCCATGCGAGTTTCGACGGAATAGTTCCAAAGCCGAAGTTGACGCGATCGTTCGCGTGCTAGCAGGCTCAGTAAGTTCTATTGGCGATTCTCGCCGCTCCGGCCTATACTCCCGCCGGAACCACCCGACGTTCTTGCGGCGCTGATCAACGATTGACGGCGCAGCGACCCAGTTTTATCGCGTGATTCGCATCCCCGCGCGGATCGAGCGACGACGGCTTTGCCATTAGCCGGAGGCCCATGGCCTCCGGGTTTCCGGACCGCGTGGCGGTCCGGCTAGGGGCAGGCAGTCATTGCTTTCGATTCTGAGCGAGCGCATCGCGCCCGGTTTATGGAGAAACCGTTATGTCTTGCACGGAGGCTGAAGCTGCCATGCGCGCGGCTGAGTGGAAACATCGCTTTATCTGGTTCGGCATCGCGACGACGGTGCTGGGCGTGGCTGTGCTGATTCGCTGGACGCAGGGCGACGTTCCGGCGTCGGCGGCGGCTCCCGCGGCGAACTCTGCGACTCCCGCTGTGGCTGTCGATGAGAGTCAACCTCTGCCTCGACCTGGTCGCCCGACGCACAATGTGATGGCCTTGGTCAACGGTAAGGACATCAGCCGAGAGGCGCTTGCCGACGCCTGCGTGCAGCGGTTCGGCGAGGACGTGCTGGAAAGCCTCGTCAACAAGCGACTGATCACCAACCATTGCGCGAATCACGACATCAAGGTCACCCAGGCGGAAATCGACGCCGAGATCGACCGGATGGCGAAGCGTTTTCAACTCGGCCGTGAGCAATGGCTCGACATGCTGGAGAAGGAACGCGGCGTCACGGCTCAAGAGTATGCCCGCGACATCGTGTGGCCGACGCTCGCGCTGCGAAAGCTGGCCGACAAGGAACTGCAAGTTTCGCCCGAAGAGATTCAGAAGGCGTACGAACAGGAATTTGGGCCGATGGTGCGGGCGCGGCTGATCGCCGTGAGCGACGGCGCCAAGGCGCGCCAGATTCACGCCCAATTGGCAGCCAATCCGGACAGCTTCGCCAAATTGGCGATTGAGCATTCCGAAGACGTCAACAGCGCGAGCATCGGCGGCATGATCCAGCCGATTCGCCGTCACGTCGGCGACCCGGCGATTGAGGCCGAGGCGTTCCGCCTGCAGCCGGGGCAGATCTCGGCGATCATTCAGGTCGCGCAGCAGTTCATCATTTTGAAGTGCGATGAACAATTGCAGCCGCAGCCGATGCCCCTCGCTCAGGTGCAGGAGCGACTCGTTGAACGGATCAAAGAAGAGAAGCTGCGCGACGCGGCGACCGGCATCTTCGAAAAAGTGCAACAAACCGCAGTCGTGAAAAACGTCTACAACGATCCTGAGTTGAGCAAGACGATGCCGGGCGTCGTGGCGACGGTCAACGGCGACCGGATCACGATGCAGGAATTGGGCGCCGAATGCTTGCTCCGTCACGGCGAGGAAGTCCTCGAAGGCGAAATCTCGCGGACGCTGCTGGAGCAAGAGCTGCAGGCGACCGGCGTGAAAGTACTGCCGGAAGACCTCGACGCCGAAATGCGGCACGCGGCCGAACTCGCCGGCGTTCTCGACGCCCAGGGGAACGCCGATTTGCCGAAGTGGATCGAGACCGTCGTCGCCGAGCAAGGCGTGACGAAGGAACGCTACCTGCGAGATTCGGTGTGGCCCTCAGCCGCGCTGAAGAAGTTGTCGGCGAAAGACGTTCAAGTCACTGAAGAAGACATCGCCAAGGGCTTTGACGCGAACTACGGCGAGCGCGTCCGCTGCCGCGCGATCGTGTTGGGGAACTTGCGTCGTGCTCAAGAGGTGTGGAACAAGGCTCGTCAGAATCCGTCGCCCGAATACTTCGGCGACTTAGCCGCCGAGTACTCGGTCGAGCCGACGAGCAAGGCACTCCGTGGCGAAGTCCCGCCGTTGGGGCGTCATGGCGGGCAGAAACTGCTGGAAGACGCCGCCTTCAAATTGCAGAATGGCGAACTGTCGGAGATTGTGCAGATGGGAGACAAGTTCGTCATCCTGCGCTGTGAAGGCCGCACGGAGCGGATGGACATCGACCTGAACGACCCGCAAGTCCGCACCATTCTCCAACGCGATATCTTCGAGAAGAAGTTGCGGATGGCGATGGGCGAGAAGTTCGAGGAGATCAACTCCCGGGCGCGGGTCGACAACTACTTGGTTGGCTCGACGCACTCCCCCGATCAGCCGAAGGCTGGGGCCGTGCGTGAGGATACCGCGGTGCGACCGACGGTGGCTCGGTAGCCCTGGCGACGTGAAGATTTCAGTCTGGAGAGCGAGCCGCCAGTTTTTGGCGGCTCGCTCCGTTTTTGCGCGGCGTCGAGTCGCGGACGCCGGGCGGCGCAACCGCAGCCCGTTCGCGTAGGCTGGCGAACCTGGCGCGGGTATACTTGGTCTGGTAGCGCCGGGCTTTCGTATTTGATTGACGCCCAACCGCGCCGCTCCGACGGGTCGTTGACCCGCGGCTACCTTTCACGAACTGTTTTGACTTGGTCCATGTCGAACTCTCCTGACGAAACTTATCCGCCGTTTAAGGTTCAGATCGCCGAGCGGGTGACGCGGTTGCCACCGTATCTGTTTGGCCGCATCAATGGGATGCTGCATAACAAGCGTCGCGCCGGTGACGACGTCATCGACCTGGGGATGGGCAATCCGAGCGATCCGCCGCATCAGTCGGTGATCGACAAGCTCGCCGAGGCGGCCCAGGACGAAGGGAACCACGGCTACTCGAAGAACATTGGGATCGTGAACCTCCGCCGCGAGGTGGCGAGCAAGTATCATCGGAAGTACGGCGCCCGGCTTGACCCCGAGAGCGAGGTGATTGTTTGCCTCGGATCGAAGGAGGGTTTTAGCCACATGTGTCTGGCCCTGATGGGGCCGGGCGATACGGCGATTGTTCCCGCCCCTTACTTTCCGATTCACGTCTATTCGGTGGCGCTCGCGTCGGCGAACGTCATTTCGCTGGAGGTCGCTAACAGCGAAAAATTCCTCGCGAACATTGCCTACACCTGCGAGCATCTCTACCCGAAGCCAAAACTGCTGATCCTCAACTACCCTCACAATCCGTCGAGCGTGGTAGTGGAGCAGTGGTTCTTCGACGAGGTCGTGAAGCTCGCTCGCAAGTACGGCTTCATGGTGCTGAGCGACTTCGCTTACGCCGACGTGGCGTACGACGGTTACCAGCCGCCGAGTTTCCTAGCGTCGAAGGGCGCCATCGACGTCGGCGTTGAGTTCACGACGATGAGCAAAGGCTACAACATGGCCGGCTGGCGCGTCGGGTACTGTTGCGGCAATGCCGAGATGATTCGTGCGCTGGGGACAATCAAAGGATACTACGACTACGGGATGTTCCAAGCGATTCAGATCGCGGCGATCGTGGCGCTACGGAACACCGACACGGCGGTCGAGGAGCAGTCGAAGATTTACCAAGGCCGCCGCAACGCATTGTGCGAAGGGCTGTCGCGACTCGGCTGGAACATCACGCCGCCGAAGGCGGGGATGTTCCTCTGGGCGCCGATTCCCGATCTCTGGCGGCAGCGGATGAGCACGATGGATTTCGGCATGATGCTGCTCGAAAAGGGGAACGTCGCCGTGAGCCCCGGCAGCGGATTTGGCCCGGCGGGCGAAGGGTACTTGCGAATGTCGCTCGTAGAGAATGAAGAGCGGCTGAAGCAGGCGGTGCGGCAGATTAAGAATTGCCTGCGTGACGCTGAGGCAAACTTCACCACGAAGCCGGCGGCTGCTCAGCCAGCGACGACATAGCGCGGTTTGTCATTCTGAGCGGAGCGAAGAATCCAGAATCTCGTTTGGGACGCTAGATCCTTCGCGTTGCTCAGGATGACGCGCGGGCAACGACGACGTGGAGGGGGAGATGTCGGGAATCTTCACTGCTGAACAACTCGATGCCTACCGCCGCGACGGCTTTTTGGTCGCTCCCGCCCTCTTTGACGCTGAAGAAACTGAGCTTCTCTGCCGGGCGGCGAAGGAAGATCGGGCTCTCGACGACAATGCGTTCGGCCGCGCCGACGGCGCCGGCGGCAGCGTGCGGCTGTCGCTGTGGAATCACCCGGGCGACGACATTTACGGCATGTTCGCTCGCAGCCGGCGCGTAGTCGACTCCGTGGGACAACTGCTCGACGACGAGCCGTATCACTACCACTCAAAGATGATCATGAAGCAGGCTGTCACGGGCGGGGCCTGGGAGTGGCATCAAGACTACGGTTATTGGTACGAGAATGGCGTGCTGACGCCGAACTTGTGCAGCGTCTTCATCGCCGTCGATCCGGCGACGCGGGCCAACGGTTGCATGCAGGTGCTGAAGGGTTCCCATGACATGGGCCGGTTGACCCACGTGAAAATCGGCGACCAAACGGGCGCCGATCCGGAACGTGTGGCGGCTGCCGTCGAGCGAATGGAACTGGTCTACCTCGAGATGGCGCCTGGCGATGCGCTCTTCTTTCACCCCAACACGCTGCACCGCAGCGATCAGAATCGTTCGCCGCACGATCGGTGGGCGCTCATCTGCTGCTACAACGCGCGGAGCAACTCGCCGTACAAGGAAGGACGACATCCGAGCTATACGCCAATCAGGGTTGTTGAAGACGGCGCGGTCAAGCGGGCAGGGCTGAAGCGGTTTTCTGACGGCGCGGGGTTCATGGCTGCGTCGCATCGAGCGACGAGCGACTACCTCAGCGGTTGATCGCGGCGTCGTTTGGCAGTGCGACGAATAGGACGCGGATGATCGCGGATTGAGCGGATTTCCGCGGATCTGAAATGCGGTTGCGCGCATCTCCTCTCCATCTGCTCTTCCGGCTTTCTCTTAATCTGCGCGCATCCGCCACATCGGCGAAAATCCGCTTCCATTCTTCGCCTCTAGAAAAAAGCTTGACGCCGCAAAAGAACACTGTTATACAACTGTAATCACTACTGCTTTTCTCGCACCAAATTACGGTTCCCGGCGAACGACTTGCGATGTTCCTTCGCATCGAAAAAGGCTCCTCGGCCCCGATTTCGCGGCAAATTGCCCATCAGATCGCGTCGCTCTGCGCCGCCGGCAGCCTGAAGCCAGGCGAACGGCTCCCTTCGGTGCGCGAGTTGGCGCGTGACCTCGGCGTTAATCAGAACACGATCCTCCGCGTCTACGAGCGACTCTCAGGCGACGGCCTGCTGGAGATGCGGCAAGGGCAGGGGACGTTTGTGGCCGACGGGGCGAAGGCGAACGCCTCCCCGGGCCAACGCGCACGACTGATCGAAGAACTCCGGCAGATAGGGCGGCAGGCCCAGTCGCTGGGGCTCAGCCACGAACAGATTCACGAATTGTTGTCGGTCGCGCTGGGCGAACTCGACGAACAGGCAGCCCACGATCTTGCGGGGAACTTGTCATGAGCCAGGTATCGAACAGCGACGGCAGCGCGAAGTACGCGATCGAACTGCAGGGAGTCTGCAAGTCGTTCCGGCGGACGCAGGTCCTCAGCAACCTCACGATGCGCGTGGAACGCGGCAAGACGTTCGCGTTCCTGGGGCGCAACGGCGCCGGGAAGACGACTTCGATTCGGATGCTGTTGGGGCTGCTCAAGTGCGATCAGGGCGAGGTGCGAGTGCTCGGCCTCGACCCCGCGACCGAAGCGCTGAAGGTGCGAGCGCGCGTCGGCTACCTCGCAGAAGACCAGCAAATGTACGGTTGGATGCGAGTCCACGAGATCGTGCGGTTCGTCGCCCCCTTTTACGCGACTTGGGATCATGATCTCGCGCTGAAGTATCTCCGCGAATTCGAATTGCCGCTCGCGACCAAAATCAAGCACCTGTCGAAGGGGCAGAACGTGCGACTGGGGCTCGTGCTCGCGCTGGCCCATCGGCCGGAGTTGGTGATCCTCGACGATCCGGCGCTGGGGCTCGATCCGGTGATGCGGAAGCAATTCAATCGGGATCTCATCACGCATCTGCAAGGGGAAGGGCGAACGGTGTTTTACAGTTCGCATCTGCTGTACGAAGTCGAGCCGGTGGCGGACGAGGTCGCGATTCTCGACGGCGGCCGCCTGGTGCGGCAGGCCGATACCGAGACGCTGCGGCGGGATGTGAAACAGTTCGTGCTTGACCGGGTTGCGCTGGCGACGGTGCGCGACGACATGTCGGTGTTGGAACTGCAGCGTGCGGGGGACGACGTCGCCGTAACGGTGCAGAATGCGGCCGCAGTGCGGGCGCTGCTGGATCGCGAGGGGGTGGGGTATCGAGTGGTTGATCTCAACCTCGACGAAATTTTCGCGGCGTACGTGGCAGGGGTGAACGACGACGACGCGGGGGCTGCGATGTCGGTCGAGGAGCTCGCGCCGCAGCGCTAAGCGACAAAATAGTTAGGTATTGGCCGCTAGCCGTAGGGCCACGCCCTCCGGGACGGCGGTGCGAGTTGGGATGGACGCGTCTTCCCGGACCGCGTGGCGGATCCGGCTAGTTGGTGAGTGTGATTCGCGCGAGAGTCATTCTGAGCGAAGCGAAGAATCTGGCGGCTCGTTGGAGTCGCAATTCAATCGAGGACGAAGCCATGAACGGCGTGTGGCGAAGCTTGTTGTGGAAAGAGTGGCGGGAGCAGCAGTGGAAGGCGCTGTTGTTGCTGACTGCCGCCCTCCCGTCGCTGGCAATCCCTTACTTTGGCCAAACAGAGGGAACGCGAATCTTGGTCGCGCTTTCTGCATTCAGCGTTCTTGCCGCGAGTATTTTTCTGGGAGCAGGCGCTGCGGCAAGTGAGCAGTCTCAGCGAACCGCCGCATTTTTGCAGTCGCTTCCGATCTCCTCCAAACGCTCGGCCATCGTCAAGCTGGCGACGGCCTTAGCAACACTGTGGTTGCCGCTCGCCGTCTATTTCGTGGCGAATTTGCTCTGGGAAAGAACGCCAAGTTACCCTGATGAAGTCGCACCGTTCGAACCATTCACGCTGCTGGCTGGCATCGCGTTGAGCAGTTTGCTCATTTGGGTGGCGGCCGTGGGCGTCAATTTGTGCGATGAGATACGCGCGGGTGCGATCGGCGTTCTGGTGATAGTCGGCAGCTGGGCGATCGGTGCATGGCTGCCCGGGGTCGATTTAAATCGTCTGTCGTTGATCGACGGAATAGTCTCAGGTCTCTTGCCGGGAGGAATATGGTTTCTGGTTGATGACTTGGAAACCCACGTGAGGCAGGAGAGCCTGCCGGCGATGCTGGGCGGCGCTAGATTCTGGTCGGTGGCGGCCGCGGCTATCTTTGCGAACTCTGCTTTGGCGGCGACTTACGTGTGGAGATTTGGGCGCGTCGGGGCGCCGCGGCGGCAAGCAGCTGAGCCTACGGTAAAGCCTGCGGAGATTTCGTGGCTCGCGCCGCCAATGCGTCGACCGTGGACGGCAATTCTCTGGAAGCAGATGTGCGAATCGTTGCCGCTCGCGCTCTTAGGGGCTGGCGCGGTTTTTTGCGTCTCGCTGATCGTCGCGGCGACGAGTCGGCAGTATCGACACGGGATTTTCAACGACGATCTAGTTTCGACGTCGATTTCCATCTGGATCACTGTGGGCGCCCTCGTATCGATCGTGGGTGGAATCGGGCTGTGGCTCGACGATCTGCGGCCTGGGCTTCATGCGTTTTGGCGTTCGCGTCCAATTTCCCCTGATCAATGGTTCGCCGTGAAGTTCGCCGCCAGTGCGGTGACCACGCTTGTCACGTTAGCGCTACCCCCGCTGTTGATTTACGGCATTGCGGCGATGTTCGGAGGGCAGCCGATGCGGCAATTGTTAGGAACCGACGTTTGGAACTCGCCGATACCGCTGAGTCTGCTCTCGCAATTCGGCCTCTTCTGCGTCTCGGCGGCCTTCATGGCGACGATCCGTCGGCCGATGATCTCGACGCTGCTGACGATCCTCTTCGCGGCGTTCGTCGCCTTCTGCATGATCGCGGCATTCTCGCTGGGAGTGCCGGAAAGCGCGGTGTTGATCGCGGCGATTTCAGGAATTGCTATTACCACGGGGTGGCTGAGCGTGCGATACGATTGGGCGATCGGGAGGTAGGCGTACTGCCTACAACTAATTCCGTCGCTTCCAGTATCCAGGTCGGCGTTTCAGATGCGCGACGGCGACGACGATCACAATCTCGCCGTTCACTCGGTAGATGAGTTGATAAGGAAACTTCTCAACTCTGACGGCTCGGAAACCAGGCATGACTTGGGCGAAACGGTGAGGCCCGGCGAGGAGGCTTCCGAGCGACTGGTCGACAGCCAAGGCAAACGCCCGCTCGGCGTCGGGGCTGCGGATTGCATACCAGTCGAGCGCCTCTTCGAGTTCGGCTGTGGCTTCGCCGTGGAATCTAACTTTCACGGCTTAGATTCACGCGTTGAAACATGCGCGCTCGCACGGTTTCCCAATCTTCAAGCTGGGCCGTGCCGTCGTCAATTTCTCGTGAACGACGTTCAATTTCGGCTTGCCACTCGGGAGACAGCTCTTCGGGAGAGAGTTCGGGGAGCGTCTCGGTGAGTTCGTCGATGAGCCGGAGTCGGTCGGCGACGGGAAGCTGCGACGCGGCGGTAAGCAAAGACATGTAATCAGACATGGGCGAGGGTCTCCTGACTGAATTGTAGCAGACGGCCGCCAGCACGAATCAGCCTGACTTTCCCGCAGGAAAAGCCCAAAAAAATGAGGGCCCCTGCTCGCCGAAGCAGGGACCCTCTATATTAGGCTGACCGGGTTTTCTTGTGCGTCAAACGTACAGTCAGCCCGGAGACCCACAGCCTACGCATGGCTATCGACGCCGTTGGTGACGGTTGTCCACTGCGACGACGCGGCGGCGAACCAATCCGCGGCCGACGGCCTCTGCGATGGCGGGCGCGGCCTGCACAATCGATACGACTGGCGCCGGCTTGCTGGCGCTGGCGGCTTGAAATAACCACTAAGGCACGAAGGACACAAAGACGCACCAAGAAGAAGAAAGGCAAATTTCAGGGAGTGTCGGCTTCATTGCTTGGTTTGCAGTTGCTCGCTTCTTGGATTCCTTCGTGCGTCTTGGCGCTCTTCGTGCCTTGGTGCCTTGGTGGTTAGTATTTCTCGCAGCTCCGGCGGGTCATTGACCCGCGGCTACTTTTGATCACCAGTCACCACTGAAGCGATGTCAAAACCTGCAAAGCTTGCTCTCGAAGATGGCGCCGTCTTTACCGGCGTCTCGATTGGCGCCGACGGCGAGGTCGACGGCGAAGTCTGCTTCAACACGTCGATGACGGGGTACCAAGAGATCCTCACCGATCCGAGCTATCGCGGCCAGATCGTGACGATGACCTACCCGCAGATCGGCAACTACGGGGTGAACGACGGCGACCTCGAAAGCGAGCGGCCGCATCTTTCCGGGTTCATCGTGCGAGAGCATTCCCGGGCCGACAGCAACTTTCGTTCGGAAGGTTCGCTGAGCGACTACCTGAAGGAATGGGGCGTCGTGGCGATCGAGTCGATCGATACGCGGGCGCTGGTGCGGCGGATCCGTTCGCAGGGAGCGCTGCGAGGGGTGCTGTCGACGGTTGATCTCGACGATGCGAGCCTCGTCGCCAAGGCGAAGGCGAGCCCAGGGCTGGTCGGCCGCGACCTTGTTCGCGAAGTCATGCCAGAGATGGCGTGCGAGTGGCAGGAATCATGCAGCGAGTGGACGCACCTCAATGCCGACGGCGTTCGCAAGACGGCAGGGACCAACGGTCCGCATGTCGTGGCGATCGACTACGGGATGAAGTGGAACATTCCGCGGCATCTCTACGATCAAGGCTGCCAGGTCACTGTGTTGCCGGGAACGGCGACGGCCGAGGACGTGCTCGCCCAGAACCCCGACGGCGTGTTTCTTTCGAACGGTCCCGGCGATCCGGAGCCGCTGGAATACGCGATCAAGACGATCCGGGGCGTGATGCAGGAGAAGCCGGTGTTCGGCATCTGTCTCGGGCACCAGTTGCTCTCGCTCGCCTGTGGAGCGAAAACGTTCAAACTAAAATTCGGCCACCGCGGGGCGAATCACCCCGTGCAGCGGCTGAGCGACGGGTTGGTCGAGATTACCAGCCAGAATCATGGGTTCGCCGTTGATGAGGCGTCGCTGCCGGCGTCGCTCGAAGTGACCCATCGGAGCCTGAACGACAACACGATCGAAGGGGTCCGGCACCGCGAGCTGCCGCTGTTCAGCGTGCAGTATCACCCGGAGGCTTCGGCGGGGCCACACGATAGCCACTATCTGTTTCAGGATTTTCTGAAGGCGATGGCGAAGTAGGGCGTGGCTTGTAGCCCCCGGCTCCGCCGGGGCGTAGGCGTGACACGGGGCGACGTCCGCCGGTGTGGTGGCCGACCCCGGCGGAGCCAGGGGCTGGAAGGGGGTTACCACTGGTAGACTTGGCCGTCGAGTTCGATGGTCACCGGCTCGTCGAGCGCCAGGTAGGGCGCCACATGCTTGCCATGCTTGACGACGAGGTCGAAATACTCGTCGCTGAAGCGTTCAATCTGCTGGGCTTCCTTCTCTTTTTCTTCGCTGAGGGTCGAGTCGACCCACCGATCGCCGCGGCGGTTGAAGGTTTTGCGGCCGACGTTGATCATCGTGTTGGCGACGACCTGGCGGTCTTGGAGGGCGTCGTAATACACGACGCCGCGGCCGCGAGTTTCGAGCGTGCGGTGGAACGACTCGCCGCCGAAGCGGCCGCCATAGCCGCCTGAGGCGTCGGCCACCGCCAATGCTGGGGCGGAAGCCGAGGCTGGCGCGGCGGTGGGCTTCTCGGCGAATTGCAGGCTGCTCTTGTTGTAGCGGGCGTTGAATCCTCCCTCTCCTTCGGCTTCTCGGAGGAGCGTGAGCGCCTCGCCGGCGGTTTCGCTCTGTAGCCGTGCTTCGCGGACCTGGTTATTCTCGTCGGCGAGGAACGACGTATAGGGAGTGAGAATGCCATGCTTGGTAGCCAGTGCGACCAGTTCGTTGACTAGCTCTTCGTTGCGACCCTTCAGGTCGAGCTCGTCGATGATTTCACCGACGCGACGGGTGGCCCAGAGCTTGGCGACGAAGGCGTTGGCGTCGTCGTCGCTGTCCGGCGCGAGTTCAGCGGGAAAACTGAACGACTTCTCCTCGCCCGCGAGTTTGCCGTTGAGCGTCGCCTTGGCGTCGCCAGGAACGCGATAACGCCCGACGATCACGGCCTGGTCCCCCGCGAAGAGGTCGAACTTGCCGGTAGGATAGAGGCGGCTGACGACGGCGCCGTCGGACTCTTTCGCGTCTTCGACGTCGATGGTGAGCTCGACGTCGGTCATCACCGGAGCGCCGATGCGGCGGTAGAGGCTGCTTACCGCGGTTTCGATGTTTTCGTTAGGTCGGACGTACTCGCTGCGGCCATGGTTGTCGCGGGCGAGCCGATCTAACAGGCGGCTGTTGACGTCGTACCCGACGCCAAAGGCGAACATGCGGGCGCGGATCTTGTTCGCCGCGGCAGCGTGCTTGGCGATGGCGGCTTCGTTCATCTCACCGACGGTGGGGAGGCCGTCGGTGAGGAAAATGACGTAGCTAGGGCGGTCGGCGTCTTCGAGCATGCCGAGGCCGCGGTCGAGGGCGCCGTCGATGTTCGTGCTGCCGCCGGCGAAGAGGCCGTTGACGAAGCCGATGGCGGCGGCGCGGGTTTCGTCGTCGAACTTTTGCAGCTCGGGGCGGAAGGCTTCGACCTCGCTGTCGTAGGCGACGATGTTGAACGTGTCGCCTTGCTTGAGATTGTTGAGGACGAACTTTAGGGCGTCTTTTGCCTGGTCCATCTTCTCGCCGCTCATGCTTCCGGAGCGGTCGACGACGAAGATCACCGTCTTGCCGGCGGACTTGGCTTTTTCGTCGTCGCCGTCCGCGTCCTTGTCGTCTTCATCCTCAGCATCTCCGTTCGGTTTAATCTCTGGCGTGGCGAGCAAGAGGAAATAGCCTGGTTCGTCCTTCTCCGGGCGGTAGCTTACGACGCTGGCGGCGACCGGTTGATCGCCGGCGTCGAAGAAGAGGCGGAAGTCTTCGGTGGGGACGGTTTCTTCGGCGGTGAACGTCACCGTCGCCTGCCGCTTGCCGGTGCGGTCGACCTTCACCTCATGCGTCGGCGAGTAGATGTTCTTCAGGTCGACCGGGCTGTCGATCACGATGTTGAGCTTGAGCTTCTTCAGCAACCCGTCGGTGTATTTGGCCGTGCTGAGGGGGAAGATGAAGTCGATGAGGCCGGCCGACTTCCGACAGAGTTGCGTATAGCGGAGCGTCACGGTGCGCGTCTCGCCGGCGGGGATGGGGAAGACGCTCGTTTGGAACATGCCGGTTCCGACCCATTCGAGCAATGCGGGATCGCGATTGGTGCGGACGATTTCTTCGTAGCGCTTACGGGCTTCCTCCTTGGTAAGGAGCTTGGCGGGGAACTCCTTGCCGTCGACTAGCAGCGTCAGTTGGTCGATCGCGCCGTCGTAAGGGAGCGGAAACACAAAACTCGCTTCGATTTGGCCGCTGCCGGTGTTCTTGAAGGTCTGCGACACCTGGACGCGGGCGACGGAGTCGTTCAGTTTGGCGTCGACTTCGAGCGATTCGATCCGATAGCTGCTCGCCGCAGGGGTAGGCTGCGGCGGGATGATGGGGCGCGGGAGGCGGAAATGATGGCCGGGGCGGGCGTCGACCAGCATCCCTTGGCCGCGGGCGATGGGGGCGCTCACGGCAGCTAAGGCGGCTATGGCTAACAGGAAAGCTGCGCGACGTTGGGAAAACGGGCTAGCCATGGTTCTGCTCCCGAAAGGGGGATCGCGATCGGACGAGATGAACTGCGAAGGTTTGACGCGGGCCGAACGGCCGGAGTTCCCAAGGCCGCCAACTTTTTCCGCGGCGTGCGAACGGGGGCGTAGTGCAGAGCCCCAGAAGCCTCGCTCACCCGCAGAACCGCTGGTTTTTCAGCGGTGTTGGACCACCAACGCTTCAGGTACAATCGAGCGGTTGCGCCTTCGCAAATCAGCGTCTGCAAGCATCACCCTGTTCAATAGTTCTTGAAGGAGTACACCGAGTGTCCGGCACCTGCGTTATTGGTCTTCAGTGGGGCGACGAAGCCAAAGGGAAGATCGTTGACCTGCTGACCCTGCGGCACGATATCGTGGTTCGCTATCAGGGAGGAGCCAACGCTGGCCATACGGTGAAGGTGGGCGACGAAGTTTACAAGCTGTCGCTGCTCCCCAGCGGCGTGCTGACTCCGGGCGTGACCTGCGTCATCGCCGGCGGGGTGGTCTTCAATCCGGCAAAGGCGATCGAGGAACTCGACGAGCTCTCGACCCGCAACCTCGACGACTACGACAACCTCAAGCTGAGCGATCGGGTCCACGTCATCTTCCCGTGGCACTTTGCCGAAGATCGGGCGATGGACTCCAGCACGTCGGACGGCGAGAACATCGGCACGACGCAGCGCGGCATCGGCCCCTGCTACCGCGATAAGGTGGGTCGCGCGTTTGCGATTCGTCTCGGCGATCTTTACCGCCCGACCTTCCGTGAGCAGGTAGAGCATGTGACGCGGGCGAAGAATGTGTCGCTGGCGGCGATGATGCCGCGCGACCAGTTCGTGCCGCTGAACGCGGCCGACATCTATGAAGAATACAAGGCGTACTCCGAGCGGTTGAAGCCGTACGTCGACGATACGAACGAATACCTGCTGGCCGCGGCCGAGTCGGGCAAGCGGATTCTGTTCGAGGGCGCCCAAGGCGCGCTGCTCGACGTCGACCACGGCACCTATCCGTACGTCACCAGCAGCAACAGCTCGGGCGTGGGCGTGTCGAACGGTTCCGGCGTGCCGGGGAAATACATCGATCACGTGATCGGCATCGTCAAGGCGTATAGCACGCGCGTCGGCGGCGGTCCTTTTCCGACGGAGCAGGACAACGCCATCGGCCAACAGATCCGTGACCAAGGGAACGAATACGGCACTGTCACCAAGCGTCCCCGCCGTTGCGGCTGGCTCGATGCGGTGGCGATTCGCTACACCTCGCGGCTGAGCGGCGTCGACTCGATCTGCGTGATGTTGCTCGACGTATTGAGCGGCCTCGACGAGTTGAAGATTTGCACCGCGTACGAGATCGACGGTAAGCGAACGATTCAGTTCCCCAGTCATGTCGACGATCTGCGAAAGGCGAAGCCGATCTACGAGACGCTGCCAAGCTGGCAGGAGGACATCACCGGGGTCCGCGAACTCGACGATCTGCCAGCGAACGCCCGGGCGTACATCGAGCGCGTCGGCGAGATTGTCGGCGTGCCGGTCGAGATGGTATCCGTCGGGCCCGCGCGGGATCAGACGATTCCGGTGGGGAAGGGCGAGTTGGCCGGGACGCGGTAGTTTCCGTCGATTTCTGATTTAGGATTTCTGATCTATGATTGAGGGTGGTTGGCGAACGCAGCTTGGCGGCGGCGCTTCGCAGTGAACCGGTCATATCAAGCCGTCAGAAATCTCCGACTGCCCAACAGGCATGCCCCTTACCGAGACGATCCCTGAAGTCCTGGCTGCCGTGCCGCGCGAGCGTTGGCCGCGGCACATCGCCATCATCATGGATGGCAACGGTCGGTGGGCGCAGCGGCAAGATCTGCCGCGGATCGAGGGCCATCGCCGCGGCGTGGCCAGCGTGCGCCGCACGACCGAGGAGTGCGCCCGGCTCGGGATTGAGCAGCTGACGCTCTACTGCCTATCGAGTGAGAACTGGAAGCGGCCTCAGCCGGAGATCGACTTCCTGATGCATCTGCTCGAGCAGTACATGATCGAAGAGCGTACGACGATCATGGAGAACAATCTGCGCGTGCGGATGATTGGCCGGCGCCAGGGGATTCCCGATCAGGTGCTGCGGGAGCTCGACAAGACGGTCGACATGAGCTCGACCAACAGCGGCACGCGGCTAAACCTCGCGGTGAACTACGGCGGGCGTTCGGAGATAGTCGACGCTGTGCGGGCGATTGGGCAGGAGATCGCCGCCGGTGAATTGCAGCCGGCCGAGGTGACTGAGGCGACGATCGCCGATCACCTCTACACGGCTGGGCTTGATGACCCCGACCTGATGGTGCGGACCGCCGGCGAAATGCGGATCAGCAACTTTCTGTTGTGGCAGATTAGCTACGCGGAAATTTGGGTGACTGAACGCTGCTGGCCGGAGTTCGACGAAGCGACGCTTCATGAAGCGATCGGCGAGTACGCGCGGCGGAACCGCAAGTTCGGCGGATTGAACGGCTGAAGGAGCGGACGTGCTGCGGTGGCGACTCATTCTCGGCGTGTTATTAATCGCCGGGCTCGCTGGGCTTTGCTGGTTGGATGCCCACGCATCGCTGCCCGGCATCTGCCTGGGTCCGCTGGCGTTCGTAGCGGCGGCGCTGGCGACAGGCGAGATGCTGCGGATGTTCCGCGCCCAGGGGCATGATCCAACCGCGTGGACCGTCTACGTCGGGACGCTGTTGCCGGTGGCAGTAAGCTGCGTAGCCGTGATCGGTTACGCCCAGCCGCCAATCTTCAGCCTAGGTCGTCTCGGCTGGCTCGCGCTGGCGCTCGTCGTCGGCTTGGGCGTGGCGATCGTCGGCGAGATGCGGCGGTACGAATCGCCCGGCCGCTCGATCGTTCGCTTGGCGCTTGCCGCGCTGTCGGTGCTGTACGTCGGCGGGTTGATGGGAATGCTCGTGCAGTTGCGGCTCGTTGAGCCGTACGGCTACGGCCTCGGTCCCTGGGGCCAGCTGTTACCGCTCCTGTCGCTGATTGCGACGGTGAAGCTCAGCGATACGATGCAGTACACGTTCGGTCGAACCTTCGGCAAGCACAAAGTGGCGCCGACGCTCAGCCCAGGCAAGACTTGGGAGGGGACGATCGGCGGCATTGGCTCGGCGACGCTGATTTCCTCCGTGGGGATCGCCTACATTCTGCACGGGAGTGCGGGACTGCAACCGGCGCTGCTGGCGAAGACCGCCGCCTTCGCCCTTGCCGTGACAATTGTCGGCATCATCGGCGATCTGGCTGAATCGATGCTGAAGCGAGACGCCGGCGTGAAGGATTCGAGCGACTGGCTGCCGGGGTTTGGCGGGGTGCTTGATATTCTGGACTCGCTGCTGCTCGCGGCGCCGGTGGCCTATTTGTTCTGGTCGGTGGTGCTTTAAGTCTCTCGCGAGACTTGAGTCTCGCGTGGCGCCGGACTGGTCGCTTAAGCGACCAGTCCGATGGATTTTCCATGCCTTCGGGCTGCAGCCGCGCCGGACTGTTTTCTTGCCCGCGTGCGAGGATCGATCCCTATAAACCGTTCCTGGGCAATTGTTTAAGGGATCCCGGCCTAAATCGGCTGAGTCGCCGCCCCAGGGCCGGGTATACTTAGGAAAGCAGGCCTGGATGGAGCGACTCTGGCCACGGGGGTCCGGAGCGATAGGATACTTGTTTCGTTTCGCACCTGCTTTCGGGGCCAATTGTCCCGCCGGCCACGGACACTAAGGGGCATTTTGCGACTGCCAGCGCGCCGTCGCGACATTGCATGATTGAAGCATCGATCTCGGTAGGAAGCGCCGAAGACCTTGTCCTGCTGCTGGGGACCAAGGATCAGCACCTCAGACAGATTCGCGGAATGATTCCGGCGAAGATTTCCACTCGCGACGGCAAAGTCGTGCTGCAAGGGGATGAGAGTGCGGTCATCCAAGCGAAAGCGGTACTCGAAGAGCTTCGGGCCGTGATCGCCAAGCAGGGGCCGCTCGATTCCGAGCAGGTGGCCCAGATCGTTCACCGCATCACCGGCAACGGCGCCGACGTTTCGCCGAATGCGCCGCCGATCGATATTCGCGCGGGCCGCAAGATCCGTCCCCGCACGCCTGGGCAGGGCGACTATGTGAAGGCGATCCGCACGCACGACCTTGTGATTTGCGTCGGACCCGCCGGTACCGGCAAGACCTATCTCGCCGTCGCCACAGCGGTTGAAGCTCTCCGCGATCAATCGATCCGGAAGATCGTGCTGGTGCGTCCCGCGGTTGAAGCAGGCGAAAGCCTCGGCTTCCTGCCGGGCGACATGCAGGCGAAGATCAACCCCTACCTGCGGCCGCTGCAAGATGCGCTGCGGGAGATGATCGATCACGAGCAAGTTCGCCGCTACATGGAGGACGACGTCATCGAAGTGGCGCCGCTTGCTTACATGCGCGGCCGGACGCTGAACAACGCCTTCATCATCATGGACGAGGCGCAGAATACGACCGTCGGCCAGATGAAGATGTTCCTCACGCGTCTCGGCGAGGGGTCGAAGATGGTCGTCTCCGGCGATACGTCGCAAGTCGATTTGCCCCATCACGCGAAGAGCGGTCTGGTCGATGCGCTCCATCGACTTGAAGGAGTCAAAGGGGTCGCTGCGGTGCACCTCAGCGGCTCCGACATCGTGCGGCACCGCTTGGTGCAGGATATTGTTCGCGCGTACGAGGAGGGACCGAACGGTTAACGGCCCTCGGCTCTAGGTGAGTCGAGCGTTGATCTTTTGCGCCTATGTCCATGGTTCCTCCAAGGCGAACGCGTCAGCAGCGGGTGGCGGCCGTCGAGTTGCCTCCCGGCATGTGGAAGACGCTCTGGACGAACCTGCAGCGCGGTTCCGTGCTGTTGCGCCTGGCCATGTGCGCGGCGGCCGCGATCTTTTTGTGGGCGTTCACCAAGGCGTGGGACCCGCCGTTCAGCCACCGGCTGGGCGAAGTGCCGCATCGCAACGTGATTGCCCGCGTCGACTTTGAACAACCTGATCCGGCGGCGACGAACAAGGCCCGCGATGAAGCGCGGCGGTTCGCGTTCGGCGAGTACAACCAGAACCCCGAGCCGCTGGTCCAACTGCGAGGGCAGTTGATCAGCGACATCGGCAAAGTCCTTCAAGCCAAGACGCTGGCTGAAGTCGACCAGACGCTATGGAAGCAGTTCCAACCGCCGCTGGCGGTGGGGACGCCCGACCCGACGCCCGAGGAGCAGGCGGCGCAGTTCGAGCGATTCCGCGAGGCCTTCGCAGGCGAAAAGGGGATGGACGCGTTTTCCGAGGGCCTGGAAGAGGTGATGGCGCCCTACGAGCAGCGCGGTCTGCTCAAGGAGCTGCCCGTCGAGGCGCAAGCCAACACCGAGAAGATCCTCGTTAAGAACACGAGTGGTTTTGACGCTGAAGTTCCTGTTTCGGATGTGCGCATCAAACAAGCCGCTCCGAAGCTGCAACAATTGCTGAAAGAGAAGCTGCCGTCCGTAGAGGTCGCCGATCGGGCCTTCGCGTGGTTGGAGCCAAAGCTACCGGAGACGCTCACTCTCGACGCCAAGGCGACGCAGCTCACGCAAGAAAAGGCTGCCGCAGCGGTGGCCGAAGTCACGAAGCCGTTCGTTAAGGGGAAAGACCTTCTCGCCGAGGCAGGCAAACCAATCAATGAAGACTCGCTGAAGCTTCTGCGCTTAGAACACGAGGCTGACCTTTCCGACCAGACGGCGAGCGAGCGATTGCATCGTTCGGCGGCGGCACTCGGGATGTTTCTAGCGCTTTACACGCTCGCCGGTTTCTATCTCTACCGTCGCGATCGTCGCGTCATTGACGAGCTCCTGCGACTCGTGGCGCTGCTCGGGTTATTCGTCGTCAGCGTTGCGGTGGCGAAGGTGGTGAGCCAGTATGCTTGGGGCGCCGACGTCATTCCGCTGCTGTTGTTTGGCATGGTGATCGCCATCGCCTACCACCAGGAAATGGCGCTGCTGTTGTCGCTCTGCACGACGTTGGTCGTGGTTATCGCGATCGGGCACGGGTTTACCGAGGCGTTGGCGCTCGCCGCGACGGTGGCGGGCGCCGTGCTGGTGCTCAAGCAAGTTCGCACGCGCAGCCGCCTGCTGCTCGTCGGCTTTGTGGCGGCGGTGGTCGGTTTCTTTACGACGATCGGCGTCGGGATTCTTGACGAGCGTTCGTGGACGTCGCTGCTGACGGACGGCTTCACCGTGGCCCTCTGGTCGATCATCGCCGGCTCGCTGATGACGGTCATGCTGCCGACCGTCGAGAAGATGTTTGGCGTCGAGACCGATCTGAGTCTGATTGAACTCGGCGATCCGGCTCATCCCCTGCTGCAGGAACTGATTCGCCGTGCGCCAGGCACCTACAATCACTCGATCACCGTCGCGTCGCTGGCCGAGGCGGCTGCCGAGTCGATTGGCGCCCGCGGGTTGCTGGTGCGGGTAGGGGCTTACTTCCACGACATCGGGAAGATGCTCAAGCCGCAGTATTTTATTGAGAACCAATCAAAGGGGGACAACCGCCACGATTCGCTCGTCCCCGCGATGAGCACGCTGGTGATCATCGCCCATGTGAAAGACGGGGCCGACTTGGCGCGGCAGAATCGACTACCCGATTCGATCATCGACTTCATCCAGCAGCATCACGGCACGACGCTAGTCGAGTATTTCTACCGGCAGGCGAATCAAAAGAAAGTCCAGGAAGACCCCGACAGCGGCGCCCTCGACGAGAGTTCATTTCGCTACCCCGGCCCTAAGCCGCAGACGCGCGAGGCGGGCGTGCTGATGCTGGCCGACGCGGTAGAGAGCGCCAGCCGCGTGCTGAAAGAGCCGACGGCATCGCGGATCGAGAACCTCGTGCATGAGATCTCGATGAAGCGGCTCCTCGACGGCCAGTTCGATGAAAGCGGGTTGACGCTCGAAGATATCCGCAAAATTGGCGAGAGCTTGGTAAAATCACTCACCGCCGTGTATCACGGTCGAGTGAAGTACCCCGACCAGGAAACTGCGTAAGCCGCAGTCGCCCCCCTCCGCATGAACCCACCCCGCCCGCACGAAGCCACCGCCGACAACGACCAGGAGCCTCCTGAACGTCGGCATCGCATCTCGCTGACGAACGAAACCGACGTTCCGGTCGACGCTGAGCAGCTTGAACTGGCGATCCGTTGGGCGTTGGCCGACTCGCCTTACGACGAGGCGACCGTCAGCATTGCCGTGGTGGATGACGAGACGATCCACGAGCTGAATCGCCAGTTCCTCGCGCACGACTATCCAACCGATGTCCTCAGCTTCACGCTGGAAGACGAGCCGCCGCGGCTCGAGGGAGAAATCGTCGTCAGCGTCGACACGGCCCGCGAAAATGCCGCTGAAGCGGGCTGGGCGGCCGACGACGAGTTGCTGCTCTACGTCATTCACGGCACGCTCCACTTGGCTGGCTATCTCGATAAGTCTCCCGAAGACTATGAGGAAATGCGCGCGGCCGAGGCGGCGGTTCTTGATCGGCTGAGCGTGAAGCGCTCGCCGACTGACGTGCGATGGACCTCGGAAGCCGCAGCGAACCCAGCCGAGGAGGAGCGCTGAAGTGACTCCCGACTCGCTACTGTGGATCAGCATGGGGGCCCTGGCAGCGACGGCGATCGTCAATCTCGGCGTCCGGGCGCTGCGGGAGTTCTCGCGGCACGACTTGGCCGAGGTCTGCACTCGACGCGGCAAGCCTGATCGCTTCGGCGAGATTCTTCGCAACCACGAAGAAGTCGCCCTCGGCGTTGAAATGGTGTCGGCTTTTACCGGCGTTCTCGGCATCATCGCCGGGGCGGCGTGGTCGGCGATTCATTGGGATTACTCGCTGACCGAATCAATCGGCAAGCTCTTGCTCACTTCGCTGCTGTTCGGTTTAGTGTTCGTCACGGTGCGAACTTGGGCGCCGTGGGCGGGAGCCAGATTGTTCGGCGAGGGTTTTCTCTACCGTACCTGGCCGATGTGGCGGGCGTTGTCAGCGTTCACGCTGCCGCTGGTGTGGGGCGCTCAGGGACTTGATGCAATCCTCCACCGCATCGTCGGTCGCGAACCGCAAGAGGTCGACGAACAGGCGATTGAAGAAGAGATTCGCACCATTGTGAGCGAAGGTCACCGCGGCGGGCTGCTTGAGGATGAAGCTCGCGAAATGATCGAGGGGGTGATCGACCTCGGCGACGCGTACGTCTCGCAGATCATGACCCCGCGCACCGACATGCACATGGTGCAGGTCGACTTGCCGTGGGACGAATTGCTGGCGGAGGTGATTGAATCGGGCCATACGCGGATTCCCGTGTACGACAAGACTCGCGACGACATCGTTGGCCTGCTCTACAGCAAGGACCTGCTGCCGGAACTTGCCACCGGCGACGCCGAGTCGCGCACCTCGATCCGTGAACTCGTCCGCAAGCCCCTGTTCGTGCCTGAAACGAAGGCGGTGAACGACCTGTTGCAGATGTTCCAGCAGCTACGGACGCACATCGCCATCGTCCTCGACGAATACGGCGGCGTCTCGGGGCTGGTGACCATTGAAGACGTTCTCGAAGAAATCGTCGGCGAGATTGACGACGAATACGATCCCGAGTCGGTCGAGGAAATCCGCCGCATCGATCAAGACACGCTGGAGGCCCTGGGCCGCACGCACATCGACGAGATCAACGAGGAGATGAACCTCGAACTTCCCGAAGACGGCGACTACGACACGATCGGCGGGCTCGTCTTTTCCGAAATGGGGCGAATTCCCCAGGCCGGCGAAGAGATTGTTTGGCAAGACAAGGTACGAATCGTCGTCCTGGAAGCGACGCGGCGCCGGATCGATCGCGTTCGCGTCGAGCGGCTGGCTGGCGGGCAGCGTGAGAGCGCATAGCGCTGCACTGCACGGCGGGTGTCTCGCCGATCCTTGCTAGCTGTAAGCTTTGCGGATCTCGCGAAGCCATTTCTGACCTTGACCCCCAATGCCGTGGCGCCCTACTGTTCCGCGGCCAATTTCCCGGGCGGTCGTGCGCATCGTCCGGGGCGGGTCGTACCTCGTCTGTGCTGAATTTGCCCATGCCTTGCTTCAGACCGTTGCTATCGGCGTTCACAGCCGCCGCGCTGCTCACGGCTGGCGGCTGCGCCGCGCTCAAGATGCCGGCGCCGAGGCTCCCCGGGACCGGCGACCCCCAGGCGCCCGTAGGGACGACTGATTGGTGGAAAGCCAACAAGAAAAAAGCGGTTTTCGAGCCCGGCAAGGGGCACCAAGTCGCCGGGGTCGACGGCTATTTCGACGATCAGGGGCGCCCGATCAACGCCAAGGTCCAAAAGGTCGTCGCCAAAACCGATGAAGGCGCAGGCCTCCTAGGCGACACCGGACTCAAGGAACGAGTCGCCGGGCTGAAAGAACAGGTCGGCCTCGGTCCCGACCAGACGCAGGCTCAAAAGGATTTCGACGAAGCGGAAGAGTTGTTCCGTCGCGAGGAGTACTCCGACGCCGCCAAGCTCTACAAGAGTGCGTACAAAGCTTGGCCCGACTCGCAGATTGAACAAGATGCAATGTTCAAGCAGGCGGAAGCGCTCTTCTACGCCTCGAACTACTCGAAGGCCACCAACGCCTACGAGGCCCTCATTCGCAAGTATCCGAACTCGCCCCATCTCGACAAAGTGATCACGCGGCAGTTCGCGATCGCCCGCTACTGGGAGCAGTACCACAACTACAATCCCAACTGGCTGACGACGCCGAACTTCATCGACCGCACCCGGCCGCTGTTCGACACGATCGGGCGCTCGATGAAGAACTACGAGAACATTCGGCTCAACGATCCGACGGGGCCGCTCGCCGACGACGCGATCATGGCGATGGGAAATTCGTATTTCCTACGCGGCCGCTACGGCGACGCCGATATGCAGTACGAACTGCTACGCAAGGAATACCCGCGCAGCGATCACCAATACGACGCTCATATCCTGGGTTTGCAGTGCAAACTGCGCAAATACCAAGGCCCCAGCTACGACGGCACGCCGCTCGAGGAGTCGCAGGTGCTGGTCAAGCAGCTCAAGGTGCAGTTTTCCGGGCAACTTGACGGCGAACAGCGCGAACGGCTGGCGGAAGTCGACGGCATGCTGAAGAAGGAGCTGGCCACGCGCGACTATCAGATGGCCGAGCACTTCGACGGCATCGAGGAGTATGGCTCGGCGCGGATTTACTACGCTCGCGTCATGAAAGAGTATCCTCAGACGCCTCTCGCCGAGCAATCAAAGGTCCGACTGGCCGAGATTGGCGGCGAGCCCGATCGACCGACGTCGATGATCGAGCCGGTGCTGAATCTATTGCCGGAGAATTCCGAGCGGACGAAGATGGCCACGGTGCCGCTCATCGAGCCCAATGCCTCGCCGACCGCGCCGGTCCGGACGGAGATCATGACGGCGTCGGGACAGCAGCCGGCGGGGGGCGAAGGGGGTGGTTCGAATGACCCGACCATCCGCCGCTAGGTTACTGGCGCTACTCGCCTGCGCGGGATTGACGGCGCCTGGGTGCGCAGCCTATCGATTCGGCAACGAGACGCTGTACGCCCCCGACGTGACGACGGTCTACGTGCCGATGATCGAGTCGGACAGCTTCCGTCGCGACATGGGCGAGCGACTCACCGAAGCGGTGATCAAAGAGATCGAACTGAAAACGCCGTACAAGGTGGTCGGCACCCCCGACGCCGACAGCATTCTTTCCGCCCGCCTCATGGGGGAGCGGAAGCTGCTCGAGTTCGAGAACCAGAACGACGACCCGCGGGCGTTGAAATATGCTCTCACGGCCCAGGTGACTTGGCTGAACCGGCGTCGGCAGCCGCTGGCGCCGATGAACTCAATCCCGCTGCCGGCTGATTTCATTCCCATCACGCAGACGGCGACGATGCTGCCGGAACCGGGGCAGTCGGACGCGAGCGCTCAGCAGCAGGCCATTCAGCGGCTGGCGGAGCAGATCGTGGCGACGATGGAAGAGCCTTGGTAGGGCTTGCCGCCTGGCAGCGGTTGCAAATGCTGGAAATGCAACCGCAAGAGCGCCAAGGGAAGACGACGACGGACGCCCCCGTGAATGGCGAGGTCGATTGTCTTTTGGACAGGATCACAGGATTGCGCGGATCAACAGGATGGAATTCACGCTTTACAAAATCCTGTTAATCCGCGCAATCCTGTAATCCTGTCCAATTCCCTATTCGCGCTGATTCGCGTCATTCGCGGGCATTCTGCTCTGTATTTCCTTGGCGAACCTTGGCGTCCTTGGCGGTTCAATCAGAACGACTTTGCAACTCTCCTGGCTATCCCGCTGCGTTGGTGGCAAGTCGCGGCGTCGCCTGTTAGTCTCGATGGGATGAGTGTTTCGCCCTTCGCCAGTTCGCTGCATGATCGCTATCCCCACCGGGCCACGGCTTGGCGGCTGCGCACGCGCACGCTTCAACTTGGTCGGCGTCCGTTGTTGATGGGGGTGGTCAACGTCACGCCCGATAGCTTCTCCGATGGCGGGCGGTTCTTCGGCGTTGATGCCGCGGTGGAGCAGGCCCTGCAACTCGTGGCCGATGGCGCCGACTTGCTCGATATCGGCGGCGAGAGCACGCGGCCCTACGCCGAGGTCGTCGACGCCGACGAGGAACGGCGCCGCGTCGTGCCGGTGATCGAGTGCTTGGTTCGGCAAACCGACGTCCCAATTTCGATCGACACCAGCAAGGCCGCCGTCGCCCGCGCGGCGATCGAGGTTGGCGCCGAACTGATCAACGACGTCACCGGGCTGGAAGGCGATCCCCAGATGATCGCCGTCGCACGCGAGACGGGCGCCGGCGTCTGTGCGATGCACATGCAGGGGACGCCGCAAACGATGCAGGACGACCCGCGTTACGGCGACGTCGTCGCGGAGATTCTGGAGTATCTCCGGCATCGTCGCGATTTGCTCCTGCACGCCGGCATCGAGCGGGAGCGGATCTGTCTCGACCCGGGGATTGGATTCGGGAAGACGCACCAGCACAACCTGACGCTGATGGCCCATTGCGGCCGGTTCCACGAACTCGGGTGTCCCCTGCTGGTGGGGCATTCTCGTAAAGGTTTCCTAGCCAAGCTGCTGGCGGACAAGGAGGCCGATCGCGATGCGGCGACGGCGGGGTCAGCCCTGGCGCTGGCGGCTCAGGGGGTTCAGGTGATCCGGGTTCATAACGTCCGGATGGTCCGGGAGGCGCTGCTGGCATTCGAGGCCACCGGCGGCATCGATGGGCAGGAACTTGTGCTAGCGCCGTGAACTGGGGTGAAATTGGGTGGCACGCCCTGAAAGGGCGTGGTTGTCCCTCAATAGCTGCTACCACGCCCTTTCAGGGCGTGCCACCCAGTGCAGTGACCAACGCCAAAGCCATTATCCGCGTTGACCCAACTTCCCTATCCAACGATACTTACGGAGGAAATATCATCGCCTCCACCGACCCCGCTGCCACGCCATGTCGACCGTTGCCGCCCGTCCCGCCGAACAGACTGATCTAGCTGGCTACTGCCGCGACGTGGCGCGGCGCGCCAAGGCCGCGAGCGCCGAAATGGCCACGCTCAACTCAGGCGTGAAGATCAAATGGCTCCATCGTTCGGCGGAGTTGCTGCGGCAGAACGTCAAAGCGATCGAGGAAGCGAACGCCGAGGACCTGAAGGCGGCGCCGGGCTACGGGTTGACGCCGGCGGAGATCGATCGACTGAAGCTGAACCGGGATCGCATCGAGGCAATCGCGGCGGCGCTCATCGAAGTGAGCAACATTCGCGACCCGATTGGCCGCGTCATCGATTCGACCGTGCGCCCCAACGGTTTGCGGATCGACAAGATCCGCGTGCCGCTCGGAGTCGTATTTTTCATTTACGAGTCGCGGCCCAACGTCACGGCTGATGCGGCGGCGATCTGTGCGAAAGCAGGGAACGCGGTCATCCTGCGCGGCGGCAAAGAAGCGATCCACTCAAGCCGCGCCATCGTGGAACTGCTGCAGGATGCTGCCCGCGAAACGGGCGTGCCGACGGACGCGGTGCAGCTGGTGAGCACGACCGACCGGGCCGCCGTGGGCGAGTTCCTCGGCATGCCGGAGTTCATCGACGTCGCGATTCCCCGCGGCGGCGAAGGGCTGATTCGCCGCGTCGCCGCCGAGGCGAAGATGCCGGTGATTAAGCATTTCGACGGCAATTGTCACGTCTACGTCGACGCGGCGGCTGACTTAGAAATGGCCCGCGAAATCATCGTCAACTCGAAGTGCCAACGGATGGGCGTCTGCAACACGGCCGAATCGCTGCTGGTGCATAGCGACGTCGCGGCGGAGTTTTTGCCGACGATCGCCGCCCACTTGGCCAAGCATTCGGTCGAGATCCGCGGCGATCAACGGGTTTGCGAATTGGTCAATGCCGCGAAGCTGGCGACCGAGGCAGATTACAAGGCGGAGTATTTGGGGCCGATCATTTCGGCCTGCGTCGTGGGTTCGCTTGATGAGGCGATCAATCACATCAACCAGTATGGTTCGCACCACACCGACGCGATCGTGACGAACGACCTGGCGGCGTCGGA
Organism: Pirellula sp.; assembly: GCA_013822725.1. Classification (GTDB taxonomy): domain Bacteria; phylum Planctomycetota; class Planctomycetia; order Pirellulales; family Lacipirellulaceae; genus Lacipirellula. The sequence continues at coordinate 58,834 of PNKX01000019.1, forward strand.
GCGGTTTGCCGCGGCGGTCGACAGTGCGGCGGTGATGATCAATGCAAGCACGCGTTTTAACGACGGCGGCGAGTTCGGACTGGGCGCGGAAATCGGCATCAGCACCGATAAGTTTCACGCCCGCGGGCCGTGCGGCGTCGATGAATTGACTAGCTATAAGTATGTGGTCCATGGATCGGGACAGGTGAGAAGTTAACGCAGGATTTGAAGGGTGCCACTAGCGACACGCCAGTGGCACACAATCAACGCAACGGAGTGCGTGATGAGCGACGTCTTAAGCCAAGCGGAAGTCGAGAACCTGCTGAACGCCATCGATGGCGGCGAGGACGTGCGCCCCGCCCCGGCGCCAGTGGCCGCCGCACCGCAGCGTCCCCGCGAGAAGGTGAGCGTCTACGACTTCAAGCGTCCCGAGCGCGTCGGCAAAGAGCAGATGCGCTCGCTGCAGACGATGCACGAAGGATTTGGCAGGAACTTTGGCGCCGCCCTATCCGCCCTCTTGCGGACGATGGTCGAAGTGAAGCTCACCAGCGTCGACCAGCTGACGTTCAGCGAGTTTGTCTTCAGCCTTGAGAATCCGACCTGCTTCAATCTGATCACTGCGTCGCCGCTCGAAGGGCAGCTGATTCTCGACATCAACCCGTCGATCTTGTTTCCGATGATCGACCGGTTGCTCGGCGGCAGCATCTCGTCCGCGCCTCCTGCACGTCGCCCGTTGACTGAGATCGAACTTCGCCTCGTCTCGCGCATCACCAATCTCTTTCTCAACGAGATGCAGAATGCGTGGGAAAACGTCCTGCCGCTGCAACTCTCCGTTGACCGGGTGGAAAGCAATCCACAGTTAGTGCAGATCATCCCCGCGAACGAAGTGATCGTGCTGGTCAGCTTCGAGCTGACGGTCGGCGAGATGCGAGGAATGATGAACCTCTGCATTCCGTTTAACTCGATCGAGCGCGTGAGCGGTAAACTCAGTTCGAACAATTGGGTTAGCTACGCCAAAAAACCGGCAAGCGCCGAGTCGATGCAGCGGATTGGGTCCCGTATTGCCGAGGCGCCGGTCGAGGTGGTGGTCGAACTCGCGTCGACGCGGATCAGCACGGCCGACATGCTTGATTTGCGCGTCGGCGACATCATCGCGAGTGAGAAGGACGTCAACGAACCGCTGCTCGTCTACGTCGAGGGAAAGCCGAAGTTTTTGGCGTCGCCCGGACAGCTTAAAGGGCGGAAGGCGATTCAGGTGAAGGGGGCGTTTCAGCCGCTCGACATCAAGGTAAACTTCCCGACGAACTCGGTGGCAAAACCTTCTTGAAACAAATCGCCGCCGTGAAAATGCCCCGATCGGGGGGATTATTTGACAGCGGATGCGATCAGGTTGAGAATTGAAGAAGCGGAGCGGTCGAGGTCGTTGCGCTGCTTTTCAAACGGATCAATCCCCTCATCGACGCGACTACATCGATGGCGTAATTTCATCACTGTGTCAGTGAATTGGCCGCCGCTGGGCGCGTACCGCCGAGTCGGCGTTGGAATCGGAGCTAAGAAGAGGAGCGATTGGCGTGGCCGCCTGACGGTCGCGCTGCATGACGCCGCCCGCATTGAGGGCGTGCGGCGCTGAGGCTCCACTTCTCTTCAGGAGACGCTCCGATGGGGATCCCCGTTAATTGTCCGAATGGGCATCATTTCAGCGTCAAGGATAAGTACGCTGGTAAGAAGGGGATCTGCCCCTATTGCGAAGGACAAGTCGTCGTACGCGTTCCCAATCCATTGTCGCCCGAAGTGCAGAAAGCCTACACCCAGGCATGCCGAGAGGAAAAAGGGCGCGTGCCGATGAATACAGATTCGTCTGTGTTCGACAGCATGCCCGACGAGGCGAGCCCTAGCGCTAGCGGCAGCCACTTAGGGTCGTCGGTGGTGCGGCACCACATTCGTTGTCAGTGCGGGCAATCGGTACCGATGTGGTTTGCAAAGTGCCCTAAGTGCGGGACGTTTATTGAGCACTCTTAAGTGCGTGTGGCGCGGGCAAGCGACGCGATGCTCATGGCGATAAGCGCCAACGTCAGGGTTGAACCTTCAGGGACGCTCGCCAATGCCATCGCAGCCCCGACGCCTGAGTGCGATTCTAGCTGCCAAACGAGAAAATCGGCGCCGTCGATTTGGCCGTTGTGGTCGGCGTCGCCCGTCGTCGGCGAGACGCCGACCGTAGCGCCGAAGCCTGTTTTCCAAATAGCGAGATCGTCGCCATCGACGACGTTGTCATGATCGAAGTCTGACTGAAGAGCAGGGCCGTAGAGGAACTGCGATGCCGCGATGTCATCGGGGTCGAGAAGACGGTTGACGTATTTGTAAATGTCGTAGTTCACCGACATCACCGATTGAGCGTCGGAATGGGCCAGGCCGATGGCGTGTCCCAGTTCGTGGACGATCAAACTCTCAAAGTCGTTGAAGACGTCGATCAATTCGCCTTCGGCTCCATCATCGAAAAAGAAGGTGCTGTTGGCGTTTAGGAGTACGTCTCCTTCGAGATTGCCGCCGTTAGGCGGCGGGGCGTAGCCGACGGCGCCGATGCCGGCGTTGATGGGGAAGGCGCCAAGGCGTATTTGGCCGGTATTGGGGGTGGTCGCCGTCGCGCCGTGAAAGGGGGCGCCAGAGTCGGGGACCTGGACGAAGTAGATGTTCGCCGCCGCCGACCATTGGGCGAGGCTGCGCTCGATTGCCGACAGGGCCTGCGTATAGCCAAGCCCGTTCATGATGGCGTTCAGGCTGCTGACGCCGCTGAAGTTCGGATCGTCGAATGCGGGATCGATCGTCGTCCCGTCGGGCATGATGCTCCAGGTGATCGTGCCGCCGGGCGAGCCAGGGGTGAAGATGTCGCCCCACTTGTTGTAGTAGGTGAGCCCTTCGTCGCCCCAGGGGTACGGGCCGAAGAGGTTGTAAGCATGTGCCGCGTTGCCGAGGGCGGCGCTGGCGAGCAACATCGTCATGCAGAAGATACGGCGGCTGAAACTCATTCCGTTGCTCCAGATTTGGAGTCTTGCGGGGGCGTTTCGTACCAGCGGTGAACCTACCACGACGGCGGGAAAGCGGGCAATCTGGCGGCCCGTGGGGCCCTCCCCAGATTAGCGTGGGAGTGAGAATAATTCCCACGAGGCAATTTTGTCCGGGTGATATGGAGCGGTTTTATGCAGTTAGGCGACACCTGTAACTGCTGGGCAGAAAAGGGTTTGCGTCATCGGATGAGCCGCAGATGAAGAAAATCAGGAAAATTTAATTCCCTTGGCGAACCTCCTCGCCGAAACTACAGTCATAGGAGCGTCTGGTGGGCCGGCGGCGCCGGTCTAGCGATTCGATGATCGCCCCAGCCAGACTGCTTTCAGGTTCTTTCTCTCGAGCCGCGCACCAAGCGCAGCGAGGGCATCATGCGTTCCATCCAAAGCCGCATCTGCAATTCTGGCATTCAAAGCGCTCAGCCGAGCGTCAACGCCACGATTCGCCGCGACTCGGACCGCCGCCCCTCGTTTGCGATGTGGTGCGCATTCATGGGCTACGCCTCGCGCTGCTGGCTATCAGTGCGCGAGGAGCTACAGCATCTCACGGCGGTAACGGGCGTATTGAAAACGCACGTTACCGGCGGGGCGCTGTGTGCCGTAGCACTGCAGCGCTCCGGGCAACACGCCATGTGTTGCCTCGCCGCCAGATAACTCGGGCCGCGGTTCTTCACTAGAGAATCCTTCCCGAACCTGGCGCCGGCCGTCGGCGAGCCCAGCGCACGTGCATGCGTTTGGCCGTCGGTTTCCGACCTTAGCTGCCACTGGTCTCGCGCTTGGACTTATGCGTCCCGCGCTTTGAGACCCAAAGCTCGAGAGAATCATGGAACTGGAAACTCCCATCTTCGAATTGCCCTTCCTTGAATTGCCCGAAGCGACTACCGCCGAGCTCGTGCTCGCCGCGCAAGAGGGCGACAATGAAGCGTTCGGAACGCTCGTGAACCGCTTTGAGCGGATGGTTTTGGCCGTCTGCTGGCAGCGGTTGCGGAACCACGCGGAAGCTCAGGAAGCTTCTCAAGAGGTCTTCATCAAGGCCTTCGAGAAGCTGGAGCAACTGCAGGAACCGGCGGCGTTTCCGGGCTGGTTGCGGTCGATTGCCGTCCGGCAGTCGATCAACCGGAGCGCTCGTCGGCCGCCGGCGACCTCGGTCGAACCCCACTCGTTGGAAGCGTTCGACGGCGAGGTCGAGGCGCCGATCACGTCGCTCTTGAATCGGGAGCGGATCGATCAGCTCAACGAAGGGCTCGATCGGTTGGCGACTCTCGACCGGAGCACGCTGGTGGCGTTCTACATCCAAGGACAGTCGCTCGTGGAAATGAGCGACGAGTTCGAGGCGCCGGTCGGCACGATCAAGCGACGGTTGCACGTCGCTCGGAAGCGGCTGGCGAAGGAATTGGAATGCCTTCAGGCCGTGTAGCGGCGAGGATTAGCGTTTAGTTCGACTCCCAACCGCGGCCTCGTGGCCGTTGACTTGCTCGAAGCCGGGACGTTTGCCAGCAGTGGCGGCGTCCCGGCTTTATTTGTTGGAGGGTCCGAGCGTCACGCGAATAAAAGCCACCGGCTTCGCCGGTGGACGAACTTAAAGCCAGCGTCGCTCTCTCCCCGTCCACCGGCAAAGCCGGTGGCTTATATCGGCGAGGGCGCATTGCGAACGCACTAGCTACGCCAAGCTGCAACGGCCACCAATATCCAGCCCACGATAAACGCCAGCCCTCCAAGCGGAGTGATCATGCCAAGCTTGCGCCATTCCTCGCCGAGGAAGGTCATCCCGTAGAGCGAACCGCTGAACAACACGACGCCCAGAATAAACGCGATCGCAGCGGCTCGCAGTCCTGATCCCTGGAAGCTGATCGCCAAGGCGGCGATCGCCACAAGCCCTAGAGCGTGGTAAAGCTGGTACTTCACGCCGGTTTCGAACCAGGCAAGCCGCTTCGCCAAATCAGCCTCGCGGCCGAGTTCGCGGAGGAAGTTTTCGAGGCCGTGGGCGCCGAACGCTCCGAGGCCGACGCCGACCGCGGCCAGCAAAGCGCCAGCGATAGCGATAACCTTAGGTGACATGAACAAACTCGGGCATAGTGGCAGGAGGGGCGACGTCTTCGCCCGCGGTTCGAGGTCGCTTTAGCATAGCGTGGTTGCCGCTGCGACTTAATGATGAACCGACGGCTGGCCTCCAAGATCGCAAAAAAAAGCCGCCTCGCCGAACTATGGCATTAATCCATAGCCCGGCAAGGCGGCGAGTATTGCAGTCCAATTCTTCGGCGAGATTACGCCGTCGATTACTCTTCGGTGGCGACGCCGAGGCGATCTTCCTCTTCTTCCTGAATGATGATGTGAGGCGTCACCATCATCATCAGGCTGTCCGTTTCGCGGCCGATGCCGACGTTCCGGAACAGGCGATCGATGTAGGGCACCTTGCTAAGGAGCGGAACGCCGAACTCGTTGCGGCCTTCGACGAGCCGCTTGATGCCGCCCAGCAGGACCGTACCGCCGTCGGGGACGCTCACGGTGGTACTGACCGTAATCACTTCGAACGTCGGCAACTGCACCGTGGTGCCGCTGCGGCTGATTTCCTCAGTTTCCTCCTCGGAGGTGTCGTTCTCGCCGTCGTTGGTGTCGGTGCTTGCCGAAGAGGTCGAGATTGACTCCGATCCTTCAAACGTGAACGTCTGGACGTCGCCGATCTGGCTGAAGAACGGCACCAGCGTCAGTCTCACATAGCGTCGGTCGTCGGAAACAACGGCCTGCACCGTCATCATCGTGCCTTCGGAGAGGACGACGATGACCGGCTGCTGAGCGGCCGCGAACTCGCCGACCACCGGGATCACGCTGATCACGAACGGTCGGAAGGCCGAGTCGATGACGTTGGCTTGCTGACCGTTGAAGAGCGTCACCTTCGGAGCTTGCAACACGTTCGCCCGGCGGTCGCCTTGCGAGGCGTTGATGACGAAAAACGCTTCGATGTCGCTCATGATCGCGAATCCGAACGAGCCGACGTCGACCGGCGTGCCGAACTGCGGCGTCGCCAGCGAGAAGCTTCCTTGTCTGAACGGAAGATCAAGATCGACTGAATAGTTCGGGACGCTGTCCGTGGCAGAGATGCCGTCGAGGCCGACCGTGTAGCTGGGGCCAACCTGTGGCGGCTGCTGTCCCGGAGCAAAATCCGCAGGATCGAGACCGGTTCGGTCGGTGATGTTGAAGTCGAAATCGACGCCGATTCGTTCGAAGAAGCTGTCGGTGAGCCGAATGAAGCGAACTTCAATCGTCACCTGCAGATCTTGCAACGCTCGCAACTGCTCCAGCAGATCGGCGATCTGCTCGTGAACCCGTTGCGTCTGGCTGATGACGAGGCTGAGGTTCGTCGGGAAGGGTTGGATTTCGCCTTCGCCCGTGCCGTTCTCCATCCAGCTTTCATGCTCGACGGTGGAAACGATCAGGTCGATGAGCGAATCGAAGTCGGCCATCGCGGCGCCGCCCAATCCGCCCGGACCGCCGGCGTTCGTCGCCGGCGGGCCGCCTCCGCCGGGAGGGGCGAAATTGGCTTGCACCGGTCCGTTGGCGCCCACAGCGCTGGGCTGGCCCTGACGATTGTTGGCAATCATTGCGACCGGTCCGCCGACGCCGCCCGGGCCATAGGCGCCCATCGCCGCGTAGGCGTCGTTGATCAGCCCTTGCAGGCCGATGTTGTTCGACGGCACAAAGTTCGGAATCGGGATGACGAGATCGCCGACCGGATAGACCTTACGGACGAGGTCGCCGTCGCGGATCTGCTCGCTGGTGATTTTCAGCACTTCGTCCTTGACCGTATAGGTCAGGTGAAGCGGCTCGAGAATGAGCGTCAACGCGCTCTTCAGCGAGATCTCTTGCGGCAGGTTCAACGTGATCGGCGTGTCGCTGCGGATTCCTTCCTGGCTCAATCCGCGCGGATCGAGATGGATGTTGATGCCCGCCAGTTGCGACAGCCCGTCGACGACCTTGGTCAGCGGCGTCTCGTTGTACTTGGGGAGAACAGGGGTCTTGAGCTTCTGCTCAATTTCCAATTCTTTCAGATTGCGAGCCGTGCCGAGTTCGCTGGCTCCTTTGCGGTCCTTGAGCGCGGCCCAGTTGTCGCCGTAGCCAAAGTCGGTGTTGATGCTGTCGAGCGCGTCGGCCGAGGTGGCGCGAATGTCGAGGAACGTGTTCGCAACGCCGTTTTCGGACTGCGCGATAATATCCTGGTTCCAGCGCTCGCGGCGAATCAGTTTCGCTTGCTTGTTGACTTGCTGAGCCACGAGTTCGTCGGGCGCCATCTCGTAGAGACGATTGGCGACGACTTCGGCCTCAGCGTAACGGTGTTCGTCGACCAGCTTGTTGAATTCGTCGACCATCTGAGCCATCTTCTGCTGGATCTCCAGCTTCATCGACTGCTCGCGATTGACTTCGCTCAAGATCTCCTTGTTGGTCGCCTCAAGGTCGAGTTCGGATTTGTGGTCTTCGATGTACTTGTTCGTCGCCGCGGTCGTGAGCTCGACTCTCCGCAGCAATTGCGACTTCAATTCTTGGGACAGCTGCGATTCCTCGATCTGAGTCCGCGACTGTTCCAGCAGCTTCAGCGCCTGCTTGGGGTCGGTTTCGCGAAGCTTCTCCGCTTCCGATTGACGCTTCAGCACGTCGGCGGAGAGTTGACGAGCCAAGACCGACTGCCCTTCGGCGGCCGAGTCGATGAGACCCCCTTCCGGCGCCGGAATCGACTCCTTCGGCGAATTCGTCTGGAGCATCTGCAGGTGACCTTGCAGACGTTGTTGGCTCAGCACGTCGAGTTGATCTTTATGCTGATACGCAGCTTTGAACGATTGCAGGGCGCCTTCACGGTCGCCGGCCCGCAACGCCTGTTCGCCCGCTTCGAGCATCTGCGTCGGGTCGCCAGGCAGCGGCGTCGCTTCCGCGGCGTTGGGCAGCGGCAGCGGGGTGAATTCCGGAACCTGCGCGAGCTGCATGGCAGCGCCCGTTTCCGTGGCGGCGGCGGCTTGCACGTAATCTCCCTCGGCGGGAGTCGCGGTCGTTGGGAGCGGCGAATCAGCCGGGGGCGAAACTGGCGCTCCGGCGGCGGTCCGCTGGAGGTCGAGCGCCAGACGCGACGGGCGGTCTTCGTTCGGCGCGAACATGGAATCGGGGACGTTCAACGAGCTTGCTTTGCCGGCCAGCGTTTGCGCTTCCGCAATCTTGCCCGCGGCCAATAGGGCCCGAGCATCGGCCAGCAACACTAGCGTTTGTTCCTTCGCATCGCCCGCGGCGCCAGGCTGAGGCGTCACGGCCAGGCTGGTGGGCGCCTTGCGGCGTTGCTCAATCCGGCGCAGAACGTCTTGCGGGGTCAGCCCGTTGCCGCTGAATTGCGGATTGAGCTGAGCCGCTTCGTTGGCGGCGCGAGCGGCCGTGTCGAGGTCGCTCCACGAGAGCAGGGCGTCGGCCTGCTTCACCAGGAACTTCGAATAAGCGACTCGCCAGTTAACGCCGCCGTTCACGTTACGGAGCGTCGCGGTTTCTTGGTATTCGGCGATCGAATCGCTGACCGCTTGCGGCGAGTCTCCCGGTCCCTCGTACGGAACCTTCAGTTCTTGAGCTTTGCTCAGGAACTGTTGAGCACGCGGGAGGTCGCCCACCGACAGAGCACGACGAGCGTCGAGCAACAGTTGATCCGATTGGCCCTTGGCCGCCGCAGCGGCAGGCGCCGCGACAGGAGCCTTCATCGACGGAACGGCTAGCGTCCCGTCGGGGAGTGCCGGGGCGCCGGCCGCAGCGCGGAACGGATTCCCGCCGGTCGCGGCGGAGTCCTTGCCGGCGGCGGCAAACGGATCGGTGGTTCCCGTCTGAGGCTGGCCTTCGACGCCGAAGGTCGCCGTCTGCCAGACGAGCGTGGCGAGTGCAATCGCTGCAGCTCGGGTAGTCGTGGTCCGTCTCAACTCAGTTCTCCTTACGAGAGACGACGCTAGCGCGCCGTCGGCTCCCCCGGATGCGACGCCAAAAAGGTTGCTCAGGTGTCTGGGCATGATTCGTCTGTTTTTTAGAGGCTGGCAATCGTCCGCGCATGCTCGACGTACGTCGAAGCTCGCGCTAGGCGTATTCCTAGCGAGGCGTCGGTTGGTGATGAAAAGCGGCGGGTTAAATACTTCCCGCGAGAGTGCCGGTCAAGGCCAGTTGCGCAGCAGGCGCAAAAAAAGCCGCGGGGATGAACCCCGCGGCTCGCTGAATGCTAGCTGCGTTTAGCGTCGTTACGAGGGCTAGAACCCTCCTCGTCCGCCGCGACCGCCGCCGCGGCCTCCAGGACCGCCGCCCCGCTCGCCGCCCTCCGTTTCGCGAGCCCGACGGGCTGCTTCCGCATCCTGCTTCATGATGAAATCGTACTGTTTGATGGTCTTTGCCTGCGCAAGTTCGTTTTGCATCATCAGTCGCCCCGACGAATCCATGACCAGCGCCCGCGCGGGAGCCGTCAGGTTACGATTCTTCGACACCAGCTGATCGCCTCCCTCGAGATCGACCAGCATCAGCCCGGTAAGAAATTTGAAGTCGGGCGAGTCTTCCGGTTTCTCGGGGTCGATCTTGTAGAGCGTCGACCAAATGATTTTCGCCTTCTGTGCGAAGTTCAACACGCTGCCGCGCGTAAACCAATTATCGATCGCGATCTCGGCGGCGTGGCTGCTGTCGACCGATTTGATGATCAGTCGCGCTTCCGGATCGAGGCTGCCGACCTCCTTCGTTTGGGCGATGAACGTCAGGCCCGGGCTCGGCACGACGGCGACGGGGCTTGGTTCGCTCCATTCCGTCATGCGGTGGCGAGCGGGCTTCTTCGATTGCGTTTGCCGGGCCGTCACGGTCGGGTCGAGGTACTTTGCCGGTTGATCGACGTTGACGTCTTTGAGCGCCAGCGCGACGCGATAGCGATAGCGATGGCCAGGTACGACGGTATCGTCGATGAAGCGAAAGAGGATCGTCTTGGTGAGGCCGTCCCAGGCGTAGGGCGGCAGCTCTTCGATCGCGGGGCCCATACCACCACCCATGGACATGCCGCCGCGTCCCATTTCGCCGCCGCGTCCGCCATAGCCCCCTCCGCGTCCCATCTCGCCGCCGCGACCGCCGTAGCCGCCAGGCATTCCGCCGCGACCCATTTCGCCGCCGCGTCCACCATAGCCGCCAGGCATCCCGCCGCGACCCATTTCGCCGCCGCGTCCGCCATAGCCCCCCGCCATAGCGCCGCCTGGAGGCGTCTGGCGACGTGCCGCGCTGCCAAAGACGTCGTTCGGATCCCCTTCTTCTTCCTTCGCAGGCGGCGGCGTTCCTTCGAGCTCGGCGCCACCCATGAGGTCTTCAGGCGTCGGGAGCGGCAAGTCGGTATGCGTAATCTCTTCACCCCATTCGCGCATCACCATCGGGGGCAACGGATGCGTGAGCAGCGGATGAATGTACTTTGGATTGACCAAGTCTGGCGTTTGAATGGGCCACGTCGACATCGTCTTGATCACGGTCTTGGGGATGACCTGCTTGATCGTCTTGAACTCGCCGGGCCCCTCGTCAGTTACCTCGGCGCGCTGCACCTCATAGCCAATGTATTCCGGCAGATCGGCCGTGACGTTGAAGCCGCGGGCCGTGGCGAGCGCGTCTTCGTACATTTGGACTTGCTGCTTGATGGGGACCTTAGCGAGCACCGTGACCCATGACTGCTCAAGGATGTCCTCGAAGCCCTGCATCGGGGCGCCACCCGTCGGAGGAATCACCAGCACGCCGTCTTTGGTCTTCATGCCTCCCATTTCGCCCATGCCGCCGCGGCCCCCTTCGCCGTAGCCCATGCCGCCGGGGCCGCGACCTTGCCCGCGACCACGGCCTCCTTCGCCTTCGGCTTCTTCGGCCATGCGTTCGGCTTCTTCAGCTGCTTCTTGATTGAGTCGCGCCGCTTCTTGCATCGCGGCAAGCATATTCTTCTTGATGGCTTCGGGATTGCTGCTCATCCAGAGTCCAGCGCCGGGACGGACTTCTAGGTCCTCGGCGGTGACGAGAACCGGATCCTGGCGGAGCTTGATCGGCGCTATCACCTGGGGATTCAGTGGTTTAATCTCGGGATAGTTTGGCGGATTCACCGGGGCCGCGGTGCGATCGCCGGAACCAGCGATGAATTTCGCGGAATCTGTCCGGTCTGGTTCGGAGAACGCTTCCCAACTCATTTCCGCGACGTGGCTCGAAGCTTTCTGGGCCGCCATTTTCAACGGCTCGGGTTGCTTCGTATTGTCGACCACTGGCCGGCCTAGCGAGCTCCAAATGAGCATCCCAGCCACCGCCAAGATCGCGGCAATGCCGACCTTCTCGCCGTGTTGCAGCAAGAAACGCACGAATCCATTGGCGCCTTTGAGTTTTGCTTTCATGGCATTGATCCCAGCGTAGAGCGGCGAGTTACGAGTTTTGAGTCACGACTTGGAACTGCGAGGCAGCGATTCGCGATGTACTCGTTGCATTTTTCTCGCAACTCGAAACTTGCGATTCGCAACTCCTTCAGCGAACAACGGCCCCGTCGCCGGCGGCGAGCGTGGCGTCGTCTCCCGGGACGGTCAGGATGGTCGGATCGGGGGGCATGTAAATGTACACGAGTCCTTGAAGCTCAACGGTCACGAGGTTTGCGGTGTCGGAAGGGTTAAGAGTCATCCCCATACTGCCTCCTTCGTACCCGCCACGGCCGCCGCCCATCCCCATCCCCATGCCGCCGCGGCCCATTTCGCCCCCGCCGCGACCGCCGTAGCCGCCGGGCATCATGCCTCCGCGTCCCATTTCACCACCGCCACCGCCGCCGCCACCGGCGCTCGCGGCCATTTCAAATGCCTGCCCATCTTTGTCGACGCCCGACTTCTCACGATTAATCCGCAGGCGTTGCACCTCGATCGGCAGCGGGGCGTTGGCGCACTCAACCAAGACCCTCGGCAAATAGCGCTCGTCCATCATCAGCACCATGCGGATCGGCAGGCGACGGAACTCCGTCCCCATACCGGTCGCGGCGTCGGCGATCGGCTTCCCTTCGGCGTCGATATAGCGGCCGGCCAGCAGCATCGCGTCGACGTCGACGCCTTCACCACCCATCTCGCCTCCAGGTCTCATTTCAGCGGCAGGCACTTCGCCCCCCGCAGCCATCGCTTCGGCCGGCATCAAAATCACCGATTCCTGGGCCATCGCCATGGCCGCCGGGGCGCCGACTTCCAACGACTGAATCACGCGAATCGCCGTGTTGTCGGGTCGCGTGGCGCCCCGTTCTTTGTTCGTGTCGGCAATCGCATGGAGGAGCGTTTCGTAAACCCAGAGATCTTCTTGAGTCACCCACATTTGTCGCGAGGTCGGGACGCCGGTGAACTCCAGCTTCTGTCGCACGTTTCCCTGATCGACCCATTGGACGAGGTAGTCTTCTTCAATCGGGAGGCCGTCTGGGCCCAGCAGAACGTCGGCCCCGACTCCCCCTTCACCCCCCCGACCCCCTTCGCGTCCGAAGCCTCCGCCGAAAGCGGCGGCGCCGTCGACCGCCATTTTCTTGGCGTCGACAATCTCGACCAGGCCGTCGAAGCGATTCTTGATGTAGTTTTGATATCGATCGCGGAACAACGGCTTGATGGCTGAATCGAACTTCGCATTCTCGGCGTAGGTCACGAAGTCGGCGCCGAGCACGTCGGGCCACTTCAACACTTCTTCGCGCTGCGCATCGAAGAGGCTCTGCCAGAGCTTTTCGACGCTGTCGGCAATCTTCTTCGCTTCCTCGCGTTCCTTGGCGTTGACGGCGGGATTGCCGTGGACGGTCTTGCCGCTAATCGCCTGCATATTGCCGAACTCAAGATCGATTTTCGACTTGTTCGCCGCGAACTGCCGCTGGAGTTCTCCCGAGGCCATCATCCAGCAGACGACCGCGGCTAGCGTGCCGACGACGCTCAAGATCCAAAATCGTTGGATCCACGCCGCCTTCATGAACGCTCGAACTTTATCCATGATCTCGTCTCGTAAACGCTGTGCCTGATCTCTGATTGATCGCCCGCAGACGATCGTTCGCTCTCAATCTCACCTATCTACTTACTCACTGACTCACCTACACACCCGCCAACGTCATTGCGCCGGCGGTTGCTCTGCAGCGGCGGCTTCAGCTTCTTTAGCGGCAGCGGCTTCGGCTTCGGCAGCCAGTCTCTTGGCGGCCGCTTCGCGGCGCTGGGCGCGGGTCTTCGGCTGCCAGCAGAACTGGACGACGAAGTCGTACCGCTTCACCTCGAATGCCCGTGAGACGGGGCCCGTCGGTTCGGCGACGGCTCCCTCCGCCCCCGCCACCGGAGCAGCTGCGGCGGGCGCGATGTTGAACCCGGCCGGCATTCCTGCAGACATCCCGCCTTCGCCCATCAATTCGGCATCGGGGTCGATGTACTCGGGCTTCAGCGGCTTGCCCGCGACGAGCCAGGGCCGGCTGATTCCCATGTCTTGGAACGAAACGTCGACCAGCTCGCCAGTGAGTTTTTTCGCGTCTTCATCGTACCCGTCGGGTAGCTTGACGGTTCCCTCTTCGAGCGCTTTGACGAGCGTCTCGATGACGAACTTACGGGTCTGATTCGTCAGGTCGGCGTTGTGGTAGTGGTAGCCGGTGAGTTGAATCACGAACCCGGGGCCCGTCAGCGGCTCGCCAGCAGCCGCGGCGCCGTCGCCTGCTGCCGCTGGGGCGGCAGTGACCGCTCCGGCGTCCGCCGTGGCGCCTGCTGCAGGATCGGCGGGGGCCGCGGGATCGCCAGTTGCGGCGCCAGCCGCGGCGTCTTCATTCTTCGATTCGAGGTACTTCGCGTCGATCGGCGTGATGTACTCCGCCGTGAGATCCGCGAAGTGGCGTTCGTCGAGCGCCGTGACGTGTACCTCGTTCCGGCTCATCACATGCTCGGCGGTCTCTTCACGCGGGCGAGGATCGCGCGGCAGTGCGGCGTCGAGCGCCTTGACGAGGTCGAGCCACTCCAGCCGGCCTTCGACGTTGCTGGTCAGCTGCTCTTGCGTCTTGATGAGGCTGTCCGCGGCTGCCTTGAGGTCCGTCCGTTCCTTCTCAAGGGTATCCGCGCTCGATTTGGTGCTTGTCGTGAGGCTGAATGCGCTCTTGAAATCATCGCGGTTCGTCACATCGGCTGATCGCCACGACGAAACGTGCGTGAAGTAATTGAACGTCAGTCCCAGCAATACCGCCGCGACGCCGGCGACGGCCCACGGCTTCTTGGCCCGGATCATCCGCTTGCGGACGATCTCTTCCGGCAACAGGTTGGTCTTGAGCTCCGACTTGCCGAGCGCCTGCACGCACAAGCCGTACGCTGGACCGAAGCTGAGAATGTTCTCTTTGTACTGCGCGTTGCTTCCCGCGCTGCCGGCCGTCAGACGATTGAAATCTTCGACCGGCTTGACGTCTTGCTCCAGGTTCTGCGCGAGATAACGCTGCAAACCGGGAAGCTTCATCGCGTTGCCCAGGGCGATGACTTCGCCAATCTGGGCCGCCTTGTCGAGGCTCTGGAAGTAGCCAAGCGAACGCTGGATTTCCGCGAGCAAATCGCTGAAAACGGGCCGCATCGCCTGGAATACGGCCTTCGGGTCGTCGGCCTGCGTGGCGTTCCGCTTCAGGTGCTCCGCCTTCACGAAGGTGAGCTTTAACTCCTTGCTGAGCGCCCGCGTGAAGTGGTTGCCGCCGATCGGAATGTTGCGCTGCCAGACGCGGAAACCGTTGGTCACCACGAGGTCGGTGGTGTCGGTGCCGAGCGAAATCACCACGGTCGACGCCGGCGGTTTGGCCGGGTCGTACGGCTGGGACTTCATCTCTTCGAACCGATCGAAGCAGACGTAGTTGTAAACCGAAAGAGGCGCAAGCTGGATGAGGTCGACTTCGATGCCGGCCGCTTCGAGCGGAGCCAGCGCGCGGGCTACCTGATCGCGCTTCATCGCAAACAGGCCGACCTCCGGCTCCAGCGCGAAGCCATCTTCCTCGCTACCGCCGGTGAGTTGCTGATAATCCCAGACGACGTCGTCGAGCGAGAACGGAATCTGCTGCCGGGCTTCGTACTTGACGATGTCGGGGATCTTCTTCGCTTCGACCGGCGGAAGCTTAATGAACCGCATCAGGCCGTTCTGGCCGCCGACCGACATGGCGACCGTGTCGCCGACCAGCTCGTTCCGGGAGAGGAACGTTTCGAGGGCCTCGCGGATCAGTTCCGCCGGCTCCGCCTCAGGCTGGGTCAGAATTTTTGGATATTCGATGTAGTCGAACGACTCAATGACGAGCCGCCGGGGTTCCTTCTCATGTGGACGGCATCGGAGCGCTTTAAGAGCGCATTGACCAATATCGATGCCCCATACGGCGCCACCCTTGGCCATATTCGCGACCTCTGTTCCGTTCGATTAAAAGCGCGGCGGAGTGTTCAGGTCCGACGCGACTGCTCACGACAATCAAAGCAAATTAGCTTCAGCAAGCCGAAGAGTCCCAAAAACGTCCAGGGGAGTGGCTTGATCGCGCGAGCAGCGCCTCACTTCTCTACGATCAAATCTATCGAAGCACGCCGCGTAGTCAAATTTTCAGCTGAAATCCGCGGAAATTGGCGGCGTCGAATCGCTGCGTCAGCGCTCCGACGGCCATCATGTCCGCGCACCTCAGCCGACAGGCTCTCGGCACGCTTTCCCCCCAGCTTGCCATTCTAGTCGGGGGCAGGGGAATGTATACCCACCGAAGCGGGCGGTTTGGTCGCTGAAATGCGTCCCAAAATGCCGGGAAAACAGGGTTTTGCTGATTCCCGGCGGGGCAACATGTTGCACCGTTGCGACCCCGCCCCCATAACATGGGAGTAGCTTCGTTTTCCGCCATGACGGCCTGATTCCTTGCTTGATCGACCCATGATTGTGACCATCGACGGCCCCGCCGGCGCCGGAAAAAGCAGCGCCGCCCGCCGATTGGCTCGGAGGCTCGGCTTCCGCTTCCTCGACACGGGGGCGATGTACCGGGCTGTCGCCCTCGCGGGAAAACGGGCCGGGGTCGATTGGAATCAGCCCGAGGAACTCGCCACGGTGGCTGCCAGCCTGACGCTGGAACTTTCCAACGACGCGATTCTGATGAACGGCGAAGACGTTACCGCTGCCATTCGCACCCTGGAAATCACCACCCTCACCCAGCACGCCGCCGACAACCAGGCGGTCCGCCGCCTGCTGACTGACCAGCAGCGGGCCTTCGCCGCCGGTCAGGACGTGGTGACCGAGGGTCGCGATCAGGCGACCGTCGTCTTTCCTGGGGCCGAGTGCAAAATCTTTCTTACCGCCGGCGAAGAGGAACGGGCCCAGCGGCGGTTTCTCGACCTCCAGGCCCGGGGCGAGGAAGTCGACCTCGCCGAAGTGCTGCGGAAACAGCGGCTCCGCGACAAATGCGATACGGAGCGAGCATACGGCGGCCTGGCCAAAGCGAACGACTCGATCGAAGTCCTCACCGACGGCCTCAATCCCGACCAAGTAGTCGACCGACTGGCCGAAATCGTCCAAAGCGTGCAATCGCACAGCGGGATTGGCTCAAACTAGGCGTTTGCAGCCTCCCCGCTATGCGTGCCTTCGGGGCAAGAGAGATTCGCTGACGCCAGCGATCTTGGCGGAATCTCCACCGCTGCAACGACTTACCCCGATTGTCCGTTCTCCGCCGGTTTGCTAGGATAACGGGCTTGTCCCTGCACCTTTTCCCATCGGCATGCCGACGTTCGGCGCCAGGCGCATGGACCGAGTCCCTCTTTTTGGTAGAGGCGGCCGAGCTCGATCGGTCGCAAGTCTCTGCTCCGCCCCACTTTTTATCTATGGTTAACCGCAATCTTATTCGCGAGTTCGACGTTTCTGAGGAAGATTGGATCGACGCCGTAGGCGAGATGGCTCCCGACGACGCCAGTTGGCTCGGTGGGCAAGACGTCGACGTCAATCAGATCGTCGAAGGCAAAATCATCCGCATCGACGACGAATTCGTCCTCGTCGACGTCGGCTATAAGAGCGAGGGGATGATCCCCCGCAATGAATGGGAGCCGGAAGATCCCGATCAACCCGAAGTTGGCCAAGTGATCCGCGTCCTCGTCGAGGACGTCGAAGATTCGCAAGGCTGGCTCGACGATCGCGGCATGATCGTCCTCAGCAAGCGCAAGGCTGAGAAGATCGAAAAGTGGATGAAGGTCATGGAGACCGTCCACGAAGGCGACGTCGTCTCCGGCCTCGTCACCCGCAAAATCAAGGGCGGTTTGCTCGTCGACATCGGCGTCAACGTCTTCTTGCCGGCCAGCCAGGTCGACATCCGTCGTCCGCACGATATCGGCGAATACATCGGCAAGACGATCGAGTGCATGGTGCTCAAGATCGACGAAGCCCGCCGCAACATCGTCGTCAGCCGCCGCAGCCTGATCGAATCGCAACGGGCCGAAAAGAAGGCCGAGTTGCTCAAGAAGCTCGAAGTCGGCCAGAGCCGCAAGGGCATCGTCAAGAACATCGCCGACTTCGGCGCGTTCGTCGACCTCGGCGGCATCGACGGTCTGCTCCACATCACCGACATGAGCTGGGGTCGCATCAATCACCCCAGCGAGTTGGTGAAGATCGACGACGAGCTCGAGGTGATGGTTCTCCACATCGATTACGAGAAGGAGAAGATCGCCCTCGGTCTGAAGCAGCGTCAGGCCAGCCCGTGGGAGAACGTCGCGGCCAAGTACCCGGTCGGCTCCGTGGTCAAGGGTACGGTCGTCAACGTCATGAGCTACGGCGCCTTCGTGAAGCTGGAAGACGGCATCGAAGGTCTGGTTCACATCAGCGAAATGTCGTGGACCAAGCGCATCAGCCACCCGAGCGAGCTGGTCAACATCGACGACTCGATCGACGTGGTCGTCCTGCGGATTGACGAGCAGAAGCAAGAAATCTCGCTCGGCATGAAGCAGACGCAGTCGAACCCGTGGGAGAAGGTTTCGGACAAGTACCCGACCGGCAGCATGGTCAAGGGCAAGGTTCGCAACCTCACCAACTACGGCGCCTTCATCGAAATCGAAGAAGGCATCGACGGCTTGCTCCACGTGAGCGACATGTCGTGGACTCGCAAGATCAGCCACCCGAGCGAACTGGTCGAGAAGGGCCAGGAGCTGGAGTGCAAGGTGCTGTCGGTCGACCAAGAACGTCGCCGCATCGCCCTGGGCCTCAAGCAGCTCGACGAAGATCCGTGGTCGACCGATATCCCGAACCGCTACCAACAAGGTCAGCTGGTGAAGGGCAAAGTCACGAAGATCACCAACTTCGGCGTGTTCGTCGGCCTGGAAGACGGCCTCGAAGGCCTGCTCCACATCTCGGAACTCTCCGATCAGAAGATCGAGAACCCGCAGGACGTGGTTAACGTCGGCGACGAGATCGAGGTGAAGGTTCTTCGCGTCGACACCGAAGAGCGCAAGATTGGCCTGTCGCGGAAGCGCGTGGAGTGGGCCGAGGAAGACGAAGCGGCGGCCGAAGCCAATGGCAACGGCATGTCGGCCAGCGGGGCACGCGAGCCGGCCGTTGAACTCAAGGGCGGCGTCGGCTCAGCCGATTCGGGCCCGCTCTTCAAGTCGGCCGCAACTGCCGAATCGGACGAACCGAGCGAATCGTAATAGTCCTCCAAATCGGCGCCGATCGATCAATCGGCGCTCCATTTTTGAAGCCTATCGAGGGCCTCGCGGGTTACGACCCGCGAGGCCCTTTTTCTTGGCATCGTCGGAACGCTGCGTACATCCGGCCTACTCATCCAACCACGCTCCAATGTGGAGGGCATGCGCTCCATTCGTCGATAGAGCTAGCACAGCAACATGCGATAAGCAGTTGGACGTCGTCGCCGTCGATGGGCAGGGATTGTTCGCGAGGCCTGCGTAAGACGTTCCAGTCGTCGGTTCCCTGTCCACCTCCATGCGACGGTAAGCGCCATGCCATCGACCACCCGCAAGCGAAAAGTTTCCTCTGCCGTTCAGACGCCGCTGGAGACCTACCTGCGCGAGATTAACGAGACGGCCCTCCTCAACGCTCGCGAGGAAAAAGAGCTCGCCACCAGCATTGGCGAGGGGGATCTCGCGGCTCGCGATCGCATGGTCCGCGCTAATCTGCGGCTCGTGGTGAATATCGCTCGCGGTTACTCGGGCAAAGGGCTTGCCCTGCAGGACCTCATCGAAGAGGGAAACCTGGGGCTCCTGCGCGCCGTCGAAGGCTTCGACCCGGCGATGGGAACGCGGTTCAGCACCTACGCCAGCTACTGGATCAAGCAGTCGATTAAGCGGGCTTTGATCAACACCGGCAAAACGATCCGCATCCCGGCGTACATGGTCGAGCTGCTGTCCAAATGGCGGCGCGCCACCGCCCGGCTGACGGAAGAGCTCGATCGCACGCCGACGCCGGAAGAAATCGCCCGCGTCCTCGGCCTGCCGAAGAAGAAACTGCCGATCATTAAGAAGGCGATCAAGATCTACAACGCTACCCCCCAGACCGACCAGACCGAAGCGGGCTGGACGCTGGGCGATATGGTGATGGACGAGCGGCAGCAGGCCCCCGACGACGCTCTGGTCGAAAGCGACAGCCTGCGGCACGTGCTGGCGATGCTCCAGACGATGGACCAACGCGAAGCGACGGTCCTGCGGATGCGGTTCGGCCTCGACGGCTACGAGCCGCGGACGTTGAAAGAAATCGGCGAGGAGCTAGGCCTCACCCGCGAGCGCGTGCGGCAGATCGAAACGGAAGCACTCAACAAGATGGCCGACAGCATCGAGCACCCGCCGACGAACATGGGCTACGACGCTGATCTCGACTGAGCGTCCCGTTCCACTGGCGCCACCGTTGCAATCAGTGCGACCGCGCCAACATCCTTCCGGCTCCCTCCACCTTGAGGAGAGGGCTGGGGAGGGGGTAGAACGTGGTAATTGATTCTGCCTAGCATAGAGGAAGTGAGCGTCGCCGCCGAATGCGACGCAGCGTTCATCGCTTCCTGCTGGCGAGTCATTTCATGCCGTCGTCACTCGTTCGTCTTAGCGTTTTGAGTTTGCTCGTCGTGTGCTGCGCGACTTCGCTCGCCAACGCGCAGCAGCCGCCAACCTACTCGCGTATGCGCCAAGGCGCCGACGATTGGAATGCCCGCGGCGGCGGCTTCGGCTACAGTTTTCCCTCCTACATGTACGGCGGCTTCTTTCCGCCATTCAGCCCGCCGGTCGTGGTGACAGGGAGTTACTATCAGCGTCCCTATCCGTCGCACTTCGATTTCGCGCGGACTCGTTGGAGTGGCGCCCCGCCGGAACAGGCATATCAGCAGGAACTGATGCGCCGCAGCGATTGCCCATGCGCGAATGAAATAACGCCCACGCCGGCTGAGTAGAAACGTCTCCCGAAAACGTTCGCGGCCGTCACGCAGCGCCGCTGGCAGCTTAGCGGCTGAAGCCCATGCTGAAGCTAAAGACTTCGCGATCGTCGAAGCTCGCGTAGCTCACCGGGAAGGCGAAGTCGAGCGCGATCGGCGCCGGGCCCATCGCAGGAACCGTGATGCGGGCGCCGATACCGGGCGCCACGCGGAAGTTCTGGATCTTCGTGTCGGGCTCGACCGTACCGAAGTCGCAGAACGCGACGCCGTGCAGCATGTCATCCGCTGACACCGGAAACAGGTACTGCACACTGTTGAGCCACTGGAACCGACCGCCCACTTCGACGCCGCTTTCAACAGGCGACGCCCCGCGGAAATCGAAACCACGCATCGTGGCGAAACCGCCGGCAAAGAAGTTTTCGTAAATCGGCGTGTGGGTGCCGGTGTAACCGACCGTGGTGCTGAAACTCAACACGTGTCGACCCGAGTGATCAGGCCGCTCACGCAACATCCAGTACTGGCGAAAGTCGACGTCAACGCGCGGGTAGTCGAACGTACCGATGACCTGTTCGCCGCCGACTTCGATGTAGTGACCCTGCGTCGCCAGGAAGGAACTGTCGCGAGTATCGTTGATTAGCGAGACGCGGAAGCCGTGCAACACGTTATCCCCCAACGCCTCGTCGAGGAGCGGCACGACGCCCTCCGGCACCGACGGATTGTAAATTTCGACATTCTCGCCGCGGTACGCTAGCGTCGCCGACAAGTCGCGTTCGACCCATTGATGGCCGAGCGAAATTCGCCCGCCGATTCGCTGCTCGTCCCAGTCGCTGTAGTTGCGATCAAAATACGAACCGCTCAACCCAAGGCTGATCGGGCGATCGAATAGGTAAGGTTCTTGAAAACTTACCAAGTACCGATTCACCGACGAACCTGGCGAGGCGTCGATTCGAAACCGTTGTCCGGCGCCGCGCAAGGCGGAGCCGTTACGCACGTCTTCCCAACTCGTCGGCAGTCGCGTCCAGTCGAAATTGCGCTCATCGACGACGACGTTGCCCACCACGCCGGCGTCGGAGTTCACGCCGAAGCCGATCATCAGTCGGCCGGTTTGCGTCTCGGTGCCGTCGACATAAACGTCGACCATTCCCTCCGTATAGTTGGGCAGATTCGGATCGAGCGATTGCGGCATCTGCGGATCGACCGACATGCCAGGCAGCGGTCCGAGCGGCGACAATGGTTGCGGCGCTACTGATCCCGCGGGCGGCTGCAAGTTGCCGGAGTACTGAGCGGGCATCACGCCGCCAACGGTCGCATTGGCGGGAGGAGTCACAGGAATCACCTGCCCGCCGTAATTCACGGCCGGCGTGCCCCCGGCAGGTAGCGTCGAGTACGCTTGGTTGACGGGACTCTGTCCGCGGACAGCGCGAACATTGCCGTAGGGATCGTTCTGGATAGGCGCGACGCCGTACGGATCAGTCGCTGGGTCGCCATTCTCAGCGGGAGGACGCTGCACGATGTGCGGCGCAGCCGGACGTTGCGGCGCCCAATAGGGCAACGGCGTCGAGCCCTCTGGGCTTTGTCCGCGATAGATCGGCTGTTGCAAGTTGTTCGGCAAGGGCGCCGGCGGAGCCTGCGGCAACTCGACGGACTCTTCCTCGGGCGCAAAGGTCGCTCGCTCTCCCGTGGGAGCCCCGGGCGTTTCAGGTGGTTCGGGCTGCAATTCAGCTTCCTGCCAACGACGAAAGTGCTCAGCATCGTCGACATAGTAGTGAATTTCCATCTCGTCGCGCTGTAGCGGCGACACCGGGTTGTCGATCACCACGGGCGGCGTCGGTAACTGCACGTTTGATCCGAGCGGCGGCAGCACCGGCGGCCCGAGAAGGTCGGGGCTCTGGCCACGCACATTACTCGTCGGTCGTTCGGCGAGGCCGATCTCCGCATCCTCGGGAATACGATAGCTGATCTTCGGCCGCGCCCCTGACTGGGCGTC
This sequence comes from Pirellula sp., assembly GCA_013822725.1. Lineage (GTDB taxonomy): Bacteria > Planctomycetota > Planctomycetia > Pirellulales > Lacipirellulaceae > Lacipirellula. The sequence goes on from PNKX01000019.1 coordinate 81,218, forward strand.
GGTGTGGAACAAGCTGCTGGCAAGCAAGCGACGTTCGCTGGCCTTCAGCTCGCGAATGTCCATGATCTGTCCCGGACGGAGCGTCACGCGATTGAGCGCCGTCTGGATACGAGTGTGCGGATTGTCGCCGTTGATATGGACGAAGATCCGTCCGACGCGAAAGCGATCGCCTTCCTTGATGTCATACCGCAGGTCGACCAGTCCAGGTTCTTCGAGGTAGATCGTCTCGGGCTGAACGTCGGCGAAGACATACCCCTGGCTGCCATAGAGCTCTTGCAGCCACTGTGCATCCTTCTGCATCTTGGCCTGCTCGAACGGTAGGCCGCCCGTAAGCGACAGTTTCTCTTCCAGCGGCTTTTGCTCGAATTTCGAGTTCCCCATCACGGAGACGTTGCGAACTTTCGACTGAATTCCTTCGTGGATGACGAAGGTGAGGGTCGACCAATCGCCTTCCTCGTCGTCTTCGAGCATGCGACTGACGCGCGCTTGGAAGTAACCGTGGGCTCGGTAGTAATCCGTGATTGCCGCAATGTCGGCCTCGATTTTGTCGCGGTCGACGAATCCTTTGAACATATAGAGAATCGGCGGCTTCGATTTGATCAACGTCTTTAATCGGCCGTCGCTCACGAAGTCGCTGTCGTTGCCGACGAACTTCGTCTTCCAAATCCGTTGAGCGACCCCTTCATGAATCAAGTAGGTGACGCCCTGATCAGTCGGCTTGTCGCCTTCCAGGATCGAAATCTGGATGTTGTTGTAGCCCTTGCTGACGTAATAATCTCGCAGCTTCCGTTTGCCTTCTTGAACGGCGTACGGATCGACTGAGCCCCCGACTTTCAGCAACGTCTGCTTGCCAAGAGTTTTGTCTTTGACTTTTGTGTTGCCGACGTACTGCACGTAGCGGATCGTGGGGCGCTCGACGACTTGGAAGATGACGATGCGGCCTTGCGGCGTTCGTTCGTACAGCGACTTCACGTCGACGAACCAACCGAGATTGGCGAGGTTGCGGACGTCGCGCTGGACGACGGTTTCGTCGAACGGGCGGCCGGCGCGGGTAGTGATGTTCGTGATGACTTGCGTCGTGCTGGTCGTTTCGTTGCCGATGATGCGGACTTCAGCGACTAGTTCTTCCGTCGGAGCAATCTGCGCTGGAGGCGGCGACGACGGCGTCGAGCGGACGCCCGGCAGTTGATCGGCCATGCTGCTAAATGAAGCGGGCGTCTCCTGTCCCTGGCACGGGAGAGGCAGCCAAGCCATTGCGGCCGCAACGCCGGTAAGGGCGAGCAGTCGAAGCGGCGTTCGTGGTGTGAAAACTAGCTGCATAGCGGCCCCGGAGCCGTGCGGATTGCGGGAAAAGCGGGCGGCGAACCGACATTGCTGCGCAAGCGCAGCGGCTCGCCGCCGAATCAGGCCGCGGAGAAATACTGGATTGACCGCAAAACGACAAGGCGGGTTAAATCCCAGTAAGAGACGGGGACGCTAGCAGAGTAAGGGCGAGGTTACGCCGAGTCGGTGCAGTAAGCAGGAGTCAACGGCCTTCGATCCCCGATCACCCATCGCTAAAAATCCCCGGGCGGAGCGTAGGAATCGAACTCCGCATGCGTTGCCATCGCAAAGTTCTCAAACCGCGTAAACTCATGACTCCATGTCAGCTTCACTTCGCCCACCGGGCCGCTGCGATTCTTACGAATCAACAAGTCGGCCTGACCGCGAACCTGTTCGCGGTCCTCCTCATTGGTCATGTAGTACTCGTCGCGGTGCACGAACATGACGATGTCGGCGTCTTGCTCGATGGCGCCCGATTCGCGCAGGTGGCTCAGCTGCGGTTTGTTGCTGCTCGACGATTCGACCTGACGGTTGAGCTGGCCGAGACAGAGGACCGGTACCTGCATCTCTCTAGCGAGTCCCTTGAGTCGCCGCGAAATTTTCGAAACCTGTTCCTGCCGAGGATCGCGCGAGTTGTCGGGGTCGATCAGCTGGAGGTAATCGATGACGATCAGCCCCAGGTCATTGCTCCGTTTCAGTCGTCGAGCGTTGGCCGAGATTTCCGTCATTGTGCGGCTGGGGGAGTCGTCGATGAATAACGGCGCCTGACTAATCTTGGCGGCGGCGTTAATCAGCTTCCGACGCTCGTCGTGCGTGATCGTGCCGTTGCGGAGCCGATTGCCGTTAACGCGGGCGACGGAGCAGAGCAAGCGGTCGCCCAACTCGATGGCGGCCATTTCGAGGCTTACGAAGAGGGTCGCCACGCCCGTTAGTGCGGCGTGCTCGGCCATGTTCATCGCCAGCGCCGTTTTGCCCATCGAAGGACGAGCGGCAAGGATGATCAACTCCGACTTCTGCAAACCGCCGGTCATCTGATCGAAGTCGATGAAGCCAGTTTCTACGCCGCCGAAGGCGCTTTCGTGCTCCATCCGCGCATCGATGCGATCGAGCGAATGCTGCAGCACTTCGGAGATCGGCGTGACGTGCCCCGTGCCGCGGTTTTCGAGAATGGAGAAGACGCGTTCTTCAGCTTTGCCGAGCATCTCCCGCGTATCGGAGGTTGGATCGTAGGCCCCGCTTTGAATCTCCATGCCGACATGGATCAGCGAACGGAGCAGCGACTTGTCGGCGACGATCTTGGCGTAGTACTCGGCGTGGGCGGCGGTCGGCACTTGGCGGCCGATCTCGGCCAGATACGCGGCGCCGCCGGTTGCTTCGTAGACCTCGGCCTTCTTCAGCCGCTCGACCAGCAGCATCAGGTCGATCCGCTGACCGCCGTCGTGCATCGCGAGCAGATGCTCGAAGATCTGGCGATTGGCGCTGTCGTAAAAGTCGCCCGCGCGAAGGATCAGAGCGACTTCGTCGAAGACCTCCGGCAGCAGTAGGATGCTACCGAGGACGGCCCGCTCTGCCTCGACGTTCTGAGGCAGTTGGCGATCCAGGGCATCGACCGGCTTGGACGCGGGAGTGAAGGCGGCCCCGCGGCCCGATCCATTGCGATCCGCTCCGTTCCAATCTGCCATGGCTGCACTCCTTTGTCGCTCAACATACCGCCGCTCATTATAACCTATCCCTAAACGCCAAACCGCCGACTTTCGCCGGCGGTCTGAGTTCAATTGAGTTGTCGACAGGTTATCAAGCGTCGACGCCGACTTGTGGCACGACCCACACCTTCAACTCGCCTTCGACTTCGCTCGAGAGGCGGAACTTGACGGTGTAAAGGCCGAGTTCCTTCAACACGCCTTCCAGACGAATCTGGTCGTTGTGGAGGTGAATCTCGTTCTTCTTGAGCGCGGCGACGATTTCCGGGGCCCCGACGCTGCCGTAGAGGTGCCCGTCTTCGGTCGCGTTGGCTTCGATCGTGATGCTCTGCTTGGCGATCTCCAGCGCCTTCTTCCGCAAGTCGGATTGGTGAGCCTTCTCGATCGCCTGCAGCTTGGCGCGGTGCTTGTCGACCATCCGCTTGTGATGATCGGAGGCGACCGTGGCTAGCCCTTGCGGGATCAGGTAGTTGAGGGCGTAGCCGGGCCGAACTTCGACCACGTCGCCCTGGTGGCCGAGATCCTCGACGTTGTGAATCAGCAGCAGCTGAACGCCGCCGCCGGGACCGATCGGGAGGCGATTGGCGATCGCGGGGTTCTTGGCCTTTTTGGACTTAATCATCATCAACCTGCTTGCTGAAAACTCGCCGCTAACAGCCGGCGATCAAGTGAATTGTCGTGCGTTGAATTCTTAGAACGGAATCTCGTCGTCGGGGAAGCCGCCGCCGCCCGAGTTCGACGGACCGCCGTCGTCGTAGGAACCGCCGAAATCGTCCGCTGGCGAGGCATTGGAACGAGCCCCGCTGGCAACGCGATTGCCGCCGCCGCGAGCTGCCCCACCGCCTCCTCCGCCGCCGCCACCTTCGCGTCCGCCAAGCATTTGCATCTTGTCGGCGATCACGCGAAGCTTGCTGCGCTTCTGTCCATCCTTCTCCCAGCTATCGAGCTTCAGTCGGCCTTCAATCAGCACCGACGAGCCCTTGCTGAGATATTCGTTCGCCACCTCGGCCGTACGGCCCCACAAGGTGATGTCGACGAAGGTGGTTTCGTCGACCCACTGGTCGCCCTTCTTCACCCGATCGTTCACCGCCAAGCCGATCTCGGAAACGGCCGAGCCGCTGGGGATGTAGCGAAGTTCGGGGTCGCGGGTCAGGTTGCCGACGAGGATGACGCGGTTGAAGCTGGCCATGGTAAAGGTTTCCGAAGTAGTGTACTGATGTTCCGTTTACCGTACCAGAATCCCTTGCAGGGTGCAAACTTCTTTTTCGCGTTGGTTGTTCCCAGCAGGCTTGCCGGACCCCTCGGAGTACCTAGGGGCGACTGGGTTTGGGCCGAATCCGTCCGCGTCGACCTTACTCCACCCCGGCGCCGACCGGCTCGCCAGCCGGCTCTTCGACGGCCACGGTCTCGCCCTTCGCGTGGGCGATGATCGGATCGACCAGGCTCGGCGGCAGCTTCACGAAGAGCTGACGCAAGACCGAGTCGCTGATCTCGCAGGAGCGGGTCAGCTCCTTGAGACGCAGGGTCGGAATACGAAGGTACATCAGCCAGTAGGCGCCCTTGCGTTGGCCCTTGATCGGGAACGCCAAGCGACGCTCTTCCCACAGGCGGCTCACCAAGACTTCGCCGTCGATCGCTTCGACCATGGCTTCGACTTCCTTCGCCAAGCCCTCACGCTCGCGCGCGAACTTGTTCGAGTCGAAAATAAATAAGCCTTCATAAACTGCGGTGTTGTCTGCCAAGACTAGAACTCCTGAATTGAGCTGTCAGCTGTTAGCCATGAGCTGGTGGGCGGGGGCGAACATCGCTCCGCAAGGCCTACAGCCTACGGCTAATAGCTAACTGCAAGTTAATTGCCTTTTCCGTTAAATCGATTCATCGCGGGCAGCGTTCCTTGCGCCGCCCACATCCGCACCGCGTCGGCGGCTCGGGCCACCTGGAGGGCAGCCTCGGTCCGCTCGTCAGCGCTAAACTTTCCGAGGACAAAATCGGCCGGATTCCATCGTTCCGGCACGGGCCCGATGCCGACTCGCAGCCGCGGAAACTCTTGAGTTCCCATCGTCCGGATGATGTCCGCCAGCCCGTTCTGTCCGCCGTCTGAGCCGCCTGTTCGCATCCTCAACTGCCCCAGGGGGATGTTGAAGTCGTCGCAAACGACCAGCAACTCGGTCGCTGGAATCTGGTAGAAATCGACTGCTTTCCGGACGCTCCCGCCGCTGCGGTTCATGAACGTCTGCGGCTTGAGCAGCAGCGACTTCTCCCCTTCCAGCACGCACTCCCAAACTTCGCCGTCGAACTTCGATCGCGGGGCCAAGGCCCCGGTTTCCTGAACGAGTCGATCGATCAGGTCGAAACCGACGTTGTGTCTTGTTCCCTCGTACTTCTGTCCCGGGTTGCCGAGGCCTACGACCAACTTCATCAGTTGATTACCAACCGCTCAAAACTCATTTACCACGACGGCACAACGGGCACGACGAAGGCAAATGCATAGTGAACGGAACTAGGCCTCGCAACTCGTTCTCTCTTAGCGGGAAACGCTGAAAATCCCAGCATTTCTCGTCGTGTTCGTTGTGTCGTCGTGGTTCAATTTCCCTACGACTACTTCTTCTCGGCTTCCTCGTCGTCGGCAGCCTTGCGGCCGATGACTTCGGGCTCCGCGGCGCCGGCGCCAGCTTCTTCTTCGACTTCAGCAGCCGGCTCGTGGCAGGTGACCGCGACCGTCTTCGGGTCGCCAATTACCTTGGCGCCTTCAGGCATGTCGATGATGTCGGCAAACGTCAACGTTTGATTCAGGTGGAGATTCTTGAGGCTCAAGTGGAGCGACTCCGGAATCGCCAGCGGCGAGGTTTCGATCTCAACGTGGTGGATCAGGTGCTCCACAACGCCGCCTTCGTGCTCGCCCGGGGCTTCGCCGCGGATGAGCAGCGGGACTTCGACTTCAACACGCTCGCTCGCATCGACCCGCAGCAGGTCGACGTGGAGCAAATGCTGCTGGAAGGTATCCCAAGTGACGTTTTGCAGCAGGGCTTGCCCGGTGGCGGCGCCTTGCAGTTCGACGACCTTATGGCCGTGGCGAATCGTGGCCCGCAATTGGTCGGCCGGGACGATGACGCTAACCGGCTCTTCGCCGTGGCCGTAAACGATCCCGGGGAGCTTCCCTTCGAGACGGAGCCGATGGTTCCGCCGCTTTCCCGTGAAATCCCGCTTTTCAACCTGCAACGTATCGGACATGTGAACTGCTTTCCGCGCGTATACTGTCGTCGGCCAACTATGTGGCAAACTCCCAATTGTGCCCGATTCTGGCGGGAGTTCAAGCCCAGAAACGGGGGGGGATTTGTGATCTGGCGGTGGGGAGGGGTTGGGTTTGAGGCTGGGGCAAACTCGTTTGGGGGGCGTTGGCCCGACATGGCCATGTCGGCCGTGACGGCCAGGCCGTTTACCTTGGCCATCTTGAATAATGCGTCGCGGATCGAGCGGGTTGCGGACGATTCGCGTTGGGGCTGATTCGTCGGTTGGGTCTGCCGAGGTGAACTCGCATTTTGGCGGGTTTTTGCAGGTCAGCGGATCTGACCGACGAAAAACGCCTACTTTTTTCGAGGCTGCCATGTCTGCCAAGTCTGCCAACTGCGGCAGTTGTGTTTTGTTGGCAGACTTGGGCAATGCGTCCACTTCCAGGCTGGTTGCGGACGATTTGCGGCAGGGATTTTGGGGGAAGGGAGTGGCTCATCCTCGCAATGTAATGCCGTGCGAGTGAGATGTTCGCTAGGTTGTCAAAGAGCGGGAGTATTCATCAGTACACTACACGATTAAGTGGCCAATTTCAAGTCTTGGGCGTCTAACTCATGAAATCTCTTGCAGAGGCGCGGAGACGCAGAAGGCCGAGAGCTCAAGAAGAGGGTTCCTGGAACCGTTCTGTTTCATTGAAGGAATTCAGTCCTGGTGCGAATCAATCTGGGCGCAGCGAGGCACGTCAAGTAGCCTCGGATCCCATTTCAATTGCCCCCAGGATTTCCGGTCTCGCCATGTTGCGGACGTTTATAAGTGCGGCGGCAGTTGTCGCCAGTTGGGTGATCCCATTGAGTGCAGCCGGGACCTTCGTTCAGAAGGTTTCCGATGTGAGCTTCGGGTCCGCCCCAAACAATTTGCCGATTTTTGAAGCGCCAACGATTTACCGCGACGAGCTCTACTTCTCCGCTTCGACGAACGAGGAGGAGCATACGCGGCTGTTTAAGACGAATGGCCGGGAGGTCAGCTCGTTCGATGTTTCGCCGGGCTATGCCGTGGGAGCCCAGGCGATCGAATTCCAGGGTCAGCTTTACTTTCGCGGCGACGACGGCGACGGGATTGAGCCGTTTCGCACGGACGGTCATACGATCACCAATCTGAATCTCAGCGAAGGTCCGGAGGGTTCAGGAGTTCATAGTTTCAAGACCTTGGGGAACAACTTGTACTTCCAGGGGAGCATCGTCGATTCCTCGGGCACGTGGCAATCATACTTGTTTCACACCGATGGCATCGACACGGCCTCTCTGGCAAACACAAACACGAACGAAAGCTATCCTTGGGGAAATTCTGCAGGCGGTAAGTTTTACTTCCCTGCCAACGGCCCCAACGGGCTTGAACTGTACAGTGCCGATGGGCGAGAGATTCATCAGGTCATTGACGTCAATCCGGGGCTTGGCGACTCACTTCCTTGGCCTGCGGGCGAACTCAACGGCGAGTTTTACTTCACTGCGTTAGAACCGCGCGGCCGAGGGCTTTACCGAACAGATGGCGAAAACGCCGTTCAGCTCCCTTTCCCGCCTGACCCAACGCCGGACAGCGGCCCGGTTAATTTTTTAAACTTCGGCGGAGCGCTCTATTTTTTAGGAAAGGGCAAAGACGGCTACGAGCTCTATCGCACTGACGGCGGTTCGGTCACCCATACCGATCTGCTCCCGGGGCCCGAAAGCTCCGTTCCGGCGACTTATTCGTCAATCGAATTGGACAATAAACTACTCATTCCCGGAAGAGGGGCGAACGGCTGGGCGGTCTTCGTGATTAACTCCGCTGGAGAGCTAGTAAATCAGCTAGATCTGGGTCTCGTACCTGCCGGCGACAAAGTCGAGCGTGGATTCTACGACTTGCCTCCGCAAGATCTTCATGAATTTCGCGGGGAAGTTTACTTTCAAGGGACTGGCCCCAACGGCCCCGATCTCTACAAGACCGACGGTGAGACGCTGACAAAAATGGAACTCGGCGCCTTGGCAGGCAGCGTAATTCGCGGGGTAGCAACGCATGACGCTCAAGTGCTAGATGGCTCTTTGTATTTTCGCGCCTCGACCTCCGATGGCTTCAAGCTTGTAAAAACGGATGGCGCAACAACCTCGACGCTTGACCTCTGGCCTGATGGCGACACTTTTAGCAATCTCGAATTGATTGGCGACGAGCTTGTCTTTCAGATCCATACTGGCTCGAGTACGGTGATTAGCGCAACAGACGGTACGACTGTTCGACGCCTCGCTGAATTCCCGGATTGGGCCACCGATCTAGGCTACGGTTATCCTGAATATGTGCGTTCGGCAACTAGCTTCTTGAGATTTCGCGATGAGCTGATGTTTCTCGGGCGCACCGAACAGGGCTGGAGGCTCCACCGCATCGCAGCTGTTCCGGAGCCACTGGGGATCGCCATGGTTGTTTTCGCCTTGGCGGGAATCGCGGCAATGCGCCGCAGTCATCAGGTTGGACAACAGCGACGAGTGGCTTCGTACGAGATTGCGTAAGCACGCTAGAGTTCAATTGGCGTATCAGTATGTCGACGCTTCGCGTCGACATGTCACACGGCCGCAATACTGGATGCAAGATTCAGTGACACTTGCCTCAGCTCCGGAGGAGCGGCATGTTGTAGCCAGGGGCGCGAGCCCCTGGTGATAGGGGCAACGGGAGGATTTGAGCCCCTGCGGGGCGGCACTGGTTCCTGCAGCAAGAACGGTGTCGCTCCGCCGGAGCCTTGAATTTTTGGGGCGATGTTTTCCAGGGGCTTGCGCCCCTGGCTATTTTATTTCGCCCCTTTGGGGCTGAAATTCAGTGCGAATCTGTCGGGTGTAGTCCAAAACGTGATGCCTCTTGCGGCTGCGCCGCCCCGGTAGCCGCTTGGGGCGGCAACCGGGGCTAACCACTCGGTGCGTCGAAATGCTCACACGCCGAGAAACTGCTCCATCCGCGATTGCTCCTCCTGCAATGCGGGCTTGAAGGCGGCGTCGCGCGGGGGGCGGCCGCTGACGTAGCCGGGTTGCAATTGCAGGCGGCCGTTGCGGACGGCGGCGTTGGCCCAGCCGATGACTTGGCCGCGCCAGAGCATGGGGAGGGCGTAGTAGCCGCGGACGCGCTTGGGTGCCGGGGTGTAGGCCTCGAAACGGTAGGCCCAGCCCCAGAAATGCTCGAAACGTTGGCGGTCCCAGACGACTGGATCGAAGGGGGCGAGTAGTCGCAGACGTTCGTCGAGCACCGCATCGCTGGCAAAGCGGCGGGTTGCGGGGTTTTCGTCGGCGGGCCAGTACCAGCGGCAGCCGTCGACCGTGGCTTGTGGCAGCCGCAGTTTCGTGCGCGCCATCGCCGCACGACGTTGCTCGCGCCACTGCGGGGCGGCGGAACCTAACGCCATCACGAGACGGCCGAGCGTCGTTGCGGGGAGCGGCGCGTATTTGGCCACCACGACGTCGACGAGGGCGTCGAGGGCCGCATCGGGGTCGTCCGGCTCGTCTTGCTCGTGGGCGAGTTGTGGGGCGTAAACGCGGATGCCGCTGTCTCGCCGGGCGACGCGAAGCAGGCCGCGGTAGTGCATGCCGTCGAGGAGTTGCGTGCTGGCCTTCGTGTTGCCGCCGAACCAGTTTTTCGTTGTCCCGTGCTGAAAGGCGGCGTCGACCTCACGGGGGTGAACGGCGCCGCGACTGTGCACGAACTCCAGCACCGCCTCTGCCTGGGCCCACCGCGCTCGCGACCATTCGGTGCGTGCCGTTCGCGGATGCATCAGGCGTTGCGTGGCCCGCGGCAGGATGCCGTAGTTGACGAAGAAGTCTTCTTCGATGGCTAGTCGCGGGTAGCGCGCTTCGAGGTCGCCGGCTCGGTAATCGTTGACGCGGTGACGGAGCGTGAGGTCTTGCGCTCGGGCTGGCGCGCGGATCGGGTCGACCTGGACGAAGCCGAGTTTGGCGATGGCGCGCGGCAAAGTCGTTGGTTTGAAGAGGCTACGCGTGATCGCGTAGCGGCGGAGGCGGTCGAGGGTGAGGGGGGCGGGCATGTGGAGTAGTCGAAATAGGTGGGTAGCCCTGGTTGGCGTACTCGCCTACCAGGGCGGCGAAGTCGCAGGAGGCCCTATTCTAGCGAGCTGGGCGTAAAGAGATGCCTCTTGCGGCTTCGCCGCCCCGGTAGCCACTTGGGCGGCAACCGGGGCTACCCCAACGCGAGGCTACACTTTCAATCTAGCCTCTGGATGGGAACGCCTACCGATCGCCCCTGCTCGTACCAGCGGGCAGAACTCCAGGGCCAATCGACGGCGCGTGCGACGAGGCCTGCGCGGACTGGATTGAGATGCATGTACGTCAGCTTCTCTTCGGCCTTCTTGAGCGTGTAAATCTCAAACGGGAAGTACTTGTGCTGCCAGAAACTCTTTCCTTCGCCGAAGTTGGCGACGTAGTTCGGAGCATACTCACGATACCATGCGCGGATGCGGAGGCTTGATTGCCGTTTCCACTCGTGCATGAAGGGGCTGAGTTGTCCCGTCGCCGGAAACCAAACGAGGGCATGGGCGTGATCGGGCATGATCACGAAAGCGGCGCACCGGGCGGCGTGCTTTTCAAGCACATAGTTGAGGACGCCGAGGACGATTCGCTTCGGTTCGTCGAGATCGAGCAGGCGCCGACGGCGGGTGACGGAGAAGGTAACGAAGTGCGCGAAGAGTTCGTCGTCGATAATGCGGCGGCGATCGCTCATGCGTGCGATTTTGATTCGCGGCGATCGACATTCAATACATTGCTGGAAAGAAAATGGCATTTATACAAGAAACTTGTGTGGGTGGCCCTGGTTGGCGTACTCGCCTACCAGGGCGGCGAAGCCGCGGGAGGCAAATCTGCGGCGAGGCTAGGCGGCACATACCTCTTGCGGCTGCGCCGCCCCGGTAGCCGCTTGGGGCGGCAACCGGGGCTACCCTTGTAGCGGGCCACTCCGTTGCGGCGCGTGCGCTATTTGAATAGTCCGCTGACCGATTCGTTGCGATGAATGCGTTTGATCGCTTCGCCCAAGAGCGGCGCGACGCTCAGCACCCGCGTGTTCGGGGGCATTTGGTCGGCCCGCTGCGGGATCGAGTTCGTGCAGATGAGGCTCGCGAGGTTCGCTTCGCGGAGATTGTTCATCGCGTTGCCGCAGAGGACGGCGTGGGAGACGCCGACGTGGATTTCTTTCACGCCGTTTTCGTGGAGGACGTTGGCGGCGCCTTTAATCGAGCCGGCGGTGCTGATCATGTCGTCGAACATCAGCGCGACTTTGCCAGCGACGGGGCCGCCGAGAATGTTCGCTTGGATCGTTTTCTCGGCGCTCATGCGGCGCTTGTCGATGATCGCCACCGAACCGCCGATGCGTTTCGCGTGGCCCAGGGCCCGCTTGATGCTCCCTTCGTCGGGGCTGACGATGACGATTTCTTCGGGCGGGATGCCGAGGCTGAGGAAGTATTCGTTCAGCACCGGGGCGGCGTAGAGGTGATCGACGGGGACGTCGAAAAAGCCCTGGATCTGGGCGGCGTGGAGGTCCATCGTCAGGACGCGGTCGGCGCCGGCGCGGGTGATGAGGTTCGCCACCAGCTTCGCGGTAATCGGGACGCGGCCCTCGTCTTTACGATCTTGGCGGGCGTAGCCGAAGTAGGGGATCACCGCGGTGATCCGCTCGGCGCTGGCCCGTTTGCAGCTGTCGATCATCACGAGCAGCTGGAAGAGGTTGTCGTTGACCGGCGGGCAAGTCGGCTGCAGCAGGTAGACGTCGCGGCCGCGGATGTCCTCGTTGATTTTGCACGAGGTTTCGCCGTCGGGGAAATTGCCGAGCGAGACGTCGCCGAGCGGCACGCCCAGGTACTCGCAAATCTGTTGGCTGAGGGCCCGATTTGCTTTGCCGCTGAAGATCTTGAGGTCGGTCATGGGGGAGTTGCGAGTTGCGAGTTTTGAGTGGCGAGTTTTGGAGAGGAACTGGCGAGCCTTGAACTCGCGACTCGTCACTCGCTACTCATGACTTTTTCCACTTGAGCGAGTTCTTCAGGGCTATTAATGCTCAGGGCCTCGCAAGGCTTCAGCACGTCGAGGGCGGCCACCGGCTTGCCGGCCGCGAGGAGAATCGCCGGGCAGTCGGTGATGTAGTATTCTCGCTGGGAATTGTCGGCCCGCAACTGGTCGAGGGCCGCGAGCAACTCTTTCGCGTTGAAGACGTAGGTGCTGACGTTGATTTCAGTGATCGCCCGCTGCTCGGGCGTGGCGTCTTTTTCTTCGACGATGCCGGTGAAGTCGCCCGCGGCATTGCGAATGATGCGGCCGTAGCCGGTGGGGTTGTCGCGGCGGACCGTGCCGAGGAGGCAGGCCGTGTGGCGGGCGGTCGCTTCGGCTAGGAGCGTGGCGATCGAATCGGCCTGGAGCATGGGCGAGTCGCCGGCGACCACGACGACAGGACCGTCGTGCGACGCGAGATGTTCACGGCACATCATCACGGCGTGGCCGGTGCCGAGCTGTTCGGTCTGGTCGGCGAACTCGATGCCGGGGACGCCGGCGAGTTCAGCCCGGACCAGGTCGGCGCGGTAACCGACGACCACGACGATGCGATTGACGCCGGCGGCCCGTAAGGCGTCGATGACGTAGCGGACCATCGGTCGGCCGGCGACGGGGACGAGGACCTTGGGGAGCTCCGACTTCATGCGCGTCCCTTTGCCGGCGGCAAGGACGATCGCCATGGCGGCGGGAGCGGGCATTTTCGAAGTTTCCGGGAGAAAACAGACGGGTTTCGCAGCGAGACGCCTATCTTGGCAGACGCCCGGCTGGTGGGCCAGGGGGAGGAGGATTAACCGCCAAGGACGCCATGGACGCCAAGGAAATGCCGGGGAATTGAACTACGACGGCACGACGGGCACGACGGAAGAAAGGATATGAAACCGCGAATCACGCGAATCTGCGCGAATGAAAAATTCAATTCTTATTCGCGTCATTCGCGGTTAACTCCTCTTCCCCTTGGCGTCCTTGGCGTTCTGGGCGGTTCAAATCTGGGGCTGTTGGGGATCGGCGGGCCTGGGGCCAAATTCCCTTTCGCCGCGCGTGTTTTGGCCCTAGAATACGCGATTCCCTCCCTGTTTTCCTTCCGCACTGGGAAGAGAGCGAAGTGCAAGACGCGATTGAGAAAGCCGACGTATTGATCGAAGCGATGGGCTGGATCCGCCAGTTCCGCGACAAGATTACGGTCATCAAGCTCGGCGGCAGCGTGATGGAAGACCCCGATGCGCTCGGGCACCTGCTCGTGGACATCGTCTTTATGGAGACGGTCGGCATGCGGCCGATTGTGGTCCACGGCGGCGGGGCAGCGATCACGCGGGCGATGGCCGAGGCGAATCTGGAGTCGCGGTTTATCCAGGGTCGGCGGTACACCGACCTGCCGACGCTGGGAATTGTCGAGCGGGTGCTGGCGGGCGAGATCAACGAAGCGATTGCCGAGCGGATCGAGACCTTCGGCGGCCGGGCGATGCCGCTGAATTTCGTCGGCGAGACGAACAACAACGTCCTGTTCGGCGAGCGGCTGACGCTGCCGAATAAGGATAGCGGCGAGCCGATCGATCTGGGGTACGTCGGCCATGTGACGCGGGTCGATCGCGAGATTCTCGACAATCTCTGTTACGCCGGGCAGGTGCCGGTGATTCCGTCGATGTGCGAGACCGAGGCTGGCGAACGGTTGAACGTGAACGCCGACACCGCGGCGACGGCGGTGGCCCAGGCGGTAGGCGCCGAGAAGCTGATTTTCCTGAGCGACGTCAACGGCGTGCGGCGGGATAAGAACGATCCGGAATCGCTGATCCACTCGCTGACGGCCGACGAGGCTCGCCGGCTGATCGCCGACGGGAGCATCGAGGCGGGGATGATTCCAAAGGTCGAGGGCTGCCTCGACACCCTCAGCAAGGGGGTGCGGAAGATCCACATCATCGACGGGCGGCTGCGGCATTCGTTGCTGCTGGAAATTTACACGAATCGGGGCGTGGGGACGGAGTTGGTGGCTGAACCTGCGTAACGGCTGGGGCGTCCGATGGGCGTTGCCTGTTACTTGCCTGGACATTGGATAAGGATTTCTCGCAAAGTCGCTAAGGCGCAAAGAACGCGCAAAGAAGAATGAAGGAACTGAAAGCAACGGTGCTTCGTGAACAGTTCATTTGATTTCCATTCCCTATATTCTTTGCGTTTCCTTTGCGTCTTCGCGACTTTGCGAGAGAAGAAAAACTATGAGCACCACGTCCGCCCCAGCTTCGACGCAGATGTCGCCACAGACGGCCGCTCTGTTTGAGCAGTATGTGATTCCCAACTACAAGCGGTTTCCGCTGTCGCTCGTGCGCGGCGAGGGTTCTTGGGTGTGGGATGATCAGGGCGAGAAGTACCTCGATTTCTTTCCTGGCTGGGGCTGCAATCTGTTGGGGCACTGTCCGCCGGCGATTGTGAAAGCGGTCCAGGAGCAGGTCGCGGAGTTGATTCATGTGCCGAATACGTGGCACATGGAAGCGCAAGGGCAGTGGGCCAAGCTGCTGAGCGAGCGGAGCTTCGGCGGCCAAGCGTTCTTCTGCAATTCGGGGACGGAAGCGAACGAAGCGGCGATCAAGCTGGCGCGGCTCCACACGCCGCGGGAACGGTACAAGATCATTACCTTTGAAGGCGGGTTCCACGGCCGGACCTGGGCCGCGGTGAGCGCCACCGCTCAGCCGAAGTATCACGACGGCATCGGGCCGCTCGCGCCTGGGTTCGTCTACGCCCCGTTTGGCGATCTCGACGCAGTGCGGGCGAAGGTCGATGGCGAGACGGCGGCGATCATGGTCGAGCCGATTCAGGGCGAGGGGGGGATTCGCATTCCCCCGGCCGGGTTCCTCGAAGGGTTGCGCAAGATCGCCGATGAGAACGGCTTGCTGCTGATTTTCGACGAAGTCCAGGCCGGGTGCGGGCGGACCGGGAAGTGGTTCGCCTACGAGAATTTCGGCGTTGTGCCTGACGTCATGACGTTGGCGAAAAGCCTGTGCGGTGGCGTCGCCGGCGGGGCGATGTTGGCCAAACGCGAAGTCGCCGCGAGCCTGCGGCCGGGGATGCACGCGGCGACGTTCGGCGGCAATCCACTGGCGGCCCGGGCGGGCATTGCCACGATCGAGACGATTGAGAACGACGGGCTGCTGGCCGCGGCGGAAGCGCGCGGTTCGCTGTTCCGCAAACTGCTGGAGCCGCTCGTCGCGGAGTTGCCGCATGTCCGCGAGGTGCGGCAGATCGGCCTCATGATTGGCGTCGAACTGACGGTCGACGCGACGCCGCTGGTGCAGGAGTGCATGGATCGGCGGTTGCTGATCAACGTCACGCAGGGGAACGTCATTCGGCTGTTGCCGGCGATGACGATTTCGGAAGACGAAGTGCGCGAAGGTTGCGCGATCCTCGTCGAGGCGATTCGCAGCTTTAAGACTTGATGCGTTGCGTGCGCTGCGTGACTTGTTTGAAATTTCACGTTGATTGAAGACTGGACAGGATAACAGGATTTCGCGGATCGACAGGATAAATGCAGTAGTGGAATGCCCGGGATTCCCAAAGATCTGCGGCCGTTTCTTAATCCTGTAAATCCGCGAAATCCTGCGATCCTGTCGAGAAAAACAATCGACTACGACTGCTTAAGAAAAAGAGATTGCGATGAGGCATCTATTAAACGTCTCGGACCTGACGACGGAAGAGATTCTGCGGATCTTCGCTCTGAGCGCTGACCTGAAGGCGAAGTTTCGCGCCGGGGTGCGCGAGCCGCTGCTGCCGGGGCGGGTGATGGCGCTGGTGTTCGAGAAGCAGTCGCTGCGGACGCGGGTGAGCTTTCAGTCGGCGATGACCCATCTGGGCGGCGGCAGCATGATGCTGGGCGAAGACGCGGGGTTCGGCAAGCGCGAAAGCATCGCCGACTTCACGCGGGTGCTGAGCGAAATGGTCGACGTTATCGTGTTGCGGACGAAGCTTCACCAAACAGTCGTCGAAGCGGCGAAGTATTCGAGTTGTTCCGTCATCAACGGGCTGACTGATCAGTCGCATCCATGTCAGGCGCTGGCGGATCTGTTCACGATCCGCGAAATAGAAGGAAGCCTGGAAGGGGCCAAGTTGGCATGGGTCGGCGATGCGAACAACGTCGCCCGGAGCTTGGCGATGGCGTGCGGGCTGCTGGGGGTGGAGTTTGCCGTCGCGTCGCCGCAGGGGTATGACTTCGACGAGGCGTTCGTCGCGAAGCTGAAGGCGAAGGCGCCGGGGGCGAAGTTCCTGGTGACGCGCGACCCCGTCGAGGCGGTTCGCGGCGCGTCGGCCGTGTATACCGACGTCTGGGCGAGCATGGGGCAGGAAGCCGAGGAAGCGCAGCGGCGTCGCGATTTCGCCGACTACCAGGTGAACGGCAAGCTGATGGCGGCCGCGGGGCCGACGGCGCGGTTCATGCACTGCCTGCCTGCGAAGCGCGGCGAAGAGGTGACCGACGAGGTGATGGACAGCCCCTACAGCATCATCGTCGAGCAGGCGACCAATCGGATGCATGTGCAGAAGGGGGTGTTGGCTTGGCTGTTGGGGGCTCAGAGTTGAGGGTTGGCGCCTCATTCGTCGCCTTGAGAATGCGAAGTCAAACGTACTTCGGACTGGTCGCTTAAGCGACCAGTCCGGCGCTTTGCGTGGGCTCTTTAGCTCATGAGCTGATTAACCTTAACCCTTACGGAAATTTTATACGCACATGACGACTCCCGCTCGCTCGGCTGATTCTCTTCGCGACTGGTCGATTGAGCCGGCGCCCTACGGCGCGGCGCCAGGTCGCATCATTGTGAAAGCGGGGCGGACGACCGTGCTCTGCACCGCCAGCATCGAAGAGAGCGTCCCGCCGTGGATGAAAGGGCAGGGGAAGGGGTGGGTCACCGCCGAGTACAACATGCTGCCTGGCAGCACGACGCCGCGGAAGGGACGCGATCGCGGGCCGAAGATCGACGGCCGCACGACGGAAATTCAACGGCTGATCGGCCGCAGCTTGCGGGCGATCGTCAATCTTGAAGCGCTTGGCGAACGCTCGGTCGCCATTGACTGCGACGTGCTCGAAGCCGATGGCGGAACGCGGACGGCGTCGATTACCGGCGCCTATGTGGCGCTCGTGCAGGCGTTGCGCTCCACACCGGCGTTCAGCAATGGCGAGCCGTTGCCGTTGTCGGACAGCATCGCCGCCGTGAGCGTGGGCATCGTCGACGCTCGGCCGACGCTCGACCTCGATTACTCGCAAGACTTCGCTGCGGCGGTCGACATGAACGTCGTCATGACGGGCGCCGGACGCTACGTCGAACTGCAGGGGACAGGCGAGGAGGCGACGTTCGACGCCGACCAACTCGCCGCGATGCTGGCCTTAGCGCAACGCGGCATCGGCCAGCTCACAGAACTGCAACGCCGAACGCTTGCCTAAAGAACCCTCGCCGACCCAACGCTTAGAAGTCAGCGAAGTCGCCGCCGCCGTTGTTGCCGCCGTTGCCGCCGTTGCCATTGCCGCCGTCAGCGTTGTCGGCGTTGTCGGCGTTGTCGTCGTCAGTCTCTTGAGAGGCGCCGGCGAACGAGAACGTCGTCACGTTACCGATGCCGGAGAACATCGGCGCCGCCGTGATGCGAACGTAACGACGATCCGCCGAGACGACGGCCGTGGCCTGCATGGTGGTTCCTTCAGGCAGCGTGATGATCACGGGCATATAGCCGACGGCTCCGCCGCGAGCGAGGGCTAACTGTCGGCGGAGGTCAAACGGACTGTTTTCGTCTCTGCCGGGGATGATTGAGGGATCGGAAATCGAGCCGATCTGCTGAGCCATCACCGCTTGTGAAATGGCCTGTTGCCGGTCGACGGAGGCAACCAACTGCTGCGCCTCGATCGGATCGTTCCGACGCCCCTGCTCGAGGTTGAACACGACCATCGCATCGTCGTCGCTATTCACGGCGACGTGTTGGCGCTCGTGTTGTTCGTTCTTGGAACGGTAATTCTTGTAGACGTCGACCGTGACGCGATCGGCGACGACGTCGCCCCAGACTTTGCGGACGCGAATCTGGTATTCGCCGGGGAATCCTTGGGGGCAGACGTAGGTTTCGCTGAACGTGCCCGCTTGGTCATCCTTCTCGAAATTGGCGTAGCTGTCGCCCAGCACGACGCCTCCGCTGACGCTGCGGGGTTCCCGCTGCGAGCAGATGCTACCGCTCGGCTCTTCAACGACCAGGTCGACGTCGGCGTCGCCCGACCAGGAGACTTTGACGACGCAATCGCGGACCAGCGCTTCGTCCAATTCGCGTCGAAACTGCTCGACGGCTGCGGTATTGCCAGCCGCTTGCAATTCTTCCAACGTCGCTTGAGCGATTCGCATCGCGGAATTGCGGATCTCTTGTTGGTCCGTCGGCCAGGCTTGCTTGATGATCCCAACGGCGGCCCAACGGATGCCGTCGGCGTCTTTGACGCGTTGAGCGGCCCGCAATCCGAGCGCGTACGCGTCTTGCTCCAGCGGGGCCGCCTTCGCTACCTGGCGATAGACGTCAACGGCGCGCTCGTCGAGACCGATGTGCGAGAGGTAACGGGCGATCAGCATCAATTCCTGGGGATTGGTGCTGAAGTCGCAGGCCGACATGATCGCTCGCTCAATCTCCGCCTTCGGACGGCCGCCAAGCTCTAGCGCGATGCCGAGCGACTCGTACATCCAGGGCTGCGGCTGTCCGTGCGCGAGGGCCGACTGAATCAGCGCGATCGCATGGTCGTAGTGCTGTTGCTTGATGAGCAACTTGGCGGCGCGACGGACCACGGCCTCGTCCTGCCGCTTTTCGCTGAAGTACTTCGACCAGAAAACCTCGGGGGCTACCGAGAGATCGACGTCGATGTCGGGGACCTTCGGTGCGGCCTTCGCCGCCGCTTCGTCAGCTGACGGAGCGGCCGCTGCGGGAGCGGCGTTTTCCTGGGTCACAGCAGGCTTGGCAGGCTGGAGCTTGACGTCGTCGGGAACGGCGAAGAATCCGCCGCCGCCGCCGCCGC
>PNKX01000020.1 GCA_013822725.1 Pirellula sp.
ACTCAATAATCCTTCACGGCGTTGCCTTTCAGGGTTGTGGGCCCCATTGATTGCTTACCTAGGGTAAATCGCTGCGCGATCAACCCTAGGCTGATTGCTTGAACGCCTTCAGCGTTCCAATGCAGAGGGTGTCATGCGCTCGACCACAAGGGTGAGAGCATGCCCTCTTCACAAACTGAAAACCCAATTGCTTAGGCCTACGGAGCCGAAACCGGCTTCGGTCGCGCGGCTGACTTGGCGGCTGGCGCTTCGTTCGCGGCGGGGGCTTCGAGCTCTTCTTCCAACTCTTCGGCCGCTTCGGCCTCGGGGGAGTTCTGCTTCACCAGCAGATGCTCTTTCATCAACTCGGTCAGCGCGCCCTGCACTGCGTCGACCGGGAGAGCGTACGATTCAGTCCGTCCAGCCCGAGCGATGTTGAAGCCGACGACGCGACCTTCGAGGTCGACCACCGGGCCGCCGCAATCGGTAGGGCGCAGCACCGTGTCGTGTTGGAAGGCGAGCGGGAACCCAAAGCGGCGGACGCTCAGCTTGCCGCCGAGGTTGTTTTGGAACTCGCTGCGACCCATCGGCAGACCGGGGAAGTCGCCCGATAGCGTGGCGTGAAGCGTCACTTCTTTGCCGGCGCGATCGACGAGCAGTTCGACCTCGTCACCGGGGTTAAAGGAGCCGACGATCTCACGCAGCTTCTCGCGGCTGGGAGTTTTCTCACCGTTCACGCTGAGAATGAGGTCGTCCTTCTCGACGCCCGCCTCCTCAGCGGCGCTGTCCGGGAAGACTTGCACAATGAGCGCCTGCTCTTCGTCGAGTTGCACGCCGAGGATGCCGGCCTGAGGGGGAATCACACGCGGGGGAACGCTCACGACGCCGACGGCAACCGGGTCCTTCGACCGCCCCACAGTGGCCAGCCAAGAGCCGACCGACGGCGCTGCGCTGACGGCCTTGAGGTCGAGCGACGGGAGTTTGCCGGCGTCGACTTTCAATAAGGCGAGATCATGTTCGCCGCTCTCGGCGATCGTGGCGGCGGCAAGCTTGCGGCCATCAGGGAGAACAGCCGTGAGGTTGCCGCAGAGAGGGGTCGCCTTGGTGACAATCCACCCGTCGGGGCTAATGATGCCGCCGAGGGCAAGATGCTTGCCGTCGCACTGGATACTGACGGTGGCTTCGCTGGCATTTTTCACGACGTCGCGGAACGCGGCGCGAACCTGCGGGCCGTCGGTTAGCCGCCAGCGCGGGACGAAAAGCCGTTCCATGCCGAACGTGTCGTCGGTCGCGGCGACGTCCTCGGCTGACTCGCGCGACTCTTCGCGGTTTCGGCGCGAGCGGGTCGGCGGCTCGTCGGCAAGCGCCGCGGCTACGGGGCTCAGGGCGAGCCAGCCAGCCGCTAGCAGCAATGCGGCGCGACGGCCGCTGTGGGTCCGATCATGGAATAACTTCATCTGTTCCCCGCCGCAAAAATTGCCGCCTCGCTCTTGGCTACTGATTTAACATATCGAGCGGGCGACGCCAAAGATTTTGTTGAAAGGGCCGGCATCGGGCAGTTCGCCAAGGCCTTTAATCCTCGTCACTCTCCCCTGCACCGCCTAAAACGGCCGTAATCTCCAACGACTCCCCCTCGCGGTTGACTGAAAGTTTCAGCCGATCGCCCGCTTCCTTGTGGAAGACGATCCGCTGCAGTTCGTCGAACGTGTTGATCGGGCGACCGTCGACGGCGGTGATGACGTCTCCCTCTTTTAACCCCGCTCGCTCAGCCGGCATGCCGGGGAAAATCGCCGTAATGACGCAATTGCCGGCGTCGGCGCTTCCTTGGACGCCGAGCCGCGGCTTTGGTTCCGCGCCATCTTCGTAGTGGCCGCCCCAGACTTCGCCCTTCACCAGGCGGTCCCAGTCCTCGTTGAACGAGGTGATGGGGACGTGAAAGTTGTGGGTGACCATGGGGCCGATGCTGCTGTGGATGCCGACGACTTCGCCCTTCATATCGAACAACGGACCGCCGGAGTCGCCGCCGACAAGTTCGCAATCCGTGCAGAGCAGGCCGTCGCCGCGGAATAACACGCGGCCAAAGCGAACCGGTGGCGCACGGTCCTCGACAATGCCGCCCGGTTGGCCGATGGTGACGACCCATTGTCCGGCAGCGAGATCGGGGCCTTTGCTCACCGGCACAAACGGCAGGTCTGCCGGCGGGTCGTCGATCTGCATCATGCCGGCGTCGACGTCATGATCGGCGCCTAACGAGTGGCCGCGGAGGCGGCGGCCGTCGGGGAGTTCGACCCAGCCCTTGCGTCCCGCCTTGCCGACCACGTGGGCGGCAGTGAGGACCAGACCCTCTTTGTTGACGATTACCCCGCTGCCGGCGGCGCCGCGGATCTCGACCGCGACCGTGGCGGGCATCACGCGGTCGATGACTTTTAGGAGCTGATCCTGGATGAGCTTCAACTCGGCGGCGTTCGCGGGAGCCTTGGCCGCAAGCACCTTGGCGGTGTCGGCTGAAGGTTCGAGCGAGACAGGCGACGTCGTTTGGGCGGCGAGCGGGAGGGCGAAGCCGCAGCTCAGGGCGAGCGATAGCAGCGGGCGAACGAGGGGGAGTCGGTTCATAAAAGTCCGGCGTGCAGCGACATGGGACGTGCAGGGGCGGGGTTCTCGGTAATTGTCGCACCGGTCCTGCCGGGCGGCAATGTCGGAGGGGGCGAGAGTGCAGGGTTCGGGGCAAATGCCAGCCGGAGGGCCACGCCCTACGGGATTCGGCAAGAAATTCAACAATTACTGTACATGCGCACTTGATCCATGTACTAACGTATATTAACATCAGTAGTTAGGTCCGTTGGCACGGAGCACGCGGCCCGTGTCCCCTTCATCTTTCTATTGGTTGGAATCGCCATGTCACTCGATCAACTCACCACTCGGCAGCGGGAAGTCTTCGACTTCATCAAAGAGAAGATCAACGGCCGCGGCTATGGCCCGACGGTGCGGGAGATTGGCGAGTACTTCGAAATCAGCTCGCCGAACGGCGTCATGTGCCATCTGAAGGCGCTGGAGAAGAAGGGGATCATCACCCGCGAACCGAATATGTCGCGTGCGATTCAGATGACCGAAATCGGCCGGGACGAAGGCTTCCCGCTGGTCGGTCAAGTCGCGGCAGGCAACCTGACCGAAGCGATCGAACAAGCCGAACGGCTGAATCTCGACGAATTCTTCCCCGCGAAGAAGAACAGCTTCGCATTGCGCGTGAAGGGCGAGTCGATGATCGAAGCCCAGATCGCCGACGGCGACATCGTCATCTGCCGCAAGACGAAGACGGCCCACAAGGGCGACATCGTCGTGGCGCTCACCGACGAAGGCGAGGCGACGCTGAAGTATTGGTATCCCGAAGCGAATCGCATTCGCCTGCAGCCGGCGAATTCTTCGATGAAGCCGATCTACGCCCGCGACGTCCAGGTGCTGGGGGTGGTGACGGGGGTGATTCGAAAGGTGAGCTGACTTACCGCGGGCGCATCGAAATGCCGATGTGTTGCTGCGCGCGTGCACAAAAGCCTCCGCATATTGCGATAGTGTGATCCCTTGTTGCTGCAAGCGCCTCGCCAGTTGCGGGGTCGACCTTGGCAGGGCTTTCCGCCGGTCTGAGTCGAGCCCGGCGAGATTTGATCAACGGGTCATCTAATCTGCGGTTGCTTGTCGACCGTGGCGGATGCGCGGACTTGTTGCCGCGTTGCCGCCCTGGCGACGGCAACGTTCAGTTCAATCGCCGGCAGCGAGAGACCCCGACTCTCGACGGCCGTCGTTCATGACTGCCAGCTGATCGCCTGCTTTTCTGTCGGCCGCCCTGCCACTCTGCCATTTGCGCAGACGCCTCACGCAGGTGCGAAAACGCGAAGGGGTTTTGGAGGAGAATTCCCGTTTTAGGCCGGTTTTGCGGCCATTTTCCTTGACATCACGCCCCTTCATTCGCAGCATGAGGATTGAGAGTTAGAGGCGGCAAATTATCACATTCCTTGATTCGACCATTGGGAGAGAACGCTAATGACTCGCACCGTACGACTGAAATCCCTCGCAGCCATGGCGGCGCTTGCCGCCTCGTTGCCATTCTCATTGGAGGCCGCCCCCTTCGCCTCGCGCGTCGTGATCTCGGGCGGCACGAACGTCTCGTTCATTCTGAACGAACCGGCTGACGCGCTAGCCTATCGCTTGAATGGCGTTGGTCCGCTGCAACCGCTCAGCGGCGCCACCAAAGGAACGAAGACGTTCTCGATGAACGCGCCGACTGACACGTTCGAAATCTTCGTGAACAAGATCGACACGGTCGGCTACACGATTCCGACCGGTGCAACGATTGCCGCAGTGTCGACCGGCCTCTCGCAAACGACGAACGAGTCGGGTTTCAAGCTGATCAGCGACGACTCGAACGCGCTCACCCGCTTCAATAGCCCGCGCGGCGTAAGCGTTAGCAACAATCCTAACGCTTCGAACTTTGGCGTCGCCTATGTTGCAAACTCGGCTGCTGGCAACACGACAGGCGTCGTCCGTGCCGTAGGCGACGGTCTGTACGCGATCAACTCCGACCAAAGCGACGCGTACGGATATGGCAACACGGAGAAGGACCCCGGCAATCTGTTCGACGCCGTTTCCGCCAGCGCCAACAGCGCCTTCCGAGTCATGGTTTCGGCAACCGGCGAAGTCTATACGGCCGACTTCTCGGATGCGAATGCGAATGCCAACCGCGCGACTGCAGACTTGTCAGCCGGCGCTCGTTTACTTGCTGGCGTCGGCGGTCCTTCGGCGCTTCCGGTTGGGCAGAATCACGGCAGCACGACCGCCGTTTACGTAGAAGGATCGGCTGCCAACGGCGACCTGGTCCTTTACACGTTGGATGAAGATCTGACGAGCGCCCAGTTCGGCGGAGTTTCGACGACCGACAAGAACAGTCTGTGGCGTTACAACATTGGTTCCGGCGCATTGCCGTCAAACGTGACGCCGACAAAGGTCAACGCTTCCAACGTCCTGCTCACCGCCGCCACCAGCGATCTCGATCGCGGCGCCGACGGTAAGTTCTATCTGGCACAAACGCGCTCAGCCGGCGGCGAAGCTGGTCTCGTTGTCCTCAACGCAGACGGCACGACGGCGTTTGATTCGCTGTCAGCATCTCGGACGCTATTGGGCAATCCAACTGCTGTCGACATTTTCCGCAACACGCAGGCTATTGCCGTCTCTCTCGACCAAAAGTGGCTGGCGGTCATGGTCAACAACAGCGACGTCGCCGTGGTGCCGCTGGTCGCAGGTATCCCGGATCTGGCGAATCGCTTGATCGTCAACACTGGCACCGACATCACTTCGGGCCGTGACATTGCGTTCGACGCCGCAGGCAACATCCACTACGTCAGCAGCGGGCAAGCGCTTTACCGCGTCATCTCGCCAGGCGGAGCGACCTACGCCAAGACCAGCTGGAACGGTCAGTCCTACAGCTTCAGCGTCTCCGCAGTGCCGGAGCCGTCGACGCTGGGCCTGCTTGGTTCGGCATGCATTGGGGCGATTGGCTTGGTCCGTCGTCGCCGGGCCTAGTCCGAACTTGCTGATTGAGTTGTAACAACGAGAACGGCCGTCGCTTTTGGGCGACGGCCGTTTTTTGTGCGCCGGGGCCGGGACGGCCCGGCTCGCGGATGGGGGTTATTAATGACGTTTGTTTACGCTGACTTTTTCAGCGTAGCGTTCGAGAGCGTCGTGGATCGCTTCCATTTCGAGCTCGCAAAGCGTCATAGCGCTCGCTATTCGGTCCTCTCAAGCCACCAAGCAATGTGTAGGTCGCCATTGATTCTTCAGCAACAGGATGGCGGCGAACCAGACCACTAAAACGCTCGCGCTCGCGGTCGGCTCTGGGACAACGACCATTTCAGTTACAGAGAATGTCGCTTCAAGGTGCGGGGCGTATCCACTCCACTTGCCGAAATCTATCACTCCGCGACCCCTAGTCACATCGGCAAGCTTCGGCGGCAATTGTGGGCGTTGGTGGTCGAATGGCATGTTACGACCGATGACGTCGATTGTAATGCCGAAGTCTTCGTAGTTACGAAAGCCTCCGGACGGCCCTGGAAAGCCCTCGGCTTGTGATTTCACTGCGGCTTGCTCTAACGAAGCAACGTCCGGCACATACACGTTGTACATAGGATCGTAAGGTTCGTTTGGATAGCTATCGGGCGGGCGTCCGGGATCCTCAGGATCATAGCCATCTGGGAGCTCGAAAATCCCACTTTCCTTATCCGGCACAACAGGCGGCCTACTAGTTATCGAATATGTATCATTTCCTCGCGGGACGTCCGAGATGGCAATTACCCCGGCGTTAACGCTGGCGCTGAAACCGCTGTTCGTTCGAAGCGACAGCTGCCGAATAGACGGATACTGCTCAGAGTGTGGGTAACCATGAATCATTGGCGAGTTTGCGCTGAAAGCAACATGGCCAATAATCTCATCTCCCACTGAAAGATCAATTGGAACAGCCGATCCTACGCCGGTGATTGTGCCGCGATACTTGATCTGAACTAGTTCGCCATGGCAGGGCGAAGCGATTGCCGACGCGAAGGCAACAAACAAGACGAGTCCAAACTTCATGCGCCCCTCATCAAACATCGTGGATTTCGTTTAGAGTCCGGCTACGCCGCCTTCTCCGGCGCCCCTGTTTGATTCAGCTTGTTGTAGAGCGTCTTCAAGCTAATGCCGAGTTGGTCGGCGGCCTTCGGCTTGTTGCCGGCGTGGCGCTCGAGGGCGTCGTGGATCGCTTCCATTTCGAGCTCGCGAAGCGTCATCACGCCCGGCTTCTGGCGGGCGGCGCCGACGAGTTGGCGGGAGTCGAAACGCGACGGCAGATGCTCGCGGCGGATCGGGCCGCTGTCGCAGAGGATCGTGGCGTGTTCGATGACGTTCGCCAGTTCGCGGACGTTGCCCGGCCAGACGTGGCTGCAGAGGGCGATGATCGCGTCCTCGGCGATACCGGCGTCGGCGTCTTTGCCGCGGCGATGGCGCACCAGCAGGTGGCGAGCAAGTTCCGGCACGTCTTCGATCCGCTCGCGGAGCGCCGGCAGCGTGATCTCGAACGTGTTGATGCGATACATCAGATCTTCGCGGAAATCTTCGCCGGCGACCATCTCGGGCAGATTACGGTGCGTCGCGCAGACGACGCGGACGTCGACCATCACCGGCTTGTTCTCGCCGACGCGACGGATCTCGCCGCTTTCGAGCACGCGCAGTAGTTTCGCCTGCATCGCCTTCGGAAGCTCGCCGATTTCGTCGAGGAAGATCGTACCGCCGTGGGCGACTTCAAACAGGCCGACGCGATGATCGTCGGCGCCGGTAAACGCGCCTTTGCGGTGGCCGAACAGTTCGCTTTCGATCAGCGTTTCGGGGAGCGCGCCGCAGTTGATCGCCACAAAGGGCATGTGCGCGCGGGTGCTATGGTCATGGAGCGAGCGGGCCACCAGTTCCTTGCCGGTGCCGGTTTCGCCGAGGATCAGCACGGTCGACCCGGTGGGGGCGACGCGCTCGATCAGCATGCGCACCTTCTGCATCGACGGCGTGTTGCCGATGAGGCGCGGGGCGCCTTCGAGCCGGCGGACCTGGTGCTCCAGCGCACGATTCTTCTGCTCGAGGAGCTTCTTTTCGGTGACGCGCTTCAGGAGCGCTTCGATCTCGATCAGCCGGCAGGGCTTCGTGAGATAGTCGAAGGCGCCGTGACGGAGCGCCGCGATCGCCGTGTCGAGCGAGCTTTTGCCAGTGAGGACGACCGCCTCGGTGCCGGGCGACGTCTCTTTGCACTTGGCGATCACGCCGATGCCATCGAGTCCCGGCATGTCGAGGTCGACGATGATGCAGTCGTAGGTGTTCTTCTCGAGCGCCGCGACGGCCGTGAGCCCGTCGGGGCAGACGGTGGCGCGATGGCCCAGGCGCGGCAGCTCAAGCTTCATCAGCTCTTGCAGCGAAGGCTCGTCGTCGGCGAACAGCAGGGTCAATCCTTGACCGTTAGGCGGCTTGGTGGCGATGGTGCGTCTCCTTGTTCAATTGGGCCAGCGGGAGCGAAACGACGAACCGCGAACCGCGGCCCGGCCCTTCGCTCGTAGCTTCGATCTGGCCCCGATGCTCTTCGACGATGCGGTGAGTGATGGACAACCCGAGCCCCGTCCCCTGCCCCGAGCGGCGGCGGGTGAAGAAGGGCTCGAACAGATGTTTGCGGACTTCCTCGGTCATGCCGCAGCCGTTGTCGGTGATGACGATGCGGGCCGAGACGGCGTCGCGTTCGATGGCGACCTTAACGACGCCGCCGACGTCGAGGCTTTCGAGACCGTTGGTGATCAGGTTCAGCACAACCTGCTTGATCTCTTGGGCGTTCACCGCGGCGACGGCCGGCGGACCTGGAAGAAGCTCGATGCTCTTGTCTTGGTACTGGCCTAGGTGCTGCACCATCTCGATGACGCCGCCGACGAGTTCGCGCAACTCGGCGGAGTGACGTTGCGCGTCGCCGCGGCGGGCGAAGTCGAGCAGCTTCTCGGTGATCTGCTTGCAGCGGAAGGCTTCGCGTTGAATCATCTGCAGGTAGTTGCGAGCGACTTGCACTTCTTCGACGCGGTCGGGGCCAGCGCCTTCGAGCAGGTCTTCAAGGCGGCTTTCGAGCGACTCGCTGCAGAGGGCGATCGACGCGAGCGGATTGTTGATTTCGTGCGAAACGCCGGCCGCCAAGAACCCGACGCTCGCGAGCTGCTCGCCGCGGACGACTTGGTTGGTGCGTTCGGTCACTTGGCGATCGAGGTCGTCGCGAATTTCGCAGAAGCGTTGCGTCATCGCGTTCATCGCCTCGGCCAGTTCGCCGATCTCGTCGCGGGCGTTGATCTTGATCCGATGGTCGAAGTGCCCGGCGGCGACCAGCCGTGAGCCGTCGACCAGCACCTGCAGCGGATCGGCGAACCATTGGTAGAAAAAACGGTGAGAGACGATGAGCACCGCCACCACGGCGCCAAGTCCGATCCAGGCGAAAATGATCGCCGTGCGGTAGCGGGCCTTCACGTCGTCAGCGATTTTCTTAAACTGGTCTTCGAGATAGGTCGGCAGCCGGCCGGTAAGTTCTCGCAGTTGTTCGATCTGTTTGCGCAGCTCGCCCAGCGCGGCGCGATCGAGGAGCCAATCGTGCGTCGTCGACGTCAGGATCTTGCCGCTGAGCTCGATCGAAATGGCGTCGATCTCTTTGAGCGTTTCCCACTCGCGGTGGTCGTCGCTCAGTTCTGAGGCCGCGTCGACCGACGCCGCGTCGAGCAGTTCCTTGTAGCGACGAAGCGAATCGGTGAACGAACTGAAGCGCATGCGGAACTCGCCGCTGAGCCAGCTTCCCTCGTGAATCTGCGGTCCCGAGTCGAAGTCGTCGGGGATAGGAATGTTCAACCGTTCTTCGGCTTGGCTGAGCGTCACGCGGAGATCGTTGACGTGATCGGAGACGCGGCGAGCTTGCGGCAGCTCGGCCGAGCGCGCGGCGATGTTCTTCACCAACGAGCGGTAGGCGTAGAGCCCGTAGCAGGCGCTGCCGAATAGGGCCACGACTGCGACCAAGAGTAGGCCCAGTCCTAGCTGCAGCTTCGTGCGTATGGGCCAATGAGAGAGCACGCGGGGCGACCTCCTTGTCGCGCGGATCGGCTCAGCGAGCGATGATGAGCCGGCGGACTTCTTCCTGAAGCGTCCCGGCTCGGGAGGGTGAGTGTACACCCGGCGGGAAGCTTGCAGCAAGACGAGCCGTCGCTGGCGCCAAACTGGTGGGGAGGCGTTTGCCACTGGTGCGCTCGCCGTTAGCAGAGAGTCGCCAGCGGCAAAAGCCTCCCGACCCCATTCAACGACGCCCTAGAATTCACACCCAGTGCCATACCTGGACCGCTAGCATGCCCAGCAGCACGGCGGCGAACGCACGGTACTCGCGATTGCCGAGCCACTCGCGGCGGCTCCAGTCGGCAAACGGCGCCGATGGCAGCCGGCGCGGGACGAAACGGGGGACGCTGCGGACGTATTCATCCCACTGCG
The DNA here is from genome assembly GCA_013822725.1 of Pirellula sp. GTDB lineage: Bacteria > Planctomycetota > Planctomycetia > Pirellulales > Lacipirellulaceae > Lacipirellula. Next base: position 10,036 of record PNKX01000020.1, read on the forward strand.
GTCCGAATGTCCGGCTGAGGAATCGTTCTTCGTGGAGAACCTGCAAGTAGTAGAGCCCCGCGATTGGCCCCATCACGAAGAAGATATTCTCGAAATCGTCGATCAGCGAGCAGAAGCCTCCCATGACCAAGAAAGAGCCGACGTACAGGGGGTTCCTGACGATGGCGTAGGGACCGCTGGTGCTTAGCTCGCGGCTTTTTCGCAAGATGCCGGCCGCCCACGAACGGATCGCGAGCCCGAGAGCGATTAGAGCGACGCCAGCCATCGATTCGGGGTCGCGTACGTCGAACAAATCATGCGGCCGCACCCCGACGATGACGTCTTCTGCCATCAACGCGACGAAGATGATCACGGTCAGACGCACCCGCCGTTTGACGAGCCAGGCGGCAATCGCTTCCCAACGGTTCGGAGTTTGCTGGGCGGCGGAATTGGCCGAATCAACGGCGGCAAGCGAATGCATCGTGAGAATTCATCCTGGTAACTTGCTGTAGTAGACGCGACGACGCCAGCATGCTCGTCGCGGGGGGCGTCGTCGGTCAACGCGAGGATCGTTACAATTTCGTTAGAAACGAATCACGCGCCGGAGCAACCAGACGCCCCAGGCGGCGAGCACGAAGTTGCCGATCCACACGGCCTGCGGCGGGATATTGCCATCCTTCGCCTGGTCGACGCAGCCGACGAGCATCGGATAGTAAACGAGCAGAATCGGCAGGAAGCAGGCGAAGAAGCTCCCCCAGAATTCGCCATGGCGGCGGCGGACGGCCATCGGAGCGCCGATGAGAGCGAACCCTAAACAGCTGAAACCGTTGGCCCAGCGGCGGTACGGCTCGACGTTCAGCTTATGCAGCTCGCGGCTCGACCATGTCAAATTGCCCTCGCGCGTCTTCCACTGGTCTTGGGCGAGTTCGTCGAAACGTCCTAGCAGCAACGCCATGCTCGTGGCCGCGGCCATCTCGTGCTTGATCCAGTCGATCTGCTTGCGTTGCTCGACCTTCGCCAACTTGATGGCGTGGAGGGGCGTCTCCGCCGGCTTGCGAGTTGAATTCGCGCTGTCGCCTAGCAACTGCGACATCGGAAACGACTGTTCGAACTCTCCGGGGTGGGTAATCGTCCACCCCTTCATGCCGCCATTTGCGTTGAAGAGCTTGATGTTGAACGTCCCCAGGTCGGGATCGACGTTGATCTCGGCGGCGTCGGCGCGGACGACCGACGTTTCGCCGCCGCTGGAGTTAAACGAGAAGACCGGCCCGATCAGTCGCTTGCCGACGACTTGCTTGACGTTCACGTTGAAGGCGTCGGCGCTGAAACTCTTCTGCGTGCGGAGCCGCCCGTAAGCGATCTCCTCGAACGACTCGACGACGACCCGTTTGACGCCGTCGGTGCCCCACGACACAGCGAGATCGTTGAGCGCCACGGCGCCGAAGCTGACGACGAACGCCATGATCAGCGTCGGCCAGAGCATCACCATCGGCGAGATGCCGAGCGATTTCACGGCGACGATCTCGTTGGACGAAGAGACGCGGCCGTAAACGACCGTCGTTGCTAGCAGCAGCGCGCCCGGGACCGAAAACTGCATCGCCTGCGGCAGCATATACGGGAGCAGCCGGAGTATCGGGCCGAGACCGAGGCCGTTGTCGACCGCCGCCTTGCCGATCAGGCCCAGAAAAATGAAGACCGTGAGGCTCCCCGTGGTGACGAGGAACACCGTCAGCATTTCGAGCAAGATGTAGCGGGTGAGAATGCGCATACGCCGATCCGAGGGGAGCGGCGGCACTGTAGCAGAAGGGGCGGCTAGCGGGGAATGGCGATGCCCCCTCGTTCCCACGCTCCGCGTGAGAACGCCGCGACCGACGCTCTGCGTCGTACTGGTGAGAACTGCTAACCGGTGGTTCGAGGAATTGCCGCGGAGCGGCGGAGGGTGCGTTCCCACGCGGAGCGTGGGAACGAGAGGCGTCAGCCGGCGCTGAGATTAATGCCGCTATCGCTTGGCGGTTCGGGGCGATGGGCCCGCACTGCTTGCATTAGCCGGCGGACGGCGCTGGAGTAGGAGACCACCGCCGCGGTGTAGTCGCCAGCAGCGATCGCTTTATGGGCGGCGACGCGGTCGGAGTGAACCTCTTTCCACTCGAACGGCCAGCTCCGTTGGGCCTCTAAATCCTCCAGCTGGCGGACGACGTCGCTGAGCATCTCGATGTTCTGAGCGCTCGGGGCGACGGCGTAGCTGCGGTAGGGGCCTTTGCCGTAGTGGCCTTTGACGCCGCGGCACTCATCCTCGCCCTTCAGGCGTTTCCAGAGGAACGCCCCAATGCCGGCGACGCCTAACGCTAAACAAATGAACGCGGCGACCGGTCGCGTCGTTAGTGCCACCAGCCCACCGATCGCGAATCCCAGTCCGGCGAGCCCCACGATGTAATCAACCCAATGATCTTCACGCGTCAGCGGTGAAACCGCGTCGCTCCAGGCATAGCCGTTTTTCTTTTGGCCAAGCATCGCGGGATCGGCGACTTCGGCGATGATCACCGTGATATTGTCGGGCCCACCGAGCAGATTGGCGAGATCGACCAGCGTTTGGGCCGCTTCTTCCGGCGGCAGCGAGGCGAGCACCATGCCGATCAGCTGCGGGCTGAGCGGACCGGTCAGCCCGTCGCTGCAGAGCAAAAATCGATCGCCGGCGCGAATCGGCAGCGGCCCTTCGAGATCGACCTTTACCGTCGGATGCGGTCCGAGCGACCGGGTGATGACGTTCTTCGGCACATAGGCCGGCACGTCTTCTTCGTTCGCATGGCCGGCGGCGGCCATCTCCCAGACGAGGCTATGATCGAACGTGAGCTGCTCGATGGTGTGCCCCCGCAGCCGGTAGACGCGGCTGTCGCCGACATGGGCCGCCATGGCGCCGTCGGGCAGCAGCAACAGACAACTGCAGGTCGTGCCCATGCCGTGGAAGTCGACGCTGTTCGACCCCTTGGCGTTGATGCGGCTGTTGGCGTCGTGAACGGCGGCGACGATCGACTCGCACGGCGGCAGATCAGGCCGCTTCTGGTAGGCGTGCGGAATGTTGTCGGTGGCGATCTGGCTGGCGAGTTCGCCGGCGGCGTGGGCGCCCATGCCGTCGGCCACGACGAAGAGGTGGCCTCGCGATCGCCAGTCGCGGTCGTCGCTGGCCAGCGCCACGGCGAGCGAGTCTTGGTTGCTGGCGCGCCGCATTCCGACGTCGCTTACCGCCGCGCACCGCAGGCCGCCGGTCGCGCGGTTCAGTTTGGACGTCGGTTTTGCCACCAGATGCGCCTTGCCGGGGGAGGGATCGCGGAGACTCTACTTTAATCGGGGAAGGTTGCTAGCAACAGCGTCCCATTCGGGGTGGCACGCCCTAAGGTACTCCGCAGGGCGTGGTTGCCGCGAGTAAGAGTTCACCACGCCCATCGGAGTACCTCTGGGCGTGCCACCCGTCGTGAACCCGCTTCACACTGCTGCACGACAGCAGTGGCGTCTAAGCGGGTGGAAACGACGTAGCGGCTGGGCAGGGCCGCCGGTACACTCCCTGCCCCAATCCGCCTGTCTCATCATACGCGCTTTCCTGCCGATGGACTCGTCGCCGCGCACAACTCGACTCAGCTTTCGCCTGGCGATCGTCGCGATCGTAGGGCTTGCGCTGCTGCCGGGGTGCGTCCGCCGCCGGCTGATGGTCCGCAGCAATCCGCCGGGAGCTATGGTTTACGTCGACAACCAGCCGATCGGCACGACACCCTGCGCGACGAATTTTATCTACTACGGCACGCGCGAAATCAGGCTGGTGAAACCGGGCTACGAAACGCTGACGATCAACCAACCGATCCCGTCGCCGTGGTATCAGTTGCCGCCGATCGACTTCTTCGCCGAGAATGTCCTGCCGAACGAGATCCACGATTTCCGGACGGTCAGCTTTAACATGCAGCCGCAAGTGATCGTGCCGACGGATGAGTTGATCCAACGCGGCGAGCAGCTTCGAGCCGCGACACAGCAAGGCACCGTCGTGCCGGCCGGGGCGATGGTCCCGGCGATTGGTCCTGCAGCGGGGCCGGCGCCGGTGATCGGTCCGCCGACAATGGCGGCGCCGGCGTTCAATGGTCCAACCGGCCCGGCGCTGGTGCCGGGGACGACGCTTGCCCCTGAGGCGGTGCCGCCGGGGGTGATTGTCCCGCCTTCGAATGGGACGGGGGTGTTGCCGCCGGGTGGGAGAGCGCTGGAGCCGCTGCCAATGGTGCAGTGAGCATAAGGGTGGCACGCCCTAAGGTACTCCGCAGGGCGTGGTTGCCACGAGTAGGAGTTCACCACGCCCATCGGAGTACCTCTGGGCGTGCCACCCGCCGACTCGATTGCGGACGCTGAGTCCTCTTGCCTGGCTGAGAGCTGACAGCCGATAGCCGACAGCTACTTAATCGGCGTCTCGCGATCAACGATGCCGCGGGCGAGTCGCGCCGGGTCGCGAGCGAGCTTGTCGGTCAACACCCAGACGTTGTCGAGGATCATGTCGATCCGGCGGCTTAGCTCGGGGTTGCCCACGATTTTGCGAACGTCGCAGATCGCGGCGTTCGCCTGCGAGATGGTCTGGTTGATGTTGTCGTACAACTGCCGATCGCGGATCAGCAGGCCGAGCGTCCCCTCACTGCCGTTGACGTTGCGCGTCAGCTGGGCGACCTGGCCGAGCAGTTCTTCGAGATTGCGGACGCTTTGCTCGAGCGTCGCGACGATGGCGGTGCCGCGGTCGCCCAACGGGCCGGTGAGGCCTTGCAGGTTCTTGAGGTTTTCGTCCGCCGACTTGAGCGCTCCTTGCAAGGCCCCCATGATCGCACGAGCGTCGGAGACCAGGCTCGGCAACTGCGAGAGGCCATCCTTAAGTTGCTGCTTGAACAACGGGTCGCCGACAATGTCGTTGATGTTCGTCGTCACGGCGGTGAACTGCACCATCGCCTGATCCATCGACTCGACCAGCCGCTTGACGCGCTGCATGTCGTTTTCGCCGAGGACCTGATTGACGCGGTCGGCGAGTTCGGCGACTTCTTCGCCCGCGTCGCCGAGCGCGACGATCGTTTGCTTGAGATCGCCCTGCATGTTGGCCATCATGTCCATTGGGTTGGACATGTACATGCCTTGCACTGTCGCCCCCGGAGGCACGGGGGTCGCTCCTGCAGACTTGCTCTTCGGTGCGAACTCGATCACGGCGTCGCCGACAAGCGACGTCTGGATGCGGCCGACTTCGTTCGACTTAATCTGCTTGCCATCTTCGATGTCCATCGTGATGAGAGCGCCGTCGTCGGTATCCTCGACGCTGGCGACGCGACCAATCGGCAAGCCGCGGCGGCGGACTGGCGTATAGGGCGCCACGCCGGGGGCCTCAGCAACGAGCATCTTCACCTGATATTTTCCACTGAACGGCAAAGTCGACGAGAAGTCGCTGTTCAGAATGATCAGCATGCTGGTGATGATCATCGTCATGAAGACGACGAGGCCGACGCGGAATTGTTTAGTGCGTTCGTTCATGAATTGTCACTCCGAGGTACTCCGAGGAGTCCGCGTAGTTTTGGAAAGTCGAGCTTGCGTTTTCAGTACTCTGGCCGGACCCTTCGGAGTACCTCAGGGTGACAGGGTTCTTGCGCCGCAGGGTTCTTTACCCCCCTGCTTGTTCACTCAGTTCCATCATCCGGTCGCCCGCTTCGCCGCGGATGAACTGCGTCACGCGTCGGTCGGTCGAGGCGTCGAGTTCGCTCGGCGGGCCGTCGAACAAGATTTGCGATTCGTCAGGCTTCAGGCGGTTAAGCGGGTAGAGCATCACTACCCGGTCGGCCACTTTGCGGGCCGTGTTCATGTCGTGCGTCACGATGACGCTGGTCACTTCAAACTTGTCGCGCGTGCGCATCATCAGTTCGTTGATGACGTCGCTCATGATCGGGTCGAGGCCGGTGGTCGGTTCGTCGTAGAGGACCGCCTCGGGCCGCATGATGAGGGCGCGGGCTAGGCCCACGCGCTTCCTCATGCCGCCCGAAAGCTCAGCCGGGTACTTTTTCAGCACCGTATTCGGCAATCCGACTTCGGTGAGGAGCGAGTGCATCGACCGCTCTTGATCGGCGTCATTGCTCGCACGGTGTTGTTTGAGCGGGAAGAGAATGTTTTCAGCAACGGTCATGCTGTCGAAGAGCGCGGCGTTCTGGAAGACGAAGCCGAAGCGCGTCCGCTGAGCAGAGACGTCACGTTCTGAAAGATTGCCGAACTGACGGCCATCGAACTCGACAGTCCCCGCGGTCGGTTGCAAGAGACCGATGATTGTCTTCAGCAGCACCGTCTTGCCGCAGCCACTTTCGCCGATCACCGCCAGCGTTTGCCCCGCTGGGACGCTGATCGACACGTTGCGCAGCACCGTCTGCCGTCCGAAGCGGACGGTTAGGCTTTGCAGATCGATTAAAGGTGAAGCAGCGACCATGGGTTCAGGGTTCAGGGTTCAGGGTTCAGAAGAAATGCAATTCGCTCGCCTCTTACTGAACCCTGAACCCCGAACCCTCTCTTACTCCTATCCCCCAAACAACGACGGCGCCACCGGCCAGATCGCCAGGTAGATGTGATCGAGCACGATGCTCAGCAGTAGATCAAGAATGATGATCGAGACGAATGAGTAAACGAACGCGGTGGTCGCGGCCCGGCCGACCCCTTCGGCGCCCGGCAGGCAGTTGAAGCCGCGGTAGCAACTGATGATCCCAATGACGGCGCCGAAGACGACGCTTTTTGCTACGCCGTAAAAGAGGTCCCAGTTCTCGACGAATCGCTGCGAGTTCGTGCTGTAGTGGTGGTAGTCGATCCCCAGGAACTGCACGCAGTAGAACGCCCCGCCGACGACGCCCATGAAGATCGCCATGATCGTCAGCGACGGGATCAGCAGCAGGCAGCTGAGGAAACGCGGCACGACGAGGTAGTGAATTGGGTTCGCCCCCATCGCCGAGAGGGCGTCGATTTGCTCGGTGACTCGCATCGTGCCAAGTTCCGCCGCCATGGCACTGCCGACGCGGCCCGCAAGCATCGTCGCCGCCAGCACCGGGCCGAGTTCGCGGAACATCGATTTATTGATCACGCCCCCGAGTTGCGTCTCGAGGCCGAAGTTGCGGAACTGCGTGTACGACTGCACGGCCAGCACCATGCCGGTGAAGGCGCCGATGATGGCGACGACCGGCAGACTTTGCACGCCGATGGCGTACATGTTGTTGATCAGCGTGTCGCGCCGCGGCAAGCGACTGAACATCCAGAGGATGGCGCTCCACGCGAAGAGCGTCATGTCGCCGAGCCCCTCAATCATCCGGATCACGACGGCGCCGAAATCGGCGATCCCTTCGCTGATCCGCCACAGGGGCCCGCCCGTGGTGCGCTCGTTCGGGTAGCTACTACCAGTAGACATTGAATGAATGCCAGCGATAAGAAGAAGAAGAAGAAGAAGAAGAAGAAGAAGTAGCCGGGAGCCGCAGCCGACCGCGGCGATAGAAGAGTCATCCACTTCATCGTTCGACCTGCCGAACCGTTCTGCTTGAACAAAGTCGTTCGGCGGGAATGTTTTGTTTGGCTAGGAAAGAGGCGTAAGATGGCGAGCGTTCTTTCAACTCGCTCAATTGAAGAGACCGCGGATTGCGCGGATCTCGCGGGTACGAATTCGCTAGAGTCGCAGCTTCATCCGTGAAATCAGCGAAATCCGCGGCTGCCTCGTTTTCTTGTCGTTAGCCCAAGTTTTCCTTTGACGATTCCCCACCAGCTTCGTCTTTCACTGGTAGCACGGCTCGGAGCGAACCCGCCGGCGGCGGACCGGACCGTCGCCGACGCCAGCCTGCAGGGACCGAGGGGGGCGACCACGGTGGACGAACTGCTGGCAGCGCATGCCGACGTTCTCTACCGGTACGCCCTGCGGATGGTCCGCGACCGCCAGCAGGCGGAGGATTTGACTCAGGAAACGCTGCTGCGAGGTTGGCGACAGCGGGCGAAGCTGCGGGAACCGGCGGCAGCGCGAGTTTGGCTGCTGCGGATCGCGACGAACATCCATCGCGATGGGTTGCGCATTGCGAAACCGACGGCGGCGTTGGCGTTTGAGCCGACCTGCGGCTCCGTTGGCGTCGAGGGTCGGTTGGAACAGCGAGAAACGGTCGACGCGGTGATGGCGGCTCTTGACGAGTTGCCGGCGCGACAGCGGCAGGTAATTCACTTGGTCACGATTGAACAACTAACGCACGACGACGCGGCGGCGGTGCTGGAGATTTCGGTCGACGCGTTGAAGGCGAGCCTTTCACTCGCGCGGCGGACGATGCGCGAGCGGCTCAAGCCGATTTTCGACGAGGTTCGTGGGGCGCGGACGGAATGAGTACTAATAACTCAATGGGACAGCCTGAACCGACAACGGAATGCGCGTGGCTTGACCCGTTTCTCGACGGCGAGTTGGAGGGCGAGGGAGCCGTTCGCTTCGAGGCCCATTGGCCGCAGTGTGCGACTTGCCGCGAGACGATCGAACAGCAGCGGTGGATTGACGGCGCCTTGCGCTCGGACGAATTGACGGGGCATTCCGTACCGGCGACGGTGCTGACGGCGACCGCGGATGCGATCCGGATCGCCCGACGAAAACAACGGTTGCGACGAATGCTGGCCGGCGGACTCGTCGCCGCGGCGAGCGTTGCGTTACTCGCGACCTGGCAACTGCGTGAGCCCAATGCAGCCCCCGGCTCCGCCGGGGGGTCGGCCACCATGCCGGTAGACGTCGTCCAACGTGACGCTACCCCCCGGCAGAGCCGGGGGCTGAAGGAGAGCCGGGCGCGAGGAATTGAGATCGCAACCGCGACGAAGAGCGTCGCCACCTTCACCGCCGGCGGCAGCGGCATCGCGGTCCCCGTCGCCAGCGATTCGCCCGACGTGACAATCGTGCAGTTTTACTCGACCACCGAAGCTGACCGCCGCATGCAGCGGCAGCGGGAGTTGGAAGCCAAGTACCGTGAACTCATTGGAGGTTAAATAACTCGCTATGGTTAACTTTTCATCTTCGACCAAATGGCTCTGGGGCCTGTTCACAGTCGGAGTTCTCGTCGTCGCACGCCCCGCAATTGCAGACGAAACCAAGGCCAGCGTCTCGAAGAAAGTGGACCCGTTCGAAGCCGCGGCCAAGCAATCGGCTTCCAAGGAAAGCTCGAACCAAGCGATGCCTGCGTTCGTTGACTCACCGGTCGCCATCGATCAGCCGTACGAGCAGGTTCTCGTGGGGTCGATGAGAAAGGAACTCGACGACACGAAGGCGGAACTCGCCAAGACGAAGCAGCTCATTGGCGAGGTGATTCACGAGTACAAGCGGAGCAGCGCGACGCCCGACCTGCCGCCGCTGCCAGACGCCGAGGTTCGCATCTTCCAAATAAAGAACACTTCGGCGGACGACGCCGCGGACAAAATCAAATTGCTCATCGGCACGCAACCCGTGCGGATTGCGATCGACGAAGCGTCCAATGGCCTGATCGTCTTCGGCAAGGCCGAGGCGCTTACGCAGGTCGAGCAATTGGTGATCAAACTCGACGACCTCGCCGTCGCGGGCAGGGACGGGTTCTCGGCGTCGCCAGCCAAAGACGGCGCCCCCAAAGAGCCGGCCGCCCCGCGTCGAACGCTGATGCTGCGGGTCTTCTGGCTCGCCGATGGCGTGGATGGGTTCGACAATCCTGACGATTATCTTCCATTTCCCGCCGTCCAATCGCTAGGCAAACTCGGCATCACCCACCCACGACTCGTCACTCAAACGGTGACGTCGATTTCAGTCGAAGAAAACGCCGAGGCGGTGCCATTCTCCACGCAAGTCCCCGCCGTGCTGTTCGAGCAGCCGATGCGAATGATTCTGAACGGCGATCTTTCGGCGACAGCGGACAACAGGTCGCTGGTGGACATGCATCTGACGATTGAAAAAGGGGGCTCCGTCTGCGAGATGAGCGGCTCGTTGGCTGCGCCGATAGGGCACTTCATGGTGCTCGGCACGGCGAACTCGGTGATTCCGGAGCAACAAGCGACCGACCCCACGGCTGCGGAGGGGGGCAGGGGTGGGATGCCGACGGGTTACGGGGAGCGTGGCGGCGAGATGGGGCGCGGCGGGGCAATGCGCGAATTGCCAGCGGCGAAGTACAACGCCTCGCGGTTCGCCTTTGTCGTGCAGGTGATTGAAGCCGAGAGCTTTGAGCGGAGCGGCGATTGAGAGTGAGGGGCCCGGCGGGTTTGGGCGCGAGTGGCGCCCGATTGATTGGGAAGGCGACGTCCCACGGCCCCCGGCTTGAAGAGCCGGGGGCTAATTTTTTTGTCGGCACTCAGTCGTGGCGAGCGCGGACGGCGACGGCCATCAGGATCACCGCCAAGACGCTGAAGATCCCGATGTGAATCCCGGCGTATGCCATGATGCCAACGAGGATTGCCAGCGAACCGAGGTACGCGACGGCGCGGCCGGCGACTGAGGCGCGAGCGTCGGTTCTTTCGCCGGCGGCGTCGTCGACCGCAGTAATCGTCTCGACGATCGCCGGCGCGAGCATCCAAACGCAGAACACGGCGACGCAAATCATCCAGGTGGCGGTTTGACTGACGCCGGCCAGTTCGCGGACCCACGTCAGCGCGAACAGCGACACGAAGAGGGTAATGACGTTCCACTGCCACCAGGGACGCTTGTGACCCAGCCGCCAGAAGTCGCCTGGTTTGGCGGCGGCAGCGGCGACCGCGGGGGCCGGTTCGTCGTCGAGAGAATCGAAATCAGGCGAGTCGGCGTTCTTGTGCATAGCGTGAGCGTCCAAAAAAATTAGCCCCCGGTCAATGACCGGGGGCTAAATGGGACGTTTCTATTTATCGGACTAAGCAGGGCCGCCGGGATGAACCCGGCGGCTCGCTTTTGTTCAATCGACGCTTTCGCTCGCTTACTCGGCGTCGTCGGCTCCGGCTCCGGCGCCGACCGGTTGCGGGGCGTCGCCCCGCAGCTTCAGGCCTTCGAAGATGAGCTGCTTCTTGTCGCCCACCTTCTTCACCTCGACGCGGATCGTGTCCTTGCCGTTGAACTCGCCCTTGAGCAGTTCCTCGGCCAGCGGATCCTCGACGAACGATTCGATCGCGCGACGCAACGGACGGGCGCCGTAGTCGGTGTTCGAACCCTTCTTGATCAAAAATTCCTTCGCATCTTCGCCAAGTTCGAGCGTGAGGCCCTTCTCGTTGAGACGCTTGCGAATCTTCGCCAGTTCCAAGTCGACGACTTCCTTGAGGTCCTTCGTCGTCAGGTGATGGAACACGATGATGTCGTTGACGCGATTGATGAATTCGGGACGGAAGACCTTCTCGATTTCATCGGTCACGCGCTTCTTCATGTTCTCGTAGCCCGCGTCCTCGTCCGGCTTCTGGAAGCCGAACGCCGACTCGTTCTTGATCGCTTCGGCGCCCGCGTTCGTGGTCATGATGAGGATCACGTTGCGGAAGTCGACGCTGCGACCAAAGCTGTCGGTCAGCCGGCCTTCTTCCATGAGCTGCAGCAGCATGTTGAAGACTTCGGGATGGGCCTTCTCGATTTCGTCGAGCAGCACCACCGCGTACGGACGACGGCGAATCTGCTCGGTGAGCTGGCCGCCTTCCTCGTAGCCGACGTATCCGGGGGGCGCCCCGATCAACCGGCTGACGTTGTGCTTCTCCATGTACTCGCTCATGTCGATCTGAATGAGGGCGTCCTCATCGCCGAACATGAACTCGGCCAGCGCCTTGGCGAGCAACGTTTTGCCGACGCCGGTGGGCCCGGCGAAGACGAACGTGCCGGTCGGCCGCTTCGGATCTTGCAACCCGCTGCGACTGCGACGCACGGCCTTGGCGATCGCCTTGATCGCTTCGTGCTGGCTGATGACCTTCTTGTGAAGCTCATCTTCCATCTGCATAAGGCGCATCGTGTCTTCGGTCGTCATCCGCGTGAGCGGAATGCCGGTCATCTTCGAGACGACCTCGGCAATGACTTCCTCGTCCACCACGCCGCCATTCTCGCGCGACTTCTCGCGCCACTGACGGGTGATGTCATTCTTTTTCTTCTTGAGCTTGTCGGCCCGATCGCGGAGGCTTGCCGCCTTCTCAAAATCTTGATTGGCGACCGCTTCTTCCTTCTCGCGGTTGAGCTGCTCGACCTCTTCGTCGATCTCTTTGAGATTCGGCGGCTTCGACATGCTCTTGAGCCGGACGCGGGCGCCCGATTCGTCGATCACGTCGATCGCCTTGTCCGGCAAGCAACGACCGGTGATGTAGCGGTTCGACAGCTCGACGGCCGCGGCGATCGCGTCGTCGGTGATCTGCACGCGGTGATGCTCCTCGTAGCGGTCGCGGAGACCCTCGAGAATCTTCACCGTGTCTTCGGGGGTGGTCGGCTCGACCATCACCTCTTGGAACCGGCGCGCGAGCGCCGAATCCTTCTCGATGTACTTGCGGTACTCGTCGAGCGTCGTGGCGCCGATGCACTGGATTTCGCCGCGGGCGAGCGCGGGCTTCAGCACGTTCGAGGCGTCGATGGCGCCCTCGGCGCCGCCGGCCCCGACGAGCGTGTGGAGCTCGTCGATGAACAGGATCGTGTTCTTCGCGCGACGAACTTCGTTCATCACCGCCTTGATCCGCTCTTCAAACTGACCGCGGTACTTCGTGCCGGCGACCATCATCGCCAGGTCGAGGACCACGATCCGCCGATCGAGCAGAATCTCCGGCACGTTGCCGTCGATCACTCGTTGGGCGAACCCTTCAACGATGGCCGTCTTGCCGACGCCCGCTTCGCCGAGGAGGACCGGATTGTTCTTGGTGCGACGGCAGAGAACCTGGATCGCTCGTTCGATTTCCTTCTCGCGGCCGATGACCGGGTCGAGCTTGCGCTGCCGGGCGAGTTCGGTGAGATCGCGACCGAAGCTGTCGAGCGCGGGAGTCTTGCTCTTCGAGGTCTTGCCCCGTTCGCGTTCCTCGCCGCCTTCGCCGCCACCGCCGCCCCCTTGACCGCCGCCGCTGCCGGCGCGGCCGCGACCGCCGCTCTCTTCGCCTTCCAGGCCGTGGCCCAGCAGGTTGAGAACTTCTTCGCGGACTTCCTCGAGCTTGAGCCCGAGGTTCATGAGGACTTGCGCGGCGACCCCTTCCTGCTCACGCAGGAGGCCGAGCAGAATGTGCTCAGTGCCGACGTAGTTGTGATTGAGATGCCGGGCCTCTTCCATCGAATATTCGATGACCTTCTTGGCGCGCGGCGTCTGCGGGAGCTTGCCCATGGTGACCATGTCTGGTCCCGACTGGACGAGCTTCTCGACCTCGAGCCGGATCTTGCGCAGATCGACGTCGAGATTCTTCAGCACGTTGGCCGCGACGCCGGAGCCCTCTTTGATGAGTCCCAGCAGCACGTGTTCCGTGCCGATGTATTCGTGATTGAAGCGCTGCGCCTCTTGGTTGGCGAGCTGCATCACTTTGCGGGCGCGGTCAGTAAACCGTTCGTACATAGCCCCTCCTCCCCTGGTGTGGTCCCTAGCCGATGCGTCAGGCGGCGGTCGATCAATGGGGCTTAGGCAGCGATCTTCCCGTCAGACGCATCGGCGATTGTATTGGTCGACGCTTCCTTGGTCGGTAATTCGTAAATCTTGTCCTCTACTACGCTAGCGGGGCGAAGTCGTTCGCGCTCTTGCGCAATCTCGTGTCGCCACGCGGCGGCCGTTTCGAGCAACTCCAAGCGATCGAGTTGTTCGGCGGCCGCGGCAGTTCGTTCTTCGTGTCGCAACAGGGTGGCCAGCATCAGGCGGGCCTCCGCGTCGCGCGGGTCGTACTTCAGTAATTTTAGCAGCGTCTGCTCGGCCGAAACCCAGTCATGCGCGAGGTAAGCCGTGAGGGCCTCGCGAAACCAGGCGTCGCTCCGCTCGGCGGGTTGAACCGCCGCGCCGTCGCCAGCCGACAGTTCGGACAAGAGTCGCCGCCAGTCGGCTCGCCCTTCGAGCCATGCCAGCAGCCAAATCACTCCCGCCGCCCCGAGGGCGCTCCACCGCATTCGCACCGGCAACCATTCGTTCCAGACGAAGGTTGTCGCCGCGAGTGCGTTGACCAGCGCGGTAAATCCTACCGCCAGCGTCAAACCGGCCCAAGACCCCCGCGTCCAGAGTTGCGGAAGGCCGGGCCAGAGATAGGCTGACCAGTGGAGTTTGGGCTGCGGCACGATCAGCTCTTCTCCTGCCGTCGATCAACCCGCAGTTCCGCGAGCCGAGGGCATCGAGCGTCACCTTGCGGTGCGCGATCCCCCGACTCGTCGGAGACAGCGGTGTGAAAGTCTAGCCCGCGGAGCCGCTGAATCAAGGCAACCGCAAGTGGCATAGGGGGTTAGGCTGCGTTGAATCTCTGGTTACGGGGCGCGATTTTGCCGCGCACGCCGTCGGGGCGCACGCCGCGATGCTTCGCGACACGTCTCGTTGTGGGAAGAAGGGGAAGATAACGATAATGCCGGCCAGCGGCGAGGTCGGTTTCCGGTGTGATAGCAGGAAGAAACGGCGACGGTGGCGGCCTCTCCAAGTGCCAAAAAGAATTCGCCGCTCACTCCCAGAATGTAGTAGATAAGTCACCAACCTAGCCGGACCGCCACGCGGTCCGGGCAGCGGCGCGGATCAGATTGGCTTGCTGAGCGGGTAAGCGGGTTCGTCCCGGAGGGCGTGGCCCTCCGGCTAGGTGGGCCGTGGATTTGGACGGCTAGTGGGCCCGGGTGACTGGGCTATATATGAAGTAATGACCGATCATGGCGCTATTCGTGTGCTCGACGCTTCGCTCAACCGGGCGACCGAGGGGCTGCGCGTCGTCGAAGATTATGTGCGATTCGTACTCGACGACCGGCATCTGACCGAGCAATTCAAGCGGCTGCGGCACGATCTGGCCGCGGCGGGGGCGTTGCTGCCGCTTGCCGAGCGACATGCGGCGCGGGACACCCAGGCCGACGTGGGGACGACCGTATCGACGCCGAGCGAAGCTGTTCGCGGCGATGCGTGGCAAGTTTGCGTGGCGAGTTTGGAGCGGGTGAAGCAGTCGCTGCGGAGTTTGGAGGAGTTTTCGAAGGTGTCGCTGCCCGCTTCCGCTGGGGAGTTTGAACGACTGCGTTATTGGCTTTACACGCTGGAAGCGGCGGTGGGGCGGACGGTTGATGCCGTCGAACGCTTGGCCGAGGCGCGGTTGTATGTGCTGATCGATGGCGGTGAGTCGGAAGCGGCGTTTGTGACGCTCGTCGAGGAATTGGTGGCGGCGCGGGTCGATATGATTCAGTTGCGGGCGAAGGGGCTGGACGATCGCGAGTTGTTATCTCGCGCCCGGCGGCTGGTGGCGATTGCGGGTCAGCCCCCGGCTCCGCCGGGGGGTTGCGGCGGTGACGGGATGGATGACCGTTCGCGGGGCTGCCCCCCGGCGGAGCCGGGGGCTACAAAACGGGCGCCGCTGGTCATCATCAACGATCGCCCCGATATTGCGGCGCTCGCCGACGCCGATGGGGTGCATTTGGGGCAGGACGACCTGCGGTTGAAGGACGCCCGCGCGATTGTAGGCCCACGACGGTTGATCGGCGTCTCGACCCACTCGATCGACCAGGCGCGGGCCGCGGTGCTCAACGGCGCCAATTATCTAGGGGTAGGGCCGACCTTCCCGTCGCAGACAAAGTCGTTCGACGAGTTTCCAGGATTGGAATTCGTCCGTGAGGTCGCCGCGGAGATTCGCCTGCCGGCGTTCGCCATTGGGGGAATCACGTCACAGAACGTCGGCCAAGTGATGGCGGCCGGTTTGCGTCGCGTGGCGGTCGCCTCTGCGGTGACGGCGGCCTCTAAGCCGCAAGCGGCGGCGACGGCGTTGCGAGCCGTGCTGCACTCGTAGCCGCGGCTCAACGAGCCGCCGGGGCCCCGAAACCCTCACATCAGAAATCATAAATCCTAAATCATAAATCCCTTATAATGCTGCTCCGGCGGGTCGTTGACCCGCGGCTACTTTCTCTAGTCACGATCTCCCCATGCTCCACGCAGTGATTATGGCCGGCGGCGCCGGCACTCGATTCTGGCCTGCCAGCCGGGCCGACTTGCCGAAGCAGCTGCTCGCGCTCGCCGGCAAGCAGACGATGATTCGCCAGACGGTCGATCGGCTCGGCGATCTGGTCACGCCAGCACAGACGCTGATCGTCACCAACGAGCGGCTGATTCCCACGCTGCGGGAGCAACTCCCCGAGTTGCCGGAAACGTCGCTCGTCGGCGAGCCATGCAAGCGCGATACGGCTCCCTGCATCGGGTTGGCGGCGCTGCTGGTGGCGAAGCAAGATCCCGACGCGATCATGGCCGTGCTGCCAGCCGACCATGTGATTCGCAATGCCGGACGTTTCCAAGATTCGATCCGACAGGCGGTGTCGCTCATCAAGAAGACGCCCGACCAGATCGTTACCTTCGGCATTCGACCGAACTACCCGGCGGAAATTTTCGGCTATATCCAGCGGGGCTCGCGCATCGACATCCACGACGAGGCGGCGCCGACGTTCGTCGTGAAGCGATTTCGCGAGAAGCCCGACCACGCCACGGCGACCGAGTACGTCAACTCGGGCGACTTCCTCTGGAACTCCGGCATCTTCATTTGGAAGGCGAAGACGATTCTCAACGCCCTCAAGGAGCGGCAGCCGGAAATGCTCGCCCACCTGCAAAAGATCGGCGACGCCTGGGGGACCGATCAGCAGCAGGAGGTGCTCACCCGCGAGTTCACGGCGATCAAAGGGATCTCGATCGACTACGCCGTGATGGAACATGCGAAGAACGTCGCTGTCATTGAAGCGCCATACGATTGGGACGATCTGGGCAGCTGGCAGTCGCTCGCGCGGCTGGTGGGTACAGACCGGTTTGACAACACGGTCGTCGGGCGGCATTTGGGGCTCAACACCACCGGCTCGATCATTCGCTCGAGCGACAATCACCTGGTGGTGACGATCGGGATGAAGGATTGTCTGGTAGTTCACACGCCAGACGCGACGCTGGTAGCGAACAAAAATGACGAAGAGGCGGTGCGCGAGGTGGTGAAGTTGTTGGAAGCGAAGGGGTGGAAGGAATATCTGTAGGCATGCCTCGACGGTGTCGGGAGCCTTTTGCCACTGGGGGCTCTCCATTGCGATTAATCTCGCCAGTGGCAAAAGGCTCCCGACACCTTTGGCTACGCCTCTCTCGCTTCGCATCGCTGGCATCGACTACGGGACGGTCCGCATCGGCATCGCCACGGCCGATTTGTCGGTGGGCATTGCCGGGCCGTACGAAACGTACAATCGCCGCAGCGAACGACTCGACGCCGAGTATTTCCGCACACTCGCCAAGGAAGAGCGAATTGGTCGGTTCGTCGTCGGTTTGCCGGTTCACTTGAGCGGCGGGGAGAGCCAGAAGTCACGCGAAGCGCGCGTCTTCGGCGACTGGCTAGCGCAACTTACGAGCGTGCCGGTCGAATACTTCGACGAGCGGTACACCAGCGCCGAAGCAGAAGAGATGCTGATGAGCGCTGGCCTGACGAAAAAGCGGCGGAAGGAGCGGCTTGATCAGCTGGCGGCGCAGATCATGCTGACGGCGTACCTTGAAGCGGGGGCGAAGGGGCAGGACGAGCCGGATTCGATTGGTTAGCGAATGCTTTCGGCCGCGAAGAATCGCAAAAGACGCAAAAAAAATAAGAGATGTATGGGGTGGCATGCTCTTCGGTACTCCGATGAGCATGTTTCTTTTTGTGAGTTCTGCGACTTTTCGCGGCTAACTCTCTTGGAGCGCGCAGTTGTCGGCAACCAGAATCATTTTCGGCTGCGGCTACCTCGGCTTTCGTGTGGCCAAGGGTTGGAAAGCGTTCGGCGACCATTCAATTACCTACACTCGAAACGACAATCGGGTACTTGAGCTGGTAATGGCCGGGATGTTCACCGGGTTCGGTGACGTCACACAGCCTGAAACGTTGACTTCGCTCCAGGAGTTGCCAGCCCTCGGAGACACGCCGCCTGAATCGCTCCTCTACGCCGTCGGCTTCGATCGTACCGCTAGCCCCGACATCCATGCCGTCTACGCCGGCGGTCTGAAAAACGTTCTCACGGCGTTGCCGTCGAGCGTGACGCGTGCCATCTACATCAGCACCACCGGCGTCTACGGCACGGCCGGCGGCGGGTGGGTCGATGAAACGACGCCGACCGATCCGCAACGCGAGGGCGGGAAAGCGTCGCTCGCGGCTGAAGAAGTTTTGAAAGCTCATCCCTTGGGTCGTCGCAGCGCCATCTTGCGGCTCGCCGGAATCTACGGACCGGGCCGCGTGCCCTATCTTGAGAAGCTCCGCGCCAATGAGCCGATCGCAGCGCCGAGCGAGGGGTGGCTCAATCTGATCCATGTCGACGATGCGGCGCGGATTCTGGCGGCCGTCGATCGTTGGTTGGCGGAACGCGCCGCGGACGATGGCCCGCACGTCTTCTGCGTGAGCGACGGTTCGCCGGTGGTGCGGGGCGAATACTACGCCGAGGCGGCGCGGCTCATTGGCGCCCCCCTGCCCCGTTTCACGACGCCGCCGGCCGATTCGCCCGCAGCGGCTCGCGCCGGCGCCGATCGGCGGGTGAATAGCGCGAAATTGCACGCATGGATGGCGGCGGCGGGATTGTCGTTGGAGTACCCCAGCTACCGCGAGGGCCTCGCACAAATTCTCCATACCGACCGGGCCATTTAGCCCCGCCCGCTCGCGGCGGGCGCGGGCTACCGCCCGCGGCTAAATGGGCGTTGTGGTTTGATCGCGCGGCTTGGCGGCTCCGAAAGGTGGGCGAATCCGCCCTCCGGTGCGCGATGGTTGCACACCGCCTACCGGCCCCCGTAGAATTCCTGCTGTCCCCGTTGCGCCCGTCCTCCCCGCACTCTACGGATCTGATGCTACCACGGACCCCCCTGTTCCCTCACGTCATCGAGCTCAATCACCAGGCGCGGCGCCGGATCGGCTGCAGCGTCTACCTGATTTACGATGAGTCGGAGTGGACACTGCTCGATATCGGCTACGAAGACGCCGTTGACGAGTGCGTCGAGCTGATTCGCGAACTCGATTTCCCGTTCAGCAAGTGCAAGACGCTCATCGCGTCGCATGCCGACGTCGACCATATCCAGGGTCTGGCGAAGGTGAAGCAGATGCTGAAGACGACGGTCACCGCCCATCCGACAGCAGCCGACATGCTGGAGAAAGGGGACCGCTTGGCGACGTTTGCGCAGATCGACGCGCAAGGGATCGACCTCGACATGCCGCCGGTGGTGGTCGAGAACCGCGTCAACGACGGCGACGTCATCAAGGTCGGCAAGCTGGAGCTCGAAGTCTGGCACACGCCGGGGCATACCGACGGGCAGCTGAGCTTCCGGATGGGCGACCTGCTCTTCTCGGGCGACAACCTCTTCCGCGACGGCTGCGTGGGGGCGATCGATGCTCATCACGGCAGCAGCATCGCCGACTTCATCAAGTCGCTCCAAAGGATCAAGGCGAGCGACGTGAAGTGGCTGCTCCCCAGCCATGGGCCGGTCTTCAAGAAAGACAACGCCCTGATCGACAAGACGATCGCTCGCCTCGAAGGCTACCTCCACATGGCCGACTTTGGCACCTGCGCCATCGACTGGCCGCTGATGGATGCGTGGGAGGACGAGTTGCTGGAAGGGAAGCTGCCAGGATAGCGTTTTCGTTAATCTGGCCTCGTCGTCGAATTGCGTGGTATAATAATATTACTATACCGCACTGAAGGCAGCTTTATGCCGCTAACCGAAGTCTTGCTGTATCAAGAACTCGACGGCACGGTTCCGGTATTGGAGTGGCTAACCGAGTTGCAGACGAAGAATCGTGCTGCCTTCAACAAATGCTTGTATTTGATCGATTTGCTGGAACAGTTCGGCAGCGAGTTGCGGCGACCGCGTGCTGACATGCTTCGCAACGGCATTTATGAGTTGCGTACCGAAGTTCGCAACGTGAATTATCGCCTGCTATACGGATTTGTCGGCAAGGACGTGGCTCTGCTGAGTCACGGGTTGACCAAAGAGCAGGCCGTTCCCAGCCGCGACATCGACTTGGCCATCGAACGACTGGAACGATTCCGAAAAAATCCGGACCGACATCGCGCCACACGGGAGTAATTCGCATGGTCAAAAAGACAACGAATGCGCTCGACATCATCGCCCGTGAAACCGGCGTCGATCCCCGCACCGACGCAACCGTACAAGGCTACAGGCAATCGTTCGAGATTGCCCAGATGATCTACGACGCCCGTCAGGCGGCAGGGCTCACGCAGAAGCAGTTGGCCGAGTTGATCGGCACACAGCAACCGGTGATCTCGCAATTGGAGAGCGCCGATTACGAGGGACATTCGCTGACGATGCTGGAGCGAATCGCTGAGGCGCTCAAATTGCGAGTTGAGCTTCGGCTCGTTCCTACGAGCGCTTCGACTGCCAAGTCCTAACTCCCAGTAGGCGGCTACGGCCCCTCACCACTTCATCACGCGCTCGACTTCGGCCAGCCAGACCTTGTAGGCCGCTTCGTTGAGGTGGAGCCCGTCGCCGGTGTACTCGGCCTTGAGTTCGCCCTTGTCGTCGGCCACCAGGGCGTGGATGTCTAGGTAGTCGTAGCCGAACTCCTCGGCCAGCTTTTTCAGCCGTCCGTTGAAGTCGACGACGTTGGCGTTGTGCTTGGCGTAGTTGTCTCGCGTCGGCAGCACCGATTGGACGTGGACGCGCACTCGCGGCGTTTCGGTTTTGATCCGTTGCAAGATGTAGCGGTAGCCTTGCTCCATCACGCCGGGCGTGCGTCCCGAGCCGAGGTCGTTGATGCCGATCATCAAGAAGACGTCGGTCGCTGCGCAGTTGAAGACCGACTCATCGAGTCGCTTCAGCACGCCGCGATTGTCGTCGGCCGGCAGGTCGTTGCCGATGACGTCGGCGCCGATGCCGCGATTGAGGACGCGCCGGCCGGGGAGATACTTCGCAACCTCGAATCCTTCAGTGATGCTGTCGCCGAGCAGCACGACGAATTGCAGTTGCTCGTTCTGCATCCGGAAGGCGTTGGTGCGATTGGTCCAATGCATGCGGAAGAGAGCGCCCAGGTCGACCGGCGGGGCGGGTTTGGCTTCGGCGACTTCCTGCTTCTCAGGCGCCTTTTCGGCCGTCGCCGCTTGCGCGTGCGCGTCGGATGGCGACATCGCTGACGCGAGCAGCAATACCGCAACGCCGTACCGAAACTTCCATTGATTCATCGCTTCAAGTCTCTTCATGTGTGACGTTTCAATTTGGCTCCTCGACGACGTCGACTAAGAGCTTCGCAACTTCTTCCTGTAGCTTGTGCAGATCGCTCTCAACGACGCCCCAGACCGTATCCGGGACGACCACGGCATAGCCATGCACGATCACATTTCGAAAGTTGACGATCCGTCGCGACTCCGAGATAGAGTTCGCCAATTCAGGCTGAATCCGCAGTGCCTGCTGCAACGCCTCTCCGATCGTGATGAACTGACGTTCCACCGCCGACTGCAACAGCAGATCATTTCGAAAATCCGCAGCGGTTTTCGCGTGAGTGAACTGCGCGACAAGACGACACGCCTGACGCACGTCGAACAAATACTTGAGCGTCTCAGGCAGCATACAGCACCGTGTGCGCAGCTTCGATCGAACGCTTGAGATAGGGATTGCTGATCGCGTCCTGCTCAACCAAATCGATCTCGCGCTGAAACAAGTCTTGCAAGTCAGCCAATAAGCCGAAGTAGGCGTCGGCGCGATCCGCCGGCGATTGCGGATGGAAATCAACGACAAAATCGAGATCGCTGTCAGCGCCAAACTTCCCTGTGGCGGCCGAACCAAACAACTCGAGCCGCTTGACGCGATACTGTCGGCACAACTGAAGAATGGCCGGCAATCGATGCTCAATGATCTCGGGAGGCAGAATCATGCGAAAAACCGATACGGCGTTCGATTTGGGCGTCACACGCAACGAGCCTTGTTGCACCTTACCTCGATTGTACCGCAATTCCGCCCTGCCGCCTGCTGCTGGCGCCCTCCCACCAGATACCGGGAGAGGCGCCCCGCCGTTCCGTTTGTGCCGGTTCTAACGGATATTCCCTCAACCGCCGCCCCCCCGCCTGCCGATTTCTTCCATGACGCTTTTACGCGCTAGAGTCCGCCTGCACGGGCTCGCGCCGCCATAAGCGAAGGGGGGATTTTCATGCTTCGCAAGATTCTTTTCGCCGCTTGTCTCGGCGTCGGCTGTGCCACGCTCGGGGCTGCCGATTCGGCTCAGGCCCAGCAGGCCTATGGCCAGAATTGGGCCGGCACCTACACGACCCAGGACTGGAACCGCTTCTATCACTACCCGTACGTCTACTATCCCCAGAACTACTGGGGAAGTGAGTACTACCGCAGTGCCGACAGCCTGTACTACCGCTATCCGCCCGAAATGCGGATCCCGGTCTACAACCGCAAGTGGCACAACTACTACCCGAACCGCCGCAAGTTCCACAGCGGGCATCACTTCGTGCTCGACGTGTTTTGATCTGACTGCGATCGGCTAGTCGCTTGATCAATCGATGTTAGCCCCCGGTCACTGACCGGGGGCTAATTGTCGTTTAGTTGCGCCACGTTGGCGCCGCAAGCGATGCGGTAGTAGATCTCTGTCGCGAGTTCGAGTTGATCGACGGCGATCCACTCGTCGATGGTGTGCGCTTGCGCGATCGAACCAGGCCCCAAGATCGCCGTGGGGATGCCGGCCGCGGCGATCGACGCTCCGTTCGTGCCGTAAGGGACGCCCATCAACCGGCTCTCGACGGCTACCGTGCGCACCACGGCGGCCAACTGCTCTGCCCACTCGCGATTCGCGGCGAAGTGCAAGCCGCGGCTTTGCATCCACGGTGCGTGATGTTCCAGCCGGCACTCGCCGAGCGCAGCCTGCTCGTCGAGCCACGTCACCAGTTCGCGGTAGGCAGCTTCAGGCGTTTCATCGGGACAGAGTCGGCGATCGACGTCGATCACCGCTAAGTCGGGGATCGTGTTCGGCCCCGTGCCGCCGTGGAACGTCGTGACGCACGCGGTCGACGATCCGCAGAGCGGATCGGCAGGACGTGACGCCAACGTCTCTCGATGGTACTGTTCGATCAGCTGAACGACGCGCGCCATCGCATAGACCGCATTGGCGCCCTCCTCCGGTCGTGAGGAGTGACCGGCCCGGCCATGGACGGTGCATTGCCAACGGGCCACGCCGCGGTGCGCGACGACGACGTTGAGTTCCGTCGGCTCGGCGACTAGGGCGGCCGCGGGGCGGAGCGCGCCGATTTCTTCAAGAGACAATTCGCCCCCTCCCATGAAGGGAGGGGCTCGCCTGAGCTCGTGATCGGCGTCGCGCCACAGCTCCGCCATCGCCCGCGCGCCGCTGAAACCGCACTCTTCGTTGATCGAACACGCGAACAGGATACTGGGGCGACCTTCCATTGGCTGGTCGTGAACACGCAGGAGCGCCGCCAACATCGCCGCCATCGAGCCCTTCACGTCGCACGCCCCGCGGCCATAGACGCGACCGTCGCGGACCGCCGCCTCGAAGGGGTGTACCGTCATCCCCTGAACGCTCACCGTGTCTTGGTGGACCTCCCACAGCAGCGTGTCGCCGCGGCCGCCGGGGATCAGGGCGAAGAAATTGGACCTCCCAGGCTCGACGGGCTGCAGCCCCCACCGCCAGCCCGCCTCGGCGGCAAATCGGGCGAGCCACTCGGTGACGCGCTGCTCCCCCGCCTCGGGCGCCCCGGTCGGAGCGAGCCGCGGATTGACGCTCGGTTGGGCGATCAGGTCACAAAGCAGGTCTACGACGCTTCTCGGCACGGGGCCCCCCTCGACAGCGGCAAGTGTAGCCATGGCGAAACTCTCTAGCGGGCAACGGGTTGCGGTTTGGGCCCGGAATTCGCCGGGAACTGTTTGCATCCCGCCCCCGCAGAGGATACACTCAGCGTTTGCGTGGGATAACCCCTGCGCAAATCACCCTTCCGCGGGTTGCTGCCCCACTCGCGGAGGGGCTTTTTTATGCGCCCATTCAAAGGCCGAAAGATTTAACCGCCAAGGACGCCAAGAGCGCCAAGGAAATACGGGGAAAGAGAAACTAGGGATGGAACCGCCAATGAACGCCGATTGACGCAGATAATTCTTATTGGCGTTCATCGGCGGTTCCAAATCTCCTGCATTTTCCTTGGCGCTCTTGGCGTCCTTGGCGGTTCATCAGTGCGATCTGGGGGTTCCAAAGGTTCCAAAGGCCCCCGCGCCTCGGGTATGGTAGGGGATTCGCCTGCGACCAGCGACGGTCGCCGCGCTCTCTGCCAGGATATACGCCATGCCCGCTGAAAATATCGACCCCGCCCAAGCCCGCACTCTAGTTGAGCAGTTCCCCGATCCCGAAACGGGCCGCCCGCTCGGCACGATGGGCCAGGTGAAAAACGTGACGGTCGACGGCGGCATGATCACCGCCACGATCGCCCTCACGTCGCACTCGGCGATGCTCTGGGGCGAGACCCGACACGCCATCCGCGATCGGCTCCGCGAGCAGCTTCCCGGATCGCCTGAAGCGACCGTCGAGATCGTTGAATTCGTCCGCCAGCCGGAACCGATTGGCGCCATTGGCCTCACCGCGAAGAGCGTCATTGCGGTCGGCTCGGGCAAGGGGGGCGTCGGCAAGAGCACGATGGCCGTGTCGCTGGCGATGGCGCTGAAGGGGG
The DNA here is from genome assembly GCA_013822725.1 of Pirellula sp. GTDB lineage: Bacteria > Planctomycetota > Planctomycetia > Pirellulales > Lacipirellulaceae > Lacipirellula. Next base: position 34,784 of record PNKX01000020.1, read on the forward strand.
CTGGTTCAAAAGTCGGCTTGATGGATGCCGACGTCTACGGACCGAGCGTGCCGCATCTGCTTGGCCTCACGGGCCAACCGATGGTATCGAATGGCAAGCTGCAGCCGGTTGACTGCAACGGCATGCCGGTGATGAGCATGGCGTTCCTCGTACCGAAGGAAGAAGCGGTCGTCTGGCGCGGTCCGATGCTCCACGGCGCGATTACGCAGTTTCTCCGCGATACGGCGTGGGGCGATCTCGATTACCTGATCATCGACATGCCGCCAGGGACGGGCGACATTGCGCTGACGCTCTCGCAGGCGATTCCGCTCACCGGCGCCGTCGTCGTCTGCACGCCGCAGGATGTGGCGCTCCTCGACGCGGTGAAGGCGATCGCGATGTTCAACAAGGTGAGCATCCCCGTCCTCGGCGTCGTCGAGAACATGAGCTACTTCCTCTGCCCCGACAACGGCAAGCGCTACGACATCTTCGGCAACGGCGGTGCGCGGGCGAAGGCCGAGGAGATGGGCGTCCCCTTCCTGGGCGAGGTGCCGATTCAGATCCCGATCCGCGAGCGCGGCGACGCCGGGCAAACGGCGGGCAACCTGGGCGACATCGAAGCGGCGCCCTACTTCGAGCGAATCGCATACAACCTCGTGCGGAACCTAGCGATGGACCGGGCCTCGGCCCCGCCGCTGCCGACGTTGTCGGTGTTGTAGAACCGATGTCCTCCGACGACATCGCCTTTGAACTCCTTGGCGGCCGCCATGCTGTAACGCCATTTAGCCCCGCCGCTTGCGGCGAGCACGCGGGCTGTCGCCCGCGTCTAAATGGGCGGGTTGGGAATCGGCGTCCATCGCTTCGCATGGGCGTTACGATCTGGCTGACGGCTGTACCGCGGCCCAACAAAAAAGGGACCGTTGCCCACTAAGGACAACGATCCCTCGATTCGCAAATCGCGAAGGGTCTATTCCAACTTGGGGTTGGAACTAGGCCTTCTTCTTCGCGGTCTTCTTCTTGGCGGTCTTCTTCTTGACGGCCTTCTTCTTGGCGGTCTTCTTCTTCGCTGCCTTCTTGGGGGCTGCCTTCTTCTTGGCAGCCTTCTTCTTGGCAGCCTTCTTCTTCTTGGCCACAGTCAATCCTCCTTAAAAAGGTCTAGGCGACGCGTCTCTCGTCAACTTTGAAGAGAAGTTTCTCGTCGTCGCCTTCCAAAGAACACGTGTCGCCCGTCCAGGGCGACAAGTCGTATCGCGCTCGTCATCGAGCATGGCCGCGTCTGCGATCCGAATAACTTTGGTTACCCGATCTGTTAACCAATGCATCCCAACTAAATACAGCGTTTACAAATGGTTGACAACGCCACGTCCATGTCTTCGTGGTATTTGTACGCATGATTTGTTTTTCTGCAACACTTTTTTGTGGATTTTCGGCGCGAAGCGCGTTATGGAGACCGCGCGAAGAGCGTTCAGCGCGACCTCGATACGCATGATTCGCGCGCGCATCGCGAGTGATTCAGCGCGCTTGGCGACGCTTCAATAAATCGAAATCGTCGTGCCGTCGACGGCGCGCAGCGACGGCTGTTCAGCGCGCCGCGCGAGACCAAAATGCGCGCACTCGAGCGGTCTCAAACGACGGTAGCGCAGCATCATGGCGGCGCTCGGTCTCGCGAGCGTCGCGACGTCGCCCGCGCCGCTGATCGCGCCCAACATGCGACGCCAGATCTCGCCCGCCGAGTTCAGCTTCGGGTGGATCGGATCGAGGCCATACCAGGCACTTTCCCCGGAAAATACGGGGGTTTTTCGCGTCGCGGCAACCGCGGCCAGTCGTTCGCTTAACCCCTCGGCGCGATGCAGCATCTCGTCTCGCGAGAGCTTGCAATTCGGAAAGAGGACCTCGCGAAACGTCTGATAGCGCGCCCAGCCGACGCGCCGCAGCGACTCGATCGGCACGTTGTTGAGGACGACGCGCGCGTCGTGCGTCGCGAGTCGATCGAGCGTGCGTTCGACCCATTCAACGATCTTCTCGACAGGCGCTTCGTAAGCCAAATCATTCCCCACATCGGCGACGATCGCGACCGTCGGCAACGGTCGCGCGCGGTTCAATGCGGGCCATAATCCGCTCGCTAAAATTCCTGGAAATTTTTTTCCAAAAAATTTGGAATGCAGCCCATACGACCTCCCAAAACCCTTTGCGACATGAAGCTCGATTGGATGCGCGAACATCGCGCGCAACGATTCGACGATCGTCGGAAACATGATTGAGAGGTTACTCGCGCCGAGTAACACCACGCGTTGTTGCGGTTCGCGAGTCTCAATCTGAGATGCAACGCGGGCTGCGGATGACGAAGGATCACTCATCTCAACATGTCAATCAACGTGCGTGCGGATACATGAATGTGAGTTAGTGACGCGCAACCGCATGAATACGGCATGACTCTGGTCCGCGCAGCCACGATTTACCAACGATTCGACTGATAGGCCTGTAATGTTTGGTAATTAGAGTAAGCCAGGTAACCAAACATGATGGCCGTATAGAGGCTCTGCCAAACCACAGCGCCCACGATAGCCATCAGAATCGCGACGATGGCGGAGATCTGCAGCGACAGAACGATCCCGTTGCGAGGATTCTTCAACGTTAGCAGTTCACGCGAGACTCTCCCGCCATCGAGGGGGTAGATCGGCAGCAGATTGATGATTCCCCACGCAATGTTGACGAACAGCGCGTCGAAAACGATCGAATTGGCCAACGGCGTGGGGAGTTGCTCCCAAATCACCCAGAGGCGATAGAGTGCGAAGCCGCTGGGATCGGGAATCGCAACATCGGGGCGCTCGGCCCATTGAATCGCCGTTTGGTGACCGGCCAAGCTCATCGCCGCCATCAACACGCCTGCGAGCAGAAACCCAGCGATCGGCCCCGCGAGCGAGATAATGATCTGGCTGTAAGAGCTGCGATCACAATCGTCGCATGAGGCCAACCCGCCGAGTCCGTAGAGCGTGATCCACGGATGGCCGCCGTAACGCCGCTGCATCACCGCGTGCCCCAACTCATGCACCAAGATAGAAACGAAGACGACGCCGACCCACGTGAGCAGTTCCGCCGGAGCCGTACCCTCGCCCCCGGAGCGGAGCCCCATGATGCCGGTCACCAACCAGAAGAAAGGATGCACACGCACCGGAAAACCGAACACGCGGAAGCGGAGGTCCCCCTGACTTGGCGGCGGTTCGGTGAGAAACATATAAAGTGGATTCGCCAACGCTGACCAAAGATTGCAGAACGCTACGCTCCCCATCATAACCGACCCATTTAGCCGCGGGGCTCGCCCCGTGTGCCACTGGCATCTTGCCAGTGGGCAGTGGGTACTCGCTCGGCACTTCTCACTGGCAGGATGCCAGTGGCACCCCGCCGCGAGCGGCGGGGCTAAATGGGCGTGTTCAGGACGCGTGGCGTATGGGCGCTTCAGCACGTCGTGATTTCGTGTGCGGGGCCGGTACGCTCGACGCTGCGTCGCCCTTCGACTCCAACACGTTCGTGATATACGCCGCCGCCCGCTCCGACGCACCGCCGCCGGCGTGCTGATCGCGTAACCGCCGCAAAGCCGCCACGCGACGCCACCGGGCGTCGGCGTCGGTGAGCCATTCGATGCAATGCCCAGCGAGGTCCGCCGACTTGTCGGTTCGCGTCAAATACTCCGGCAACAGGGCATGCGCGTCGGCTGGATCGTTCTTGTCGTAGATGTGTGCTGGCCGCGGGGTCGCGATTTCCTGCGCCGTGAGCAAATTCACCAACGTGATGTAACGCACTCGTCGGTAGCGGTTCTGAATGAGAAACCCAAAGCGTGAGATTTGATACAGGATGACGCTAGGCTTGGCATGGTAGAGGAGTTCCAACGACACCGAACCCGAACAGGCCATGCAGCAATCGGCGGCATGAATCAACTCGGGCGTGCGGTCGACATAGACCTCGGCGGCGACGCCCATCTGAGCGATCAGTTGCCGAATCATCGCCGCTTGCGATTCCTTGAACGCCGCGACGGCAAACCGCACTTCCGGAATCTGGCGAGCGATCAGCTGAGCCGCTTGCAGGAACGAGCGCGTGTTGAGTTCAACTTCCTGCGTGCGTGAACCAGGCAAGATCGTCACGAGCGGCTGATTGCTCTTCTCTAGTTTTGCGACAAACTCCTGATCAAGCGTCCGATTGCGCAGCTCATCGAAGTAAGGGTGGCCGACGTACGTGGCGTTGCAGCCCCGCTCTCGGAACCATTGTTCTTCGAACGGCAGTTTGCACAGCACATGATCGACGAACCGCTGCATCTTCTTCACGCGATGGCTCGCCCACGCCCACACCTGCGGCGTGCCGTAATAGATCACCGGGATGCCGCGGGCCTTCGCGCGGCGGGCGATCCACCAATTGAAGCCGGGGTAGTCGATCATCACCACCGCGTCGGGCCGCTCGTCGCGGAAGTAGCGGTCTGCTTGAATCAGTAGGCCGATGAACTTGTGAAGATTCACCAACACGCGGGCGATCCACATAACCGCCAGCTGCGTGAGGTCGGCGTGCAATCGGCAACCGGCCGCCGCCATCCGCGGACCGCCATAGCCGACGAACTCCCAATCGCTGTGCCGCCGTTGAAACGCGCGAATGAGATTGGCGCCATGCAGGTCACCGCTCGGTTCGCCAACGGAGAAGAAGATTTTCACGCCACGGCTCCCATAGGCCCTATCGAAACACGGGGGCGGAAGTATGGCAAAATGCGTCGACTGGCGAAAGCTCGAATTGGGTGAGCTATCGGCTGCCGGCTAACAGCCGGCGGTCCCAACAAAAAAACAGGGCGCCTCCTGCGTAGGAGACGCCCTGTCGAGTTTAGGTGGTATCGCGTTGTGGGCCGTGAGGCGCGTCAACTACGCGACCAGGGAGCCTTCCTTATCGCCCTTCTTGCACTTGTCGGCGAGGAGTTCCTTTTCGCAATCGCCATCCTTTTCGCAATCTTCGTCGGCCAGCAGTTCTTCTTCCTTGTCGCAATCGCCGTCTTTTTCGCAACAATCATCGGCGAGCAGCGCTTCCTTCTCACAATCGCCGTCCTTCTCACATTCCTCGTCGGCGAGCAATTGGTCCTTGTCACCCTTCTTGCACTTGTCGGCAACGAGTTCCTTTTCGCAGTCGCCGTCCTTTTCGCATTCTTCGTCGGCCAGCAGATCCTTCTTCTCGCAATCGTCGTCCTTTTCGCATTCCTCGTCGGCGACGAGCGACACGGCGTCCTTGTCCTTCTTCTTACAATCTTTGTCGGCCGCGACGGCGACGGTGCAGAACGCGACTAGCGACAGCAGGCCAAGGCCAATCCACCATGGGCTCTTCATAACGATTCTTGCTCCTGTGAAAGTTTCGGAGAATAAACGCCGCCGTGGCGAAACTATCCGATTCAGATGAAACCGCCAGCGGTCCGGCAGGTTTCGCGGGTTCCTCGCATTCTTCACGGCTAGCGATAGCCGGGTCAAGGAACTTTTCGGACTATCCCCCCTGGATTCGTCGCAAACCCTTACGTGGATTGCGAAAAGTTTCCGGCAGCATCGATTATTTCGCTAGCCGGCAGGGCGACGAACCGGCTGGCAGCGCCGTTGCGGGAACTCGCAGATGACGGCGTCGAAAGAACCGCCATCCCGCCACGGCCATTTAGCCCCGCCGCTGGCGGCGGGTTCGCGGGCTCCGCCCGCGGCTAAATGGGCGGTGTGGGATGGCGAGTCGCCACCACTGCATTCACCTACTCACCTACTCACCCAACTCATTCCCCACGCAAATACTCCGACTTCTCGAACTTCGTCCCCGGCTTCACGCGCTTCGCCACTTCCTCAGCGTCGAGCGCGAACAGCGGGCTGATCTCCACATGCACCCCCGGCGCCACTTCAGCGCCCGCCGCTTCGAGCCAGCGGCGATGCTGGTTGAGTAAAAACTGGTGGACATACTCCGGCGTATCCTTCGGCGCGCCAGAAGCATTCTTGAGCGGCGCGAACGCCTCCTCTTCCGCATACTCGATCACGATCGGCCGCTCCGCATGCGGCAGCAGATCGAAGATGAACCGCTCGAACTTCAGGGCATTCGGTTCACTCGGGCTGACCACTTTCCCGTCGTCGCCGAGATACTCCGCCTTCTTGCGCGCGACGTGAAACGGCAACGTGTCTTTCAGCTTGAGCGAACGCTCCAGAAACGCCACGTCGAAGACGTGAATCGCCACGCTGCCGGCCCAGAACACAAGTTCGCCGTCAGCGTCGCGCTTCTCGGCGACATCATCAGGAAAATCGCTGTACTCGATGACGCTCACCCGGTCATTGATCATCACGAAGTTACCGAGCCGCTCTTGCGGCGATTCCTTCGCGATGGCGAGCGACGTCAGCTCCGACTTCGCGAGGATGTGAAACCCGATCAACTCCGCATCGCAGATCGGCGCCAGCGGGTTATCGACCTGGAAGTAAAACAGGTGTTTGATCCCGCGGCGCCGCATGTCGTCGAACGCCCCGCTCGCGCCAAGCGCCGCCACCGTCCCGCCGTGGCCGTCGGGGCTGAGGAAAATCGAATCCTTCGCTTCCAGCAGCACCTGCCCCGTCTTCGCGTCGACCGCCGGCATCGTCCCCTGGCAGAAGACGAACAAGTCGTTCTTGTTCAGTCCGAGGTGCGCGTTCGCGCCGAGGAAGTCGAGCGTGTCGTCGTGCGTCACGGGACTCGTCATCATGTAGAGCGGGATCGACTTCCCATGCCGCGCGCCAATCGCCCGAATCTTCTCGACGTGGATCTGCGCGAGCGTCGCCTTCGACAGCGGACCGATCGGGTACATCCCCTTCGGCTTCTCGAACCCCAGCCGACTCCCCTGCCCTCCCGCGACGAGGATGACGCCGACCTCGCCCTTCTCGAGCGCAGCCACTCCCGCGCGGCGAGCGGCGTCGACCGTGATATTCAATGGATTAGCCGCGCCCGGCTTCCGCTCATGCAACCGTACCGCCGGCGGGGGGGACGCCTGCCGCGCCAGTTCCGCCCAGTCGGGTTGGTCGATCTCATCGCGAAACAACGAATCGAGCAGGTCGAAGTCGATCGACATGATCTGCCGCGCCAGCTGCTGTTGGCCCGCGGCGTCGAGTTCTTCCCAGAACTTCAGCACGTGCAGCTGGTTGTGCGGCCGCAGCCGCGACTCAAGTTCTGCCTTGTTGATCGTCGCCGTCATATCGAATTATTCGCCTCGCACCCAGCGGTAAGCCAGCCAGCACAACACGGGAAACCCGATGAAGATGATGCCGTAGGTAAACAGCGTGGTCCAAAAGTGTCGCGGCCAACGGGCCATGGTCGGATCGTTTCAGCAGAAGTCGTTGCGGAAAAGCAGGCCGCGCGGCCGCAGCAGCCGATTATCCGCAGCGGGAGCAGACTGGCTAGGGTGTCGTGTTGGGGACGCCGTTTGCCCCTGTCACCCCGAGGTACTCCGAGGGGTCCGGCTAGATTCCTCGACGGGTGGCACGCCCTGCAGGTACTCCGAAAGGGCGTGGCGAACCCGCATTAGCCGCAGACACGCCCATCGGAGTACCTCTGAGCGCGCCACCCCTTCCAGCCAGTTGCCGCCTCGCGCACCTGGGGGCTATACTGCCGGGTCCGCAGAGTTCCCGCGGCCCGCCTTACTACAAACGCTCAATCTACTTACTGATACCTGGAGACGACGTTCGTGGCATCCGGAAAATACCTGTTCACTAGCGAAGCCGTCAGCATGGGGCATCCCGACAAGCTGGCCGACCAGATTTCCGACGGCGTGCTCGACGCCCTCTTCGCCCAAGATCCCTATAGCCGCGTCGCCTGCGAGACGATGGTCACCACCGGCATGGTCGTCATCGCCGGCGAGATCACCACCAAGGCATACGTGGACATGCAGAAGGTCGTCCGCGAGGTGATTCGCGACGTTGGCTACACCGACTCGCCGATGGGCCTGAGCGCCGACCACTGCTCGGTCCTCGTCGCTATCGACGAGCAGAGCGCCGACATCGCGATGGGCGTCAACGACGACGCCTCGAAGGGCAAAGACATCGGCGCCGGCGACCAAGGCCTGATGTTCGGCTACGCCTGCAGCGACACCCCCGAGCTGATGCCGCTGCCAATCGCGCTGTCGCACCGCATCATGAACCGCCTGACCGCCGCTCGGAAGAATGGCGAGGTCGACTGGCTCCGTCCCGATAGCAAGAGCCAGGTCACGGTCGAGTACGACGGCAACACGCCCGTCCGCATCGACACCGTGGTCGTCTCGACCCAACACAGCGAAGACGTCTCGAACGAAGCGATTCGCAAGTTCGTCATCGAAACCATCATCAAGCCGGAACTGCCTGCCAATCTGGCGACCGGCGAGATCAAGTACCACATCAACCCGACCGGTCGCTTCGTCGTCGGCGGACCGCACGGCGACTGCGGCCTCACCGGCCGGAAGATCATCGTCGACACCTACGGCGGCTGGGGTCGTCACGGCGGCGGCGCCTTCAGCGGCAAGGATCCGACCAAGGTCGATCGCAGCGCCGCCTACATGGCCCGCTACGTCGCGAAGAACATCGTCGCCTCGGGTCTAGCCGAGCGTTGCGAAGTGCAGCTTGCCTACGCCATCGGCGTCACCGACCCGGTGAGCGTCTACGTCGACACCGAAGGCACCGGCAAGATCGAAGACTCGAAGATCTGCGACATCGTGAAGAAGCTCTTCCCTCTGTCGCCGTCGGGCATCATCAAGCACCTCGACCTGCGTCGCCCGATCTTCCGCAAGACGGCCGCCGGCGGCCACTTTGGCCGTAACGAGCCGGAGTTCACGTGGGAGAAGACCGACATGGCCGCGAAGATCAAGGCTGAAGCTGACAAGCTGTAAGCGTTCGCCGCCGTCGTTTAACTTAGAAGCACAAGCGAATAGCCCCGACCTAACTAGGTCGGGGCTATTTTTTTGCGCCGTTTTTTTGCGCTGCATTCGTGTGGAGCGTCAACTCGCACTTCTGGACTGGTCGCTTAAGCGACCAGTCCGAACCCGCACGAGACTCTGATCACTTCGACTCCGCCCACGCATCGCCCTTTACGCAACTTTCCAAACCGACTTGGTTCTCCGGCGCCTCATCGTGTATCGTACCGGTCATGGCGACGGTTGGATCCACCGCTACCCTCCCCGAACGGACGCGCCCGCTCACGATCGCGTGGGTCCGCGCCGCTGCGCCCACGGGCGTCATCGCTCTGCTAGTCGTCGGATCGATACTCCTCACCCGCCGCGCCGCCGGCGCATTCAGCGCGCATCTGCCGACGTTGCCGCTGCTGGCAACGATCGTGCTCACGGCAATGGTCATCCTCGGCGGCCGCGTCGCCTGGCGGCTCACCAGCCCGCCGCGCCGCCGCGAGCAATTGCAGTTCCGCGAACAGACCGTTGGCTGGGGCGGCACGCTCGCACTGGGGCTGATGTTCCTCGGCTGCTCGTTCCCGTCGTTCGGCTATTGGAACTGGCTCTGCTGGCTGCCGCTGATTATCGCCGACTACCTCCAGCGCGACTGGTTCTTCGAAACGGCCCCGCCCGCCTGGACGCCGCGCCTGCACGATCACGAGCCCAACTTGGCGCCGTGGCGTCCGCGCGGCGACAACGCCGAACCGTCTGCGCTCCTGCCGCTTGCGCCTGCCCGCGAGGAAGTGCGCGAGCACTACCCGCTGTTCGAGCGTGAGTTCGATGAAGCGACCGCCGACGAGGAACAGGGCGGCGAAACGCTCCCCTCCAACGTTCTCCAACAACTGACTCGCATCCGCAACGACGCCGGCGTCGAGTCGATCTTCGGTACGCTCCGCGCCGAATTCGCCGCGGGTCAACGCCACGCCACGCTCCACGTCGGCTTCTGCCCCCCCCTCGCCGACGCCCCCACGGTCGAAGCTGACCCCGCCGACGGCCCCGACGCCACGGTGAAAGTCATCCAAGCCTTCGCCCACGGTGCCCGGCTCGAAGTCAGACTCACCACCACCGCCGCCGAGCCCTGCTCCGTCCTCCTAGAGATCACCGCGGCGCCTGCCGACCACTCTTGAAAAATACTTAACCGCCAAGGACGCCAAGGTTCGCCAAGGAAAGAAAAAGGGCCCCGCGAATCACGCGAATGAACGCGAATATAGAAAAGGAACGGACGTCTTCGTTTTTCATTCGCGCCCATTCGCGTGATTCGCGGGCTATCTGATCCTCCTCGTGCCCGTCGTGCCGTGGTGGTTCAATTCCCCGCATTTCCTTGGCGCTCTTGGCGTCCTTGGCGGTTGCCTTTTTTGAAGCCTGAAACGCCCCCCAGGCTCGCCTGTTAGCCCCGGCAAATTCCCGCTATAATCCGCGCGGAGGGACCCTGGGCAATTCACGCAAACCAACTACGGATCGGACTGGGAGAGGATTCCCATCGCCTCGCGCCCGGCGGACCGCTGCGGTTGGGGGGCGTCGACGTGCCGCACGACCGGCACGCCGTCGGCCATAGCGACGCCGACGTGCTGCTCCACGCCATCACCGACGCCCTGCTCGGCGCCGCCGGCTTGCCCGACATCGGCGTCCTGTTCCCGAACACGGAGGAAGCGAACCGCGGCCGCGACTCGGCCGACATGCTGCGACTGGCCTACGACCGCGTCACCGCCGCCGGCTACCGACTAGCCAACCTCGACGCCGTCGTCCACGCCCAACGCCCAAAACTCTCGCCACATAAAGCCGCGATCGTCGATCGCGTCGCCGCCATCCTCGGCGTCGAACCGAACCAAATCAACTTGAAAGCAAAAACCGGCGAAGGCGTCGGGCCAGTCGGACAAGAAGAACTAATCGAAGCCCGCTGCGTGGCGCTACTAGAGAAAATCAAAACCTAAAGCGTGCCACAGGCAACCAAATTCGGAAGCCAAGTTTTAGTCACACGAGCATTCAACGAATAGGACGCGGATTTACACGGATTGAACGGATTTTCACGGATCTGAAAGATGCCGTGAAGAACTCGACCACTCGTTCCCGGTTCCTAATTATCATACGCGTTAATCCGTCAAATCCGCGAAAATCCGCGTCCCATTCGTCGCCATCCATCACCGCTCCGGCGGGTCGTTGACCCGCGGCTATCAAATCTCAAATCTGAGATCTCAAATCTCAAATCAACCCATGCCCGCTGCTCCCCAAACCCAATCGACCGCCGTGGAACTTTCCGCCCCGCATCCTACGCTCACCGTCTACAACACCCTCTCCAAAAAGAAGGAACCGTTCCGCACGGTTGAAGAGGGCAAGGTCGGCGTCTACCTCTGCGGCCCCACGGTCTACGACAAAGCCCACATCGGCCACATGGTCGGCCCGGTGATTTTTGACTGCATCAAGCGGTATCTGAAGTACTGCGGCTACCACGTCACCTGGGTGGTCAATATCACCGACGTCGACGACAAGCTGATCAACAAGGCGAACGATCGCGGCATCACAATGCTCGAAGTCGCCGAGGAAAACATCGCCGACTACAACGGCAACCTCGCGGCGCTGGGCGTCGATCAGATCGATCACTTCCCCCGCGCCACCGAGTGCATGCCGGAGATCATCGCGATCGTCCAGTCGCTCATCGACAGCGGCTACGCCTACGAGTCCGAAGGGGACGTTTACTTCGACGTGACGAAGGATCGCGAATACGGCAAACTCTCGAACCGTTCGCTCGACCAGGTCCAAGGCGATGGTGGCGGCGGAGCCGAGCGGAAGCGCAGCTCCGCTGACTTCGCGCTCTGGAAGAGCGCCAAGCCCGGCGAGCCGGCGTGGGACAGCCCCTGGGCCAAGGGTCGCCCCGGATGGCACATCGAGTGCTCGGCGATGAGCAAGAAGTTGCTGGGCGAGACGTTCGACATCCACGGCGGCGGCCTCGACCTCGTCTTCCCCCACCACGAAAACGAAATCGCCCAAAGCGAATGCTGCCACGGCAAGACGTTCGCCACCTACTGGGCCCACAACGGCCTCCTCCGCCGCGACGCCACCGCCGGCAAGATCGGCGGCCGCGCCGAACGCACAGGCGACACCCCCGGACTGGCCGCTTCAGCGGCCAGTAGCCCCGAAGAACAAGTCAGCGGCAAAATGAGCCGCTCCAAAGGCGCCGGCGGCCTCGCCGATCTCATCGCCAAGCAAGGCGGCGAACGAATCCGCTTCTTCCTCCTCCGCACGCACTACCGCAGCACGGTCCTCTTCAGCGAAGAGGCGATCGAAGAAGCCGCGATCGGCCTCGAAGCGTTCTACCGCCTCTTCAAGCGCTACCATCGCATCACCAAGGGCGACTTCTATCACCTCCAAGCCCGCGCTCACCGCACCGAGGGCGATACGCAGCCGACCGGCAACGCCGCGCTCGACGCCGCCGCGGCCTGCAAAGCAAAGTTCATCACCGCGATGGACGACGACTTCAACACCGGCGGCGCCATCGGCGAGTTGTTCGAACTTGCGAAGATCGCCAATCGCTACTGCGATGAAAATAACCTCGAAGGCGGCGGCGCCGACAACGCCACGATCGGTGATCTGACGCTGCTCATGGCGACAATCAAAGAACTCGCCAACATCCTCGGCATCTTCCTGCATCCCCCGATTCTGGCGGGGGGCGGCGGCGATGAAACGCTCGGCAAAGTGATGCCGCTGGTGATCGAACTCCGCGCCGAGGCTCGCGCCGCAAAGAACTTCGCCGTGGCCGACGCCATCCGCGACGGGCTCGCCCCCACGGGCGTGAAACTCGAAGACCGCGCCGGCGGCACCGAGTGGACCGGCGGCGGCGACGGCGCCATCGATAAAGTGATGGCGATGCTGATCGACCTGCGGCAGACGGCTCGCAAAAACAAAGATTTCAAAACCAGCGACGCGATTCGTGACCGTCTCGCAGCGGTTGGCGTGATTTTGGAGGATCGCTCCGGCGGAACGGAATGGACGCGGGCGTGAGTTAATCGAAACCTCGCTGAATAAGAACGCTGCATGAAACTCAAGTTCTCAATTCGCGGGCTGTTAATTTCGACGTCAGCTATCGCTGTCTTACTAGGTTACGGCCAAGTGCGACGTCAACGGATCTTGTCAGACGTGGAAGCGCTCAAGTCCAGGAACGTAATAATCGAGGCTCCTCACGATGCAATCGATTTCTTGTGGCAGCGAGTTCCGGAGCAGGCATACGTTTGGCTTTACGACCCAGAAGTAGGAAAGCAAGTCGAAAGGCTTGGCGTTCGAGATTTCACCTGGACATGTCAACGCTAAACGCCGCGCGATAGGTTCTTAACTAGCTGAAGAACGGTGAAGTTCAACGCATGCGCATCCTCGGCATCGATCCTGGCCTCAACACCACCGGTTACGGCGTGCTCGAAATCGTCAACCGGAAGGTGCGGCTCGTCGAAGCCGGCGTCGTCCGCGGCAAGACGAAGGGTTCGCTCACCGCCCGCGTCCGCGAGATCCACGAAGGCGTCTCCGACGTCATCGCCTCGCTCAAGCCGCAGGTCCTCGCGCTCGAAAAGATTTACGCCCACTACGATCGCCCGACCACCGCGATCCTCATGGGCCACGCCCGCGGCGTGATCGTCCTCGCGGCGGCCCAAGCGGGAATCGACGTCCACGACTACGCGGCGACGCAGGTGAAGAAGTCGCTGACAGACAACGGCCGCGCGCCGAAGTCACAAATGCAACTCGCCGTGCAGCGCGAACTGCGGCTCTCCACCCTCCCAGAACCCGCGGACGTGGCCGACGCGCTGGCGATCGCGCTCTGTCACATCTATTCGTCGCCCGTCTCCGCAGGCGGGTTGCGATTGGACGTGATCGTGAAGTCCAGCGTAACGCCCCCCCGTGCGTAAGAAATTCATGTTTAGTCTCGTGCGCTGCAAAGAATGGGACGCGGATTTACACGGATTCAACGGATAGACGCGGATCAATGCAATGATTTCATAAATAGTGTTATCGGCGAACAACCTCACTTCGAATTGATCCGTGTTAATCCGCTAAATCCGCGAAAATCCGCGTCCTATTCGTTCTTGTAATTAACCCTTTCGACTACCGCTCCGACGGGTCGTTGACCCGCGGCTACAAAACTCGCAACTCGCGCCTCGCAACTCAAAACTCCTAATGATCACCAAAATCACCGGCATCCCCATCACCGTCTCCGGCGACATCCTCACCCTCGCCGTCGGCGCCTTCGAATACGAAGTCCTGATCCCCGAATTCACTCGCCGACAGTTGCAGGCGCAGATTGGTCACCAGACGAGCCTCCATACGATCGAGTATCTCGAAGGGAACCAGATGGCCAGCCGCCTTACCCCGCGGCTGGTCGGGTTTCTCAACCCGATCGAGCGCGAGTTTTTCGAACTCTTCTGCCAGGTCGACGGCGTCGGCGTGAAAAAAGCGCTCCGGTCGATGGTGCGACCTGTCCAAGAAGTCGCCGCGCTGATCGAAGATCAAGATGCGAAGGGTCTCGCCGCGCTGCCTGGCATCGGCCCGGCGACAGCGGAGCGGGTGATCGCGAAGCTCCGCCGCAAAGTGCCGAAGTTCGCCCTGCTGGTCGGCCGCGACCTGCCGGCCGACATTGCCACCGAACGAGATGTCCTGAGCGAAACGTTTGACGCCCTGCGCGCCCTCGGCCACGGCGAATCGGAAGCCCGCAAGTTGCTCGACGATGCGTTGGGCCGTAAGAAGAAATACAAGGACGTCGACGAAATGCTGCGGGCCGTTTACGAACAACGGCAGGGAGGCTGAGTCCATCGACTCCGTCGCCTGACGACTTTGTAACGGTTTGAATTCGGGAAGGATGAACCACGAAAAAGACGAAAGAAACGAAAAACAAAATCGAGAAAAAAGTTACCGCGAATCACGCGAATTGACGCGAATGAAATTCAACGACTTCTCGCTTTTATTCGCGCAGATTCGCGTGATTCGCGGTTAATGTCTTCCCATTTCCTTTCGTTCCTTTCGTCTTTTTCGTGGCTAAATGTCTTTCCCCTGGAACTCTCGCAAATCACCGCCTCCCGCGCCGACTCGTAACGGAAATTCGACCAATCCGCTTCTGGAACTAGAATGGAGATATCACCCCCTTTGGTGAAGGCTGGCCGCCGCGTTCGTCGCATCGTCCTGCCGCTCCTTTTCTCATACTTGGCGCTCGTAGTCATGCTCAGTCTGGTTGAACGCTGGCTCGTCTATCCGGCCCCGCGGGCTCACGAGGGAGATTGGGTCGCCGCCGACTTTCTGCACGAAGACATTCAGTTCGCCGGCGCCGACGGAGCGAAACTCCACGGCTGGTACGTTCCCCACCCGAACCCTAAGGCCGTCGTCCTCTTTTGCCACGGCAACGGCGAGAACGTCGCCGAACTGCGCCCGCTGCTCGAACTCCTCCACGACCGCACCGACGTCTCCATCTTCGCGTGGGACTATCGCGGCTACGGCAAGAGCGAAGGGAAGCCGCAAGAAAGCAACCTGCTCGCCGACGCCCGCGCCGCACAACTCGTGCTGGCCAAACGCGCCGGCGTCGAGCCGAGCGACATCGTCGTCTATGGCCGCTCGCTCGGCGGCGCCGTCGCCGTCGGCCTCGCCGCGGAACACCCCGTGCGCGGCATGGTGCTGGAGCGGACCTTCGCCGACATGGTCGAGACGGCCGCCTACCACTTCCCCTGGCTGCCGGTCCGCTGGGTGATGAAGAACCGCTATCCCTCGATCGAACGCATCGTCACCTACCGCGGCCCCCTCTTCCAAAGCCACGGCACCGCCGACGAAGTGGTGCCGTTCGAGATGGGGAAGCGGCTCTTCGACGCCGCAACCACCGCGAAGAAAACGTTCTTCGTCGTCGAAGAGGGGAGCCACAACGCCCCGCAACCGCCCGAGTACTACAAAGCCCTCGGTGAATTCTTCGACTCGCTACCCGCGTTGAGCCAAGGCCAACGCGAACACGTCGCCGCGGGGTAGCCACGGATCAACGGCCCGCCGAAGCGAATTGATTTATGATTTAGGATGTATGATTTCAGATTTGAAGAGGCGGCAACCAATTCGCCAGCACATCCTAAATCTCAAATCCTAAATCATAAATCTCCTCAATTCCGCTCTGGCGGGTCGTTGAGCCGCGGCTCCTCACACCGTCACCATCGTCTCAGGCATCTCACGCAAAAACAGATACGCCATCAGCGACATCGACAGCACCTGCCCTGCCAGAGCATCGCATGCCGCTTGGAACCCTAGCTGCCAGCTCACGTAGGCAAACGTCGCCGCCGTCACCATCGATGTCCCCGCCAAGAACGTCGCGCTCAAGCTCACCGGTTCGCTGCTAGACGGACGCAAGTCGCGCAGCTCGCGAAAGAACTGGTAGACCACCAGGGCGAAGGCGATCATGCCTACCATGCTGAACTCGCCAAAGGCCGGCACCACAATCGCCGCGTCGTACAGCCCATGCGCCGCGACCATCAGCCCGATCACTAACAGCGTCTGCGGTCCCCACCCTTTCGGATCGCGCGCGGCCCGGTACAACGCCAAGCCCGCCAGCCCCGTGAGCGTCATGTGAAACGGGTTCGCCGTGAGATAACGCCCCACCGCTTCCAACCCGCTACTCCCATGAAAATAAGTCACGTTCTCGATGAAGGCGAACCCCAGCCCCACCGAGGCCGCCGTGAGCATCGCAATCAAGTCGCCGCGAACCCAAAGCAGCAACGGGATGAGCGGCACAAAGCAAAGCAGCTTCGCGCCCTCCTCGGGAAGTCCGACGCCTAACACAAAGAAGCGAATTCCCTCTACCAGTTCCGCCGACTCCGCCAGGCCAAGTCGCCGCTCCAGCCACATGCTGAAAAAATGCGTCGGCCAGATGCTCAGGCATCCCATCGCGAATCCGCCGAGCATCAGCCACAGCTTCGCGTCGCGTACAGCTCGCACTTGCGCCGCCTGCAAACAAAAGATTAGCCAGCAAATCCCCGCAAAGGCTGCAAGCACCAGCGGCGCGGGATTCGCCATTCGCTGAAACGCCACCGCCGGCAACGCCCACCACACTTCACGCCAGGATCCCTCATCCGCGAGCGCTTCCAACTTCTCAACGGCATCCTCCCCACCCCCGGCTCCATCCTCCTCGTCCGGCGCCAGCACCATATTCGCGCCGCCCCCAGCGCCGCGCAGAAAGTGCGCCCCCATCCCGCCGAAAATCCCCGCCGCCAGAATCGCGAACACCATCTGCCACAGAAACTGCGGATTCCGCGTCTTCCGCCGCAGATAGTTTCGCCAGTTTCGCTCAGCCATCGCTCCGCCCCATTGCTCGCACCCCGCCGCTCGCGGCTTAGCGCCCCCGTTTCGCGGTTCACTTCTCCCGCAATCTTCGGGTATAGTACCACCAGCGGTAGCGTACATGCGTTCAGAAACTTCACAAGTCGCCGGGGGCGAGGACGCCCCGGCTCGCCTTGCCGCGATCAAGCATCCAGCAACTAGCATCCAGCATCCCCCTTCGCCACATGTCGCGCGAGCCCATCCTATCCAGTGACGACGCCTTCGAACCCGAACCGCCGTCGCAGTTCGTCCCGCTCAGCCGCGAGGACGACACGATCCTCCGTCCGCAGCGGATGGAAGACATGGTCGGCCAGCGCGAAGTCTACGAACGGCTGATGATCGCCGTCGACGCCGCCCGCATCCGGCAGGAGCCCCTCGGCCACATCTTGCTCGACGGCCCGCCGGGGCTCGGCAAGACGACCTTCGCCACCTGCATCCCGCGCGCCCTCGACGTGCCGCTGCAAATCGCCAGCGGCGCCGCTCTCAGCGCGCCGAAGGATTTGCTGCCGTACCTGACCAACGCCCAGGAAGGTTCGGTCCTCTTCATCGACGAAATCCACCGCCTCCCCAAAGCGGTCGAAGAGTTCATGTACCCGGCAATGGAAGACTTTCGCATCGACATCACCCTCGGCGAAGGGGTAAGCGCCCGCACGGTGAACATGACGCTGCGGCACTTCACGATCATCGGCGCCACCACCCGCAGCGGCATGCTCTCGGCGCCGCTGCGCGATCGCTTCCAGGTTCGCGAGCATCTCGACTTCTACTCGCACGACGAGCTTTGCGAAATCATCCGCCGCAACGCTCGCAAGCTGCGCGTGGAAATCGACGACGACGCGGCGCTGAAGATCGCCGTCTGCAGTCGCGGCACGCCGCGCATCACCAACAACCGTCTCCGCTGGGTCCGCGACTACGCCACCACGAAGGCAGCGGGCAAGATCACGCTGCCGGTCGCGAGCGCCGCCCTCGCCATGCTCGGCGTCGACCCCGCCGGCCTCGACGCGCAAGATCGCAAATACATGGAAACGATCCTCCGCGTTTTCCACGGCGGCCCCGCCGGCGTCGAGGCGATCGCCCACACGCTCAACACGGAACTCGACACGCTCACCGACGAAGTCGAGCCCTTCCTCCTCCGCTCCGAACTGGTCGTCCGCACACCGCGCGGCCGCAAGCTGACCGCCAAGGGCTACGAACACCTCGGCGCCACCCCCGACGCCGCGATCAACGGCGCCCGCCACAACCGCGGCAACGAGGACGGCACTCTCCCCCTCTTCGCGGAATAGCGTTTGCACCGCGGGGTGACACGCCCTGAAATCGAAGGGTGGCACGCCCTGAAGGTACTCCGTAAGGGCGTGGCGAACCGGAACCAAACGCAACCACGCCCATTCGCTTCGTTGCTGGGCGTGCCACCCCATACGCCGCTATACCCGCATGCATGTCATCGCCCTCCTCAACCGCAACTCTGGAACCGGCGGCGGCAACTCCAGCGCTCAACCTGAACGCCAAGTCGCCGACGCCCTCGCCGCCGCCGGCATCGACGCCGATGTCCGCAGCGTCGCCGGCGACCAACTCGATGACGAAGCGAAGGCCGCGGCCGCCGCGGGAGTCGACGCCGTCATCGCCGGCGGCGGCGACGGCACGATCAGCACGGTCGCCGCCGCCCTTTCCGGCGGCGACGTGCCGCTCGGCGTGCTGCCGATGGGAACGCTCAACCACTTCGCGAAAGATCTCGGCATCCCGTTCGAACTCGCCGCCGCCGCCAAAATCATCGCCGCGAACAACCCGCGTTCCATCGACCTCGCCCGCGTCAACGATCAGATTTTCGTCAACAACTCCTCGCTCGGCGTCTACGCCCACGCGCTCGTCGAACGCGACGCCACGCAACGCCGCTCGCGGCTTAGCAAATGGCCGGCCATGACCCTCGCCGCGCTAAAAACATTCCGCCGCGCCCCCATGATCCACGTCCGCCTCGACGCCGACGGCGCCGTCGTGAAGCTCAAGACGCCGCTAATCTTCGTCGGCAACAACCGCTACCGCCTCGACCTGCTGAACGTCGGCGCCCGCGACCGGCTCGACGAAGGGGTGTTGTCGCTCTACGTCGCCCGCGCCCAATCGCGCTGGGGAATGCTGAAGCTGCTCCTCAACGGCGCCCTCGGCCGGCTCCAACAAGACCGCGACTTCGAAACGCTCTACCCCCGCGAAGTCTGGATGGAGACCCGCCGCACGCGCCTCCACGTCGCCGCCGACGGCGAGGTAATGGTGATGAACGCCCCGCTCCACTACGAAATCCTGCCGCGAGCGCTAAAGGTGTTGCTGCCCCCTCTAGCCCCTGGCTACGCCAGGGGGTCTGCCTCCACGCCAATCGACGTCAACCTTACTCCAAACCTACCCCCGGGCGGAGCCCGGGGCTAACAATCGATGCGACGCATCATCCACCTCTCCGACCTCCACTTCGGCGCCGACGAGCCCGCCATCGCCGAAGGCCTGCTGCGCGACATCGAGCGCCAATCCGCACACATGCTCGTCGTCAGCGGCGACCTCACGCAACGCGCTCGCTCATCACAATTCGCCGACGCCGAGCGCTTCCTCAAGCACATCGCCCTGCCGCAAATCGTCGTCCCCGGCAACCACGACATCCCGCTCTTCAACGCGATCGCCCGCTGGCTCACGCCGCTCGACAACTACCGCCGCTTCATCAATCGCGAATTGGAACCCACGTTCGCCGACGCCGAACTCGCCGTCGCCGGGATCAATACGGCTCGCTCCAACACGTGGAAAGATGGCCGCATCTCGCCGCATCAAGTCGAACGGCTCCGCCAATACTTCACCGCGCAACCCGACGCGGCATGCAAAATCCTCGTCGCCCACCACCCTTTTATCCCACCGGCGAAAGACCTGAGCGCCGCCCTCGTCGACGGCGGCCCCGCGGCGCTGCGCATCCTCGAAGCCTGCGGCTGCCACCTGATCCTCGCCGGCCACCTCCACCTCGCTTATTCCGGCGACGTACGCCCCCATCACATCGAAGTGAAGCGCTCGATTCTCGTGATCCAAGCCGGCACCGCGATCTCTCACCGCCGCCGCGATGAGGCGAATGCCTACAACGTCCTCACGATCGACGGACCGACGCTGTCTCTGGAAGTCAGAACCTGGAACGGCCATGAGTTCATTGGCGCAACGCCTAAGTGTTTCACGCAAACGGAAGAAGGTTGGATCGCCCAGTAGCAGCTCAACGACCCGCCGGAGCGAACTATGCAGGGCGTGGGGAACTCGCAGGTGTATTCGAACGCCAACGGCGTTCAATATCTCAGTCCAGGGTTGGTCGCGCCTGCGACCTACCCTGGGTCAATCACCATTATTGAACCCACAACCCTGAAGGGGTTGAGAACCCTTGCGATCATCAAATGATGCAACCCTTTCAGGGTTGGGATTCACGGCGGCACATCCTGACCCAGGGTAGATTACTGCGCAATCAACCCTGGGCTGAATGATCGAACGCCTTCAGCGTTCCTCATTGCCCCCCATCACGCGCAGCTACTCCCCGCGCTTCACCGGCCCCTGGCGGAAGCTGATCGCGATCCGATTCCAAGCGTTCATCGACGCCACAATCAGCGTCAAATCCACGATCTCCTTCTCCGAGAAGTGCCGCCGCACTTCCTCGAACACGCCGTCCGGCACGCCCACCAACCCACACCTGACGATAAGAATATCCAATACTCTTATTGCAACCTGCCAACCGCTTCAATCGATCACTTTTTTTCTTAAGATCGCTTCAGGTTACAAACTGCTTGCGGCCAACCGCAGTCGCTGAACCCGCCGCCGATGGACGACATAAATCATCGTCAATCATCAAGTTAGGCGTTTCAGCCGTCAAATGCCGCTCAATCACCACGCTAAACAAACGCTTTCCCCGTGGAGAACCACGCATGCCGCACACTTGAATGGAACCGCCGTACGACTAGTGTGAATGTTCCGGGTCATTACTAGAAGCGGCACCACTTGAGATGAGTCGTCTAATGAAGCGAAAGTGTCTGATTTCCTCCCTCCGCCTCGCGGGAAGTCCCCGCGTCGCCCGCGCCATCGCGGCCGGTATGCTTACCCTCGCCGTCGGCGTTTCTTCCGCCTCCGCCAGCCTGCTCGGCACGGCCGGCCAATACGGCGAGTTCATCCTCGGCAATTCGACTCGTGCGAACGTCGACGCGCAGGGCAAAGTCGCCGTCGGCGGCAACGCCAACTTCACAAACTTCACGGTCGCTAGCCAACAGCCGACCAACACGACGAATCTTGTCGTCGGCGGCACGCTCAATGCCTCGTCGGCGACGGTCAAGGGGCATATCATCACCGGCGGCAACGCGACATACACCACCCCCACGGTGAACGGCAACTTTAGTTCGAACGGCAGCGTCAGCTTCGGCAGCGGCGGCACGGTGAACGGCAATGTGCGCTACGGCACGACCTTCAACCAGAACGGCGCCACGATCAGCGGCACGATCACTGGTCCCGTCGCCACGCCGGTCCCCGTGAACTTCGCCGCGGAAGGCGCCTACCTCACGGCCCTCTCGGCCGCCCAGGTCAACGCGCTCGATCCGTCGCCCACGTTTAACTTCAGCCAGCTGTTCATCAACGGCGACCCTGGGGCGAACTACTTCAACGTCACTGGCGCCCAAGTCGCCGCAGCGACCGGCGGCTTCAACATCAACGCCCCGGCCGGCGCGACCATCGTCCTCAACGTCAGCGGTTCGGGATTCACGATCCCCAACACCGGGTTCAATCTGAGCGGCGGCATCAGCGTCGACCACTTGCTCTGGAATTTCTACGAGGCGACGGCGTTCACCATCCAAGGCAGCGCCCGCGGCACGTTCCTGGCGCCCCTGGCAGCCGTCTCGACCACGTTCGGCGGCTTCAACGGCAACCTGATCGCCGGCTCGCTGACGGGCAGCATCGAAACCCACACGATGAACGACGGCGGCGGCGTCCCCACGTTCTTCGATGGCGAACTTCGCCCCGTCCCGGAACCGGCGTCTCTCGGCATGCTGCTGGTCGCCACGATCGGCGGCGCCTCGCTGCTGCGAAGCCGCATGTCGGCGGCCTAGTCGCTGACCTTAACAATTTGACGACGCATCCGGCCGGGCAGCTGACGCTGCCCGGCCGCTTTTTTTGTGCGGAGAGGAAACCGCGAATTCTCGCCTATGACCACAACATGCCCGGCCTGCAGGCCTGCAGGCCGCCCAAAAATCCGGGACCTAAGGTGCAGAAAACGGCCACCTAACTCGCTAGGATGCGCTCGGCTGGCAAAGCTCTTTGACAACTCGACGCACCCCGCGTCATCAACCATCGCTCGGCTTGGCAAACGTGTCGCACTGCGCGCACGGAGGGTGTCGGGAGCCTTCCGCCTCGCCATTCCGTCGCGACAGAGGCGACAGAACTACAGCACGACAACGGCCCAAGTCGATGTAGCGCAGCGACTTAAGCCTGTTGGCGTGCTGTCGCCAAAAATCGATCTCGTGACAGAGCGTCACGACGCCCTCCAGCAGGCCTGCCGCCTGACAGGGGAGCCATTGACCACCCGCCCACAGCCCGGTACCTTGAGCGATTCGACTTACTTTCCTAGCCCCTCACCGGGCGACTGGATCCTTACCGGGCTCCATTTTGGGAGCACCCTGCCATGGCCGTCCCTAAGCGTAAACACTCCAACTCCCGCACCGGCAAGCGTCGTTCGCACCACGGATTGAAGCCGAAAGAGCTGCAATCGTGCCCGAAGTGCGCCACCCCGCAGCCGAGCCATGTCATTTGCCCGAACTGTGGCCACTACATGGGCCGCACTATGGTCGAGACCGAGGAGTAAGAGGGCCGCAGGCGGCAGACTTCAGGCATCAGGCAGTTGAGAATCGAGCCGTTAGCTCCTGAAGCCTGTAGTCTGCAGTCTGATGCCTGATGAAAACTGCCTTTCTCTTTCCCGGACAAGGCGCTCAGTCGGTCGGCATGGGGGCCGAGTTGGTCGCGACGCTGCCGGCGGCCCGCGAGCTGTTCGATCGCTCCGCGTCGATCCTCGGGTACGATCTGCTGAAGCTCTGCGCCGAAGGGCCGGCCGAGCAGCTCAACGCCACCGAGTTCAGTCAGCCGGCGCTCTTTGCTTGCAGCTTAGCGGCCGTCGAAAAGTTCCGGCTCGAGCAACCGCAGATCGTCGACGAGTGTGCGATCACCGCCGGTCTCAGCCTCGGCGAATACACGGCATTGGTCTTCGCCGGCGCCATGGACTTCGAGACAGGCCTCCGCTTGGTTCAAGAGCGCGGCCGCGCGATGCAGACCGCCGCCGACCTGACGCCAAGCGGCATGGTCAGCATCCTCGGCATGGATCGCGACAAGATCGAATCGCTTTGCAACGACGCTCGTGAAGGCCAGGTGCTGCAGGTGGCGAACCTGCTCTGCCCCGGCAACATCGTCGTCTCCGGCAACCGCGAAGCCTGCAGCCGCGTCGCCCAGCTGGCCGAAGCCGCCGGCGCGATGAAGGTGATTCCGCTCACCGTGGCCGGCGCCTTCCACACGCCGCTGATGCAGCCGGCGTACGAACGACTCGCGAAGGCTGTCGCCGATGCTAAGATCACTACACCCCGCATCCCCGTGATCTCGAACGTCGACGCCTCTCCCCACACCGATCCCGCCGAAATCCGCCAACTGCTCGTGAAGCAGCTCGTAAGCCCCGTGCAGTGGGAAGAGTCGATGCGCCGCCTGCTCGGCCAACACGGCGTCGAACGCGCCTACGAAATCGGCCCAGGACGCGTGCTGACAGGCCTGATGAAACGAATCGACCGCAAGTTCGCTTGCGAGAACGTCGCGGCTTAAAAAGAGAACAAATGCAACCGCCAAGGACGCCAAGAGCGCCAAGAGCGCCAAGGTGGAATGCGAAGAGATCATTACCACAACGACACGACGGACACGACGAAAGGAAAAGCAAAGAGAAGCAACTTCGAGCAGACACGCTGCATTCAATCACTTCGCTAGTTATTGAATGAAATGCATTTCGTCGTGCTCGTCGTGCCGTCGTGGTTCAGTTCCCCCCTTGGCGTCCTTGGCGTCCTTGGCGGTTAGTCAAAAGAACTTCCAAACAAACAGGCAAACGCCATGGCAGACGTGAACCGTCGCATTCAAGTTGATCTCTCCGGCCAAGTCGCCCTGGTGACTGGCGCCTCGCGCGGCATCGGCAAGGCGATCGCCATCGCGCTCGGCAAGTCGGGCGCTACCGTCGCCTGCCTCGCCCGCAATGAAGAGAAGCTCAAGGAGACGGCCGCAGCGATCACTGCGGCGGGCGGCAAGGCGTCGATCCACTCCTGCGACGTGACGAACTCCGAGGCCGCCCAGGCCGCCGTGGACGCCGTCGTCGAGCAGCACGGGCGGCTCGACATCGTCGTGAACAACGCCGGCATCACCAAGGACACGCTGCTGCCGATCATGAGCGACGACGACTGGGATCAGGTGATCGCCGCCAACCTGCGGTCGGTCTTCCTGTTCAGCCGCGCCGCCGCCAAGGTGATGATGCGACAACGTTCGGGGCGGATCATCAATATGTCGAGCGTTTCGGGCCTGGTGGGCAACCCGGGCCAGTCGAACTACTCGGCGTCGAAGGCGGGCATCATCGGGTTCACCCAAACGGTGGCCCGGGAACTCGCCAAGCGGAAAATCACGGTCAACGCGATTTGCCCCGGCTTTATCGCCACCGACATGGCCGAGGCGCTCGGCCCGGCGATCATCGACGAAGTGAAGAAGCGGATCCCGGCCCAGCGGATCGGCGAGGCCGACGAGGTCGCCGACGCGGTGCTCTACCTCGCCAGCGATTCAGGGAGTTACATCACGGGACAGGTAATTACCGTGGACGGCGGAATGACTGCGTAGAGGCCGCGAATACGGCAATTTGCCCGGTTCCCCCCGCCTGGGGGCGACCTAGACAGCCATCGGATGACACGTTATATCTTGACCTCCTTCGCAAAACCGCCCTATCTTAAACGGCTTGCAAGGACAGCAGCGGCGGCTTCTACAGGCCGGCGCTCACCCGACAAAATGGAATTTGAGGAGCCTCGCGATCGTCCCCGACGACGCCGTTTCCCCAAATCTACACATAGAATCAACTGGAATTAGTAGGGAGGAACTTCAGCGTGGCTTCGATCATGGAACGCGTTACGGACATCGTCTCCGAGCAACTCGGCGTCGATAAGGACAAGATCACCGCGGAAACGTCGTTTGTAAACGACCTGGGTGCCGACTCGCTCGACACCGTCGAGCTGGTGATGGAACTCGAGGAAGAGTTCGACATCAACATCCCCGACGACGCCGCCGAGAAGATCCAAACGGTCGGCCAGGCGGTCGCCTTCATCGAGCAGAACTCGCGCAGCTAGCGTGCGGCGCGGGCTTCGCGCCCTGCCGGCGCGATCTGCCGTTGGCCATTTGGGCCCGACGCGCCGATAATATCAGCAGCGTGAACGCGGCGACGATGGCTCGAGCCTCACGTCGTCGACGGTAATTGATTCGATTCCAGGCTCAGACTCCGTACCTCCGACGAAGCGATGAAACGACGAGTTGTCGTCACTGGCATGGGCGCCGTCACCTCTCTCGGCTGCAAAGTCGAAGAGCTCTGGCAGCGCGTCCTGGCTGGTCAAAGCGGTATTCACGAACTGAAGTGCTTTGACGCCGCCGCCTACAAGGTGAGGTTCGGCGGTGACGTCTATGACTGGACGACTGACGGTTACGTCGATGCGAAAGAAGCGAAGCGAGTCGATCGCTTCACCCAATTCGCCCTCGTGGCCGGCATCGACGCGGTGACCGATTCGGGGATCGACTTCTCGAAGGAAGACCCCTACATGTGCGGCGCCATCGTCGGCTCCGGCATTGGCGGGCTCAACGAGATCGAAGAGCAAGAGCGCCGGCTGATCCTCAAAGGCCCTGATCGCGTCAGCGCGTTCACCATTCCGAAGCTGATGCTGAACGCCGCGAGCGGGCAGCTGTCGATTCGTTTCGGACTGCGCGGCCCGAACTATGCGGTAGCGACTGCCTGTGCCAGCGCCACCAACGCGATGGGCGACGCCTTCAAGGCAATCCAATACGGCGACGCCGACGTGATGCTCACCGGCGGCGCGGAAGCGGCCATCACGCCCATCGGCGTGAGCGGCTTCTCGAATATGCGAGCCCTCTCCGAGCGGAACGACGATCCCGCTGCAGCGAGCCGACCGTTCGATGCTGACCGCGACGGGTTCGTCCTCTCCGAGGGCGCCGGAATCTTGGTCTTCGAAGAACTCGAACATGCCAAGGCCCGCGGCGCGAAAATCCACGGTGAAGTGCTGGGTTACGGCGCTAGCGCCGACGCCGGGCACATTACGCAACCCGATGAGAACGGCACCGGCGCCGCGCGGGCGATGAGCAGCGCTTTGCGTGACGCCAAGCTCGATCCGACGGCCATCGACTACATCAACGCCCACGGCACCAGCACCCCTCTCGGCGACAAGGCCGAGACGGTCGCTGTGAAGCGCGTCTTCGAAGATCACGCCTACAAGCTGAACGTCTCCAGCACGAAGAGCCAGCTTGGCCATCTGCTGGGAGCGAGCGGCGGCGTCGAGCTGATCCTCTCGCTGCTGGCCCTCCGTGATCAGGTTTGCCCGCCGACGATCAACCTCGACACCCCCGATCCGGCGTGCGATCTGAACTACACTCCCAAGTCTGCCCAACAACGCAAAATCAGTGCGGTGATGAGCAACAGCTTCGGGTTCGGCGGGCACAACGCCTCGGTAATCGCCGTCGCATTGAAGTAGTTCGGGCGGAAATCCCGAGGTCGACCGATTTCTGGAAAGACCTTGCGGCCATTTGATTTGACGTGGTACGAGTGCAACCTAGAGTTGCGCAGCACCAGATGTACCGCAGGCGAATCATGTCTCTCCCGAATACGAACGTTGGCGCTTTCGACGCCCGGACCCGCTTCTTCGAACTCCTGGAACGGATCGAAGCGGGCGAGGAAGTCACCATCATGCGACACGGCGTCGCCGTTGCCCGACTTGTGCCGCCAACGCCGGAGAAGGCGATCAAGCCGACGATGAAAGAGCGCCCCGTCGCCGCGCCGATGCCGAGTCTTGCGAAGGCTCGCGGTTGGGCCGAATTGGCGCTCAGCTAACTCGCCGCTTGCTCGTCGGCCGTTCTCTTCTTGGCATACTTCGCCGCGATGCCGCTCAGGCCGATGATCCCGATCAGGTTTGGAAATACTTGTGCGCCGTTGAGGATGTCGCCCCACGCCCAGACGAGGTCAACCTTCGCCACGGCGCCGATCGGAATCAGCAGGCAATAGAGCCAGCGATACGGCATGACGATTCGTCGACCGAACAAGTACTCCAAGAATTGCTCGCCGTAGAAGGACCAACCCATCAGCGTCGTGTAGCCGAAGAGGAAGACGGAGAACGCCACCATCCAGCCGCCTGCCGTTGGAATGGCAGCATTGAACGCTTCGGAAACGGCGGCGGCGCTCTCGATCTTTTCCAGCTTCCACGTGCCGGTCAGCAAAATTGTCAAGGCGCTGATCGTCGACGTGATGAACGTGATGATGAAGACCTCCATCACGGCGTTGAGGCCTTGCTGATCAGGTCGATCGCTCTTGGCGACGCCATAAACGACGGCCGCCGTGCCATAACCGGCCTCGTTGGCATACGCGCCGCGCGCCAAGCCGTAGCGCAAGGCCTGCCCCATCGTTGTCGCCATCAGGCCGCCGACGGTTGCGCCGGCGATCGGTCGTAACGAGAACGCTTCGCGAAAGACTTCGCTTAAGACCGCGGGCAAATGGCCGATGTTCAACAGAATGACCGCGAATCCGCCCAGCATGTAGAAGCCGACTTTGAAGGGCGAGAGCTTCTCCAACACTCTTCCGATCGACTTCACGCCGCCAATGATCACCAGCCAAGTTAGGATCGCCAGGACGACGCCGATCGCCAGTCGTGAGCCTCGAATGTCGGCTCCGCCCACGCTGAACGTCCCGAGATCAAGGCCCGACTTGCTGAACTGGCTGTCGAGAACAATCGCGATCGAATTGGGTTGCGTGAAGGGGGTCGTGAACAAACAGGCAATCCCGGCGATCAGGGCGTAGATCCAAGCGAGCGACGCCGAGCCCAAGCCGTTGCGCAGGTAGTACATTGGTCCTGCGAGCGTCGCTTCGCCGTGAGGGATGCGGTACTTCAAGCCGAGGACCGCTTCGGCGAACTTCACCGACGTGGCGAAGAACCCGTAGCACCAAATCCAGAACAGCGCTCCCGGACCGCCAGAGATGATGGCCGCGGCGACGCCGGCGATGTTGCCGACGCCGATCGTCGATCCGAGTCCCATCATGAACGCCTGAAACGGCGAAACCGCGCCGCCGGCGCCCGCTTGCTGCGACGCCACCATCGTCCGCGCCGCCTCTGGAAATCGCCGAACCTGCACGAACCCGTTGCGAAATGTGAAAAACAGGCCGGTGGCGAACAGAATGCAAATGGCCCACGGCCAATACATCATCGTGGCGACGTGATCGACCTGCTCGGCGACTCGATCCATCCAGGAGGCGGTTTCAGGCATATGGGATGCGACTGCTAGTGGGTTGATGGAAATGCTTATTCGCCGCCACGCGAGTTAGCGGCATCTTAGCAAAGGGGTGAATGCATTGCTGGCGCCTCGGCTGGCTTCGATCGACTCTCGCGCAAAAACATTCATCTCGTGCGCATGCGGGAGCGTTTCGCGTGTCAGTCGTCCGCCCTTGCCGCTCTCTGCCGGCTTTCCTAAACTCCCCGCCCCTGCAGTGGCGCCGTTGCGCCGCATTGTTTGCGGAGACCCGATTCATGTCTCGCCTCGTCTCACTATTCATCTGCCTGTTCTCCATCGCGCTCAGCGTTGATGCGCGGCGCGCTGCCGCGCAAGCCACTGGCGGAACGGGTTGGCAAGCGCAATCGACCGCTGCCGCGCCGGGCGCCGACGCCCGCTACGGATCGGCGATGAACGCTCAACCGTTGTCGAGCGCCGCAGCTCCGATCACGCCGACGCCGGCCAGCGCCAGCGAACCGATCACCCATGCTCAAGTCAGCAAAGGGACCGGCCAACTACCCAGCGACCACGGCCAAATTTGGCGCGAGTACGACATCACTCCCTACACGACGCGCGTCGAATCGAGCGAACACCCCGAGCAACTGATCGTCGACTGGATCCTCCGCGAAACAGGTTATGAAGCGTGGCACTCGACGCCGGTCGGGCTCCTCTCGGCCGATCGCCAAACGCTGCGCGTCTACCACACGCCGCAGATGCAAGCCGTCGTCGCCGATATCGTCGACCGGTTCGTCAGCACGAAGGCGCAGAACCATGGCTTCGGTCTGCGGATCATCACGCTGAAGAATCCGAACTGGCGAACCCGAGCGATGCCGTTGATGACGTCGATCCCGGTTCAATCGCCCGGCGTCCAAGCATGGATCATGGCGCGCGAAAGCGCCGCGGTGATGCTTGCCGAGATGCGCAGTCGCACCGACTTCCGGGAACATACGACCGCTCACCAGATGGTCCTCAACGGACAAACGTCGATCGTCTCCACGATGCGCCCGCGCACTTACTCCAAGGGAATTATCGCGAACCAAACGACTTGGCCTGGCTATCAGCCTGAGCTGGGTCAGATCGACGAAGGTTTTTCGCTGGAGTTCAGTCCACTGCTGTCGACCGACGCGACGACGACTGACGCGGTGGTGAAGCTGAAGCTGTCGCAGATTGAAAAAATGATCGCGGTGCAATTGGAAGTCCCCTCAGTCGCCGCCGCGAATCAAAAGGCGCAGGTCGACGTGCCGCAGATGACAATGGTGCAGATTCACGAACGGTTCCGCTGGCCGACCGATCAAGTGCTGCTGCTGTCGATCGGCGTCGTGGCGACGCCTGGTCCCGAGAAGTCGAACATGCTGACAGACGTGCTGCCGTTGCCGAAGAGTGCGCCGCGAGCTGATGCTTTGCTGCTGGTCGAGAGCAGCGGGACGGCCGCCCAGCCCATGCCGAGCGTCGCGGGCGCTCCTGGGACAACACCGCTGGCGGTGCCGATGACGGCGCGATCATCGGAGCGGACGTTTCATGGGCGCTATTAGGGCTGGTTGCTGGTTGCTGGTTGCTGGTTGCTGGGAAATGCGGCCGGTCGGTTGGTCTCGTTGTTTCTTTGGCGCGACGTTTTTTTGGTCGCGACAGCGATTTTTGGCGACAGCACACCTACAGGCTTAAGTCGCTGCGCTACTTCGACTTGGGCCGTTGTCGTACTGTCGTTGTGTCGCCTTTGTCGCGACGGAGTGGATCGCTTGACGGTGTCGGGAGCCTTTTGCCACTGGTGGGATTGCCTTCAGTGGAACGTTTCTAGTGGCAAAAGGCTCCCGACACCCTCTAGGCGCGCAGAGCGACATGTTTGCCAGGCCGAGCGATGGTCGGTGGCGCAAGAAAGGTTGGGATGCCAAAGAGCGGAGCGGGAGGGCGAAGTTCCTGCCGTAAAGCGCATCCTAGCGAGTCGCGCGGCCGTTTTCTGCACCTTAGATTCCAGATTCTTGGGCGGGATTCGTCCGCCCATTCTGCGGGGCTATACTCTCGCGGGCGTCCGTTTGGCGTCTTCCGTATCACCCGTGAGTTCTGCTGCGATGACCGACGCTGATTCCATTGCCGTGAAAGCTGTCAAGCAGGTGTTTGAGCAGCGTTCGATGTACGACGCGGTGGTGACGGGGAACTACATGCACCATGCTGAGCTGGTCGCGGCGCTCGGGGCGTGGGCGCGGGAGTTCGGCCGGCCGCTGCGGATCGTCGACCTCGGCTGCGGCGATGCGAGCCTCGCGACGAAGAGTTTTGCCGGCGCGCGGGTCGAGCATTACGTCGGCATCGACTTGGCGGAGTCGTCGATTGAACAGGTGCGCCTCAGCACGGCCGCGTGGGCAGGTCGCGTCGAGCTGATCTGCGGCAACCTGTTAGACGCGCTGCATGGGATGGGCGATGGCAGTGCGAACGTCGTGCTGGCGAGTTATTCGCTGCATCACTTTTCGACGGCCGATAAGGTGAAGCTGCTAGGCGAGATCAGCCGCGTGCTGGAACCGAGCGGCGTGCTACTGTGGATCGACGCCGTGAGAAACGAGGGAGAGTCGCGCGAAGAGTTCGTCGACGGATTGGCGTGTGAAATCAAACGTGACTGGACGCTCCTATCAGTTGAAGAGCGGCAGCGCGCGGCCGAGCACGTGCTGGCTTCGGACTTTCCGGAGACGGAACGTTGGATGATGGAGCAGACGGCTGCGGCGGGGTTTGAAGTTGTCGAAACGCTGCTGAAGGGCGAGTCGTTTCGCGGGTGGACGTTTTTGAGGTTGGGGGGACGCTAAGCCGCGAGCGGCGGCGGGGGATTATTGGACGTGGGGGACCTGAACAAATAATTGCGGGGGCGGGCGGGGGCGGATAGAGTAGGAAGGTTGGCGGTCGCCCTGGGATGGGGCGACGTTTTTGACTCTTCCGCTCCTTGGCGATTCTATCGAGATGCCCCGCTCACGCCGCTTTGCAGGATTGCAAGCCCGTTCGTTGCGATTGGAGCCGCTGGAGTCGCGGCGAATGTTGTCAGCGACAATTGGATTGCTGACGGACGTCGGAACTCCCGACCCTGGACATTCAAGCCCCACCGGATTCGTCGCCGTTGGCGATCTCACCGTATTCTCCGCCAGCCGCGGCGCGTCAGCCCGAGAATTGTGGATAACAAACAACCAGCCCAACGGAACGAAACTGTTAAGCGAATTCCTGCCAGGCAATTTGCTGATCCTCGGCAGTGATTACAATAGCGTTGCCGGAACGCTCTACTTTATCGCGAAGGAGTCTGCCGTTGCTAATTACCGATTGTGGAGCTGGAGCGTCGCTAACGAGAGTCCCCAGCCAGTGTTGAGTGCGACGGGCGATCGAATCTTAAGTTTGACGCCGATGGTCGACGTGAACGGCGTGAACTTCTTCGCCGGACAGTCGGGGAGCGAGGGCCCCGAGCTGTGGCGAACCGATGGCACGCAAGGGGGGACATACCGCGTCAAGGAGATTCGTCCCGGTTCTCTGGGAGGATTGCAGCCCCCGCCAAACGCCCATTATCAATCGACGCTGTTTAACGTTGGCGGAACGTTGATGTTCTTCGCCAACGACGGATCGAAAGGGACCGAACTTTGGAAAAGCGACGGAACAGAAGCTGGCACCGTGATGGTGAAAGACTTGCGAACAGGCGGACCCAGCGGCGTTGTTTTCGCTAGCTACAAGGGACAGCAGGCGGCGGTGGTTGGGCAGACGCTCTATTTTAGCGGCATCGATCAATCGACGAACGCCGAGCTTTGGCGGAGCGACGGCACCGAAGCTGGGACTTTCCAAGTGAAGGAAATCCGCACTGGCACGGGAGGGTCATATCCTCAGCATTTGATCAACGTTGGCGGAACGTTGTACTTCAACGCGAACGACGGCGTGGTAGGGCCTGAGCTCTGGAAAAGCGATGGAACGGAGGCCGGAACTGTTCGCATGACGAATACGTCTGGGTCACCGACCGCATACGAGGCGACGGGGCCATTCGATCTAACGGATGCGAACGGCCTTCTTTACTTTTCCGTCGCCACCTATCTCTGGCGGACCGATGGGACTGAAGCGGGCACATATCGAGTGCCAGGCCATCCCACGTTTCAGGGAACGGTCGCATTGGAATTGCCCGGCAATTACGGGCCATCAGTGGCCACCATCGATAACATCGTCAATCTGAACGGAACGCTCTACTTTGCCGGGCGCGCCAATCACGAAGGGCTTTGGAAAATCGATCCTGGCACGGCTTACCCCACCCGCGTGCTGAGCAACGCTTCTCCGGGCGTAGAAGCCGCCAGCACGTTTGATACGATCTACTATCTAACGGTGATCGGCGACAAGCTCTTCTTCTCGGGCAAATCTCCTAATCATGGCTTCGAACCCTGGATTAGCGATGGCACCTCGGCGGGAACAAAACTCCTGAAAGACATCACCGGCGTGGATCAGGGTTCAGGCGTCGGCGGTCTGACGAACGCTGATGGCAAGCTTTTGTTCTACGCCAACACCGAACTAACGAAAAATCCTCCGCCGCGCGGCTGGTGGACTACCGATGGAACCATAGCCGGGACGACGAGCTATGCTAGCCTTCCCTCGGCGTCAAATAGCGTTTCCGTGCTCGGCGTCGCGAACGGGCTTCTTTTTTACAAGGCTCAGGGGACAGCAAGCACCGATTTTGAGTTATGGCGCACCGACGGCACGGCGGCTGGTACGTTCCGCGTGAAAGATATCCGCCCAGGGGATGAGGGGGGGCTGTCGGCTTCGTTCACGCGAGCGATCGATGCCGGCGGCGTGCTCTATTTCTCCGCCAACGACGGCGTCCATGGTTTTGAGCTCTGGCGCAGCGACGGAACGGAAGCTGGAACGTTCATGATCGCGGATCTCCTCCCGGGCGTCGACGACGGAGTTGCCAGCATCAAACTGAATACGATGGCGAACGTCAACGGCGAGCTCTACTTCACTGCCAGCGCTGGCGTCGATGATTTCGGGCTCTGGAAAAGCGACGGAATCGCTGCAGGGACGAGTCTCGTCAAGAACTTCGACAATTGGCGCCCGCAGAATCTATACAACGGCAACGGCAAGCTTTACTTCGGCGCAGGAAACGACCAAAGCGGAGCCGAACTCTGGAGCAGCGACGGCACGGAAGCTGGGACGACGACGGTTAAGGATATCGGACCAGGAAGCTCGATTTTCTTGACAGGAGACTCTCCTGGTTTTGCCAACATCGGCGACACTATCTTCTTTGTCGCCGACGACGGCGCGACGGGACGCGAACTCTGGAAAAGCGATGGAACGGAAGCAGGAACGTCGATAGTGAAGGACATTCATCCATCGGACGGCTCGATGGCTTCCAGCTACCGAATACCCCATTTTACGGTCATCGGCGGGACTTTATTCTTCTACGCCAATGACGGCGTTCACGGATTGGAACTTTGGAAAAGCGATGGGACGGAGGAGGGAACCAATCTTGTCAAAGACATTCGAGTAGGGTCATCCTCTTCTTATGTAGGAACAAACCCCTATCCTTATGCGGCAACAAATAATAGTGCAATAAACGTCGGCGGAATTCTCTACTTCGGCGCCAACAACGGCACGCATGGGATCGAACTATGGAGGTCGGACGGAACCGAGGCGGGGACGTACATGGTTCAAGATCTGTTCGCGGGCGCCAACGGCTCAATTCCTAGCTTATTGACCAACGTCAACGGTCGGCTGTACTTCAACGCCTTCGACGGCGTTCATGGTAACGAACTGCGCGTGCTATCTCCTGACGCGGCGGCCATTGCCGCTGGCGACTTCGACGAGAACAGCATTGTCGACGGAAATGATTTTTTGAAATGGCAGCGGGCGTTCGGCTCGAGCGACGTCGGCAGCGATGGCGATGGCGACGGTGTTGTCGGCGCGAGCGATCTCGGCGTGTGGAAGGAGAACTTTGGAGCGCCCGAGTCATTGCCCCCGGTGGGCTCAGTCTCGCAAGTGGCGGCGCTCGTTGCAGATGAGGAGGATGCGGCGGACGCAGAGTTTGCCGCGGCGAATTTGAACGGTGCGATGGACGATGCCGCTGAACCAGGGCAGCGGGCGCGGGATGCGTTGTTTGCTGCGGGGGATTTCTCGCGGTTGTTTGGGCTTGGCGGGGATGGGGAGTTTGAGAACTCGCTGCGGCGGTGGGGGCGCGCTCCGCTGGCGCGTCGCGGCTAAATGACGCTCCAGCGGGTCGTTGGCCCGCGACTGCTGGCGCGTCGCTTCGCTGGCAGGCCCTTGGTATCCTGGTGTGCTGTCGCTCGTCTTCGACCGCCGCTGATTCCAGGGATTTCTCGCGATGCCGACTCCGCTGCTGCGCTTGTTCCTTGCCGCTTGGATGGCGCTGGCGATGCTGCCGTCGGCATCGCGTGCCGACGAGGCGAAGGTCGAACCGTCGGCGCCGCCGCTAAGCAAGGAATACTTGGAGAAGTGGACGCCGGGGGGAAATCGGAACGATCCGGGACTCCCCTATCCGCAAGTCACGGCGTCGTTTCAGACGGAGGATGACGACGACTGGCGCGACGGTCGTTGGCAGCAAACGCAAAAAGGGCCGGCGGTGGCCCATTCAACGCTGCTCCCCGACTACGAAGTGGGACCGAAGATGACGGCGGTCGACGCCGGCGGCGGGGCGTGGTTGCTGTACGACCTGGAAGCGGGGTCGTTCGTCGCGGCGGTGACGGGGGGCGAGTTGCGGACCGACGAAGCGCGGTTCGGGATGCTCAATCGGCCGTTGGTCGCCGGAGACGTGGCGTTCTATGTGCCGGCCGAACGGGCGTGGCGGAAGACGCTGGCCGACGCGGCGATTGATCGGGCGAGCATTGATCATCAAGGGCGATATTTGCACGACGACCGCGTGTTGCTCGCAACGACTGTTGACGGCGTTGAGGCGTTGGAGTCTGCCCTGCCCTGCGATGCGGCTGGCGTGGTCCTGCGTGAAATTGAAATCGGCGCCCATGACGAGCCGCTGTGGCTCGCCGTAGCGACGGCCGACGAGGCGGAGGTGCTCGATGACGGCCGGCGGGCGACGTGGCGCGATCGGCATGGAGTTGGGCATGTCGTGGAACTTGCGGCGGCGACGCCGGGAGTGCGGTTGGAGCGTGAAGGCACGGCGGTGCTGGTGAAGTGGCCGGAGGCGAAGGAAGCGGCGTCGGCGCGGTTGCGCTATTCGCCGAGCGAGGCTAAGCCGCAAGCGGAAGGCGATACGGCGGGTGAGCTTTCGACGGCGCTCCCCTCTTTGGCCACGCTAAAGACACCTGGCGGTCGTCGATGGGGCGAGCCGCTCGTCACGCAGGGCGTCCTCGCCGCGAAGAGCGAGCAGCCGTACGTGGTCGATCGTATTCCGCCGCCGCGCGAGAACCCGTTCGGCGCGCTGTTCTACATCGCGGGACTCGACTTCTTTCCCAACGGGGACGCCGCGGTATGCACCGTGCATGGCGACGTCTGGATCGTGCGCGGGCTGGATGCGGAACTGAAGCATGTGACGTGGCAGCGTTTCGCCACGGGGCTGTACCAACCGCTCGGCTTGGAAGTGGTCGACGGCAAGGTGATTGTGCTTGGCCGCGATCAGTTGACGCGGCTGCATGACGAGAACGACAATGGCGAGGCCGATTTTTATGAGTCGTTCAATCACGACTTGATCATTCATGGGCTGCCGCACGCGTACGCGATGCGGCTGGAGCGGACGCCCGACGGGAGTTTTGTGTTTCTCTGTTCGGGCGAGGGGCCGCATGGGAGTTCGCTGCTGAAAGTGAGCCCCGACGGCGAGCAGCTGGAAGTGCTTGCGCGCGGGTTCCGGCATCCGTTCGGCATCGGCGCCGGACCGAACGGCGAGATCACGGCGGCCGACAACGAGGGAAATTGGGTGCCGTCGTCCAAGATCGATCTCATCACGCCGGGCGGGTTCTACGGGTTCCTCGGCGGGGCGGCGGAACAAGGGGACAATCCCGATCCGTTGCGGCCGTTGTGTTACATCCCGAAGGTGGCCGACAATTCGAGCGGCGGGCAATTTTGGCACACGAGCGAGGCGTGGGGCCCGTACCATCGCGGCGGGATGTTTCATTTTTCATGGGGACGCTGCACGCTCCATGCGGTGCTGGAGCAGCATGCGGGCGACGTGCGGCAGGCGGCGACGGTCGAAGTGCCCGGAGTGCTATTGGAAGCGGGGCCGGGCGAGGCGGAGTTCAGTCCGCGCGACGGGCAGTTGTATGTCGTAGGGCTCGACGGCTGGCAGACGGCGGCGACGGTCGACGGTTCGCTGGAGCGGATTCGGTACACGGGCAAGCTGGCGCTGCTGCCGAGTAGCTTTGCGGCATATGCGGATGGGATTGAGCTGAAGTTTGACGTGCCGCTCGATCCGGCGTCGCTCGTTCGGCCCGGCGGCGTGCGCGTCGAGCAGTGGAACTATCAGTGGAGTTCGACTTATGGTTCGTATCATTATTCGGTGAAGGAACCAGAGCGCGTCGGGCACGATCAGCTCGACGTGCAAGCAGCGACGCTTTCAAACGACGGCAAGACGCTCTTGTTGCGTGTCGACGGCTTGCAGCCGGTGGATCAGATTCAGGTTTCGCTGGATGTGACGACCGCCGCGGGCGAACCGGTGAAGGCTAACGTCTACGGCACGATCAACGGGCTCGTCGAGCGGAGCGACGTCCGCTTGGCGTCGGCGGAGGCGCCGGCGACGTTACGGCAGCTCCTCGCTAAAGACAACCTCGTCGCGTGGTGCATCGTGCCGTTCGATGCGAAGCGACGCGGGCCGGAAGAACGGGCGGCGATGCTGGAGCGGTTAGGAATCAAACGAGTGGCCTACGACTGGCGCGAGGAACATGTGCCGCAGTTTGATGAAGAACTTGAGGCGTATAAGAAGCATGGCATTGATTTGCATGCTTTCTGGACGCCGGTGAACACGGCGACGCCGCTGGAGGAGCCGCACTGGCCGCTGATTCTGGACTTGGCGAAGCGGCATGACGTGCGGCCGGAGTTGTGGGTGATGCTCAACGATGCGCTGGTGACGTCGCTGCCTGAGGAAGAGCGCGCGGTTCGCGCGGCGGAGATCTTGGCGCCGGCCGCTCGCGCTGCCGCTGAGCAGGGATGCAAGATCGGCCTCTACAATCATGGCGGGTGGTTCGGCGAGCCTGACCGCCAGATTGCGATCATTTCCGCACTGAAGGCGCTCGGCGTCGACAACGTTGGGATCGTTTACAACTTTCACCATGGCCACGAGCACATGGCCGACTTTCCAGCACTAGCGAAGCGGATGGCGCCTTACTTAATGACGGTGAACGTCAACGGCATGCGGGCCGGCGGGCCGAAGATTCTGTCGTTCGGCGAGGGTGATGACGGCGGCGCGGCGGAGCGAAGGATGTTGGAAGCGTTAACGGCGGCTGGTTATTCCGGACCGATTGGCATTCTGGGGCATCGCGAGGAGCGGGATGTGGAGGAATGCCTGCGGGAAGGGCTGGACGGCATGAAATCTGCCGCTGGCATCCCGTAGTCTTGCGGTAGCGCGTCAACGACTGCAAGTAATCTCCGCTGGCAGCAGCGAATGAACGGGCGTGCAAAGCCTGATTTCGCATTGCCCATTCCCCCCATGTCCGATAAGTTGCTCCTCGAATTCGGATTTAGTATCGGAGCTTTCGCTAAGTCGGCGGATGCTCTCTTCATCTCGAGAGCACGCATGGAACCGCGTTTCGATCAATTGGGCGACGCATTGGCATCACAGAGCACCGCTCTAACAAACCGATCGCTTCGTTTTGAGCCTCTCGAAGAACGCCGCGTGCTGAGCGCCGTAGCGGAGTTGGTCGCAGACGTCGAAACGACGCCCGCCTACTACAGCTATTGGCCCTGGAGCGTCACCACGACCGGGGACGTTTTTTTCTTTACGGCAACCCATCCGGAATTGGGGCGCGAGCTGTGGAAGAGCGACGGCACGCCTGCGGGAACGATGCTAGTGAAGGATCTCTTTGTCGGGTCCGAAGGAGGATATCCGAGCGATTTCATGAACGTGAACGGCGCCCTTTACTTCTGGGCGGAAGACGGGGTCCATGGATTTGGCCTCTGGAAAAGTGATGGAACCGAAGCGGGGACAGTATTCCTTCAATCGTTCGCGTCTAATCTACGCTACGGCGTGCAAGCAGTGAATGCCGGGAACGTCTACTACTTTGCCGCAGACGACGGCGTCCATGGCGTGGAGTTGTGGTGTTCCGACGGAACGGTCGAGGGGACAGCGCTTGTTAGCGACGTCAATGAGGGGGCCGCAAGTTCGTCGCCAACGAGGTTCGTCCGCGTCAACGATTCCGTTTTCTTCTCGGCGAACGACGGGATCCATGGCCGAGAGTTGTGGCGGTTAGACGGCGAGACGAAGACTGTCGGTCTCGTGAAAGATTTGATCGCCGGCGAGGGGGAATCGTATTTCTCTAATTTCACTGCCGTCGGCGAGACGCTTTATTTTGTCTTCGACGACGGCGTTCATGGGGCTGAGTTATGGAGCAGCGACGGGATGGCTGAGGGGACCGCGATGGTCGCCGACGTCAGAGCCGGGATCAACGGGGCGAACCCGAACCAGCTGACCAATGTCTCGGGGACGCTTTACTTCGCCGCTTCGGACGGAGTCCGAACGACGCTCTGGCGCTCCGATGGGACGCCGGAGTCGACAGTTCAGATTCGCAATTGGGACATGAACGGACCGAGAAACCTGACCTCGCTAACGAACGTCAATGGCACGCTTTATTTCATAGGACAGTTCGGCGTCGCGGGATTGAACATTCTTTGGAAGAGCGATGGAACTGAAGTGGGAACAGAACGGATTCGCAGTGCTGCTTCGCCTGACTATTTCATCGTCGAGGCGATCGCGCACGCAGGCAACAAGCTCTACTTCGCGCAATCTGCGCCTTGGAAGGGACAAACGGCGAAAGAACTTTGGACAATCGATTTCAACAGCGACGAGATTACTTATGTCAGGGACTTGCTGGAAGGCTTGTCGATGGATACGACCATTGGCGGCAACTTAATCTACCGTACCAGTTTTAACTCCGGTGTTACCTCAGACGGCGAACTGTGGCGAAGCGACGGCACCGCTGAAGGGACGATTCCACTCCAAGGCAAGTACTACGGGACTATCGGCTCCTATCCACACAACTTGACCGAGATCAACGGCCAATTGTTCTACATGGCGCGAACATCCGAGCACTGGTCGACGCTTTGGAAAACTGACGGCACCTCGGCGGGAACTTCACTCGTCAAAGTTCTCCAGCCCGCGCAGTTCGGCTTATCGCTTTCTGGGCAGGAGAAGATGGTCAACGTGAATGGCCGCCTGTTCTTCGTCGCCAATGACGGTATACACGGCTACGAACTGTGGGCCAGCGACGGCACCGCCGACGGCACGTTGATGGTGAAGGACATTGTGCCTAGCGGATCGCCATGGGATTACCAGGGCCCTGTCTTCTTGACCAACGTAGACGGCCTACTGTACTTCGTCGCCAACGACGGGACGAGCGGATTTGAATTATGGAAAAGCGATGGCACCGCCGCAGGCACAGTGCTCGTGCGAGATC
The DNA here is from genome assembly GCA_013822725.1 of Pirellula sp. Lineage (GTDB taxonomy): Bacteria > Planctomycetota > Planctomycetia > Pirellulales > Lacipirellulaceae > Lacipirellula. The sequence goes on from PNKX01000020.1 coordinate 75,146, forward strand.
TGACTCCCGGCGCCGGTAGCAGCGGCATTCAGAATCTGACGAGTTTCGGCGGGCAGCTCATCTTCACGCGCGACTCGCGGTTGTGGAAATCGGACGGTACGTCGGCGGGAACCAGTCAGATCACACCGTCCAACGTTACGCTCACTCAGTACCAGCCACAACTTGTGCCGTTCGCGGGCAGACTCCACTTTGTCGCGAAGAATGACGCGGCTGGGGAAGAGTTGTGGTCGACCACGGGAACGGCGGCTAGCACCAATCTCTTCGTCGACTTGTTCCCTGGGCCGACGAGCACGCGTCCCACCGACTTGGGAACAGCGCGCGACTATTTCCTCTTCGCCACGGCAAACGCCGACGGTAGTCAGTCTCTCTGGAAGAACGACGGGCGGACAAATGGCAACTTCTTGCTGATGAACTTCCCTGCGAACGGCGAACATCGATATCCCAGAGATTTTGTCGCGGTAGGCGATCTCGCCTATTTCATTACGAATCACAGCAGTGGAGGATTTGGGCTGTGGACGACGGACGGCACGTCTTCCGGCACGCGACTGATAAAACAGTTTGATCGCTCTTGGGATTCTTCTAACCCGCGGATGTACGCGGTTGGGGACAAGCTTTATTTCGTCGGCTACGATTCGTTCAACTATCACACGTTGTGGACCAGCGACGGCACGACAGAGGGAACGCAACAAGTCGAGCCAGCGATGCGGCTCGACACGTCGTCAGGCGAGTTCGCAGTGATGGGGGGTCGATTCTTCTTCGGCGCCCACGATGGCTACCACGGCTACGAACTCTGGTCAGCGGGCCCTGCCCCGCCGCCAGCGGGCGATTACTCCGGCGATGGAATGGTCGATGGCGCCGACTTCCTGGCATGGCAGCGAGGCTTTGGCTCGACGGCCGCGCCGATCGGCAGCGGCGCTGATGGCGACGGAGACGGAACCGTGGGAAGCGGCGACCTCGACGTCTGGCGCGATCATTTCGAAACCCCCGAGCCGTCGTGGCAGGAGAACGCCGTAGCGACGACGACAGCGGCAATGGTGGCGGAGGAAGAGAATGGAGCAGGCTCCGAGCGGCGGTCGTTGACGGAGGTGATGATTGGCGAGAGTGAATCTGAGGCGGCGGGCCAGCAATCGGCCCGTGACGCTCTCTTTGCGGCGGGAGATTTCTCGCGGCTCTTCGTGACGCTAGGTGAAACTGAGAAGATCCTAGCTAACGGGCGGCGGGGACGCGCTCCGCTGGCGCGTCGCGGCTAACCGTTTGGGTTTTGGGGATGTCGACGCTGGGGAATCGCGCTGGCGCTGGCTCCTATCTGTTGATTTTCGGCTGATTCGCTGGCGTCAATCCTCTTTCGGCGATTCCACGCTGCTGCCAGCGACCTAGTCGCCGTGGGCCCAGCGGGGTATTTTGGCGGTTTCCACGGAGGGGGCTGACGCTCGCTCCGGCGGGTTGGACCGGGGCGCGCGAACATTGATGTTCGCTGGGGCCGGGACGGCCCGGCTCGCTGGTTGCGAGACGCTGTTCGCGGCTCGCTGTTTATCGCTGAATGTTGCTATGCCTGCCGTTGCCGATCGTCGCGTGGTTATCACTGGCTTGGGGATCGTCTCGCCGCTCGGGAGCGACCTGGGCGAGTTCTGGTCGGCGCTCATCGGCGGGCGAAGCGGTATCGAGCCGCTGGTGAACCTGCCGTCGCTCGACGGCAAAGTGACCTACGGCGGCGAATGCCGGCAGTTTGCGGGTGAGATCGACAACTTCGGCGAGCTCGAAAAAGACCTCAAAAAGTCGATTCGCAAGGCGCTCAAAATGATGTGCCGCGAGTCGATGATGGCGGTCGCCGCGTCGCAGCATGCGATTGTCGACGGCGGGTTTGGCGCGACGCCGATGGATCCTGTCACGAGCGGCGTCGTCTTCGGCAGCGACTATATGCTGAGCCCTCCTGAGGATTTCATCAGTGCGATGAAGAAGGCGGGCATCGGCGCCGGCGGGTTCGAGTACGGCAAGTGGGGGACCGACGGCCTGCGGGACATGAACCCGTTGTGGATGCTGAGCTACCTGCCGAACATGCCGGCGAGCCACGTGGCCATCTTCAACGACCTGCAGGGACCGAACAATTCGCTCACGATGCGCGAGGCGTCGGGGCTGATGGCGATTCGCGAGGCGGCCCAGACGATCGCCCGCGGGCATGCCGATCGGATGATCGCCGGGGCGACTGGGACGCGGATTCACTCATTCAAGACCGTCCATGCGACGCAGACTGAGCAACTCGCCAACCCCGAATTGCCGGCGCATGAAGCGTGCCGTCCGTTCGACGTTAACCGCACGGGCATGGTCGTCGGCGAAGGCGCCGGGGCGGTGCTGCTCGAAGAATACGAAGCGGCGAAGGCCCGCGGGGCGAAGATTTACGGCGAGCTGTTGAGTACCGGCAGCAGCGCCGTGGCCGACCCGAACTTGCAAGCAGGCCGGCAGGTCGCGCTAGCCAACGCGGCGCGGGCGGCGCTCAGCGCGGCGAAGATGTCGCCGCAGCAGTTAGGGCACGTCTCGGCCCATGCAATGGGGACCTGCGTCGGCGACGTGGAGGAAGCGGCCGCCCTGCGCGACGCGCTTGGCGAACGCGGCAAAGAGGTCCCGGTCGTGGCGGCGAAGAGCTTCTTCGGGAACCTCGGGGCCGCGGGTGGCATCGTGGAGACGGTCGCCAGCCTGCTTGCCCTCCGCGAAGGGACCTTGTTTCCGACGCTGAATTTCTCGACGCCCGATCCGGAGTGTCCGGTGAACGCCTCCGGCAGTGCGTCGTTGCCCGCCGGCGAGAGCTTTTTGAAGCTGAGCGTCACGCCACAGGGGCAGGCCGCAGCGTTGGTAGTGGCGAAGGTTTAGGGGGCTCGGGCGCCATTGGCACCCCGATAGGGGCGATCCTTCCGCGCGATCGATTCAACCCCTCCGCCGTGAGCCAGAGGTCGCGTTTGCCCTGGTTCGCCCATTCTCGGCGGGTTGACACTCGATATCGGTCCCGGTAACCTAACCAGATTGCGGAACGCTTTAAGTGCTTCCGTAGAACGAGTTTGGCGTTTCGCAGGGGTTCGGCTCCGGCGAACGGCGCTCAAACTCCGCCCACAGCCGGGGAGATACTTCTCGCGCTGTCGGCGAAGCCGTCGTCAATGACGGCCCACAATTTGAACAACTCGAACAACCCGGTTTGCCGCGCGGCGGGCGAATACGTCGCGAAAGTAAAGAGCCTATGAACCCCAACGAAATCCTGCGTATCGTCGACGCGATCCATCGCGACAAGAACATCGGCAAAGAGATCGTGTTCGAGGGGATCGAGGCTGCGCTCGTCTCGGCGCTGAAGAAGCATTACGGCGAAGAGGCTGAGATCATCGTGGCGATCGACCGCCAGACGGGCAACGTCTCGGCGACCTGCGACGGCGAAGTCTTGCCGTCGGAGGAAGTCGTCGGTCGCATTGGCGCTCAAACCGCCAAGCAGGTGATGATCCAGAAGATTCGCGAAGCGGAACGCGACGCACTGTACGACGAATACACCGAACAAATCGGCGACATGGTCAGCGGCGTCATTCACCGCTACGAAGGCGCCGCCGCCACCGTGGCCCTGCCGAACGTCGAAGCGATCCTGCCGCGCAGCGAGCAGATCCCCGGCGAGACGCATCATGTGAACGAACGGGTCCGCGCGACCGTCTTCGAAGTTCGCAAGAGCGGCAGCCGCGTGAAGGTGATCCTCAGCCGCACCCGCCCGCAGTTGGTGCAGCGGCTGTTTGAGCAGGAAATTCCCGAAATCATCGACGGCGTCATCGAAGTTCGCGCCATGGCCCGCGAGCCTGGTTACCGCTCGAAAGTGGCAGTGAGCTCGAGCGACGCCCGCGTCGATTGCGTCGGCGCCTGCGTCGGCGTCCGCGGCAATCGCATCAAGAACATCGTCGACGAGCTCGGCGGCGAGCGGATCGACATCGTCCGCTGGGACGACAACCTGGAAGTGCTCATCCCGAACGCACTACAGCCGGCCGAAGTCGAGCAAGTGATTCTCTGCAAGATGCTCGGCCGCGCGATCGTGCTGGTCCGCGAAGATCAGCTATCGCTGGCCATCGGCCGCCGCGGGCAGAACGTTCGCCTAGCGAGCAAGCTGTCGGGTTGGGACATCGAAATCATGACCCAGGACGAGCTGGCCGAATCGATCGATCGGGCCGTCACGGGCTTCAGCCAGCTGGAAGGCATGACGGTCGATCTGGCCGAACGGCTCGTGGAAGAAGGCTTCCTCAGCTACGACGACCTCTCGGTGATCGAGCCAGACGCCCTGATGGCGATTGGCGAGTTGAGCGAGGAAGAGGTCGATACGATCGTCGCTCAAGCGGAAGACAAGGCGATGGAAGCCGAAGCGGCCGCTCAAGAGGCGCGTCGCAAGAAGCGTGAAGAAGATCGGATCGCAGCGATCGAGGCGGAGCATGTGGCGGCCGATATTGCCGCTGGACGCATCCCCCTCGCTCCGACGGCGCCGGTTGACGGCGGCGTCGCCGACGCCGATTTGGCGGACGTGCCGGACGAAATCGATCCGATTGAGTCGGCCGTGGAAGGACTAGGCGGAACCGAGAGCGAGGGATCGGCGTCATGATCGACGCCACCCTTACGAAGACGATTTGGGAGGAGCAGACCGATGGCGGTTTAAGTGCTAGAGCTTTTAACGTCGGCATGGTGAGCGGAGAGGTTATCCGCCGCCGCTCGGCGACACGGGGAGATCAACTTGGCGGTCCGTATTTATTCACTCGCGAAAGAACTGAAGGTCGACAGCAAAGAGCTGGTCGATCTCTGCACGCAAATTGGCATCACCGGCAAAGGGTCGGCGCTCGCCAGCTTGTCTGAAGACGAAGTCGTCAAGATTCAAGATTACTTCAAGGGCTCCGGTCCGAAGTCGGCCGCCAAGGGTGGTCCCGCGGCGCCCGCCGCTCCTGAGCGCCCACGGCAGGCAGGCAATGCCGGCGGCCGCATGCCGGTGATTGTCACCGCGAAGCCGTCGGGCCCGCTCTCCAGTCTGCGCAAGCTGCGCGACGACGAGCAACCGACCGAGCCAGAGGCGGAAGCCGAGCAAGAGCTCGATACGGCGCTTGCTGCCGAAGCTCCCGCGGTCGAAGAGTCTGTCGCCTCGACTCCCCCCGCTGCTGCGGCGCCCGTCGCTCCTGCGGCTCCTGCCGAACCCCCTCGTTCGCACGGCCCGCTCGCCGGCGTCATGCGTCGCGACGATTACGTCGGCCCCGGCAATATGTCGGGCAAGCCCCCCGTGTTTGAAGAGCAGAAGTCGGGCAACCGCGGCGGCAACGCCGGCAAGCCGGCAGGCTCGCCCCCGCCAAAGACCCGCCCCGCGATCAAGCTGGCCCCGATGCCGACCGTCGAACCTCCCAAGCCGATGCGCGGCAAGGCAGGCGGCGAGCAGGTGATGAAGCCCGACATGAAGCTGCCTGCCGACGCGATGCGCGCCGGCAAGAGCGGCAGCAAGCCGTTGGCGGCCCATCTCCGTCGTCACGAAGACGCGGTCGACGCCGCTAAGAAGGCGAAGGCCCTTGAGGAAGAAACAGCGAAGGCTGCCAAGCGCGGCGGCCCCGGCGTTGGTCGCGGCAAGCCGATGATCGGCGGCAAGGAAGGCGAAGGGGGCCCGCTGCTCGGCGGTCGTGAAGAGCGCCAACTGGCTCGTCGCCGCACCGGCAACCGCCCTGGCGACGACGATCGGCCGTCGCGAGGTCCGCGTCGCGCTCGTCCGAAGCGTCGCAGCGGCGTCAGTTCGACCGTGCCGCGTAAAGAGCGAATCAGCATTCAGCTCCCCTGCACCGTCCGCGAGCTTTCCGCCGCGGCTGGCGTGCCGGGCATCGATATTTTGCGGATCCTGATGAGCGAGGGCGCCATGGCGACCCTCAATACTCAGATGGATCCCGACATGACTGAGCTCATTGCCGCGGAGCTGGGGATCACGATCGACTTCAAGGCGCCGACCAGTCTCGAAGAGGAGTTCCTCGAAGAGATCCGCAGCATGGTCGATCCCGAGGAGTCGCTCGTCGCGCGGCCCCCGGTCATCACCTTCCTGGGTCACGTCGACCACGGCAAGACGTCGCTGATCGACAAGATCATCGGCATCAACGTCGTTAGCGGCGAAAGCGGTGGCATCACGCAGCACATTCGCGCATACCAGGTCGATCGCAACGGCAAGCGGATTTCGTTCGTCGATACGCCGGGCCACGAGGCCTTCACCGAAATGCGGGCCCGCGGCGCCAACGTCACCGACATTGCGGTGATCGTCGTGGCGGCCGACGACGGCGTCATGCCGCAGACCGAAGAGGCGATCAGCCACGCTCGCGCGGCTGAGGTGCCGATCGTGATCGCGCTCAACAAGACCGATCTGCCCGGCATCGACTTCGATAAGATCTATCAGCAACTCGCCACAAACGACCTCCTCCCGAGCGAGTGGGGCGGCGACGTGGAAGTGGTGAAGACCAGCGCCACCACCGGGGCCGGCATCGAGAACCTGCTCGACACCCTGCTCACCGTGGCGGAACTCCACGAGTACAAGGCCAACCCCTCGCGTGAAGCCCTCGGCACTTGCCTGGAAGCCCAGCAGATGGCCGATCGCGGCGTGATGGCGAAGTTCATGGTTCAGAACGGCACGCTGCACGTGGGCGACGTCGTCGTCTGCGGCGATTCCTTCGGCCGCATCAAGAGCATGGACGACACGCTCAACTCGAAGCTGCGGCACGACGAAGCGCTGCCGAGCATGCCGGTCAACGTCTGGGGCCTCGACATCGCGCCCGCCGCCGGCGAGCACTTCTACGTGCTCGACGACATCGGCTTAGCTCGCGAAATCGCCGAAGCTCGCGCCAAGCGCGTCCGGTCGGAGTTCCTCAGCGGCGTCGCCCCGACGCATGTCACGCTGGAAAACCTGTTCGACCGCCTCGACGGCGCCGTCGAGATTTCGACGCTCAACATCATTCTGCGGGCTGATACCCGCGGTTCGATCGAAGCGATTCGAAAGGAACTCGGCAAGCTCGAGCATCCGGAAGTGAAGCTGCGGATCCTCCAAGCGATGGTCGGCGGCGTCTCCGAAGCCGACGTCACGCTGGCGGACGCCTCGGACGCGATCGTCATCGGCTTCAACGTCGTGCCGGACGACCGGGCGAAGTCAGCCGCCGACCAGCGCGGCGTACAGATTCGTCGCTACGACGTGATCTATAAGATCGCCGACGATCTGAAGCAGTCGCTGGAAGGAATGCTCAAGCCCGAGGAACGGGAAGTCGATCTCGGCCGGGCGCTCGTGCAGCAGGTCTATCGGATCAGCCGCGTTGGCGCCATCGCCGGTTGCCGCGTGTTGGGAGGCATCATCGCCCGCGACGCCCGCGTCCGGATCATCCGCGACAACACGGTCGTCGGCGACTACGCCATCGACACGCTCAAGCGGGAGAAGGACGACGCCAAGGAAGTCCGCGAAGGCCTGGAGTGCGGCATCAAGATCGCCGGCTTCAACGACATCAAGGAAGGCGACTTGCTGGAGGCTTATCGCATCGAGGAGATCGGGCGCAAGTTCGATAGCTGACGTTGCGTGGTTTGAATTGAACCACGACGACACGACGATCACGACGAAAGACGGGAACAGGGAACTGATCCAATCTGGTTAACGTCGCGACCTCAGCAAGTCGCTGCAAGTTTTCTTTCGTTGTGTTCGTCGTGCCTTCGTGGTGAATTCTGGCTTAACTTGACCCTTTCCATTTTCGACAACGACTGCCGATGAGTTCACGACGCGTCCTAAAAGCTGCCGAAGCGATCCGTGAAGTCGTCGGGATGGCGATCCTCGCTGACTTGCGCGATCCCCGGATCGTCGGGGTGACCGTGACGAAGGTCGAGGTCTCGCCCGACATGCGGCAAGCCAAGGTCTACGTCTCGATCATGGGAGACGACGCCGCTCAGAACCTCTGCTTGCATGGTTTGCAGAGTTCGGCGGGCTATCTCCAGCAGAAGATCGCCAAGCGGATCGACACTCGGTACACCCCGCGAATCACGTTCCTACTGGACATGGGGGTCAAAAAGTCGATCGCCATCGCTCGGCTGCTGGAAAACGTGCTGCCGGAAGAACCGGAACAACCCGCAGACGACGACCCGGACGACGATTCGCGGGAATAGAAAGCGCCGCTCGCACGGGCGCAGCGGCCGAAACGTCGGCCCGCAATGCCCCGAAACCAGCCCCCACGCAGACTTTACGAGAGATACTTACACAACCCATTTGATAGACCTCGGCCGCCGCGTTCAGGAGGAACCGCCGCCGCAGCAACGTCGTCGACGCCAACTGAGACAATTCGCCCATGGCCAGCAAGAATCGCGCAGCACTGATCACCAAAGTGCTCAAGGTCGTCAAGAAGCACTACAAGCCGGTCGCTCCGCCAAAGGAGCGCTCGCTGCTGCAGAATCTGCTCTTTGCCTGCTGTTTGGAGAATTCGCTCCACGACGCGGCGGAGAAGGTGTTTCATTCGCTGTCGACCGACTATTTCGACTGGAATGAAGTGCGGGTGAGCACGATCCGCGAGTTGTCGGACGTCCTCAAGCCGCTCAACGATCCGGCTGAAGCGGCCACGCGGCTGAAGCGCGTGCTGCAGAGCGTCTTCGAAACGCATTACTCGTTCGATCTTGAACCCCTCAAGAAGCAAAACATCGGCGTCGCCGTGAAGACGCTGGAAAAATACAACGGCAGCACGCCGTTCATCGTCGCGTACGTCACGCAGCAATCGCTCGGCGGACATTCGATTCCGGTGAACAACGGGCTGCTGGAGTCGATGCGAATCGTCGGCGTGGTGACCGACGCCGAAGCGGCCAAGGGCGCCGTCCCCGGTCTGGAGCGCACGGTGCCGAAGAACAAGGGCGTCGAAACTGGTTCGCTGCTGCACCAGTTGGGCGTCGAGATGCACCGCAGCCCGTACGGGCAGACGATTCGGAAGTTGCTGCTCGAAATCGAGCCTGATTGCAAAGACAATTTGCCGAAGCGTGCCAAAGTGGAGGAGACTCCCCCGCCAGCGCCGGTGAAACTCGCGCCGGCGCCCGTCGCCGCGAAGGCCCCTGAGGCGCCCGCGAAGAAAGCGGCAGCGCCCAAGAAGGAAGAGCCCGCCCCCAAACCGGCGGCGGCGAAGAAGCCCGAGAAGAAACTCGAAAAGAAGGCGCCAGTCGCCAAGAAGCCTGCCGCCAAACCGGCCGCGCCGGCGAAGAAAAAGCCGACGACGGCGACCAAGAAGTTAGTGAAGAAGAAGCCGCGCTAGCGCGACGACGATGCTTGTTGCTGGATGCTAGATGCTGGTCGTTCAGCAGTTAGGTCCACGCCATCCAGCATCAAGCAACCAGCATCTCTCCCCTCTTTCGACGCTGAATCGATTCTTATGGCAGGCCATTCCCATTGGGCGAACATCGCCCACAAGAAGTCCGCGATCGACAACAAGCGCGGCAAGCTCTGGAGCAAACTCTCCAAGGCGCTCATTGTGGCGGCCAAAGAAGGGGGCGGCGACCCCGGCATGAATTTGAAACTCCGCTACGCGATCAACGACGCGAAAGCGGGCAACATGCCCAAGGACACGATCGAGCGTTCGATCAAGAAGGGAACCGGCGAGCTTGAGGGGGGAAATCTCGAGCAGGTCCTATACGAAGGTTACGGCCCCGCCGGCGTCGCCGTCCTCTGCGAGATCTTCACCGACAACCGCAACCGCACCGCTCCGGAAGTGCGCAAGATCTTCGAAGTCGCCGGGGGCAAGCTTGGCGCCACCGGGTGCGTCGCGTGGATGTTCGATCGCAAAACGCTTGTTCGCGTCGGTAAGGACAAGATCGGCGAAGACGCGCTGATGGAACTCGCCATCGAAGCGGGCGCTGACGACGTGCGGACCGAGGGGGACGTGTTCGAAGTGATCGCTGAGCCCGATGCGTTCGCGACGGTGTGCGCTGCGCTTGAGGCGGCAAACGTCGCCATCGAGGGGAGCGAGATCACCCGCATCCCAAAGGATACGGTCGACATCGGCAGCGACGACGCCCGCCGCGTGCTGAAGATGATGACGGCGCTCGACGATCACGACGACGTGCAAAGCGTGTCGGCGAATTTTAATATTCCCGACGACGTGATGGCGGAGTTGGCATAACGGGTAACGACTCGCCAATTGCACGCGATATTGTCGCGGTGAAACACGCACCATGCCGCGACGCCCATTTAGCCCCGTCCGCTCGCGGCGGGTTTTCGCGGCGCATGACCGCCGGTATGCCATCGCCACGCGCGGGCTATCGCCACGCGGCTAAATGGGTCCAACGGCATAGACAACGACAAACCGGGGCTGCAGCGCATTGGGATCGAAAGTCATTCCTTCCCCACATGCTTGATCGCCGGCCAGTACCTCTGGAAGTCGAAGTCGGGGCTGTTGTCGAGGTCGTGGCACCGCATGCAGTTCTTCACGACCTGCCCTTCTTCGAAGTTTTGCCCGTCCTTATTCCCCTCATTGGCGATGATCTTCATCCGCAGGGCCGCGCGTAGGGCTTCTTTCTGCTGATCGGTAACGGCGGCGAGGCCGCTTTCAACCCTCACGTGGTCGGCCGCGGGACCATGGCAGTTTTCGCAGCCGTTCTGCGTCATCTCCGGCGTTTCAGTCAGGCCCAGATACCCCGTCGTGTAGGGGAAGTACTCCTGCGGATTCCAGCCGGTGACGTGGCAGGAAAGACACTCGGGATCGAAATGCCGCGGCGGGTCGAGCTTCACCAGCGTGTCGGTGGCGTGAGCATGAGGCGTCTTCTCGAAGACTTCCCACGCGGCCGAGTGGCAATCGGCGCACGCCGCCGAACCGGCGAACTCGCCGTCGGGATGCGCAACTGGCTTGAGCCCGAGCCCGGCCAGCGTCATCGTTTCCAGTTCGTTCTGGTAGGCGACGAGCTTTTCCTTCATCGCGGTCCCCTCCACGAACCGCGTATCGAGCGGCACGCGCTGATACCGAATCGGCGTCTTCGGATCGTTATAAAACCCGATGACGATGACGTACATTCCCTTGTGACCTGCTTCGACGAGCAGCGACTTGCTGCCAGGAATCGCCTTGGGGGTCTTCGGCGGCTCTTCGGCGCCGCCGGTGGTCGCCACGATTTGGAACTGCGGAAACTGCAGCGCCAGCGCCGTCGCTTCCGCAGGGTCGCCATGAACCATGAGCACCTGCAAGTCGCACTTCTCAGCAGCCAGCAACGGCGCCACTTGAGCCAGACCATCGGCCGGGCTGATGATCGCGATGTCGGCCCGACCGGCAAGGGCCGCCTGATGCTTGGCGCCGAGGACCGACGTCACGCCAATCCGCTTGCCGCCCGCCTCGATGACGCGGAAGCGAGCGGTCATCCCCATCTCGACCGATTCGTCGAGACCGTAGATGCCGACATTCGCCGAGACGACCGGGTTCTTCGCTGGGTCGATGTTCATGAGCGCGCCCGAGACGGCGTCGATATTCCCGAGCCCCAGTTCATGGCCGCCCAGTGCGACGCCTTGATAACCCAGGTCGACCAGAGACTCGAGCGCATAGCGATACTTAATCTCGGTCTGCACGCCGAGCCGCTTCACCAGGCCCCCCATGTCGAGGTTCACCAGCGGCCAGCCTTGCGCCTTGAGATCCTTCAGCAGCGTCTCGCGCCGCTTCAGTCCGCCCAGCTGATTCTCAAGCCCAGCGCAACCGCACGGTTCGAGATAGCCGTCGAGTTCGCCCGAGATGACTAGCGCGAACTCCGGCTTCGGCCACCCGACGAAGATCTCGCCATTCGCCTTGATCGGATCGATCTTCGGTTTGGCGGCTGGATCGGCGGCGTTTCCGCCGATTGCTAGCAGGCCGAGGAAGACGAAGGCCGTCGCCGCAAAGGAAAGAATTCGCATGATGGCAAGCCGCCGGGGAGATACCGTCGTGAGCGCTGGAAACCGTTATGGTACCGGTTGCCGCCAGACGGGGCCAGCGCGCTTCAATCGCGGCGTAGGGGTACTGCAAAGTTCTAAAAAAACAAACCGCCAAGGACGCCAAGGAGCGCCAAGGGAATGCGGGGAATCATTAAACCACGACGGCACGACGAAGATCGAAAAGAACTGAAGGAACCGCCGATGGACGCAGATAAACGCAAATAAGATTCATCGGCGTTTATCTGCGTTCATCCGCGGTTCCAATTCAATCTTTGTATTTCCTTGGCGCTCTTGGCGTCCTTGGCGGTTCATTCAAAACGACTTGGTGGTTCCCTCACGGCTTCACCATGAACACGACCTTGAGTCGCACTTCGGGCGTCTCGGGATGGGTCGTCGAGAGGATGATCTCGCCCTCGCCTCCTTGGTCTTCGCCCATCATCACGATTGGCCGCGACCCCGGCGGAATGTCGACCGTCAGCGGGATCTGCACGAAGTTATCCCGAATCACCTTCGGCTCGCCGAGCGACGCTTTCAGCTCGTCAGGCTTAATGCTGGCCACTTTCAGTTCGGTCGTCTTGGCATGATCGCCGCGAACCGAGAGGTTCAGTCGCGTCGACGAACCTTCGGCGCTCTTCGTCGGGCTGATCCGCAACGTGCCGGTCGGTTCCACCCACCCGGCGCCAGCGATGGAAATGTCTCCCTTCACCGAACCGTAAATCGGCACTTCGATGTTCGGGGCCTGCTTGAGGTTCGTCTTCATCTTGAGCGAACCGCCGAACGGTCCGATCGTTCCCTTAGGCTTGAACGTGGCGACGACCTTGGCGGCGGCTTGCGCGTTTTCGGGCAGCGCCGACTTCTCGACCGGCTCGATTTTTACCTCGATCTGCTCCGCCAGCTGCGGGTCGGTGATTTCGAACGACTCGACGGTCACTTCCGGTTCGATGAACGCCAGGACGAGCATCTCGGCCTTCCCCTCGGCGCCGACGTTGACGTTGCCGAAGCTCAGGAGCGAGGGTTCGAGCGTGGTGGACGCGACGATGTCGCCCTCGACCCTCAATTCCAGCCGCGCGTGTTTGGGATCGTTCGTGGTAAAGGTGGCCCCATGCCGGAACGGCCCCGGCGGCACCTTGGCGGCCCACTCGAGCAGCACTTCAGCCGACTCGCCAGGTTGCACGGTCGCGGCGGCGCCCGGTTCAACCGACGCGCCGTTCAGCGCGACGGTCGTGCACTTGCAAGTGTGCGAGACGAACTCCAGATCAAGCGGCGAATTGCCGCTATTCTTGATGGTGAAGACGTGCTGCTGCGTGGTGCCGCTCTCCATCTTGTCGAAGTTGAACGTCGTTTCGTCGATCGACGCCTGAGTGACGTTCGCAGGCGGCTGCGTCTGCAGCGGTCCGGCGGCTGGTCCGCTCTTAGGAGAAACCTTCTCGCCGCTCACGGTCCAGGGCCTTGCTTCCCAATAACCGAGCGCCGCTCCCGCTGCGACGCCAACCGTTGCGGCGGTGAGTAACCAAACGAGTGTCGTTTTCATGGGGGATCCGCAGTCGTTTGCGAGAGAAGTCAGGGATTCGGTGACAATGGAGCGAGCGCCCCTGCACTCAATTCTAGATGCCGTTGCCGAGGAGCGTCAATTTTACCGGCGGACGCGCGGCAGAAACTCCCGGCAGTGCGTGAAGAAGGCCTGAAAATCAGCGCGGCGGTAGTCGGGATAGGTCCACTCGAACGGCTGCCAGCCCGCTTTACGGTAGGACAGGGTGACCTCGGCGTAAATGCCGTCGCCTAGGTAGATGCGGTGGGCGTGATCCTTCGTCGAGGCGAGGACCAGTTTCGCGAGGGTGATGTAGCCGGGGTCGAGGTTGAGTGGCCGCGGCTCGGTATGGAGTTTGAGACCGGCGTACTCGGCCTCTAGAAAGTTGGTCTGCCGTTTGATCGCTGGCAAGCGGCCTGGGTCGACGAGTTTCTCGAAGACCCAAAACTGCTTCTTGAGCCCGACGCCCATCTCGGCGTCGTAGTAGTTCGTCTCGGTGAAGTCGAACGCCGGGCTCACGGCGGCGGGGGGACCGTACTCAGCTTCGCATTCACGAAGTCCCCACACAAGAGCTTCCTCGTAACGGCTGGTCGCCGCGACGAGCAGTTGTACTGGCAGCGGTTCGTGAATGTCGCCCATCGCTGCCTGCCTATGCGGTCTAGAGAGCTCGCTCGAAGGATGGACAGGATAACAGGATTTCGCGGATTGACGGGATGAAGAATGAAGGGGATGGGCGAGCAGTTAAGCCAACACGCCATCTAATTCCAATCTTATCCTGTCGATCTGCGCAATCCTGTTATCCTGTCCATTCCCCAAACCGTGTAACGCAGTCGCCGCGGTCTAGTAACTCTTCGCGAACACGCCACGCTTCGCGCTCGGCTTGCCGGTGAAGATGCACGTCCCCGGCTCCGCTTCGCCGTCGAGCGGCACGCAGCGGACGGTGACCTTCAGCTCCTTGAGCTTCTCTTCGATCTCCGGCGAGTCGACGAAATGGCAGTAGGCCAACCCGCCGTGGATTTCGGGCTCGTCGGCGTTCTTCGGGGTGAAGAACTTTTCGAACTCGGCGAGCGAGTCGATCTTCACTGTCGCGTCGTCGCGGAGCTTCGCGGCACGGTCGAAAAGGCCTTGCTGCATCTCTGCGAGTACGTCGGCAATCTTGGCCACGAACTCGGCCGGGGCGACTTTCTCGGACTTCACGCCGTCGCGGCGGGCTGGGAACAGCGTGCCGTTGTCGATATCACGCAGGCCAATCTCCAGGCGGATCGGCACGCCGCGCTTCACCCACTGCCACTTCTTGTCGCCGCCGCGGATGTCGCGGTCGTCGATCCGCACGCGGATTGCTTCGCCGGCGTACTGCTGAGCGGCAAGATCTTTCTTCAGCCCTTCGCAGAATGGCACGACCTTGGCGCGTTCTTCCGGCGTTTTGTAGATCGGCAGAATGATAACGTGAGCCGGTGCGAGCTTCGGCGGCAGCACCAGTCCGTCGTCGTCGGAGTGGGTCATGATCAGCCCGCCGATCAAGCGCGTCGAAACGCCCCAGCTGGTCGTCCAGGCGTATTCGAGTTGGCCCGCTTCGCTTTGGAACTTGATCTCTTGGGCCTTCGCAAAGTTCTGGCCAAGGAAGTGGCTCGTCCCCGCCTGGAGCGCTTTGCGATCCTGCATCATCGCTTCGATGCTGTAGGTGCTGACGGCGCCAGGAAAGCGTTCGCCCGAGGTCTTCTCCCCTTTGATGACCGGCATCGCCATCGAGCTTTCGGCGAACTCGGCGTACACGTCGAGCATCTGCCGCGTCTCGATCTGCGCTTCCTCGGCGGTGGCGTGAACGGTGTGCCCCTCCTGCCACAGGAACTCCGTGGTGCGGAGGAACATCCGCGTCCGCAGTTCCCAGCGGACGACGTTGGCCCATTGGTTGATGAGAATCGGCAGATCGCGGTACGACTGCACCCACCGCGCGAACGTGGCGCCGATGATCGTTTCGCTCGTCGGCCGGACGATCAGCGGCTCTTCGAGTTCGGCCGAGGGCGCCGGACGGAGTCCTCCCTTGCCGTTTGGCTCCAGCCGATGGTGCGTCACGACGGCGCATTCCTTGGCGAACCCTTCGACGTGCTCCGCCTCCTTCTCCAAGAAGCTCATCGGAATGAACAGGGGGAAGTAAGCGTTCTCGTGCCCCGTCGCCTTGAACATCGCGTCGAGCTGCCGCTGGATGTTCTCCCAGATCGCGTAGCCCCACGGCTTGATCACCATGCAGCCGCGGACGTCGGAGTTCTCGGCGAGGTCGGCGCCCTTCACGACTTGCTGGTACCACTCCGGGTAGTTCTCGCTGCGGGTGGGAGTGATGGCGGTTTTACCGGACATGGGCTGGGCGGAGGGTTCAGGGTTCAGGTAGCCGCGGGTCAACGACCCGCCGGAGCGAACAGGCGAAAGCGGGCCATTCTAAACGACTCCCCTCCCCTGCGGAATGCGAGCGAGAATACAGGAAAGGCAACCGCCAAGGACGCCAAGTTCGACAAGAAGGGAAAGAACAAGCCCGCGAATCACGCGAATGATCGCGAATATCAATTCCATGCATTCATTAGCGTCTATTCGCGTGATTCGCGGGCTCTCGAATTCTTCCCCCGCATTTCCTTGGCGCTCTTGGCGTCCTTGGCGGTTCAATTCCGAACCATTCGCCAGCACGGCTGAAACCGCCGGCAAATACGGCCAAGGCTGATTTTGGTATGATTGTCCCTTCTTGAATTCGCTCCGGCGGGTCGTTGACCCGCGGCTGCTCTCTGAACCCCGATGCCTGAACCCTCCCCCATGCCCGATCGTCGCTTCGTCAGCCAACTCGCCCATAACGAACCGGTGCAGCAGGTCTTTCTCGCCTCCGAGAAGCTGCTGCGGCCGAACAAGAACGGCAACCTCTACCTCCAGGTCGATCTGAGCGACCGGAGCGGGTCGATCAACACCCGCATGTGGAACGCCAGCGAGGACGACTACAAGGCGTTCGAGAATGGCGACTTCGTCGTGGTCGACGGCGCCACGCAGTTGTTTCAGGGGAACATGCAGCTGATCGCCAACCGCATCCGCCGCGCGCGGCCCGACGAGGTGTGCGAAGCCGACTTCATGACGCTGCAAACAGCTGACGTCGACCGCATGCGCGCCCGCCTGGTCGAAATCCTTGCCAAGATCCAAACGCCGCCGCTGCAGCGACTGGTGAAGGCGTTCGCCGACGACTCGGTCTTCATGGACAAGTTCTGCATCGCCCCCGCGGGCATGAAGAATCACCACGGCTACAAGAGCGGCCTGCTCGAGCACGTCGTCAGCTTGCTGGAGCTGGTGCTGGTCGTCGCCCCGCGCTACCCGCAACTCGACCAGGACAAGCTGCTGGTCGGCGCCTTCCTCCACGACGCCGCGAAGGTCGAC
Organism: Pirellula sp.; assembly: GCA_013822725.1. Lineage (GTDB taxonomy): Bacteria > Planctomycetota > Planctomycetia > Pirellulales > Lacipirellulaceae > Lacipirellula. The sequence continues at coordinate 91,990 of PNKX01000020.1, forward strand.
GAGCTGAGCTACGACCGCGACATCTCCTATACCGACGAAGGTCAGATGCTCGGCCACATGATCATGGGGATCACGATGGTCGACGACAAAGTCCGCGAAGCGATCCGCAAAGACGGCATGCCGATGCCCGAGAAGCTGATCACCGAGATCAAGCACATGATCGTCAGCCACCACGGCGAGTACGAATACGGCAGCTCGAAGCTGCCGATGACGCTCGAAGCGGTGGCGCTGCATCACTTGGACAACCTCGACGCGAAGCTGGCGAGCTTCACGCAGCTGATCAAGGACTGCCCGAACGCAGATAGCCCGTGGACGCAGTACTTCACGCAGATCGGGCGGAAGCTTTACAAGGGAGCGATGTAACCACCCAAGCGAGCCGGGGCGTCCCGCCCCCGGCGCATTAAAAAGAGAAAACTAACCATGAAGACACCAAGGCACAAAGGACGCACCAGGGACAAGACAATCTGAAACCGCCAATGAACGCCGGGGGCGGGACGCCCCGGCTCGCACATACGTTTTGTGCCCTTCGTGACTTCGTGGTTACTCCCCACATTTCATCAAAGCATCATGCAACATCTCCGCGAAGAAATACTCTCGATCGTCAATCACGCCGACTATAAGGCGATGAAGCCGAAGCTGATCGCTAAGCGGCTCGGCCTCACCGGCGACGAGGCTGAGACGGTGCGTAAGACCGTCAAGAAGATGGTCCGCGAAGGGTTGTTGGCGTATGGGTCGAACCATATGGTGTTGCCGGTCGCCGGAGGGGGGAAGGCGGAAGGGAGACGGGGGAAGGCTCCGGCAGACGAAGCGACCACGAGTTCAGAAGAACTCCCCACGCCGTTGGAACCATTTAGCCCGCTCCCGACAGGGGCGGTCGACGACGCTGGCGATCAATCGGAATCGAAACCCAAGAAGAAAAAACCGAAGGGTGATCCCGACCATATCGTCGGCGCGTTCCGCCGGATGGAAGCAGGCTTCGGCTTCGTCCGTCCCGAGGGAACGCAACGCGTCGAGGGCCGTGACGCCGACATTTTCATTCCTGCCAATGCCGCCGGCGACGCCGCCAGCGGCGACACGGTGAGCGTCAAGCTCAGCCAGCGCGGCCGTGGCGGCAAGATGGAAGGCCGCATCATCGACGTCGTCACCCGCGCCACGAATCGCTTTGTCGGCACGTACTTCGAGCAAGGCGGCATGGGGATGGTGCAGATCGACGGCAAGCTGTTCACGCAGCCGATCTACGTCGGCGACCCTGGCGCCAAGGGAGTGCAGCACGACGACAAGGTCGTCATCGAAATGGTCCGCTTCCCCTCGCACGTTCACGACGGCGAAGGGGTGATCATCGAAGTCCTCGGCAACCGCGGTCTGCCGGGGGTCGACACGCTGTCGATCATGCACGAGTACAGCCTGCCGGGGCCGTTCGCCGAGGACGCCCTCGAAGACGCGCGCCTCCAGGCGGAGAAGTTCGACGAATCGATCGGCACAGAGAGTTCGGGATTCCATCGGCAGGACATCACCGGCGAGACGATCATCACGATCGACCCCGTGACGGCCCGCGACTTCGACGACGCCATCTCGCTCACGCGCGCCGACAACGGCCACTGGTTGCTCGGCGTCCACATCGCCGACGTCTCGCACTTCGTGCAACCGAAGACGGCCCTTGATCGCGAAGCGAAAGATCGGGCCACCAGCGTCTACTTGCCTGATCGCGTGATCCCGATGTTGCCGGAGATCATTTCGAACAACCTCGCCAGCTTGCAGCCCGACCGCGTGCGTTACGCGATCACGGCACGCATCGAGTTCACCGCCGACGGGGTGCGCATCGGGACCGATGTCTTTAAGAGCGTGATCAAAAGCCGGCGGCGGTTTACATACGAAGAGGTCGACGAGTACCTCCTCGCCCGCGGCATGGTTAGCCGCGCGGCGCAGCCAAGCGCGAGCCCCACCGAAACGCCCTCCCCTAAAAAGCCAGCTCGCCCCGCAAAATCCACCGCCAGCGTCTTCTCCAACCTCACCCCAGAGGTCGACGCCCTCCTCGAACGGATGTTCGCGCTCGCGATGCAACTCCGCGAGCGCCGCTTCCGCCGCGGGGCGCTCGAACTAAACCGTCCCGAACTAGAGATTGATCTCGACAAAGATGGCCGCGTCACCGGCGCTCATCTGGAGATCAACACCGAGAGCCATCAGATCATCGAAGAGTTCATGCTCGCCGCCAACGAGGCGGTCGCTGAAAAACTGTTCGACGACGAGCTGATCTTCCTCCGCCGCGTCCATGGCGCCCCCGATCCGCGGAAGCTGAAGGCCCTCACCGCATTCGTCGGCGAGCTCGGCATCAAGACCGATAGCCTGGAAAGCCGCTTCGCGCTGCAAAAGCTGCTCAAAGATATCGAGGGCGATCCCCGCGAGGCGGCCATCAACTACGCCACGCTCCGCTCGATGCAGCGCGCCGTCTACAGCCCCGAAGAAGCGGGCCACTTCGCGCTAGCGAGCGAATGCTACTGCCACTTCACCTCGCCGATTCGCCGCTACCCCGACCTGACGGTCCATCGGCTGATCGACGACCTCGCCCAGGGGAAGAAGCCCCTGCAAAACCTGGAGACGCTGCTGATCCTCGGCGACCACTGCAGCGACCGCGAACAGCGGGCCACCGAGGCCGAGCGCGAACTGAACAAAGTCAAACTACTCAACTACTTCGCCGACAAAATCGGCACGGAGATGAACGGCTACATCACCGGGGTGGAAAGCTTCGGGCTGTTCGTCACCGGTTCCGACATCCCGGCCGAGGGTTTTATTCCGATCGCCGCGCTGACTGACGACTATTACCGCTTCGATCGCGCCGGCCATGTGGTTCACGGCCTGCGGAACGGCAATTCGTACCGTCTGGGCGATACGGTCCGCGTCGCCGTCGCGGCAGTCGACGTCGACCGGCGGCAGCTCGACTTCCGGCTGCTCGGCCGCGTCGGCAAGTCGAACGTCCCCGCCCCCAGAACCCGCAGCCGCCGCAGTCCTGCCGGGCAGGCTCCCGCCAAGCCGGCGAAGAAGAAGGGCCCGCGTAAGGGGGGCAAGGGGAGACGGTAGCGGCAGCGAATCTCGCGATCACGTCGGCCCCGACAAACGAACCACCACACCGCTACAACCCATTTAGCCGCGGGGCTCGCCCCGCGACCCGCCGCGAGCGGCGGGGCTAAATGGCCGTAGCGGTTGGCACACCGAAAATCGGCGCTCATTCGCCACGGCGCCTACCCCCTTCGCCTGCCGGCCCCTGGCGACCCGCCCTGCCGCCCGTAGAATACGGCTTCCGCGAGAATCCCCCTCCCTCGCAGGGAGGGGCTAGGGGAGGGATTCACGACCCCGCAAGCCACCACATGAGCATGCGCCCATTAAAACGCGTCACCAAGGTCACCCGAGATCGAGCGATCGATTTGCGCAAGCAAGCGACGCATCCAGAGAAGTTACTGTGGTCGATCCTCAGCAGTCGCCAGCTTGCTGGGCTGAAGTTTCGCCGACAACATCCGATCGAGCCTTTTATCGTCGACTTCTACTGCGCTGAAGCCAAGTTGGTGATCGAACTCGACGGAGAAAGCCACAACGGTCGCGAGTCGTATGATGCAGAGCGTTCAAAGCTTTTGGCGAATCTTGGATTGAACGTGATGCGAATCACCAACGACGAAGTGCTGACCAATCTCGACGGAGTAGCGGAGGGCATTTTGAGGGTGGTTCGTCTTGCGCAGGAGAAACGTCGAGAATCCCTCCCCTAGCCCCTCCCTGCGAGGGAGGGGGAAAAGAAAAAACTCTGCGCAATCTCGATTCTTCCGCCCCCCACCCAATTCCCGTACAACAACGACTCTCCCCTCTCCCGGGCAGCCCAACTTCATGAACGACGAATCGGAACTCTTGCGGACGCCGCTTCATGGTTGGCACGTCGCCCACGGCGGGCGGATGGTCGACTTCGCCGGCTGGTCGATGCCGGTGCAGTACACCTCGATCGTCGAAGAACATCAGGCGACCCGCAAAGCCGCCGGGCTGTTCGACATCTCGCACATGGGTCGGTTGATCATCGACGGTCCCGACGCGCAGCGGTTCCTCGATTCGCTCCTCACGCGGCGCATCGACGACATGACTCCCGGGCAGGTCCGCTACTCGCTCGTCTGCAACGAGTCGGCCGGCGTTCTCGACGACATCCTCGTCTATCAGATCCAACTCCCCGAAGGGGGCCTCAGCGGTTACGGGCTGGTGGTCAACGCCAGCAACCGGACGAAGATCGTCTCGTGGCTCAACCAACGCCGCGGCGACTTCGACGTCGGCATCGACGACAAGACCGCCGACTACGCGATGATTTCGATTCAAGGCCCCAAGGCGATCGAAGTCCTCGACGCGATTTGCGACCATGAGCTCACTTCGCTACGCTACTACTTCGGCGTGATGGCTCGCGTGGCGTCGTTCCGCTCGTTCGTCAGCCGCACCGGCTACACGGGCGAGGATGGCTGCGAGATCATCTGCGACGCCGCCGACGCCGGCATCATTTGGACGCGGCTCATCGAGCGGGCCGAACCGCTCGGCGGCGGACCAGTTGGCTTGGCAGCGCGCGATACGCTACGGCTCGAAGCCGGCATGCCGCTTTACGGGCACGAGTTATCCGAGCAAATCAATCCGGTACAGGCCGATCTCAACTTTGCGATTAACCTCCGCGGCCGCGAGTTCGTTGGCCGCGAGGCGATCATTGAGGCCCAAAAGAATCACCAGCAATCGGTCCGCGTTGGTTTGCAGCTCGAAGGCAAACGCCCGGCTCGCGAAGGTGCCGTCATCCTGCACGGCGACGAGCCCGTTGGCGCCGTGACGAGCGGCACGTTCTCGCCGACGTTTGAACGGCCGATCGCGATGGGCTTCGTCAAACAAACCGCCGCCGCCCCCGGCACCCCGCTGGCCGTCGACATCCGCGGCCAACACCACCCCGCCCAAGTCGTCCCGCTGCCGTTTTATCAGCGCGGGAAGTAGTTTAGTTATTTGTCTCTCGCAAAGCCGCGAAGGCGCAAAGGAAACGCAAAGAAGAAATGCATTTAACCACGAAACACACGAAAGGAACGAAAAGAAAACAGTTGAGAGAAGAATAAGAGCTGGTTTCGCAATGCAATTGCTTCATTCGTTAACCTTTTCTTCCTTTCGTCGTTTTCGTGTGTTTCGTGGTTAAAAATCCTCCCCGCATTTCTTTGCGATCCCTTTGCACCTTAGCGCCTTTGCGAGAAACACAAAAGCCCCCATAACATCGGGAGATTGCAGAAGTGAAACCCGAAGACCTCCACTACGCCAAAACGCACGAATGGGTCTCCATTTCCGAAGTCGGCGGCGCCAAGGTCGCCACCGTCGGCATCTCGGCCTTTGCCGTGGAAGCCCTCACCGACCTGGTATTCATCGAACTGCCGAAAGTCGGCGCCCAGGTCGAAGCGGAGCAGCCATTCTGCGAAGTTGAATCGGTCAAGGCTGTGAGCGACGTCTACGCCCCCGTCACCGGCGAGGTGATCGAGGTCAACACGGCGCTTCCCGACAGCCTCGAGATCCTCAGCACCGATCCCTACATCAAAGGCTGGATCGCCAAGATCCGCATCACCGACGAATCGAACCTCGGCAACCTGCTGGACTTCGCCGCGTACGAAAAGCAGTGCGCTGAAGAAGGGCACTAAGCCGCCGCGTCGTCAACGAGTTGCATCCGCCTCCAACGAAGAATAGGACGCGGATTTTCGCAGATTGGACGGATTTTCGCGGATGACTTGGGAAGGCCGTTTCAACGAACAGGAATGATCAGCGTCAATCCGCTGAATCCGCGTTCATCCGCGTCCCATTCTTAGCAGCACCAAACACATGCCTTACCACTACAACACCGCTGAAGATCAGGCCGAAATGCTCGCCGCGATTGGCGCCGCGAGCATCGACGAGCTCTTCGCTCCCATCCCCGACGCCCTGCAGCTCAAGCGGCCGCTGAATTTGCCGCCGGCGCTCTCGGAGATGGAGCTCGATCAGCATCTGCGGCAACTCACCGCGCTGAACGACCACGCTGGCACGAAGGTCTGCTTCCTCGGCGGGGGGAGCTACGATCACTTCGTGCCGTCGGTCTGCGACGTCATCGGCTCGCGGAGCGAGTTCTACACCTCGTACACGCCCTACCAGGCCGAAGCGAGCCAGGGCAATCTGCAGGTGATGTTCGAGTACCAGTCGCTGATCGCGCGGCTGACCGGACTCGACGTGGCGAATAGCAGCCTTTACGACGGCGCCAGCGCCGCGGCCGAGGCGGTGTTGATGGCGCTCCACGCGGGCGGCAGTCGTAACAAGGTGATCGCACCGTCGTCGCTCCATCCGGAGTATCGTCAGACGATCGAGACTTATTTCGAGAACATCGACGCCGAACTCGTCACGCTTGACTGCCCGGCCGGCGTGCTCGACGCCGACGCCCTCGCCGCGGCGATCGACGACAAAACGGCCGCCGTACTGCTGCAGCAACCGAACTTCTTCGGCTGCGTTGAAGACGCCGACCGCGTCGCCGCCGTCGCCAAGCAAGCCGGCGCGTTGCTGGTTGCGGTGTTCGATCCAATCAGCCTCGGCATTCTCAAGCGCCCCGGCGACTACGGCGCGAGCATCGCCGTCGCCGAAGGGCACACGCTCGGCACGCCGATGAGCTACGGCGGCCCTTACCTCGGCATCATGGCGTGCGACAACTCGCTCGTCCGCCGCATGCCGGGCCGGATCGTCGGCGAGACGGTCGACCGCCGCGGCAAGAAGTGCTACGTCCTCACGATGCAAACCCGCGAGCAGCACATTCGCCGTGACAAGGCGACGAGCAACGTCTGCACCAACCAGGCGCTCTTCGCCGTCCGCGCGAGCGTCTACCTCGCCCAAGCCGGCCCGCAAGGCCTCCGCGAAACGGCCAATCTCTGCTTGCAGAAGACCCGCTACCTCGCTGAGCAGCTCTGCCAGAACGAACGGTTCAGCCAAGCGTTCGACGCTCCGACGTTCAAGGAAGTCGTCATCCGCGACGCCGAGAACAAGGTAGACGTTCTCCTCCGCGACGCCCTCGACGCCGGCTATCTCGCCGGCCTGCCGCTCGGTCGCTGGTATCCAGAACTGAGCGACTGCTTCCTGGTGGCCGTCACCGAGAAGCGGACGAAGGCCGACATCGACGGACTGGTGAAGTCGCTCATTGCCAAGTCCGCGCGACAACCGGCTCACGCGTAAGAAGAAATACTTAACCGCCAAGGACGCCAAGAGCGCCAAGAAATACAAAAGACAAAACAGGAACCGCTGATGAACGCAGATTAACGCAGATGAATTGATTTCTTATCGGCGTTTATCTGTGTTCATCGGCGGTTCCCAAGTTCCCCCTTGGCGCTCTTGGCGTCCTTGGCGGTTCAAAAAAGAAGTAAAAACAGATGCGAAATACCCGCGACACGCAGCTCCTGTTCGATCTCTCCAAGCCAGGCCGCCGCGCCGCTCGCTTGCCGGCGTGCGATGTGCCGGAAGCGGCGGTTGAGGACCTGCTGCCGGCGAGCGCCGTCGCCGCCGCGCCACCGGCGCTGCCGGAGGTCCCCGAGCCGCAGATCATTCGGCACTACCTCAATCTGTCGACGCTCAACATGTCGGT